>NZ_JBBHJZ010000002.1:0-1097659 GCF_037482895.1 Novosphingobium anseongense | reverse complement strand
GAACATTTTTCGAAATTTTATTACAGTCCCACGCAATCTCTGTGACAGGCGCTCGAAGCGCCCAGCTTCAGGGGCCTGGGCAGCTCGCTACCGCACAAGCCCGCATGAGCGTCCACCGGGCGTGGCTCGATGGAGCTCTCCCTTGGAGATCGACCGCCGCGTTTCGGAACGCGACACGCCCGTTTCGTCCGCGCGCATCGATCGAGGCCCCACGGCGGCATCGCAAGACAGTCGCAAGCGTCACGCCGCGCGCGGATGGCAGGGGGCCGCTTTGCCACGCCCGCCCAGGCCAAAAAAAACGGGCCCCGAAACGGGGCCCGCAGATAACGCGACAATCGCAGTCGACGTCAGTCGGCATTCTTCGCGCGCGGTCCGCGACGCTTGGGCGCGGCGTCGCTGCCGGCGGCATCGTTCGACTTTGCCGCGACCTTGGCCCCAGGCTTGCGCCCCAGTCCGATCTTCTTCGCGAGCCCCCGACGCATCGCGGCATAGTTTTCGGCCACCATCGGGTAGTCCGCCTTGAGACCGTAGCGCTCGCGATACTGCGCGGGCGTCAGACCGTGGGTCGACAAGTGACGCTTCAAGGTCTTGTAGGGCTTGCCGTCGATCATCGAGATCAGATGATCCTTCGACGCGAGCGAACGGCGCACTGAAACGGCAGGCGTGAATTCAGGCGCTGGCTCGACCTGTTCTGTGGAAGCGGCACCGGCGGCAAGCCCCGTCACGGCATCATGCATCGTCCGGAGAAACGCCGGAACTTCGTCAGCCGAAGCGCGGGTGTTCGGATTGGCGAGCCACGCAATCGTCAGTTCGGTCGCGAATTCGAGAAGACTGTTGTCGGCGATGTCTTCGGCCATGCTAATTATCTCCATTTTGGATTTACCTGGTCTACTGACAAAACAGTCAACGTCAATCCGTTCCGAATACTTTGTAACACAGGCCTTCGCGTGGATTTCCGCCAGGGCAGAACGCGAAGGCCCGCGATCTCGCAGGAGATCGCGGGCGCCACGAGGAACCGGCCGGTCTTCAGAAGACCAGGCCGATGTCCTCTCTCGCTATCGTGGCCTAGAAGTCGAAGCGGACCGAAGCCGAGATGGTACGGCCGTTGATCACGGTCCCCGTGCCGATGGCATTGGCAGGGATCGTCGCGGCCGAGACCGTGGTGATGCCCTTGGCGTCGAAGAGGTTGTTGACGTTGAGCGACACCGTCAGGTCCTTGACCGGCCGCAGCTGGACGAAGGGATTGACGAGCACGTAGCCCGGCATCTTCAGCAGATTGGTATCCGAGGCGTAGCGGCTCGAGATGCCGTAGAAGTTCGCGCCGATGCTGAACAGGTCGGTCGAGATCTCGGGCGTGACGTAGCCGAACAGCGAAGGCGAGCCCACCGGCTTGTTCCCGATCACGGTCGGATCGAGCTTGTCGTTGGTGATCTCGGCCTTGGTGTAGGTCGCGCCCGCGGTCACGCTGAAGATACCCGAACGGAAGCTGCTCTCGAGCTCGAGGCCATAGGCCTTGTACTTGCGGTCGATCGTCGGGCCGAAGTAGCTGTTGTGCTCGAGCGTGTTGGCGAGGAACGCGGTGCCGTTGAGGGTGAAGTTCGCCGTGCGATACTTGAAACCGGCCTCGGCCTGCTTGACGTAGTCGATCAGCGCCTCGCGATTGGCCAGGCTGCCGTCGTTGGCGTTGATCGCAGTGCTGAACAGCAGACGATCCGTATTGGCGCGAGCGCCGCGGCTATAACGGGCGAAGACCGCGAAAGGCTCCGCGACGCGATAGTTCACACCCACCGAATAGGACAGGTAGTTGTAGGTGTAGTCGACCGGCGAGGGATTGCCCACGGGCAGGAAGCCGACCTTGCGCTCCGGCGCCGAGATCACGCCGTCGCCGTTCATGTCCTTGGTGAACGAGCCCGGATTGTTGGTGAGCTTGTAGCTCTGGACGAAGCCGTTGGCGCCGCCGAAGTCGTAACGCAGACTGCCGCCGATCGCGAGCGCGCCGATCTTGTAGTTCAGCGAGCCGAAAGCGGCATTGGTATCATAGTCGACGTTGATGCCGCGGCGCTGGTAGGTGCCGAAGAACGTTCCGTCGAAGGTGTAGTAGCCGTTCTCGCTAAGCGGCACGCCGGTCGCGGTCGAAATGTCGACGAGCGCTGCCTTACCGTCACCGCGCACGTCGGACAGCAGCGAGTTGGCAGTCGAATAGTTCTCGACCGACTGGCGCGACTTGTAGAAGCCGGCGGTCGAGGTCAGTTCGCCCTCGCCCAGCTTCCACACGCGGCTGGCGCGGATGTCGTTGGTGGCGTTGTCGAAGCTCTTGAGCGTGATGTCGCTGGTCATCAACGCGGCGATCAGCCCGTTGCCGTTGATGTTTGCCGCGGCGGTGATCGCCTGGCCCTTGTTCGGACCGCTGGCGTAGCGCAGCGTCGCGCCGGGGCCGCCGAAGATGCTGGCCACGGTGGCCGCCGAATTGGTGACCGCCGGATAGACGCCGCCGTAGTTGCCCGAGATCTTCGAATAGCGGAAGCGCTCGGTGATGGTCCAATCGGCCACTTCGAACTGCGCCTCGAGGCCGACCGAGCGGACCTTGGACCGCGCATAGTCGCGCAGGTCGTTGACGACGACGTTGTTGCCGCCATCGAGCGTCAGGTTGCTCGTGTGGTAGCGCGACAGCAGCGTGTCCTTGTTGTTGTCGAAACCGGCCAGCGCGCCGAACTTCGGATCCGCGTTCGTACCCGTCAGCGACATCGGCGCAGGCAGATAGACCGGCGTGCGATCGTCGAGGTACTTGCCGTAGAGGCGGATGTGGCCGCCGGTGAATTCCTTGGTGATGTTGAACTTGAGCTGGCCGCCGCGGACCGCGTCATAGCCGACCTTACGCGGACCTTCGCCCTGACGGTAGAAGCCGCCGATGTGATAGCGCAACGTGTCGCTGATCCGGCCGCCGTAATCGAAGTCGGCCCGATATTCGCGATAGTCGACCCCCGTCGACAGCATGAGCGAGCCACCCTCGACGTCACCGGTCTTCGACATCAGGTTGATGATGCCGGCCGGCGAGTTCGAAGCGAAGGTCGAAGCCGACCCGCCGCGGATCGCCTCGACCTGGGCGAGGTTGAGATCGACGCGCATGAACTGGTCGGCGCCGCCGGTGATCATGTCGCCGAATTCGACGACGGGCAGGCCGTCTTCCTGGAGCTGGAGGAACTTGGCGCCGGTCGAAGCCATCGGCAGGCCGCGGACGGTGACGTTGTTGTTGATCTCACCGTTCGACACTTCCGAGCGGACGCCGGCGATGTTGTGGAAGATCTCCGCCAGCGAGCGTGCCGAAAGCTTCTGGACCTGGCTTTCGCGGATCGAGCTGGTCGAGATCGCGGAATCGAGAATGTCGCGGCCCTTGGCGACGCCCGTGCTGAAGACCTCGCGCTGCGGCTGCACCGGAGCCGGCGCTTCCTGCGCGGCTGCGTTTTGCTCTGCGGTCTCGGCTGCCGCGTCGGCCCATGCGGGCGTGGCGAGCGCGATCGGCGCAATGGTCAGAAGAAGATGAAAAGCCTTCACAGATACCCCCGTTTTGTCGTCTGTTTCGTCGGAAACGGGTGGGTCATGATTCGTGCTGGTTAACGATCCCGTTAACCAAGCGCCTCGGGTTCGCCGCTAAAAGGCTGCCGGAACGTTAAGAATTGACACGACCGCTTGCATTGAATGGCAGCTCGAAAGAACCTCGCTGCTAGGGGCGGCGAGGACCGCAATGCAGTTGAGCGGCGCTGCCCGCCCCGCGATGGGCAACCCCTACCCCAGGCTTTTCCGCCAATCTCCCGTCGCGCCGCTGCCGTGAGGGCATGCGGCACCGGCTCGACTGACGAAGAGTGACTGCGCGGCCGAGGCTCTATGCCCTATGTAGCCACAGTTCTTGACGGGCATATCGCGCTATATTCCGCGCGCGATATCGATTGCCACCGCGACTGTTGCACCAATCCCACGGTCATGGCTTGCGATCGCTTCGAATCACCAGGCGAAAGATGATTCGAATTGGCGAATTGCGAATCAGATTGTCGTCGTCGCCACTTCCACCAGCATGGCACGAACTTCGGCCGCGACGGCCACCGCTGCGGCCGAGCGCGTGCGGCCACGTTTGAGCACGAGACAGATGTCGCTATCGGTCGGTGCGATGTCCGCCACGTCGAGCATAGCCATCCGTCCCTCGCGCAGATCCTCTGCGACGAAGGCCGGCGAACATACCCATATGCAATCGCTGCGCAGGACCGTTTCGCGCAGCGCGTGGAAATTGCTGCAGACGAAGCCGCCCGCCTGGCCGCTGATCCCGCCGCTCGGCAATTCGACCGCGCTGGCGATCGGGTAGGCCTCGATCGCGGCCGCATCGATCCGCCGCACCCTCGCCAGCGGATGATCGCCGCGAGCCATGACCGCGACCTTGAGTTTGCCGAGCTTCTCGACCTCGGTTCCCGCGACACGCCCCAGGTTCCAATTGTTGCCGAGGATCATCTCGATGCGATCGCCGAGCAATTCGGACACGAGTTGATCCGACGTGCCCACCAGCGTCTTGATCTGGATGCCCGGATAGGCACCGAGCAGCGAGGCCGCCAGCCGCGGCAGCATCAGGCCGGTGAGCAGGGGGCCGAGACCGAAGGCGACCCGCGAGACTTCGCCCCCCGGATAACGCCGGAGACTGCGTTCGAGATCGCCGGCAGCAGCAAGCAGCGCCTGCGCACGCTCGATGACGGCCAGCCCCACCGCGGTCGGATGCGCGCCGCCACGGCCGCGGTCGAACAGGACCACGCCGTGGCGCTGTTCGAAGGCGGCGATCGAGCGGCTGAGCGCGGGCTGGGTGATCCCTTCTTCCTCGGCTGCGCGTGAAAAGCTCTGGTTGCGCGCGACCGCAACGATGTGGCGCAGACGGGTAATATCCATTTGCATTCCCACGATGCATAGAAAGGATCCTTGATATGCATTGGACAGCATGTTTTCGCGAGCCCTATCTGCCGCGCTCCATAATCAAAGGGGTTCAGCGATGAAGCGGCAGTTCGGGTTTCTGTTGGCGGCCACGGCCATGGCATCGGCCGCCGTGGTCCCGGCTTCAGTGAATGCGCAAAGCGTCGAGCGCAGGGTTCTTCCCGTGGCCGCCACTCCATTCGCCGGCACGATCGCGGAGAACATCGCCGATGCCAAAGGCACGCCGCAGACACCCGTGCGCGCACCGCAAGGCGCACCCAACGTCTTCCTGATGATGAGCGACGACGTCGGCTTCGCCATGTCGAGCGCTTTCGGCGGACCCGTGCCCACGCCCAATTTCGAGAAGCTGGCCGCGCAGGGCCAGCGCTACAACCGCTTCCACACCACGGGTATCTGCTCCCCCAGCCGCGCCGCTCTACTGACCGGACGCAACCACCACAACGCCGGGGTCGGCTGGTTGACCGACGTGCCCTCGCCCTTCCCCGGCTATCAGGGGCGCATCCTGCCCGAGACCGCGACGATCGCACAGGTCCTGCGCCTCAACGGCTACAACACCGCGATGTTCGGCAAGCATCACAATGTCCCGTCGGGCGAACGCAGCGCAGCCGGACCGTTCGACACTTGGCCTACCGGGCTGGGCTTCGAATATTTCTATGGCTTCCCCTGGGGCGACAGCGACCAGTATTCACCGATCCTCTATCGCGGCAACCAGCGGGTCGAGGGTGAGGACGCCAAGGGCGAACTGCTCGACAAGCGGCTGGCGGACGACATCATCCACTGGGTTCACAACCAGAAGGCCAATGCCCCCGACAAGCCGTTTCTCGTCTATCTCGCCCCCGGCTCCACCCACGCGCCGCACCAGGCCCCGCCCGAATATATCGCGCGCTTCAAAGGCAAGTTCGATCAGGGCTGGGACGCGCTGCGCACGCAGACTTTCCGCCGTCAGGTCGGTGCCGGCGTGGTCCCACGCGGCACGAAGCTGACCGATCGCCCGACCGAGGTTCCGGCCTGGGACAGCCTGACGCCTGGGCAGAAGGCCTTCGCGGCACGAACGATGGAAGTGGCGGCGGCGCAGCTCGTTTATCAGGACGAACAGATCGGCCGCGTGCTCGACGAATTGCAGCGCATGGGCCAGCTCGACAATACCGTGGTCGCGCTGATGCTCGGCGACAACGGCGCGAGCGCCGAAGCCGGCCCCAAGGGCACGATCAACGAACTGCGCTCGATGGGCAATCACGACGAGGACCAGGCCTGGCTCGAAGCCAATATCGACAAGCTCGGCGGGCCCGACACCTACGAAAGCTATCCGGCGGGCTGGACCTGGGCGATGAACACGCCGCTGCGCTGGACCAAGCAATATGCCTCGATGCTCGGCGGCATCCGCAACGGCATGATCCTGTCGTGGCAGGGGCATACCGCAAAGCCGGGCGGGTTCTGTGGTCAGTTCGCCCATCTCAACGATCTCGCCCCGACGATTCTCGACGCGGCGAAGCTACCCGCGCCGCAGAGCGTCTATGGCGTGGCGCAGAAGCCGTTCGACGGACAGAGTCTGCTACCCAGCCTGGCGGCCTGCGACAGCGCCAAGCCGCGCACCCAGTATTTCGAGATCGGCGGCAAGATCGGCCTCTATCACGACGGCTGGTTCCTCTCGGGCGACGACGGCCGCCTGGCCTGGGAAAACCTGCCCCCGGGCGGCGTGCGGCCGAAGATCGCCTGGTCGCTCTACGACCTGACCAAGGATTTCTCGCAGTCGACAGACCTGGCGGCGAAGGAGCCGGCGCGGCTTCAGCAGATGCTCGACCTGTGGAGGCAGGAGGCCGAGAAGAACAGCGTCTATCCGCTCGATCATCGCTTCGCCAAGGCGCGCGCTGTTGCCGCGCTGCGACCGGGCGCCAAGCATTACGACTTCTGGGGCAAGGACGTGACGCTTCCGGCGATCGGCAACGGCCCCTTGCTGATCGCGCGCAGCTTCACGATCGACGCGGACCTGAAGCTCGACAGCGCCGCCGCCTCGGGCGTGGTGCTGGCGCTGGGCAGCAAGTTCGGCGGGTGGAGTCTTCACCTCGACCAGGGACATCCGACCTTCACCTGGGCCCGCTCGACCGATCCGCGCGAGATCAGCCAGCTCCGCGCCGAAAGCGCCTTGCCCCAAGGCGCGAGCAAGCTGCGCTTGCGTTTCGCCACCAAGATGATGGGCGGCCCGGCCACGGTCACCTTGAGCGCCGGGGAACGCGATCTCGGCGAGATCAAGCTGCCTACCAGCTTCCTGATGCCCTCGGGCAATGGGGAAACGCTCGACATCGGGCGCGATCTTGGTGTGACGGTGACCGACTACCGGACGCCGCAGGGCGCCATCGAGGGCGATATCCCGCATGTCAGCATCGATTTCGACTGAGGCCTGGCGCTGGTCGGCCGATACGGGCCCGCCCCCTGCTTTCTGACACTGCTGTAAACACCCCGTATGCCCGCCGACAGAAGCTCTGTATGACAACACCCGTCATACAGCGCCGGCGGGCATACGGGAGCATTCGAACACATGGCCAGCAAGGCATCCAAGCCGCTTGCGGAACTGACGCTGCGCGGCATCGTGCTCGGCGGCGTGATCACGCTACTGTTCACCGCCGCCAACGTCTATCTGGGCCTCAAGGTCGGACTGACCTTCGCCACCTCGATCCCGGCTGCGGTGATCTCGATGGCGGTGCTGCGCTACCTGCCCGGCTCGAACATCCTCGAGAACAACATCGTCCAGACCATCGCCAGCGCGGCGGGGACGATCGCCTCGATCATATTCGTCCTGCCAGGGTTGATCATGATCGGCTGGTGGCAGGGCTTTCCCTATGTCACCACGGCGGCGATCACCGCGCTCGGCGGCGCGCTCGGCGTGTTCTTCTCGGTGCCGCTGCGTCGCGCGCTCGTGATCGATTCGGACCTCCCCTATCCCGAGGGCCGCGCCGCCGCCGAAGTGCTGCAGGTCGGTTCGGACAGTCGCGCCGGCGCCGAGGAAAGCGCCAAAGGCCTGCGCGCGCTGGTCTGGTCGAGCCTCGCTTCGGCCGGCTTCGCGATCCTGACCCAGACCAAGCTGGTCGCGGCCGAGGCGGCGACCTGGTTCCGCGCCGGTGCGGGCGCCACGGGCATTGCCGGCGGACTGTCTTTCGCACTGCTCGGCGTCGGTCATCTCGTCGGCATCTCGGTCGGTCTCGCGCAGCTCGTCGGGCTGATCACCGGCTGGTGGGTGCTGCTGCCGATCCTCACCGCGAACCAGCCGATGGCCATCGGATCATCGGGTGAGGTCGAGGTCTGGGCGAACACCGTGTTCCGCGCCGACGTGCGCTTCTTCGGTGCCGGCGTGATCGGCGTCGCCGCGATCTGGGCGCTGATCCGCATCGCCGGGCCGGTGGTCGGCGGTATCCGCTCTGCCTTTGCCGCCAGTCGCGCGCGTCAT
Source organism: Novosphingobium anseongense (assembly GCF_037482895.1). Classification (NCBI taxonomy): domain Bacteria; kingdom Pseudomonadati; phylum Pseudomonadota; class Alphaproteobacteria; order Sphingomonadales; family Sphingomonadaceae; genus Novosphingobium; species Novosphingobium anseongense. The sequence goes on along the minus strand of NZ_JBBHJZ010000002.1, from coordinate 1,089,252 downwards.
GGCGGCGAAGTTCTGGCGATCGAGGAGCGTGACATGCCCATCGGCGTCGTCATCGGCGGTTCGCTGGCCATGCTGCTGCCGATCGCCTGGCTGCTGTGGAGCGTGATCACGGGTGGCCCGCTGGCGGGCGCGACCGCGCTGCTGCTCGGCGGCGCGCTGGTCTTCGTGGTGGTGGTCGGCCTGCTCGTCGCCGCGGTCTGCGGTTACATGGCCGGGCTCATCGGTTCGTCGAATTCGCCGGTCTCGGCGATCGGCATCTTGGCCGTGCTCGCCGCCTCGCTGATGCTCGCAGGACTCTTCGGCCGCGACAACGATGCGGACACCACCCAGGCGCTGATCGCCTATGCGCTGATCGTCACCGGCGTGGTCTTCGGCGTCGCGACGATCGCCAACGACAACCTGCAGGATCTCAAGACCGGCCAGCTCGTCGGCGCGACGCCATGGAAGCAGCAGCTCGCGCTGGTCATCGGCGTGGTCTTCGGCAGCCTGATCATTCCGCCGGTGCTCGACCTGCTCAACACCGCCTTCGGCTTTGCCGGCGCGCCCGGCGCCGGACCGAACGCGCTCTCCGCCCCGCAGGCCGGACTGATCTCGGCACTCGCCAAAGGCGTGCTCGGCGGCGATCTCAACTGGCCGATGCTGGGGTACGGCGCGCTGGCGGGTGTCGGGTTCGTCGCGCTCGACGAGTTGCTCGGCAAGCGCGGCCTCGTCCGCCTGCCCCCGCTCGCCGTGGGCATCGGTATCTACCTGCCGATGGCGGTGATCCTGCCCGTGGTGATCGGCGCCGTGCTCGGCTGGTACTACGACCGCTGGGCCGATCGCCGTCAGGATCCCGAACTGGCCAAGCGCATCGGCGTGCTGACCGCGACGGGCATGATCGTCGGCGACAGCCTCTGGGGCGTGGCCTTCGCCGGCGTGGTCGCGGGCAGCGGCAGCGACAGCCCGCTGGCGCTGGTCGGCGCGGACTTCACACCCTTCGCGCTCGGCGGTGGCGTGGTGCTGTTCGCGGGGCTGACCGTCCTGCTCTACCGCCAGGCGATGGCGGGACTGAGGTGAGGTCAGTCGCTCCCCCTGCAGAGGGAGCGACTGAGGAAATCACGGAATCGCCAACCCGCGCTGCACGGCCGGACGCGCGAGGCCGCGTTCGAGCCAGGCCTTGACCGCGGCGAAGCTGTCGAAGCCGACGAGATCGCCGGCCTCGTAGAAGCCGATCAGGTTGCGTACCCAACCGAGCATCGAAACGTCGGCGATCGAGAAGGCATCGCCGACGAACCACTCGCGGCCCGTCAGATGCGTGTCCATCACGCCAAGGATGCGCTTGCTCTCGTCGACATAGCGCTGGAGCGGACGCTTGTCCTCCCAGAGGCGTCCGTCGAACTTGTTGAAGAAGCCGAGCTGGCCGAACATCGGGCCGACATGGCCGACCTGGAAATAGACCCACTGGCTGACGTGCCAGCGCTCGGCCGGATCGGCGGGCAGCAGCTTGCCGGTCTTCTCGGCCAGATAGTGCAGGATCGCCCCGCTCTCGAACAGCGGCAGCGGGCGACCGCCCGGGCCGTCGGGATCGAGGATCGCCGGGATCTTGCCGTTGGGATTGAGGCTGAGGAAGGCGTCGCTGCGCTGGTCGCCCTGGCCGAAGTCGATCTTGTGGACTTCGTAGGGCAACTCGATCTCTTCGAGCATGATCGAGACCTTCACGCCGTTGGGCGTGGGCAGCGAATAGAGCTGGAGCCGGTCCGGATACTGCGCCGGCCAGCGTTCGGTGACCGGAAAGGCATTGAGATAATGTGACAAGGGACCGTGACTTTCGCTGACGGGGGACGACAGCATCAAATCACGATCCCTTGCTCAATTCCAGTGGCCTCTCGACCCTGGAGCCTCGATCAATGCGCCAAGGCAAGTGGCCGCATGATCTCCGACGAACCCGTCACTTCGACGGGGACGCCACGCTTCTTGCGGCGGCCGAGCCACTCGCTGAGCGTCTGCGCGGTGGTGTGATCCATCCCGTGCAGGCCATCGAGACCCAGCTTGACCGAGCGGTTGTCGGGCAGCGCTTCGAGCACGGAGTTCAGTCGCGTCAGGCTGAGGAAGGTCGCAGCACCGCCGAGATCGACATGGGTGACGTCCTCGTGGTCCTTCTGCTCCACCTTCAGCTTGAGGTTGCGGTAGAAGGGCAGCAGCTCGATCAGCGAGAGCGCCAGGCCTACGAGCACGCCCGTCAGCAGGTCGGTCGCGACGACGAGCACGAAGGTCACCGCCCAGATCATCGCCGGCAGACGGCCATGAACCTGGAGCAGGTGCTTCACGTGGTCGAGGCTGACCAGGCGCCAGCCGGTGACGACGAGCACGCCGCCGAGCGCAGCCATCGGGATCTCGCGCAGCAGCCAAGGCAGAAGCGCGACGAAACCGAGAATCCAGGCGCCGTGCAGGATCGTCGACAGCCGCGTCTGTGCCCCCGCCTGAACGTTGGCCGAGGAGCGGACGATGACGCCCGTCATCGGCAGGCCACCAAGCACGCCGCAAAGGAAGTTGCCGATCCCCTGCGCGCGCAGTTCCTTGTTGTAGTCGGTGCGCACGCCGTCGTGCATGCGATCGACCGCGGCGGCCGAAAGCAGCGTTTCGGCGCTGGCGATGAAGGCCACGGCGATTGCGGCAATCAGGATCGCCGGCGAAGCCAGAAACCCGAGGAAGCTGTCGCCGGGAACGCTGAACGCGGCCCCGATCGATTCGGGTACGGTGACGCGCGCGACGTCGAGGCCGAGACCGAAGGCGACCAGCGTCGCGGCCATAACGCCGAGCAGCGCGCCGGGCACCAGCTTCAGCGAAGCCGGGCGCAGCTTCTCCCAGCCGAGCATGACGACGATTGTCAGCAGACCGATGGCCAGCGCCAGTTCGGTCGCCTGCACGTCGAGCGACAGACCGAGGACACGGCCGGGCATGGCCGCCAGGTTCTCGAGCCCGCTCGACATCGGCTTGGCGTCGAACAGCGTGTGGAACTGGCCCACGACGATCAACGCGCCGATACCCGCAAGCATGCCGTGAACCACGGCCGGCGAGATCGATCGGAACAGGCCGCCCATCCTGAGCATGCCCGCAACGAGCTGGATCACGCCGGCAACGACGAGCATCGGTCCGAGCGCGGCGATGCCGTGCTCACGGACGAATTCGAACACGATGACCGCGAGGCCAGCGGCCGGGCCGCTGACCTGCAGGGGGGAGCCGGCAAAGAAGCCGACGATGATGCCACCGATGATACCGGTGACGAGCCCCATTTCGGGAGGCACGCCCGAAGCCACCGCGATCCCCATGCACAGCGGCATGGCGACGAGGAACACGACGATCGACGCCGTGAAGTCGCTAGCGAAATGCGCGAAGGGACCGGTGCGAGCCGCGGTCGTCATTCGGCGGCCTCCGCCTGGTCCCAAATCCGGCTCTGCGCCGGCAGCGCGACGGGCAGCGGATCATTCTCGCGCAGCGGCACGAACTGGCCGGTCTGGCCGTCGAGACCGAGCACCTGACCGGCGTGGATATCGACGTACCAACCGTGCAGCGAGATTTCGCCGCGCGCGACGCCCGAGGCGACCGACGGGTGCGTGCGCAGGTGATTGAGCTGGGCGACGACGTTCTCGAGCGTCATCGCGCGAACGCGATCCTCGCCTTCGAGGTGGGGATAGCCGTCGTCGACGACTTTCTGCGCCGCGTTCGAATGGCGCAGCCAGGCGGCGACATTGGGCATGGCGTCGAGACCGACGGGGTTGGCCACCGCCGCCATCGCGCCGCAGCCCGAATGGCCGCAGACGATGATGTCGCGCACGCCGAGCGCCATGACGGCATATTCGACGGTCGAGGAGACGCCGCCGTTCATCGTCGCATAGGGCGGGACGATGTTGCCAGCGTTGCGGCAGACGAACAGGTCACCCGGCTGGGCCTGGAGGATCTGCTCGGGGACGATGCGCGAGTCGGCGCAGGAGATCATCAAGGCCTTGGGCGTCTGGCCTTGGCTCGACAGCTTGGCGAAGAGCTCGCCGCTATCGGGAAAGATGGTCTTCTCGAAACTGAAGACCCGGCCGATCAACTCGTTCACGGTTGTTACCTCTCGCTTAGAAACAAAATCGCGGCGCAAGGGCCGCTGATCGTCGCAAGCTAGAGAGTCGAGTTTTCCTGAGTTGGTTCGCTTTGTAAGGAATTGTTGCACTGCGGCATGAGCCGTCAGCCGATCGCAAGCGGAAGCCGGATCGTCACCTTCAGGCCTCCGGCCGGTTTGTTGGCAAGGTGCAGGGTTCCGCCCTCGGCGGCGATTAGGCGGTCAACGATCGGCAGCCCCAACCCCATGCCGGCCGTGTTGCGGGAACGCGCGTCGTCGAGCCGGATGAAAGGACGCAGGACTTCCTGCATGCGCGCCTCGGGGATTCCCGGACCATCGTCCTCGACCGCAATCACGAGTTCTCCGTCCAGGGCCGCGAGGCTGACATGGACGGTGCCGGCATAGGCCAGCGAATTTTCCACGAGGTTCGACAGCGCGCGACGTATCGCCACGGGTCGCGCCAGCACCTCGAGATGGTCGGGGCCGCGGTAGCTTGCCTCGGCCCCGCGATCTTGCGCGTTATCGACCAGGGTCTGCGCGGTGACGGCAATATCGATACGTTCGAGCGGGCCGCCGTCTCGACCCGATTCGACGTAGGTCTGCAGCGACTGGAGAAGGTCGCGCATCTCGTCGATATCCTGCCCGATCTCGCGCCGCAGTTCGGCACTGACCTCGGCCTCGTCGATCCGCAATTGCAGCCGGGCAAGCGGCGTGCGCAGGTCGTGGCCGATCGCCAGCAGCGTCTGCGAACCGCTGGCCAGCAACTGGTGAATGCGCTCTTGCATGGCGTTGAACGCGCGGATCAGGTGCAACACCTCGCCTTCGCCGTTCTCGGCCAGCGGCTGGGGATTGGCGGCGCCGACCTCCGATGTCGCCTTCACGAGCGCGCGCAACGGGCGCAGCATCAACCTGAAGAGCAGCCAGGCCAGCAGTAAAAGCAGCGCCGAGGGCAGCGCCATGCCGACGAGCCGTCCGAAATTGAGCGACCACGGCGCCTGACCGTGGAAGCGGAAGTTCATCATCGAGCCGTCGTGCAGGGTCGAAGACCCCCCGATGTTGCCCCCATGCGACAGAGGCATCAGCCGCAAATGCAGATCGACGCCGCGCAGGTCGGGCTCGGCCGAGAGCATCTGTCGGTGCAAGGTCGAAAGCTCGATGGCATTGGGCGGAGACGGACGATAGCGCGACCAGGTGATTATGAAGCGTTCGGTGCTGAGCTCGCGCGCCACGAGCTTGCGTTCGTCGAGCGGCGCGCGATCGAGCACGCGGTGCGCGATGACGACATGCTCGGCCATCCAGGCCGTCTCGTCCTCGCGCAGCATGAACAGGCGCGCGCGCTCGAAAAGGACCGAATTGACGAGGAAGTCGATCAGCACGACGACCAGGACGATCGCCAGCAGGCGCCCGCCCAGACCGACGCGCTGCCAGATCCTCAAAGTCGGTTGACCTCGGCCGCGAAGATATAGCCGACGCCGCGCACGGTCTTGATCGGCGCAGGCTGATCGGCCGTCGAAAGCTTGCGGCGCAGGCGGCTGACCAGCACGTCGACACTGCGGTCGGAGCTGTCGGCCAGTCGCGTGCGCGATAGCTCGATCAGCCGTTCCCGACCGATCACACGCTGCGGCTGCCCCAGGAACACGCTGAGCAGGTCGAACTCGGCGCCGGTCAGGTCGACGATGGCGCCGCTGGGCGATCGCAGCTCGCGCCGCGCGGGCGACAAGCGCCAGCCCTCGAAGCTGAGCTCGTTGTTCGAAGAGGGCTTGCCGGCAATCACTTCGCCACCGCGGCGGCGCAGCACGGCACCAATCCGCGCGATCAGCTCGCGCGTGGAGAACGGTTTCGCCAGATAGTCGTCGGCACCCAGCTCAAGCCCGACGACGCGATCTTCCTCGGCACCACGAGCGCTGACGAAGATCACCGGCACGTCGCTGGTCTGACGCAGCCGACGCAGCAGATCGACGCCGTTGGTGCCGGGCAGCATGATGTCGAGCACGAGCAGATCCGCCGGCTCGTTCTCGAGCACCACCCACATCTCGGCACCGGTGGCGACGGCGCGTACGGCATAGCCATGCTCGCGAAGCGCGCGAGCAGTGAGATTACGGAGGGGCGGGTCGTCCTCGACCAAGACGATGGAGGGTGCAGTCATCGGATAATGGCTAACTCGCTTCTGACGCCAGATAGGCCTTGCCGGCCCTGGCTGCAATCTACCTTACGCCGGTTCGCGCTGGCAACGCGCCCCGCCAAGTCTCCACGGCCCGCAACAAGTTCCCGCTTCGGCAAATCCGACCGCGCATGTTGCAAAGTGCCGCCAGTCCGGACGTCAGCGCGCGTGCGAATCGCGGGTGCCCAGCGCTTCCAGGCTAGCCAGTTCGGTGCGCAGGCCATGGTCGTCCCGCTCTGCCGCGGCGATCACCCGCGCGCGCAACGCTTCGGTCGTTCCCGCGAGACGCGCCCGCTCGCGCTCGGACAGATTATTGCAATGACCGGCGCGCTGGCCCGAGCGGGCCTTGCCTCCCGGGATTGCGCGGGACAGCGCGGCGATCGGCCGACCGTCGAGACCCATCGCGGTGCGCTGAACCGAGATTCTGCTCGACCACATGCAGGCCGGCGACGAACGCGGACCGAGCCCGATTTGGCGCAGCTTGGTCTCGATCTTCGGCTCATAGGAAATCGCCACGGCATGTCCCTGGTGGACGACCGAGACCTGGTGGGCAACCTGGGCGTTCGCAACGACTGGCATGGCCAGCCCGATAGCGAGCCCAAGGGGCAGCAAGGCGGTTTTCAAACGGCATACTCCTGCGAACGCCCGTTTTCGGGCTGTATGTTTCGCGGTACCCCGCCCCGGATTGCTGTCGCGGCAATCCATCGTAACAAAACGTTGCAGGCGCGACGCATGCCGTCCCAAGGCTGCCGTCAATAGAAGGACCTCAGCCCAGCAGTTCCTTCATCTCGACGACGCGCTTCTCGCGCGCGCTGATCTCGGCCGCCGCGCCGATCGCCACGGCCATCAGGCCGTCGCGCGCGGTGACCTCGACCGGCCCCTCGCCGCGGACGGCGCGGGCGAAGGCCTCGTGCTGGTGGAACGTCGCGCCGTGGTGCGAGCCCGCGGTCATCGCCGCCTCGTCGACCTCGACCATTTCGCGCACCACGGCCTTGTCGGCACGGAAGCCGACGCGCGGGCTGAAGACCAGTTCGCCCGGCGGGATCAGCACGTCGAGCCGCGCCGCGTCGCCCGTGGCCGAGACCTCTTCCTGGTGCTCCGCGCCATCGGCGAACATGCAGAGGTCGAGCAGCGCGCGGGTGCCGTCGGCGAAATCGACGACGGTGTAGGAGTTGTCGATGATGTCGGGCACCTGCCCGTCGTAGCGCTCCTCGAGATGGTTCACGTCCATCGCGCCCGAGCAGAACACGCGCACGGCCTCGCTGCGCACGATCAGGCGCATGAGGTCGAAGAAGTGGCAGCACTTCTCGACCATCGTCCCGCCGGTGTTGCGCGAGAAACGGTTCCAGTCGCCGACCTTGGGCAAGAAGGGAAAGCGGTGCTCGCGGATCGAGAGCATCTGCAGCTTGCCGATCCGGCCGCCGTGGACCTGTTCGACGAAGCGCGCCATCGGCGGCATGTAGCGGTATTCCATGCCCGTCCAGAAAGGGGCTTTCGACGCTTCCGCCTTCTCGACCACCCAGCGCGCATCCGCGACCGTCGTCGCCAGCGGCTTCTCGCAGAGGATCGCCACGCCCGCGTCGAACAGCGGTTCGAGCACCGACCGATGGGTGAAGTTGGGCGAGGCGACGACGACCGCGTCGATCTCGCCCTTCGCGGCAAGTTCCTCGGCATTGCGGAAGCTGGCGGGGCGGGAATCGCCAAGCGACTCTGCTGCCCAGCCCAGCGAGGCCTCGACCGGATCCGCGATCGCGGTGATCTCTGCGCCCGGAATCAGCCTGATATTGCGGATGTGCTCGCATCCCATCATGCCGGTGCCGAGGATGCCGTAACGGATTGTCTGTGCCATGAGCCCTGTGCCAATAGGTGGGGTATGACAGCCCCTACACCCGAACCCGTGCCGCTCGGCAAGAGCGGGATTTCCGTTTCGCCCATCGCCTGGGGCATGTGGCGCTTCGCCGGCGTCGATGTCGCCACGGCCCGCGCGCGCATCGAGGCGGCGCTGGAGATCGGCATCACCCTGTTCGACACGGCCGACATCTACGGCATCGACGGCCCCGGCTTCGGTTCGGCCGAGGAACTGTTCGGCGAGGTCCTGGCCGAGGCGCCGGGGCTCGGCAAGCAGATGGTCATCGCCACCAAGGGCGGCATCGTCCCCGGCGTGCCCTATGACAGCAGCGCCGCTTATCTCGAGTCCGCGCTCGACGCCTCGCTGCGGCGGATGAAGCTCGATCACGTCGATCTCTGGCAGGTGCACCGGCCCGACATCCTGACGCACCCCGAGGATCTGGCGAAGACGCTGGCGCGCATGGTCGAGAGCGGCAAGGTCCGCGCGGTCGGCGTGTCGAACTTCACCGCCGGCCAGGTCGCGGCGCTGCAGACCCACCTGCCCTTCCCGCTCGCAAGCGTTCAGCCCGAGTTCTCGCCCTGGCACAGCGCCCCCGTCTGGGACGGCGTGCTCGACCAGGCCCAGGCGCTCGGCGCCTCGGTGCTCGCCTGGTCGACGCTCGGCGGCGGTCGGATCAGCCTGCCCGGCCCGGTCACCGCCTTGATCGAGCACAAGGCGCAGGAGACCGGCGTGGCCAAGGCTGCCGCGGCCTACGCCTGGGTCCTGGCCCATCCGGCGCGACCGATCCCGATCGTCGGCAGCCAGCAGCCCGAGCGCATCCGCGAGGCTGCCGATGCCTTCAAGGTCGAGTGGACCCGCGCCGAATGGTACGAGGTGCTCCAGGCCTCGACCGGAGAACGCTTGCCGTGAACGCCCCGCTGCCGCCCTGCGAAGTCTCCTGGTTCTCGGCGCTCTGCGACGACGACTACGAATTCCTCGGGCAACCCGATCCCATGCTCCAGTCGAGCTGGGAGCATTGCCGCGACATCGTGCTCCAGGCCGACAGCGCGGGCTTCGACAATATCCTGCTGCCTTCGGGCTATGCCCTGGGCATCGACACCACGGCCTTCGCCGCGGCGATCGCGGGCCTGGTCAAGCGCATCCGCCTGCTGATGGCTGTGCGTGTCGGTGAAAGCTGGCCGCCTCAGCTCGCGCGCCAGATCGCGACGATCGATCAAATGCTTGGAGGTCGCCTGGCGATCAACATCATCTCGAGCGAGATGCCCGGCGAGACCCTGGCCTCCGGCCCGCGCTATGCGCGCACGGTCGAGGCGATGCACATCCTGCGCGAACTGCTCGACGGCCGCTCGCTCGATCACCAGGGCGAGTTCTGGAAGCTCAAGCTCGATCCGCCGCGGCTGACGACGGTCTCGGGCCGCAGCCCGCAGTTCTACTTCGGCGGGCTTTCCGAAGACGCGCGCGAGGCCGCGGCCAAGGGCGCCGACGTCTACCTGATGTGGCCCGACACGATGCCCGCGGTGCGCGAGATCATCGCCGACCTGCGCGCCCGCGCCGCGCGCGAAGGCCGCACCTTGCGCTTCGGCTACCGCGCGCATGTCGTCGTGCGTGAGACCGAGGAGGAGGCGCGGATCGCCGCCGACCGCCTGCTCTCGAAGCTCGACGACGAGATCGGCCGCGCGATCCGCGCCCGGTCGCTCGACAGCCAGTCGGCCGGCGTCGCGCGCCAGGCGCAGCTGCGCGAGGCGGCAGGTGGCGATGGCTTCGTCGAGGACAACCTGTGGACCGGCATCGGCCGCGCCCGCTCGGGCTGCGGCGCGGCGATCGTGGGCAATCCCGACCAGGTCCTGGCCAAGCTGAACGCCTATCGGGCCGAGGGGATCGAAGCCTTCATCCTCTCGGGCTATCCCCACGCGGCCGAGGCGGACCTGTTCGCCCGCCACGTCCTGCCGAAACTCGATCATGGGCCGCTGGGCTAGGCTCTGGATTTCCCCGCAGATCGGTGCACTATTGCGCAGAGAGGGCCGGTCGCGCGCGAATGATACTCAACTAGTATAGTTGACATTCAAGACAAGAAGCTCTCATGCCGGCGCCATGCCGACCGAGGGACGAGGAATGGGTTTCGCAAGCCAGAGCCGCCAGTTCGACGAACTGGGCTATGCCGTATTCGAGAGCGTGCTGACGGGTAACCTGCTCGACCTGCTGCGCGAATGCTGCGACGATTTCGTCACGCGCGAAGATGCGCGGATGGACGCGGCGGGCGTGGACACGCTGGGCATCACCCACCGCGGCAAGCGCTATTTCGCCAACGAGTGCCAGCGCGAGGAGCCGCGGTTGCGGCAGATGCTGTTCAGCGAGACGATGGCCGAGGTCTGCCGCGCGACCCTGGGCGACACCGCCTACTTCTTCTTCGACCAGTATGTCGTCAAAGGCCCCGAAGGCGGCATGCCATTCTCGTGGCATCAGGATTCGGGCTATGTCGTCGGCAACGGCGGCCCGGCCGACCACGCGCCCTATCTGACCTGCTGGTGCACGCTCGACGACGCCACGCTCGACAACGGCACGGTCCGCGTCGTGCCCGGCACCCACCGCGGCGGCGTGCTCTCGCACGAGCGGCTTGCGGGCAGCAACGATCTCGCGCTCAAGGTCGACGAGAGCCAGGCCGTCGCGCTCGAAGTGCCCGCGGGCTCGATCGTCGCCTTTTCCAGCCGCACGCTCCACGCCACGGGCAGCAACCGCACCGACCGCCCGCGCCGCGTCTATCTGGCGCAATACACGCCCGAGGTAATGCTCAATCCCGGCACGCGGCAGTTGCGGCGCAACGCCATTCCGCTGATCCAGCACGGCCGCCAGGTCACCTTTGCGTGAAGGAAGAGAGCGCGTGATCCTGTCCCCCCGCCGCCGCTGGCTGCTGTTCGCGCTGGCGCTGACCGCCTCGATCCTCAACCTCGTCGATCGCCAGATCATCGCCGTGCTCAAGCCGGTGATCGCCGCCGACCTCGGCTGGAGCGACAACGACTACGGCACGCTCGCCGCCTGGTTCCAGGGCTCGGCCGCGGTCGCCTTCCTGTTCACCGGCTGGATCGCCGACAAGCTCGGCGTCAAATGGGCCAACCCGCTCGGCGTGGTCACCTGGTCGATCGCCGCGATCGCGCATGCCTGGGCCTTCACCATGGGCCAGTTCATCGTCGTGCGCGCTGCGCTCGGCGCGACCGAGGCGATGGGCACGCCCACGGGCATCAAGACGATCGCGACGATCTTCCCGCCGCATCTGCGCTCCTTCGCCTTCGGCCTGTCGAACGCGGTAGGCTCGGTCGGCGCGATCCTTGCGCCGCTCGGCATCCCGCTGCTCGCCGCGCTCTACGGCTGGCGCGCGGCCTTCGTCATCGCCGGCCTGCTCGGCTTCGTCTGGGCCGCGGCCTGGTTGATCGCGACGCGCGGGCTCAAGTTCGATGCGCCGCCGGTACAGGCGCGCACCATGCCCGAGGCCGACGAAGACGCGGCTCCCGACTATGGCCCGATCGTCCGCGACCGCCGCACCTGGGGCATCGCCGTGGCCAAGGTGCTGTCGGATTCGACCTGGTGGCTGATGCTGTTCTGGATGCCCGACTTCTTCAACCGCCAGTTCGGACTTTCGGGCACGGCGCTCGGGCCGCCGCTGGCCATCGCCTACACGGGCGCGGCGATCGGCTCCGTGATCGCCGGCGGCCTCGCCACGCGCCTCTTGGTGCGCGGACTGCCGCTCGACCGCGTGCGCAAGGGCACGATGCTGGTATCGGCGCTGGTCGTCGTGCCGATCCCCTTCGCACTCCAGGCGCAGGAGGTCTGGCAGGCGACCCTGATCCTGGCGCTGGCGCTGGCCGGGCACCAGGGCTTCTCGACCACGCTGTTCGCGGTGATCTCCGACGTGACGCCGCAGGCCAAGGTCGGCCGCGTCACCGCCTTCGGCGCCTTCTGCGGCAACCTCGGCGGCATGGCCATCGCCAAGATCGCCGGCTTGGTGCTCAGCGCCGGGCTCGGCTATTCGCCGCTGTTCGCTTTCGCCGCGGTATCGTACCTGCTGGCGCTCGGCTGGATCCAGCTGCTCATGCCGCGCATCCGCCGGGCCGAGCCGGGGAGTGCCCCGGCCTTGGCGGGAGGACACTGATGACCGACAAGAAGCAGGGCGTCCTCCTCGCCGCCACCGGGCCCGGCGAACCGCACGCCGCCTTCACGATCCCCGCCGAGCCCATGTTCGAGACGCGCACGGGCGACCTCGCCCTGCCGCGCAACGGCAAGAAGCCGCGCAACATCGTGGTGATCCTGACCGACGACCACCGCTACGACGCGATGGGCTTCATGGGCACGCAGGACTTCATCGAGACGCCGCAGCTCGATCGCCTGGCGCGTGAGGGCGCGCATTTCCGCAACGCCTTCGTCACCACGGCGCTCTGTTCACCCAGCCGCGCGACGATCTTCACCGGGCTCTACGCGCACCAGCACAAGGTGGTCGACAACAACCACGCGATCGCGCCCGGCTTGGTATTCTTTCCAGAATACCTCCAGGCCGCGGGCTACGAGACCGCTTTCATCGGCAAGTGGCACATGGGCCTCGAAGGCGACGATCCGCAGCCGGGCTTCAATCGCTGGATCAGCTTCAAGGGCCAGGGCGACTACTGGCCCAACGGCGACGGGCTCAACGTCGACGGCGAACGCATCGAGCAGGACGGCTACCTGACCGACGTGCTCAACGACTTCGCGATGGACTGGCTCGAGAGCCGCGACCGCGAAAAGCCGTTCATGCTGTTCCTCGCGCACAAGGCGGTCCACGCCGAGTTCTATCCGGCGCCGCGGCACGAGGGGAAGTTCTCCGACGGTACGTTCCGCTATCCCGAGACGATGGCCGCGGGCGCGCCCGGGCGGCCGATGTGGGTCGAGAACCAGCGCAATTCGTGGCACGGGGTCGACTTCGCCTATCACGCCAATCTCGACATCGGCGATTACTACAAGCGCTACATGGAAACCTTCCTCGCCGTCGACGAAGGCATCGGCCGGATCATGGCGCACCTCGAGGAGCGCGGCGAGCTCGATGACACGCTGATCCTCTACATGGGCGACAACGGCTTCATGTTCGGCGAGCACGGGCTGATCGACAAGCGCACCGCCTATGAGGAATCGATGCGCATTCCAATGCTGGCGCGCTGCCCGGCGCTGTTCGGCGCGGGGGTGCAGGTCGACCAGGTCGTCGCCAATCTCGACGTGGCCCCCTGGCTGCTCGGCGTCGCCGGGCTCGAGGCGCCGGACTGGATGGAAGGCCAGGACGTCGCGCCGCTGCTGCGCGGCGAGGACGTTCCGTGGCGCGACTGGCTGCTCTACGAATACTACTGGGAGCGCAATTTCCCGCAGACGCCGACCGTCCATGCCATCCGCGAGGACCGCTGGAAGTACATCCACTTCCACGGCGTCTGGGACATCGACGAGCTCTACGACCTCCAGGAAGATCCGCTTGAATCGAACAACCTGATCTTCTCGCCGGGGCACGAGGCGATCGCCGAACGCCTCAACGCCAAGCTGTTCGATGCGCTCGAGGAAACCGGCGGCCTGCAGATCCCGCTGCCGCGCGATGCGGGCGAGCGGAACGTGCTGCGCGATGCCGGCGGACCCGGCCTTGCGCCGTTTCCCGAAGAGCTGCTGCGGATGCTGGCACGGTGAACCCGTGGCAGAACGGCAACAGCGATAGCGCAACCATGTACCCCTAAAGCGAAACTGTATTTCCCTACTAAATCGATAGAGTATTAGCGCCCCTCAAGAGGCATCATCCAGGGAGGAAACAGATGAACCGCATTGCAACCGCTCGCCGCCTGCTGCTGGCAAGCGCCGTGGCCGTCAGCTTCGCCGCGCCCGCTTTCGCCGAGGAAGCCGCCGACGCCCCCGCCGACGGCGAGATCGTCGTGACCGCGCGCTTCCGCACCGAATCGCTGACCGACGTGCCGATCGCGATCACCGCGCTGTCGGGCGACGACCTCGCCGCCCGCGCGCAGAACACCGTCCAGGACATCGCCCGCTCGGTGCCGACGCTCGATTTCCGCGCCGGCGCGTCGAACAAGGACCGCTCGACCTTCATCCGCGGCGTCGGCACGATCACGACCTCGCCCGGCGTCGAGCCTTCGGTCGCGACGGTCATCGACGGCGTCGTGCTGGCACGCCCGGGCCAGGGCACGCTCGACCTGCTCGACGTCGAGCGCATCGAAGTGCTGCGCGGCCCGCAGGGTACGCTGTTCGGCAAGAACGCCTCGGCCGGCGTCATCAACATCGTCTCGCGCCCGCCGGCCAAGGACCTCGCGTTCAACGCCCAGCTCGGCTACTATGAGGGTGACGAATACCGCGTGAAGCTGAGCGCCTCGGCGCCGCTCGCCGAAGGTCTCTACCTCAACCTTGCGGGCCTGATCGCCGGCTTCGACGGCAATGTCCGCAACATCAAGACCGGTGACGACGTCAACGGCTACAAGCGCCGCGGCATTCGCGGCAAGCTGCTCTGGGAAGCCTCGCCCGACGTGTCGGTCACGCTTTCGGGCGACTACAGCTATACCTTCGAGGACGTGCCCACCGGCGTCTTCGCCTCGACCCAGCGCGTCGCCTTCCCGAGCGGCGCGATCACGCCGAACGCTGCGCTTGCGGGCGTGCTTGCAGCCGAAGGCATCGTCGCCGGCCCGAACAACACCCGCGTTTCGCCCTCGTTCGACGCCGATGTGCGCGACAAGAACGGCGGCGTCTCGCTGACGATCGAAGCCGGTCTCGGCGAGCACCGCCTGACCTCGATCACCGCCTATCGCTGGTGGAACAACGACCAGCACCAGGACTGGGATTCGACCGGCACCCTGGCCGCCGGCATCACCCGCGGCGAGGACTTCGGCACGGTCGATTCCGAGCAGTTCAGCCAGGAGCTGCGCCTGACCTCGCCCAAGGGCGGACTGATCGACTACGTCGTCGGGCTCTACTATTTCCAGACCACCGCCAACGAGGTCTATCGCCGCGACGTGACCCAGCTGCTCGCCGGCGTGCCGGTCAACAACACGGGCACGGCACGCTATCGCACCAAGCTGCGCAACTACTCGGTGTTCGGCGAAGCCAACATCAACTTCACCGACAGCTTCCGCGGCATCCTGGGCGGCCGCCTGATCCGCGACGAGCTCGAGTACACCCATGCTCGCGTCGCCGACACGGCCACGGGCGTTCCGGGCATCCGCCCGAACTTCGCCAGCGCGGGCAATACCGACCGCACCGACTACAGCCTGCGTGCCGGCCTGCAGTACGACCTGACCGATCGCCTGAACGCCTATGCGACCTATTCGCGCGGCTACAAGGGTCCGGCCTACAACGTGTTCTTCAACATGCAGGCCTTCGACGTGACGCCGCTGTCACCCGAGACGACCGACAGCTTCGAGGCCGGCATCAAGGGCAGCTTCGCGGGCGGCGTGGGCAGCTTCAGCCTCGCGGGCTACTACACCAAGTTCAAGGGCTTCCAGGCGAACTTCCAGGACACCTTCCTGGGCTCGCTGGTCACGCGCCTGATCAACGCCGGCGACGTCTCGTCGCGCGGTGTCGAGGGTGACGTGACGCTGCGCCCGGTCGAGGGCCTGCGCCTGACCGGCGCCTTCGCCTACAACGATGCGAAGATCGACGAATTCCGCTGTCCGGCCACGGCCGTCGGCTGCGCCAATGCCAGCGGCCAGGCCTTCGTCAACGGCCAGCCGCTGCCCTTCGCGCCCAAGTGGAAGTTCAACATCGACGGCGCCTATCGCTTCCCGCTGACCGAGAGCCTGAACCTCGAGCTGCAGACCGACTTCAGCTGGAAGGACGACACCCAGTATTCGATCACCCAGACGCCCGACACGATCCAGCCCGCCTACGGCATCTGGAACGCGTCGATCGCGCTGGCGAGCGAAGACAGCTGGGAAATCCGCGGCGTCGTCAAGAACATCGCGAACAAGCACTATTCGCCGTTCCTCGCCTATGGTTCGGTCGCGGGCGTCTCGCGCTTCGTCCCGCGCGACAACGATCGCTACTTCGGCGTGAACGCCAACATCAACTTCTGATCCTGCGGCGAGCCTTCCTCCCCTGCGGGGGAGGGAGGCTCGCCGGGCCTTCCCGCCCGGCCTCGCCCTCAACACCGATCCCGTCACCCTGAACTTGTTTCAGGGTCCCTTTCTCCGCTGCCACCGAAGCTCTGTTCGGCAGCGAAACCGCGCCGCCTGGTGTTGCCGGCATCCGCTGCGCCTCCGGCACGATGGACCCTGAAACAAGTTCAGGGTGACGACGAAGGGTAGGGCGGGGCTACGCCCGACACGCCTCCCTGAAGCAAACCCTCCCCTAAACCTGCGACAGGAACTTGATCCGGCCGCCCGCGGCCTCTTCGGCCAGCGACAGCAAGGTGTAGTTGGTATCGACGCCGGGCATCGCCTGCATCACCCGGATGTCGCCGCCATAGGTGACCATGCGCGAAACGCGTTCGCGGATACGCCAGCCGCCAGCCGTACGGACGAGCACATCGTCGTACCAGCCGGTCGATTCGAACACTCCCTCGCCATCCTCGAGCCCGCGACGGAAGCGTGCCGAGACGTAGCTGAAGCAATGCGCCTCATCGCCGCTTACCGTGACCGCGTGACCCTGAACCATGTGCTGCGTGGCCGAGAACACCGCGTGGATGTCCTTGAACACTGCCTGCAGGGTCGCGAGGTCGGTGAAGGCCGCGCCGGGTCCGCCACCGAAGTCGCAATGGATGTCCTCGCTGAACACGCGCGCGAACAGGTCGTAGCGGTGCGAATCCACCGCGACCGCATAGAGGTTGGTGACGTTGATGATGCTCGCGGTGTCGTCGGCCATGTCTCTCTCCTGCAACCCTGTCACTTGTTTGGCAGCGCATAGGCCATGATCGCCGCGGCCTTGGGGCCGGGGATCGCGAAGTGCCCGCCCGCGGCGATCACCACGAACTGGCGCCCGCTGGGCGAAACGTAGCTGATCGGCATGGCCGCGCCGACCGCGGGCAGCTTGGCGCTCCAGACCTCCCTGCCGTTGGCGATGTCGAAGGCGCGCAACCGGCGATCCTGGCCCGCGGCGATGAACACCAGTCCCCCGGCCGTGGTCAGCGAGCCGCCGAAGGTCGGTGCCCCCATGCGCAGCGGTACGTGGCTCTGGATGCCGAGCGGCCCCGATCCCTCGGCCGTGCCGAGCGGCTTGGACCAGACGAGCTTGCGCGTCTTGATGTCGAATACGCTGATGGTCGAATAGGGCGGCTTCTGGCACGGCGCGAAGATCGGCGAGAGGAAGGGATAGGACTCGAAGCCATAGGGCGTGCCGGCCTGCGGGAACTTGATCACGCCACCCTCGAAGCCGCTCTGCGGCGTCTCGCCTTCCTTGCGCGGTACCAGTCGGTTGATGTTGGCCAAATGCAGCGAATTGACCACCAGCAGACCGCGCTGGGTGTCGACCGAGACCCCGCCCCAGTTGATGCCACCCGCCACGGCCGGATAGGTGATCGTCGGCTCGGTGGTGATCGGGGTGAACTGCCCCTGGTAGCGCGCTTTCCGGAACTGGATGCGACAGGCCATCTGGTCGAGCGGCGTCAGCCCCCACATGTCGGCCTCGGTCAGGTCCGCCCCCGACACCGATGGGAAACCCGTGGTATAGGGCTGGGTCGGCGCGTTCCAATCGCCCTTGACCGCGCCCTGCGGCACCTTCTTCTGCACCACCGGATCGATCGGCTTGCCGGTCGCGCGATCGAGCACGAAGATCTGCCCGCGCTTGGTCGGCACGAGCACCGCCCGGATGCCCCCCGCCAGGTCCACCAGGGTCGGCTGCGCAGCGATGTCGTAGTCCCACAGATCGTGGTTCACCGTCCTGAACGACCAGCGCAGCAGCCCGGTATTGACGTCGATCGCGACGACATTGTCGGTGAATTCGTCGGCCACTGTGGAACGGAAGCCCGCGTAATAGTCGGGCGGACTGTTGCCCGTGCCGACGTAGACCAGGCCCAGCGCCTCGTCGCCGCTGAACACACCCCAGGCGTTGGGGGTATCGCGCGTGTAGGTCTCGCCCGGCTTGAGCTGGGTCTGGCCGGGGCGGCCGGCATCCCAGGCCCAGCGCAGCGCGCCGGTCTCGGCATCGTAGCCTCGGATCACGCCCGAGGGCGCGTCGAACGAGCTGTAGTCCGAGATCGACTGGCCGACGACGACGACCCCGCCGACCACGGTCGGCGGCGAGGTCGGCAGCGCATCGTCGGGCTTCATCGCACCCATGCCGAGGCGGAGGTCGGCAACGCCGTTGCTGGCGAAACCCGAGCATTGCTTGCCGGTATCGGCGTCGATGGCGATGAGCTGGCCCTCGGCCGTGGTCATGTAGAGGCTGTGCTGGCACTCGGCCTTGGCGGTCTTGGCCGCGTGATAGGCGACGCCGCGACACTTCCAGCCGTGGAACTTCGAGCCTGAGGGCAGGCCGCGATACTGCCAGATGCGCTTGCCGGTCTCCTGGTCGAGCGCGGCGACCGTACCCGACTCGATGCACATGTAGAGCCGGCCGTTCACCGCCAGCGGCGCCGCTTCGAGGCTGACGAGATCGCCCGACTTGATGTCGGAATCATAGCGCCAGGCGAGTGCGAGCTTGTCGACGTTGCGTGTGTCGATCTGGTCGATCGAAGCATAGCGCGTGCCCGCGAGCGAATTGCCCCAGTGCTGCCAATCCTGCGCCACACCGGATAGCGCGACGACCTTGCCGGCGCCAGGTAGGCCGCTCTCGGCACGCTCCGCCCGCACCACTGCGCCGCCGGTCAGCAACAGAGCTACGACGGCTGGCGCCGCCACCCACCAGCGCGGCGCGCCCGTCGCGCTGCGGATCGCGGGGATCAGAAACAGCAGGCCGACCACGGCCGGCCCGACCAGCCGCGGCATCAGTGCCCAACTGTCGAGCCCGACCTCCCAGATGCTCCAGACGATCGTCGCCGCCAGCATCGTACCGAAGACTGCGGCGGCATAGCGCGCGCGCCGGACCAGCCCCCAGGCAGAGGCCAGTACCGCGATGCCGGTCGCGACATAATAGAGGCTGCCTCCCGCCGCCGCGAGCATCACGCCGCCGATCGCCAGCGTGGCCCCGACCACGCCCAGCACCACGGCAAACAGCCAGACGATAATCCTCCCCATGGGCATCCCGCTCGTTTCGTTGTTTCGCGGGAAGCTACGCAGGACAAGGCGCGGCCGATAGCCTGTTGACCAATCCCTTAGCGCACTGGTGATTTGTCTGGAACCGCACACAGGCCGCGCTACGATCGGCCGATGACCGCACAGCTTCCGCCGGGTCTCGAGGCCTACAAACGCACGCCCGAATTCACCGAAACCAGCGTGCCCGCCGGACTTCGCGCCGATCATACGACCAAGGAAGGCACCTGGGGGCTGATCGAAGTCGAACAGGGCAGCCTGATCTACCGCGTCACCGACCCGCGCCGCGCGGCAAGCGAACGCGTGCTCACACCCGACAGCGAACCCGGTGTGGTCGAACCGACTATCCGCCACCACGTCGAACCGCTGGGAGCCGTGCGCTTCCGCGTGACCTTCCTGCGCAAGCCCACAGAAACATAGCCTGCAGCCCTAAACCTGCGTATGATACCGATACCCCCCGGCCATGCCGATATGCGGCACATCGGACCGGCCTGAGCCGCGTCCACCCTCACGGAGGACATCATGGCCTATATCACCACGCAGGATGGTGCCGAGTTATTCTACAAGGATTGGGGTCCCCAGGACGCCCAGCCGATCGTGTTCCACCACGGATGGCCGCTGTCGTCCGACGACTGGGACGCCCAGATGCTCTACTTTCTCGGCCACGGCTACCGCGTCGTCGCGTACGACCGCCGCGGCCACGGCCGCTCTTCGCAGATCGATGGCGGTCACGACATGGACCACTACGCGGCCGATGCCGCGGCCGTCGCCGCGCATCTCGACCTGCGCAATGCCGTGCACATCGGCCATTCGACCGGCGGCGGCGAAGTCGCGCGCTATGTGGCGCGATTCGGCATACCCCAAGGCCGCGTCGCCAAGGTCGTGCTGGTCAGCGCGGTGCCACCGCTGATGGTCCAGACCGCGGACAATCCCGGCGGTACGCCGATCGCCGTGTTCGACGGCTTCCGCAAGGCGCTGACCGCCAACCGCGCGCAGTTCTTCCTCGATGTCGCATCGGGCCCGTTCTACGGCTTCAACCGCCCCGACGCGAAAGTGTCCGAAGGCGCGATCCGCAACTGGTGGCGCCAGGGCATGGCCGGCAGCGCGCTCGCGCATTGCGAGGGCATCGCCGCTTTTTCCGAAACCGACCAGACCGAGGACCTCAAGGCGATCACCGTGCCCACCCTGGTCATGCACGGCGACGACGACCAGGTCGTGCCTTACGAGGACGCGGCGTTGCGCCAGATGAAGCTGCTGCCCAACGGCCTGCTCAAGATCTATCGGGGCTACCCGCACGGCATGCTGACGACCCACGCCGACATGCTGAACCCCGATCTGCTGGCCTTCGTCCGGAGCTAGGCCGCCAACCCTAGTTCGCGAGCGACGTGTGGATCGGCAGGCCGTGCTTGAGCGTCAGGGTGACCGGGGTCTTCTCGGCGATCTCCGCCAGGCGCAAGGCCTGCTCGGCATCGAGCCCGACGGGCTTGAGCCGACGCTCGATCTCGAACCCGCCGTCCGCGCCGCGGACCAGTTCGAGATCGACCTCGACGGACTCGAGCGGCCACTGCTTGCGATCGGCATACATCCGCAACGTAATCGCGGTGCAAGCGCCGAGCGAGGCGAGCAGCAGGTCGTAGGGCGCCGGGCCGCGGTTCTCGCCGCCGTTGCTCGGCGGCTCGTCGGCGGTCTCCGGATGGCCGCTCATCGCGATCCGCGTGAAGTAGCGGTCGCGTCCGATCGTGGCAGTGCCCTTGGCCATGCTTCGCTCCTCGGCTCGGCGCCTAGAGTCGCGGCAGGGTCACGCCCTGCTGGCCCATGTATTTGCCCGCGCGATCGGCATAGCTGACCTCGCAGGGCTCGTTGCCCTGGAGGAACAGGAACTGGCAGGCACCCTCGTTGGCATAGATCTTGGCCGGCAGCGGCGTCGTGTTCGAGAACTCGAGCGTGACGTGCCCTTCCCAACCCGGTTCGAGCGGGGTCACGTTCACGATGATGCCGCAGCGCGCATAGGTGCTCTTGCCGAGGCAGATCACCAGCACGTCGCGCGGGATGCGAAAATATTCGACCGTGCGCGCCAACGCGAAAGAGTTCGGCGGGATGATGCAGACGTCGGTCTTGCGATCGACCAGGCTCTTGCCGTCGAAATTCTTGGGGTCGACGGTCGAGCTGTCGATGTTGGTGAAGATCTTGAACTCGTCGGCCACGCGCGCGTCGTAGCCATAGGACGAGAGCCCGTAGGAGATGCAGCCGTCACGCCGCTGCGCCTCGACGAAAGGCTCGATCATGCCGTTTTCGAGCGCGTTGCGCCGGATCCACTTGTCGCTGAGAATCGCCATCCCCGCGTGATCGCGCAAGCCGGCGGGGGGGGCAAGCGGCGGCGGAGCGCTTGTCCACCGGCCATGGATGCTTTCGCGCATTGCCATCCCCTACCGATCGCTTTAGCCAAACGCCACAATTCAGGGGATCGGCGATTTTGGACGATAGCGCGACCGCTTCGGGTACCGTTCCGGTCCGTCGCCCCCCGTGGTGGGGCAAGTCGATGATGCCCGTCTTCGCCGGCCTCACCGCCGCGCTGCTCGCGCTGGCGCTGGTGATCGGCCAGACGATCGTCGCGCAGCGCGATGCCCGTGCCCTGGCCATGACCGAGGGCGACACGCTGCTCGCGCTCAACGCGCTGATGTCGGCCATGCTCAACGGCGAGACCGGGCAGCGCGGCTACCTGCTGACCCAGCGGCCCGACTACCTGACACCCTACACCAGCGCCAAGATGCGCCGCGATCGCGCCTCGCAGCAGTTGCGGGCGATCGCGGCCCGCGCCGGCGACACGCGGTTCCAGGCCGATCTCACGCGGCTCGAGGGTATGACCGACGCCAAATTCGCCGAGATGGACCGCTCGGTCGCGCTCGCCCGCGCCGGCTATCGCGACCAGGCGCTCGCGCTGATCCAGGCCGATTTCGGCAAGATGCAGATGGACGCGATCCGCCGCGAGATCTCGCGGATGAGCCTCGACAAGGCGAAGCGGCGGCGCACGGCCTTCGCCAGCGCCGAGATCTTCGAGCGTCGGCTGCTGCCGCTGATCGGCGTGCTCAGCCTCGCCATCCTCGCGCTGATCTACGCGGGCTTCCGCGCCGAGCGCAGCCGCTCGCTGGCCCAGGCCGAGGCCGATCAGGCCGCGGCCCTGCGCGAGGCCAACGCGCGGGTCGAACTGCTCGCGCGCGAGCTAAACCACCGGGTGAAGAACCTGTTCTCGGTGATCCTCTCGATCGTCTCGCTCTCGGGCCGCAAGCAGGCCTCGAGCCGCGAGGTGGTCGACGACATCCGCGCGCGCATCCGCGCGCTGTCGCTCGCCCATTCGGCGAGCCAGGGCGGCTACGGCACGCCGACGACCGAGCTCGGCCCCGTGATCGTCAAGACGATGGAGCCCTATGCCGACGGGGACGGCACACGCGTGCGCGTCGGCGGGCCGCGGATCGAACTGCCCGCGCGGATGATCACGCCGCTCGGCCTGATCGTCCACGAGCTCGCGACCAATGCGGTCAAGTACGGCGCGCTGTCGGTGCCCGAAGGCGCGGTCGAGATCGCCTGGACGGTCGCCCCCGACGGCCATCTTTCGCTGACCTGGAGCGAGCGCGGCGGCCCGGCGATCGCCGGCGAGACCGGCACCGGCGCGGCCGGCTTCGGCTCGCAGATGACCACGCTCGCCGCCAGCCAGCTCGGCGGCACGATCGCGCGCGAATGGCCCGAACAGGGCGCCATCGCACGGTTGAAATTTCCCCTGCCCTCGGACAGGGACGAGTTCGAAAAGGCTTGATCGGAAACGATGATTCTCCAGACCTCCGCCCCGCTACCGACGTCCCTGCCGGTGCCGACCCCGCTCTATCCGGTCCTCTTCGCGCCGTCCGGCACGCCGCCGACCGGCCACCACGCGGCGCCCTCGGGCCGTCCCGGCGAGCGCCTGCTCGGCAAGCGCGTGCTGATCGTCGAGGACGAGGCGATGGTCGCACTCGAGCTGCAATATGCCTTCGAGGACGAGGGCGCCGACATCGTCGGTCCGGCGCAGACCCTGGCGCGCGCCTTGGCGACGGTGAGCCAGGACCACGAGATCGACGTGGCCCTGCTCGACGTCGACCTGGCGGGCGAGAACATCTATCCGGTGGCAGACCTGCTGCGCCAGCGCGGCGTGCCTTTCGCCTTCCACACGGGCCACGGCTCGCGCTCGGAGATCGGCGCGCTGTTCCCGGGGGCGACGACCTTCATGAAGCCGGCGCTGCCCGAGGCGCTGATCGAGCACCTGGCGGGGATTGCGCGGTAGCGCTTCGCCACCCTCATCCAAGCTTCGCTAGCTCCTGACGGAGCAAGCTGCGCTATCCTTCTCCCGCCAGCGGGAGAAGGTCGGCTACCCCTCTCCCGCTGGCGGGAGAGGAAGCGAGACTTAGCCGCGCAGCGGCTTAGTCGCAGCGGTGAGGGTGGCCTCTAAAGCGTCCAGTCCGCCGCCGCGCCGAGCTCGCCCTTGAGGTCCGCGAGCGTCCCGCCCTTGGCGAGCAGCTTGCGCAGCGCCTTGCCGCCCATGTCGAGATAGGCGCGGTGCGGCACGGCGAGGACCACCATGTCGTACTGGCGGCTCAGCGCATCGCCGACCAGCGGGATGCCGTATTCGTGCAGCGCCTCGGCAGGATCGGCCTCGGGATCGTGCACCGTCACGCCGTGGCCGAGCCGGCCCAAGGTGCAGACGAGGTCCGCGACCTTCGAATTGCGCAGGTCGGGGATGTTCTCCTTGAAGGTCAGCCCGAGCACCAGCACCGAGCCGGGCTTGCCGTCACGCGCTGCGTGCAGCTGCTTGCCGACCCAGCCGGCCATCGAATCGTTGATGCCGCGGCCCGAGAGGATCACGCGCGGATCGATCCCGAGCTGTTCGGCGCGGTGCGAGAGGTAGTAGGGATCGACGCCGATGCAGTGCCCGCCGACGAGGCCGGGGGCGAAGGGCAGGAAGTTCCACTTGGTCCGCGCCGCGGCGAGCACGTCCCAGACCGAAAGGTCCATCTTCGAGAAGATCTGCGCGATCTCGTTCATGAAGGCGATGTTGATGTCGCGCTGGGCGTTCTCGATCACCTTGGCCGCTTCGGCCGCCTTGATCGACCTGGCGCGGAACACGCCGCCCGAAGTGATCGCGTCGTAGAGCTCGGCGACTCTTTCGAGCACTTCGGGGGTCTGGCCCGAGACGACCTTGGTGATCTTGTCGATCGTGTGCTCGCGGTCGCCGGGATTGATCCGCTCGGGGCTGTAGCCGAGGAAGAAGTCCTTGCCGCATTCGAGGCCCGAGGCCGCTTCGAGCAGCGGCGCGCAGACATCCTCGGTGACGCCCGGATAGACCGTGGACTCATAGACCACCACGGGCACGCGCCCTTCGGCGCAGGCCGCGGGCAGCAGCGCACCGATCGTGCGGCTGGCCGCCTCGACGATGCGCAGATCGGGGCGGTTGGCGCCGTCGATCGGGGTGGGCACGGTGACGATGTAGAAATCGGCAGGCGGGCAGCGCGCGGCGTCCGAGAGCAGCGCCAGCTCGGAAGCCTCGAGCCGCTCGGGCGTGATCTCGCCGGTGCGGTCGTGGCCCTTCGCGAGTTCCTCGATGCGGCGCGTGTCGACGTCGAGCCCGATCGTCTCGAACCGCCCGGCCAGCGCCACGGCGAGCGGCAGCCCGACATAGCCGAGCCCGACCACGGCGACGCGCGTCGTGAGCGCTTCCCCCGGTGCGAGCGGCGTCGCCTGGGCGGTCTGGGCGGGCGAATACATATAGGTCAAAGGCGGCCTCGCTGGTTTGCGCGAAGCCGGTTTAGCGGGAGGGTGTTTTTAGGCGGTTAATGCGGGTGGAGGCAGCGATCCGTTCGGCCTGAGCTTGTCGAGGGGGGCCGGTCGGAATTCACGAACTTCGCGCGTGTGGCGCATGGAGAGTTTTATGTGGTGAGTCGCGCGAAGACCGCGGCTTTCTGCGGGTTTGCGCGGGGTTTCGACGATGTCAAAGAGCGCGCGGAGTGTGGTGAAGTTTGCGGATGTAGGAAAGGCTGGTCCAACCCCGAATTCGTCGCTTCGCACTGCAATTTCTGATAGCGCAAATGGCAGTGCGCCAGCGCCGATACTGTTATATTTTTGGTTTTAAACGTGAATTCTCAGAATAATACATCGATACCCTCCAAATCGATTGACCTAATCGGAGAGCCATGCTCGTTTTCGAATGGGGAGAAAGCATGTCCTATCGAAAGTTGCCGCTGGCATCGTTGGTCGTAAATCCAGCAAATGACCGGCATGGCGAGTTAGAAAATGAGACCGCCGCAATTGCGCAGCTCTTTGCCACGCAAGAGCTGCATATGCGCAGTCTCGCCAAGGATCTTGTTGCCAAGGGTGAAATCTTCGAGCCACCTCTCGTCTTCCCCTCAGGCGACAGATATATTGTAGCCGACGGCAATCGCCGTACTACCTGCCTCAAGCTCCTGGCCACGCCCCGTCGGGCACTCACGGTCGAGCTGCAGGAATTCTTCGCAGATTGTCGTAAAAACTGGCCGGGCGACTTTCCTGATAAAGTCGAATGCCGAGTTAAGACCGACCGTGATCGCGTCGATGATATTCTGTTTCGGCGTCACACAGGCGTACAAGGCGGTATCGGCCAGAGCACCTGGAACGACCGAATGAAAGCCAATTTTGTCATCCGTACTGGCAAAGGCGGCGGCCTTAACGTTGCAGATGAAATTGAGAGGCGGCTCAAAGATGCTAAATTGCTGCCAGGGCGTAAAATTCCGCGCTCCAATCTGAATCGCCTACTCTCCGCGGAATCACTTCGCAATAGGTTAGGCATATCGGTACGGAAGGGAAAGCGCGACATTATTCGAGACGAGCAGGAGACACTAACTGCATTACATCGAGTAGCTAACGACCTAGCCAGCCGCACCATAACTTTGGACGATATTTGGGACACAGAATCTAAGCTCGCCTATATCGATGCTCTAGAAACTGAAGGTGTGTTGCCGCAAATTGCGCTTAAATCTAAGACAAGCCCCGGCACGCCTACGCCAGCGCCACGCGTGCCGCACCCAATTCCCGCGCCCCCGCGCCCCCCGGTTTGGCCTCATCTAATTCCCAACGTGAGCTATGGGGTCACATGGTCAGCACACCTCCAACGGCACCGCGCGATCTGGGAGGAATTGCAGTACAAGCTAGATCTCGGCGAGACCCCCAACGCGGTATCAGTGCTACTGCGAGTGCTGCTCGAACTCTCAATCGACAATTATGTAAAACGCCGACAACTCACAAATGTACAGGAAGGAGACAAGCTCGCAAACAAGGCTGGCAAGGTCGCAGATCACCTCCATGCCGCGAGCAAGATCGACAAGAAATATCTCGGCGCAATCGTTAAGCTTAAACAAGGCGAGGAAATCGTGTCGCTAGACACGCTCAACCGCTATGTTCACTCGCCAAACTTCAGTGTATCGCCTGACCATCTAAACATGCTGTGGGCGACGCTTGCTGAATTTATTGTGCTTTGCCTTGAGGCGTGACGTGTGGCCGCGTGCTTAGCAACAGGCCTGCGCCGCCTTACGTTTTCGGCCAGCCGCTCCACCTAACCCCCCCTTAACCCCCGCCCGCTAAACCCGCGCCCATGAGCACCGCCGCCGCCCCCGCCACCATCCTCGTCGTCTTCGGCACGCGCCCCGAGGCGATCAAGCTGTTCCCCGTCGTCGCGGCGCTCGAGGCCGATCCGCGCTTTCGCCCCGTGGTCTGCGTCTCGGCGCAGCATCGCGAGATGCTCGACCAGGTGCTCAGCATCGCCGGGATCGTCCCCGACTACGATCTCAACGTCATGCAGCCCGGCCAGACGCTCGACGCGCTGACCGCGCAGCTGCTGGTCGGGCTCGGCAAGGTGATGGACGAGGTCCAGCCCGACCGCGTGATCGTCCAGGGCGATACGGCGACGGCGATGGCCGGGGCGCTCGCGGCCTATTACCGCAAGCTGCCTGTCGACCACGTCGAGGCGGGGCTGCGGTCGGGCAATATCTATCACCCGTGGCCCGAGGAGATTAACCGCAAGATCATCGGCTCGATGGCCGCGCTGCACTTCGCGCCGACCGCGACCTCGGCCGCGGCGCTGCATGCAGAGAACGTCGATCCGGCGCGGGTCCACGTCACGGGCAATACGGTGATCGACGCGCTGCACTGGGTGTCCGAGAAGATCGCGGCCGAACCCGCGCTCGCCGCGGGGCTCGCGCCGCTCGAGGCGCGCTTCGCAGGCAAGCGGATCATCGGCGTCACCAGCCACCGCCGCGAGAATTTCGGCGGCGGGCTCGAAGCCATCGCGGACGCCGTGCGGCGGATCGCGGCGCGGCCCGACGTCGCGCTGGTCTTCCCGGTCCATCCCAATCCCAACGTCCGCATGGTGATGAACGATGCCCTGGCGGGCCTCGACAACGTCGCGCTGATCGAGCCGCTCGACTATCCGCACTTCGCGCGGCTGCTCGGCCTCGCCGAGATCATGCTGACCGATTCGGGCGGCGTGCAGGAAGAGGCGCCGGCGCTGGGCAAGCCCGTGCTCGTCATGCGCGAGACCACCGAGCGGCCCGAGGGCCTGGCCGCGGGCACGGCCAAGCTCGTCGGCACCGATGCCGACCGGATCGTAACGGAAATTTCAGCCCTGCTCGACGATAAGGCCGCTTACGAGGCCATGGCGCGCGCGCACAATCCCTTCGGGGACGGAACCGCGGCGCGCCGTATCGTGGAGATTCTGGGTAATGAAATCGGACGCCAAACCTGAAGTCTGTGTCGTCGGCCTCGGCTACATAGGCCTGCCCACCGCGGCGATCATCGCGCGATCGGGCAGCAAGGTGCTCGGCGTCGACGTCACGCAAAGCGTGGTCGACACGATCAACCGCGGCGAGATCCACATCGAGGAGGTCGATCTCGACGGCCTCGTCCAAGGCGTGGTGTCGCGCGGGCTGCTCGCGGCCTCGACGCAGATCGCCCCGGCCGACGTCTTCGTCATCGCCGTGCCGACGCCCTTCGACAAGAACCACGCGCCCGACATCTCCTATGTGCTCGCCGCGGGCCGTTCGGTCGCTTCGGTGCTCAAGGCCGGCGACGTCGTCATCCTCGAATCGACCTCGCCCGTCGGCACGACCGAGGAACTGCGCGATCTGATCGCCGAGCTGCGCCCCGACCTCAAGGTGCCCGGCCGCAGCCAGGGCACGCCCGACGTGTCGATCGCCTATTGCCCCGAGCGCGTGCTGCCGGGGAAGATCCTCGAGGAGCTGACCAACAACGACCGCTCGATCGGCGGCATCACCCCGCGCTGCGCGCGCAAGGCCTTGGCCTTCTACAAGCGCTTCGTGCGCGGCACCTGCGTGACCACCGACGCGCGCTCGGCCGAGATGACCAAGCTGGTCGAGAACGCCTATCGCGACGTCAACATCGCCTTCGCCAACGAGCTGTCGATCGTCGCCGACAAGATGGGGCTCGACGTCTGGGAAGTGATCCGGCTTGCCAACCGCCACCCGCGCGTCAACATCCTGCAGCCGGGCCCCGGCGTCGGCGGCCACTGCATCGCGGTCGACCCCTGGTTCATCGTCCACGGCGCGCCCGAGGAGACGCCGCTGATCCGCACCGCGCGCGGGGTCAACGACGGCAAGATCCACCACGTCATCAAGCATGCCGATGCGCTGATCTCGGCGCATCCGGGGGCCAAGGTCGCTTGCCTGGGCCTCGCCTTCAAGGCCAACATCGACGACTTCCGCGAGAGCCCGGCGCGGCTCGTCGCCGCGACCCTGGCGCGCAAGTTCGGCGAACGCATTCAGGTCGTCGAGCCCTATGCGGCCGAGCTGCCGCGCGAATTCGACGGCACGGGCGCGAGCCTGATCGACATCGACACCGCGCTCGAGGACTGCGACGTGCTGATCGCGCTGGTCGACCACGACGTGTTCCGCGTCGTGCCGCTGGCCGAGCGCGCCGACAAGCTCGTCTACGACACGCGCGGCATCTGGCCCGACCAGCCCAAGCCGGCCGAGCTGGACCGCGGCGGGCTGCGGCTGGCGAGCTGATCGCCCGAGACGGCATCCCGACACCGCGTGATGGCGCGGTTTCGGATGCATCTGCCGCCGGCTCCGTTGCCATCGGACGACGACGTGCCAGCATAGGCACATGACTCGCCTCGCACTTGCACTGCTGCTCGCCGTCGGTCTGCCGGCTTCGACCCTGGCCGAGCCGCCGGCGGCAAAGCCCGTGGCGGCCGAGGCGCGCTTCGTCCCGACCTTCGCGCCACCGCTCGGGCAGCCGCTGCTCTATCGCCTGACCACCGAACGCAGCACCCCGGTCGTCAAGACGCAGGCGGTGTTCGACCAGCAGGTCGTGTTCGAGCGGCTGGGCGACGATGGCTTCGTCATGCGGTTCCAATGGCTGCGCGTGACCCAGGGCGGCCGCAGTTACGACCTGGCCAAGGATATCGACAGCTTTCCGGTCGAAGCGCGGGCGATGTTCGCGCCGATGGCGATGGAGCTCGACGCCAATGGCCGGCCGCTGCGGATGCGCGACTGGCAGAAGCTGCGCGAGGGGCTGATCGACATGTCGCCGCTGATGGCGCGCGGGCTCGAGGACGATCCTGCCCGGCGCGCGGCCACCGAGAGCTTCCTGCGAAACTTCCTCAAGCGCTACGCCGCGCTCTCGGCCGAGGAAGCGGTCAACCACATGGTGCGGGGCTGGCCGCAAGTCCTCGCCGAGCTCGGCAGCGAAGTCGAGCTCGGCCGCGAGGCGCAGTCGATCATGCAGGCGCCCTCGCCGTTCAGCGCCGAGCCGATCGACTATGCGACCGCGGTGATCTGGACGCGCACCGACGAGGGGCGGACCCTGCATCTGACGCGGCGGTCGACCCCCAGCCCGGAAGGCCTGCGCGCGGTCGGCGAAGGCTTGACGAGCGCGGTGAAGCAGTTCCGTCCGCCGGGAAAGCGCGCCGATCCGGCGGAGATCCGGCGGATGTTCGCGGACATGAAGCTCAGCATGCAGACCGAGATCGATTTCGATCGCGCGACCGGCCTCTTGCGCAAGGCGGTCTTCGAGAAGAGCGCCACGACGAACGGTCAACAGGGCACAGACCGGATCACGCTGACCGCGCTGTAAGGCGGCGCGGGTGCCCCGTCAGCTATCCTTCACGATCGCGTGGAGCGCTTGGGTCAGCTCATCGATGTCCGTGGCGACCTTCCTGGCCCAGTCGGTCTGTGCGAAATGTTCGGTCAGCTTGGTCTGGCTGAGAAAGGCGACCGCCGCGGCCAGACAGTCGGCGCGGCTGATCGTTTCATGCTGGTTTGCCATTGCAACATCCCCTTGTGGTTGCCGGGGATGAATTATGGGAGGGCGCAGCGGCGTGATAACCGGGATTGCTCGGTTGCCGATCTTTAAGCCGCGCGCGGCGCCTCAGATCCCCGCGTACCAGGCGTAGTCGCCGACGTCCTCCCAGTAGCCGCCCTTGCCGCCGTAGAGCCCGGCGAGGCTGGCGCGGACCTCGATGCGCTGGACGAACTTGGCGTGCTTATAGCCGAGCTGGCGTTCGACTCTCAGGCGCAGCGGCGCGCCGTTGGCGACGGGCAGCGGCGCATCGTTCATCCGCCAGGCGAGGATCGTCTGCGGATGGAAAGCGTCGAGCAGGTCGATCGATTCGTAATAGGGCCGCGTGTCGAAGCGGTCGGCGCAGTGGAACACGAGGTAGCGCGCGCGCGGCAGCAGGCCGGCGAGTTTCAGGATCTGCGAGAGCTGCGGCCCCTGCCAGACACCGATCGCGCTCCAGCCCTCGACGCAATCGTGGCGGGTGATCTGGCGACGCTGCGGCATGGCCTGGATCGCCGCGAGCGGCAGCGCCAGGGGCTTGGCGACGAGGCCGTCGACCGTCAGGGTCCAGTTTGCGAAGTCCTGCGCGGCGTGGCTTTCGTAGTCGGCGCCAGCGACGCCGCGGTTGCCGTTGGGGCGGAACACCGGCGAGACGTCGGCGGGCGAAAACTCGCGCGCGAGCGGCTCGTGCCCGCCGATCAGCCGCTGCGAGCGTTCATGCAGCGCCTCGGCTCCGCTCAGCAGCGAACGGAA
Source organism: Novosphingobium anseongense (assembly GCF_037482895.1). Lineage (NCBI taxonomy): Bacteria > Pseudomonadati > Pseudomonadota > Alphaproteobacteria > Sphingomonadales > Sphingomonadaceae > Novosphingobium > Novosphingobium anseongense. Next base: position 1,057,870 of record NZ_JBBHJZ010000002.1, on the reverse strand, counting down.
TCCCGGGCTCTCGCCCAGCCGGTCGCAGCCGCCGAGCAACAGGCCCGAGCCGGCGGCGCCCGCGGTCAGCAGACCGCGGCGGGTGATCAGCCTGCTCATCGCGGCAGCCTGTACCAGCCGGTGATCATCGCGCGGACTTGGTTGAACGGCCCCGACAACAGGACCATCGCCAGGTGGATCACGAAGAAGCCGAGCAAGCCGAAGGCGGCGAGGAAGTGCAGCGAGCGCGCCGACTGGCGGCCGCCCCAGATCTCGGTGACCCAGGGCCAGGCGGCGTCGATCCCCGGCGCCATGCCGAGCCCGGTGACGATCACCAGCGGCAGCAGGCCGAACAGCACGCCGGCATAGGCGAGCTTCTGCAGCACGTTGTAGCGCGTGGCGGCCACGCCCGTGGGAAAGCGCAGCCGCGCATGAGCCTTCACGTCGCGCCAGACATGCGCGGGGCGCCATTCGCGACGGCTGATGTGGATGTCGCGACGCAGGTGGCCGTTCACCAGCGACCACAGCAGGTACAAGGCCAGGCTCAGCGACAGCACCCAGGCGAAGGCCAGATGCCAGCGCCGGCCGATCGCGAGGTCGTAGTATGACGGAATCGTCGCCCAGTGCGGAAAGGCCTTGTGCCGCTCTGCCCCGTCTGCGCCTTGCGAGACGCCCAGCAGGCCGGTGGTGCGGATCGTCACCTGGCCCACCCGCAGCACGCCCTCGCCCCGGACCGCACCGATCTCGAGCCATGCCTTGTCGAAGTTCGCGCCGTATTCGCCCCAATAGAGTCGCGGATGGGCGTTGAAGATCGTCAGGCCGCTCATCAACATGAGCGCCAGGGTGACGGCGTTGAGCCAGTGCCAGAGCCGCGTCGACAGCCGGTGGCGGTGCACGCGCTCGCCGCCCTCGGATGCCAGTGGATCAACCGCCTCGTTCATCGGACGAGGCTAGGCGATTCAGGGCCGCGCGGACAGCCCCACGTTGTAGTCGGCCAGCGGCACGCGCAGCGTGTTCTGGACATAGGCGATCGCGACATACTGGCCGATCATGAAGGGGAATTCGATCAGCTGCTGCTCGTTCCACTGCGAGGACAGGACCGTCCAAGTCGCTTCGGACAGCGCGCTGTCGCCGATCAGTTCCTCGACGCCGCGCACCACCGCGCGGTCGAAGTCGCTCCAACCATCGGCCGACGAGCCGTCGAGGACGCGCTCGATCTCTTCGGGGGTCAGCCCACAGCGCTGACCGATGCGCACGTGCTCGCCCCATTCGTAGGGAGCGCGGCAGAGCAGACCGCAGCGCAGGATCGCCAGTTCGCGTTCACGCGGCGGGATCGTGCCATTGTAGAGTGCGTCGCCGAGGATCATGTTCGGCTCGAACAGCGGCCGGTTCTTGATCATGATCCGCATGTAGTCGGGCATTTCGGTGGTCGGCGGCGCGCCCGCGCCGGCGCGGACCTTGTTGACCAGCGCGAAGGCCTCGGCGTCGCATTGGTCGTTGGGAAGCGGCGACACGCGCGGGCCATCGCCCACGACATGCGCCTGACGCGCGGCGACGTCGACCTCGATCCGGCCGGTTTCGATCCTGCTCATGTTCTCTCCCATTCTAGCCTTATTGGGTTCAGCGGTGACTGAGCCCCGTGTTGTTGCCGTCGAGCCGGAAGCGAACCGAATTCTGCTGCATCGCGGTGGTCGTATAGACCCCGACCAGCACGGTGAACTCCATCAGCTGCTTGTCGTCCCAAGTCTTCGCCAGCGTCGCCCAGGTCTCGTCGGTGATCATGTAATCGGCGTGGAGTTCCTCCACCGCCCGCATGATAGCGCGATCGTGTTCGCTCCAGCCCTCGGCCGCCGAACCCTGCGTGCAACGCTCGATTTCCTCCGCGGTGATCCCGCAGCGGTTCTTGCCCATCTCGACATGCTCACCCCATTCGTAGGGCGCGCCGCAGATCCAGGCGTTGCGCAGGATCGCCAGCTCGCGCTCGCGCGGGGGAACCGATCCCGCGGCCAAGGCGATGCCGATCGCCATCTGCCCGCGGAACATGCCGGGATGGACGAGCATCTGGCGGAAGCTCTCGGGCATGAAGCCGTTCTCGGGCATGCCGAAAGCGGCGCGGATCTCGACCGCGGCCTCCTCGGCCTCGGGCGGGAGATTGTCCTCGGGCAGCGGTTCGATCCGCGGCGGCCGACCGACGATCTGCGCCATGCGCGCGGCGATGTCGCGCTCGTTCGGCTCGAAGCTCATGTCCCGGTCTCTCCTCTCAACTGGCTCGCGCATTCCATAGAGCCTCGGCCTTGCTGAACAAGTGCCCAATCATCGCGGCGGCGTCATTCGCCCAGAAGGTGGAGCGCGACCTCGCGCCGATGCGCGGCGCGCCGGTGTTCTGCGAGATAGATTCCTTGCCAGGTCCCGAGTTGCATGCGCCCGTACCGCACGGGAATCGACAGGTTCACGCCGGTCAAGGTCGCGCGCAGGTGCGCGGGCATGTCGTCGGGGCCTTCGTCGTCATGAGCATAGCCGTCGCTCTCGGGCGCGAGCCGTTCGAACCAGGCGGCCAAGTCGGTCTTCACCGCCGGCGCGGCGTTCTCCTGGATCAGCAGCGAGGCCGAGGTGTGGCGGCAGAGCAGGGTCAGCAAGCCTTCCTGGATACCCGTTGCGCCAAGCCAGGTCGCGATTTCCTGGGTGATCTCGGTGAAGCCGCGCCCGCGCGTGGCGACGGTGAGGATGGTGGAGGCCTGTCGCATCGTCCCGGTATAGGCAGGAAAGAGCGCCGTGCCAGCCCGCCGATCGTCGGTTGACCAAGTCGGAATATATATGTCATTTTGACATGATCATTCCAAAATAAGGGCGAGACGATGACCGACCTGGCAACCGAGTTCTGCACCGTCGCGATCGACGGGCATGTCATGACGGTGACGCTTAACCGGCCAGAGCGGCGCAACGCGCTGCATTCGGACGCCAGCTACGAGCTCGGCGCGGTGTTCGACCGGTTCGACGCCGATCCCGACCTGTGGATCGCGATCGTCACCGGCGCGGGGGACAAGGCCTTCTGCGCAGGTGCCGACATCGTCACCGAGACGTCGCGCGAGCGCCCGCCCGTACCCGAATCGGGCTTCGCCGGCCTTGTCTGGCGTTTCAGCCGCCGCAAGCCGGTGATCGCCGCGGTCAACGGCATGGCGATGGGCGGCGGTTTCGAGACCGCGCTCGCCGCCGACATCATCGTCGCCGCCGAGACCGCGACCTTCGGCCTGACCGAACCGCGGATCGGGCTCGCCGCGCTCGGCGGCGGCATCCAGCGCGTGGTCGAGGAATTGGGGCCGAAGCGCGCGCATGCGCTGCTGCTGACGGGCCGCAAGATCACCGCGCAGGAAGCCCAGGCCATGGGCCTGGTCGCCGAGGTCGTGCCCGGCGATCAGCTTCTCGCCACGGCGCGGCGCTGGGCCGACGAGATCCTGGAATGCTCGCCCGCTTCGATCGCCGCGACCAAGGCCGTGGTCCAGTCGGTCGACGGCCACGGCCTCCGGCATTCGATGAAGGACATGTTCCACCTGCCCGAAGTGCGCAGCCTGCTGACCGGCCCCGACGCGCGCGAAGGGCCGCGCGCCTTCGCCGAGAAGCGCAAGCCGCAATGGGACAATCCGCAGTGAACGGCGATCTCGTCCTCGTCGAGCGGCGCGATGCGATCGCGCTGGTCACGCTCAACCGGCCCGAGCGGCGCAACGGCATCACCGTCGACATGTGCCACGCCTTCTACCGGGTGATCCGGGACGTGGCGGCGAGCGACGCGCGCGTCGTCGTGCTGCGCGGCGCAGGCAAAGACTTCTGCGTCGGCGCCGACCTCACCGGAGGGGATTCGGGCGAAGGTCCGCCAACGCGCGAGCGCGTGGGCGACATGCATCAGGCGGCGGCGGTGCTCCACACGATGCCGCAGGTGTCGATCGCCGCGATCGACGGCGGCTGCGCGGGCGCCGGGCTCGGCTGGGCGACCGCCTGCGACTTCCGCTTCGCCACAAGCGAGGCGCGGTTCAACACCGCCTTTCTCCAGGTCGGCGTATCGAGCGACATGGGGCCGCCCTGGTTCCTCACGCGGATCGTCGGCGGCGCCAGGGCGCGCGAGCTGATGCTGTTCCCGGGCAAGCTGACCGGCGAGGAGGCGCTGAAGCTCGATCTCGTGACGCGACTGTTCCCGCGCGAGACCTTGCACGCGGAGGTGCTGTCGCTGGCCGAGGAGCTCGCCGCGCGCGATCCGCTGGCGCTGCGCATGGCCAAGGCCAACCTGCTCTCGGCCGAAGAACTCGCGATCGTTGACTTCATCGAGATCGAGACCGCGCGCCAGCTCGAGACCGTCGATCGGCCCGATCTGGTGGCGCGGATGGCCGAGGGCTTTCGCGCGGCGAAGGACCGATAGCGCGGGCTCTAGTGCCCGCCCGCGCCGGGGCCGACCGCGCGCTTGGGCTTGGGCGACAGCCAGACCAGCGCCGCCGCGAAGAACAGCACCATGGCGGTGATCCAGAACAGGTGATTGACCGAGAGCATGATCGCCTCGGATTCGACGAGGTTCGAGATCGTCTGCCGGCCCTGCTCGGCCGACATGCCCGAGCTCTGCAGCGCACGCACGGTGTCGTCGGGCTGGATTTTCGAGACGAGCTCGCTGCGCGCGACGCGCTGCTCGTTGCCCCAGGTGGTCAGCGCGAGCGAGGTCGACACCGCGATCGCCATGGTCCGCAGGAAGTTCTGCAGGCCCGCGGCCGAAGGCACCTCCTCGGGCTTGACCGCGGCCAAGGACACCGAGGTCAGCGGGATCATGAAGAACGACATCGCCAGGCCCTGCAGGATCTGCGGCATCGCCAGCGTCCAGAAATCGGCGCTGCTGTCCCACTGCGTGCGCATCAGCGTGGTCAGCGCCATCCACACGATGGCGAGCGAGATCATCATCCGCGGATCGGCCCAGGACAGCATGCGCGCGGCGATCTGCGAGGTCAGCATCGCTGCGAAGGCGGTGAAGGCGGTGACGATGCCGGCGTCGGTCGCGGTATAGCCCATCGTCGACTGCAGCCACTGCGGGATCAGCACGATCGAGGCGAAATAGGCGCCAAAGCCGAAGGCCAGGGTGAAGACGCCCGCCGAGAAGCCGCGGTTGGCGAATATCCGCAGGTTGACGATCGGATGCTCCTCGGTGAGCTCCCATATCACGAAGACGCAGAAGCCGATGAAGGCGCCGATCGCCAGCATGACGATCATGGGATCGCCGAACCAGTCGTGATCGCGGCCGATGTCGAGCATGATCTGCAGGCAGCCGATCCAGAACACGAGCAGCGCGAGGCCGATGTAGTCGATTGGCAAGCGCTGCGTCTCGGTCTCGATCGGACGCAGGATCAGATACCCCATCACCGCGCAGAAGGCCGCGACGGGCAGGTTGATGAAGAAGATCCAGTGCCAGGAGATGTTGTCGCTGATCGCGCCGCCGATGATCGGGCCGAGCGCGGGGCCGGCCAGGGTGGTCATCGCCCAGAGGCCCATGGCCATGCCGCGCTTCTCGGGGGGGAACACGCGCATCAGCAGGGTCTGCGACATCGGCATCAGCGGTGCGCCGCAGATGCCCTGGCCGATACGGCAGGCGACGAGCATGCCCAGGGTGACCGACATGCCGCAAAGCAGCGAGAAGACGCCGAAGCCCACCATGGCGAACATGAAGCACTTCACCGCGCCGAAGCGTTGCGCGAGCCAGCCGGTCAGCGGCACGCAGATCGCCTCGGCGACGGCGTAAGAGGTGATGATCCAGGCGCCCTGGTCGAGCGAGATGCCGAGGTTGCCGGCGATGTGCGGGATCGAGACGTTGGCGATCGTCAGGTCGAGCACGACCATGAAGTTGCTGAGCGCCAGCACGATCCCGGCCAGAACGCGCCGCGAAGGCGGAATCATCAGCCAGGTCTGCAGTTCGGCGGATTGCGGTTTGCTGGCCATGACTGGGCTCCGCGCGCTTCTGTCAGCGGCCCGAGACGTCGATCTCGACTTCCATCGACAGGCCGACGCGCAGCGGATGCTCGGCGACCTCCTTGGGATCGAGCTCGATGCGAACGGGCAAGCGCTGGACCACCTTGATCCAGTTGCCCGTGGCGTTCTGCGCCGGGATCAGCGCCATCGAGGCACCGGTGCCGCCGGCGATACCCGCGACCTTGCCGTGATAGGTGACCGAGCCGCCGTAGATGTCGGCCGTGGCCGTCGCCGGCATGCCGATCGCCACGCGCTGGAGCTGACGCTCCTTGAAATTGGCGTCGATGTAGACCTGGGTCAGCGGCACGATCGTCATGATCGGCGTGCCCTGGGCGACGCGCTGGCCGAGCTGGACCTGGCGCTTGGTGACGGTACCGTCGATCGGCGCGCGGATCACCGTGCGCTCGAGATCGAGCCTCGCCGCGTCGAGCCTGGCGCGCGCGGCCTGGACCGCGGGATCGGTGTCCTCGTTCGAGCCGCGCACCAAAGCATCGTTGGCCGCATACTGCCCCTGCGCCGCGGTGCGGGTCGATTCGGCCTGGGCGATCACCGCCTGGGCCTGGGCCAACTGCGCGCGCGCCGACTGGAACGCCTGCCGCGCCGAGCTCAGCTCCTCGCCCGAGACCGCGCCGTTGCCCGAAAGCGCCTGGCGCCGCGAGAGATCGATGCGCGCCTTCTCGAACTCGGCCTGGGCGGCCATGACCTGCGCGCGCGCCACGGCGATGTCCGATCCGCGCGCCTGGACCTGGGCCGACAGCGCGGCGCCGGTCGCGACGCTCTGGCGGAACTTGCGACGCGCCTCGGCCAGTTCGGCCTCGGCCTGGGCGACCGCGATCTTCTGGTTCGACGGATCGAGCTTGACCAGAATATCGCCGCGCTTGACCGCCTGCGTGTCCTTGACGTTGACCTCGATCGCCTGCCCCGCGACCAGCGGCGTCACCTGCGCGACCTCGGCGTTCACATAGGCGTTGTCGGTGCCGACATGGTTGCGGCCGACCAGGAAGTACCAGAGCCCGTAGACGACGGCGACGACCAGGACGACGATCGCCAGACGCGTGAGCCACACGCGGCGCTGCGCCTTGCGGCTGGCGGCCTTGATCGCGGCTTCGTCTTCGGTCTCGGCCGGCTCGATTGCAGGAGGATTGGCGTCAGCCATGGGGTTGGTCCTTGGAAGTGGTGCGGGCGGGCTCGAAACCGCCGCCCAGAGCGCGAATGAGGGCGATGTCGACGGAGCGCAGGCCGGCGTGGAGCCCGGCAACGGCAAGCCGCGCCTGGAGCAGCCGGTCCTGCACGGTCAGGACATCGAGGTAGTTCGACAGCCCGCCGTCATAGCGCTGGCGGGCGATGTCATAGGCATCCTGCGAAGCGGCGAGCGCCGCGCGCGCTTGCACGAGACGCTGCTCGGCCGCGCGCTGGCTGGTCACCGCATCGGCCACCTGCTGATAGGCGGTGACCACGGTCTGGTCGTAAGTGGCGACGGCCTCGTCGTAGGTCGCACGGGCACCGCGGTAGCGGCCCTGGATCGCGCCGCCGTGGAAGATCGGCAGGCTGATCGCCGGACCGGCGCTGCCATAGGTCGCGTCATCCTTGAACAGATTGCCAAGGCCGAGGGCCTGGACGCCGAACATCGCCGAGAGGCGGATCGCCGGGAAGAAATCGGCGCGTGCGACCTTGATCCGGCTCGCCGCAGCCTCGACACGCTCGCGCGCGGCAGCGACGTCGGGGCGCCGGCCGACGAGATCGGTGGTAACGTTCTCGGGGAGGCCGCGCAGGGCGGGCACCGGCAGGGTCGGGCGCGCGATGGCGAGGCCGCGGTCGGGCCCGGCGCCGAGCAGCGCGGCCAACTGATTGCGGCGCAGCGCGATCTGCTCGTCGGTGGCGGCGAGCGCCCCGCGTGACGTCGCGACTTCGGCATCGGTCTGGCGCTCGCTGCCCCGCGTCTCGAGCCCGTTGATCCGGCGCTGCGAGATCAGCTTCTGCGTCGAGAGCTGGATGTCGAGTTCGCCCTGGCGGACGTCGCGTTCCTCGAACAGCCGCGCGAGATCGACATAGGCCGAGGCGATGCCCGCAGCGAGCATGAGCCGTGCCTGCTGCGCGTCGATCGCCGCGGCACGCTGTTCCGAAGTCGCCGCGACGAGCGCCGCGCGGTTCTTGCCCCAGATGTCGAGCTCGTAGTCGAGGCTGGCGCTGATGTCGGCGAAGTCGTTCCAGCCCTTGGGCAGGAAGGCCTTGAACTCGTCGGGATAACCGAGTTCGAGCGACTGCTTGCGATAGTTGGCCGAGCCGCCGACGTCGAGCCTGGGCAGGGTTGCGCCGCGGGCTTCCTGGCGCATCGCCGTGGCGCGGCGGAAGCGCGCGGCGGCGGCGGCGACGTCGGGTGAATTGCGCAGGCCCTCGTCGATCAGCGCGTCGAGCTGGGCATCGCCGAGCCCGCGCCACCAGCCGTCTCCCGGCCAGGCCGCGGACGGCTGGCCGGGGAGGCTCTGGCTGGCTGCCACGCTTTGGGGGGCGCGTGGCAGCGGCTTGGGGCCGAGCTGGGGAACCGGTGCGCAGGCGGCCGCGACAAGCGCGACACAGGGCACCGAAAGACGCAGGGATTTGGAGAGACTCGGCAGCGACATAAAAACCGTACCAGTTGGTATGGAGGGCTAGATGAGCCCGAGCCCCCACCTTGTCAACCCAAAAACCGTACTCTATAGTACGAAGATATGAAGACGCCTTCCACCCCTGCGCCGAGCCGCCGCGAAGCCAACCGCCACTCGCGGCGCGAAGCGATTCTCGACGTTGCGGCGCGATCGTTTCTCGAACAAGGTTACGCCGGCACGACGATGTCCGCGATTGCTGCAACGCTTGGCGGGTCGAAAGGAACCCTATGGTCCTATTTCGATTCGAAGGAAGTACTGTTCGGCGCAGTAATCGAACGCGTGACAAACGCGTTTCGCGCGCAGCTTTCGCTGATCCTCAATCCGAGCGATGGCGTCGAATCCGCGCTGCGCCGGTTCTGTACTGAATTCCTGCGCAAGGTGACCTCGCCGGAGGCGATCGCAATTCACCGGCTCGTCATGGGCGAAGCGGGTCGTTTTCCCGAAGTTGGCGAGATTTTCCATACACGCGCGCCTTTGCAGACCCAGACCTTGCTTGCCGATTTCCTCGAGGGCGCGATGGCCCGAGGCGAACTCCGGCGCGAAGAACCCTTGATGGCCGCACGGCAGCTTACGGCGCTTTGCCTCTATGGCGGACACCAGCAGATGCTCATGGGCCTGATCGAGAAGATGACGCCGGAGGCGATAGCGACGGAAGTCGAGCGAGCCGCCGCGACCTTCATGCGAGCCTACGCGCCCGAAGTGCCGTCATAAATCGGACAACAATCCGAAACCTTACTGACACCGTGCTGGAACACGGCTGTCATCGAGCGCCGTTAACGACTCGCCCGCCAAACACAAACCTTGGGGAAACGGGCGATGACAGACAATCTCGGACACATCAGCTATACCGACGGTGACGTCGACACCAACCGCTCGGCGAATCCCTCGCTGAACGAGATGGTCAATGAGCGCTATTCGCGCCGCCAGACGCTGTTCGGCGGCATGGCCACCGCGACGGCCGCCTTCTTCGGCACCTCGCTGCTCGCCGCCTGCGGCGACGACAACAAGGCCCCCGTGGTCAGCGCCGGTACCGCCGGCACCTCGAACTCGGGTCGCGTCGTCACGCTGAGCGGCACCGCCACCGACGACGGCACGATCGTCAGCACGAGCTGGACCCAGACGGCCGGCCCGACGGTGACCCTGACCAACGGCAACACGGCCACGGCGACCTTCATCGCCCCCAGCGTGAGCGCCGCGACCGAACTCAAGTTCACGCTCACGGTCACCGACGAAAAGGGCAAGGTCACCACGTCCGACACGACCGTGTCGGTCAGCCCCGCCGCGCTCGGCTTCACCGCCGTGCCCAAGAGCTTGACCGATCTGGTCACCCTGCCCGCCGGTTATACCGCCACGGTCGTCTACCGCCTCGGCGATCCGCTCGCAGCGGGCGTGACCGCTTTCGCCAACGACGGCACCGACAGCAACTACGCCCAGCGCGCCGGCGACCACCACGACGGCATGACCTATTTCGGCCTCTCGGCCACGGGCACGCCCGACGCGACGTCGAACACGCGCGGCCTGATGTGCATCAACCACGAGAACATCAACCAGTCCTATCTCCACCCGACCGGCGCGACATCGGGCAACCGTCCCTATGGCGAAGTCATCAAGGAGATCGAGTGCCACGGCGTCGCCGTCGTCGAATTCGCCCGCGCCGCGAGCGGTGCCTGGGGCTACGTCCAGGCCTCGACCTTCAACCGCCGCATCACGCCGTTCACGCCGATGGTCATCAACGGCCCGGCGCGCGGCAACGCGCAGCTCAAGACGGTCTATTCGCCCGATGCCACCCAGGCGCGCGGCACGATCAACAACTGCGCCAACGGCTATACGCCCTGGCAGACCTACCTGACCTGCGAAGAGAACTGGGCCGGCTACTTCCGTCGCGATGCCAGCGACGTCACCGCCCGCGCGGGAACCAAGCAGCAGACCTCGCTCGCGCGCTATGGCAAGGGCGCAGCCGCTACGGGCAACTATGGCTGGACCACGGCGACGGCGCCCGCCGGCGACACCAACATCGCCAAGTTCAACATCACGATCGACGCGACCAAGCCGGCCGACGGCACGGGCGATTTCCGCAACGAGATCAACCAGCTCGGCTGGGTGGTCGAGATCGATCCCTATGATCCGACTTCGATCCCGCGCAAGCGCACCGCGCTGGGCCGCATGAACCACGAAGGCGCCTGGCCGGGCCGTTTCGTCGCCGGCGTCAAGCCCGCCTGGTACCTGGGCGACGATGCGCAGAACGAGTATCTCTACAAGTTCGTGTCGAACACGGCCTGGGCCGCAGCCGACGCCGGCGCCACCAACCGCCTGGCGATCGGCGACAAGTACCTCGATGCCGGCACGCTCTATGTCGCCAAGTTCAACGCCGACGGTTCGGGCCAGTGGCTGCCGCTGGTGTTCGGTCAGGGTCCGCTGACCGCCGCCAACACCACCTACCCCTTCGCCGACCAGGCCGACGTGCTGATCAACGCACGCCTCGCCGCCGACGCGCTGGGCGCGACCAAGATGGACCGTCCGGAATGGACCGCGGTCAATCCGGCCAACGGTGAAATGTATCTGACGCTGACCAACAACTCGTCGCGCACGGTCGCCAACACCGATGCTGCCAACCCCCGCGCCTACACCGACCCCAAGGTCGGCGGCGGTTCGGCGACCAACGGCAACGCCAATGGCCACATCATCCGCCTGAAGGAAACCGGCGACACCACCGAGGCGACCGCGCTGACCTGGGACATCTATGCCTTCGGTGCAGGTGCCGATCTCGATGCGACGAACATCAATCTCTCGGGCCTGACCGCCGATAACGACTTCTCGTCGTGTGACGGTCTGTGGTTCGGTCGCACGTCGAACGCTTCGGGCCTGGTCAAGCCGCTGATGTGGATCCAGACCGACGACGGCGCCTATACCGACGTGACCAACTGCATGCTGCTCTGCTCGCAGCCCGGCACGGTGGGCGACGGCACGACCAAGACGATCACCAACACGATCGGCGCGACCAGCGGCACCCAGGCCACCCGCATCGGCGCCGCGCCGGGCGGCAACCTGCGCCGCTTCCTGGTCGGTCCGAAGGAATGCGAGATCACCGGCATCGATTCGACGCCCGATGGCCGCACGGTCTTCGTCAACATCCAGCACCCGGGCGAGAACGGCAACCCGGGCAACATCACCAGCAACTGGCCCCAGAGCCAGGCCGGCACCGCCTCGGGCCGCCCGCGCTCGGCGACGATCGCGATCACCAAGAACGACGGCGGCGTGGTCGGTCTCTGACCTTCACGCTCAGCGCAAAAGGGGAAGGGCTCGCTGCGGCGGGCCCTTTTTCGTTGGGAAGCGATGGGTGGCTGCTTTGTCGGCGGTTGTGGTCAGACCGCTGTCCTACATGAGCGGGTCAGGCTAGGCCGCCTGGGCTCTTTGCCATCGTCGATAGGACTCGTCACGGCTTCGCGCGACGGCACGAAGTGACGTCTTTCCGCGAGGTGGAACTTACCCCTTGGAGCCTGTCACTTTTGTCATTTTTGTCACCTTCGTCACTTTTGTCGCGGAAAGCGCCCTTTCACGCGTGACCGGTCTCGCTCGCGAGCAACGCCGGGTCGATGCCCTCGGCCTTCCAGGTCGCGGTCCAGCGGCTCTCGAAGGGGGTGCCGAACAGGACTTCGCTGTGCGCTTCGGCGGCGAACCAGCCGTGGTGGCGCATTTCCTCGTCGAGTTGGCCCGCGCCCCAGCCGGCATAGCCGAGCGCGATCAGCCAGTGCGTCGGGCCGCGCCCTTCGGCAATCGCGCGCAGGATGTCGAGCGAGGCCGAGAGCCCGCAGAGCCCGTCGATCTCGACCGTGCCCTGCCCGCCCCAGTCGGTCGAATGGAGCACGAAGCCGCGGCCGGGCTCGACCGGGCCGCCGTTGAGCACCTTGCAGTCGGGCGCCACGCCGGGGTCGATGTCGAGCTCGCGCAGCAGCTTGTGGAAGCGGATGCCCTCGCGCACGTGGCCGACCCCGATGCCGAAGGCGCCGTTCTCGTCGTGCATGCACATCGCGATCACCGAATGGTCGAAGCGCGGATCGAACATCCCCGGCATCGCCAGCAGCAAACGCCCCGATAGGTATTGGGCTTCCGTCATCTGCCTGCGATAATGGCCATTCGCACGGGGCACGACAAGCCGCTCTTGCCTGCCGGTCCCGCCTGCGGCACCTCCTGTGGCATGACCATGCTGTTCGACCTGACCGCCAATCCCTCGGTTCCCGTGATCGGAGAGGCCGCGCGCTTCCCCGTGCGGCGCATCTTCTGCGTCGGTCGCAACTATGCCGCCCACGCCAAGGAGATGGGCTTCTCGCCCGACAAGGACGCGCCGTTCTTCTTCACCAAGTCGCCCTGGGCGCTCTGCCAGAGCGGCGCGACGATCCCTTACCCGCTGGGCACGGCGAACTGCCATTACGAGATGGAGCTGGTCCTCGCGATCGGCGCGCCGGCCTTCCGCGTGGCCGAGGACGACGCCCTGGCGGCGGTCTACGGCTATGCCTGTGGCCTCGACATGACCCGCCGCGACCTCCAGAACGCCGCGCGCGACCAGGGCCGGCCCTGGGACTTCGGCAAGGACTTCGAGAACGCCGCGGTGATCGCCCCGATCACGCGCGCGGCCGACTTCGGCGCGGCCGCGGGCCAGGCGATCCGCCTGACCCAGAACGGCGAAGTCCGCCAGGACGCCAGCCTGACCGAGCTGATCTTCTCCGTGCCCGAGCTGATCGCCTATCTCTCGACCTTCTACCACCTCGAGCCCGGCGACCTGATCTACACGGGCACCCCCGCCGGGGTTGGCCCGATCGCCTTGGGCGACAGGCTCCTGGGCACGATCGACGGACTGACCCCGGTCGAACTGGCGATAGGGCCGGCGGACTAGCCATTCCCCGCTTGCCAAAGATAAGATAGCATATACTATCTAATGGCGAATCCCGGCAGGACCGGGTGCGGGAGAGTGCGATGACTATCGAGATCGAGCGGGCGATCCTGCCCTATCTGGCGGACCTCGAGGGGGCGGTGGACAACCTCGCGCAGACCTGGCGCCCCGAGGACCCGGCCTATCGCGCCGATCTCTACCGCCAGACGATGACGAGCCTGTCCTTCGCCTATTTCATGTATTTCCACGCCACGCCCGAGCATCCCGACTGGGGGCCGCTGTGGAACCCGGTCTACACGCTCCAGCCGAATCCCGACGACATCTACGTCTTCACCCCGATCCGCGGCGACCTGACCTATCGCGTCAGCGGCAACCGCGGCACCTGCAAGATCCTGTCGTTCACGATCCAGGGCAAGATGTCGGGCACGGTCGACCAGATGCCGCGCCCCAACGCGCACAACGACTACGACGACACCGACCTCGGCCTCGCACTCGGCGAGGACTTCGAGGTCGTGTTCAGCGCCGAGCGGCCCGCGGGCTACACGGGCAAGTGGGCGCAGATCGATCCCCAGGCCGGGGCGATGTACCTGCGCTACCGCCGCTACGACTGGGCCAACGAGACCGATCCCGAACTGTCGATCGAATGCCTGAGCCCGGTGCCGCCCAAGCCCCGCCTCACCCCCGAGCAGATCCTCGACAAGATCCGCGAGATGGCGAAGTTTCCCAAGCGCAAGACCAACCTCTACTTCGCCATGCAGAACGGCGTGATGGACCGCGTCGGCTGGAACGTGTTCGAGCCGATCCGCATGCAGGGCGCGTTGGTCAAGCAGGTCTACTGGCCGGCGAACTTCCAGTTCGATGCCGACGAGGCGCTGATCGTCGAGACCGAGATTCCCGCGCACGCGCCCTACTGGAACATCCAGCTCAACGACCCCTATTTCAACGCGCTCGAATACGTCTACCGCCTGTCGAGCACCAACGGCGCGATGGCCAAGCTCAGCAGCGACGGCAAGTTCCGCGCGGTGATCGCGCTCGAGGACCCCGGCGTGCCCAACTGGCTCGACCCCGCGGGCTTCCTCGAAGGCGGCATCTACGGCCGCTGGTACGATTGCGACAGCGAGCCGCTGCCGACGATCAAGCGCGTGAAGCTCGCGACCTTGCGCGACCACCTGCCCGCCGACACCCCCGTCGTCACCCCCGAGGAGCGCGACGAGGAGCTGCGCACGCGCGTCCGCGCCTGCCAGCGGAGGCGGCGCTGGTGATCGCCGACCAGCTCGACTTCTCCGGCCGCGTTGCGATCGTCACCGGCGGCGCCACCGGCATCGGCTATGCCACCGCGCTCCAGCTCGCCAAGCTCGGCGCCTCCGTGGTCATCTGCAGCCGGACGGTCGCCGAACTCGAAGCCGCGGCCGCCCGGATCGCCACGGAGAGCGGCCAGCGCTGCCTGGCCGTGCCGACCGACGTCAAGGACGAGGCCGCGGTGATCGCGCTGGTCGAGCGCACGGTCGCGGAATTCGGCCGCATCGACGTGCTGGTCAACAACGCCGGCGGCACGCGCATGGGCCCGCTCGAGACGATCCCGACCAAGGGCTGGGACTCGATCTTCGATCTCAACGTCAAGTCGGCCTATGTCGCCACGCGCGAGGTGGGCAAGCACATGATCGCGCAGAAGTCGGGCGCGATCGTCAACATCTCCTCGGGCGCGGGCGAGAACGGCGTGCGCGGCGGCGCGCACTATTCGGCGGCCAAGGCGGCGCTGCAGATGTTCACGCGCGTCACCGCCGCCGAATGGGGCAAGCACGGCATTCGCGTGAACTGCGTCGCCGCCGGCGCCATCGCGAGCCCGCGCGTGCTCGACGCCTGGCAGGTCGCGGGGCTCGAGCCCGAGACGATGGGCCAGGCGATCCCGCTGCGCCGCACCGGCACGCCCGACGAGATGGCCAACATGATCGTCTTCTTCGCCAGCGACGCCGCCTCCTACATCACAGGTCAGACGATCGGCGTGAACGGCGGCCCGGCGCTCGGCGGCATGCCCGATGTGTGAGCTGGTTCATCCTCCCCGGTACGGGGAGGGCGACCGCCTACGCGCAGCGGCGGTGGTGGAGGGGGCTCTCCTCCCACGCCGCGCTTGGCCGAGAACCCCCTCCGTCAGCGCTACGCGCTGCCACCTCCCCGTACCGGGGAGGATTTCATCTCCAAGGGACCTGACCACATGGACCTGACCTACGCTCCCCCCGCCCGGTTCCGCGATGCGCTCGACCAGCTCCACGACGTCGTCGCGCGCGAGGTCGGCAGCGACGATTTCGGCCCGGCCGACTACCTGCCCGGCCTCAAGGTCTTCCTCCAGTCGATGGACTACGACCCGCGCTTCACCGAGCACGGCCACCGCGCCGCCTGGGGCCAGGTCGTGCACGTGCTCAAGGGCCGCGCCCACGCGATCAAGGCGATGAAGGCAAACCCCGGCTTCGACGCCAGGCCGATCGTCAGCCCCGTGGTCATCACCGGCGTGCCGCGCACGGGCACGACCGCGCTGCACCGGCTGATGGCGGTCGATCCGCGCTTCCAGGGGCTGCAGACCTGGCTGCTCGACAGCCCGATGCCGCGTCCGCCGCTCGACAGCTGGGCCGCCTATCCCGAATTCCAGAAGTCGATGGCGGTGATCGAGGCGCGCTATGCCGCGGCGCCGCAGAAGCGCGCGGCGCACCACATCGCCGCTGAGGAGGTGCACGAATGCTGCATGCTCCTCTACCAGAGCTTCAATTCGAACATCCTGTCGTGCTCGTGGTCCTCGGCCACCTACGACGCCTGGCAGCGCAGCCAGGACGAGCGCGCCGCTTACGACTATTACTACAAGTGCGTGCAGCTTATCGGCATGAACGATCCCGACAAGCGCTGGCTGCTCAAGAACCCCGGCCATATCGAGAACCTCGACCTGCTCTTCGCGGTCTATCCCGATGCCAAGGTGATCCAGACGCACCGCGACCCGGCCAAGGCGATCCCCAGCCTGGTCTCGCTGCTGATGAACCTGCACCCGATCTATGAGGAGGGCCGCTACGACCAGCGCGCCGAGAACATGCTCGTGCGCGAAGTGAACGTCTGGTCCGACGCCGTGCGCCGCTGCGACAGGGTACGCGAACAGCATCCGGGCCAGGTGCTCGACGTGGTCCACGCCGATTTCCATCGCGATCCGATGGGCGTGCTCGAACGGATCTATGCGTTCATCGACATGGACATCCCCGACGACACGCGCGCGGCGATGGCCCAGCGGATCGAGGACAAGCCCGAACTCGCGCGCGGCGCGCACCGTTATGCGATCAAGGATTACGGCATGACCGAAGAACAGGCGCGCGAGCCGTTCGGCGACTATATCCAGCGGTTCGATCTGGTGGAGAAGAAGGCATGAAAGCCGCAATCTATGCCGGACAGGGCGGCGCGATCACGATCGAGGACCTGCCCAATCCCGAACCGGGGCCGCTCGACGTCATCATCAAGGTCGCGCGCTGCGGCATCTGCGGCACCGACCTGTCGATGACCAAGGGCGGCATGTGGGACTTCGGTGCGGGCGTGCAGTTCGGCCACGAATATGCCGGCGAGATCGTCGAGGTCGGCAAGGAGGTGACGAGCTTCCAGGTAGGCGAGCGCATCGCCGTGCTGCCCTCGGTGTCCTGCGGCGAATGCCAGTCCTGCCGCGCGCACGGCAACAACGTGCTCTGCGGTGCCAGCCCCGGCTCGGCCATGGCCGGCTTCGCCGAATTCGCCCGCGTCCCCATCAGCGTCGCCACGCGGCTGCCCTCGGTTCTGTCGATGGCCGACGGCGCGCTGATCGAGCCGCTGGCAATCAGCCTCTATGGCGTCAAGCTCGCGCAGATCCAGCCCGGCGACCGCGTGCTCGTGCTCGGCGGCGGCACGGTCGCGCTCTATGCGATCTACTGGGCACGGCGCCTCGGCGCGGGCAGGATCGTCGCCATGTCGCGCTCGTCGCGGCGCAAGGACCTGAGCCTCGAAATGGGCGCCAACGCCTTCGTGCCCTATGGCGACAACGAGATCGGCGAGGTGATCGAGGCCCTGGGCGGCAGCCCGCAGCACGTGTTCGAATGCGTCGGCGCCGAGGGCATGCTGATGAAGTCGATCATGCACGTCAGCCAGTTCGGCAAGGTGGTCAGCCTCGGCTTCTGCACCGCGCCCGATCCGGTGATCCCGGGCTTGGCCAGCTACAAGTGCGCCTCGATCCAGTTCGCAGTCGGCTATTCGATGAAGGAGTTCCTCTACATCGCCGACCAGATGGACAAGGGCCACTGCGATCCCAAGGCGATCGTGACGAACACGGTGCCGCTCGGCGATCTGGCCGGCACGATGCAGAAGCTGCGCGGGCCCAACGAAGAGACCAAGGTCCACGTCGTGATGTGAGGTGGCGCTGGCATGCTTCGACAAGCTCGGCATGAGCGGACTTGGGGGCGTGCGGCAAAGAACAAGATCCGCTCGGCCTAAGCTTGTCGAAGGCCCGAGCGCAACGGGAGACCCATGATGACCGCCCCCATTCCCGCGCTCGTGGTCGGCACCGGCTTCGGCTGCCGCATCCACGTGCCTGCCTTGCGCGCGACCGGTTTCGAGGTCGTCGGTCTCGTCGGCAACACCCCCGAGAAGCTGGCCAAGCGCGCCGCGCAGAACGGCATCGCCCGCCATTTCACCGATCTCGACGAGGCGATCGCGGCGACCGGTGCCAAGGTCGTGACCATCGCCACGCCGCCCAGCACCCACGCCGCGCTGACCTTGAAGGCCATCGCCCACGGCTGCCACGTCGTCTGCGAAAAGCCCTTCGCGGCCGATGCGATCGAGGGCCAGGCCATGCTCGACGCCGCCGAGCAGGCCGGCGTCTTCCACATGGTCGCGCACGAGTTCCGCTGGCTGCCCGATCGCGCGCTGTTCGGCCGCGCCATCGCCGAAGGCCTGATCGGCGATCCGCGCTTCCTGGTGATGGACCAGTTCATCCCGTTCTGCGCCGATCCCGAGACGCCGTTGCCCAAGTGGTGGTTCGACAAGGCCTCGGGCGGCGGCTGGCTCGGCGCCGGCGGCTCGCACCTGATGGACCAGATCCGCGCCTGGCTCGGCGAGTTCGAGGACGTCAGCGCCAACCTGTTCCTGACCTCGGATCGCCAGGCCGATGCCGAGGACTCCTACTCGATGCGCTTCCGCATGAAGAACGGGGTCGAAGGCTCGATGCAGCAGACCGCGGGCGCCTGGGGCCCCTCGGCAACGCTCTGGCGCTGCGCGGGGACCAAGGGCACGGTCTGGATCGAGGCCGGCAAGGTCTTCGTCGCCGACAAGAGCGGCACGCGCGAGCTCGCGGTCACGCCCGATCTCGAACTACCGCCCGCCCCGCCCGCCGAGGAGGGCGCGCGACGCATGTCGCACTTCGAGATCGGCCCGTTCACACGGCTGTGCGAGGCGCTGCACGCCGGGATCGAGGGAAAGCCCTCGGGTTCGCCCGTGCCCGTGCCGACCTTCCGCGACGGCCTCGCCTCCATGCAGATACTCGACGCGATGCGCGCTTCGTCCGACAAGGGCGGCGCGATAACGAAAGTGGGATGAGACGATGAGCGACAACCCGATCGACAGGGGCCAGGCCCTCTTCGCCGAGATATACGGCCAGGACATGGCCGACGGCTGCCGGGCCTTCGCAGAAAGCGATCAGGGTTTCGGCCCACTCCAGGCCCGGTGGACTCTCGAACTGCCCTTCGGCCAGGTCTGGACGCGCGAGGAACAGCTGCCCCGCAAGCTGCGCAGTCTGGCCGTGCTCGGCATGCTGATCGGCCAGGGCCAGTCCGAGGAGATCAAGTACCACACCAAGATGGGTATGAAGAACGGCCTGACCCGGCAGGAACTCGAGGAGGTGTTCTACTCGGCGATTCCCTATTGCGGATTTCCCATTGCCAACACGGCGAAGGCGGCCATGCTCGAGGCCTTTGCGGAACTGGACGCGGCCGCCGAATAAGGCCCGCGCAAGGGAGAAGGCGATGGACAGGTTCACCGTCGGCGAGGCGACGATTCATAGGGTCGAGGAAATGACCGCGCCGATGCCGCTGGCGATGTTCGGCGCGGACCTGGTCGCGCAGAACGCCGGCTGGCTTCATCCGCGCTGGGCGAATGCCGACGGCACCTGGGACATGGTCGTGCAGTCCTGGATCGTCGTGGTCGACGGCCGCGTCGTGGTGATCGACCCTTGCGTCGGCAACGGCCGCAGCCTGCCGCACTTCCCGCTCTTCGACCAGCTCGACACGCCGTTTATCGAGCGCTTCGGCGCCACCGGCATCCGTCCAGAACAGGTCGACTTCGTGTTCTGCACCCACCTCCATTCGGACCATTGCGGCTGGAACACGACTTTGCGCGACGGCCGCTTCGTGCCGACCTTTCCGAACGCCCGCTACCTGCTCGCCCAGCGCGAGCTCGACCGCTGGAACCCCGACCTGCCCGGTTACCGCCACGTGCCCGAGAACGCCGGCATCTTCGCCGCCAGCGTCGAACCGGTGATCGCGGCAGGCCTCGTCGACGTGGTCGCCGAGAACCATCGCATCTGCCCGAGCCTCGAGACGCAGCCCGCCTACGGCCACACGCTCGGTCATTCGGTGGTGCATCTGGACTCGGCCGGGGAGCAAGCGTGGTTCACCGGCGACGTGTTCCATCACCCGATCGAGCTGATCCACCCCGAGATCGACGCGGGTACTTGCGACGACTTCGCGCAGACCCTGATCACCCGGCGGCGGCTGATCGATCGCTTCGTCGCGACGGGTGCGCTGGTGATCCCCGCGCACTTCGTCGCGCCGCACGTCGGCCACCTGCGTGAGATCGAGGGGCGGCGGGTATTCCAGGCTTACGGACAATGAGGAGAGGACAATGAGCAATCTCGACGGGCTGGGCCAGGGCCTGGGCTACAAGGACAAGACCGTGGTCGTCACCGGCGGCGCCTCGGGCATGGGCGAGCAGGTCGCGCGGATTCTCGGCGAACTGGGCGCGAAAGTGCACATCGTCGACATCCAGCAGCCCAAGGTG
Organism: Novosphingobium anseongense; assembly: GCF_037482895.1. Classification (NCBI taxonomy): domain Bacteria; kingdom Pseudomonadati; phylum Pseudomonadota; class Alphaproteobacteria; order Sphingomonadales; family Sphingomonadaceae; genus Novosphingobium; species Novosphingobium anseongense. Next base: position 1,037,317 of record NZ_JBBHJZ010000002.1, on the reverse strand, counting down.
GCCCACGCCAGCTTCCGCCAATGCGACCTCTCGGACTTCGCGCAGGTCCGCGCCACCGCCGCGGGCCTCGCCGACGTCGGGCCGATCGATTTCGTCTTCCCCTGCGCCGGCCTGCCGCCGCACATCAAGGGGCCGCTCTACTGCATGCGGGTCAACTACATCGGCACGCGGCTGTTCGTCGAAAGCCTGCTCCCTTCCGTGCGCGACGGCGCGGGCATCGCGCTGATCAGCTCGGACGCGGCGATGGGCTGGCAGAAGAACCTGGCACAAAGCCTGGAAATGCTGGCGATCTCCGACCCCGACGAGGCCTATGCCTGGTGCGAGGCCGATCCGACCAGCCGCGTCCGCGACGGCTATACGAGCTCGAAGGAAATGCTCGTGGTCTGGGTCCAGAACAAGGCGGTCGAGCTCGGCAACACGCGCCGCATCCGCCTCAACGCGATCGGCCCCTGTCCGACCAAGACGGCGTTCGTCGACCAGTCGAAGGACATCATGACCGACGAATTCATCGCCGCCTGGCCCTTCCCCTCGCTCGGCCGCATGGCCACGGCCGAGGAGCAGGCCTGGCCGCTGATCCTGATCAACAGCCCGCTCTGCGGCGCCGTGACGGGATCGTTCCTCTACACCGACCAGGGCTTCGCCAGCGGCGTCTTCACCGGCGCGATCAGCCCCGCCTTCATGGGGGGCTGACCGGCGGCGACGGACCTCAGCCCGCGGTGATGTTCGGCGGGCCGAGGTGCTGGAGGAAGTCGGGCTTGCCGATCGTCACGGCCTGCGCGCGCAGGATCGCGTAGGCGGTGGTGACGTGGAAGAAGAAGTTGGGCAGCGCGAAGCCCGTCAGATAGGCGCGGCCGGTGAAGGCGTAACCCATGCCGTTGGGGATCTTCAGCGTCACCTCGCGCTCCTCCCCGGCGTTGACCGCGGCGACGTCGACACTCTCGATAAAGGCGATCGTACGCGCGCAGCGATCGCGCAGTTCGGCAAAGCTCGCCTCGGTGTCGGGCATCGACGGCGCCTCGATCCCGGCGAGCCGCGCCATGGCATTCTTGGCGCTGTCCGAGGCCATCTGGAACTGCGCGGACAGTGGGCGCATGTCGGGCGCGAGCCGCGCGTCGATCAGCAGGCGTTCGTCCTTCTCGGCCGCGGCCTTGTCGAGCCAGGCGCTCATGTTGCGCAGCGATGCGACGAAGATCGGCGCCGAAGCGTCGTGGAGATGGAAGCTCATGAATCACCCTCCGCAGGTTGGCCCGCGCGATATGGTTTCGCCGCTGCGGTTCGACAACGGCCGCACGCACCGATTGCCGTAAATATGGAAGTGCCGTCGCCTCTTTGCCCGGCGGCGTCCCCTGGGCCCATAAGCGCTGGCAAGAACTTGGGAGAAGAAGATGGCACTGATGGACAGCTTCAGCCTTGAAGGCCGCGTGGCGGTGGTGACCGGCGCGGCGGCGGGGATCGGCCGGCAGGCGGCGCAGACGTTCGCCGAGGCCGGCGCCAAGGTCGTGATAGGCGACGTCGATGAGGCCGGCCTCGCCGAGACCGCGGCCCTGATCGGATCCGCTGCCACAGTCCTGCGCACCGACGTCAGCCGCAAGGCGGACATCGATGCGCTGGCGGCGAAAGCGCTGGAGCTGCACGGCCGGATCGACGTCTGGGCCAATGTCGCCGGTACCGCGGGGCCCTGCCCCCTCCTCGACGTGACCGAGGACCTGCTCGAGCGGGTCATCGCGATCAATCTCAAGGGCGTGTTCTGGGGCAGCCAGGCCGCGGCGCGCGCGATGAAGGAGACCGGCGGCGGCTCGATCATCAACATCTCCTCGACCGGCGCGATCTCAGCGCCGCCGGGGATGAGCGTCTATGCCATGACCAAGTCGGGTGTCAGCGCGATCACGCGCAACGTCGCCAAGGAGATGGGCGCTTTCGGCATTCGCGCCAACACGGTCTCACCCGGCTTCGTCGAGACCACGCTCGCGACCTGGTCCTACCGCAACGCCGACGGCTCACTCGACGAAGCCAAACGCGAGGAAGCTCTGCGCCTGCGCCGCAGCGCTGCGCCGCTCGGCATCATCGGCGAGCCGACCGACATCGCCCATGCCATGCTCTACCTGGCCTCCCAGGCCAGCCGCTTCGTCAGCGGCCAGAACCTCTACGTCAACGGCGGCGTGACGATGGGGTGAGCGCGCTCATGCGCGATCGCACTCGACGATCGCACCGTGGAGTTCGTAGCCGTTGATCTCCTCGATCCAGCCCATCGTCGGCTTGCGCGCGAGGCGGATGCCCGGCACGCGCAGCAGGGCGTCGATGAACACGCGCGTCTCGTGCATCGCGACCTGCGCGCCTGGGCAGCGGTGCGGGCCGTCGCCGAAGCTCAGCCAGTTCGAGGGCATGCGCTCGCGCTTCGAACGCTCGGCATCGATCGCAAAAGGACAGGCGCCCGTCGCCGCCTCGTCCAGATTGATGTTGCGGATGTCGACGAGGAACTGCTCGCCCGCCTTCACCTGCCGCCCGTCCGAGGTGACCAAGTCTTCCTCGGCCTTGCGATAGACATAGGCGGCGACGGGATCGATGCGGAGGATCTCGTCGAGAATGGCGAACTGGACCTCCTCGGAGCCGTCGAGGAACTGCCGCCGCAGGTCCTCGTTCTCGAGCAGGTGCCAGGCGACCATGACGATGAATTCGCGCGTCGTGATCATGCCTGCGGTCGCATAGGTCATGCATTCGACCAGAATCTCCTGGTCCGAGAAGCCTTCGCGCACGAGGAACGAGATTACGTCGTCGCAGTCGTGCGTCTGGCGATGGCGGATCGCCGGGACGACATCGCGCTTGAAGAACCACAGGGTGCGCAGGGTGTCCTCGATCGCACCGAGCCGGCCCATCAGACCCGGCCGCTTACGCTTGCCGCTGGCGGTGAACTTCTTGCGCAACCGGTTCGACATGGCATCGGGATCGGTGTTGGTCAGCCCGACGATCTCGGCAGCCACGTCGCAGGCGAGGCGCAGGCTCATCACGTCGAGCTGGCCGCGGCTATTGCGGCGCAGATCGCCCATCACCTCGGCCGTCGTCCGATCCATCACCTGGCGGTGCCGGCCGGCGATCGCCTTGGGCGTGAAATAGCGCGCGAGCTGGGCGCGGCGCTTCTTGTGGATCTCGCCGTCGAGGAAGATCACGGGAACCTTGCTCGGCTCCTTGTCCTTGAAATAGTCGACCTCCATGCCCTGCTTCACCGCCGCGCTGCGCATGATGTCGCGCGCGAAGCCGAACTGGTGGATCGGCGCGAAGCCCACTTCGGGCCGCGCTTCGGCATCGGCGAGCGCAGCCGACTTGCGGTCGTCACGGTTTTGCCGGGCGGGACAAGCGGCTGCACCTTCGGTCATCTCATGTGCCATCCCATTGTGATATATAGTGTATCATAGATATGAACCGCCATCGTGTCAAACCTGCGGCGGAGGCTAGCCGATCGAGACTTGCCTTTGACGCGCGATACGTGGAAATCGGGCGCGAAATACTCGCCGGCAGATCGGCCGCGGCGATCGGACAAGGTGAAGAATGGCTACCACGGCAGGTGTCTCGAGAAGCGACGAGTGGTCGACCCCCACGTTCTGGCGTGAACTCGCGCCAGCGCTGCGGATCGAGGACATCGACTTCCTGTCTTCGCTGCAACTGTTCTCTGTAGACGATCCTACCAGGGAGAGGCTGCAGGGGCTCATGCGCAAGGAAGGCTATTTCCAGCTGCCGCCGGTCGGCTGGAACCTGCCGCTCGAGGAGATGGTCGCGCTTGTCGCGAAGCTCGACGCGCAGGGCATCCCCGTGCCCTTCGCCTTTCTCTACGACGAGTTCTGGGCGCTGTTCATCAAGCTGCATCAGGTGATCGAGCCGATCCTCGGCCCCGGCTACATGCGCATGCCCGATTTCTGGGTCTGGTTCGTCGATCCGCGCCGCGACGACAGTGGCTGGAAGCCGCATCGCGACAAGACCCAGCCGACGTTGCGCGCCGACGGTTCACCGACCTCGCTGACGGTCTGGCTGCCGCTGTCCGACGCGACGACGCTCAACGGCTGCATGTATATGGTCCCCGCCGATCGCGACCCGACCTACAACACGCCCGAGAACGGCCAGTGGCAGTTTGCCCATCAGGACATCCGCGCTCTGCCGGCCGAGGCGGGCTCGATCCTCATGTGGAACCAGGCCGTGCTGCACTGGGGCTCGCACGGCAGCCCGCGCGAGACGCGGCCGCGCGTCTCCGCCGCGTTCGAATTCCAGTCGGCCGACGTGCCCCCGTACAACTCGCCGCTGATGGCGCCCAACACCGTACCAGGCTTCGCCGGGCGCCTGGCGCTGGTCGGCAAGCAGATCCTCCAGTACCAGCACATGTATCCGCTGGCGCCCGAGATGCGCGAGATCGCCACGCGTCTCAAGGATTCCGCCACGCTATGATCTGCCCCCGTTACTGGATCGCACCGGCGCTCGCCGGATGCCTGCTCGCGCCTTCGGTGGCCCAGGCTGAGGACGAGCCGATCGTCGTCACCGGCCGCGGGCTCGAGCAGACACCGGCGACGCCCGCCTACGACGTCGTGCGCATCGATCGCGAGCGGATCACCGCGACCGCCTCGGGCCGGATCGAGGACCTGCTGTCCTCGGTCGCGGGCTTCCAGCAGTTCCGCCGTTCGGACAGTCGCTCGTCGAACCCTTCGGCGCAGGGCGTGACCCTGCGCGCGCTCGGCGGCAATGCCACCAGCCGCGCGCTCGTGCTGCTCGACGGCGTGCCGATGGCCGATCCGATGTTCGGCTATATCCCGTTTTCGGCGATCGCCCCCGAACGGCTCGGCGCGGTGCGTGTGACGCGCGGCGGTGGCTCGGGCGCCTTCGGTTCGGGCGCGGTGGCCGGCACGATCGAGCTGACCAGCGCCAACGCCCAGGAGCTCGGCCTGTTCTCGGGCGAGGCTCTGGTCGACGATCGCGGCGAGACGACGCTTTCGGGCACGCTAGCGCCCGAACTCGGCCAGGGCTTCGCCGTGGTGTCGGGCCGCTGGGATCGCGGCCAGGGCTTCTGGACGACGCCCAGGAGCCAGCGCGTGCCCGCCAGCGCAAAAGCGAAGTACGATAGCTGGTCCACCTCGGTCCGCGCGGTCGCGCCGCTGACCGACGACATCGAGATCCAGGCGCGCGGCCTGCTGTTCGAGGACAACCGCGTGCTGCGCTTCGCGGGGGCCTTGACCAGCGCGAGCGGCCAGGACGCCTCGATCCGTCTCGTCGGGCGCGGCGACTGGGGATTCGAAGCGCTGGCCTATGTCCAGGCGCGCGATTTCAGCAACACCGTGATCAGCTCGACCAATTTCACCAAGACGCTCGACCAGCGCCGCACGCCTTCGACCGGGCTCGGCGGCAAGCTCGAATTGCGGCCGCCGGTGGGCGAAGCCCACGTGCTGCGGCTGGGTGCGGACCTCCGGATCGGCCAGGCCGAACTGCAGGAGGAAGGCTACAACACGACGGGCGCGGTCACGGTCCGCCGCCGCGCGGGGGGGCGCAACACCGACATCGGGCTGTTCGTCGAAGACGACTGGACGCTCGGCCCCGTGGTCCTGACCGCCGGTGTCCGCGCCGATCGCTGGACGATCCGCGAAGGCTTCCTGCGCGAGACCAATGCCGCGGGCACGACCGTGCAGCTGAACAACGTCTTCGCCGATCGCCAGGGCTGGGACACCTCCTTCCGCGGCGGCGCGGTGTGGAATGCAGGTGGCGGCCTGGCGCTGCGCGCGGCCGGTTACAGCGGCATCCGCATGCCGACGGTCAACGAGCTCTACCGGCCCTTCGTGGTCTTCCCCGTGACCACCCGGGCCAATGCCGCGCTGCGCAACGAGGAGTTGCGCGGGTTCGACCTGGGCATCGATTTCGCGCCATCGCCCGCGGTCACGCTGTCGGTCACGGCCTTCACCAACAAGGTCGAGAACGCGATCGCCAATGTCACTATCGCGGCGAACACGCGCCAGCGGCAGAACGTCGGCGCGGTGCGCGCCAAAGGGCTCGAGTTCGGTGCGGCGCTGCGACTGGGTACGGTGAGCCTCGACGGTTCGCTGGCCCTGACCGATGCCGAGGTCCAGGCGACGAGCACCCAGGCGGCGCTCGACGGCCTGCGCCCGGCGCAGACGCCCAAGATCGCTGCAAGCGCCACCCTGGCCTGGCGGCCGCGGCCGGGCTGGACCCTCTCGACCACCTTGCGCCACGTCGGCGCGCAGTTCGAGGACGATCTCCAGGTGGACAGCCTGCGCGCCGCGACCACGCTCGACGCCTTCGTCGAACTGCCCGTCACCGGCCCGTTCAGCCTGATCCTCCGGGCTGAGAACCTGACCGACACCGAGATCGTCACGCGCAACCAGGCCGGCTCGATCGATCTCGGCATACCGCGTACGCTATGGGCAGGCGTCAAGGTTCGCGTTAAGTAAGGCCGATGCCCGCCCTTACCGTCAATGCGCGTCCGGTCGAGTTCCGCTTGGATCCACAGACGCCACTGCTCTGGGCACTGCGCGACGCAGCTAACCTGACGGGCACCAAATACGGCTGCGGCGTCGGCGATTGCGGCGCCTGCACCGTGCTGGTCGACGGCGAGGCGACGCGATCGTGCCAGATCACGCTGGGCGAGGCCGAGGGCCGCGTCGTCGTGACGATCGAAGGTCTCTCGGAAGACCGATCGCACCCGGCCCAACAGGCGCTCGTCGCCGAGCAGGCGATCCAGTGCGGCTTCTGCACGCCGGGCATCGTCATGGCCGCGGCCGGGCTCCTCTCGCGCAATGCCGATCCGAGCGAGGCCGACATCAAGGCGGCGATCACGAATCTTTGCCGCTGCGGCGTCTATCCGCGGCTGGTCCGCGCAATCCAGCGCGCCGGCCGCGCCGCGCGCGGGCTCGAGGCGCTCAGCGCCGCCCCCGCACCGAACATCCGCCCGGCCGCCGCACGACGCGCGGTGCCAGCGCTGACCCCGAACAAGGAGACTACCCCATGAACGCGACGATCTGGCACAACCCCGCCTGCGGCACCTCGCGCAAGACCCTGGCGATCCTCGAGGAGACGCCCGGCGTCGCGGTGACCGTGGTCGAATATCTCAAGACGCCGCCCTCGGCCGACAAGCTCGCGCAGCTCTACCGCGACGCGGGCATCACCCCGCAGCAGGGCTTGCGCCTCAGGGGCACCGACGCAGAGGAACGCGGCTTGCCGCAGGCCGACGACGCGACCGTGCTCGCCGCCATGGCCGCCGAGCCCAAGCTGATCGAGCGGCCTTTGGTCGAAACCGAAAAAGGCGCCCGTCTGTGCCGTCCGCAGGACAAGGTTCTGGAAATCCTCTGACCGCCGAACAGCCCCGCTTGCATTGGCCGGGCAAATCGGGATACCCGATTCACGACATCTTACTGCCACATAAGCAAGGCCCGGCTCCCGCATGACGACCAGACAGTATGCCGAAGAGGCGCTGCCGCAGAAGCTCAAGCGCCGGGTGAAGCAATTCTTCGGCCCGTGGGGCGTGTTCTTCGAGGGCTTCGTGCGCAATCCGGTGATGGTCGGCTCGATCATCCCCTCGTCCGATCGCACGATCGCCAAGATGCTCGGCCCGGTGGACTGGGACGAATGCAAGCTGTTCGTCGAATACGGCCCCGGCGTCGGCACTTTCTGCCGCCCGGTGCTCGATCGGCTGCGCCGCGACGGCGCGCTGATCGTGATCGACACCAACCCGCTGTTCATCGACTACCTGCGCAAGACGATCACCGACAGCCGCTTCACCGCGGTGCTCGGCTCGGCCGCCGACGTGGAGGACATCGTGCTTTCGCACGGGCACGAGCATGCCGACTACGTGCTCTCGGGCCTGCCGTTCTCGACGCTGCCCGACGGCGTCGGCCCGGCGATCGCCGCGGGCACCTGGCGCGTGCTGCGCCCGGGCGGCGCCTTCCTGGTCTACCAGTTCACCGCCAAGGCGCGCGCCTTCATGGAGCGCCACTTCCGCCGCATCGACAACGGCATGGAATTCTGGAACGTCCCGCCGGCCTTCCTGTTCTGGGGCTGGAAGGACGAGGACGCGGACGTCTAAATCACTCGAACGGCGCGCTGGCGCGTTCGGCTGAGGGACCCGCGAGCTGGCGGTGCACCGCGGCGAGGATCGCGACGAAATAGAGCGTCATCACCGCACCGACGGCCGATGAGACGACCGCCGCAATCGTCGTCGCGGTCGATCCCGAGGCCACCAGCGCCAGGACGATGCCGATCAGCGTCATCACGACGATGAAGACCAGGCCGAAGGCCGCCAGGAACAGCAGGTAAAACAGCGCCACGCGCACCGAATTCCCGCGCGTTAGCCGCCACGAGCGTCGCAGCGCCGAGACCGGATTGCGCTCGCGTTCGACCGCGACGATCGGCGCGACGAGCGAAGTCTTCACCGCGACATAGAGCACGCCCACGAGCAGTGCGACGATGATCAGGCCGACGAACACCTGCGAGCCGGTCAGTGCCCCCGCCCCCAACAGAATGCTGCCGGCCACGCCGAGACCGAGGCCGAGCAGGAGCTGTGCCGCCAGGTAGCTGAGCAGCCCGCCGAGCCCGAGCTTGATCGCCTGGCCGACGGTGGGCCGGGTGCGATCGGTGAACAAGGTCAGCACGGCGAGTGTGCCGGTCGCCTGGGTCAGCGCGGTTATCAGCATGTAGGGAAAGACCGACAGGTAATAGGCCTGCATCGCCCCCATAAGCTGATCGGGGCTGGCGCCGGGGTTGGGTTCGGGCTGCGGCAGGAACAGCGCGAAGGCCAGGCTGGGCAGCAGGAAGAACACCCCGGCCAGCGCGAGCAGGAGCTCGCGATTGGTGGCGAGAGAAGAGGAGGCCTGCTTCCAGGCGAGGTTGCCGTCGAACTTCATGATCATGGCCCTTGATAACCGCAGCGAATGCCGCCACGCAACGCGCGATGACTGAGAGACTCTCCAGCGAGCTTCCCGGCGACATCGAGCTGCGCATCGATCGAGGGCTCGTGCCCTATCGCGAAGCGCTCGATGCGATGACCGCGCGTAACGCGGATATTGCCGAAGGCAAGGCGCGCGAACTGATCTGGCTGCTCGAACATCCGCCCGTCTACACCGCCGGCACCAGCGCCGCCGCACCCGAACTGCTCGACCCGCGGTTCGAGGTCGTCTCGGCCGGCCGCGGCGGTCGCTATACCTATCACGGCCCGGGCCAGCGCATCGGCTATGTCCTGCTCGACCTCAAGAAGCGCGCGCGCGACGCGCGCGGCTTTGTCCATGCGATGGAAGGCTGGGTGATCGCCGCGCTCGCGCGCTTCGGCGTCGAAGCCTTCCGCAGCGAGGGCCGCATCGGCATCTGGACGCAGGATATCGACGGCCGCGAGGCCAAGATCGGCGCGATCGGCGTGCGCATCCGCAAATGGGTGACGATGCATGGTTTCGCGGTGAACCTCTCGCCCGATCTCTCGCACTTCAACGGCATCGTCCCTTGCGGCATCGCCGAATATGGCGTCACCAGCCTCGAACGGCTAGGCGTCACGGTCGACCAGACGACCTGGGACGAAGCCCTGCTGGCCGAGGCCGCCGGCTTCCTCGCCGCGCTCGACAAGCCCTGCCCTTCCGATTCCTGCGAGGCCGCCGAATGAGACTGCCCCTGCGCGCCGCGGCGCTATGCCTGATCCCGCTCGCGCTCGCCGCCTGCCAGGGCGAGAAGAAGACCCCAGAGGCCGCGACCGCGCAGGGCGAGATCCTGCCCGGCTCGGCCAGCGACGCGATGCTGCCTTACGATACGCTGCAGTCGAAGCCGCCGCTCGCCCCGCCGCCGACCGAAACCGCGGGCAAGCCGGGCAAGGGCTCGGCGAGTGGCGCGGTTGCCGGTGCGGATGAGGCGGAAGCCGGCGCGAGCGAGGCTGCGGCGCCTGCAGCCGCGCCGTCGATTGCTGCGGAACCGGTCGAGTAAGCCCGAAAGCCGTCATCTCCGCAAAAGCGGGGACCCTTGGCAGCTCATACGTTCGTCACCGAGTAGACCGGGAGCGGTCCCCGCTTTCGCGGGGATGACGAAACGCGCGTCAAAGCCCCTTCTGGTAGATCACGTATTCGCGGTTGACCTTACTGTTGATCGCATCGGCGATCGCGATCATCCCCTGGTTGTCGTCGAGGATCCAGCCGATCTCGGCGGTCTTGGCGCCGAGAACGCCGACCGCTTCGCGACGGATGTATTCGATCATCATGAAGGCCAGCTGGCTGGCGAGGCGCGATGACTGCAGCTTCTTGACCACGCCCATCAGCGGCACGCGCATGCGGTCGGCCATCGGCTTCCGCGCCCAGAGCAGCAGCTTGATGAAGTTGAACGGGAACAGCTTGCCGCCGAACGGCTTGATCACGCGGTTCATGTCGGGGAAGGTCAGCATGAAGGCGACGGGCTCGCCGTCGACCTCGGCGATCATCAGCATGTCCTCGCGGATGATCGGCTTCATCTTCTTGGCGACGTAGTCGATCTCGCGCTGGGTGATCGGCACGAAGCCCCAGTTCTGCGACCAGGCATCGTTGAGGATGTGGAAGACGAGCTCCGCCTCCTGCTTGAACCGGCTCTTGTCGGCCCGGCGGATGCGAATGCGCGGGTTCTTCTCGCCGGAGGCGACGATGCGGTTGATCAGCGGCGGAAAACCTTCGGCGATTTCCAGGTCGTAGGTCAGCAGCGTCTTGGCGGGGCCATAGCCGGCGCCCTCGATCCAGGCCTGATAGCGCGGCGAATGGTGTCCCATCATGATCACCGGGTCGTGATCGAAGCCCTTCACCAGCAGGCCCGGCTCATCCCAGATCGACAGGCTGATCGGCGCGAGCACGCGGGTCATGCCCTGCTGGTGCAGCCATTCCTCCGCGGTCTCGATCAAGGCGGCAGCGACCGCTTCGTCCTCGGCCTCGAACAGGCCCCAGTTGCCCGTGCCCGGCCCCATGCCCTGCTCGGGCGGAAGCGTCCAGGCGAGCCGATCGAAATGCGCCGAGATGCGGCCGACCACTTGGCCACCGCGGTACGCGAGGAAAAGCTGCACTTCGGCGTGCTCGAAGAACGGGTTTTTCGCCGGGTTCAGCAGCTCGGCGACGTCTGCCTTGAGCGGCGGCACCCAATGCGGATCGCTGGCGTTGAGCCGATAGGGCAGGTCGATGAACGCCGTGCGATCGGCCTTGGTGGTTACCGGGATGATGGAAATTTCGGCGGAGGCCACTATATCACTTTCTCTGTTGCGATCGAGGCACGCGGAAGCTGGCGTACTGCGCCTCTCCACCCTTGGCCCTTGCATTGGCGCGCTTTGTGGACCATCCCGGCAGCGATTTCCAGCCGGGCCGCACTGTCGGCGCTCGAAAGATCGAGGCTACGTGCTCAATCCCAACAGGCCCGAGGACTTTACCGGAACCGACTGAATGACGGCATACCAAGCGATCGAGACCAGCCCCAAGACCGACGCGACGTCTTCGCGCATTGCCGACGACATGCCGATGCTGCGGGCCGCGGTCGATCTGACCCGCGACATCGCAGAGGCGCGTCCCGCGATCTACTGGTCCGACATGCTGGGCTCGGCCGCGGTCGGCTATGCCGCTCTGGCGGCGGCGATCCTGCTGGACAATCCCTGGGCCGCGACGGCCGCCGGCCTGATCTCGGCGCTGGCGCTGTACCGCGCGCTGCTGTTCATCCACGAGCTGACCCACATCCACAAGGACGCCCTGCCCGGCTTCCGCACGGGCTGGAACCTGCTGGTCGGCATCCCCCTGCTCACCCCCTCGTTCATGTACGAGGGCATCCACACGCTGCACCACGCGCGCACCCGCTACGGCACCGTGGACGATCCCGAATATCTTCCGCTGGGACGGATGAAGCCGGCCTCGCTGCCCACTTTCGCGCTGCTGGCTATGCTGCTGCCGCCCGGCCTGCTGCTGCGATCGGCGCTGCTGGTGCCGCTGGGCGCGCTCGTTCCCGCGCTGCGCAAGCTCGTATGGGAGCGCGCTTCCGCGCTGTCGATCAACCCGGCCTTCCGCCGCCGTCCGCCCGAAGGGGCCTTCGCACGCATGGTCTTCTGGCAGGAACTGGGCGCCAGCGCCTGGGCGATCGCCGTGCTCGCCGCAAGCTGGGCCTGGGGCTGGCGCCCGCTGCTGATCGCGATGGCGGTCATTTCGGTCACCGCCGTACTGAACCAGGTCCGCACGCTCGTCGCGCACCTCTGGGTCAACGAGGGGGAGCCGATGACGGTGACCGCGCAATTCCTCGATTCGGTCGACGTCCCGCCGCCGGGTCCGATCGCAGAGCTATGGGCACCCGTGGGTCTGCGCTATCACGCCACACACCACCTGCTACCGTCGGTGCCCTACCATTCGCTGGCCGAGGCGCACCGCCGGATATCGGCACACTTCGACCGCGATGCGACCTATCACAAAGCCAGCTATGTCGGACTGTGGCCACTGATGGCGCGGCTGGTGCGCAGCACGATGGGACGCGGGCCAACCTGATTTTTGCCATCCGTCTGACTTGAGATCTGCGCGCCGCAGCACGTGGTCTGGCCCTTTGCCTATTCCTCGGTCCGGACCAGCACCGTTTCACCGATGAGGGCGAAGAGCAGGAATGGCGCCCAGGCGGCGACGAGCGGCGGATAGCCACCGAAATTGCCCATGGCGAGCGCCGCGTTGTCGATGACAAAATAGGTGAATCCCAGGGCCATGCCCATGATCGCGCGGATCAGCACCTGCCCCGATCGGGCGAGGCCGAAAGCCGCGAGCGCGCCGAGAAGAGGCATCAGCACCGAGGACAGCGGCCCCGAGATCTTGTGCCACCACTTGCCCTCGAGCTCGCTGGTGCGGCGACCGGCAGCCTTGAGATCGGCGATCGAATCCGACAGCTCGAACAGGCTCTGTGCATCGGGATCGACCGCGCTGATCGCGATCTGGCCGGGTTCGACGCTCTGCGCGATGATCTGCGAGCCGAGCCTCTGCGTCATCGTGGTCTTCACCTCGAAGCGCTCGGGCGTCTCGAGCCGCCAGCCGGGGCCGACAAAGGTCGCGCGCGGCCCGCGCAATTGCTCGACCACCATGCCTTGCGCGTCGCGGCGATACCAGGAGACATTCTGCAGCACCATGGCGCGGCCCTGACCCGTGACCGTTGCGGCCATCAGAATATTGGTGCCGTCGCGCACGTAGACGTTGCTGCGCACACCCGAATCCTTGGGCAGCGGGCCGTAGTTGGCGCTTTGCCAGACCTTCAGCGTCGCATTGGCGCGCGTCACGACGCGCTCGTTGAAGGCGAAGCTCAAGCCGGCGACGACGATCGCGGTGAGAAACAGCGGTGCCAGCACCTGGTGGGCGGAGAGCCCCGCCGCCTTCATCGCGATGACCTCGCTGTTCTGGTTCAAGGTGAACAAGGTGACGATCGTCGCCAGCAGCACGGAATAGGGCAGGAAGCGTGCCATCAGCTGCGGCGCGCGGAGGGTCACGTAGGTCCAGAGCTGGCCTTGGCCGTTGCCCTGATATTCGAGGATCTTTCCGCTCTCGCTGAGCAGGTCGAGCATCTGCAGGACCAGTACGAGCATCAAAAGCACGCCGAGCACGCGCGTGATGAACAGCCGCGCGAGATAGAGCGTCAGGGTCCGCGAAGGGAAGAAATCGAGCTGCATCGTCTTCCCCGCCTAGGTCGTTTGCCGTTGCCGGCGCTTGATGAGCGCCTGCACACGCTTGACCAGCTTCTGCGATCCGGTCTCGAGCCAGCCGATCGCCTGACCGCCGGGCACATAAGCGACGCGCCAGTACATCCACACGATCAGCGCGGAAAAGATCACGAAAGGCCCCCACAGCGCGAGCGTCGGGTCGATCCTCCCGAGCGAGGCGACGTTCTGCCCGTACTCGTTGATCTTGTGGTAGACCGTCACCATCACCACCGAGACGAACATGCCGAGCGCCGAGCTCGACCGCTTGGGCGGGATCGCCAGCGCGAGACCCAGCAGCGGCACGAGCAGCATCATCACGACCTCGACCATGCGGTAGTTGAAGCTCGCCTGGCTCTTGATGCGGATGTCCTCGGGTAGGCTGTCGTTCCAGCCGATCTTGAGCAACTCGGGCAGGATATATTCGCGATCCTTCTCGCCGCGCGCCCGGAACTGCTCGATCGCCGGCAGGTCGATGGGCAGGTCGTGCCGCGTGAAGCTCAGCACGCGCGGCGTCTCGCCCGGCACTTCCTGGACGATCTGACCTTGGACCAGGCGCAGGATGATCGTGTCGGGCCGGCCCTGGAGCGCGAGGAAGCGCCCCTCGCGGGCCGAGATCGACAGGACCTGCCCCTTGTCGTCGGCCAGGCGCGCGAAGATGCCGATGAGTTGGCGTCCATCGTCGCGGCTCTGCTCGATGCGCAGCGCCATCTTGTCCTGCAAGGTGGTGAACTCGCCCACCTTGATCGCCGCGCCGAGCGCGCCCGAGCGCAGCTCGAACTGGAGCTGCTCGTAATAGTAGCGCGACAGCGGCTGGAGATAGCCGACATTGGCGAAGTTCAGCGCCACGAGGACCAGCGCCATGATGTAAGGCACACGCAGCAGCCGCGTATAGCTGAGGCCGACCGCGCGCATGACGTCGAGCTCGCTCGAGGTCGCGAGCTTGCGGAAAGCGAAGAGCACGCCGAGCATCAGCCCCAGCGGGATCGCCAGGCTCGCGTACTCGGGCAGCATGTTCGCCAGCATCTTGAACACGACACCCACGGGTCCGCCTTCAGCCGCGACGAAGTCGAACAGCTTGAGCATCTTGTCGAGCATCAGCAGCGAAGCCGCGATCGCGAAGACCGCGAGCATCGGCATCAGCGTCAGCTTGAAGATGTAACGGTCAATGGCGGTGAAGAATTTCACGTGTGTGGCGATTCCATCGGCTCAGGCGAAACCCCTATCGTCGCCGAGCGATGGGCGGAAGCGGTTTCGCACGTGGAATGCCGTACCATCGCGCCAAAACGCGCGAGGTGTGCCTTTGGTGCCAATACCTTACGCCCGAGCGGCCACGACGTGCGGCGTTCCGAACGGCCCGGTCAGGCCTTTTCGAGCGTGCACTGCAGCGGGTGCTGGTTCTGCCGGGCGAAATCCATCACCTGATTCACCTTGGTTTCGGCGATTTCGTAAGGAAAAATGCCGCAGACGCCGACACCCTTCTGGTGGACGTGGAGCATGACGCGCGTCGCCTGCTCGAGATCCATGTTGAAGAAGCGCTTGAGGCACATCACGACGAATTCCATCGGCGTGTAGTCGTCGTTGAGCATCAGCACCTTGAACTGGCTCGGCTTCTTGGGCTTGGCGCGGGTTTTGGTGGCGACACCGAGCTGGTCCTGACCACCGGCGTCACCGCCGCCGCCTTCACCCGCATCGTCGCCATCGCCGGCGCGCACGCGCAGCGACCAGAGGGAATCAATCGAGCCGAAATCGTGATGCATCGCACGAGAATATCGCAAGCCGGGGGCAAACGACAACCCATCGCAGGTGGTAAACGCAAAACGGACCGGCCGGCCTTGCGCCGCCCGGTCCGTTTTTTGCGTCGAACCGCGCCGTGGCGCGCGGCTCGGAACGATCAGGCGGCCTTCTTCAGCTTCTCGACCGCGAGGGTCACGCGGCCACCGATCGGCGCGAAAGCTTCGTTGGTGAGCTTGGCCACGGCCTCACCGGTCTTGGTGCTGTAGGCAATAGCCGTGTCGAAGTTGCGACGCAGCAGTTCGGTCTGCAGCTTGAACAGGTCGGTCGGCGACTTAATCGCGGCGAAGGCCTTCACGTCGGCGGTCGCGGTCTCGAAAGCGGTCTTGCTGTCGGCGACGAAGCCGTTGCCGAGTTCTTGCAGGCCCGAGGCCAGGATCTTGCCCGATTCGACGAAGGCTTCGACATTGCCCTTGGCGAATTCGCTATATTCGCTGGCGGCAGCGCTGGTCTTGGCGAAGGCGTCCTTGGCTTTTTCCTGAGCGCCGTTGACGGCGTCCTTGATCGAGGCGGTCACGTCCATGGGAATTTCCTTGAGTTGGGCGAGGAAAGGAATGCTCGGAGCGGAACCCGCCGCAGCGGGCTTGGCGATCTTTGGAGCAGGCTTGGCTGCTGGCCGAGCCTTCGCGACCACGGCCTTGGCGGGCTTCGCCGCGGCGCGCTTGGCAGACGGCTTCGGCGCGGGCTTGGTGGCCGATTTGGTCGCCTTGATGACCTTAGTCGCCGGTGCGCGCAGGCGCGGCACTTTCGGCTTGAGCTCAACCGGCGTGGCCGGCTCGGCCTTCGCTTGCGGTTTGACCGGCAGCGTCAGCGCGTCGGCCGGGGCGGCATCGGCGGGCTTGCGGTCCCGCTTGGGCTTGGCCGGAAACTCGACCGGCGCGACGCTTTCGACGGCGACGCTCTCGGTGGCTGGGCTTTCGGCTATTGGCGCAACGATCTTGTCGCCAACAGCCTCGGACGCGGCCGCATAGGCCTTTTCAGCCGCGACTTCGGCTTTGGTCTCGTCTGTATCGGCCATGCGGTAGAATCCTCGGCTGACGCGACTGGAGGCCCGCACGGACGCGCGAACGCTCTGCTGCATTGCACAATAGACTCGGAAAACATCGGGTCAAGCCATTATTGTGCACTGCAACATAGCAGAAACATAATCGTCGCTAGCCCGACACGGCTCAGCGCGTCTTGACGTAGCGCCCCGGGGCATCCTCGATGACCTTGTCGCCGCGCGCGCCGGGCACGCGCTTTCCGGCCGCCTTGACCTCTCCCGAGTCCTGGCCCCGCAGCCAGCCGAGCCAGTGCGGCCACCACGATCCCTGATGCTGCTCGGCGCGCTCGATGAACTGTTCGAGCGTTTCGCCGGGCTTGTCGTTGGTCCAGAAGCCGTACTTCTTCGAGCTGGGCGGATTGACCACGCCCGCGATGTGGCCCGAGCCGGCAAGCAGGAAGATCCAGGGCCCCTTGAGCTGGCGCGTCAACTTCCAGACGCTTTCGGGCGGGGCGATGTGATCCTCGCGCCCCGCCTGGATATAAGCAGGCGTGGCGATCAGGCGCAGGTCGATCGGCGTGCCGTCGGCGCTCAGCGCATCGGGCTCGACCAGACGGTTGTCGCGGTAGAGATCGCGCAGATAGGTGCAGTGCCACTTGGCCGGCAGGTTGGTGACGTCGCCGTTCCAGTGAAGCAGGTCGAAGGCCGGATAGTCTTCGCCCATCAGGTAGTTCTTGGTGACGTAGGACCAGATCAGGTCGTTGCCGCGCAACAGGTTGAAGGTCGCCGCCATATAGCGGCCATCCAGGAAACCCTCAGGTGCGAGCGTAGCGATCGCATCGATCTGCTGGTCGTCGACGAAATGCTTGAGGTCTCCGGGGTCGGCGAAATCGACCTGGGCGGTGAAGAAAGTCGCGCTCTTGACCTTGTCGGCCTCACCGCGTCGCGCGAGCACGGCCAGGGTCGCGGCCAGGGTCGTGCCCGCGACGCAATAGCCGATGGCATGAGTGGACGGCACGTCAAGCCGGGTCCGCACGGTGTCGATCGCATCGATCTGCGCGCGGACGTAGTCGTCCCAGACGACATCGGCCATACTGGCATCGGCGGACTTCCACGAGACCATGAACACGGTCACACCCTGCTCGACCGCCCAGCGCACGAAGCTCTTCGCCGGGTTGAGGTCGAGGATGTAGAAGCGGTTGATCCACGGCGGGAAGATCACCAGCGGTGTTGCCAGCACCTTGTCGGTGGTCGGGGTGTATTGGATCAACTGGTAGAGCGGCGTTTCGTGGACGACCTTGCCCGGGGTCACCGCGATATTCTCGCCCAGCTTGAACGCCTCGGGATCGGTATGGGTGAGCTGCCCTCGGCTCAGATCGGCGAGCATGTGCTCGAGCCCTTTGGTCAGGCTCTCGCCTTGGGTCTCGATTGCGCGATCGAGCGCGATCGGGTTGGTCAGCGGGAAATTCGCCGGGCTCAGCGCATCCACGATCGCCCGCGTCAGGAAGCGGAGTTGCTGCTGCCTGGCCGGATCGAGCCCCTGGACGCCGTCGGCCGCCGCCTCCGCCTGTTCGGCGAAGAGCAGATAGGCCTGGTGGATCAGCGCGAAGAACGGCTGCTCGCGCCATTTGGGATCGGCGAAACGCCGGTCGCTGCGCGGCAGCTTCGCTTCGGCATCGGGACTGTCGTCATGCGTGGTCGGGCCGATACCGTACTGGCCGAGCACCGATTGCCAGAGCTGGAGGCTGTCGTCCCAGAGGCGCTTCTGGTTGTCGGCATCGGCAAGGGGCACCTGACGGTACCAGGATTCGAGCAGGCCGGTCAGCTTGGCGGGGTCGGCATAGTCGGCCGCGGCCCCGCTCTGGAACTGGCCCCACATCGCCTGCAGCGATTCGGCGACGTCCCCCCAGGCCGGAGTCGGGGCATCGCCGAGGCCCTTGGGCAGGACCGGCGCGAACATCTGGCCGAAGACCTGCGAGGCGGCCTCGGTCTGTGCCCGCAACATCTCGGTGAAGATGTCGGGCGCGCGCCCGTCCGAACGCGACTTGTCTGCCATGACTCAGGACTCCTTATTGGCATTCGCACCCCGCGGCATGTCCCACGGGAAACAATCGAGTCCTCTCCATCCGCTTTGCAGGATAGCCCGCCCAGAGCCATTTGCCAGCGCCCGTTTATCCGCCTAGAGCGATTTCCTGCGGCAATTCCGCCGCATGCAAACTGGATTGCCAGAAGTCATGGAAGACGAGTTCTACCGCATCAAGCGCCTGCCGCCCTACGTCATCGCCGAAGTGAATGACATGCGTGCAGCCGCCCGAGCGGCCGGACGCGACATCATCGACCTCGGCATGGGCAATCCCGACCTGCCGCCGCCTGCGCATATCGTCGACAAGCTGTGCGAAGTCGCGCAGAAGGCCGATGCGCACGGCTATTCGGCCTCGGCAGGCATCCCCGGCGTGCGCAAGGCGCAGGCCAATTACTACGGCCGCCGCTTCGGCGTCGAGCTCGATCCCAACACCGAGGTCGTGATGACCATGGGATCGAAGGAAGGCCTCGCCTCGATGGCGACGGCTATCACCGCACCCGGCGACGTCGTGCTCGCACCGAACCCGAGCTATCCGATCCACACCTTCGGCTTCATCATCGCCGGCGCGACGATCCGTTCGGTGCCAACGACGCCCGACGAGCGCTATTGGGAATCGCTCGACCGCGCGATGGCCTTCACCGTGCCGCGCCCGTCGATCCTGATCGTCAACTATCCGTCGAACCCGACCGCCGAGACGGTGGACCTTGCCTTCTACGAGCGCCTCGTCGCCTGGGCGAAGGAGAACAAGGTCTGGATCCTGTCCGACCTCGCCTATTCGGAGCTCTACTACGACGGCAACCCGACGGTTTCGATCCTGCAGGTGCCCGGCGCCAAGGACGTCGCGGTCGAGTTCACCTCGATGTCGAAGACCTTCTCGATGGCCGGCTGGCGCGTCGGCTTCGCCGTGGGCAATCCCAGGCTGATCGCCGCGCTCAAGCGCGTGAAGAGTTACCTCGATTATGGAGCTTTCACGCCGATCCAGGCGGCCACCTGCGCGGCGCTCAACGGGCCGCAGGACATCGTCGAGATGAACCGCAATCTCTACCAGAAGCGCCGCGACGTTATGGTCGAAGCCTTCGGCCGCGCCGGCTGGGACATCCCGCCGCCCAAGGCCTCGATGTTTGCCTGGGCGCCGCTGCCACCTGCGCTTAAAGATATGGGATCGTTGGAGTTTTCCAAGCAGCTCCTGACCCATGCCGAGGTCGCAGTGGCCCCCGGCGTCGGCTATGGCGAGGACGGCGAAGGCTTCGTGCGCATCGCCATGGTCGAGAACGAGCAGCGCCTTCGCCAGGCCGCGCGCAACATCAAGCGCTACCTGGCGAGCATGGGCGTGAACAGCTCCGCCGCCTGACACCCGCATCCCCGTCGGTATTGGCAACACCACCGACTTGCTGTGTTCTTCCCGAGCCTTGGCGCCGATTCGACGCGCCACGGTTCGGGATAGCAAAGAACATAAGGCCGATGGGGGCGTGGAGTGCGCCACTTTCACTGGTTGTGCGCAACCGAAATCCCGGCTGCCTGGGATCTGCGGCGCTGCGGCTGGCATCTGGTGCCGCCCGCACCGATTGCGGACGCGGGTGAGGCCGTCGCGCTCGCCGATATCGCGAGCCTGGACGAACACGCCTGGTCGCGATTGCATCGCGAGCAAGGCCAACCGCGACATGATCGCATAATCATGCTCGGCGTGGCCGATAGCGACGAGCGCGCGCGGCTGATCGGTCTGGGTTTCGGTGACGTGCTCGACGAAGCGCCGGGCCTGAGCGAGATCGCGGCGCGGGCACTGCGGCTCGCCGAACAGGCACAGTCGCTGCCGCGTCGACGCGCGATCGGCCCCTTGCGGCTGGACCTGCTCGCGCGGGACGGCACGATCGCCGGGAGGCCGCTGGCGCTCCACCCGCGCGAATTCGCGCTGCTCTGGCGGCTGGCCGATACGCCGGGCGTGCCCGTGGCCAAGCCGACCTTGCTGCGCGAGGTCTGGCGACTGTTCCACATACCCGACACCAACAGCCTCGCCGTCCATATCTTCCGCCTGCGCGCCAAGCTGGCGGCGGTCGGACTCGGCGGGCTGGTGCGGACGGCGCCGGCTGGCGGCTATATGCTGGTGCCGCCACCAGGCGAATCGCCGGCTCTACCGATGGCCATTGCCGATCGGCGCTGGCATGATCTCATCGTCGGCACCCCGGATGGGATTGCGATCGGAGACCAGCGTCCATGACCCACCCCTTGCCCACCAGCGACCGCGTCGGCGCCACCATCGACGCGGATGGCGTAGCCCGCGTGACGCTGACGCGCGGCGACAAGCTCAACGCGCTCGATCCGGCGATGTTCGATGCGCTGATCGCGGTGGGGCAGGCGCTGTTCGACCTGCCCGGGCTGCGCTCCGTCGTGCTCTCGGGCGAAGGCAAGGCCTTCAGCGCAGGACTCGATCTCGCGACCTTCGAGGAAGCGCTCGGCGGTGCGGCGGCACCGCTGACCCAGCGTACGCACGGCAATGCCAACCGCTTTCAGCAGGCGGCGCTGGTCTGGCGCAAGCTGCCCGTGCCGGTGATCGCCGCGGTTCACGGCGTCTGCTTCGGCGGCGCCCTGCAGATCGCCAGCGGCGCCGACATCCGCGTCGTGGCGCCCGAAGCGCGGCTGGCGGTGCTCGAAATGAAGTGGGGGATCGTGCCCGACATGGGCGGCTTCGCGCTGTGGCGCGGCTGCGTGCGCGACGACGTGCTGCGCAAGCTGACCTACACCAACCGGGAGTTCTCGGGCGAGGAGGCGCTGGCTTTCGGTTTCGCCACGGTGGTCGATGCCAATCCGGTGGCGCGCGCCATGGCGCTGGCGCAGGATATCGCACAGCGCAGCCCGAATGCGGTGCGCGCCGCGAAATCGTTGTTCAATCGCAGTACGGAGCTTTCGCTCGACGACATTCTGGCCGCCGAAAGCTTCGAGCAGCAGCGGCTGCTCGGCACGCGCAACCAGATCGAGGCGATGATGAGCCAGACCGAGAAGCGGCCGGCGAATTTCGTCGATCCCTGAGGCTCAGCGCACCGGGATCTTGATCATAACCGGCAGCAGTTCCTTTGGCTGCGAGGCGCCGTGCGAACCGAACAGCACACTGGCCGCGGTGAACAAGGTCAGCGCGACCACGCCCCAGTGCAGCGTCTCCGCCTTGCGGACCGGCGTTGCGACTGCCGTCGGCTTGCGCAGACGCGGGACCGGCGTCGGCTCCTCCATCAGCCACGGCGGCGTCTCATCGGCCGCGACCGGCGACTTCACCGCGTTCGCGGGGGTGATGATTCCGGGCTGGGGAAGCGGGAGTGCTTTGGCGGTTTCCATGGGCTTTTAGCTAGGCTTACATGGTAAACGAAATCTTACCGCGAAGGGGAAATGGCGACGTGAACGAAGTTGAGATCGTGATCTGCGAGCATGAAACTCTGGCCCTGCGCGGCGAGCTGGCAACGCCCTCAGGCCCGGGCCCGCATCCCGCCGTGCTGGTCGTGCACAACGCCTTCGGCCTCGGCACGCACATGCGCCAGGTTATCCAGGACCTCGCCGCCGAAGGCTATGTCGCGCTCGCGGTCGATATGTACGGCGACGGCGCCTACAGCGAGGACGAGAGCGTCGTCGGCGGCCTCGTCGCGCCGCTCTGGGGCAATTCCGAACGCCTGCGCGCACGCATGGGCGCCTGGCACGATGTGCTCAAGGCACGACCCGAGGTGGCCCCGGATCGGATCGCCGCGCTCGGCTATTGCTTCGGCGGCATGTGCGTGCTCGAATTCGCACGCGGCGGCGGCGATGTTCGTGCGGTGGTCAGCTACCATGGCATCCTCACCACGGCCGCACCGGCAGCCAAGGGCGTGGTCACGGCCCATGTCGCGGTCCACACCGGCGGGCGCGATCCGCACGTACCGGCGGCCGACGTCGCCGCACTGCGCGCCGAACTTATCGACGCCGAAGCCGACTGGCAGATCGCCGAATATGCCCATGCCTACCACGCCTTTACCGATCCTGCGGCCGACGACCCGAAGAACGGCCGCGCCTACGATGCGTTGGCGGACCGGCTGTCCTGGGCCTCGACCTTGGCGCTGCTCGACCTGAAGCTGCGCGGCGCGGAAGTGTAACCCATTTCCCGCACCTGTGCCGATAATGCCGCGGCGCAACGGGCGCGCGGTTGGCACGCTCGGCTAGGCGGCCTAAGCCGCGCACCGACCGCGGGAAACCGCGGCGAAGATCGCGCCGGTGCCCCGCGAGGGGCTTAATTCGGGAACACGGTAAGGCAGAGACATCTGCCCAAGCCGAGGCTGTCCCTGCAACTGTGAGCGGATAGCGCGATGCACGAGGCTCCTCTGGAGCCGCCACTGGGCGCCGATCGCGTGCCTGGGAAGGTCGTGCATCGTGCCGTGACCCGCGAGCCAGGAGACCGGCCGGCGCATGGTCGCTCTTGCCTTGGCCCAGGGATCGGCCACGGCACGGTTCTCCGTCTGAGCGACGACCAAGCGGCGGGGCCGCTGTGGTGCGCCGGAGGTGGGTCGATTGCGCCAGCCCCGTCCGGCGCGTCGGTCGAGGGCATCAACGCCCCGGCAGCCCCCGCCCTCGTTGCCCGGCGCGGAG
Organism: Novosphingobium anseongense; assembly: GCF_037482895.1. Taxonomy (NCBI): domain Bacteria; kingdom Pseudomonadati; phylum Pseudomonadota; class Alphaproteobacteria; order Sphingomonadales; family Sphingomonadaceae; genus Novosphingobium; species Novosphingobium anseongense. The sequence goes on along the minus strand of NZ_JBBHJZ010000002.1, from coordinate 1,014,187 downwards.
GGACAAGACCATGAAGACCGCCTATACCTCGCTGCTGGCGCTGGCCGTAGCCACGCCCGCTTTCGCGAGCTCGAACCCGAGCCAGCCCGCCACCAACGCCGCGGGCGAGACGATCGTCGTCACCGCCTCGCGCTCGAACGCGGGTATTGCCGCCGACCGGCTCGGCGCCTCGGTGACGGTGCTCGACGCTGCGGCGATCGAAGCGCGCCAGACGCGCGTGGTTTCCGACGTGCTGCGCGACGTGCCCGGCGTCGCCGTCAGCCGCGCGATCGGCGGCCTCACCCAGATCCGCCTGCGCGGCAGCGAAGCCAATCACGCGCTCGTGCTGATCGACGGCATCGAGGCCAGCGATCCGTTCAACGGCGAATTCGACTTCAACGGCCTGATCGCCGACCAGGCCGTGCGCATCGAAGTGCTGCGCGGCCAGCAAAGCTCGCTCTACGGCTCCGACGCGATCGGCGGCGTGGTCCACTATCTGACCCTGAGCGGCGCCGAGGCCCCGGGCTTCACCGCGCGCGCCGAGGGCGGCTCGTTCAACACCTTCGACGGCGCCGCGCGCTTCGCCGGTGCGACCGACCAGCTCGATTACGTCGTCTCGGGCGGCTACTACCGCACCGACGGCACCCCCGTGGCCCGCAACGGCACGCGCGACGTCGGCTCGGAGACCGCCGGCGTCAACGCCAAGCTGGCTTGGACGCCGAGCGAGAGCTTCAAGCTGACCGGGGTCGCCCGCTACTCGTGGAACGACTACGACGTCGCCAACACCGAGCAGAACCCGGCGAGCCCGTTGTTCGGCTTCATCGTCGACAGCCCCGGGGTGCGCGCCACCAAGGAGAGCCTCTACGGCCTGCTGCGCGCCGAGCTGACCGGGCTCGACGGCCGCTGGGTCAATGCCCTTACCGGCCAGTACGCCGACGTCACACGCAAGGGCTATACCGGTGCGCTGCGCGACACCGGCAGCAATGGCCGCCGCTACAAGGGCTCGTTCGAATCCAGTCTGCGGTTCGGGGACGAGGTCGTCGTCCACAAGCTGACCGGCGCGCTCGATCTCGAGCGCGAGGAGTTCCAGAACACCACGCCCGGCGGCTTCGCCTTCACCGGCCGGCGCAACACGACCAATCTGGGCCTGGTCGGCCAGTACGAACTGAGCATCGACGAGAAGGCCACCTTCGGCGCTTCGGTCCGCCAGGACTGGAACAACCGCTTCGCCGATTCCACCACCTGGCGCGTCCAGGGATCCTACACCCTGCCAACCGATACGCGCGTTCACGCCGCCTATGGCACGGGCGTCAAGAACCCCGGCTATTTCGAACTCTACGGCTTCGTCGACGGCCAGTACATCGGCAACCCGAACCTGCGCCCCGAGAAGTCCGAAGGCTGGGAAGCCGGGCTCGAGCAGCGCTTCGGCGAGATCGCGACGATCGGCGCGACCTGGTTCGACAACCGGCTCAAGGGCGAGATCTTCACGACCTTCCCCGCGCCGACCTTCATCGCCACCCCGGCCAACCGCACGACCAAGTCGCGCCAGCGCGGCGTCGAAGTCGCCCTGTCAGCCCGGCCCGTGCCGCAGTGGCGGATCGACGCGGCCTATACCTGGCTCGACGCCGACGAGAACGGCGCGGTTGAAGTGCGCCGCGCCAAGCACATCGCCAGCTTCAACTCGACCTGGACCACCGCCGACGAGCGCCTCTCGGGCACGCTGACCGTGCGTTACAACGGCCGCCAGCAGGACGTCGCCTTCACCGACCCGAGCTTCGTGCCGGTCAACGTGACGCTCAAGGACTACGTCCTCGTCAACCTCAACGCCGAGTATCGGCTGACAGGCGCCATCACATTGTTCGGCCGCGTCGAGAACCTGTTCGACGAGGACTACGAAGAGGTGTTCAGCTATGCCACGCCGGGCGCGAGCGCCTATGGCGGGGTCCGCGTGAAGTTCTGATCCGATGATGAGCCCTCCCCCTCCGGGGAGGGCTTCAGACCACCAGATCGAGTGTGAGCAGCAGCCCCTCGGATCGGTAGTCGAAAGCGACATGGCCGTCGCTGCCATGGAGGGCGGCGGCGATCATGCGCGAGCCGAAGCCGCGGTGGGTCGGCGTCGTGACCGGCGGACCGCCACTCTCGCGCCATTCGAGACGCAAGGTTGGCCGCTCGGTCTCGGCCAGACGCCAGGCGATCGAGACCCGGCCGTGCTCGGCCGACAGCGCGCCGTACTTGACCGCATTGGTGCCAAGCTCGTGCAGCACCATCGTCAGCAACAATGCCTTGTTGGCCGAAAGCCGCACCTCGGGTCCCTCGACCGAGACGCGTGGCGTGCCCTTGATCGAGAAAGCGGCGAGCGAGCGCTGCACCAACGCGGCGATATCGATCTCCTGCCAGTCGCTGAGCGTCAGCAGGTCGTGCGCGCCCGACAGCGCATGCAGCCGGCTGATGAACGCATCTTTCTCGGACGGCGGCGTGGTCTTGAGCGTCTGCGAGGCCAGCGCCTGGATCGTCGCGAGCGTGTTCTTCACGCGGTGCTTGACCTCGTGCAGCAGCAGTTCGCGCGCGTCCTCCGCCGCTTTGCGGTTGGCGATCTCGGCCTGGGCTGCACTGTGCAGCCGGGCGTTGTCGATCGCGACGGCGGACTGCGAGGCGATCGCAGCGATCAGCGATTCGGTTTCGGGCGCGAAGCGATCGGGCTCGGCATGTCCGAAGAACAGGCCGCCGATCACCGCACCCGACGACGAAACCACTGGCACCGCGAGATAGGAGACCACGGGCAGATGACCGGTAGGCATACCCTTGTGCGGCGTGTTCAGGCCGTAGCGCGGATCCTGGCGGATGTCGGCCGAGCGAACGATGCCTTCGCCGAGAAAGGTCGGCGCGAAGATCGCGGTGTTGCGCGGCATGCCGAACCGATCGAAAGCATCGCGCGGGGCGCCCGACAGCGCGTAGAGCACGTAGCTTTCGCCATCGGCGTCGAGCACGTTGTAGAAGAAGGCGCCGAACTGCGCGCCGCTCAGCGCGGTTGCCTCGTCGGTCACGGCCTGAACGATGCGCTCGAGATCGAGATCCTGCGAGATGATCCGCGACACCCGGTTCAGCGCTTCGAGCCGCTCGGTCTGCCGCTCGAGCAGCGCGTCGGCCTGTTTCTTCTGCGTGATGTCGCGCGCGATCTTCGAGGCGCCGACGATCGAGCCGTCGGACCGCCGGATCGGCGAGATCGTCAACGAGATGTCGATCTGCCGGCCCGACTTGTGCAGGCGCTTCGTCTCGAAATGCTCGACCCTTTCACCGCGGCGCAGGCGCTCGATGATGTCGGTTTCCTCGCTGCGCCGATCGTCGGGGATCAGCGTCAACACCGAATGGCCGATAATCTCCTCGGGCCGGTAGCCGAACAGACGTTCGGCTGCGCCGTTCCAACTCGTTATGGTTCCGTCGAGCAGCTTCGAGATGATCGCATCGTCAGAACTTTCGACGATCGCGGCGAGGCGCAGCGCAGCCTCCAGCGAGGATTCGAGTCTGGCATCGACCACGCCCGCATCGTTACCCACGTCTGCGCCGCCGTGCGACAAATCGTTCATCCGCGACCCCCATGCGCATTTTGGTTTGCGCGCCGGATCGGGAACGATCAAGCGCTCAAATGGTTTCCTATTGAATACAAGATATCAGATACGGAATTCAGGGCGGAAGGGCCGGGGGCACAGGTGACGGGACTCGCGAACCGGACGGTTCTGATAGTCGAAGACGAATGGCTTGTCCGGATGGAGCTCGTCGCGGCTTTTGAGGACGAGCATTGCATCATCGTGGAGGCTGCTTCGGCCGAAGATGCCTGCGACGCGCTGCGGGCGAGCCGTGGTAGCGGTGGGCGGGTCGATCTGCTCGTTACCGACATCCGCCTCACCGGACTTCTGACCGGCTGGGACCTCGCAGCCAAAGCGCGCGATATCGATGCCGGTATCGGCGTGATCTATGTCTCCGCCAATCCCCCCGCACCCGGCCGTGACGTCAGCGACAGCGTGTTCATCGACAAGCCGGCGCTGGTCGACCAGGTCGTCGTCGCTGCTCGCCGCTTGCTGGGCTAGCGCAGCGGTGCAAAGCCGAAGCCGCGCAGATACTGCATCGTCGCGCGCGCCTGGGCCACGCCCTGGCCGATCTGCACCGTGGCATTGGCCAGGCGCGGCTTGCCGCGGCCAAGGTTCGGCTGATTGCCCGTCGCCGTGACCCCGTCGGTGAAGGGGCTGAATTTGCGATTGGAATCGCGATCGTGGACCACCGCCACCGCATAGGCGCCGGGGCGCGGCGCACGGATGCAGAGCACCGGATTGGGCTGGCGCGGCACGGGCACTTCGATGCGCTTGAACACCTTGCCCGCAACGACCAGATCCTTGTCGTCCGCCAGGTAATCCTGCTGGTTCGCCGGATAGAGCTCGAGCCGCAGCATGCCCCGCGTGTCCTTGAGCCCGAGAACTTCGACGCGCAGCGCGGGTCCCGGTTCGTTCGCCCGGCAATCGGCATCCTGCCTGCCGCGCTGCTCGTAAGGCGGGACGGGACCCGCCGCCGTCAGCAACACGGCCGCCGCCGCGAGAACTATCGTTTTCCGCATTCGTCACTCACTCGTCGATTGCCAAGGCTGGGCGCGTAGCACGGTATCGCCCAGACCGCGCGCGGCAAAGCGCGGCGCCAGAACCTTGTGGAACAACCGGTCCTGCCAGCGGAACGGCGTGACGTGGTAGAGCAACCGCTCGCCCAGCGTCCAGCGCACGCCACCGCGGTCCCGGCGACGGTCCGAAGGCACGCACCACAGCTCCCGATCGTAAGCTTGCGAGCCCTGCCGTAGCACGCGGTTCATCAGCTCGTGATCCTTGAGGACATAGGGCCAGAGCCGGAAGTCGTAGCCGCCGGCGCGACGCAGAGCGTCGAGGCGGAAGCTCTGGCAGGCGCCGCTCGTGTGGTTCTGCCAGGGCAACAGCCGCGCCGCGAGGACCTTGTGACAGATGGCGAGCCATGACCGCCAGCCACGCTCTGCCGGCGGGTTGCAGGCCGCCACTGCCACGCAGCCGGGTCCATACCGGTCGAACAGCCCGGCCGCGCGTGCGAGGTACTGTGGCGGGTACCAAGTGTCGGCATCGCAGATCGCGATCAGTTCACTGCGCCCCTCGGCGATGCCTCGGCTCAGCGCATGAACCTGACCGGGCTGAGGCTCATCGAGGAATTCGGCGTCCAGTCCGTGCTCGACCACGAGCGCGCGCGCCGCCGCGATGCAGCCGTCGGTCGAGCCGTTGTCGACCACGATCAGCCGAAACGGCACGGTCTGCGCGGCCAGCGACAACAGGGTACGCGGCAGGAAATCGCGCTCGTTGAACACGGGGATGACCACCGACCAGCGCGGCTCCGAGCCTTCGTCCATGCCGTGCGAACTAGGTCGATCAGATGACGCCGCGATGACCGGCTGCATAACAAAACCGTCATCGCAATTGCATCGGGCTGTAACACCTGAGGTGCAGGAGCGGGCCTCGCGTGCAGTCGAAGGGCCGTGATCCATGTACAAAGACAGCTTCGCTTCGGGCGAGCTGACGGCAGGCCCGGACATGAAACTGCATAGGGCCGATGGCATCGGCAACAGCCGCCTGGCGGCCTGGTTCAGCGCTCTCGTCTCGCTCGCGCTTCTCGTCGCTGTCGCCGCACAGCTTCGCGACATGGACCTGCGCCACGTCGTCGCGATGATCCCGACGAGCCCGCTGTTCTGGACGGTGTTCGCGGCCTGGTATCTGGCCGGTCCGGTCAGCGAATGGATCATCTACCGCCGGCTCTGGCACATCCCCGTCACCGGCATCGGCGCGCTCATGCGTAAGATGGTCTCCAACGAACTGCTGCTCGGCTATCTCGGCGAGGCGCAGTTCTACGCCTGGGTGCGTGCGCGCCAGCAGTTGGCCGCGGCGCCCTTCGGCGCGATCAAGGACGTGACGATCCTCTCGGCGCTGACGGGCAACGTCACCACCCTGATCATGCTGGCGGTCGCCTGGCCGCTGGTTTTCTCGGGCAAGATCGGCCTGGGCATGCAATCGACATTCGTCTCGCTCGGCGTGGTGCTGATCAGTTCCTTCGTGATCCTGCTGTTCCGCCAGAAGCTGTTCACCCTGCCCGGCCGCGAGCTGCGCTTCATCGCGGCGCTGCACCTCGCCCGCATCGCGACGAAGACCGGGCTCGGCGCGCTGCTCTGGTATCTGGTGTTGCCGCAGGTCGCGGTGTCGCTGTGGCTTGTTCTGTCGACCTTGCGTCTGCTCGTCTCGCGGCTGCCGCTGGTCCCTAACAAGGAGGTGGTCTTCGCCGGGATCTCGGTGGTCCTGCTCGGCCACCACGAGCAGGTTGCAGCGCTGCTGGCGATGATGGGTGGGCTCGTTCTTGCCAGTCACCTGATCGTCGGGGCCAGTTTCGCCAGCGCCGACCTCGTCGAATCCTGGAGACGGCGTTGAGAATCGTCGACGTCTGCGCCTTCTATTCGCCGCAGGGCGGCGGGGTGCGGACCTATGTCGAGCAGAAGCTCAAGATCGGCCCCGAGCTGGGCCACGAGATCGTCGTGCTGGCCCCCGGCGACGACCATGCCGTGATCGAGCACGGCCCGGCCGCCCGGATAGTCACGATTCCCTCGCCGCGCCTCGCCTTCGATCGCAAGTATTGGTACTTCGGCGACGAGCCCGCGCTGCACGCCGCGCTCGACGCGCTCGATCCCGATTTCGTTGAGGTCGGCTCGCCCTGGCGCAGCCCGTCTTATGTCGCGCGCTGGCAAGGGAATGCTCCCCGCGCGCTGGTGATGCACAACGATCCGTTCTCGGTCTATGCCTACCGCTGGCTCGAGCCCTGGCTGCGCCGCGAGACGATCGACCGCCGGATCGACTTCCTCTGGCAGCACATGCGCAAACTCGGCCGCGACTACGACCGCGTCGTCTGCGCCAGCCGCGAACTGCGCGCGCGCCTCGCACGCGGCGGCGTCGCGGGCACGGCGCTGCACCCGATGGGCATCGACACCACGCTGTTCGGCCCGCAGCGCCGCGACCCCGAGGTCCGGCGCCAACTGCTCGCGCTCTGCGACCTGCCCGAGGACGCGCATCTGCTCATCGGCGTCGGCCGCTATGGCGCGGAGAAGCGCTGGCCGGTGGCGATCGACGCGGTGATGCGCGCGGGTCTGACCCGGCCGATCGGCCTCGTGCTGATCGGCGAGGGCGGCGCGGCCAAGCGCCTGACCAAACACATCGCCGGCAATCCGCACATCCACCTGCTCGCGCCCGAGCGCAACCGCTTGCGCTTCGCGACGATCCTCGCGAGTGCCGATGCGCTGATCCATGCGAGCACGTCGGAAACCTTCGGCATGGCCCCGGCCGAAGCGCGCGCCTGCGGCGTACCCGTCATCGTCCCCGACGAAGGCGGCGCGGCCGATCATGCTGCCGACGGCGCCGGCCTGACCTACCGCGCGGGCGACGCCCTGGCCGCGGCCGAAGCGATCCTGGCGCTGCTCGACCAGTCGCGACCGCTTCGCACGCCGCATGCACGCTCGATGCGTGACCATTTTACCGCGCTTTTTGCCGACTACGAGCGCATCCGCGAAGGCGAGCGCCGCGTTGCCTGACCGGGCGCTACGCCAGGCGCGCGCGATGGCGGCCGTTGTTGCGCTGCTGCTCCTCGCGCTCCCGTGGATCTGCCTGCCGCGCCACTCGCGACTGCACCGCGCGCTGCCGGCGCTGGGCTGGAAGCTGCTGCTCGCCGGCTTCGGCATCCGCCTGCGCTGCCACGGCACGCCCGCGGCGCCATGCTCAGCCCTGACCGTCGCCAACCACGTCTCCTGGACCGACATCGTCGTGCTGGGCCGGCTGCTAGACGCGGGGTTCGTCGCCAAGTCCGAAATCGCCGACTGGCCGATCATCGGCGTGCTGACGCGGCGCTACGGCTGCGCTTTCATCGCCCGCGACAGCCGCGCCGCGGCGCATCGGCTGGCGCGCGCCATGGACGCCTATCCGGCCGGGCGCGGCCTCGTACTCTTCGCCGAGGGCACGACCGGGCTCGGCGATACCGTGCTGCCGTTTCACAGCGGTCTGTTCGCGGCAAACGCGCGCTGGCCGCAGGTACAACCGGTGACGATCGTCTATCGCTGCGCCGACGGCACGCCCCTGTCTCCGGCCGGGCGGCGCGCCGTGGCCTGGGTCGGCGACGACGCGCTGTTGCCGCATGCGCTGGCACTCGCCGGCGCCGGCGGGGTCACGGTCGAGGTCTGGTTCGAGGAGAGCTTCGCGCCGCAAAACCGCAAGCACGCCGCGCAGGAAAGCCATCGGCTTATCGCCGCGCGGCTGGCCGAAAATCAGGCGGCAGCGCTGAACCGTGCGGCGTAGCGCTCGGCGATCGCCTCGACCGGCATCACCACGCAGACGTCGATCGTGTTGAAGGCCTGGTCGACATAGGCACCCTCGCCGAACTTGGCGCCGACGCGCATATAGCCTTTCACCAGCGGCGGCAGTTCGATCAGCGCGCGGCGTTCGTCGTAGGAGCCTGGCGACAGGCGATCCATCGCCACGCCCTTGCCCGGCAGGACCGAGGGCCGGCACTCGGCAGGCGCTAGGTGCTTGTGATGCAGATAAGATAGCGCTGCGGCGTGGGCATCGACATCGGTGCCCGCAAATGAGGCGCAGCCGAACATCAGCGCGATCTCGTGGCGCGCGATGTAATCCGCGATCCCGCGCCAGAGCAGCGAGATCGTGCCGCTGGTGCGATAGGGCGGCAGCACGCAAGACCGCTCGAGCTCGAGCAGTTCGCCCGAGCCGCCGATCCGCGCAAGCGGAGCGAGATCGAACTCGCCCGCCGAATAGAAACCGAAGCTTCGCTTGGCGACGCTTTCGCGCAGCAGGCGATAGGTACCGACCACCTGTTCGCCCGCGGGCGCATCCTCGTCGATCACCAGCAGATGGTCGCAGAGCGGATCGTAGACGTCGGCGTCGAGATGTTCGGGCCGCTGAGACGCGGCTTCGGCCGCCGCATCAGCCCCCATCTCGGCATAGAAGACCCGCCATCGGAGCCGCTGAACAGCGTTCAGCTCCCGCTCGTCCTGCACGAGACGCAGCGACAACCGACGCTGGCCTACGATCGACTGCAAACTCTGCTGCATCCGAGCTTGCTAGCAGCCCGCTGTGACAAGCCCTTTTCAATCCGATTATGCTTCGATGACGGTTTATTCGAGATAGGTGGCGCGCAAGGCGGCGAGATCGGCCGGTGTCACGCCGATCTCCTTCTCGAGATAGGTCTCGACCGAGCCGTATTTGGCTTCGATCGCCGCAAAGGAGCCGAGCAGCAGCGACTTGCCCTGCGCGTCGTAGAGCGGCGTGGGCTTGCGATCGCCGGCGGCGGCGCCGCGCGCGAAGACCTGCGCGACCGGATCGCCGGGATGGGCGGCGAGATCGATCGGCGGCATTTCCCAACGCGGCTGACGATAGCTGGTCGAGAGGTGATAGTCGGCGACGATCGTCTCGCGCGGCACGCCGAGCGCCGAGAGCACCATCGCCGTCGTGAAGCCCGTGCGGTCCTGTCCCGCCGAGCAATTGTAGGCGACAGGCCCCTCGTGGCGCTTGAGCAGGTCGAAGACGATGCGCAGTTGCGGGGTCAGCATCTCGGGCAGGTTCGCATAGATACTGCCCGAGGGACCCTGCGCGCTCATTCGCAGGATCTCCTGCATCGAATAGCCGACCGCGGCATAGCGCACGCCCTCGATCTTGGTCGGCGCGAGCACGCGCTCCTCGCTCGAGCGCAGGTCGACCATGTCGGCGAGGCCCAGCGTCTTGACGCGCGCGAGATCGCCCGGGGTCAGCATGGCGGTGGCGCCCGAGCGGTAGATCGAGCCCCAGCGAACGTGTTTGCCGCCGGCGGCCTGGTAGCCGCCGATGTCGCGGAAGTTCGAACCCTGATCGAGCGGCACCAGCCGCTCGGCGACCTCGACGAGGCTGCCGTCAACCTTGTTGCGGACGAGAAAATAGGGCCGCGCGGCCGGATCGACCGTGACGTCCTGCTTTCCGTCGCGATCCCCGGCCGAGACCAGCTTGGCGGCGGCGGGATTCGTGACCGCATGGTCTGCCCAGAACAGATCGACCGGGCCCTTGGCGGTCCAGCTCACGGTCACCCTGTCGGGCGCCACGCGCGCCACTGCGACCTGATCGGGCCGCGCGAAGGCGGGTGCGGCCGATGCGAGCAGCAGGCTCGCGGCGAGGGCGGCAATGGCACGGGACGGATTCATGGCTCTACTCTCCGCGAGGACTCTGCCGCGCAGAATGGACGGCGCGCAAGTCATTACGATGAAGCCTTTCGCATCATTGTTACATTTTCGTGACAACATGGGTTATCTGTAGGGCGGGACCGCGGCCGCCTCTTAAGGCCTGCGCGGGACAATCGGGTCACCACTGCGGCCGTGTCATCGGCCAGATAAGGTGCGAATTCACATGGCCGAAGGCCAGGAAACCGAACTCAAGCTGGCGGCTTCTCCGGCGATGCTGGCGCAACTGCGCGAGCATCCGCTGCTCGCCGGCAAGGACACGGCGCTGACCCTGGTCACGCGCTATTTCGACACCCCCGACGCGATCCTGCATCGGCACGGCGCCACGCTGCGACTGCGCGACGACGGGACCAAGTCCGAGCAGACCTTCAAGAGCACCGCCGGCAGCGACAGCAGCCTGCGGCGCGGCGAGTGGAACGCGCCGGCGACGGGTGAAGCGCCCGATCCGCAGACCTTGCCCGCGGCGGCGCGCAAGCTGCTCGAGCCCTTGCTGGTCGATGCCCGGTTGCGACCGCTGGCGACCACGCGGATCGAGCGGATCACGCGGCGACTGAAATTCGGCACCTCGACGATCGAAGCCGCGTTCGATTCGGGCACGGTCGAAGCAGGTCGGCGCAGCGAGCCCGTGTGCGAACTCGAGCTCGAGCTGGTCGATGGCGAGGCGGCCGATCTCTTCGCGCTGGCCCGGCAACTGCCGCTCGGTCCCGAACTCGCCTGGTCGACCGAAAGCAAGGGCGAGCGCGGCCATGCACTGGCGCTCAAGCTACCTTTCACGGCCGCGCGCGCGGGCGAGGTGGCGCTGACGCCCGCTATGACCGTGGCCGAGGGCTTCCAGGTGATCGCCTGGAACTGCCTGGCGCAGTTTCTCGGAAACTACCGCGAGGTGCTGGCCAGCGGCGATCCCGATGCCGTGCACCAGAGCCGCGTCGCGATCCGCCGCCTGCGCGCCGCCTTTAGCCTTTTCGGCGATCATGTCACCGACGAGCGCAGCGCCGCATTCCGTGCGGAGTGGAAAGCCGCGGGCGATGCGCTATCCCCTGCACGCGACATTCACGTGCTGGTCGAACGGATCGAGAGCGCGGCGCAGGACGCAAAGGACGATACGCTAGACCTGCTCAAGCACCTGCGCGCGCAGCGCAAGAAAGCAACGCGCGAGGCCCAGACCGCATTGTCGGATCCGGCACTCCAACAACTCCTGATCGGCTTCGCCGAATGGCTCGAACACGACCTGCCGAGCGCATCCGAGCCTTTGAGCGAATTCGCCGCACGCACGCTCGCGCGCCGCCGACGCAAGCTCGTCAAGCAGCCGGCTCTCGACAAGCTCTCCGATGAAACGCTCCACGAGCTACGGATTCAGGGCAAGAAACTGCGCTATGCCGCCGAATTCTTCGATGCCCTATATCCGGACAAAAAGAGCGCAAAGGAGCGCCGCGCTTTTGCCAAGGCTCTGGGCAAGCTGCAGGATTGCCTTGGCAGCGTTCACGACATTGCCGTCGCGCACGACCAGCGCGAGCATCTGTTCGCCGGAAAGGAGCCGATCGCCGCGGCCGGGCTCTCGGCCCAGCTCGCCGAACTGCTCGACAAACACGGGCCGGGCCGCAAGCGGCTGATCAAGTCGGCAAGCAAGGCGCTCGACCGGGTTGCCGAAGCGCCGGCCTGGTGGAAGTTTCCGATCATCGAACAATAATCCTCCATTTCGACACCCTCGCCCGATTGACGCGCGTCCCGCACCGGTTAGTGCTGCGCACAAGGATGGCGTCGAATCGCGATGCCGCGGCGAGAGGGACGAAAAACGGTGAGCACTGACAGCGACGTCTGGACCGATCCGCGCGCGGCGAAGACCTTCCCACAACTGATCCGTGCCGCTGCCGCGGCCTATGGCGACGATCCCGCGGTCACGCTGACCGGCGAGACCATTCCCGACGAGACGGCGAGCTTCAACGACCTCGATCGCCAGTCGGCAGGAATCGCCCGAGGCCTGATCGCGCGCGGCATCGGCAAAGGCGCGCGCGTCGGCTTCATCTACGGCAACGGCCCCGGCTTCGCGATCATGCTCGCGGCCGCGGCGCGCATCGGCGCCATTGCCATTCCAATCTCGACGATGATCCGCGCCAACGAACTGGTGCGCGTGCTGCGCCAGTCGGACGTCTCCGGCCTGATCGTCCAGCGCAAGTTCCTCAACACCGATTATGTCGAACGGCTCTGTGACGCCCTGCCCGAATTGCGCGAGAGCGGCCCAGCGCTGCGCTTGACCAAGGCACCCTATCTGCGCTGGTTGGCCTCGACCGGCGAAGGCCTGCCCGCCAGCTTCGGCCAGGTCGATGCCCTGACCGCCGAGGGCACCTCGGTCTCTGAGGACTTCCTGCGCGAGATCGAAAGCGAAGTGCACCCGACCGACCAGATGGTCGAGATCTACACCTCGGGCTCGATGGCTCTGCCCAAGGGTGTCAAGCACAACCACGGTCCGGCGCTGTTCCGCACGCATTACCTGCGCGGGATGATCGGTCCCGAGCGCGGCAAGGAATACAGCGCCTTCCTGCCGATGTTCTGGGTCGGCGGACTGATGATGTCGCTACTGCCCAACTGGGAAGTGGGCGCTGTCACCACCTGCACCGAACGCACGATGAGCAACAGCCGCATCGCCATGGGATCGACCCTGGCCGAAGACGACCTGGCAATGCTCAAGCACCAGAAGCCCCCGTTTTGGGGCTTGGGCATGAGCGAGACGCTCGGACCCTATTCCTACGGCGACGAAGTGCGCGCACCGGGCCGTCCGGTCTGCGCACCGATGGACCACTTCGCCGACGGCTACGACATCCGCATCGCCGACGAGAACGACCAGGAGGTCGGCGACGGCAACATTGGCGAGATGCAAGTGCGCGGCTATCCGCTGGCAAGTTCGCTGCACAAGGTCGAGCAGTCAGTCTACTACACCGCCGACGGCTATTACCACACGGGCGACATGTGCCTGCGCGACGGCAACCGCGTCCATTTCATCGGCCGCAACGGCGACATGATCAAGACCGCAGGCTCGAACGTCGCGCCGGCCGAAGTCGAGATGGAGATGCAGGCGCTCGACGGCGTGCACAACGCCTATGTCGTCGGTCTGCCTGATCCCGAGCGCGGCCAACTTCTGGTCGCCGCCGTGGTCCCGCGCGAAGAGGGCGTCGAACTCGATTTCGCCGAGATCGAGGGCAAGCTGCGCAAGCAGTTGTCGAGCTACAAGGTGCCGCGCGCCTACGTGCAGATCACGCGCGAGGAAGTGCCGCTGCTTCACTCGAACAAGGTCTCGCGCCGCGACGTCACTGCGCTGGTTGCCCAGCGCCTCGGTCGACCGGCAGCCTGATCGTGGCCGCCTGGAAGGAACTGGTCGGCAAGGAGGTCGCCGCCGGCACCTTCTCCTGGACCTCGGACCGCACCCTGCTCTACGCGATCGGCGTCGGCGCGGGGCTCAGCGATTCGCTCGAAGAGCTGCAGTTCACCACCGAGAACACCCGCGGCGTGGCGCAGCAGGTCGTGCCGACCTTCATGACGCAGATGGCCTCGGCCGGCGGCGGCTGGATCAAGCAGCTCGGCTTCCCCGCGCGCGAATGGGACGGCTATCCCGAAGGCCTGCTCCACGGCGAGCAATCGGTCACCTTGCACCGCTCGATCCCCGCAGCAGGCACGGTCAACGTCAAGCAGGTGCTCGTCGGCGTGTTCGACAAAGGCTCGGGCGCGCTCTGCGTCTCGGACACCCACGCCACCCTCGCCGACACCGGCGAGTCGCTGGGCACAAGCCGCATGGGCCTGTTCGTGCGTGGCCAGGGCGGCTTTGGCGGCCCACGCCAACCGGCCGACGCTCTGCCCTGGGAAAAGCTCGAGCACGAGCCCGATCTCACCGTCTCGCTGCCGCTCCCGATCGGCCAGTCGCTGATCTTCCGCTTGTCGGGTGACCGCAACCCGCACGGCACCGATCCGGCGATCGCCAGGGAGGACGGCTTCGACCGGCCGATCTTCTTCGGCCTCGGCACTTACGGCTTCGCCAGCCGCGCGATCCTCAAGGGGCTCTGCGACGGTAACGTCGACCGCTTCGGCGCCTTCGAGGGGCGCTTCTCGCAACCGGTCTTCCCCGGCGACCGGCTCGACACGCGGATCTGGCGGACCGAAGGCGGCGCGCAGTTCCAGACCCTCGCCAATGGCGAGCGCGTGGTCATCGACCGCGGGATTTTCCGCTACCGCTGAGCAACCCCGCCGCGCGGGCACTGTCGAGCGATCTCGCTTCCAAATCCGGAGCTGCCCAAGGCATGCCCGATCGGTTCTGCGCGCGGCATTTACACCTTGTAAACCATATCACTCAATAAAGCGGAAAGGGCGACCTAGCCTCGTTGCAAAGGCCTTTCGATGTTGAGCAATCAGAATGAAATCATCGTTGCGCGCAATCATCTGCGCGGTGCCATGAAACTCCAGGCCGACGGCGACCTGGCCGCTGCAGAAGCCCGTTATCGACTGGTGGTCGATCTCGGCTATCGCCTCACCGAAGTCCTGCCGATTCTCGCCGGTCTGCTCGCGCGGCGCGATGCGCTCGACGAGGCCGTCGAACAATGGGACGCGCTGCTCGCGATCGATGCCGATCATCCGGTGGCTCTCCACGAAAAGAGCCTCCTTCTCGACCGCCTGGGCCGATCCGACGAAGCCGTCGCCTGCCTCGAGCGATCGTGCCGGGCCGCGCCCGACGATGCGATCGCGGCGAACAACTACGCGGTTATGCTCGCGCGCGAGGGCCGGACGATGGATGCGCTCACCGAATGGCGACGCGCCCTGGCCGTGCAACCCGACAACATCCAGCTTCGCCACCAGATGCGCCGACTGTGCACCGAGCAGGTGCCCTTCTGGCACATTCCGATGATGAACGACACGCGCCGTAACGACGCCTTCGAGGCCGCCATCGAGGTCGCGATCGCCAGCCGCGGCCCCAATGCCCGCGTGCTCGATATCGGCACCGGCAGCGGCCTGCTGTCGATGATGGCCGCTAGAGCCGGCGCGGAGTCGGTCGTCGCATGCGAAGCGGTCCCGATCATCGCCGACATGGCGCGACAGATCGTCGCCGCGAATGGTTTTGCCGACAAGATTGACGTCTTCGCCAAGCCCTCGACCTATCTCGAAGTCGGGGTCGAGCTCGAGGCGCCCGCCGATATCCTCGTCTCGGAGATCCTCTCGAGTGACCTGCTGACCGAGGCCGTACTCGACACCTTCGAGGACGC
Source organism: Novosphingobium anseongense (assembly GCF_037482895.1). Lineage (NCBI taxonomy): Bacteria > Pseudomonadati > Pseudomonadota > Alphaproteobacteria > Sphingomonadales > Sphingomonadaceae > Novosphingobium > Novosphingobium anseongense. Next base: position 998,656 of record NZ_JBBHJZ010000002.1, on the reverse strand, counting down.
GCATCGGCGCCTGCTCAAGGACGACGCCATCGTCATTCCGCGCGCGGCGAGCGCGATCGGATGCCTGGTCGAGAGCGACGTGCTCAAGGACTATGTCTTCGTCGACCAGGTATCGGGCTTCGATCTTTCGCGCTTCGGCGATTTCGCCGCGATGAAGCTGCCGATCCACGGCACGATGACCGACTGGCGGCGCCTGTCGGCCGACATCGAACTTGTTCGCGTCGACCTCACCCAAAAGCGCCACGAAAGCGATCTCCAGGTGCTCAGCGTCCCCGTGGTCGCAGACGGCGTCGCGACCGGGATCGTCCAGTGGATGCAGATCGATCTCGCCGAAGGCATTTCGTTCGACAACCATCCCGACGGCTATTCCGACGGCGGATGGCTGCAGATCCTCCACAATTTCCCACAACCGATCCAGGTTCGCGCGGGCGAAGTGCTCGATCTCGCAGTTGGTCACGATCGCATCACGCTGATCGTGCAGCCGGCACCGAAGGTCGCTCTGACGGCGGTCTCCCAGGCCGCCTGAGGAATAGCCTTCCGGTCAGGCCCCTTCCGCCTCGAGCGCTTCGCTGTGTTCGAGCAGGCCGATGTGCGTGCGGCGGATGTGCGCGGCGAGGATGCGCGGGGCGAGGTCGGTCTCGCGTCGCTGGATCGCGCCGAACAGCAGGTCCCGCTCGGCGCGCATGACCTCGAGCAGTTCGGCATTCTTCAGCACGACCACGGCATAGGCGCGGCGATAGTGGTGCGTCGTGTCCCAGAGCCGCTCGACGATCTGCGCGAGCAAGGGAACCTGGTGCCCCCGGAACGCGGTCCAGTGGAACGCGCGCGCGAGCGGCATGTAGTCGTCGGCGTCGGTCACCTTCTCCAGCCGCGCCTTGATCTCGGCCATGGCGCCAAAATCGGCCTCGACGAGGTTCGGGATCGATTCCGCGAGGAGCATCGGCTCGAGCATCTCGCGGATCTGGTAAGACAGCTCCATGTCGCGCAGACCGAGACTGGCGACGCGCGCGCCAGCATTGGCCTTGAGCGAGACGAGTCCGCGCGTTTCGAGAATGCGGAGCGCATCGCGCACGGGAATGCGGCTGAGATTGAGCTCGCTCGCCAATTCGTCCTGCTTGATGCGATCGCCCGGCTTCAACTGCCCGGTCAGGATGCGTTCGGCGACGACATCGGCGACGCGCTGGCTGGCAACGGGGGACTGCTCGGATCGCTTCATCTCGGCTCCGCTTTGGCGACGGTATCGTGACCTAGCCCGGTTTTCGAGCTTTGACCAATCATGATGCCGCCCCAGCTTGCCCCGCGCCGACGGCTCGCTCGCCCCCGCTCCAGCGCCGGCGCGATGCCGGTAAAGAATGAACACGACCTATTGCAATATGTCCAGCAGCGGCTAGTGCCATCTGCAAGAGCCGACCGAATTCGCGAGCTGGATCGACATGACAAGCAATCCCGATTCCCATGCCTTCCAGGACCTCGTAGCGAGTCCGCCGGAGGTTCTCGAAGCGCATCTGGCCGCGCTCGATCCCGTGCCGCTGCTGCTGGTCTACACGCATCTCTCGGGCGACGAATCGCTGCTCGATCGGTTCCGCCCGCACATCAAGGGCGCCTGGTCGTTCGAAGTCGACATCCCCGAGCATCTCCAGGCGGAGCTGCGCGCGAAGGTGACCGCAACCTTCCGGGAATACGCCGCGAACGACCGCCCGCTGCCGCCTGCGCCAGATGCGGAGCGGCTCCAGCGCATGTGCGACGTCGCCGTCGGCCAGGTCGTCCCGCCCGAATATCTGCCGATGGTGCTCGAAGAGCTTAACTTCGGCACGGGCGACGCCAAGTCGGTGCCCTGGCGCAAGCCGGTGCCACGCGAGGTCTTGGACCGCTATCACGTGCTGGTGATCGGCGCGGGCTACTCGGGCCTCGCCATGGCGATCAAGCTCAAGGAAGCGGGGATCCCCTTCACCGTCGTCGAGAAGAACGACGACGTCGGCGGCACCTGGTATGAGAACTCCTATCCGGGCGTCGCGGTCGACACGCCCAACCATTTCTACTCCTACTCCTTCCGCACCTCGTCCGACTGGGACCACTATTTCGCCCAGGGACCGGAGATCATCGACTATATCCGCACCGTGTACCGCGAGGCGGACCTGGCCGATCACATGCGTTTCGAGCAGGAAGTCGTGCGCGCCGTATGGGACGACGACGGCCGGGTCTGGGCGGTCACGATCCGCCGCAAGGACGGCAGCGAATATCAGCTCACGGTCAATGCCCTGGTCAGCGGCACCGGCCTGTCCAACCGTCCCTCGATCCCCGACATTCCGGGGCTGGAGGACTTCAGGGGTCCCAGCTTCCATTCGGCGCGCTGGGACCATTCGCTCGATCTCGCGGGCAAGCGGATCGTCCAGATCGGCACCGGCGCGAGCGGCATGCAGCTCGGCCCCAAGGTCGCGGAAGTCGCCGGCCACCTCACCATCTTCCAGCGTTCGCCGCACTGGGCGCGCCCCAACCCGCTGCTCTATGCCGAGGTCAGCGACGGGCTCAAATGGGGGCTGGAGCACGTCCCGTTCTACACCAAGTGGTGGCGCTTCCAGCTGCTCTACGCGACCTCGGACGGCATGCTGCCGCATCTGCGCAAGGACCCCGACTGGCCCGAGCCGGAAACCTCGCTCAACGCGTTCAACAAGGGCATCCGTGAGCAGTTGATCGCGCACATGCGCGAACAGCTGAAGGGCGACGAAGATCTGCTCGCCAAGGTCACGCCCAGCTTCCCGCCCTATGGCAAGCGCATGCTGCGCGACAGCAACTGGTTCAGCGCGCTGACCCGAGACAACGTCGAACTGGTGACGGGGCCGGTGCGGGGGATCACCGCCACCGGCGTGGTCGACGAGGACGGGGTGGAGCACGCAGCCGACGTCATCATCTTCGCCACCGGTTTCAAGGCACGGACGCCGCTGTTTCCGATGGACATCGTCGGCACCGACGGCTCGCTGCGCGACAAATGGGGCGACGACGATCCGCGCGCGCACCTGGGCATCACCGTGCCGCACTTCCCCAATCTGTTCATCCTCTACGGACCCGGCACCAACGGCGGCCACGGTGGCAGCGCGGTGTTCAACTCCGAATGCCAGGTGCGTTATACGATGCTCGCACTGCGCGAGCTGATCGAGCGCGAGGCGAGCAGCCTCGAGGTCCGCCGCGAGCCGTTCGACGCCTATCAGGCCGAGTTCGACGCCGAGCACGAACAGTTGGTCTGGACCCATCCGGGCGTGAACAACTGGTACAAGAACAAGGCCGGCCGCGTTGTGACGAACAACCCCTGGCGGCTCTCGCGCTACCGCAACATGACCGCCACCTTCGACACCGACGAGTACGAGATCAAGGCATGAGCCTGAACGCCCTTCTGAGCCCCAAGTCGATCGCGGTAGTTGGTGCTTCGGACAACCCAAAGCGTATCGGCGGCGTACCGGTCGACCTGCTCAAGCGCGCCGGTTTCGCGCGGCTCTATCCGGTCAATCCGAAGAACGAGACCGTGCAGGGGCTGACCGCCTACGCCGATATCGAGAGCGTGCCCGAAGTGGTCGACCTCGTCATCGTGGCGCTCTCGGCCGAGGCCACCCTGCCCTATCTCGAACGCTGCCACGCGCTGGGCATTCCCGCCGCGCTGGTTTTCGCCTCGGGCTATGCCGAGACGAACGAGCCAGAGGGGATCGCCCGCCAGGAGGCGCTGACCGAGTTCGCGCATCGTACCGGCATGAAGGTCGCCGGCCCAAACGCCATGGGCAATGCGAACTTCCCGGCGGGCGTGTTTACCACCTTCGGCCAGTCGTTCCAGCCCGGCGAGCCTGCCGGCGAGACCGCGCTCGTCACCCAGAGCGGCAACATGTGCGCGACCGTGTTCCGCCTGGCGCGCCGCGCCGGCGTAACCTTCAGCCAGGTGATCAACACCGGCAACGAAGCCAGCGTCGAGCTCAGCGACTATCTCGATCATCTGGCCGAAGATCCGAACACCAGCTCGGCGCTCTGTTACGTCGAAGAACTGCGCAACGGGCCGAAGTTCCTCGCCGCCGCCGCCAAGTTCCGCGCGGCGGGCAAGCTGCTCGCGGTCTACAAGGTCGGTGCTTCGGAAAAGGGCGCCGAGGCCACGCGCTCGCACACCGCGGCGCTCGCTGGCGATTCTGCTGCCTACGACGCCGCCTTCGCGCGCGCCGGAGTGGCGCGGGCCAGCGAGCTCTCGGTGCTGGCCGACCTCGCCTATCTACATGGGCTGGGCGCCAAGATCGGCGGCAGCAATTGTGCGATCCTGTCGATCTCGGGTGCAGCCGGAGCAATCCTCGCCGATGCGCTGGCGCTGAACGGCGCGGAAGTGCCCACCCTGCCCGATGACGTGCAGCGAGCAATCAGTGCGCAGATCCCGGGCCACTCGATGGTCTCGAACCCGATCGACATGACGGGCAACATCGTCAATTCGAACGATTTCCTCAGCGAATGCATCCGCCTGGCGCTGAGCCCCGACGATATCGACCTGCTGCTGCTTTACACGCCGGGCGCCTTCCTCGCGCTCGACCAAGTCGAAAAGGCCGCGGCGGCAAGCGGCAAGGCGATCATCGTCATCGACACTTTCGCCATGGCCGACCGCGATCGGCTCGCCGCGGCGGGGATCGGCTATTTCGACGACTTCGATCGCGCCGCCCGCGCGATCGCAGCCTATGGCGCGTGGAAGAAGGCCGATACGGGAACGACCATCGCTCCGCCTGCAAGCGCAAGCTGGCCAACGCTCCCCACCGATCGCAACGCCCTGTCGGAGACCGAAGGCAAGGACGCGCTGGCCGCTTTCGGCATGCCCGTGGTCCACGATTCGCTCGTCCAGACAGCCGCCGAAGCCCGGATTGCCGCCGACAAGGTCGGCTACCCTCTCGTCGCCAAGCTCGTCAGCCCCGACGTCGCGCACAAGACCGAGCATGGCCTGATCCGCCTCGGACTCAACGATGCCGACGCAGTTGCCGATGTTTTCGAAACGATGATGGCCAAGGCGCGTTCGATGCATGTCCACATCGAGGGCGTCACACTCGAGCCGATGCTCCAGGGCGGTGTCGAGATTCTCGCCGGCGTCACGCGCGATCCGGTTTTCGGCTGGATGCTCACAGTCGGCCTCGGGGGGGTCTGGACCGAGCTGATGCAGGACGCCTGCCACGCCCTGCTGCCGGTCGATGCCGCGCAAGCCGAGGGCATGCTGCGCAGCCTCAAGGGCTTCAAGCTGCTCGACGGCTATCGCGGCGCGCCCAAGGCCGACGTTGCCGCCGCCGCCCAGGCCATCGCCGCGTTGGGCGCGGCCGTGCTCGCCGGCGGCGATCGCCTGCGCGAGGTCGAGATCAATCCTCTGCTCATCCTGCCACAGGGCAAGGGCGCGGTTGCGGTCGATGCGCTGGTGCTGCTCAATGCGACCGAAACCAAAGTGGAGGAGCCGGCATGAGCGACGATCTGGTCCAGCCGCAGAAGGTCGACATCGTCTACGAGACCGAGGAGCCCGTGCTCTATGAAGTCACGGATGGCGTCGCCTGGATCACGATGAACCGCCCGCAGTTCAACAATGCCCAGAACGGGCAGATGACCTATGCGCTCGACGACATGTTCCGCCGCGCGACCCATGACGACGCGGTCCGCTGCATCGTCCTCGCCGGCACGGGCAAGCATTTCTCCGCGGGCCACGACATCGGCACGCCGGGCCGCGACCTGCATCACGAGTTCGACAAGCGCGAGATCCTGCCTGGCCACACCAACAAGCCCGGCGCCGAACTGCTCTACACGCGCGAACAGGAGCAGTACCTCGGCATGTGCCGCCGCTGGCGCGACATTCCCAAGCCGACCATCGCGATGGTGCAAGGCGCCTGCATCGCCGGCGGACTGATGCTCGCCTGGGTCTGCGACCTGATCGTCGCCAGCGAGGACGCCTTCTTCCAGGACCCGGTCAATCCGCTGATGGGCATTCCCGGGGTGGAATACTTCGCCCACGCCTATGAACTGCCGCCGCGCGTGGCCAAGGAATTCCTGCTGCTGGGCGAGCGGATGAAGGCCGACCGCGCCTATCAGTTCGGCATGGTCAACAAGGTGGTTCCGCGCGAGGAGCTGCGCGCAGCGACCGAGGCCTGGGCGAACAAGCTCGCCGGCCAGGGCCGCCTCGGCAACTGGCTGACCAAGCAGGCGGTCAACCACGTCGAGGAACTGCGCGGCAAGCGCGCGGCGATGGATGCGGTGTTCCACATGCACCACTTCGCCCACGCGCAGAACGACCTCGTCACCGGCAGCTCGATCGGCGGGGTCAGCGGCAAGTCGGCGGCCGCGGCGAACAAGAAGAACGCGGGCGAATGAACTTAGAATATACCCCCGAACAGCGCGCCTTCCGCCAGGACGTGCGCGCCTGGATGGAAGCCAACGTCCCGCGCGAACGGCTTCCCTCGTTCGATCTCACGCGCGAAGGCTTCGAGGCGCACCGCGACTGGGAGCGCAAGCTCAACGAGGGTCGCTGGGGCATGGTCACCTGGCCCGAGGAACTCGGTGGCCGCGGGCTCGACCTGATCCGCTGGCTGATCTTCGAGGAGGAATACTACCGCGCCCAGGCCCCAACGCGGGTCAACCAGAACGGCATCTTCCTGCTCGGCCCGACGATGATGGAATTCGGCACGCCCGAGCAGAAAGCGCGCTTCCTGCCGCGCATGGCGGCGGGCGACGACATCTGGGCCCAGGCCTGGTCCGAACCTGGCGCGGGCAGCGACCTAGCCGGCGTACGCTCGACAGCGACACGAGACGGCGACCACTACGTCCTCAGCGGCCAGAAGATCTGGTCGAGCCGCGCGGTCTTCGCCGACTGGGCCTTCGGCCTGTTCCGTGAGCCCGGCAGCGAGCGGCACAAGGGCCTGTCGCTGATCCTGTTTCCGCTCGACGCCCCCGGCGTCACCCGTCGCCCGATCGAACGCATGGACGGCGAGCAGGTGTTTGCCGAGATTTTCCTCGACGAAGTGCGCGTACCCGTCACCGACCGCCTCGGCGGCGAAGGCGAAGGCTGGAAGGTCTGCATGGCCACCGCCGGCTTCGAACGCGGGCTGCTGCTGCGCAGCCCTGCACGCTACCAGCACGCCGCGAGCAAGCTGATCGCGCTTTACGAGGCGCACAAGGACAGGCTGCCGGCATCGATAGCCGAACGCGTCGCCAAGAGCTGGATGGACGCCGACGCCTACGCCCTGGCGATCTACGCGATGTGCTCGCGCCTCGCCGCAGGCGGCACGATCGGGCCCGAAAGCTCGACCAACAAGATCTTCTGGTCCGAGATGGACATGGCGCTCGCGCAGACCGCGCTCGACATCCTCGGCGCAGGCGCGGAACTGCCCGGCGAGTGGCTCGACTACTACGTCTTCGCGCTGGCCGGGCCGATCTACGCGGGCTCGAACGAGATCCAGCGCAACATCATCGCCGAGCGCATGCTCGGCCTGCCGAAAGGCTGAAACCCCGTGCATTTCGCCTTCACCGAAGACCAAGCCGCGATCACCGAGGCCGCGCGCGACATGCTCGTCGAGAGCTGCACCCCGGCCGACCTGCGCCGCCTGCTTGCGAGCGGCGAGGCCTTCGATGCCGCGCGCTGGACGACGATCCGCGACATGGGCCTGCTCGGCATATGCGTGCCCGATGCTCAAGGCGGGCTCGGCCTCGATACGATCGACCTGATCGGCATAGCCGAAGCCGCTGGTTACGTTGCCTTGCCCGAGCCTCTGGTCGAGCAGGCCGGACTCGTCGCCCCGCTGCTGGCCAGGCTCGGCGGGCCGGTCGAGCGGGTGCTGGCCGGCGAGGTCTTCGCGATCGGTCATCCGGCCAATCCCTTCGTCGCCGACGCCGACGGCGCCGGTGCCCTGCTGCTCTATCATCAGGGCGAAGTACACCTCGTCGCGCGCGACGCGGTGACGCTCGCCCGCGCCGAGAGCTTCGATCCCTTCCGACGTCTGTTCCGCGTCGACTGGACACCGTCGCAGGCCACACGTCTGGCCGATGACTGGGGCGATACCGTCGAGCGTGGCCAAGTGCTTGCCGCTGCTCAGGCGATCGGCCTCGGTCAGCGTTGCATCGACATGGCCGTCGCATACGCCAAGGACCGTCACCAGTTCGGCAAGCCGATCGGCTCCTACCAGGCGATCAAGCACCTCGTCGCCACGGCGCAGGTCGCGATCGAGTTCGCGCGCCCCGTCGTCCAGGCGGCTGCCGCGGAACTGCCACTCGGCAATGTCGCATCGCGCGCACGTGCCGCCCACGCCAAGCTCGCCGCGACCGAAGCCGCACAGCTGGCAGCGCAAACCGCGGTGCAGGTCCACGGCGCCATGGGCATGACCTGGGAAGTCGACGTCCACTTCTTCCTCAAGCGCGCACGCGCGCTCAAGACCGCCTGGGGCACTCCCGGAGCGCACACCGCTACGGTGATCGAACGCATGACCGCGGCACCGACCGGGCCTGCGATGACGTTCGCCAGCGAGGTCGCGCAAGCCGCTGGTTGACCAAGCCCCGCTTTCTGTGGCACCTGCCGGCGCCTTCGGACGCGGGTGTAGCTCAATGGTAGAGCAGCAGCTTCCCAAGCTGAATACGGGGGTTCGATTCCCCTCACCCGCTCCAGACGTCTAAGCCGCGAAGTCCTTGAGCGCCGCGTCGACCATCTGCCGCCACAGTTCTGCATCGCCGGCATCGGCCATGATCGCGTCGGGCTCGCGCAAGGTCTTGAGCACCGCGACGGCATCGTCCTGATAGGCATACCAGCGGGCGTCGACCTGTTCGGCGGCCGAGCTGTCGTCGCCATGGGCGTTGGCGCTCAGCCGCTGGCCGGCCAGGACGCGGGCGATCCGTTCGATCGCGCTCAGTTCGGAAACGGGCATCGCGCTCTCCTTCGGCGGTTCAACCCGCCGGCGTCGCGGCGGTTCCGCCGGGAACCCTTTCGCGCGCGGCACCGTTGTCAGGTCGGAGGAGAGACGATGACCCTGATTTCGATGATCGTTGGCGGCGCCTTCGTCGGCTGGGCGACGCGCCGGGCTTTCGAAGAGGCCTAGCGCCGGCCTGGCGCGGAAGGACTTCAGCCGCCGTTCTTGCGCGCCATGTCGAAGCCGAACAGCAGGTGGTCGAGCTCGCCCTGCGGGACGGGCGCGAAGACCAGCGGCGTTTCGGCTGCGCGGATCGCGTCGATGTCGCTGGCCACGTCCTCGATCGTCCAATCCTTGCGGAACACGCCCTCGCTCTCGGCGACGAAGGCGCGCGCGACGCGGCCGCCCATGGCGACGAGCATCTCGCCCGAAACCGAACAGTCCTCGTGGCTCAACCAGGCCACCGCCGGCGCGACCATCTCGGGCTCCATCGGCGGGAACTTGCTCGTGTCGATCCCCGCCGACATGCGCGTGACCGCCGCCGGGATGATGACGTTGCTCTTGATCCCGGCGTCCTTGCCCTCGATCGCGGCGGTGTTCGACAGACCCATGAAACCGGCCTTGCACATCGCGTAGGTCGCGTTGTTGGCCTTGCCGTAGAGCCCGTTGATCGAGCCCGTCAGGACGATGCGGCCATAGCTTTGCGCGGTCATCACCGGCATCGCCTCGCGCACCATGTTGAAGGCGCCCTTGAGGTGGACCGCGAGCACCGACTCGAAATCCTCGTAGGACAGTTCGGTCAGCGAGCCGCGGCGGACGTTGCCCGCCGAATGGATCAGGATGTCGAGGCGGCCGAAGGCGTCGAGCGCGGTCTGGACGATCGCCTTGGCGCCTTCTGGCGTGGCGACCGAATCGAGGCTGGCGACGGCTTGGCCACCGGCGGCCTTGATCTCGGCGACGAGCGCATCGGCGGGACCTTCATCGGTCGTATCACCCGACATCGACACGCCGGGATCGTTGACCACGATCTTCGCCCCGCGCGCGGCGAGCAGCAGCGCATAGGCGCGACCGAGGCCACGACCGCCGCCGGTGATCACCGCCACGCGATCGTCGAATCTCAGCTCAGCCATGGCACTCTCCCGTATACAATCGGCGCAAATGTCTAGAGGCGCCTTAGCGGACTGCCTTCGCCGAACGCAATGCGGCGATCTCGTCCGCCGACAGCCCGAGAACTTCGGCGAGGATCGCATCGGTGTGCTGGCCGAGCACCGGGGGCGCCGCGGGCTTGGGCTGCTTCTCGTCGAACTTAATCGGCCGGTTGACGATCGGGATCGTACCGAGCGTCTGGTGCTCGACCTCGACCACCATCTCGCGCGCCACGGTCTGCGGCTGCGCCAGCGCCTCGGTCACGCCGAGGATCGGCGCGTGCGGCACCTCATATTTCGTGAACAGCTCGACGAGTTCGGCGACCGTGTAGTTCCGGGTCACCGCCGAGACGATCGCGTTGACCTCTTCGCGCGCTTCGCGGCGCTTGAGGATCGAATCGTACCGCGGGTCGCTGGTGTTCTCGGGGCAGCCGAGCGCCTCGCAGATCTTGCCCCAGAACGAGTTGGTCAGGCAGGCGACGATGATCGAGCCGTCCTTCGCCGGGAAGGCGCCATAGGGCACGAGGTTCGGGTGCTGCGAGCCCTGCGGCTTGGGGTCCTCGCCGTTGAACCAGGCGAGCTGGGCGATGTAGCCGAGCAGGCCGAGCATACCGTCCATCAGGCTGATGTCGATGCAGCGGCCACGCCCCGTGCGCTCGCGCTCGTAGAGCGCCGAGATGATCGCGATCGGGCCGTTGATCCCGCCGACGAGATCGCCGAGCGGGATGCCGAGCTTGGTCGGCTGCTGGCCGGGCTCGCCGTTGACGCTGAGCGCGCCCGACATGGCCTGGAGCACGATGTCGAAGCTGGGCCGGTCCTTGAGCGGGCCGGTCTGGCCGTAACCCGAGATTGCGCAGTAGATCAGCCGCGGATTGGCTTCGGACAGCTCAGCATAGCCGAGGCCGAGGCGGTCCATCACGCCGGGGCGGTAGTTCTCGACCACGATGTCGCACTGGGCGGCAAGATCCTTGGCGAGCTGGACGCCTTCGGGGGTTTTGAGGTCGATGACGATCGACTTCTTGCCGCGGTTGACGCTGAGGTAATAGTGGCTCTCGCCATCGCGGATCGGCGGGAAGTCGCGCGTCTCGTCGCCGCTGCCCGGCGGTTCGATCTTGAACACCTCGGCGCCGAGATCGGCCAGCGCCAGGCTGGCGGCGGGCCCGGCCAGCACGCGGGTGAAATCGAGCACGCGGACTCCCGCGAGTGGGCCGGCCCAGGTGGGGGTAGCGCCTTCAGTCATCCCATTGCCCTAAGAGCTTCGTCATGCCCGCGAAAGCGGGAAACCCCATCCTTCCAGGCTTCGACGCGTGGCCCGGTTCGGAGGGAGACCCCGCCTGCGCGGGGATGACGGTAAATCCTGTTTCAAAACGCACGATCCCGGCCGCGCCGAAGCGCGACCGGGATGCGTGTTGGTATCCCGAAGGATCAGCCCTTCGTCGGCAGCTGTGCGACCGAGGTACCGAAGGCCGAAAGCTCGCCGCGGTGCGTCGTCGCCTTCTGCTCGACCTCGACGTACTTCTTGCCGTTCTCTTCGAACTTCTTGGTGACGGTGCCGTCGATGAACACCACGTCGCCGTCCGGGTTGTGGCGACGAATCTGGCAGTTCGACTTGTGCAGGAAGCCGTCGTCGCCGATCCAGTTGGTCATCTGGTGCGTCAGCCACGAGCAGCGCTCTGGGCCGTAGTCGTAAGCGCCCGGGGCGCCGACCTCGAGAGCGAAGTCCTCGTCCCAGTGCACGCGCTCGGGGCAGTCGGGCACGTTGAAGCGGTTCTTGATGCCGAGGCCCGGGTGCGCCTGCTGCATCTTCCAGGCCATCTTGTTGGCGCGGATGTAGAGGCCGCCCCAGCCCTGGGCATAGGCGATGAAGCCCGTGACGGTCATCGGACCCTTGATCATGCGCGGCAGCACGTCGCCGACGTTGACGTCCTCGAAGTAGCGCGGGGTCGCGCCGCGGACTTCCTCGTTCGCGTAGTATTCGCTGAACTCGGCCAGCTGCTCTTCGGTGAAGGGCTCAACGCGGCCGCGGGCTTCGGTGTACTTCGTGCCGCGTTCGCGCGCTTCGTCGCGGTCGGTACGGAACACCCACGAGTCGGCGCCGGCAACGTGGTCGCCATGCTGGTTGTAGAAGTCGACGTGATAGATCTGCTGGAACGAGCGACCGGCGAACTTGGTCTGATGCTCGACCAGGTCCTTGAGGTGCGCTTCCGAAGAGATCACGTCGTTGCGCAGGACCGGCTTGTGCCAGGTCCAGTCCGAACCGGCCCACATCGCGTGAACGCCCGAAAGACCGCCCGAGTAGCCCGAAATGATGCGGTTGGTCGAGAACAGGAAGCTCGGCAGCGCGACAATCGAGCCATACTGCGTGTTCTTCGCGTATTCGGGATCGGTCCAAAGGCGGTTATCGTCGCCGATGCCGTGAGCATAGTGGCGGATCGCGTCGCGCGAAGCTTCGTAGTTCCACGGCTCGATCGAATTCTCGATCTTCACGCCGATACGGCTGCGGAGCGACGCGAGGCCCTCCTCGGTGATCTTGGGGAATTTGTTGTCGGCCATCGTTTCTTCCTTCTGAAAGGTGGGGTTAGACCGCGGCGGCGGCTGCCTTGGCAGCCTCCTGATCGCGGAGCATCTTGCGGTGAACCTTGCCCGCGGGATTCTTGGGCAGTTCGGCGACATATTCGACGATACGCGGGAATTCGTGCTGGGCCAGCCGCTCGCGGGTGAAGTCCTGCAGTTCCTTGGTCAGCGCGTCGCTGCCTGCCACGTTGCTTACGACGAAGGCCTTGACCACCTGACCGCGCGCTTCGTCGGGCACGCCGATCACGCCGCATTCGAGCACATTGTCATGGCGCAGCATGGTGTTCTCGATCTCGACCGCCGACATCGTCCAGCCAGCCGAGATGATCACGTCGTCGGCGCGGCCGCAGTGGTAGAAATAACCGTCCTCGTCGGTCTTGGCGCGGTCCTTTGTCGAGAGCCAGCCGCCGCCCCGCCACAGCATCAGTTCGCCGATCTCGCCCGGATCGGTGATCGAACCGTCGGCGCGGTGCACTTCGAGCTTCTGGCCCGGAACCGCCTTGCCGAGCGAGCCGGGCTTGACCACGAAATCCTCGGCGCCCGGATAGTTGACCAGGACAACGCCGATCTCGGTCGTGCCGTACATCGAGCAGGCCGGGACATGGAAATACTGGTCGATCCACTCGAGCGTCGCCGGGTCGATCGGCTCGCCGGTGTAGGACAGCTTCTGGAAGTGGAACGCGTAGTCGCCGCCCTTCCCGCTGTTCTTCATCATGCGGTAGTGCGTCGCTGCCGCCGACATGTTGGTGATGCCGAACTGGTCAAGCGCCTGCATCAGCCGCACCGGATCGAAGCGGCCGGCGAAGGTGCCGGTGGTGACGCCCATCGCCAGCGGCGCGAGCGTGCCGTGCCACAGGCCGTGGCCCCAGGCCGGGCTCGACGGGCAGAAGAACTCGTCACCCGGGCGGATGCCGGTACCGTAGAGCGCGGCGAACATCAGCGTCACCAGCGTGCGGTGTGAATGCTTGACCGCCTCGGGCAGCTCGCGCGTGGTGCCGCTGGTGTACTGGAAGACGGCCATGTCGTTGGCCTTGGTCTTCGGTTCGTAGGTCGCCGGATACTGCTTGATCTCGTCGAGCAGGCCCTGGTCGGCGACGACGACGCGCGGGGCGCCGTCGGCATTCACCGCGCCACGCGCCAGATCGGCCTTCTCGGCATTAGTGATCAGAATCGTCGGGTTGCAGTCGCCAACACGCAAACGCAGTGCATCGGGGCCGAAAAGGGTGAACAGCGGCACCGAGATCGCACCGGTCTGCATCGCGCCGAACAGGCAGACGTAGAACGGCAGGCTGGGCTCGAGCATGAAGGCGATGCGATCGCCCTGCTGGATGCCCTGCGCGTCGAGCCAGTGCGCGAACTGCGCGGCGCCCGCGGAAATCGTGTCGAAGCTGAGGATCTCGTCCTGGCCGTCCGCATGGGCGATGCGCACGGCTGCGCGGCCCGAACCGTCGGCGTGACGGGTGATGCATTCGTGCGCAATGTTCAGATAGTCGCGGTCGCCGTCGAACAGCTCCCACAGCGCCGCGGAATTGGCATGGGCCTGCGCATCGGCATAGCTCGTGTATTCGGTCAGCTGGGCCATCGATCCACCAGGTTGGGGTTGCGTCTCAGGATGCGACGAATCGTCCGCCGCCTCTCTCCATCGCCCTCATGGCAGAAAGCCCTTGTCGTTGTAAATATAGAATGATATTCAATATATTGAATGAAAGACAACACTACCCCTGCCGACGATCGTCTCGCCAAGGCGGTCAAGGATTCCAAGGCCCCGGCGATCTCGCGCGCCGCGGCCGTTCTGCGCCTGCTCGGCAAGAGCGAGACGCCCTTGGGCCTCCAGCCGATCGCGCGCGAGCTCGGGCTCGTGCCCTCGACCTGCCTCTACGTGCTGCGCGCGCTAACCGCCGAGGGCCTCGTCGCCTTCGATGCCGATACCAAGCGCTATACGCTCGACGCCGGCGTGCTGACGCTTGCGCGGCAGTGGCTGAGCCGCAACGAGTTCCCCGACCTCGCCCAGCCCGCGCTCGACCGGCTCGCGCAGAAGTTCGGTGTGACCATGCTGGGCGTGCAGATCTTCGGGCTCGACCGGATCATCGCAGTGGCCGTATCGCAAGCCGGTGCCTTCCAGGTCAGCGTACAAGTCGGTAGCCGCTTCCCCGCGCTGATCAGCGCCACCGGCCGCTGCATCGCCGCTTTCGGCGACTACCCCGAGGCGCAGCTCGAAGCGCGCTTCAAGCCGCTGCGCTGGGACGATCCGCCGAGCTTCGTGGAATGGCAGGGCCAGGTCGCGCAGACCCGTGAACAGGGCTTCGGCATCGACGAAGGCAATTACATCGCCGGGGTCACCGTGCTTGCCGCGCCGGTCTGGAAGACGCCCGACCACGCGCGCACGCGCCCGAGCCATGCGCTCGTCGCGATCGGCCTCGGCTCCGCGCTCAGGCGCAATGGTCTCGCCGACCTGCAGGACGCCCTGCTCGCGACGGCACAAACGCTTTCCGGGCAGCTGGGCGGATAACGGCACACCGTTGCAATATTGAGACAGTTGACACGCAAGTTCCGTAAAATCCGGAAAGCGTATTGCCCGGTATCATTTCGATTCATATTGATCCGCCTCGAAGACAGGCGTGCGCGACGGCCGCCGAGATCGCGATGCCCTTGCGCGCGATCAAAGTCGGCGCCCGAGGCGCCATGCGACAGTGAGCTCGATAAAAGAGGAGACACGGGATGAGGTGCAAGACGATCTTTCTGGGCGGCTGCGCGCTGCTCGCCACGATGAGCACGGTCACGCCGGCCCTGGCACAGGACACGGGCACACAGGCCCAGTCGAACGATGCCGCCAACGAGGGCGACATCATCGTCACCGCCCGCCGCCGCGACGAGACCGCACAGGAGACCCCGGTCGCCCTGACCGTGCTCAACGACGCGCTGCTCGATCGCTACGGCGTTCGCGGCGTCGCGCAGATCCAGTCGCTGACGCCGGGCCTCTACACGGGTGAATCGTCGGGCGCGATGGGCGGCACGATCTCGCTGCGCGGCATCGGCTCGGGCGATTCCATGGCCTTCATCGACCAGGCCGTGTCCTCGAACATCGACGGCGTGCCGATCAGCTCCGCGCAGATCCTGCGCGCCGCGCAGATGGACCTCAAGCAGATCGAAGTCCTGCGCGGGCCGCAGGCGCTGTTCTTCGGCAAGAACAGCCCCGGCGGCATCATCTCGCTGACCACGGCCGATCCGGGCAAGGACACCGAGGCGCTGCTGCGCGGCGGCTACGAGTTCACCGCGCGTGAGAAGTATGTCGAGGCGATGTATTCGACGCCGATTTCGGATACGGTCGGCCTGCGCATCGCCGGCCGCTATTCGGACATGGACGGCTATTTCAAGCTGGTCTCGGCGCAGGTTCCCGGCGCCGTGCCGATGGATATCGACCGCTTCCCCGACCAGAAGGAGCTGTTCCTGCGCGGCACCTTGAGCTGGACCCCGTCTGACCGCGTCTCGGTGCGCCTCAAGGCGACCGTCACCGACACCGACATGATCGGCGGCTCGTCGCAGTATTCGGACATCGTCGCCTGCCCTTACGGCACGCCGCAGCGCCCGGGCGAAACATCGTTCAACTGCCTCAACGACCGCACGCTGCTGATCTCGCAGATCCCGGCCTCGACCATGGCGATCAGCCCCTTGTTCGAGAACCCGAACGGCGCGCGCTACAACAACCAGACGCTGCTCAGCGGCCAGCTCGACTGGGACGTGACCGACACGCTCAAGCTGACCTCGGTCACCGGCTACTACAACGTCAAGGAGCGACTGACCTCGAACGGCGGCTATGGCCCCTACAGCAACAACGCCTTCGCCGTGCGCTTCAAGAACGAGCAGATCAGCCAGGAACTGCGCCTCGCCTCGGACTTCGACGGACCGGTGAACTTCCTGCTCGGCGGTTTCTATGAAGACCGCAAGCTGTTCACCTCGACCATCATCGTCCAGCCCTTCGGCGCGGTGCTGACCCCCGCGCTGCCGGCGACGCCGGTTCCCGCCAACACCCGCCTGCCGATCGAATCGACGAACCAAAAGCAGGAGTCCTATTCGGGCTTCGGCCAGCTGATCTTCGATCCGACCGACCAGATCCAGGTGACCGCGGGTGCGCGCTATACGCACGAGGTCAAGAACCTGCTCGACTACTCGGTCGCGCTGGGCACGGCTGCGGGCTACGGCGCGCCGGTCAACGTCGCCGCCGATCCACGCTACGGCAGCCGCCGCCTAGCCTACAACGACTTCTCGCCCGAGGCGACCATCACCTGGAAGCCCGCCACCGACGTGATGCTGTTCGCCTCGTACAAGGAAGGCTTCAAGTCGGGCGGCTTCGACGCGGGCTATACGGGCGGTGCGATCGTCGCCAATCCGGCGCGCGGCCAGACCTTCCAGCCCGAGCACGTCAAGGGCGGCGAGATCGGCCTCAAGTCGCGCTTCGCCGATCGCCAGGTGACCTTCAACCTGACCGGCTACTGGTACGACTACTCGGGCTTCCAGGTTTCGGTGTTCGATACGATCAGCCGCGCCTTCCGACTGCAGAACGCTGGCACCGCACGCGTCCGCGGCATCGAGGCCGAACTGCGCTATAGCCCCGCCTCGGTTCCCGGGCTGAGCTTCCACGCAACGGGCGCGTTCAACGACGCCAAGTTCCGCCGTTTCGATACGGCCGACTGCTATCAGGGCCAGACGCAGGCGCTGGGCTGCAACCTCGTGCAGAACACCGCCACGGGTGTCTTCACCGCGCAGAACCTGTCGGGCAAGCGCCTGCGCAAGGCACCGCAGTTCGCGGCGACCTTCGGTGGCTACTACGAGACGCCGGTCTCGACCGGGCTGATGCTTGGTCTCTCGGTCGACGGCTCCTATTCGGGCGGTTACGAGTACGGCACCAACTACCAGCCGCTCGCCTACCAGGGCGCCTATGCCAAGCTCGACGCCACCCTGCGCCTGTTCAGCGAGGACAAGCGCTGGGAGTTCGCGGTGATCGGCCGCAACCTGACCAACAAGCTGAACCTCATCAACGGCATCGATCGCACGGGCACGGGCAGCGGCAAGGGCACTGCGCTGGCCAGCTGCACCGTCGCCTTCCAGACCGGCTGCGCCGCGATGTCGGACATCATCGGCACGCCGACGATGCCGCGCACCGTCGCGCTGCAGGCGACGTTTAGGTACTGAGACCGGTACTGAAGCTTGTGACGATGCCCCGCAGCGTGCCAAGGCGAACGGCACGCTGCGGGAGCTTCAAGCATGAGTGACCAGACCGAAACCAACAAGCGCCTCGCGGTTGCGCTGCTCGAAGCCTCGGGCAAGCACGACGGCCCGGCCTTCGCGGCGCTGATGCATCCCGAGGCGACCTGGGAGACCGTCGGCAAGCCGCACCTCTTCGCCTATGCCGGTGTCCAGAACCGCGACAAGATCTGTGCCTATATGGCCAGCCCGAGCATCTTCGTCGGCGGCGTCGAAACCCGCTTCGGCGACATCACCGCCGAGGATGATCGGGTGGCGGTCGAGGCCGCGACCAAAGGCACGCTGCCCGACGGGCGCGTCTACACGAACACCTACCACTACCTGTTCACCTTCCGCGACGGCCTCGTCTGGCGCGTGAAGGAATACATCGACACGCAGTCTGCGGCGGAGTTCTTCGCGAAGTAAGATCCTCCCCCAGGGGAGGATCTTGGAGATCAGCCCTTGCCCTTGAGCAAGACCGTCCGCAGCATAGTCAACGCCGTCTCGCCGCGCTGGTTGGTCAGTTCGTGCTGGAACACGACGATACCCTGCCCCGGCCTCGACTTGGACTCGCGCTTCTCGATCACCTCGGTCGAGCAGGTCAGCGTGTCGCCGATGAAGGTCGGCTTGGGCGTGACCACCTTGTCGAAGCCGAGGTTGGCGACGAGCGTGCCCACGGTCGTGTCGGCGATCGACAGGCCCACCGCGAGGCTGAAGGTGAAGGTCGAATTGACCAGGATCTTCCCGAACTCGCTGGCCTTGGCATATTCGGCATCGAGATGCAGCGGCTGCATGTTGTGCGTCATCGCACTGAACAGCAGGTTGTCGGTCTCGGTGACCGTGCG
Organism: Novosphingobium anseongense; assembly: GCF_037482895.1. Taxonomy (NCBI): domain Bacteria; kingdom Pseudomonadati; phylum Pseudomonadota; class Alphaproteobacteria; order Sphingomonadales; family Sphingomonadaceae; genus Novosphingobium; species Novosphingobium anseongense. The sequence continues at coordinate 979,975 of NZ_JBBHJZ010000002.1, read as the reverse complement.
GCTCGGCTGGTGGACGATCCTGTCGCCCACGCTCCATTCGTCGAAATATCTACCCGGCATTTCATCCTCCCCGGTACGGGGAGGGGGACCGCGACGCGAAGCGGCGGGGTGGAGGGGGCTCGCCCCCAACGCCGCGCCAGCCCGAGGGCCCCCTCCACCATGCTGCGCATGGTCCCCCTCCCCGTACCGGGGAGGATTTCCATCAATCTTCTTTGGCCTCGATCCGCGCCAGCAGCGCGTCGACCTGTACCTGCGCACCCGCCACGGCGTTGAGCTCGGCCACGGTGCCGTCGAACGGCGCGGTCAGCGTATGCTCCATCTTCATCGCCTCGAGCGTCAGCAGCTTCTGGCCCTTGGTCACGGTGTCGCCCGCGGCAACCTCGACCGCGATGACCTTGCCCGGCATCGGCGCGAGGATCGCGCCGTCGCCGCCGTGTCCGCCGTGCGAGCCGTCCTTGCGCCAGGGGGTCAGTTCCCAGACCATGCCACCCTCGGCGATCAGCACGCCGGTCACGGGTTCCTCGCTGCCCTCGCCGGTCAGCGCGATCTCGATCGGCTCGCCGTCGAGCAGGAACTTGGCCGTACGGCGCGCGGGCGCATTGAGGCGGAAACCGAAGCTCTCGGCCACCGGCACCAGCGAATCCGCGGCATCGGACAGCGCCTCGTCGGACGGCAGCGGCTCGACCGCCATGGCCTCGCCGTCGCGGCCGATCAGACCGGTGTCGACCGTGCCCGCGGCGAAGTCGGGATGCGCCAGCGCCTGGATCAGGAAGGCGGCGTTGGTCTTGACCGGCCAGACCGCCGAGTCCTCGATCATGTCGGACAGCCGCTCGCGCGCCTCGTCGCGGCTCTCGCCGTGAGCGATCAGCTTGGCGATCATCGGGTCGTAGAACGGCGAGACCTCGGCGCCTTCGTAGACGCCCGTGTCGATGCGGCCGCCCTCGGTCTCGCCGAGATCGAAGACCTCTAGCGTGCCGATGCTCGGCAGGAAGCCCTTGGCCGGATCCTCGGCATAAAGCCGCGCTTCCATCGCCCAGCCGTCGATCGCAAGCTCGTCCTGCTGGAGCGGGATCGGCTCGCCCGAAGCGACGCGCAGCTGCCATTCGACGAGGTCGACGCCGGTGATCTCTTCGGTCACCGGATGCTCGACCTGGAGCCGCGTGTTCATTTCCATGAACCAGATGCGATCGGCGCGCAGGCCCTCGGAGCCGTCGGCGATGAATTCGATCGTGCCCGCGCCGACATAGTCGACCGCCTTGGCCGCACGCACCGCGGCCGCGCAGAGCTCGGCGCGGGTGGCTGCGTCCATGCCCGGTGCCGGGGCCTCCTCGATCACCTTCTGGTGGCGCCGCTGCAGCGAGCAATCACGCTCGAACAGATGGACGACATTGCCCTGCGTGTCGCCGAAGACCTGGACCTCGATGTGCCGCGGCGAGAGGATGTACTTCTCGATCAGCACGTGGTCGTTGCCGAACGAGCTCGCCGCCTCGCGCTGGCACGAGGCCAGGCTGTCGACGAAGTCCGCGGGGTTTTCGACCAGCCGCATGCCCTTGCCACCACCGCCGGCGACGGCCTTGATCAGCACCGGATAGCCGATCTTGCCGGCCTCTTCGGCGAGGTGCGCCGGGTCCTGGTTCTCGCCCATGTAGCCGGGCGTGACGGGCACGCCGGCCGCCGCCATCAGCTTTTTGGCTGCGTCCTTGAGGCCCATCGCGGTGATGCTCGAAGGCTTGGGCCCGACCCAGACGAGCCCGGCGTCGGCGACGGCCTGGGCAAACGCGGCGTTCTCCGAGAGGAAGCCATAGCCCGGATGGATCGCCTCGGCGCCGGTGGCCTGGGCCGCGGCGATGATCTTCTCGCCGATCAGGTAAGACTCGCGCGCCGGCGCCGGGCCGATGTGCACGGCCTCGTCGGCCATCTGCACGTGGAGCGCCTGGGCATCGGCGTCCGAGTAGACCGCGACGGTGCGGATACCGAGCCGCCGCGCTGTGCGGATGACCCGGCAGGCGATCTCGCCGCGGTTGGCGATGAGGAGGGATTGGATCATGGTCATCACATCCTGAACACGCCGAACTGCGGCCGGTCGGGTATCGGCGCTTCGAGGCTCGCCGCGAGGGCGAGGCCGAGCACGTCGCGCGTCTGCGCGGGGTCGATCACGCCGTCGTCCCAGAGCCGCGCGGTCGCATAGTAGGGGTTGCCCTCGTCCTCGTACTTCTGGCGGACGGGCGCCTTGAAGGCTTCGGCCTCCTCGGGCGTCCAGCTCGCGGCGTCGCGGTGGACCGTGGCGAGGACCGAGGCGGCCTGCTCGCCGCCCATCACCGAGATGCGCGCGTTGGGCCAGGTGAACAGGAAGCGCGGCGCATAGGCGCGGCCGCACATGCCGTAGTTGCCCGCGCCGAAGGAGCCGCCGATCAGCACGGTGATCTTGGGCACGGTCGCGGTGGCGACGGCGGTGACCAGCTTGGCGCCGTGCTTGGCGATGCCCTCGGCCTCGTACTTGCCGCCGACCATGAAGCCCGAGATGTTCTGGAGGAACAGCAGCGGGATCTTGCGCTGGCAGGCGAGCTCGATGAAGTGCGCGCCCTTCTGCGCGGACTCCGAGAACAGCACGCCGTTGTTGGCGAGGATCGCCACCGGATAGCCCTGGATATGCGCGAAGCCGCAGACCAGGCTCGAGCCGTAGAGCGCCTTGAACTCGTGGAACTCGCTGCCGTCGACGAGACGCGCGATGACCTCGTGCACGTCGTAGGGCGCGCGCACGTCCTCGGGGATGATGCTGTAGAGATCCTCGGCTGGGTATTTGGGCTCGCGCGCTTCCTGGATATTGAGGCCGTGCGCGTGCCGCGGGCCGAGGTGCGAGACGACGTCGCGCACGATCGTCAGCGCGTGCTCGTCGTCCTCCGCGAGGTGGTCGGTCACGCCCGACTTGCGGCTGTGGAGATCGCCGCCGCCGAGGTCCTCGGCGCTGATCACCTCGCCCGTCGCCGCCTGCACCAGCGGCGGGCCGGCGAGGAAGATCGTGCCCTGCTCCTTCACGATCACGCTCTCGTCGGACATCGCCGGCACATAGGCGCCGCCGGCCGTGCACGAGCCCATGACGCAGGCGATCTGCGGGATGCCCTTGGCGCTCATCTGCGCCTGGTTGAAGAAGATCCGGCCGAAGTGGTCGCGGTCGGGGAAGACCTCGGCCTGGTGCGGCAGGTTGGCGCCGCCGCTGTCGACCAGATAGACGCAAGGCAGGTTGTTCGCCTCGGCGATCTCCTGCGCGCGCAGGTGCTTCTTGACCGTCAGCGGGTAATAAGTGCCGCCCTTCACCGTCGCGTCGTTGCAGACGATCATCACCGGCCGGCCCGAGACCTGGCCGATCGCCGCGATCATGCCCGCGCCGGGAATGTCCTCGCCATAGACGCCGTCGGCGGCGAGCTGGCCGATCTCGAGCAGCGGCGAGCCCGGATCGAGCAGGCGCTCGACGCGGTCGCGCGGGAGCAGCTTGCCGCGGCTCGTGTGCCGCTCGCGCGACTTGGCATTGCCGCCGAGCGCGGCCGTGGCGACGCGCTCGCGCAGCTCGGCGGCGAGCGTGCGGTTGTGCGCGGCGCGGGCCTGGGCCTCGGGACTGTCGGAGTTGAGTGCGGTCTGGAGCACCGGCGCGCTCATCGAAGATCCTCTCGTATCGTCTGTTGCCGGCTATCTAGCCCCGTGCGGCGCCGTGCGGAAATTGAAAGAATCGCCGCCGCGTAATAGACAGTGTCTATGATAGACCAATATATGCTGCGCTATTTCCTGGCCGTGGCCGAGACCGGCAATTTCAGCCGCGCGGCCAAGAGCGTCAGCGTGACGCAGCCGACGCTCTCGGCCGGGATCGCCAAGCTCGAGCGTCAGCTCGGCACCCGGCTGTTCGATCGCGACCGCCAGGGCGTGGCGCTGACCCCAGCGGGCAGCCGCTTCCTCGCCCGCGCACGCCGCATCGCCGAGGAATACGACCGCGCGCTGCAGGACATCCAGCACCGTCCCGAGCCTAGCGTGCTGCGCGTGGGCGTGCTCAACACGGTTCCCACGGCAACGGTCGAGCACCTCTTGGTGCGGCACGGCGAGAGCGGCGGCAACGAGGTCGTCGAACTGCTCGACGGCAGCGAGCGCGACCTCGCCGAACGGCTCGATCGCGGCCGACTCGACCTGGCGCTGACCGTGATCCGCCCACACCATGCGCGCTTCAAGCCCGAGCTGCTCGCGCGCGAGCGCTACCTGATGGTCCTGCCGCGCGACCATCCTTTCGCCCAGGCCGAGCGCGTCGCGCCCGAGGATCTCGCCGGCGACCGCATGGTCGTGCGCCGCCACTGCGAGGCCCTGCCCGAGATCGACCGGTTCTTCACCGCGCGCGGCGTGCGGCCGCGCTTCGTGCTCAAGACGACCAGCGACCAGCGCGTGCTGGCCGTGGTCCGCGCCGGCCAGGGCGTAGGCATGATGCCCGAGAGCTTCGCCGATCCGATGGTTTCGATGGTCCGCGTCGCCGACTTCGCGCTGACGCGCGATATAGGCGTACTCTATGCTGCGGGGCGCGAACCCGAGGCTTTCGCCGGCAGTTCGTTCCTTTCGCTGCTGCGCGAGCACTACGAACGATTGGTTCGAAATAGCCAATCTTGCATCCGTCACCATCTTAGTTCATTTTTCGAACAAATAAACTAAGGGAGAGCCAGGATGGAAACGAGTCGTCGTCAATTCGCCAAGGGAACCGCCGCCGCCGCGAGCCTTGCAGCCGCATCGGCGCTGCCCGGAATCGCGCGCGCAAAAAGCGCGGGCGAACCCGTGGTCGAAACGCGCGCGGGCAAGGTCCGCGGCGTGCTCGCCGATGGGGTCTACAGCTTCAAGGGCATTCCCTACGGCGCGCCGACCGGCGGCAAGAACCGCTTCCTGCCGCCGCGCGCGGCCGAGCCCTGGACCGGGATCAAGGACTGCCTCGGCTGGGGCAACATGGCGCCGCAGGGCCAGTCGACCGCCAATCCCTCGGCCGGCATGGGCGCCGAGATGGGGAAGTTCTTTGGCACGGCCGCGGGCACGCAGACCCCGGTCAGCGAGGACTGCCTGTTCCTCAACGTCTTCACCGCCGGGCTCGACGACGGCGCCAAGCGGCCGGTCATGGTCTGGATCCACGGCGGCGGCTTCGCCATCGGCACCGGCGCCGGCCCGCGCACCGACGGATCGAACCTCGCGCGCAACCAGGGCGTGGTCTCGGTCTCGCTCAACCACCGGCTCGGCGCGATGGGCTATGCCTATCTCGGCGGCTTCGATCCCGAATTCGCACGGAGCGGCAACCAGGGTCAGCTCGACCTGATCCTCGCGCTCGAATGGGTGCGCGATAACATCGCCCGCTTCGGCGGCGATCCCGACCGCGTGATGATCCACGGCGAGAGCGGCGGCGGCGCCAAGATCTGCACCCTGCTGGGCATGCCCAAGGCGCAGAGCCTGTTCCGCCGCGCCGCGCTGCAGAGCGGCACGGCGACGCATGTGCCGACCATCGACGGCGCGACCGAATGGGCCGAGATGCTGCTCAAGGAAGTCGGGCTCGACCGCGCGAACTTCCGCAAGTTGCAGGACGTGCCGATGCAGCAGATCCTCGAAGCTCAGGCCAAGATGGAACGCGCTGGCCGTCCCGGTCCTCGCCGCGGCTTCGTCCCCACCGCGGGCACGCCCGACTTGCCGCTGCAGCCCGTCGATGCAGTCGCCGCCGGGCACTGCGACAAGCCGCTGGTGATCGGCAGCGTCATGCACGAGATGGCGCTGATGCTGATGGGCATGGGCGTCGATCCGCGCTCCATCGACGAAGGCAAGCTTGCCCAGATGTCGGGCATGTTCTTCGCCGACAAGGCGCCCGCGCTCGTCGCTGGCTACAAGGCCAACCACCCCGACTATACGCCCGGCGACCTGATGGTGCGCATGTGGTCGGATTCGATGCGCATGGGCGAAATCGAGCTGGCCGAGGCCGCGGCCAAGGCGGGCAAGGCGCCGGCCTACATGTATCTGTTCGACTGGCACAGCCCGGTCCTGCCGCACCTCAAGGCCGCGCACGGCATCGACGGCTCGTTCTACTTCGACAACACCGAGGCGCTGCCGATCACCGAGAAGAACGCGGGCGCACGGCTGCTGGCGCGGCGCGCGAGCACGGCCTGGGCCAATTTCGCCAAGACCGGCACCCCCGCGGCGCAGGGCCTGCCGGCCTGGCCCGCCTACAGCGCGGACAAGCGCGAGACGATGATCCTCGCCGCAGAACCGCACATCGAGAACGACCCGCTGGGCAAGGACCGCGAACTGCGCGTCCGCACCACCGGCTATCTATAACGGAGCGACGAGACGAATGCTGCACGCCTTGCAAGAAGCCTTCACCGGCGAAAACATGCTGACGACCTGGCTGGTCCTGTTCCTGGCCAGCGGGCTCGTCGCCGGGCTCCTCACCGGCTTCTTCAAGGCGCGCAAGATCCAGCCCAAGGGCTTCAAGTGGAAGATCTTCGGCCAGGAAGCGCTGGTCGCGGTCGTCACCCTGGCGATCTCGGGCACCGTGCTCGGCTTCGGCCAGACCTGGCTACGCCAGAACGGCTGGATCGCCTTCCAGCAAGGCCCGGCCGCATGGTGGGAAATCGCGCTCGAATACGGCGCCTACTTCCTCGGCTTCGACACCTATTTCTACTGGCTGCACCGCTGGATGCACAAGGAGCCGGTCTATTCGTGGGTGCACAAGCTGCACCACCACTCGACCGCGCCCAACCTGCTGACGACGCTGTCGGTCAACCCGCTCGAATCGCTGATCAACGGCGGCTTCCTGCCGCTGTTCCTCTCGCTCTACAGCGTCCACCCGGAATCGCTGGCGCTGATGGGGCCGACGACGATCATCATGGGGTTCTACGTCCACTCGGGCTACGAGTTCTTCCCGCGCTGGTGGAACAAGAGCTGGGCGACCAAGTGGTTCATCACCGCCACCTTCCACGACCAGCACCACAAGTATTTCAACTACAACTTCGGCGGCTACACGACGATTTGGGACCGCATCTGCGGCACCATGCGCAAGAAGTTCGAGAGCGATTTCGAGAATCCCAGGGGTCGCAAGCCGGCGCGCCAGGGCGATGCTCCCGCCGGCAATCCGCAGCCGGCTTGACTTGAAGCCAGGCTTGCCGCCCCTTGCGCGCGAGAAAAACGTGCGCAGGGGACAGGATCATGATGGCGCCATCGGACATGACGGGAAGAGTCGCGCTGGTGACCGGCGCGGCGGCGGGACTCGGACGAGCAAGCGCGATCCGACTTGCAGAAGTCGGCGCCGACCTGGCGATCACCGACGTGGCCGAGGCCGGGCTCGAAGAGACCGCACAGACGATCCGCGCGCTGGGGCGCAAGGTGCTGGTCCTGCCGCTCGACCTCTCGCAGCGTGCCAACTGCCGCACCGCGGTCGAACGGGCGGTGGCAGAATTCGGCCGGCTAGACGCGCTGTGCAACGTCGCGGGCGTGATGATCCCCGGCCCCAGCGCGACCATGACCGACGAGGCCTGGGACCTGACCATGGCGGTCAATCTCGCCGCGCCGTTCTTCCTGATCCGGGCGGCGATCCCGCATCTGCTCGAAGCGAAAGGCGCGGTGGTCAACGTCACCTCCTGCGCGGCCTTCCAGGGCCAGGCCTATTTCGCCGCCTATTGCGCGACCAAGTCAGGGCTCGCCAACATGACCAAGGCGCTGGCGATGGAATTCACCAACCAGCCGCTGCGGGTGAACGCGGTGGCGCCCGGCGGAATGATGACCGGCCTGACCGACGGCATGAAGCTGCTCCCGCCCGACACCGACTGGCCGCTGGTCCAGCGCATCGGCAGCCCGCGCGGGCTCTGCGAGATCGAGGACGTGGCCGAGACCGTGGCCTTCCTCGCGACCGATGCGGCGCGCGGCTACCACGGCTCGGTGATCCAGATCGATGCGGGGGTAACGGCCGGGTAGGTCCCTAGAGGACCCGCGGGTCCACCACCGTCCGCACCGGCGCCAGCGGCCCCGACATCTCGGCCAAGGTTTTCTCCACCCCCGACAGCCCGACGCGCGCGCCGAGCCAGGGGGTGACGTCGATCGAGCCGTCGGCGATCGCGCGCAGCGCCGTCGCCATGTCCTGCGGCTCCTCGCCGCCGGCAAACTGGACGTTGAGCCGCTTGTTCTGCGCGGCGAAGACGAACAGCGCCTCCTCGTCCATGCAATAGCCGCCCATGACGATCCGCCCGTCGAACGGCGCGGCCTCGATGATCCGCTGCAGCATGCCCTTCTGGCCGACGCATTCGTAGATCAGGTTGGGCACGCGGTTGCCGAAATCGGGGAGCGGCGCGTGCGGCGATATCTCGCGCGGATCGACCGCGATATGCGCGCCGGCCTTGATCGCCAGTTCGCGCCGCCCGGCATGGAAATCGGCGGCGATGATCGGGGCAATGCCCATCAGCTTGAGCCCGGCGATGACGCCCAGCCCGATAGCGCCGCAACCGAGCACCAGCGCGGCATCGTCCTTGGTCGGACGGCCGCGACGCGCGTGCTCGAGCCCAACCGCGAGCGGCTCGACCATAGCGGCATGGTCGTCGTCGAGATCGCCGGGGACCTCGATCATGATCTCCTCGTCGAGCAGCATCAGCTCGCCGAAGCCGCCCGGGCAGTCGTGGCTGTAGCCGATCACCGCATGCGCGCCGTCCTGGCGCATGATCGGCACCGAAGTGACCTTGCGCCCCGGCGCGACCGCGCGGCGGCTGCCTGGGCCGTAGTCGATCACCTCGCCGACGAATTCGTGGCCGGGCACGAAGGGCCGGCCGAAATCGAGCGCGGCATAAGGCCCGCCGAGCCGGCGCGACAGGTCGATGATGTTCTGCCCCGCGTGAAGGAAGTGCACGTCCGAGGCACAGAGCCCGCAGGAGTGCGTGCGCACCAGCGCCTGGCCCTTGCCGGGCACGGGATCGGGCTGCTCGCCGATGTGGACCTTGCCGTTTTCGAAGTAGGCGGCTTTCATGCTTTAACCCTTGAGTACGGAGTAGGAGGGATCCTCGCGGTCGCGCCGGCTGCGCGGATTGCCGGGCAGCGGCGTGACCTCGGTCATCGTGCCGTAGTCGACCAGGCAGTCGCGCCGATCGATCGCCCAGTCGCCGTCGCGCTTCGACCAGCTATCGACGTAGCGCGCCCAGAAGGCATGCTCGATCACGCGCGCGCCGTCCTGCCGCTGGAGCGTGGCGTAGACGTAGGATTCGCTGCCCGCCTTGTCCCCGTCGAGCTCGACGATGACGTTGGTCACCTGGTGCGAATGGTGGAGAAACTCGCGGTGCTTCTCGCAGATGTAGTCGATCCAGCCGCGCCCCGAGCCGACATAGCCGGGGCTGAAATCGGCATGGCTGTCCTCGTGGAACACCGAATGGCCGACGGGCACGTCGAGCCGGTCGACCGAGCGGCAGTAGCGGTAGATCTTGTCGGTGATCGCCAGCCGGTCGGCCAGGTCTTCGGGGGTCACAGCGTGAAACCCTGCAGGAAGCTGTAGGACGGGTCCGAGGTGTCGCGCGCCGAATTGTGCGGACCGCGCATCGCGATCACCTCGCGAACCTCGTCGTGATCGTAGGCGACCGCGCGTTGAACGATACCCCAGCGGCCGTCGCGCTTTTCCCAGCGGTCGAGATAGCGCGCACGGACGAAGATCTGGAACTCCTTGCCGTCGCGCAGCATGCGCATCGTGCCCGTCATGTAGGCCTCGCTGCCCGCACGGTCGCCGTCGAGCGCGATCAGCACGTTCGAAACCTGGTGCGAATGGCTGGTCAACCCGTCGTGTTGCTTGATGATCGTGTCGATCGCCCCGCGGCCCGGCCCCTGGTAGACGCCCTCGCCATAGTCGGCGTGGCTGTCCGCGTGGAACACGGCATGGCCGAGCGCATGATCGAGTCGGTCGACCGAACGGCAATAGGCGTAGAGCGCCTCGTGGATCGCCTGCTTGTCGAGCAGGGCCTGGATCTCCTTTTCGCCGGCCACGTCAGTGCTCCACTTCGTAGCTGGGCATCATCCGCTCGATATATTCGATCTTGGCGCGGCGATCGTCGGGCGAATTGGGTGCCATGCCGGCGACGTCGTTCTCCTGGCCCCAGTTCCAGATCGGCCCGTGCGGCAGCTGGCGCAGGCCGATCTCGGCGACCTCTTCGGCCGAGGCCATGTCGTCGGGGATCGCCTGGCCGCTCTCCTCGAGGATCTTGCGGTGCGCGGGCGTGTCGGTGCGGCCGAGCACCAAGGTCAGCACGTCGACGCCGACATGGCGCAGTTCGGCCCAGAGACCTTCGGCGAAGTTGAGCACGAAGCCCTTCGAAGCGCAGTAGGCGGCGATGCCGTGGAGCCCGCCATAGCAGGCGCCCGAACTGACCAGGATCATGCCGCCGCGCTTGCGCGCCTTCATGCCCTGGCCGAAATGGTGCGCGAGCCGCATCGTCGTGTTGACGTTCATCGTCACCAGCCCGTCCCAGGCGGCGATGTCGCCGTCGAGGAAGCGCGAACCGTTGGGATCGGCGCCGGCGTTGGTGATCAGCAGGCCCACCTCGCGGTTCCTCGCGGCCTCGGCGATCCGCGCGGCCGCCTCGGGCGCCGAGAGATCGACCGAAGCGGTCAGGCATTCGACCCCGAGCCCGGCGATTTCGGCCGAAGCCGCGGCGAGCTTGTCGGCACTGCGCGCCACCAGGATCAGGTTGATCCCCTCGCCCGCCAGGCGCCGGGCGAAGGCGAGGCCCGTGCCGTCCGAAGCCCCGGTTATCAGGGCCCAGGGGCCGTATTTCGCGGCAAAATCGCTGGCCAAGATGTCTCTCCCGTTTTTGACTTGATTCGCTGGCTGACCTCTATAAATTCACGAAATTCAGAATATGTCAAAACCATTCCCTTCCGACGCCGACCGACGGTTCATGGACGAGGTCGCCTCGCTGATGGCACCTTGGGGCTGGTCACGACACATCGCGCGGATCTTCGCCTACCTGCTGCTGCGCGAAACGCCGGCCACGCTCGACGAGATCTCGGAACACCTCGCCATCAGCAAGTCGATCGTCAGCGTGGCGACGCGCGAGCTCGAACAATACGGCAATGCGCGGCGGCAGAGCCAGCCGGGGACCAAGCAGATCCTCTATTCGGCGCCCGACAAGCGCTATGGCCCCTTCCCCGACCAGGCAGCGATGATGGGCACGATCGCGTCGCTGATGGTGCGCCAACCGACCGAGAGCACGGTGGTGAAGGGCCGGCTGACCAAGGTCGCGGCCTTCCTCACCGCGATGCGCGAGGCGATCGACGACGTCTACGAAAGACCCGAGTTCCGGGATTGACCGTCAGACGGTGACCGGCGCCAGCGCGGCTTCGCTAGCCGTCGTCTCATCGAGCTTCGGCAGCAGTTCGGCCACCCGCGCGCGGAAGGCTTCGGCGCCCTGCTCCTTGACCACGCCGTAACCGGCGACGAGGTCCGCCGCCGCGGCGATCTCGACCGCGGTGTGCAGATTGGCCGGGGTGATCTTCGCCGCGACCTGGCGGATCAGTTCGCGATACTCGCCGATCAACGCACGTTCGAGCTTGCGGTCGGCCTGCCAGCCGAGCGGATCGAAGGCCGAACCGCGTAGCCCCTTGAGCTTCGCGAGAACCCGGAAGGCAGGCAGCACCAGCCCGGCGGGCAGCGCCACTTTCTTCGGCCGTCCCGTCTTGGCATCCTTGCGCCCCCAGGCGAGCAGCGGCGAGCCAAGGTTGATCTTGAGCTTGGGATCGCCGGCGAACTGGTCGCGCAGGCCGGTCATGAAAGCGGGATCGCTGTAGAGCCGCGCAACCTCGTACTCGTCCTTGTAGGCCATCAGCTTGCCGAGGCCTTTGGCGACTTCGATCAAGAAGGGTTCGCCCGCTTCCCCGACCACGCCGCCGATCTCATCGACGAAGGTCCGGTAGTCGGCGGCATAGGCTTCGTTCTGATAGGCGGTCAGCAGCTTTGTCCGGCTCTCGACCACCTCGGCCAGGGTCCGCGGCAGCACGACGCCGTGCGCGGGCGCATCGGCGAGGTCGAACAGGTCGGCGGCGCTGTGCGCAGCGAGGCGGCCGAGCGCGAGCGCGTTGAGGTTGGCCTTGGCGGCGACACCGTTGAGCCGCACCGCTTCCTCGATCGAGGCGAGCGACACGGGCAGCAGCCCCTTCTGCGCAGCAAAGCCGACCATCATCAGGTTGGTGAAGATCGAATCTCCGAGAAGCCGCGTCGCCAGGGCGCCCGCGCGCAGGGTGGCAATGTTGCCCGGATCGACGCGCTTGCCGATCGCGCCGATGAAGCGGCTGGCGGTCAGGTCGAGGTTCCGGTTGGTCTGGAACTCGCCGGTCGGCGTGACGTCCTCGTTGGCCAGGACCTGGGTGTCGGGCCGTGCCAGGGTAAGCACGTCAGGGCCCGAACCGACGATCAGGTCGCAGGCGATGATGACGTCGGCCTGGCCCGTGCCGAGCCGCGCCGAAGGGATCGCCTCCTTATCCTGGCCGATGCGCAGGTGGCTGGTCACGGCGCCGCCCTTCTGCGCCATGCCGGTCTGGTCGAGAATCTTGGCCGCCTTGCCTTCGAGATGCGCCGCCATGGCCAGGATCGCGCCGACCGTGAGCACGCCAGTGCCGCCGATGCCGGTGACGAGCATCGCCATCGGCGATGCCGAAACGTCACGCACCGGCGGCACAGGCAGGGTCGCGACCAGCCGCGCCAGCGCCGCGTCGTCGAACGAGCGCTTGACGAGCGTCCCGCCCTCGACCGTGACGAAGCTCGGGCAAAAGCCCTTGATGCAGGAATAGTCCTTGTTGCAGGTCGACTGGTCGATCGCGCGCTTGCGGCCGAATTCGGTCTCGACCGGGGTCACCGACAGACAGTTCGACTGAACCGAGCAGTCGCCGCAGCCCTCGCAGACCGCCTTGTTGATGAACAGCCGCTTGTCGGGATCGGCGTAGGCGCCCTTCTTGCGCCGGCGCCGCTTCTCGTTGGCGCAGGTCTGCTCGTAGACGATCACCGACGTGCCCGGGATCTCGCGCAGTTCGCGCTGGACCGCGTCGAGTTCGTCGCGGTGCAGGATTCGCGTGCCCGGCGGCAGATCGCGGGGCTTGAACCGCGTCGGGTCCTCGCTGACCAGGACGACGGGTTTCGCCCCCTCGGCGACGAGCTCGTGGATGATCTGTTCGGGCGTCAGCGCGCCTTCGGCGGGCTGGCCGCCGGTCATCGCCACGGCGTCGTTGTAGAGGATCTTGAAGGTAATGTTGCTCTTGGCCGCTATCGAGGCGCGGATCGAGAGCAGGCCCGAATGGGTATAGGTGCCGTCGCCCAGGTTCTGGAACATGTGCGGCGTCTCGACGAAGGTCTGCGCGCCGACCCAGGGCATGCCCTCCTGGCCCATCGACACGGTCTGCATCGTCCGCCGTTCGGGCATGAAATGCGCAAGGCCGTGACAACCCGTTGCGCCCATCGCCGCCGAGCCCTCGGGCACCAGGGTCGAGGTGTTGTGCGGGCAGCCCGAGCAGAAATAGGCCGCGCGGATCGAGGTCGGCTTGAGCGCCTTGGCGCCGCTTTCGAGATCGCGCAGCACGGCATCGCGCGCGGCGACCTCGTCGGTGAGGATGCCCAGCGCGGCCATGCGCTTGACCAGCGCCTTGCGCACCGAACCCGGATCGAGCACGCCGATTTCCGAGATCAGCGGCACACCATCGGGCCCGGTCTTGCCCGAAAGCGCCGGCGCATCGGCGCGGCCGTAGAAGATCCGCGCGAGCTGCTCCTCGACGAAGGACCGCTTCTCTTCAACCACGAGCACTTCGGCCGAACCGCCGCAGGCCTCGCGCGCGAACTGCGCGTCGAGCGGCCAGACGAGCCCGAGCTTGACCACGCGCAGGCCGATCGCGCGGCGCTTGCCCTCGTCGAGCCCGAGGTCGGCGAACGCCTGGCAGACGTCGAGCCAGGCCTTGCCCGCGGTGGCCACGGTCAGCCGGCGATCGGGCGCATCGTGACTGACCCTGTCGAGCCGGTTGGCCTGGGCGAACAGCGGCACGATCGGCAGGCGGTGCTCGATCACCGCCTGCTCCTGCGCGAGCGCCGAGGCGTTCTGCTTGAGGTTCGGCGATACGCGGCCTGCCAGGTCGGGCATCACGATGGGGAAGGAATGGCCGGGCAGCGCCACCGTCGTCGTCAGGTCGAGCGTATCGGTGACCGCCTTCATGCCGACGTAGAGCCCCGAGGCGCGCGATAGCGCCCAGCCGAGCTGGCCCATCGACAGGATCTCGTCGGTCGTCGCCGGATAGAGCATCGGCGCCATCGCCGTGACCAGGACATGTTCGGACTGGTGCGCGGTCAGCGAGCTTTTGGCGGCATGGTCGTCGCCGCAAAGCAGAAGGGCGCCGCCGTTGCGGTGCGTGCCCTCGAAATTGGCAGCCTTGATCGCCTCGCCCGCGCGCTCGACGCCGACGCCCTTGGCGTACCACAGCGAGAACACGCCATCGACGCGCGGCTTGCCGTACCAGCCGAGCTGCTGGGTGCCGCGCATCGAGGTTGCGGCCAGTTCCTCGTTGAGCCCCGGCTCGAAACGGATGTCATGCGCGGTCAGCAGTTTCTCGCTGGCCCAGAGCTGTGCATCGAGCGTGGTGATCGGCGAACCGCGATAGCCGGTGACGTAACCCGCGGTGTTCAGCCCGGCCGCGCGATCGCGCTTCGATTGGTCGAGCATCAGGCGCACGACGCCCTGCAGCGCGGACAGCATGACCTGCCCGTCTTCCTGGGTATACTTGTCCTCGAGCGTGACGACCGTCTTGGTCACGAAATTCCCGTTCTGTGCTGGCCCCGATCCGCTTTCCAGATGGGGTCCGGGCTGGCAAGCGGCAAGCCGGGCTTGCGCCGCGGCGGTCAAGCCGCGTTGCCTGCCCTTGGCCGGCGAAAGAGCCTGCGCCTTTCACCAAGCAAACGATTGCTTGCATTTGGACGCTCACCGGCAATGATGCACGGCAAATGAGGAGAGAACGGCCCATGCAACTCAGCGACTACCAGGACAAATATGCCGGCATCCGCTTCGCGCGGGCGGACGGCGTCCTCCAAATGACGATCCACACGCGCGGCGGGCCGGCGCTCTGGGGTTCCGCGCCCGAGAGCCTGCACCGCGAACTAGGCGATGCCTTCCTCGACCTGGCCCGCGACGCCGAGAACCGTGTGGTCGTGCTGACCGGCACCGGCGACAGCTTCATCGCCGCGTCCGATCCGACGCAGTCCTACCCCGAAGACAGTCTCGCCGCGATGTGGCCGCGCATTTACGACGAAGGCGTGGCGCTGCTGAACAACCTACTGGCCGTTCCCGTGCCGATGATCGCAGCGGTCAACGGACCCGCGCTGATCCACGCCGAGATCGCCGTGCTCTGCGACATCGTGCTCGCCGCCGAGACCGCCGAATTCGCCGACCTCGCGCATGTGCCCAGCGGCGGCGCGATCCCCGGCGACGGTGTCCACGTCGTCTGGCCGATGCTGCTCGGCCCCAACCGCGGGCGCTATTTCCTGCTCACCGGCGAGCGCATCCAGGCGGCCGAGGCGCGGCAGATCGGCGTCGTCGCCGAAGTCCTGAGCCCCGAGGCGCTGCTGCCCCGCGCGCGGGTCCTGGCGGCGCAGCTCGCGAAACTGCCGCTGCCGCTGCTGCGCCACACGCGGATGCTGCTGACCAAGGACCTGCGCCGGCGGATGTTCGACGAGTTGCATAGCGGCCTCGCGCACGAGGCATTAGCAACCTTGGTCCCCCGTACCTAGGCTTCGGCCCGCGCCAGATCCTCGGCGAGCTTGGGCACTTCGGCCAGCGCGCGCAGCGCGTCGTTGAGATGGGTGCAGCCCTCGGGGCCACGCAACTGGCCGAGCACGGTGTCGCGCACCTCGGTGATCCGCGAGCCGATCAGCCGCCGGGCATTGTGGATCGCGCCCGGGCATTCGGAAAACGGCAGGATGCGCGCCTCGGGTTCGAGCGTCAGAATCTCGAGCGTTGCGGGATCGGCCGTGGCGACGATGTTGTATTCGTGGATCGCCACGCGGGTACCGTCCTTGCGCTTGGCGCTGTCCTGGAAGGCAGCGTCGATGCGGATCAGGCCGCTGGCGTCGCGCGTCACGTCGATCCGGCGCGCGCGGCGGAAGCTGGGGCCGTCGACGTCGTGGAGCGGGTGCCAGCCTTCGGGATCGTGCGGATTGCGCACGTCGCCGGCGTCGGCATCGGCGACGTTGCGCGGCGGACCGTCGGGATCGACCCCGCTGTGGCCTTCCTGGAGGCCCCAGCAGACGTTGACCCGCGCGGCCATCATCTTGTCCATTTCCTCATGGCCCATGCGCTCGCGCAGGCGGGCCTGCCAGTCGTCGTGCCATTGCGACCAGGCGAAGGCCGAGACCAGCGCCGTGCCCGAGATGTCGTCGAGCGGCAGGTAAAGCGGTGCGCCGGTCGCGATCAGTTCGGGCATCGTCTCCTTGATGAACAGACGCAGGTGGTTGCCGCCGCGCACGCCGACGAGGCTGTCGAGCCGGGAATCGTATGGTTCGCCGACGATCGACGTGATGGTCTTGTCCTGCGCCAGAGTCGCACGGTAGCCGGCCTCTTCGAGCACGCGTCCCCCAGAGGCTTTGGCACCGCCCCCGGCCGGCGTGAAGAAATCGCGCGCGCGGCCGACGAACAGCCGGTCGCCGTCCTCGCCCTCGGGCCAGGTCACGTCGATGCTCGAGGTGCGGCGGACCGAGCTGGAAGCGCGCGCGGGTGCAGGATTGGCGGTAGCGCGAGGCGGCGGCGGGAGAACTTTACTAGCCATGCTTAGTAAAGTGTTCCCCTTTCGCCGTCATTTCAAGCGGGCTCTGCCACCTTGACCAGCAGCTTGCCGACGAAGTCATGACCCGAAAACACGCTGGCGAAGGCTTGGGGCGCCGCCTCGATGCCCTCGACCACCGCCTCGGGATAAGTCAGCTTGCCGTCCGATATCCACCCGGCGATGTCGTCGAGCGCCTTCTGCCCGGCCATGAAACCGGCGAAACCGCGAATCTCGAGGCCGGTGCCCATGATCGTGCGGTACAGCGCGGGCATGTGGTCGGGTCCCGGTCCTTCATAACCCATGCCGTAATAGGCGATGTAGCCGCACATCGCCATGCGCGAGCCGCGATTGAGCTGCTTGAACACCTCGAGCGTGACATCACCGCCCGTGTTGTCAAAGTAGCAGTCGATGCCGTTCGGCGCCGCCGCCTTGAGCTGGGCAGCGAAGTCCGGCGCCTTGTAGTCGGCCGCGCCATCGAAGCCGAGGTCGAGCAGCGCCTGGACCTTGCCCGCCCCGCCGGCGATGCCGACCGCGCGCGCGCCGTGGATCTTGGCGATCTGCCCGGCAATCGAGCCGACCGCGCCGGCCGCGGCGGAGATCGCCACGGTCTCGCCAGGCTTGATCCGCAGGGTCTCGATGCCGCCGTGCGCGGTCTGCCCGGGCATGCCGAGCACGCCAAGCGCAGTCGAGACCGGCGCGAGGCTCGGATCGAGCTTGCGCGGCGGGCCGCGATAGTCGGCCTGGTCGGGCGCGACGACCGCATATTGGCGCCAGCCGGTGCGGCCCTCGACCACGTCGCCGGGCGCGTAGTCGGGATGGTTCGAGGCGACGACTTCGGAGACGGTCGCGCCGACCATCACGTCACCGAGCTCGAGGTGCAGCGCGCCCGACAGACGCACTTCGTCGATGGCGAAGCGGAACAGCGGATCGACCGCCAGCCAGAGCGTACGCAGCAGGATCTTGCGCTCGCCCGCGGTCGGGATCGGCACTTCCTCCAAGCGGAAGTCGGACGGCTTGGGATTGCCCTTGGCGTAGGAGGCCAGGACGATCTGCTTCATCGTGTCGGTCATGAGCTTCCCGCTACTTGAGCTTCACCGTCACCGCCGACATACCGCGGTGGTCGAGCCCGCGATAGACCGGCTTGGGCAGGTCGGGATCGAACCGCATGTTGGGGAAACGATCCATCAGCCCGGAAATCGCGACAATCATCTCCTGCCGAGCGACGTCCATGCCGAGGCAGCGGTGCGGGCCGAAGCCGAAGCCCATCTGGTGGCTCTTGTCGCGGAAGATGTCGTAGCTCTCGGGGTTCTTGAAGATCGCCGGATCGTGATTGGCGGCACCCAGGCACATGTGGACGCGCGCACCGGCCGGAACCAGCACGCCCTCGACCTCGGTGTCCTCCATGCAGAGCCGCGGGAACACCGGATCGGTCGCGCGCCAGCGCAGCCCTTCCTCGACCGCCTGGTCAAGCAGGCCGCGCTCCTTGACCGCGGCGTCCCAGAAATGGGTGTGATTCATCAGCGCGTCGATCGTGATGCCGAGCTGGCGCCAGGTCGTGCCGCCGCCGGCGAAGATCGCCAGCTTGCAGTAGCCGAAGATCTCGTCCTCGGTCAGCGGACGCTTGTCGCCGGTGTCCTCGTCGAGGATCTCGGCGTCGATCAGGCCCGAGATCAGGTTGTCGCCAGGCTGGCGCGTGTTCTCGGCGATGAGGTCGCGCAAGGTCGTGTCGATCCACGCGCGCGAGGCGGCGGCTTCCTCGGGCGGGAGGCTGCGCGCACCGAATGTCGCGCGGTCGAGCTGGTAGCGGAACTCGATGACGTTCGCGCCCTCGAGCCCGATCGCCCGCGTCACCGTCGCCATCGGCAGCAGCGCGCAGAGCTCCGAATTGAGATCGACCGCGTCCTGGTCCTGGATTCGGTCGAGCAGCGCGTCGACCGTCTCCTGGATCCAGCGCTTGTTCCACCAGTCGAGCACCTTGGGGCGCTTGAACAGCGGCTGCGCCGCCGAGCGCAGGCGCTTGTGCGGCTTGCCGACCATCGACAGGATCGTCTTGCCGATCGTGCGCACGCCGGCACTTTCGTTGTAGCCCTCGGACGAGAACACCAGGTTCTCGCGGAAGCCGACCTCGCAGGCGCGATAGGAGAGGAAGGTATAGGACTCGCGCTCGGGTCCGTGCATCCCCGGCATCTCGGGCACGCCGAGCAGTTCACGCAAGGAACCCTTGTGCACGGCGGCGCTGTCGCGCAGCGCGTTCATGTCGTCGGTATAGTCCTTCGACATGTCGACGCCGGTGTTCGCCGACTGCTTCTTCATGTTGAAGAGCTCGTCGTAGCGCGGATTGTCCGAGACGAGCGAAGCCAGCGCGTTCGACTTGCCGTGCGAGACGGGGCAGCTCGCCATGGTCAGCCTCCGACCTTCTTGCCGGCCGTGAGACCACCGTCGACGGGCAGGTTCACACCGGTGATGTTGCCCGCGAGGTCCGAGGCGAGAAACATCGCCGCGCCCGCGGTGTCGGCCGGGTCGATCGCCTTGCCCAGCGGATGGGCCTTGCCCATGCCTTCGAGGATCTTGTCCTTCTGCTCGTGCTCGGGGTTCATGCCGCCATAGTTGGTCAGCATGCCCGCCGGGCAGACCGAGTTCACGCGGATGCCCTTCTCGGCGACTTCGATCGCGAGCGTGCGCGTCATGGCGACCACGGCGCCCTTGGTCGAACCGTAAAGTACGCCGCCGTAGCCGGTCAGGCCCGCGACCGAGGCGGTGTTGACGATGACGCCCGCACCACCCTGCCCATTTTCGGCCTGCTTGTCGAACTGGCGGATCGCGGCCTGGCAGCCGAAGATCACGCCGTTGATGTTCACTTCCTCGACCTTGCGCATCTCGGCATGATCGAGATCGACGAGCTTCTTCATGCCGACGCCGGGAATCGGCAGCACGGTGATGCCCGCGTTGTTGTAGATGATGTCGAGCCGGCCGAAGGTCTCGACCGCCAGCGCCACGGCGGCACTGACCGAGTCGGGATCGGCGACGTTGCACTCGACCGCCTTGATCTGACCCTGCGGCGCGCCCGCCAGCTTCACCGATTCCTCGGCGTTGGGCAGGTTGATGTCGGCGGCGATGACCTTGGCACCGTGCTCGGCCCAGAGCTTGATCGCGGCGCGGCCCACGCCCGAGCCGGCGCCGGTGATGACCGCAACCTTGCCTTCGAGAAGTCCTTGCATCGTCTTGTCCCTCGTCCCGTTTTTATGTGGTTGGCCAGCCGGCGATCAGCCGCCCAGATTGAACGTCGTGACCATCTGGAATTCGCGCAGGCCCTCGATGCCGCGCTCGCGACCTAGGCCGCTCATCTTGATGCCGCCCCCCGACGCGTAGCTCGACATGACCGCGCCATTGACGTTGACCGCACCCGAGCGGAGCTTGAGCCCGGTCTGGTAGGCCGCAACCTTGTCCTGGCCCGTAACCCAGGCCGAAAGGCCGAACTGGCTGTCGTTGGCCATCTGCACCGCGTGGTCGAGGTCCTTGTAGCCGATCACCGTGACCACCGGGCCGAAGATCTCTTCCTGCGCAGCGGGGTTCGAATTGTCGGGCACGTCGAGCACGGTCGGCTCGAAGTAGAAGCCCTTGTCGAATCCCTCGGGACGCTTGCCGCCAGCGACAACGCGGCCGCCCGCGGCCACGGCGGCGGCGGTGAAGTGTTCGGCGCGCGCGCGCTGCGCGGCGCTGATGACCGGGCCGAGCACGGTGGCGGGATCGTTGGCGGGGCCGATCTTAACGTTGGCGACGGCCGCGGCCATCTGCTCGAGCACTTCCGCCTTGTTCTCCTCCGGCACGAAAACGCGCGTGCCGAGGACGCAACCCTGGCCGGCGTGCGAGGTGCAGACCTGGAAGGCGTGGCCCGCAGCGCGGCCCACCGAATCGGGCAGGAAGATCGCCGCCGACTTGCCGCCGAGTTCGAGCACCAGCCGCTTGAGCGTGGGCGCCGCCTGTTCGGCCACCTTGGCGCCGACCGTGCAGGACCCCGTGAACGAGACCATGTCGACCGCCTTGTCGGTCGAGATCATCTGCCCGCCTTCGAGGCCGTTCTCGATGATAACGTTCATGACGCCCGCGGGGATGCCGGCCTCCTCGGCCGCCTCGGCGAAGATCAGCGAGGACAGCGGAGTCAGCGGGTTGGGCCGCAGGATCACCGAATTGCCCGCCATCAGCGCCGGCACGACCTTCCAGAAGGCCGTGTAGAACGGCACGTTGTAGGCCGAAATCGCCGAAACCACACCGAGCGGGCGGTAGAGCTTGAGGCTCTGGACGGTGAAGTAGGGATTGACCAGCTCGTGCAGCGGCAGCGGATTCTGCTCGTGCTCGGGCAGCTTGAGGAACATGTCGACGATCTCGTCGGTCATGCGCAGCGGGGCATGGACCTGCGCGCCCATGACGTTCGACGAGGTCGGGCAACCGGCCTCGCGGATCGCGAAATCGCGCAGCGCGTCGGCGCGCTTGCGCAGCGCCTCGGCATAACGGCGCATGGTTTCACCGCGCTCCTTCATCGACAGGCCGCTCCACCGGCCGTCGTCGAAGGCCGTGCGCGCAGCCTGGATAGCACGCGCGACCTGGGCGGTGCTGACGCCGGTGACTTCGGCGACAACCGATTCGTCGGAGGGGTTCTCGACGACGAAACCCTGGCCTTCACCCGAAACGAAAGCGCCATCGATATAGCCGGCGTAGGTCACTAACTCTCTCCCAAATATTCGCTATAGCGAACTTCTGTTCGGTTTTTCTAACCTAGCTAAGCATCACCGACCCGTCAATCCGACTCGCGGCGGAGCGCAGGTATCGTCGGGGCGAAAGCCGGCGGCGTTAGGCCCAGATTTCCTCGTCGGTCGGCACGGGCTTGTTGGCGATCACCTTGCCGATCCGCGACACGTTCATCAGGTGCTTGTAGTCGAGGTTCTCGGAGATCGAATTGCCGCCCCAGGAGCCGCAGCCGAGCGTGGTCGTCGGCGCGAAGCCATTGGTCAGCGAACCGCCCGCGGTGAGCGAGCTCGGCTGGTTGACCACGAGCCGGCTGATGGGCAGCTCGAGCCCGGCATGGCGGATGTTCGCCTCGTCGTGCGAATGCAGCGCCGCCGAATGGCCGGCGCCTTCGACCAGCAGGTTGGCCTTGGCCTTCTGTACGGCTTCCTCGAAGGATTCGTAGGGGAGGATCGCGACGACCGGGCACAGCTTTTCGCGCGCCAGGATGTCGTCCTCGCCCGCACCTTTGGCCGGCAGCAGGATCAGCCGCGCAGACTCGGGCACGTCGATCTCGGCCATGGCGCCGACCGCGCGCGCCGAAATGCCGACGACATCCTTGTTGAGCTGGCCGCCGGGGAACACGACCTCGCGCAGCGCCTGGATCTGCGCCGCGTCGTCGGTGAACCAGACTTTGCCCGTCTCGGTGAAGGCGCGGATCGTCTCGTCGAAGCGCTCCTGCGGGGCGAGGACGAATTGCTCGTGGCTGCAGATGATGCCGTTGTCGAACGAGGCGCCGGTGACGATCTTGCCCACCGCCTCGGCCAGGTCGACGCCGCGGTCGATGATCACCGGCACGTTGCCCGCGCCGACACCGAACGAGGGCTTGCCCGACGAATAGGCCGACTTGACCATCGCCCCGCCACCCGTGGCGACGACGACGTCGACCGATTCCATCAGGCTCTGCGTCTTGCTGATCGAACCGTTGCGGACGACCTGGATAAGGTCCTCGGGCCCGCCGTGCTTGCGGACTATCGCCATGAAGGCTTCGGTCAGATGCTCGGCGCAGGCCTGGGCCTTGGGGTGCGGCGCGAAGATCACGGCATTGCCGGTCTTGAGCGCGAACATGCCGTTGCACATCGGCGTGACGATGGGATTGGTGATCGGCGTGACGGCGCCGACCACCCCCATTGGCTTGGCGACGAAGACCATCTGGGTCTCCTCGTCCTCGCCGATGATCCCGCGACTCTTCTTGCCTTTGAGGCTGTTCCAGATCGCGCGGGCCTTGCCTTTCTTCTTGAGGACCTTGTCCTCGAAATTGCCGATGCCGGTCTCGTCGACCGCCATGCGCGCCAGCGTCTCGGCGTGGTCGTAGACGTATTTGCCGATGTCGCGGACGATGGCGTCGACCTGCTCCTGGCCGAAGCTCTCGAAATCCGCCTGCGCGATCCGCGCGCGCGATACGAGCGCCATGATTTCGGGATCGACCGAGAATGCGCTGTCCGTCGTGCTCATAGCCTGTTCCTCTCCGCAAACCGCGTGCCGCTCTTGCGGCTTGTTGCCTGATCAATAGGCCAGTGCAGGCGATCGTCAAACGCCGATCGGGCCGTGGCCTGTTGCCATCGACGCGGAGCCATGCCTAAGGCGGCGAAGTACGGAATCGACAGGCCGTTTCCCGGCCTCGCCCCTGGGGGACCAAGCGCATGAACTACACCGATTTCCTGAAGCAGCAGTGCTACATCGACGGCAAGTGGTGCGACGCGGACGCGGGCGGCACGATCGAAGTCACCGATCCGGGCAGCGGCAAGGTGCTGGGCACGATCCCCAAAATGGGCACCGATGAGACTCACCGCGCGATCGAGGCGGCCGAGGCCGCGCTTCCCGCCTGGCGCGCGAAGACCGCAGGCGACCGCGCCAAGCTTCTGCGCAAGCTATTCGACTTGATGATCGAGCACCAGGACGCGCTCGGCGAACTGCTGAGCCGCGAACAGGGCAAGCCCTTCACGGAAGCCAAGGGCGAAGTCGCCTATGGTGCGGGCTTCATCGAGTGGTTCGCCGAAGAGGGTAAGCGCGCCTATGGCGACGTGA
Organism: Novosphingobium anseongense; assembly: GCF_037482895.1. NCBI lineage: Bacteria > Pseudomonadati > Pseudomonadota > Alphaproteobacteria > Sphingomonadales > Sphingomonadaceae > Novosphingobium > Novosphingobium anseongense. The sequence goes on along the minus strand of NZ_JBBHJZ010000002.1, from coordinate 956,356 downwards.
TCCCGAGCCATGCCGCCGACAAGCGCATCGTCGTGCTCAAGCAGGGGCTCGGTGTGGTTGGTGCGATCACGCCGTGGAACTTCCCCAACGCCATGGTCACGCGCAAGCTGGGCCCGGCATTGGCCGCCGGCTGCACGATCGTCATCAAGCCGGCCACAGCGACGCCCTATTCGGCGCTGGCGATCGCCGCGCTCTGCGAGATGGCCGGCATCCCCGCGGGCGTGGTCAACGTCGTCACCGGTAGCGCCGGCCAGATCGGCGGCGAACTCACGCGCAACCCGACGGTGCACAAGATCACCTTCACCGGCTCGACCGAGATCGGCCGCCAGCTGCTGCGCGAGAGCGCCGAGACGATCAAGAAGTGCTCGATGGAGCTCGGCGGCAACGCGCCGTTCCTGGTCTTCGACGATGCCGACGTCGATGCGGCGATCGAGGGCGCGATGATCTCGAAGTTCCGCAACAACGGCCAGACCTGCGTCTGCACCAACCGCTTCTACGTCCAGGACGGCGTCTACGACGAATTCGTCCAGAAGCTGGCCGCGCGCGTCTCGGCGATGAAGGTCGGCTACGGCATGGAAGCCGGCACCGACGCCGGCCCGCTGATCGACGAGGCCGCGGTCGCCAAGGTCGAAGAGCACCTCAAGGACGCGATCGACGGCGGCGCGACCCTGCTCGCCGGCGGCAAGCGCAGCCCACTGGGCGGCACCTTCTTCGAGCCGACCGTGATCGCCGGGGTGAAGCCCGACATGAAGCTCGCGCACGAGGAAACCTTCGGTCCGCTCGCGGGCGTGATCCGCTTCAAGACCGAGGAAGAGGCGATCAAGCTGGCCAACGACAGCGAGTTCGGCCTGGCCTCCTACTTCTATTCACGCGACCTCAGCCGCGTCTGGCGCGTGGCCGAAGCGCTCGAGGCGGGCATGGTCGGCATCAACACCGGCCTGATCTCGACCGAAGTGGCGCCGTTCGGCGGCGTCAAGCAGTCGGGCCTGGGTCGCGAAGGTTCGAAGTACGGGCTCGAGGACTTCATGGAGACGAAGTACCTCTGCATGGGCATCTGAGCCGGTTTCCGGCGCGTCCGCCGCGGCGCGCCGGTCCGACCTTGCCGCGGAAACCTGCCAGGGCGCGCGATAGTGAATCGCGACCCCTGCCTCGGACGTCGCCAGAAGGCTGCGCCAGATCCGGCCGAAGAGTCCGGGCTTAGAATCACGATTGGTCACGCTGCGAACTCCATGGGTCGTTTCGACCGAGGATGTAATTTCGCGCGCCAAGCGATTGGCGCCTAATTTGGCCCTTCAAGCGACCAAATTTAGCGTATAGGTCCCTTGAATGCGAAAAACAGTCGAACTCGATGACTTCGATCGCCGACTGATCGAACTCGTTCGCCAGAACAACCTCGAGCCGGCGCGGACGCTGGCCGAGAAGGTCGGCCTGTCGATCTCGGCAGTGCTGCGGCGGCTGCGACGGCTGCGTGAAAACAAGGTGATCGTCGCCGACATCGCGGTGGTGGACCCGGCGCTGACGGGCGCAGCGCTGACCATGCATGTGCTCGTGCAGATGAAGGTGCCCGGCCGTCAGCCGATGGACGCCTTCGCACGCCGGATCGCCCGGCGGCCCGAAGTCACCGCCGCTTGGGAAGTCACCGGCGAGGACGACTTCGTGCTCAAGGTCGAGGTCGGCTCGATGGCAGAGTACGACGCTTTCATCCGCGAGGAACTCGACGAGGACGACGGCGTCCTCGGCTTCAAGACGTTCATCGCGATCCGCCCGATCATAGCCGACGGACCATCCCGCCGGCCGCTACTCGCCTAGCGCCTTTGCCGCCGCGCACCATTCGCCGAAGCGGTGCAGGCGCTCCCAGAACAGCCTGCGCGTGCCGGCGAAGTTGTGCATGTGGCCCATGCGCGGGCAGACGAAGAGATCGAAGCTCGCCGCCGAGCGGAAAGCGCGCGCCTCGCCCGGCGGATCGACCACGAGGTCTCGCTCGCCCATCGCGCTGAGCACGGGCACCGAGACCGCGGCCGCCTCGGGCGCGACGACGCCCGGGGTCAGGGTGAAGCGCGTGGCGTCGCTCGGCGGCGTATAGGAATTCCACGGTGCCGGATCGCGCTCGCGCCCCGGCGGCGCCGTGCCGGCGATGGCCTGGGCGATGCTGTCGTAGTGCGCGAGATCCTGCTCAACGAGGTCTTGTGGCACGTCGTCGTAGTGGAAGCCCCAGGCCAGCGCCGCCCAGGCCGCGTCGGGCGCCGCACCGGTGGCGGCAGCTACGGCCGCCGCGTTGATGATGCCGCCCGGCATGTCGGGCGCGATCTCGCGCGAAAACCAAGGCGTCACGATCGGCGCGTGGCCGGGCGGCGTCGCCGGGTGGTTGTGCACCGCGCTGAAGCCCAGGACGCCGATCCCGTCGTAGCAACCATGCCGCGCCTGCTGGACGATCGTCAGACTGCCGCCGGTAGACTGACCGATGCCAAGGCACACGGGCTGCAGAACCGGCGGATAGCCGGGCGCGAGCAGACCATTGGCCAGGCGCAGCAACACCTCTTGCTCGGCTGCGAGCGCCGCCTTTGTCACGGCCGTAAAACCGAGTGCGCGCGATTCGTGCATCGAACTGTCGCCCGAGCCGAGATTGTCGAGCGCGACGAAGATCCAGCCACGATCGACGTGAAAATCGGCCTGGGCACCCTCACCCGGCCCCGGCAGGGCATGGGTAAAGTAGAGCCGCGAATAGCCGCCGCCGGGTTTGGCGAAGCAGATCACGGGCTGCGCGGGCTGATCGGCGGGATCGGGCAGGACCACGGTCACCGCAACGTGCACGGGCGCTGCGAGATCGACCGCATTGGTCACGTCGATGCGCAGGTCGATCGTCTGGCTCATCGTCTCCCTTCCTTTCGAGCGGCTTTGGCCCCTCTCGACCCACGGCGTCAAAGGCGAATTGGCGTTCCCCCTGCCGAACGCTTGGTTGACCTCCTCCGGCAAAGGCATATCCTGATTTATGATGGACGCGGCCGGCAAGCCCGCGCCAAGGGAGTTCGGAGAAATGCAGCGCGCCGAAGACAAGTCCCTGTCGGGTCTGTTGTCCGGGCTCGAGCTGCGCGGACAGACCTGGTGCTACAGCGATCTCGGGCAGGATGCGGGCTTTTCCGTGCCGCCCGGCGATGCCGTGTTGTTTCACGCCGTGCTCCACGGATCGGCGCGAATCGCCTGCGCCGGGGGCGCGATGGTCGAGCTCGGCGTCGGCGATGCCGTGATCGTGCTCTCGGGGGAGGCCCACGCGCTGCGCACGAGCCCTGCCGCTCCGGCGTCGACGCATGCCTTCCTGCGCGACGAGGCAGAGGTCGACATCCCGCCGACGCTCGCCATCGGCCCCGGTCGCACCACCGCGCGCGTCCTCAGCGGCAAGCTGCGCGCGACTTGGCCGGGCGAGGCCAACCGCGCGACCTTGCCCGCGCTGCTCTCGCTAAACCAGAACGACGCCGGCCCGCTCGCCGCCCTGCTGCGCCCCGAAGCGCTGCCGCTTGCGGGCATCGGCCCGGGATCGGCGGCGCTGCTGACGCGGCTGGCAGCGATGCTGCTGATGGCGGGCCTGCGCGCCGATCCGCGCTGCCGCCAGCTCTTCTCCCCTGCGCGCCAGGACCCGATCGCCGATGCGCTGCGGCTGATCGAGGCCAATCCGGCGGCGAACTGGACGGTCGAACGGCTCGCACGCTCGGTCGGCATGGGCCGTTCGAACTTCGCCGCGCATTTCACCCAGGCCGTGGGCCGCGCGCCGATGGAAGTGGTCGCCGAGCAGCGGATGGAACATGCCGCCGGCCTGCTGCGCCAGGGCAAGCTCAAGATCGCCGAGATCAGCGAACTGGCGGGCTATGGCTCCGAGGCCGCGTTCAGCCGCCGCTTCACCCGCCATTTCGGTCTGTCGCCGAGTCAGATGCGCGAGCGCGAGCGCCGGGTCGCCGACAAGCCCGCAGCCGCCCCGCCTGCATTCCAGCCCCTGCTCGCCGGTCGCCTCGGCCAGGGCACGACCGCACTCGCGCGCCAGCACCGACCCGCGACGCCGCTCGGTTCGGGGCCAAGGCAGCAAAGCAGCGGCGTGCTGCTCGGCTTCAAACGCGACTGATCTCCGGCCGCCCGCGCCTTGGACGATCGGTCATGGCGCATGGACAGGCGGCCATTGCCGCGAGACGCCCGCACGGCGATGTCGGTAGCAACGAAATCCGGGAGAACAGCGATGCCCACCGAAGCCCTTGGCGAAACCCTAGACCGCCCGCAGGCCAAGTCGTCGATCAAGATCATCGACGCCGACACCCATCTTACTGAACCGCACGACATGTGGATCAAGCGCGCGCCAGCCTCGATCCGCGACCGCGTGCCGCAGGTGAAAATGCTGAACGGCGTGCGCTGCTGGGTGATCGACGGCGACAAGTCGATCGGCACGGGGGCGCATCCGAACTCGGCCGTGCTCAAGGAAGGCGGCAAGGTCCGCGATCTCGACCAGTTCCTCGCGCTGCAGTTCGAGCAGGTCCACGCGGGTTCGTCGAACGTCAAGGAACGCCTCAAGGTGATGGACGAGGCCGGGATCTACGCGCAGATCGTCTATCCCAACATTCTCGGCTTCGGCGGCCAGATGGCAGCCAAGGTCGATCCCGCGCTGCGCCTTGCCACGGTGCAGATCTACAACGACGCCATGGCGGAGATCCAGGAGGAGAGCGGCCAGCGCCTGTTCCCGATGGCGCTGCTGCCCTGGTGGGACATGAAGGAAGCGGTGAAGGAAACCGAGCGCTGCATCGCCATGGGCATGAAGGGCATCAACATCAATTCGGACCCGCATACCAGCCGGGACGAGAACGGCGACCTGATCCCCGACCTCGGCCACGAGCACTGGTATCCGCTGTGGGAGGTCTGCAACGACAAGAAGCTGCCGATCAACTTCCACATCGGCGCCTCCGAAACCTCGATCGACTGGATGGGACAGCAGGGCTGGCCCTCGCTGCCGCGCGATCTCCGCTCGGGCATTTCGGGCGCGATGCTGTTCTTCAACAACGGCAAGACCGTCGCCAACCTGATCTATTCGGGCGTGCTCGACCGCTACAAGGACCTGAAATTCGTCTCGGTCGAGAGCGGCATCGGCTGGGTGCCCTTCCTCATGGAAGCGCTCGACTACCAGCTCGACGAGATCGCCGAGACCAAGATCTTCCAGAAGCGTCCGTCGGAGTATTTCAAGAGCAACTTCTACGCGTGCTTCTGGTTCGAGAAGAAGGACGTGTCGGACATGCTGCACAAGGTCGGCATCGACAACTGCCTGTTCGAGACGGACTTCCCGCACCCGACCAGCCTCTACCCGATCGACAATCTGGAAGAGCGCCTGGCGAGCCTGACCCAGGAGGACCGCGCCAAGGTGCTCAGCACCAACGCCGCGCGCCTCTATAACATCGCGATCTGAGGACTCCGGACGGGCGCGTCGCCTGGCGCGCCCGTAACGGCTTCAACCGCGAACCAGGCCCAGCGCCTCGTAAGCCGCGTTCAGGGTCGGTGCCGCCAGCGTCCGTGCCTTTTCCGCGCCCTTCTTCAGGATCGCGTCGAGCGCCGCGCGGTCCTGGCGCAGTTCGACGAAGCGATCGTTGATCGGCGCCAGCTTGGTCACCAGCAGTTCGCCGAGCGCCGGCTTGAAGGCGCCGAAGCCCTTGCCCGCGAAGTCGGCGAGCACGGCATCGACGCTGGTCTGCGCCATCACGGCATAGATGCCGACGAGGTTCTTCGCCTCGGCGCGGCCTTCGAGCCCGGCAGCCTCGCTCGGCAGCGGTTCGGGATCGGTCTTGGCCTTCTTGACCTTCTGCATGATCGTGTCGGCATCGTCGGTCAGATTGATGCGGCTCATGTCCGAGGGATCGGACTTGCTCATCTTGGCGCTGCCATCGCGCAGCGACATGATTCGCGCCGCCTCGGGCGGGATGATCGGATCGGGCAGCGTGAAGACCGGCGCCGCTTCGGAGGCGAAGTCGTTGTTGAACTTCTGCGCGATGTCGCGTGCGAGTTCGAGGTGCTGCTTCTGGTCCTCGCCGACGGGAACGTGCGTCGCCTGGTAGAGCAGCACGTCTGCGGCCTGCAGCACCGGATAGGTATAGAGCGCGATTGAAGCGCCTTCGCGGTTCTTGCCCGACTTGTCCTTGAACTGCGTCATGCGGTTCAGCCAGCCCATGCGCGCGGTGCCGGTCAGCAGCCATTGCAACTCGGCATGGGCGGGGACCTGCGCCTGGTTGAACAGCGTCGAGCGATCGGGATCGATGCCGCAGGCGACGAGCGCCGCGACCATTTCGCGCGTGTTTGCGGAAAGCGTCGCCGGCTCGTGCGGCATCGAGATCGCGTGGAGATCGGCGAGGAAGAACAGGCAGTCGCCGCCGGTGGAGACGAGTTCATCCTGCATGCGCACCCAGTTCCGGATCGCGCCCAGGTAATTTCCGAGGTGGAGATTGCCCGTCGGCTGGATGCCGGAAACGATACGCATGATGCTTATTGAACCTCCAGGATTTCGTCGTCCTCGGCCGTGCGCTTGGGACGCCGGCGCCTTAGCTGGCCGAGCACCCGCTTGTCGACTGCTCCCGTCGCGAAGGCGACGACACCGAACACTGCCAGACCCAGCCCCACCAGCACCGACAGCGACCAGATGCGGTCGATAACGCCGGCATGATAGCGCGTCGCCATCAGCGGCATGACCCAGATCAACGCGCCGGCCATGGCGGCCGTGGCGACGAGTTGGCGCGCGATCTTGCTCGCGAGCGGCAGAGTGAAGCGGAACCAGCCGCGCCGGTGCAGGATCGCATAGAGCAGCAGGCAGTTGAGGCTCGCCGAACAGGCCGTCGCCGCAGCCAGGCCGACGATACCGTAGGACCGCACGACGAAGACGTTGAGCACGACGTTGAACACCAGCGCCACCAGCGCGGTCCAGACGGGGGTACGCGTATCCTCACGCGCGAAGAAGCCGGGGTTGAGGATCTTGACGATGACGTAGGCCGGCAGCCCCGCAACCAGCGCCACGACGATCTGCGCCATGATCGCACCGTCGCCCGCAGTGAATTTGCCGCCGACGAAGAAGGCCGCGGTGAAGGCCGGCGCGCAGACCGCCAGCGCCGCCGCGGCGGGCAGGGTCAGCAGGGTCGCCATCTCGAAGGCCTGGGTCTGCAGCTTCTGTGCCTCGGCCGCCTCTCCCGAATGGATGTGGCGCGAGAGCATCGGCAGGATCGCCGTTCCGAGCGCGATGCCGACGATGCCGAGCGGCATCTGGTTGAGCCGGTCTGCCAGCTTGAGCAGGGTCAGCGAGCCCTGCGGCAGCTGGGTCGCGAAGAAGGTGTCGACGAACTGGCTGACCTGGTAGATGCCGGCGCCGAAGGTCGCGGGCAGGATCAGCGCACCGAGCCGCTTCACCTCGGGTGTCAGTTTCGGCAGCGTGACCTTGAGCTTCACCCCGGCCTTGCGCGTCGCCCTGGCCATATAGGCAAGCTGGACCACGCCCGCGAGGCTTACCGAGACCGCCAGGGCGGTGGCGACGATCGTATCGTCGCCCTGTGGTCCGCGTAGCCAGGCGCCGGTGAGGATGCCCGTGATCAAGGTAAGGTTGAGCAGCACCGGCGCGAAGGCTCCGGGGGCGAAGCGCGAGCGCGCGTTGAGCAGGCCCGAAAGCATGGCCACGAGGCTGACGAGCCCGAGATAGGGGAAGGTCACGCGGCTGAGCATGACCGAAAGCTCGAACTTGCCGGGGACCGACTGGTACTCTTTGGCCAGGACCCAGACGATGCCAGGCATGATCACCATCGCGAGCGCGCTGAATGCGAGCAGCACCCAGATGAACACCGCGAGCACATCGGCAGCGAATTTCTCCGCTGCTGCCTCGCCGCCCTCGCCATGGAGCGCCCGCGAATACATCGGTACGAAGGCCACCGAGAAGGCGCCCTCGGCGAAGAGCCGACGGAAGGTGTTGGGCAGGGTGAAGGCAAGCTGAAACGCGTCGGCGGCCAGACCCGCGCCGAGCACGCGCGCGAGCATCATGTCGCGCGCGAAGCCGAACAGGCGGCTGATCGCGGTCAGGCCGCCGATCGTGCCGACGTTCTTGAGCAGGCTCATGTCGCCGGCGTTGCGCGGCAATGCTTCGACAAGCTCAGCACGCGCGGGACTGGTTCAAAGCCCACTCCCGCTCATCCTGAGCCTGTCGAAGGATATTGGCGCAAACCTCAAGCGTTGCCGACCGGCTGACCTTCGGCCTGGCCGGCAAGCTGCTGGACGTAGAGGCCGTTGAAATCGATCGGCTCGAGCATCAGCGGCGGGAAGCCGGCGTCGCGGACGGCATCGGCCAGGACGCGGCGCGCGAAGGGGAAGATGATCCGCGGCGCTTCGGCATAAGTGAAGGCGTGGGCCTGGGCATCATCGATGTTGCGCATGCCGATCAGCGCGCAATAGGACAGGTCGACGATATAGGCGGTGCCGGCTTCGGCCTTGGCCGTGACCACGATCTTCATCTCGATCTCGTGGACTTCGTCGTTGATCGGGCGCGCGCCGATGTTGAACTGGATGTCGACCTGCGGCGCGTCCTGCCAAGAGAAGCTGTCGGGCGCATTCGGGTTCTCGACCGAGAGATCCTTGACGTACTGCGAGATCAGGCCGGCGGCGGGTGCGGTGTCTTCGCCATTGCCACCAAGATCGAGGTTGGAAATCACGTTGCCATCATCGGCCATGGTTTTCGTCTTTCTTCACGCTTGCGGTGTAAATCCTGGCGCGCGACTAGCATCGCGCACGGCGGGCGGCAATGGCGCTGACCCGACGGGAAAGGCATGGAATCGCGCGCACGTGGCGTTTGTGACATCCGACCGACGAAAAATTCGCCCGGATTGGCGGTTCGTGCGTTGTTCATTTGTCAACCCATCCTATCTGGGTCTACTATGATGATTGGCCCGCTCCGTGCGCGGCAACAGAATTGGAAAGCAAAGGCGTGACTGTCGAAATCGTCATTCTGGCCATGATCGCAGCCTTTCTCGGGCTGCGTCTCTACTCGGTGCTCGGGCGCCGTGCCGAACACGAGGAAGAGGTCGTGCCCGGCCGGTTCGACAACAAGACCAACGCCGGCACGTCGGCCGCCCCTGCACCGCGCCAGCCGGTCGATCGGCAGCAACAGCAGAACAGCCCAGCGGCCCGTCCGCGCGAAATGCCGACGGTGACCGCTTCGGTCGAGCGCGGCCTGCGCGCCATCGCCGCGGCCGATCGCCACTTCGATGCCTTCGCTTTCGTCGAAGGATCGCGCAGCGCCTATCGCATGATCCTCGAAGCCTTCTGGCGGGGTGACAAGGAAGAGCTCCAGCAGCTCTGCGACCGTGACGTCTACGCCAGTTTCGCCGGTGCCATCGACGCGCGCGTCGCTGCCGGCGAATCGCTCGACAACCGCCTGATCCGCATCGAGGAATCGGTGGTCTCCGCTGCCGATCTCGACGGTCAGACCGCACGCATCACCGTGCGCTTCCGCGCCGACATCGCCGCCGTCACGCGCGACGCCGAAGGGCATGTCGTCGCTGGCTCGCTCGACGACGCGATCGAGACGATCGACATCTGGACCTTCAGCCGCAACGTTGCCTCGTCCGATCCGGACTGGCTGCTCGACGAGACCGACGAAGGCTGAGATCTCGTGGCGGGGGGCTTGCGCAGATACGCGGCCCTCGCGCTGCTCGTTTTCCTCGCCGCTTGCGGACGCGTCATTCCCCCTGCCCACGGTCCTAGACCGCTTCCGCCCGTGTCACGTCCGCCTATCTCGGGTCCCGCCACCCAGCCGCCGATCGTCCTGCCCAACAACGCCGTCTCCGCTGGGGTGACGCGCGGGCCCGCGATCGACAGCCTCGACATCGGCGCGAGCGATGCGGCCGAAGCTCTCGCCGCCTTTCGCGTCTCTTGCCCCAGCCTGCAGCGGCGCACCGATGCCAGCGGCCTGACCCGCGGCGCCGACTGGAAGACCGCCTGTGACGCCGCCGCGAGCTGGTTCTCGGCCGACGCGCGCGGTTTCTTCGCACGCTATCTCGAGACCGCGCGGATCGGCGACGGCGCGGCTTTCGCCACCGGTTACTACGAGCCCGAGATCGCCGGCGTGCGGGTCCGCCAGCCTGGCTACGACGTGCCGATCTATGCCGCCCCCACCGACCTCGTGCGTGCGCGGCCCGGCGATGCCACACCACTGCCCGACGGCCGCCAGCCGCTCGGTCGCTATGATGAGAACGGACGCTTCTCGCTCTACTACAACCGTGGCGAGATCGAGGACGGGGCGCTGGCCGGCCGCGGGCTCGAGATCGGTTGGGCCGCCGATCCGGTCGAGTTCTACTTCCTTCAGGTCCAGGGCTCGGGCAAGCTCGTCGGACCCGACGGCAGCGTGATGCACATCGGCTATGCCGCGCAGAACGGCCGCTCGTCCAAGCTGATCGGCTCGATCATGCGCGAGCGTGGGCTGATCGGCTCGGGCCCGGGGCAATATTCGGGCTCGCTCCAGGGCATCCAGAAATTCCTGCGCGATCGGCCCGAGGACGGCCGGGCGATGCTGCGCGCCAACGAATCCTTCGTCTTCTTCCGCGAGATCAGCGCCGACGGCCCGGTCGGCGCGCTGGGCGTCGTGGTGCGCGCCCGGTCGAGCGCGGCGGCCGATCCGCTGTTCGTGCCACTCGGCGCGCCGCTGTTCCTCTCGGGTATGGACAATCGCGAAGCGAATGGCCTGTGGGTGGCCCAGGACACCGGCGGCGCGATCAAGGGCGCCAACCGCGTCGACACCTTCTGGGGCGCCGGCCCCGGAGCCCGCGCCACCGCCGGCGGCATGAGTGCGCGCGGCCGTGCACTGCTGCTGCTGCCGAAAGGCACGTTGACGCGCCTCGGCGCGCGCTGACATGCGCCGGCCCGGCCGCAAGCTGACCGCCGAGGAGGCGGCGCTCTGGGCGAAAGTCGCGCAGACGGTGGAACGCTTCCATCCTCCCCGCCCTTCGACAGGCTCAGAAGGGGGCGTAGCGGATGAGCCGGTGCCTTCAGCCCCACCGCCACCGCGAAAACGCGTCAAACCCATCGCGCCCTTTACCCAGCCTGCGGCAGTTCCCTCTCCTCGTGCCGGGGAGGATATCAAGGCCCGCCCTGCGCCCGCCACGCTCGACCGCCACGGCCTCGACGCTGGCTGGGACCGGCGCCTCGCGCGCGGCGTCGTCGCGCCCGATTTCACGCTCGATCTCCACGGCGCCACGCTCGACGCCGCGCATGCCCGGCTCGAACACGGGCTGACCCTGGCCTTGCAGCAGGGCGCGCGCGTGGTGTTGCTGATCACCGGCCGCGAACGGCCGAGCGAGGATCGCCGCAGCCGCGGCGTGATCCGTCGCAAGTTCATGGACTGGCTGGCGATCGGCCCGCACGCGAGCAAGATCGCTGCGATCCGCCCCGCCCATCCGCGCCACGGCGGCGCGGGTGCGGTCTACATCGTGCTCAAACGACCGCGCTAATCAGGCGCCGACCTGCCCGCGGTGCAGCAGCTTGTGGTCGGCCAGGACCAGCGCCATCATCGCCTCGACCACCGGCGCACCGCGGATACCGACGCAGGGATCGTGGCGACCCTTGGTGCGGATTTCCGAAGCCTCACCCTCGCGCGTGATCGTCTCGACCGGGGTGAGGATCGACGAGGTCGGCTTGAAGGCCACGCGCAGGACGACCGGCTGCCCGGTCGAGATGCCTCCAGCGATGCCGCCCGCGTGGTTGGCCAGGAAGCGCGGCCCACCATTGCCTGGCCGCATCGGATCGGCGTTCTGCTCGCCGGTCAGGCGCGCCGCGGCGAAGCCGTCGCCGATCTCGATGCCCTTGACCGCGTTGATGCTCATCATGCCCGAGGCGAGATCGGCATCGAGCTTGCCGTAGAGTGGCGCCCCCCAGCCCGCGGGTACGCCCTCGGCGACGCATTCGACCACGGCGCCGAGCGAGGAACCGGCGAGCCGCGCGTCGTCGACCAGCTTCTCCCAGCGCTTGGCGGCTTCTGCGTCGGGGCAGAAGAACGGGTTGTTGGCGATCTCGGCAGGATCGAAGTTCGCCCGGTCGATCGCGTCGCCGCCAATTTCGGTGACATAGGCCAGGATCGTGACCTCGGGGATCACCAGCCGCGCGACGCCGCCCGCGGCGACCCGTGCTGCGGTCTCGCGCGCCGAAGAGCGCCCACCGCCGCGATAGTCGCGGAAGCCGTACTTGGCGTCATAGGCGTAGTCGGCGTGGCCGGGGCGATAGGCGAGCGCGACTTCGGAATAGTCCTTCGAACGCTGGTCCACGTTCTCGATCATCAGGCTGATGGGTGTGCCGGTGGTCTTGCCTTCGAACACGCCCGACAGGATCTTCACCGCATCGGGCTCCTGCCGCTGCGTGGTGAACTTGGACTGGCCCGGGCGGCGCGCATCGAGGAACGGCTGCAGGTCGGCCTCGCTGATGGCCAGGCCCGGCGGGCACCCGTCGACCACGGCGCCCAGCGCCGGCCCGTGGCTTTCGCCCCAGGTGGTGAAACGGAAAAGACGGCCGAAGCTGTTGACGCTCATGCCCCGCGCTTTGTCGTGGATGGCGCAAAAAGTCCACTCCCCCGGCGCGGGACGAGTCGCTAGGAGTGGCGTCCATGTTCCTCGTCGTCTTCCGCAATCGCAAACGTGCCGAAATCGACGCCCAGGCCTATGGCGCCGACGCCGCCCGCATGGAAACACTGGCACGCGCACAGCCCGGATTTCTGAGTTTCAAGAGCTATACCGCTGACGATGGCGAGGTTGTCGCGATCTCCGAATGGTCGAGCGAGGCGGCGATGCATGCCTGGGGCAGCCATCCCGACCACGCGGCGATCCAGCAGCGCGGCCGCGCAGAATACTATCACGACTTCACTCTGTTCGCCTGCGATGCCCCGCGCATCCGGCGTTTCGAAAGACCCGACTGATGAGCGTCACCCTCTACGGCATTCCCAATTGCGACACGGTCAAGAAGGCGCGGACCTGGCTCGAGACCAAGGGAATCGCCTACACCTTCCACGACTACAAGAAGCAGGGCACCGATCCGGCAAAGCTGACCGAATGGGTCGCGAAGGCCGGCTGGGAGAAGGTGCTCAATCGCGCGGGCACGACCTTCAAGAAGCTGCCCGAGGCCGACAAGGAAGGACTCGACGCTGCCAAGGCGGTGCGCGTGATGGAAGCCAACCCCAGCGCGATCAAGCGCCCGGTGGTCGAACATCCGGGGGGCCTGCTGGTGGGCTTCAAGGAAGCGGAATGGGACGCGGCGTTCTGATCCTTCGTTGATCCAACAACTGGCAAGGCCGGCTTCCTGCTGACTCCCACACAAAAAGAACATATCATGAACACATGCAAGTCGATTCGCCCCTGCCTGTTGCGTTGCCGGCGGCCCCACAGCCCATGGGGCTGGTGCCGCTAGGCGAAGCCTGGCTCGACCAGGCGCTCGCGGGGGGCCTGCGGGCCGATGGTCTGCACGAATTCCACGCCGCCGACAGGATCGACAGCGTCGCCGCGCTCGGCTTCGCCCTTCTCGTCGCGCGGCTGCGCCAGGATCTCGACGGCCGCCCACTGATCTGGGCACGACAGGACGACGCGGTGGGCCGCCCCTATGGCCCCGGCCTCGTCGAACTCGGGCTCGATCCCGACGCCGTGACCCTGCTGATGCTGCAGGACGGCAAGGCGCTCCTGCGCGCGGGGCTCGACTGCGTACGCGACGGCGCGGCGGCGGTCGTCCTGCTCGAATTGCACGGTCGCCAACCGCTGCTCGATCTCACCGCGACGCGGCGACTGGCACTGGCTGGGGCCGCCAGCGCGACGATGGTCCTGCTCGCGCGCTCACAAGCGCCCCCCGTGCCGAGCGCCGCGCACACCCGCTGGCAAGTCGCAGCCGCGCCCTCGCTACCGCTGCCGGCAGAGGCCCCCGGCCATCCGGCCTTCGCGCTCACCCTGCTTCGCCGCCGCGGCGGCGGCGAAGGGCTTTCGATCACCCTGGAGTGGAACCGTGACACAGTCTCTTTTCGCGAGGCAGCGCCGTTACCTCGCGCTGTTCCTGCCGTGGCTGCCGGCGGAACGGATGATCGCCTGCGGCAAGGCACCGGCTGACCGCGCCTTCGTGCTGATCGAGAAGCAGCGCGGCGCCCTGCGCATCGCGGCGCTCAATCCCGAAGCCTTTAGTCTGAAGCTGGAAGTCGGCCAGGCGCTGGCCGACGCGCGGGGCTGCGTTCCCCACCTTGCCGCATTCCCGCACGATCCGCTCGCCGATGCCGCGCTGTTGACGCGACTTTCCGGACTGTGCGGCGACTATACGCCCTCGGTGCAGTGCGACCCGCCACAGGGCCTGCTCCTTGACGTAACCGGATGCACGCACCTCCATGGTGGCGAGGCGGGCCTGCGCGATCACCTGCTCGCGCGGATGGCGGCCGAGCGGCTGACCATCCGCGCGGGCCTGGCCAAAACGCCGCAAGCGGCACGCGCCCTCGCTCGATACGGCGGCGAGGCTATCGAGCGGCTGCCCCTCGCCGCGCTCGATGCCGAGCCCGAGACCCTCCACGCGCTCACGCGCGCCGGCTTTCGCCGGATCGGCGATCTCGCCCAAGTGCCGCGTACCGTGCTTGCCGCGCGCTTCGGCATGGCCACGATCACACGACTCGCCCGGCTACTCGGCGAGGAAGACGGGCACATCGTCCCCCAGCATCGGCGCGAGAAGGTTTTCGCCGAGCAGCGCTTTGCCGAGCCGATCGGCCGCACCGACGACGTACTCGAGGTTATCGAGCACCTGCTCGAACGCACGGGCGAAGAACTCCGCACACGCGGCGAAGGCGGCCGCGCCTTTCGCGTGCGCCTCCATCGCAGCGACGGCCATATCGCCCGGCTCGAAGTCGAGACCGGCACGCCGACACGCGATCCCGCGCTGGTGCTGCGCCTGCTCCGGGAGCGGATCGACAGCCTGGCCGACCCACTCGACCCTGGCTTCGGCTACGACAGCGTGGACCTGCTGGTGGTCCATGCCGAGGTCCTGCCCGACCGTCAGCACACGCTTGAGACCGAGCGGCGAGCCGCCGACGACATAGGCCCGCTGCTCGATCGCCTCGCGGTGCGTCACGGCCCGGCGCGCGTGCTGCGCTTCATCGCGGGCAACAGCCATGTGCCCGAACGCGCTGGGAACCTGCACTCCCTGCGCAGCAAGCCCAGCCCATCGACCTGGCTCGAAAGCGATGAAGGCGATCCACCGCTGCGTCCACTGGTCCTCCTCGATCCGCCGCAGCGGGTGCGGGTGACAGCCTCCCTGCCTGACGGGCACCCCGCCCTGTTTGTCTGGAAGGGCCGGCCGCACCGGGTCTTCCGCCACGAAGGTCCAGAACGCATCGCCAGTGAGTGGTGGCGCCGCCACGACGGCCATGTGGGCAATCCCGGCCGGACGCGCGACTATTACCGAGTCGAAGACGAGATGGGCCACCGCTTCTGGCTGTTCCGCCATGGCCTCCAAGAGCTCGAAGTCGAGCATCCCGACTGGTTCGTTCACGGCCTTTTCGCGTGAACACCCCCTCTCCGGCCTTTGCCGAACTCGGCGCCGCGACCAACTATTCGTTTCTGCACGGAGCCTCGCAACCGTCAGACATGGTGGCCAAGGCGATCACGCTCGGGATGACCGGCATCGGCATTGCCGATCGCAATACCGTTGCCGGCGTGGTCCGCGCGCACAAGGCCCTGCGCGAAGCCCGCGAGGATGCCGAGACGGAAGGTATCGACCTTCCCGGGTTCCGCCTCATCGTCGGCGCACGCCTGGTCTTCGTCGATGGCACACCCGACATCCTCGCCTATCCGACCTCGCGCCGTGGTTGGGGACGGCTCACGCGCCTGCTGTCGCGCGGCAACCTGCGTGCGCTCAAGGGCGACTGCATCCTCAGCCTCGACGACCTGCTGACCTTTCACGAAGACCTGCAACTGATCGTTCTCTCCGAATCGACTTCGACCTTGCAGCGGCCGCATCCCAAGCCGGTCGCCTATTTCGACGACGAACCCATTCCGACGCTCCGACTGGTTCAGCCGCCGGGCCTGCTGCCGCTGCTCGAACGTCTGGTCCGGCGCATGCCGGATCGGGTCTGGCTCGGCGCGACGATGGCGCACCGGGGTTGCGACGCCCGTCGCCTCGCCGAATTCCAGGCGATTGCCCGCAAGGCGCGCGTGTCGCTGCTCGCCACCAACGATGCGCTCTATGCCGAAGCCGGCGATCGCCAGCTACACGACCTGATGGCCTGCATCCGCGAGGGCACCACGATCACCGAGGCCGGACGTCGGCTCGAGGCCAATGGCGAGCGGCACCTCAAATCATCCGCCGAAATGACGCGGCTCTTCACCTCGTGCCCCGAGGCGATCACCGAAACCCAGCGTTTCATGGACGGGATCGCGTTCACGCTCGAGGATCTTCAATACGAATATCCGCACGAGCCGGTGCCCGAAGGCTGGAAGCCGCTGGGCTATCTCATTCATCTGGTCATGCGCGCTGCGTTCCAGCGCTACGGCCCCTCACTCAACAGCAAAGTGCGCAAGCTGCTGGTGGAAGAGTTCACTCTGATCAGAGAGCAGAACTACGCCTACTATTTCCTCACAGTCTACGACCTGGTCCGCTTCGCGCGCGAGCAAAAGCCACCAATCCTCTGCCAGGGCCGTGGCAGCGCGGCCAATTCGATCGTCTGTTTCCTGCTGGGCGTGACCTCGGTCGATCCTGGGCACTATGACCTGCTGTTCTCGCGCTTCGTCTCCGACGAGCGCCGCGAGCCGCCCGACATCGACGTCGATTTCGAGCACGAGCGGCGCGAGGAGGTCATGCAATACATCTACCAACGCTACGGCCGCCATCGCGCCGGCATAGCCGCGACCGTGATCCACTACCGCCCGCGCAGCGCCGTGCGCGAGATCGGCAAGGCTCTGGGCATTTCCGAAGACGTCACCGCGCGGCTTTCGAGCACAGTCTGGGGCAGCTTCGCCGCAAAGTACGAGGAGAAGCGGCTGATCGATGCGGGCTTCGATCCCGACAATCCCGAGATTGGTCGGCTGCATCATTTCGTCGAGCAGATTCTCAAGTTCCCGCGCCACCTGTCACAGCACGTCGGCGGCTTCGTGCTGACCGAAGACCGGCTCGACGAAACCGTACCGGTGCACAATGGCGCGATGGAAGACCGCACCTTCATCGAGTGGGACAAGGACGACATCGACGAGCTCAGGCTGATGAAGGTCGACGTGCTGGCGCTGGGCATGCTGACCTGCATCGCCAAGAGCTTCACGCTGATGCGCGAGCACGGGCTCGGCGAACACGCGCTCGATGTCGATATCGAGTCCAGCGACAAGGCCGTCTACGACATGCTCGGCGAGGGCGACAGCATCGGCGTGTTCCAGGTCGAAAGCCGCGCGCAGATGAACATGCTACCGCGGCTCAAGCCGGAAGATCTCTACGACCTCTCGGTGCAGGTCGCGATCGTCCGGCCCGGCCCGATCGAAGGCGACATGGTCCACCCCTATCTGCGCCGCCGTTGCGACAAGGAATCTTACGAGTTCCCCGAACCCAATCCACCCCATCCCAAGGACGAATTGCACGGATTGCTTGGCAAGACCTTCGGGGTGCCGATCTTCCAGGAACAGGCGATGAAGCTGGCGATCACCGCCGCAGGGTTTACCCCGACCGAGGCCAATCAGTTGCGCCGTGCCATGGCCACCTTCCGCAATGTGGGCACGATCCACAAGTTCGAGAAGATGATGGTCGATGGCATGACCGCGCGCGGTTATCCGGCTGAATTCGCGAGGCGGTGCTACGACCAGATCAAGGGCTTCGGCTCCTATGGCTTCCCCGAGAGTCACGCGCTGTCCTTCGCGCGGTTGGTCTACGTCTCGGCCTGGATCAAGTGCCACCAGCCTGCGGTGTTCACCTGCGCATTGCTCAACTCGCAGCCGATGGGGTTCTATGCGCCGGCACAGCTCGTCCGCGATGCGCAAGAGCACGGCGTCGAGGTGCTGCCCGTGGACGTCAACCATTCGGCCTGGGACTGCACGCTCGAACGCCGCGGTGACGGCGCGCTCGCACTGCGGCTCGGCACGCGGCAGGTCGGCGGCTTCCGCAAGGACTGGGCGCACGCCATCGAGGCCGCCGCGCCTTTCGCCAGCGTCGAGGAACTCGCGCGGCGCGGGCATGTGCCGCAACGCGGGCTGCGCCTGCTCGCCGATGCCGACGCCTTCGGCTCGATCGCTCTCGATCGCCGCGCGGCGCTATGGGAGGCGCGGCGCACGCCGCCCGATGCCCTGCCGCTGTTCGCCCATGCCCAGGCGCGCGAGCTCGGCGAGGAACCCGCGATCGCGCTGCCGGCGATGACGCTCGGCGAGCAGGTCGCGGCCGATTACCAGACCACGCGGCTTTCGCTGAAGGAGCATCCGATGACGGTGCTGCGCCCGGTCTTTGCACGCGAGGGCGTCCTGTGCTGTGCCGATCTGAGCAAGGCCAAGGCCGGCGTACGGCTGACCGTCGCCGGCGTGGTGCTCGTGCGTCAGCGACCGGGCAAGGGCAATGCGATCTTCGTCACGCTCGAGGACGAGACGGGGATCGCCAATGTCATCATGTGGGCGCGCACCTTCGAGCGTTTCCGCCGCGAGGTCATGGCCGCGCGACTGATGCAGGTCGAGGGGGAGCTTCAGCGCAGCAAGGAAGGCGTGATCCACGTCATGGCCAGCCGGATCATCGACCGCACCGAGGTGCTGGGCCAGCTCTCCGAGATCGACGACGCCAATCCGCGGCTCTCGCGGGCCGACGTCTTCCTTCACCCGCAGCATCCGCGCGGACGCGAAGAGCCGCCGCCGCGCTCCGGCGTGCATCCTCGCGACGTGCGGGTACTGCCCAAGTCGCGCGATTTCCACTGAGTGAAGGAGTCAATTCCCCAGCGCGGTGACGCCGCCAGTCGAGCCGAAACCGCCTTCGCCGCGCGCGGTGTCGTCGAGTTCGTCGACCTTGAGCCACGAGGCCTGGACCACGGGCGCCAACACGAGCTGGGCGACGCGGTCACCGCGGCGGATCGCGAAGTCCTCGCTACCGTGGTTGATCAAGATGACCTTGAGCTCGCCGCCGTTATATCTGACTCCTATCCGCTTAGATCTTGGGAAACTCACGTGTCTTGCGTCTAAGCGCATACCGAATCCGCTTACCTAAGGCATCCATTGAGTGCTGCGCTAATTTGAGCGCTCAACGTAGTTCGAAGTTCATCTTCGAACTACGTTGAGCGCAACCGCCGCAGGCGGCAGAACGGTTCTGTTGACAGGGCGCTCGGGTCGCACCCAACGCCTCGGCATCGGCGAGGCTATGAACACGCTACCTCAACAACCCTACCATGCGGCAGAACCCCTAATTTTCATTGGATCGCAGGCATCAAAAGTTGCTCGAGCACACGCTGCACATGCGCTGACGCGAAGGGCTTGGTGAGCAAGGGTGCGTCAGGATAGCGCCGAGCAAGGTCAGAAGTACGCCTCGAGCTCGCAAAAGCCCACGGTATACCGCGTCGAAGCAGTTCTTCTGCCACGACGCTGCTTGACTCGTCGCCTAGCTCCCAATTTAGAATCGCCGCTTCGACATCATTCTCCACAAGCAGGGCAAGCGCCTGTGGAACTCGAGTCGCCGGCCCTACCACGCGACAATTCAGATCCCCGAGCATATCCGTCAGGAACTGAGCTAGCATCGCCTGCTGTTCCATCACCAGAATGCGCTTACCACTCAATTCGTACATCTGCTTCTCCCAGCGGATGACCCACGTCCTCTTCACAAATGAAGTGACTTTCACACGAAATGTTGCAGGGATTCCCGGCATCCGCAGCGCAAAGGCGCCTCCTCAGATAGACCAGCATCTCAACTTCACCACGGAAAGAAGGGCAACACCTACTGTGGAGGAAGCGGCTGGGCTGCGATCGGTACAACGGCCTTGATCAAGCATATTCCATCTGCAATGACCTTGCGACCGTCGGCAAATTCCGACGGCGGGGCGTCGTAACCCCTGAGCAGTTGGCCGGTCGCAGTTCTGCGGCCGGGTGGCCGTCGCGTATGTCCAAGGCTCGCCCAAAGGCGGCGGCGCCTTTGCGACTGCTCAGGTTACGAACACCCGGCTTCGGCCGGTCTGCCCCAACATGTGCAAGGTGGCAGACTGTGCGAATAAAAATTGCAGGCGCTTACTCGCTGTGGGAGTTCGAGGACGCGCTCGACCGCATTGTGCAATCGCTCAGATCTAACGGCGTTAGCCACCTGCGTGCCATCAATCTTTACCTGAGCCCATTCAGAGCCAACACCAAACTGATCTTTGAGGATCAAGAGACTGGCCGTCCGTTCGAAGTGATGCACTACGCCGGCAGCCGCCGTCGGGAGTTTGCTGTCGTTTCGCCGCGACTGCAGCCTGAGCGCGACGCTGTCCGCATCACGGACGCGATACCCCATTTGAACCAAGGAACATGCCGCGGGTATATCGAAGATTTTATCGGTCTTCTTGAGCAGCGGTCCGGTGCGACATGCATCGCCACCGGCTCCATCGACCAAGGTGTCAATCAATGATCAGAATCGCGGTTGCTTCCGATGTTTTGGTTAGCGCCGTCCTTCGAGATGGCGATTTTGGTCCTAATCAGGCCGAGAGAATTCTCAAAAAGGCAGACTTGGTCGCAGTGGCGATCCCACCTCTTTGTGAGTTCGTTCACAGTCTCCAACAGGATCACGGGTTGGCGGCCAATGATGTTGCCAGAGCGGTTCACGTGCTGCTCCGTGCTGAAAAAGTTGTGGCCAACCGACCGGCCATTGCGGCGGCATTAGCATCAATAGAAGCAGGCGGAACTTTCATCGAAGGGTTGGTCGCTTTCGAAAGCCAGCGCCTTGGAGCCAACAATTTCGTGTCTTTCGAGCCGGATTCGATGAGGCGTGTCGAGCGATTGATGTCGCTTTACCGCTAGCGCGATCAAGTTGATTCTACTGAGGAGTTTGGCGGGATGATCGAAGCAAAGGCTGAGGAGACAGTCTCGCTTCGCGATCATCGGCGGTACTCCATCAAGAACCGGAGGCGTTTAAGCGGGCCAGCGTTGCGCACGTTCACCGCAATCTCTGATGGCTGGAATCTGTCTCGGTGTCAGCGCTGCTGCCTGCTCGGCGGCCGATCAACGTCGGCCTACCACAGATGGGAGCGCAGAGCGCTCAACCATTCGGCGCTGGTACTCACGACGAACACGCTTTTTCGGATTTCTCTCGCTTTCCGGATACATCGGACTCTGACGATTTTATTCGAGGGAGAATGCGAGACGAATGCCTGGCTGCGCAACTGCCACCTGGCTGAACCCTTCAATGGGCTGGCTCCAGTCGTGCTTATGATTGACGGTGGCGTTGACGGGTTGCTGGCCGTGTGCCGGTTTCTCGAAGGGGCTAGCCAAGGCATCAATATGCAACCCAATTCGGCAGACGTTGGATTTCAACCGTACTCCGATGATGAGCTTGTCATCGCGGACGAGAGCGCACCTGACCGGGGAGTTCAAAGCGATGAGCAGAAATGCCCGCCGTAGTTCGTGATGCGCTAGTCGCACTCCGACCCTCCTGGTTATCCCTGTCTGGTCGCTTTTGAGGTCCGTGCTTGCCATCAATGGCTTTAAATGCTGCGTTGACGTCGGGGGTATCAAGAGTGCGTCCGATACATCCATAATGGAGCTAAACCCATGGCAGAGCCTACCCCAGACAATAATTTCCTCGAATTGGCGACTGAGCTGACGATCGCGTGGCTGTCCAATCCCAACACGCGCGCCTCTGCTGAGGAAGTTCCGGGATTTCTGCAGACGATGCATGACGCTGTGACTGGCTTGGCCGGATCTCCGGTGGCGGAAGCTGAAACACCGACCGAGCCCGAATACAAGCCTGCGGTCACGGTCCGCCGCTCGCTCGCCTCGAAGGATCATCTGATTTCGATGATCGACGGCAAGCCCTACAAGACGCTCAAGCGCCATCTGTCGACGCATGGCCTGACGCCTGCTGAGTACCGTGAACGCTATGGCCTCAAGGCTGACTACCCGATGGTCGCAGAGAGCTACGCCGAGATGCGCCGGGGCTTGGCAAAGAAGATCGGTCTTGGCCGGAAGGCCGGCGTGAAGTTGGCGCCACGCAAGGCCACTGCGAAACCCAAGACGGCCCGTGCGACCAAGGCAGCGGCTGAGAGCGCCGCGACCTGATAGACTGTTTGGACAATCGTTTGAGGGCTCCTGCGCACTGAAATCTGATTCAGGGCGCGGATTTGGACAGTATCGAGCCGTGACCGAATTTCTGAGATTGATCGCAAGGCTCGCACTTTCCCAACGATTTTTCCGACGAGGAGTGGGACCTGATAGCAGAGCGAGTTTCCCCGGCCGCAAGCGCGCGGCCGTCTGAGTAGCCCCTAGATTTCTGGACGCCTTCCATCCTAATTTTGAGGACAGGAGGCGATGATGGGGAAGCCCAATTTCAGCGATGAGTTCAAGCGTGATGCGGTGGCTCAGATCACCGAGCGTGGTTATCCGGTAGCCGAGGTTTCACAGCGGCTCGGCGTCAGTCCGCACTCGCTTTATGCCTGGAAGCGGCAGCTGGCGAAGGTGGTGTCGGGCGATGCCGGCAAGGATGCCGAGATCCGTCAGTTGAAGCGCGAGCTGGCCCGGGTGACCGAGGAGCGCGATATCCTAAAAAAAGCCACCGCGTATTTCGCCAGGGATGCAAAGTGAGATACGCCTTCGTTGCCGAGCATCGTGACCAGTTTCCGGTTCGGTCGATGTGTCGGTGCCTGCGCATCCAGCCCAGTGGCTACTATGCGTGGCAGAAGAGCCCGCTGAGCCCGCGGGCCCGGGAAGATGTTCGCCAGACGGAGTTGCTCCGGCAAGCCTGGAACGACAGCGGCAAGGTTTATGGCTACCGCAAGCTGCACGACGACCTGTTGGATCAGGGCGAGGTTTGCTGTCCGAACCGCGTTGCGCGGTTGACCAGGCTGGCGGGTATCAAGGCGCAGGTCGGCTACAAGCGCCGGCCCGGGAGCCATGGTGGCAAGCCATCCCTGGCGATCGACAACACTCTGGATCGCCAGTTCGACGTCGCTGCCCCCGATCGGGCCTGGGTGACGGACATCACCTACATTCGCACCCTGGAAGGCTTCGCCTATCTGGCTGTCGTGATCGACCTGTACTCGCGCCGCGTGGTGGGTTGGTCCATGCAGAGCCGGCAGACCACCGACGTGGTGCTGCAGGCGCTGCACATGGCGGTATGGCGTCGTAAGCCGAAGCAACGGGTGCTGATCCATTCGGATCAGGACTCGCAGTTCACCAGCATGGACTGGGCTGCCTTCATCCGAGCTCACAATCTTGAGCATTCGATGAGTCGGCGCGGCAACTGCCATGACAACGCCGTAGCCGAGAGCTTCTTCTCCTCGCTCAAGCGAGAGCGCATCCGGCGCCGGACCTACAAAACACGCGAGGAAGCCCGGCAGGACGTGTTCGATTACATCGAGATGTTCTACAACCCGGTGCGCAAGCAGGTCAGAAACGGGATGCTATCACCCGCACAGTTCGAACGGCAGCAGATTTTGAAAGCAGAAGGCGTCTAGAAAACTAGGGGCTACTCAGGGCTCGTTACTGGGGTGCCAGAAGATGCCCACCCGCAGGACTCGATTAATTCGGATTTCGGAGGCAGTAACGGTCGATGGTCCCGAAGTTCCTCATATATATAGATGAAGCCGGCGATCCAGGCGTCAAGCCGAAGGCGACCGACGAGCGGCTCTGGACCGACTGGTTCGTACTCTCGGCGGTCGTTGTTCGTGCAAGCCGGGATCTCGAAGTAGTCGACTGGGTCGCGGACATGCGCGAGGCGGTGCGTAGTCATGGATCGAAGGGACTTCACTATCGAACACTAAGCGAGACCAACCGCGAACGGGTGACCCGGATGCTTGGTCGCAAGCCAGTCAGGATATTCGCGCTGGCTTCGCTGAAGGACACGATGCGGGAACACTATAATTCGACGTTAGGTCGGGCGAACGACAGGGAATTCTACAACTGGTGCCTTCGCCTGCTTCTCGAGCGCGTGACCGAGTGGTGCTATCGCAAGTGTCTCGCCGACGACGATCCGGTAACGCCCGCGAAGATCGTCTTCTCCGAGCGCGGTGGGCACGACTATCGCGAACTCCGGGCATACCTGAGCAAGCTCGAGGCGCAGACCTTGACCAAGACGCTGGTGCTCAAGAAGCGGGGTCTGGCGCCGGGGATCATCTTCGGAAGCCATTGCGAAGTAAGGCCGCATGCCGACGTAGCTGGCCTACAGCTGGCCGACATTGCCGCAAGCGCCATCTTCCAGGCCGCTTGTTCTGTCGGAAACAAGCACTGCCTGAAGCCAGCTCAGAACCTGAAGCCGGTTTTCCCGAAATGCGCGAGGACGAAGCGCATCGCCGACTACAGCCTCTTGCGGCTTCCTTTCGCCCATCAGGGCACGATACCTGTCGAGGACCAGGCCATATTCGAACACTTCGGCTATCGGTTCGAGAAAAGGTGACGAGCCCCGGCCTTCCATTCAACTGAGCGGTAGGTTGCCATCCTGCGGGCGACCGTCTCAGAGGCTGCCCTCCCACGCGCGGCGTTCGGGCGAAAGGTAGTTCCGGCGTATCTCGTCGTCGATAGATTACGAGAAAAATCCTTGGATTTCAAATGCTAAGTTGAATCTCTTTTCAATGACTTAGCGCATTCACGCTCGCGCAACGGGCACATCGGTGATCTGCGTCGTGTAGTTCGGCGACCTCGCCTCCGAACGGGCGCTCCACCCGCGCCTGAAGCCCTGCGTCGCGGGGACCGCGGTGAATTTCCCGAAGCAACCGTTCACCTCGTCCATCGCGCGCATCAGCCTCGCCCGCTGCTCGCCATCGTCATCGAACAGCGTTCGGGGGCGCAGATCCTCACCGATCAGGTCGTCCAGCAGGATCCCCGCCTTCGTGATGCCGTACCCTTCGCGCCAGGCCCGTTCGACGCCGCGACGGGCGTAGGCAAGGAGCGCCAACCCGTCGCTGGTCATCGGCTGCATACTGAAGGCTCGCGATGCCGAATACTGAGGGCGTTCCGGCTTGTGCGGGTTCGTATGGAAGAACACGGTCAGCCGGCCAGCGACCAGCCCGTGCTGCCGGAGCTTCTCGCCGGCGCGCATCGCATACTGGGCGACTGCCCCCATGAGCGTGTCGACGTCGTCGACAGGCGTACCGAACGAGCGGGTGACGGCCATGCCCTTGCGCTGCGGCTCGATGGTCTCGACCGCCATTGCCGGTATGCCACGCAGCTCGGCGATCAGCCGTTCGAGGACGACGGTGCCGATACCCCTGGCCTGCTTCATGGCCATGTCGCGAAGGTGCCCGGCCGTCGTGATCCCGAGGTCGGCAAGCTTGGCGGCGGTGGCACGGCCGACGCCCCAGACGTCGCCGGCGGGGAACCGGTCGAGCACCCAGTCGCGGGTCGTGTCCTCGCGCAGGTCCGCCACGCCGTTGAACAGGGGATTCTTCTTTGCGGCCGCGTTGGCGAGCTTGGCCAGGGTCTTCGTCGGCCCGATGCCGACGCATGTCGGGATTGTGGTCCAGCGCCGGACCTGCGCGCTCATGTCGCGGGCGTGCGCGACGAGGTCGAGGTGCTCGAAGCCGGCGAAGTCGACGAAGGTCTCGTCGATGGAGTAGATCTCGAAGTCCCGGGCGAACGGCTGGATCGCAGCGACGACGCGCCGCTGCATGTCGCCGTAGAGCGCGTAGTTGGACGATAGCACGCGGATGCCATGCGCCTTCACCTTGTCGCGTATCAGGTGGACCGGATCGCCCATACGTATGCCGAGAGCCTTTGCTTCGGCCGAGCGGGCGATCGCACATCCGTCGTTGTTGGACAGCACGATCACGGGCACGCCGACGAGGGTGGCGTCGAAGGCACGCTCGCAGGACACGTAGTAGTTGTTGCAGTCGATGAGGGCGACGGGGGAGATCACGCGAATCTCCGCGCCAGGCTGACGACCACGCCCCAGACCTCAACGTGCTCGTCGACGATGATGGCGGGATAGCCTTCGGCCTCGGCGACGAGCCAGAGCCTGTCCCCTCGCCGGCGCAGTCGCTTGAGCGTTCTTTCACCGTGCACGAGCGCGACGACGATGTGTCCGGGCCGCGGTTTCTTCGCCCTGCTGACCACGATCAGGTCGCGATCGTGGATACCCGCCCCCGACATCGAGTTGCCCTCGATCCGCATGATGTAGCTCGCGGCCGGATGCTCGACGAGCCACTCGCCGAGATCTATCGGCTCCTCCATGTCGTCCTGCGCGGGCGACGGGAAGCCGGCAGGGGTGCTGACGAGCAGCAAGGGCAGCTCGATCGGCGCGAGATGGACGGGGACGATCTCGAGCATGGCCGTTAGAAGCTGGCCCAGTCGAGCTCGGCGTCGTCCAGAGCCTCGTAGACGTCTCCGTCGGCTCCCTGCTCCTGCAGGCGGCGGCGCACGTCGTCGACGGTCCCGCTCTTGGGAAAGGACCTGTCGGCCTTTGCCGCCTTCGATAGTTCTCCGATCCAGTCCTTGCGGCTGGACTGTCGCAGCAACCACTCCCCGAAAGCCTCCCGCTCGGGCTCCGGCACGGTAATCGCGACCCGGTCGAACTGGCCGACGCATGGCGGAAACTCGCCCGGCAGCGGCGTCGGAAGCAGCGCGTCGAAGTCAAAGCGCGTCTGTGATCCGATGGCCGCCACCGCGGCGTCGTCTTGCGCGAAAGCTAGCGGAACGTGCTCCATCGACCCTTCCTCAGTGAACCTGATTCGGCCCAAGCATATGGATCGGCAAGCCTGCCGTCATTGGTTTTGTTCTTTTTATGTTCTACAACTGAGAGCTCATCGAGTCGCGGAGAAGGACCAATGCCCGACCAGCTACTGCTTGAGATGCCCGGCCTCGAGCGGGTGCACCACGCCCCCTTCGTCATGCCGGGGCAGGACGCGCCGGACGCCGACTGGCGCCGGGCGCTGGTGCGCATGAACACGGTGCATCTGACCGTGGATCAGTTCGAGCGGGGATTGCGCGTGTACAGGGCTGAGCCCTTGGAGATCGGCCGCCTGGGCGCTGAGAATGCGCGAATGGCGGCGTTGATCTCGTTCTGCGCGGCCGAAGGGATCGAGCCCGCCGAGGTCGCCGCCCACGCGATCGCATTTCGCCAGAACGCGATCCACGACGTCGCGAGCGAGGGCGTGGACTTCCGGAAGCGGCGGTCCTTCTACGAGATGCTGATCACCGATCCCATCGACGTCGAGCGGTACACTGGCTTCGACGACGAGGACGGCCCTGCGTGCTGAACGATGGCTTTTCGGGACGGCGTGCCGATCGCAACCTGCCTGATGGAAGCCGCAGCTTGGCGGCGGACCGTCAGGATGGCTTGCCGCTGCGGACACGCGGCGCTCTTCCACCCTCACGCGCTGTGGTGGCTTTACGAGCGGAAGGGCTGGGACGGCGCGTTCTCGTTGGTGCGACGGCGCCACTTTTGCTCGGTTTGCCTGGCTTCATCGGGTCGGAGGGTCAGGCCCACGATCACGGCGGAGGGGACAGAGGACCCGACAGTGCGCCTACCGCTGCCACCCGAACGCGAGTGGAACAGGGCCGTCTCCAGATTTCGGTGAGGGCTTGAGCGCGATGGACCACATGAACCTGCTGGGTCGGCTGGAGCACGAACTCGACGACCAGGAGCGCATCACGATGTCGGTGGCCGACCTGACCGTGAAGCTCATCGCGAGCGGCACCATGCCCAGGCTGACGGGTACGCGGGATCCCGACGCGGTGATCGATGGCATTCTCTTAGGCATGGCGTTGGTCATGGAGCAGGCGCCCGAGCATCCCAACGCCGGCGCGCTGCGGCGGGGCGCGAAGGCCTTCGCGGATCGCCTGCACGAGCATGCGCGCATGGCGAGGGCGATGTTCGAGCAGAACGGCGAACACCCGATAGCCAGCGTGCTACGTGCGGACGGAAACACGTCGCCGACCGTGAATTGACGATGAAGTTAACGCGAGGGTCTCTGCCAGAGAATCGCCATGAAATTTTGGTCGTTCGCGACTCGACGGCAAATGCGGCAGGCGATGTACAGAAGACCAATAAGCTGTGGATGCATGGCCTCTGGCCATGCGCGCGCTCCTCAATTGATCTAAAGGGCGAAAGCGCAAGATCAGGGGGTGGAATTTGAGTATCGCAGATACGTTCAAGCAGTTTTTGAGGAATCTGGCCGTTGACAATGCAGAGACGATCTCCGCTCGTTACGGTGAAATCACCTGTGCGTTGAACAAGAAATTCCGCGAGAGTGAATCGAAGGAGGCCCACTCACTTCGCGTCGGGTCGTATGGGCGGAACACCGCGATCAAGGGTATATCCGATCTGGATATGCTTTACATCATGCCGAAGGGCGAGTGGGAAACCTACAAGAACGGCGGACAGTCAAAGCTGCTGTCGGATGCCGCAGCCGCCATTCGAGCACGGTATCCGACGACGGACGTGAGGGTCGATCGGCTCGTGGTTACCGCGGTATACTCGAATTTCCGTGTCGAAGCGCAGCCTGTGTTCGAGCAGGATGACGGAAGCTTCAAATACCCCGACACGTATAACGGGGGATCTTGGAAGACGACGAAACCGAAGGAGGAGATGCGTGCCATGTCCGAGTTCGATTCGAAAAAAAACAACAACCTTCGAAGGTTGTGCCGCATGGCCCGCGCATGGAAAAATAAGCATGGCGTCGGCATGGGCGGTCTCCTGATCGATACTCTGGCGCATAATTTCCTCGCTTCCACGAGCGAGTATGACACGAAGAGCTTCCTCTATTACGATTTCATGAGCCGTGACTTCTTCGCCTATCTGAAGGACCTGCCGAAGCAGGATTACTATGCTGCGCTGGGCAGCGGCCAGCGCGTCAAGGTGAAGAAGCCGTTCCAGCGCAAGGCCAA
Source organism: Novosphingobium anseongense (assembly GCF_037482895.1). Taxonomy (NCBI): domain Bacteria; kingdom Pseudomonadati; phylum Pseudomonadota; class Alphaproteobacteria; order Sphingomonadales; family Sphingomonadaceae; genus Novosphingobium; species Novosphingobium anseongense. The sequence continues at coordinate 927,362 of NZ_JBBHJZ010000002.1, read as the reverse complement.
GAAGGCTCACGATCTGTGCCTCAAGGCGATAGAAGCCGAGGGCAAGGCAAACCAGAACGACAAGTGGCGCGCCATCTACGGTCGGCTGTTCCCCGCGGCCGAGAAGGTTCAGAAGGCAGCACTCGCCGAGGGATCCGCCCGCACGTTCCGCAACACCGAAGAATTCCCCGAGCAGGTCTTCGCGGGAATCGATATCCGGAACAACATCACCATCGACTGCGTCGTCGAGCAGAACGGTTACCGCCCTGCATCCCTTCGCGAGATTCTGCGCGAGCGGACATTGCTCAAGCCCCGCAAGAAGCTGACGTTCACAATCGTCGATACGGACATTCAGGGCTCCTTCGGCCTGTTCTGGAAAGTGCTCAACCGAGGCGCCGAGGCAGAGCGGCGTGATTGCATCCGAGGACAGATCGTGGCCGATGGCGGGCACAAGAAGGCGATCGAACACACGCACTTTAAAGGCGATCACGTAGTTGAATGCTACGCCGTCGTGGACGGAGTGGTGGTCGCGACCGACCGCATCCACGTGCCGATCAACTCGAACCAGGAGGACGAAAATGAATAGAGCCGGCCTGCTGATGAGCATCGCGGAGACGGGCTACAACGTCGGCTTCGGAGCGAAGAAAAATTTTGCGACCCACGACATCGTCCAGAAGATGCCCGGGTTCATCGGTTTCGTCTCATTGGCAGTCGGTGTGTACGGCCTCGTCTGGGAGCAGCTCAATAGCAAGCAGATCGCTGCCACACTTTTGGTCCTGGGCGTAATGAGCCTGTATATCACGCATTACGACCACAACAAATCGGAGTACGGTGACGAGGGGCAGCGGCTAACGGCGCTCTTCTACAGGCTCAGGGATCTTTACCGCGACGTCGAAGCTAAGTCCGATAGCGAGGACCTCAAAGACCAGCATGACCGTCTGGAGGTAATCCAGACCGAATTCTTCGCCGCCAGCCAGACCAAGCAGATTCTGTTCAGCGATTGGTATGCGCACTACAAGTTCTTTTGGCAGCATCAGATCGAATGGATCGACGACCAGAAGCATTTCGGCCTGTTCAGGGACAAGCTTCCGTTATCGTTCATGGTGAGCGCGGTCGCCGCCATCATTGCCGCCTTGGCACTCGCTTCGGGAGTCCATTGCGCGATCTGAAGCTCGCCTTGCCTAGGTTGACTCCCGATCGGGCGATCTCCAGCTTTTTCCGCATGTGCAACCGGTACCAGAACAAGACGATGGCGGCCGAGGTCGCTTCGTACTTCGCGGTTGAGCCGCAGCGCGTGATGCAGTTCAACGTCGGAACGGACGTCTATCCGAACTATCCCGGCATGGTCATCCGCGTCGAGGAAGGCGTGCGTAGCCTGCGGGCTATGAACTGGGGCTTCCCCGTGCGGCTCAAGGCGATGAAGCCGACGTCCAAGCCCAAACCAGTCAACAATGCGCGCGACGATAAGCTGCTGAGCTACATGTGGCGGTCCAGTTTCGAGAAACGCCGCTGCCTGATCCCGCTGACGGCCTGGGCCGAGGCGGAAGGCGAGAAGGGAAGCATGACGTGCACCTGGTATTCCCTGCCGGGCATCGAGCTCTTCGCGGTTGCTGGGATCTGGCGGCCGACGGACGAATGGGGCGACTGCTATTCGATGGTGATGGTGGATGGGTGCCCCCAGATGGCGGAGGTCCACGACCGAATGCCGGTGATACTGACACCCCAGACGTGGAGCCAGTGGACCGAAGGAACGCCGGACGAAGCGATGCAGTTGGTGAAGACCTGCCAGGATGAGCTCGCTGTCGAACGGTCGCCTGAACGGTGGGGACGAGCAGCGACGGCGCCGATGGCGGGTCCGCTCATCTAACTGGCCTGCCCGCGGGCGTGTTGACGCCAGCCGCCTTCGTCAGAACCAGGTCCGAAGGCCTGCCACGAACGTGAAGCCGCCAGTGCCATCGCCGCGAGCCCGCGTGAGGCGCGCGGTGCGGCCGAACTGGCGCTCCCACGAGACGCCCAGATAGGGCGCGACCTCGCGTACCACCTCGTAGCGCAGTCTCAGTCCAAGCTCGGCATCAACCAGCCCCGAGCCGATCCTCTCGGGAGCCATGTCCTGCGCCGCGAGATTCACCTCGGCGCGAGGCTGGAGCACTAGCCGCTGGGTTATGCGCTGATCGTAGTATGCGCCCAGCCGCGCCAATAGATCGCCCTTGTCCGACAGAAACAGCTGTCCCTCGACATCGAACCAGTAGGGCGCGAGCCCCTCGATCCCGATGCTGGCATAGCTGCGCGACGGGCCGGGGCCGACGTCCTGCCGCAGCCCCGCCTGCACGTTGAAATAGGGGTCGATCGCCCGGCTGTAGAGCGCCTGGACCTCGCCACCCTCGAACGCCTCGCCGAAGGCACCCTCACCCTCGGTCTTGACGACCAGCCGATCGACGTCGCCGCCGAACCAACCTTCGGCATCCCAGCGATAGGTCTCACGGCCACGACGCAGGGCCACTTCGGCGATGTCGACCATCACCTGCGAGAAGGAACCGCCACCGTGGTGCTTTTTCAGTTCGGCACGCGAGGCGGCCATGGCCTCCGCGCCCCAGATGCGGTCGGCATAGTGGGCTGTCGGCGCTGAAGGCGCCGAGGCCTGGCCGGCCGCCGGAGCTTCGGGCTCGGCAGGCATGGCCTTGGGAACGCAGTGCCCCATGGCGGCATGTTCGGGCGGGCAATCGGGATCGATCGCCATCTGCGGCGCTGCCCCTGACACTGGCGCCGGCGTCGGCGCTTCGGCCTCCATGCCGTGGCCGTGGTGCGAATGGTCCTGCGCGGCTGCGGCCTGCGCGAAAGCGAGTGCCGCCAGAGCGACGAGCGCGAACGGCGCCCTCATGCCCCGGCCTCATCATTCGGGCGGACCGTAACGACCTGCATCATCCCGGCGTGCATGTGGTAGAGCATGTGGCAGTGGAAAGCCCAGTCGCCCACCGCATCGGCGGTAAGGTCGAAAGTCACCGTGCCGCCGGGCTGAACCTGCACCGTATGCTTGCGCGGCGCATGGCCGCCGTGGCCGGTGACGAGTTCGAAGAAGTGGCCGTGCAGGTGGATCGGATGGCCCATCATCGTATCATTTACCAGCGTGATCCGCACGCGCTCGTCCTTGCGGAATGGGATCGGAGCCTTCACCTCGTTGAGCTTGCGGCCGTCGAAGGCCCACATGTAGCGTTCCATGTTGCCGGTCAGGTGGATGCGCATGGCCCTGTTGGGTGCGCGGGCATCGGGATTGCGATCGAGCGCGACCAGATCGCGATAGACCAACACCTTGTGCCCCACGCCCTCGAGCCCCTGCCCCGGCTCGCCAGTGCGGTCGACGGGCATCGGCGAAATCGTCTGGACCGTCGGGCTTTTCTGGACGTCGGGCGCAACTGAGAAGTCGCGCATCGTGTGCTCCGTGCCGCCGCCGCCGTGCGCGCCGTGGTCCATCGCGCCCATGCCCATGTCCTTCATGTCGGCGAGCGGTCGCGGACGCAGCGGCGGGACGTCCGCGATCATGCCGGGCCGCGGCGCCAGGGTCGCGCGGGCCATGCCGGAGCGGTCGACGCTCTCGGCCACCAGCGTGTAGGCGCGGTCGTCCTGCGGCTCGACGACGACGTCGTAGGTTTCGGCGATGGCGATCTGGATCTCGTCGACCGGCACGGGCCGCACGGCCATGCCGTCGGCCTGGACGACGGTGAGCTTCAGCCCGGGAATGCGCAGGTTGAAGGTCGTCATAGCCGAAGCGTTTATGATCCGCAGCCGCACCCGCTCGCCCGGTTCGAACAGCGCGGTCCAGTTGTCGCGCGGGCCGTAGCCGTTGACGAGGTAGGTGTAGGTGCTGCCCGTCACGTCGGCCACGTCGGTGGGATCCATCCGCATCGCGCCCCAGGCGCGGCGCTCCTTGCCCGACTGGTCGCGACCCGCGAGCTGCCCCGCCAGCGTCTGCTTCTGGAAGTTGAAGTAACCGCCCTGAAGCTTGAGCTTGCGGAAGATCGCATGCGGATGCAGCGGGCTGTGATCGGACAGCACGATCACGTGCTCGCGATCGGACTGGATCGGATCCTCGCCGGCAGGGTCGATCACGATCGGGCCATAGTGCCCCATCTGCTCCTGAAGTCCCGAGTGACTGTGATACCAGTAGGTGCCCGACTGCACGACGGGGAACTCGTAGGTGAAGGTCGAATGCGGACTTATGCCGGGGAAGCTGACGCCCGGCACGCCGTCCATTTGGAACGGGAGGAGCAGGCCGTGCCAGTGGATCGAGCTGTCCTCGTCGAGCGTGTTCTCGACGTGCAGGCGCACCGTCTGACCCTCGCGCAGGTGGATCAGCGGGGCGGGCACTGTGCCGTTGACGCCGATGGCATGGGTCTGGCGTCCGTCGACCATGATCGTCTGGTGCGCGATGCGCAGGTGGATGTCCTTGCCCGACACCGTGGGCAGGGCGCTGACGATTCCGGCCGACACCGGCTGCGCCCACGCGGGCATCCACGCCGCCAGCGAGGCCACCCCCCCGGCAAGGACTGCGCCGCGCAGAACGTTGCGCCGGTCAACCATTGCATTCTGATGCAGGTCAGAGTCTTCGCATTTGGAACTTTTCATTGGGCCCTGGTCTCGTGGTCTCGTGGACCTTGCGCCTATCGCATCCGTACCATGGTACGGAGTCAAGCCCGCAGATGATGACGGCAGTCTCCCGGCAGTTCGATGCCGAGATCAGAAGGCGGGGCAGGCCCGCATCAGGCTAACGGCCAGCGCGCGCTCGCCGTGTCCGGCAGGAATCACCAGAGCACGCCGTGGTCGGGCTTCAGCGGTTCGGGGGCGGAACGGCCCAGCGCCTGGAGCAAGTCGATCTCGATCGTCCGGCACATCGCGCTTAGAGGCACGTCGTGCACGGTGTTGGCGAACGGATTGGTGAGATCTTCGCCGATGCTGAGCGCGGCAAGGAAGATCAGCCCGATCAGCGTCGAGCCGAACGGCGTCGCCATGCCGAGCGTTTCGACAAGCGCGATAGGCAACAGAACGCAGAAGATACGGACGAACAGGTTCGGGAAGAACCGGAAGCCGTTGGGCAGCGGCGTGTTCTTGATCCTCTCCATGCCACCTTGGGCGTTGGCGATGTCGGTGAGCGTCTGCTCGACCAGGAGTTGCTGGACCGGCGAGATGCGCCCTTCGTCCAGCGCCTCGGAGTAGAGGCCCGACACCTGTTCGAGAATTGCATTCGCCGAGTTCCGCCGCCCATGGCAACTGCCGCGACCTCGGAGCCCGCGATGCGTTCGATCTCTTCCGCGGGGCTCTGTTCCCTGAGCTGGCAACGCATGGCGTGGGCGAAGGCGATCTGCCGAAGGATGACGTCCTGGCGCAGCATGCCTGCCGCCTCGTCTTCGCCCTTCGTCAGGCTGAGCGTGACCCTAGCCAGGCTGCGCGATGCGTTGATCAAGGCTCCCCATAGCGTCCGGGCCTCCCACCACCGCGCATAGGCCGCGTTCGTTCGGAAGCCGAGGAACAACGCGAGGGCCGTGCCGAACAGCGCCAGCGGCAAGGCAGGCTCGTTGAACGAGGTCTGGAAGTGGAAGACGGTGACGGCAACGTCCCAGACAAAGAGGCCGGTCAACGGCTTCCAGACCTCGATCACGATCTGACGCAGTCTCGGTGAATTCCCGACGATCAAAGGCAATTCCTTTTCGGGGACGCTCATAGCAGCGCCGCGTGTAGCCTTTATCCAGATTTCCATCCGAAATGGACAGCCGGCACTCCAACCGGTGCCGCACCGTTACCTCAGCGTGCTGTCGATGCGCAGTCAGCAGCAAGGCCGCCGCTCACGATCAACGCTATTTCGAAGCCGAATTTCGCTTGTGCGGGACTGCGTGCCGAACGGATTTTCGGCCGCTACCCACTGCAATGTGTTGGACCAGGCAGCGATCCTCCACGGTAAGCAGCTTCGCGAGATTGCGCTTAATGGCAGGCAGGCCGAGCACCGTAAGGACACCGGTGAACCGAAGGCCGTGCACTATGCGGACGCCATTCGCGAGTGGTGAGATAGAATAGGTCTCCTCGAGCCCGAGGTATCGGAAGCCGACGCTGATCGTCAGGCGTCGTTCCAACTCGAACTCAGTTACCTGCCCTTCAACCGTCCAACGCTTCGCCTGGGGGGACTGGGCTTGGAACGAATAGCCAACGACTTCGCCAAGCCCGGCGAGCCCCTCGATGATCACGTATGGGTGCCACCGGCGATAGTTCTCAAAGCCGCTGATTGCCGCCCATGTCGCTCCGATTGAAGCCGCCACCGTCGACTCGTTTTCCACTTCCAGCATTGTGTGTTCCCATTCCTCCCGCCGACAATGGTCGACGACACGCGTTGCAGGTGCTCAGCGAGCGAAGGTCCGAATTGCGCGGTTCCCTGTTGCTCACTGTCAGACCTGCATGCGCAGGATCTCCTGGTATGCAGCGAGCAGCTTGTTCCGCACCTGCAGCGTCGCCTCGAAGGCCACCGAGGCCTCCTGCTCGGCCAAGGCGACCTTGGCGATGTCGTTGCTTTCACCTGTCTGGTAGGCCTCGGTTGCCTCGTCCTCACGCACCTGCGTGGCGTTCACGCGCCCGAGGAGCGACGATAGCGTCGACACGAGTCCGGCCGCCGGTACCCCGGTTTCCTGCACGGCAAACGGCGCGGGCAGCGCGGTGGTGGACTGGAGGTTCGTGACGTTTGACAGCACGGCGGCGAAGCTGCCGGGCGCGGTGCTGTCCGGTTGTATCGCGGGTCCGGGACGAGATAGGCCGCGCAGCACCTCGGTGCGCTGGCTGATCAGGTCCCGGGTGGCGGCTATGCTGCGGATGTCGGTCATGCGCTTCTCCTTCCCTTTTCTGCGAGTTTTCCTTCAGCGGCGCAGAGCGGCGGGCTCGTCTGCCGCTGCCGCTCGGGCCCGGGGGTCGCGGTAGGCGAGCAGCCGAAGGGCGTTGATCACGACGAGCAGTGTCGAACCTTCGTGCAGGGCAACCGCTGGACCGATCCCGAGCCCGAGGATCGTGGCGGGCACGAGAAAGGCGACCACGCCGAGGCTGACGAAGACGTTCTGCCGGATCACCGACCGGGTGTGCCGGCTGAGGCCGACCGCGAACGGCAGATGGCTGAGGTCGTCCGCCATCAAGGCGACGTCGGCCGTCTCGAGCGCGACGTCCGAGCCAGCCGCGCCCATCGCGATGCCGACGGTGGCGCTGGCCATCGCTGGCGCATCGTTGACGCCGTCACCGACCATCGCGACCTTGGTATCGGAGCGCAGCTTCTTGATCGCCTCGACCTTGTCCTCGGGCATGAGATCGCCCCAGGCCTCGGTAATGCCGACCTGCGCAGCGACCGCCTCGGCGACGCGCTGGTGGTCGCCCGAGATCATGATCATGCGCTCGATGCCGATCTCGCGCAGTTGGTCGAGCGCAGCCTTCGCCCCGATGCGCGGCGTGTCCATCAGGCCGATCGCGCCTAGATCCTTCCCACCTTTACGCACGACCATGCTGGTCTGGCCCTTGGACCGAAGCATCGCGATCGCGTCGGACATCGCACTCGACAGTGGAGCGATGCCGTCGACGCCGAACATCTCGGCCTTGCCGATGAGGACTTCGTCCCCATCGACAAGAGCCGAGACGCCGCGACCCGTCAGGCTCTTGAGGTTTTCTGCCTGCGGGGTTGAACCGTTTCGGAGATATTCACGGCCGTCGCGCGCGATGGCCTGCGCCAGCGGATGGTCGCTGAGGCTTTCGACCGCGACCGCGATGGCCATCAGTTCCTTGACCTCGACTCCGGGCGACGGAAGGATCTGCTCGATCCGTGGCTCACCCATTGTGAGCGTCCCCGTCTTGTCGAAAGCGATGGCCGTGAGCGAACCCAGGAGCTCGAGCGGCGCGCCACCCTTCACCAACACGCCGCCGCGTGCCGCTCGAGCGACGCCGGAGAGGACGGCGCTAGGTGTGGCAATGGCGAGCGCGCATGGGCTTGCGGCAACGAGCACCGCCATCGCGCGATAGAAGCTGTCGCGGAACGGCTCGTCGACGACCACCCAGGCGAAGAGCAGCACGAAGGCGAGGCCCAGCACAACGGGTACGAAGACCCGCTCGAAACGGTCGGTGAACCTCTGGGTGGGCGATTTCTGGGTCTCGGCTTCGCTCACCATCTTCACGACCTTCGCGAGCGTCGTCTCGCTCGAGAGCCTGGTGACTTCGATCTCGATGAGACCGCTGCCGTTGATGGTGCCGGCGAAGGCCCGGCTGCCGGCGTCAATACGGTCCGAATTGGTACGAGCGACCTTGGCATCGACGACGGCGCGCTTGTCGACCGGCATGCTCTCGCCGGTGACGGGTGCCTGGTTGATCACCGTCACGCCCTTCACCAGGAAACCATCGGCCGGGACGCGCTCGTCGGGCTTAATGATGACGATATCGCCGATGGCGAGAACCTCGACCGGCACCTCTTGGGTGGATCCGTCGGCACGGCGAACCATGGCAGTCTTGGGCGCGAGGTCAGCCAAGGCTTCGATCGCGCGCTTGGCACGGCCCATGGCGTAGTGTTCGAGCGCATGCCCGAGGCTGAATAGGAAGAGCAGTAGCGCGCCTTCGGCGAAGGCGCCGAGCGCGGCGGCACCGGCAGCTGCCACGAGCATCAGCGTGTCGATCTCGAACTTGCGCAGCTTGAGGTTGTCAAACGCCTCCCGGATGGTGAAGAACCCTCCAAGCGCATAGGCGATCAGATAGAGCGCCGTGGGCAGCCAACCTGGCGAGCCGGGTACGAACTTCTCGATCGCGAAGCCGATTCCGAGCGATGCACCGCAGCCGAGCGCGAAGATCAGCTCGGTGTTCGGGCCAAGCACGCCGTCGTGATCGTGGCCGTGGCCGGCATCGGACTGGCTGGCTGCGTGATCATGGCCTTCGTGGCTTTCGGAGCCCTCGTGACGCGGGGTTGGACGGGCCGCGTGCGCGACATCCGCTAGTTTGCGGTCGACCACCGTGACGCCCATGGTGCCGAGTTCCTCTATAATCCTCTCGGGCGTTATCCGCTCGCGGTCGAACTCGATGCGCAGCGCGCCCGTGGCGGTAGCCTCGGCCTCGATGATGCCCTTGAGAGCCATGAGGCGTTCCGAGACCGTGCGGGCGCGGCGCTGAAAGCCGATGCCCTTCACGGTCCAGAAAAGGTGGCCGAATCTGCCGGTTATGGCGGCGCCCGTCGCCTGGGCGATCTCGCGAATCCGGCTGAGCGAGATGACGCCTGGATCATAGTGGATGCAGAGGTTGGGAGGTCCATCACCCACGGGTGCGACCACGTGGGCCTGCTCGACGCCAGCGCGGGCGGAAAGCTCTGCCGTCAGCCGCAACACGCAGGCGTCGGACGTGTCGCTGACCTCGGGGAGTATGAGGGGGATGTCCAGTTTCAGCTTTTCGTTCATCGGGCTTTCCTGACGTCTTACTCTGGAGTTGGCGGGCTCGGGGCGACCTGCGCGGGCCGACCCGTTGGCGCTGGCGCCCGGCGACAGACCTTCACGGGCTTGCCGGCACGCATGAGGGCGATCGTGTCGTGCGAGTGGGCGAGGCTGACCGCCGCGCTGACGAAGGGTAGACCGTCGGCCTCGGCGGTCAGGCGCTCGGCGGGGGCGGTGGCGGTGGCGGGCTCCCGCAGATTGAGCGACAGGCCACCAGCCAAGAGATCGACCCCGACCATCGAGGCGTCGTTGCAGCGGAAGAGCTGCGGACCAGGCCTGTTCAGTCCCAGATGATCCGCCTGGACCTTGTGGGCTGAGTGATCTTCCTTTTTCGAGCAACCGGCGAGAAACAGCGAAACGAGAGCTAAACCGATGGCCGCTCGACCGATCGACCAGCCGTCCATGTCCCGGCTGATCGATCGTATCTTGTGCGCCGTGGACGGCCAGGGCGTGCTCCGTCCACGGCGCGGACCCTTCTCGCGCAGTTCCATTTTGCCAAACACCTGCGGGGGGTCATTGGGGTTGAGAGGTTTCAAGGCTGGCCCTCCTCGCCGCGTCGCTCGGATCGCGCGTCCACGAGGATCTCGATGCCGCCCATGACCGCGATCACGGCCGTTGCGACGCCGACGAGGAGATCGGGCCAGTTGGTCCCGAGCCACATCACGAGCGCTCCGGCGATTAGGATTCCGCCGTTCGAGATGAAGTCGTTGAAGCTGAAGGTCGTCGCGGCGCGCATGGCGACATCAGGCTCCTTCAACTGCTGCAGAAGGCGCAGGCAGGAGAAATTGACCACGGCCGCGACGGCGGACATGATCATCATCGTCGATCCGATCGGCTCGCTGCCGTAGAGGTAGCGGCGCGCGACATCGAGCATGATGCCGACCGCGAAGATGAGCAGCATCACGCCCGACACCGTCGCCGCCCGCGTCTTCCAGATAGCGCCCCGGCTCAGCGCGATCAGGCTGAGCAGGTAGACGACGCTGTCCGAGAGGTTGTCGACACCGTTCGCGATGAGCGCGCTCGAATCCGCGGTCAGCCCCGCAACGAAGAAGGCGGCCGAGATGCCGGCGTTGAGGATCAGTACGATCCACAGCGTCCGGCGCTCACGGGTCTTCTTGTCGTCGGCCGCGGTCATGCGTGCACCTCGCCCGTAGCGTCTGGCGCGAGCGTATGATGCTCGGCCTCAGGCACTTCGGTCTCGCGTCTGCCGTACCTCGCGTAGAGGGTGGGCAGGACGAACAGCGTCAGCAGCGTCGCGGTGATCAGGCCGCCGATGACGACTGTCGCCAGCGGCTTCTGCACCTCGGCGCCCGAGCCCGTCGCGATCGCCATCGGCACGAAGCCGAGGCTGGCGACGAGCGCGGTCATGACCACCGGTCGAAGCCGCATCATTGCGCCCGAATAGGCCGCTTCGGCGCGACCCATGCCCCTCGCCATCAGATCCTGGATCGAGGAGACCATGACCAGACCGTTGAGCACCGCGATGCCCGACAGGGCGATGAAGCCGACCGCCGCCGAGATCGAGAAGGGCATGCCTCGCAAGGACAGCGCGAGAATACCACCCACGAGCGCGAGTGGAACACCAGTGAAGACGATCACCGCTTCGCGCACACTGCCCAGGGCCCCGTAGAGCAGGAGAATGATCAGCGCGAAGCAGACCGGTACCACCAGCATGAGCCGCTGGCTCGCAGATTGCAGGTTCTCGAACTGACCGCCCCAGTCGAGGTACTGCCCTGCGGTGAGGCGCACGTCGCGGTCGATCGCCGCCTGCGCGTCGTTCACCACGCCCGCGACGTCGCGGCCACGTACGTTCGCCTGGACCACGACCCGCCGCTTGCCGTTCTCGCGGCTGATCTGGTTGGGGCCGTCGGTGACGCCGATGTCAGCGACGCTCTGCAGGGGTACGAAGCCACCCGCTGGAAGCGGGACAGGTACCTGGCCCAGGGTCTGAAGGTCGGCGCGCGCCGTGTTCGAGAGGCGGATCGTCACCGCGAAGCGGCGGTCCCCCTCGAAGATCATGCCCGCGTCGCGTCCACCGATCGCCGCCGAGACGGTATCCTGCACCGTCTGCGCGGTCACGCCGAGACGCGACATGATGTCGCGCTTGGGCCGGATGTCGAGGATAGGCAGCCCCTCGGTCTGTTCCACCCGGACGTCAACCGCGCCGGGCGTCTTGCGAAGCGCGGCCGCGACCTTGTTCGCGGTCGCGTTCATCGTGTCGAAGTCGTCGCCGAAGACCTTGATGGCGACGTCCCCGCGAACGCCCGCGATGAGCTCGTTGAAGCGCATCTGGATCGGCTGGCTAATCTCGAAGGCGCCGCCCGGCAGGCCGTTCAGCACCTTTTCCACCTTCGACACGAGGTCGGCCTTCGACAGTTTGGCGTCGGGCCACTGGTCCCTTGGCTTCATGACGATGAAGGTGTCCGAGATGTTTGGCGGCATGGGGTCGGATGCGAGTTCGGCCGTGCCGGTCTTCGAGAAAACGAACTTGACCTCGGGCAGCCTGCCGACCTCGCGCTCGATGCGCGACTGCATGGCCTGGCTCTGATCGACAGAGGTTCCGGGGATGCGAAGCACCTGGGCAGTCAGATCGCCCTCGTCGAGCTGGGGCAGGAATTCCTGGCCAAGCAGCGAAAAGGCGAGGATCGCGGCCAGGAAGCTGCCTGCGCCGATGCCCATTGTCAGGGTCGGGCGCTTCATCGCCCGCTCGAGGCCGGGCTCGTACCGGCTCTTGAGCCAGGACATGATCCGGCCCTCCTTCTCCTCGACGGGCTTGGACAGCCAGATCGCGAGCATGGCGGGGACGAAGGTGAGCGAGAGGACGAATGCGCAAGCGAGCGCGATGATGACGGTCAGCGCCATCGGCGTGAAGGTCTTGCCCTCGACCCCTGTCAGCGTGAGCAGGGGCACGTAGACGAGGATGATGATCGCCTGGCCGAAGACAGACGGACGGATCATCTCGCGCGCTGCAGTCGCGACGGTCGACAAGCGCTCTTCGAGCGAGAGCGTCCGGCCGATGTGGTGCTGCCGTTCGGCCATGCGTCGCAACGCGTTCTCGACGATAATGACGGCGCCATCGACGATGAGGCCGAAGTCGAGCGCGCCGAGGCTCATCAGATTGGCCGAAACCCCGCCACGCAACATGCCGAAGCTCGTCATGAGCATGGTGATCGGGATGACGAGCGCGGCGATCAGCGCGGCGCGGAAGTTGCCCAGCAGGGCGAATAGCACGACGATGACGAGCAGCGCGCCTTCGGTCAGGTTCTTGGCGACGGTCTTGATCGTAGAGTTCACGAGCGCGGTGCGGTCCAGCACCGGCTGGACGATCACGTCCGTGGGCAGCGAGGCGTTGATCTCGCCGAGCCGGGCGGACACCGCCGAGGCGACATTTCGGCTGTTCTCGCCGATCCGCATGATCGCGGTGCCGACAACGACCTCCTTGCCGTTCTCGGAGGCCGAGCCGTAGCGGATAGCCTGGCCTAGCTTCACCTGGGCAACCTGATCGAGCCGAATCGGTGTCCCCTCGCGGGTCGCGATGACCGTCGAGGCCAGTTCACCGATGTTGCGGATGCGCGCGTCCGAGCGGACCGCGAGGCCTTCGCCGCCACGGTCGACCACGCCAGCACCCACGCCGACGTTGTTCTCCTCGAGCGCCTGGGCGAGCTGGGTCAGGTTGAGTCCGACAGCCGCGAGGCGCTGCGGATCCGGGATCACCTGGAACTGCTTGACGTAGCCGCCGATGGAGTCGACGCCGGCCAGTCCCTGGGTATTCTTGAGCAACGGCGCGACGATCCAATCCTGCGCCGTGCGCAGGTAGGTCGCCTTGTCGGCCTCGGTGACCAGACGGTCGCCTTCAGGCGTGATGTAGCTGCCGTCGGGCTGGAGGCCGGGCTCACCCGGCTTGTGCTTGTCGTCCTTGCGGTGCGCGAGGTGGACGGTCCACATGTAGACCTCGCCGAGGCCCGTGGCGATAGGCCCCATTGTCGGTGTGACGCCGTCGGGCAGGCTTTCCTCGGCGACGCGCAGGCGTTCGGCAACCTGCTGGCGCGCGAAGTAGATGTCGGTGGAGTCGTCGAAGACGGCCGTCACCTGGGCAAAGCCGTTACGGCTGAGCGAGCGGGTGTATTCGAGGCCCGGGACGCCGGCGAGCGCGGTCTCAATGGGGAAGGCGATCTGCTTCTCGACGAGTTCGGGCGAGAGTGCGGGCGCCTGGATGTTGACCTGGACCTGGTTGTTGGTGATGTCGGGAACGGCGTCGATCGGCAGGCGCGAGAGGCCCCAGCCGCCGATGACCGCGGCGATGGCGGTGATCAGCAGGACGAACCAGCGGCGCTCGACGGAAAGCGTTACGATGCGGTCGATCATGGGTCAGTGGCCCCCATGCTCTGCTTCGCCCTTGCCGAGTTCGGCCTTGAGGGTGAAGCTGCCGGTCGTGGCGACCTGCTCGTTGCCGGTTAGGCCGGATGTGATGACGACGTTGTCGCCGCTCGGCTGGCCAACCGTGACCGGTGTCGCCTTGAAGCCCTTCTGGTTGCGGACGAAGACCGTCTGGCGGCCCTCGACCGTCTGGATGGCGCTTGCTGGAACGAGCACGCCGCCCGCACCACCATTGCCAATGCTCTCGGACAGGCGGATCGAGGCGGTGACCGGTTCACCGACACGCCATTGCCCTGATCCGTTGTCGATCACGGCGATGACCGTGGCCAGGCGGGTCGCCTCGTCGAGGATGGGCGAGACGAAGTCCACCCGGGCGACCGAGCGACGATCCCCCGAGACGATCTCGATCTCGGAACCTGGGCGCACCTTGCCCGCGTCGCCCGGTGACAACGCGAGGCTGACGGATACGCGGGACAGGTTGGCGACGCGGAAGAGCTCGGCATCCGCCGCGACGGTCTGGCCGAGCGTGACGTTGCGCGTCACGACCTGACCGCTCAGCGGCGCGACGATCGCGATGCGGTTCAAGGCGCCGCCACCGGCACCAGCCGCGGAAACCTGCTGCTGGGCAAGGCGAAGCGCGATGCGGGCTTCGCTCGCCGCCGTGCGGGCGGCGATCAGATCCTGTTCGGGAGAGACCTTCTGGTCGAACAGCCGCTGCTCGCGGGTCAGATTCGATTGGGCGAGTGTCAGTCGGGCCCGCGCGGCCTCGATCTCGGCGTTGAGCGATGCCGCCTCGCGGCTTTCGATCACTGCCAGCGTCTGGCCGCGGCCTACCGCCTGTCCGAGGTTGCGGGTGAGCGAGACCACTCGGCCGCCGATGGCCGCCGAGACGACCTGGGTGCCCTGTGGGTCGCCCTCGATCGTGGCGGGCAGCGTCAGCGCGCCGCCGCCGCTGCGGATCGCACGAGCGACCTCGACGCCGGCCTTGCGGATCTGCTCCACGGTTAGCTCGACCTGGCCTTCCTCTTCCTCGTGCGCCGCACCCTTGGCGGCTTCGGAAGGGGCTTCGGCCGGCGGGGGCGAACCCGATCCGCAGCCTGCGAGTAGGATGGCGAGCGTCAGCGCTGCCGGAATGGCTTTCCTCATGATCAATTCCCCTGTTCGGGCGTAGGCGCGGGTGCGGTCAGCCGCTCCAGCTGCGCCTTGGCGTTGTGGTAGGTTGCGAGCGCGTCGATCGCGGCGATGCGCGTCTCGGCGAGCGTGCGCTCCGCATCGAGCAGTTCGAGCTGGCCGAACTTGCCCTCTCGATAGCCGATGCGCGCGATGCGGGCCGCCTCCTGGGCGGCGGCAAGCGCGGGTCCGTTGGCGTTGCGCGCCGCCGTCGCGGCGTTGTCGACCTCCGCCTGCGCGTTGGTGATCCGCTGTTCGACATCGAGGGCGGTCACCCGACGCTGAGCCTCTGCCCGGCTGCGCTCAGCCGATGCCTGGTCGACGGCCGCGCGACCCGAATTGAAGACCGGTATCGGGATCGAGACCGTGAAGACGGCGGCCGTGTCGTTGGTCGCCTCGAGGCGACGAAGCCCAGGCCCGACGTTTATGTCGGGAACGCGCTGCGAGCGTGCGAGACGTACGCCAGCGTCGGCGAAGGCGAGATCGGCGTCGGCGGCGGCGAGCGTGAGGGTGCCGGCCGCGTCGGGTGTCCTGATGGGCCCGTAGGTCACTGGGGGCACGCGATCCAGGGCGGTCATGTCCAGTTGGCCATGGACCTGTCGCCCGATGCGGCGTTCCAGGTTCGCCTCGGCGGCGTCCGCAAGGCGTTGCGCGCGCTCCGCCCCGGCCTCGGCGTTGAGCCGGGCGACCTCGGCGCGCTGCTCCTCGATCGGCGAGGCGCGGCCCGCCTGGACGCGGATGCGCGCCGCCGAGAAGGCGTCGGTCGCGATGCGGGCCTGGTCGCGCGCTGTGAAGGCGCGCCACTTCGCGGCGACGGTCTCGACGTAGAGTTGCGTCACCTGCAGCCGCACGTCGGCCTGGGTGATCGCCGAAGTCAGTAGCGCACGTTGCGTCTGGGCGTCGGCGACGGCGATCCGCGCAGAGCGCTTGCCACCAAGCTCGATCGGAACGGCGAAGCTGACCGTGGTCTCGGCCTGATCGAACCCTTTGTATGGGCCGCTGCCTATGACGTTCTCGACCTGCGTGCTCACCGTGGGGTTGGGGCGGAGGCCGGCGACGCGGCGTCCGGCCTCCGCGGCGGTCACGCCTGCTTCGGCAGCTTCAATCGCCGGCGCGCTTCCGCCGGCTGCGGACACCGCATCCTCCAGGGAGAACGCAGGGGCGGCCGCCGACGCCGGCGAAGCCGACGTGTCCTGGGCATGCGCGGCGGCCGCGCATGTCGTGGCGGCCAAAACGGCCGCTATGATCCTGTGCATTTAGGGATTCCTGATTGAAAGACGTCACGTCGCCGCGCGGGGGCACGCGGCGACGACGGTTCGATCAATCAGGCGATGGGCGGACGCAGAGCGGGGCCGGCCATCCAGCGTGCACGGACGGAACTGGCCGGGAAGAAGAAGAGCCGCGTCGCGGGCTCAAGACCGATAGCGTCGACCTTGAGCGGGAAAGCGTCGAAAGTGCCATGACCGTGGCAACCGGTATGATGGTGCGGTACGCCCTGATCGGAGTCGGGCGCCGACTGGTCGGTGTCGCCATCGACGTGGACCTGGCCCGAACAGTCGATCACGGGGGCTGGGGATTGCTCATTGGCGTGCACGGCCGAGGTCGCCATAAGCGACGTCAGCAGCAGACACAGCAGGAGCAGACCACGCCTCAGCATAGGGGCTGCCTACGCGAGGGCGCGCGGCTTGTCACCGGAAATAGATCCTTAGTCACATGGACATTGGTCGAAGCGCTATTTTGAAGCGCACCTCGCCGTTCAGAGGATCGACAGATGCGCATCATGGCCGCTGATCCTCGACATTCGAGGCTTGCAGCCCAGGCGGCACCGCCATTGGCGCGAAGGCCGAAACGTTGGACCTGCCGATGTTTCCCGTCGGGACCCGGCCGGTAGCGGCGCCTAGTGGAGCCAGCAGAAGCCGCAAAACCTGTCCTGCGGCTTCCACCGGATCGCGCTGCGTGATGGAGAAGCCGAGCATCGCGAAGTGGACGCGAAGGTGCGCGCCCAGGCGCGGCTGCGCGAGGATGTGCGCATGCTCGAGAGATTCCCATGCAAGTGCGACGTCGCCGGAGACGCTCGCTTCACGGTATTTTGCCAGTGCGGTGGTGACCGTCATGGCATGCGGGGTAGCCAAGACCATGGTCAGGCTGTTCCTGCCCGATCGCCGATCGTCGCCTCGCCGGCCAGTTCACCGCGGGCCTGAAGTACGATCTGCGCTCCACCGGTGATCCCGAGTACCGCCATCACGCCGGCTACGACAAGGTCCGGCCATGCTGTGCCGGTGCCGAACACTCCAGCGGCCGCCATGACCACGGCGAGGTTGCCGATGACGTCGTTGCGAGAGCATATCCAGACCGAACGCATGTTGGCGTCGCCGTCGCGGAAGCGGAACAGCATCAGCGCTACGACCGCATTGGCGATGAGTGCGACGACGCCCACGACCCCCATGACTTCGGCCTCGGGCGTCCGACCGTTCCAGATGGCCCAGGTCGTCGCGGCGAGGACATAGATACCCAGCAGCGCAAGCGTCGCGCCCTTGATAAGGGCCGCTCGCGCACGCCAGGCGAGCGCCATGCCGGCGACGCCCAGGCTGATGGCGTAGTTGGCGGAATCGCCGAGAAAATCGAGCGCGTCGGCCTGCAGGGCCTTCGAGCCGCCCGCGACGCCTGCCGCCATCTCGACTGCGAACATCAGCGCGTTGACGCCGAGCGCGATCCACAGAACCCGGCGCCAGGCCGGGCTGTTATTTGTATCGGGCTTCGTGGATGCGCAGCTGCTGCAGGCCATTATCCATCTCGAACGAATCGTGGTGGAACGCTATATGCACCCTGTAGCAGCTACAGGCTCAAGAGGTTTTTCGCCATGACCCCGATGACCATCGGACGACTGTCGGCAGCCACCGGCGTCAAGATCGAGACCATTCGCTATTACGAGCGGGCGGGACTGATCGATCCGCCGGCGCGGACCGGCGGCAACTATCGCTCCTACCGCCCCGACGACGTAGCCCGGCTCGCCTTCGTTCGACGAACCCGGGATCTCGGCTTCAGCCTGGACGAAGTCCGGGCATTGCTTGATCTGTCGTCGCAGCGTGACCGCGACTGCGGCGAGATAGACGATCTCGCCAGTCAGCACCTCGTCGAGGTCGATCGTAAGATCGCCGACCTGCAGGCGCTGCGCAGGCAGCTGTCCGCCGCGATCACGACCTGCGGCGGCGGCACCGTGGCAGAGTGCCGAATCCTCGAAGCGTTCGCCGGCGAGGCGCCAAACTGATGGGCCGAGGTAACGAAAGCAGCCCGCCAAGTCTCGACGGACTGGAACGCGAAGAGCGTATCGAGGTGATGAGGGACTGGTTCCTCGCGAATTTCGAGGATCCCTCTCAGAATACCCCCCATGATAGCGGCGAAGGAGGCTTTCAGTACATCTGGGGCGGACCATACGACGCTTCGGACGAGATCGGCTCCGCCTTTCCCGACGCCGAAGAGGACGAGATCGAGGAAGCGGTCGATCTGGTCCAGGAGGAAGGCACCTATGATTGGGCGCCGGTCAACTTTGGCGACGACGAGGGTCTCGATGAACCTGACTTCAGACTCGAGCCGCTTTCGGAGCGGCTCGACGCCCTCGCCGGCCAGCTATCGCAGATCGAGGGCCACGTCGCCGAGCTGGTGCGGATCGTGCGGGACGGGAACGGCGTCTCGCCAGGTATGGGTCACAACCGCCCGCCCGAATTGTTGGAAGACGACCTCGACTTGGGCGAGATCCAGGAAAGCATCGAGGACGTGCGCGCCGAGTTGGCGAAGCCATCGCGGGAGGCGGACGCCGATCCCGAGAAGCTCGACCGAGCCGAGAGCAGGTTCCGCCGGTTCATGGGCTGGATTCGCGAGCAGGCGGCCAACGCTCCCAAGAACCTAGCGACGGGCTCCGTGACGGCGATTGGCGGCGCGGTGACGAAATACGTGATCGACAACTTCGACGGCATCGTCGCCAGCCTGCAGCCGGCCATTTCCACCATCTCGGCGTGGGCTGATGTCGTGCGGATGGTAATATGACCGGGGCGGTCCGGCTCGGCTTCCCCGGCTGCATGCCGCGATTGGGGTGGAGAGGCTGATTGCAGGGATATGCCCCGGGCTCGATCTGGCCGGTGACCGACACCGACGAGGAGCTGATCCGCGAGGTCTACTCGCGATACGGCTTGGCCATGTATATGGCCCAGGTGCTTGAGCATGGCATGGTCAACGCGGTCATCATCATGCACACCTTGGACACGCGCAGATCGCACGCGGACGAGGAGAGCTGGCTGGCCGCGTTCGATGCCGCCTATGAGTCCGGCCTCGCGAAGACCTACGGCAACATGCTCAGGCAGCTCGAGACGCTGAACGGGTTTCCGCCGGACCTGCTGGCCCGACTTCGGGCGGCGAAGGAGGATCGGGACGTGCTGGCCCACCGCTTCTTCCGCCAGAATGACGTCGCCTTCCTGAACCCGCGAGGCCGGACCGCAATGATCGTCTGGTGCGAGGACCGGATCGAGTTGTTCAAGGCGCTGTCCGACGAGGTCGACGCTTTCCTCGAGCCCATCCAGGAGCGTCACGGGATCTCGAAGGAATGGATCGAGCGCGCGCAGGATCAGAGCTGAAGGTTGCCGAGGACTGGCCCTTCGCCGATTGACCGCGTCGAACGGCCTTCGTTGGTGACCAGAGAGGGGGATGGATGTCGAGCGAGCTACGTGAACGGCTGGTAGGCGAGATCGTCGAGGACCAACCGCAGCTACGAGCCTTTCTGGCCCATCGGTCAAACGACATGCTGGCGGGATCGTGGGACATGATGGCCTACAGCTTCCAGCGCGGCTTCGAGGCGATCTGGGATCTGGCGCGGCGGGACCTATCGGGTCTGCTCGTACATCCGATGCTGATGCTGTGGCGCCAGAGCCTTGAGCTGACCATGAAGGCTTCGATCAGGGACGTGACCGGCGGGATCGACAAGGATCTCGGGCATCGGCTCGATCATCTCTTCGATCGTCTTCTTGCGGCCCGAAGGGAACTGGGGCTTCACGACGACGATGGCTACATGCAGAAGGTCCAGACCATGATCGCCGAGGTTCAGGCCTTCGATCCGACCGCGGACCGATTCCGCTACCCTGCGACGAGACGCGGCGAGCCCTTCGACGGTTTCCACGCCGATCTCGACAAGCTCTACCAGGCGCACTGGATGATCACGACCTGGTGCGAGGGGGCGGCGCTCGAGGTTGAGTGGTTAAATCGCGGCGACTGACATCGGCGAGGGTCGGATCTGCTTAGTCCCCTCGCTCACGTCCAAGCCGAACCGCGACGTTGTCCGTCGTCGCGAGGATACCTTTGGGACGGACTGAATCGTTCCAGTACCGCTCCATCCAGATCCATTTCGCAGTGACCGCAGGCGGATGCCCCCGACCATAGCATTCGTTCGCAATGAGTTCGGCGAGCCTCGCTGCGTCATCATCGCGGACGGGATGGCCGACGCGGGGGACAGCGTCGTAGGATTCGAATTCGGCAAGCGTGTGCAGCATCGGAGAGAGGTCGTAGGGATCAGTTCTGATTAGCGTCTCTAGACCGGAGTCGTTCGGCCAACCCGCGATCTCGTCGACAAGCGATTGGTCGACAGCGATCTTCGGCGTGCCTCCGGACTTGTCCTGCGCATGCGCAACCAGGAAGCCCGGTCCGAACATCACCTCGTCGGTGTGGACCATGTTTCCCACCGCCAGCCCGCCGCGTAGAAGCATGCCGTGGTTGAGAAGGTTCGTGGCAAGGATGATCGAGCCCGTCATTACGAGGCTGCAGCCGTATTCCGAGAGCGCGGCGGACAGAACGGTGCAGTCGCTGAACTGGGTCACGCGAAAGTCCGAAGCCTCATTCGGAGCGAGGCTTTCGCGCATTGTTTCGATCGCCCCGACAATCGAATCCCGCAGATCCGGGTCATCAGCTTGCTGGACCAGTCGCGAGAACCCCAGGATATCGAGAAACGCGACGAAACGTCGCTGATAGTTACCCTGCACGTCGATTATCTCCCTGTTGCTCGTCGATCGTGGCACAGAAATTCAGGGGATGGCAGGGTCGTGTGAGCTGCGCGGCGGACGGGGACATGAAGGTTATGGATGAGAAAGATGTTAGGTCGCTAAGTCCGACCTTGCTGGACCTGAAGGCCTCGCGCCATGCGGCGACGGTGACGTCGTTCTTCGAGACGACGATCGAACCGGTTTGCCGTGACATCGCCTCCAGACTTGCGCAGGTCGAATCTCACTCGGGCCAGGGCGATGCATGGCATGAGCTGCGGCTGACTCAGATGGTTTCCCACCAGTCGTTCGCGATGATGCTGGCATCGCTGTGGGAGCGAGCATTCGCCGAACATCTCAGCGACCTGATCCGCACCACTCTTTCAAGTACAGAAGACAGAAAGGAGCATGACGGATTCCAGCGACAGATCAAAACGGGTGGGTGGAGGTCATTCGAACAGGCCTTTGTGAGAGTTCACGGCTTCGAGATGGCATTGATCCCCATGTTCGAGGAGCTCAAGATCCTACACTTGCTTTGTTCCGTCCTCCGCCATGGCGAGGGCGATTCGGCGAAGATTTTGCGGAAGAAGGCGGATTGGCTATTCATGAAGGAGGCCGAGCTTCGTGATATCTGGGACTACTTCCTCGAGAGCGTCGAAGAGTTTTCGGTCGGTAAGCTGGACATCAGGCTCGAGCACCTCGCGCGTTTCCGCGATGTCGTCGTGGCCTACTGGGACATGATCGATAGCGGGCGCTTTGCGCCGTCATCAGAAGCATAGGCCCCTCAGTCAACGGCAGCGAACGCTCATGGCAGAAGTGCGCCGACGGCCATAAGGGAGCATTTCTTGATCGCCCTTTCGGCGCACGGGTAGGCTCGGTAGTATGTCGGAGATGACGACCTATTTCGACAAGTTGACCGAAGCCGGTGTGGCCGAATATGCCCGCGTAGCTGAACACTGGTTCAACGTATATTTCGATGACATAGATTCATTCACGGCCCGCGTGCGCGCGGGGCTCGAACACCTGTCGATCAAACATGCGGACCAGAAGATCAATCTGATGGCGAAGGTCGGCCTGTTCTCGGCGGAGCTTTTCCAAGCCATGATCAGTGGCCCCGAAGACTTCAATCCCGGTTCGGTTGTGAAGGCATGGGAGAGGATGCTTTCCGTCGGACTGGTGCACCGGATGATGGTAGACATGGGCGACAATCTTCACGTGGATCACCATCTCAATCGAAAGATGCTGCTGCGTCACCTCCAAAACGATACGTTCGCGAACCTGTTCGCTTCTCCGGCAATGCTCCCCGTGCGCTACGAGAACGCAGTCGTGGCCGTCGACGTCATGAAGAATGGTGACGAGTTTCGAGGTACGGGCTTCGTCGTGCGATACAACGGCCAAAAGTTCCTGGTGACCTGCAAGCACAACGTGGACAAGGACGAGGGCGTGCAGGTCCAGGCAGTGACCACTGCGGCAGGAGCGGCTCTAGAGATAGGGGATTTCCAGAGGTTTGAACTCGACGTCGCGATTGCACGCATCGTTTCACCCGTGCCCGGTCCAAGCTTCGCGCTCGTGGACGAGGTGGAGGTGTTCGACGAAGTGTTCACGCTCGGCTATCCCCGCGTACCACATGCGGAGTCGATGATGCTTGGCCATCGAGGCGAGATCAACGCAGTGGTAAACCTGTATGCCACCGGTTGCCCGGTAGTCATTCTCTCGAACCTGGTGTCGCCCGGAAGTAGCGGCGGCCCTGTTCTGGCGCGCGACGGCAGCTGCGTGGGGATGACGATTAACTGGCTGGAGGGTCAGTGGGGGAACTCGGATTCAGCCGAGAGGATGCGCTTCTCTGCCGCGCTCCCAGCCGACAAGCTTCGCGAGGCGATCGAGATAACCCCTTAGCGCAAACAGGAGTTCGGCCAGCTATCGCTGGCCGCTTTTGTTTGTGGCCTGAGCCAGGAACTCGCTCAGCTCGCGCACCTTTTCGGTGACCGCACTATAGATTACGGTTCGTCTCTGCTTATCGGTCGTTACGATCCCGGCTCGCGTCAGGATCGCGTAGTGAGCGCTCATGTTGTTTGGAGACGCATTGAGCGCCGCGGCGATCTCACCAGCCGTCAGCCCACCTGGAAGCGCCTCGATGTGCAGCCTGAAGCTATCCAGCGGGTGGGCTGGGAAAGGGCCGCCAGCGTCTCCAAGCGCCGCTGCTCGTAGCCAGCTTTGCCGATGCCGAACTCGCTTAGTCAAAGGCCTCTTGGCAGCGGATTGAGGAATCCACAATTTCGAGCGGCGCGAGGAAAGCGTTGCGCTTGCGCAGTTCATGTCGAGAGATTTCGCCGCGGTGCAATTGCAAAGCGTCGTACGCGCGCTGGCGCGCCTTCTCCACCTTGCGTTTCGCTGGATTGTAAAAAACTTGGTTCATTGCTGCCTCCAGAGGCACGATAATCTCACTACAAATATCGGTCAGCTAACCGGCCGAAGGGCATCGCTCAGGCCTCAACTCGTCTCTATGACTTTACGTTGGCCAGACTCATATCGGCGATCTTTGACCTGATAACAATCCAGCACGCACTCGGGCTCGGGGCGAGCTAATAATATGCCAAACGGGCTGGCGGACAATCCAGCCCGCTCGGTGACCTTGGCGCGATGTCTTACTTCATCCCTGTCGAACCGAAGGCCCCAGTGCCGCGGTCGCTCTCAGAAAGTTCGTCAACCTCGACAGCGGGATAACGGCGTACGTCCGCAATCACTGCCTGTGCTATGCGATCGCCATGATTGATCACGAACGGCTCACCGCCGAGATAATACAATCCGACCATGACGGTGCCGCGATAGTCCTCATCAACCGTCCCAGGGCTGTTCGGGATGATGAACCCATGCTTGAGCGCCATTCCCGACCGCGGACGTATTTGCATCTCGGTGTCAGCCGGCAATTCGACTGAAAAACCGGTTGAGATCAGATGCAGGTCGCCGCGCGCGAAAGTTATTGGCCCTTCCGGAAGGAAGGCTCGCAGGTCCATTCCTGCGGCCCCTGGAGTCTCGTAGGTGGGCAATGGCAGCGTATCGTTACCGCCGGCTCTCTTGAATTTTATCGATTTCATCGCACTTCCGGAAAAATTATCACGTTCGACGTATCCCGTCGCGCGACCTCTCGCAACTGCTTCTCGAGCCTGCGAATTTTCTCAGCCTGCCTTTCAATGATTCCCTTATTCTCGGCCTTTTCCGAAAGAAGCACAGCCACCTGGGCCGTCATTTTCCTCATCGCCTGCTCATATTCAGCAATCTTTGTCTGGCCAGCAGCGCGAGCGCTGGCTGCCGTGACGGGGCTTCTCGCTCCAAGCTTCCTAAGCCAAGCGGTTGCCTCGTCTCGAAGCTGACGGTGATGCTGATTTCGTAGGGTTGACGAACCCACATCGGCCCGTTTCAGCAACTCTACCAGCGTTATCTTACCGCCGTTGCGCGAGTAACAACCTGCGCGACCGACTTCCTCTTCGATAACCTTCATCGCCTCTCGGACGCGATCGTCAGTCCTCCGCTTCACCTCACGTTGCAGCGCCGCCAAATCTACCGGTGAGTTCATAGGGAATTACCAAACAGCCGCGTCAATCGGTCTCGAACCTCTTGTCTGCTGCCACTCCATGTAGCTGGCGTACATCCGCGCAAAGCGTTCCGAAGCCCCTTATCCTCCACCTCAGGGAGGAGATCGGGAAAGGCCTCAAGGCAGGAAAGGAGCTGACCTTGGTAGAAAACCAAGCTTCCGCCAGACGCGGCTTCAGCCGTACGGATCAGATAGCTCAGCTTATTCCTACGGTCCTGCCGTAATGCACTTTGCTCTAGCCGATGCGTGCAACCCGGCGTGCACGCACCTACATCGCGTATTCCCAATGAAGACGAGCAAGCTCCGCGCTCCAGCGGTTGAGCAAGACAAAGCACGCCCGGCCTTACCACTTCAGCGTCTCCCAGGATTTTGACGGCATTTTCGATATCATCTGTTTCGAGCGCGTCAGGAGCATAGGAGGGGAGCAACCTACGCATAACCGTGCCAACTAGATCAGCTCCACGGCCCCCGTTGGTTTCGTGACCCAGCACCGCCTCTTTTATCTGGACCGCTTTGACCTCGAGCCTGATCTGATTGACCATGTCATGAAATTCGGGGCTTCGTAATTGATAACCCATGGTCGTTTCGATCTCCGCGTGCCCTAAGACATCATAAAGCACTTGCGGGGCACCAGCTAGCGCCAGCCCGATCAGACGTGCGATCGAGTATCGAAATCGATGACAGGTTGTCGGTCCGTCGAGTTGCTCCAACGGTGTGCCATCGAGCATTGTCACGCTTCGGCCGAAGCTGAGCACCGCATGTTCGGTTTTGAGGAGCCCGCTGTCGATCGCTCTTCCACCAAACGAACGCCACAAGGTCTCACCGCCAGATCCGAGCCGCTTCAGCAGATCTAGTTGATTTTCAATCGCACGAACTGCGGCCTGGGGGAAGGGCCAAGACCTCGCCTCGCCTTGGGTTGCATCAACGTCTTTGAACCGAAACCCATTCAAAACCTTGGAGTCATCGACGGCACTTAGGCAATCGGGGGGGAGCGCAGCTGCTTCGCCAATCCGTTGGCCGGTTGCAAAAAGAATGATAATTAGTCGGGCAACTTGACAGAGAAAAACAAGCCTTCTCAGGCCCGAAACGGTCTCGGGCGGCCACTCCGTTTTTACGGATTTCTCCTTGCGTGCCCCGGCCAGCAATAATCCATACGGAAAGCGCACGCCTGGCCGCATGGACTCGGATTTCCATTCCGCTACTGCTACCCTACGCGCACGATATTGCTCCGAATGGCGTCGCCTTTCGCTACTATAAATACCGACATCTTTGGTTTCAATATATGCGCTCAAGACATCACCATGGATGTCATTCAGCCAGAGGGCAGCAGATAATATTTGGGTTAGCGCCTGATCCGAAAAAGGCATGGAAGCATGATCGCCTTTCCGAGGTTTGAAAAGCGGCTTCTCAACATCGGGGGCCGGCCAGTCAGAAATCACACCATTTGCGAGGAAAGCGTTCAGGCGCGGAACCCACAAATGAAAGCACGAAGGAAACAAACTCATAATTTCGCTTAATTTCTCCGGTGACAGACCACCAAAGAGCTCCAATTCTCCTTCACTTATGAATACGCTTTCTTGCATCCCTACCGAGGCTACCAAATACCTCGTTACCGGCAACATTAACTGACACATTTTTATCCACGTTCCGGGAGCGGGTGGATTGAGCGTCCTACCTTGATACCGAACAGTCATAACCGCATTGACCACGCAGTGGCGCTGGATACGCCTCGTGGCAGCATCAAAAATTCTATCGTCACCGACTCCACTGTGTATCTTGGTAAAGTCCACAGTAAGCATATGATCCCTACGATCACCGGCAGCCGCCCATTCCGACGGGATGCGCCATATTGGATCACACACGCGTGAGAGAGGGGTTATTTGAAAGTCCTTTAGAGTTTCCCACTCCTCCCACCATAACCCGACCGACCTATTTTCCATCAACAATGAATCGATATGGTCATTCGCCAACCGTTTGAACGTCACTGCTCGTCCCAATGCACCACCCCCCCACATCCAGGATCGTCAAAAACGAACTCTTCCCCGGCCTTAACGTGGTAGAGCCTTTCTTTCGCTACCTTGTCGAACTCTGAACTCCTGTGCCTAAAGATCTTATCTCTCACCAGCTCCACCGCATTTATTTCCCACCAAAACGACGATGTAAGCCAACGTTGCGGTGAGATATTTTCGCGAAGCCACAACAGATCTCCGTATCTTTTGGCAATATATCTGAACGATTCAGAGAAAATTACGCCCTTGCTACAAAGTATGCATCTCTGAACCGTGCAAATTGCGCCCTTTTTATGTCCCTGCGCAAGGTGCGCGTCGGGCTGCCTTGGATCACTGCAGCCCATCCCCATTCGCGACCTGAATCTTTTGAGGCGATCGCGGTCTTCTTGCGAAATGATGCCGCCATTCGCGGTTAAGAACAGTATTGTCGGGTCAATCGGCCGGTGGTTCTTCAGCTCACCGAGTGCACTCTCGACCACACAGCGGAAAGCATCGAAACGCGCCTTTATTTGTTTTCTCTGATTTATATATGCCTTGCTCACTTGGATATTTTTGTGATTGAGCGCGTTTCGAAGGACATATATGTTACCTCCGGAGCTTTGATATATATGCTCAGCAAAAGCGTCCCTCATATCCGACCACGTTAATGAACGAATCGAAGAGACAAGCTTTTGATCTTGACGCTTGCGAGGCGCGAGATTGTCAACAGTCTTTTCAAGAATACGAGCCATAACCTGATCCAATTTCGGCGCACTGCTGATGCCAACGCAATTAGACCCGACGCCCAACTGATGAGCATAATATATCCATGGCGACCTAAGCTTATGTTTTATTTCCAGAATCTCCGCTTTAATTTTTTCAGATTCCGGGAGTAGCGCAAGATCGTCCAATTTTATCTTGAGGCATAAGCGTAAGAATTGCGACTTTTCCTCAAGCCTCTTGATGAGCTGGAAACTTCGGTAGCGTGATCCGGCCATTCCGATGCCGACAACTTCTCCGCCAGTCTTTGGGCGTGTCGCATATATCACCACAGTATCAGTGCTTCTGGTCAGAACCGATGATTGCGTGCTTCGATTGGCATACCAGTCGGCTTCTAAATCGATTCCGTGAATGGCATCAATCCATCCGGTCTCCATCGACACAATCAAAATAGAAGCAGTCACTTCTATCGCACTTGGTGCAAAGCAGTAAGTTAACTCGCTATAATCGCGGAGTCCTATTTCATCTTTTAACTTTTGAAACTTCTGATTTTCTGCACTTCTTTTCGCACGATCAATCAATTCTGGTTGCAATATTTTATTATAGAGGTGCTCCCACACCGAACGACCTAGCCTACAACGGACGTCCGTTTCCGGCACGGCCCCGGTGACCCAGCCCATAATCCGATCTTGCGAAACATCGTGCGCCTCAATGATTCGCTTACAAGTATGGTAGACTTCGCGAATTGCCCGTGGATCAATGTCCGTGTGAACCCTGGCGCTTTGGGATACAATATAACTGGGCCAAATGAGTTTTTTAGCCGAGTTTGGCCGCACCTCTCTTATCATAGAGTATATTTTTGTGTATATTTTCTTGCGGCTTGATTGATCGCCCCCTCTTTCCATCAGATATCTTTTTAGAAGGATACCATCATACTCGCACATTTCGCTAAACGATCTTATCTTTCTGGCTGTTTCTATTTCGATTTTACTCAAAAAAAAGAAAAATTCCTTTACGACCTTCCCGATCCATAGGCCTATCGCCTTGCGCGATCTCTTTTTGATGATCACATTTTTTTTGATGTAGGGTAGCATTTCAATTATGAGGCCTGGGCTACCGCAAAGCCCCAACGTTGCGTCGCCATCGCGGTAGGGTCTAAGATCGATGGTTACTAAAAGTTCATCTTTGCTGATGATCGAAAATAGTAAATCGTCGTCCGCCGCATCCGCAGCCTTTGTGGCTTGAATTGATAGGGCTTTCAGGCCTCTCTGTGCCCGCATTTGGCCCTCAAAGCGGCTCATTGAGATAATCCCACCACTGATCCTGAAATGATACCAGATCCGGCACTTCTCGGACCCATAGAATATACATCAGTGTCGTCTTCTCGTCGACGTGACCAAGCTGCGGCGTTATCCAGATCCGGATCATGTTTGCGATTAACTGATCTACCGCGGCATGGGATGGTCCCTTAAGTTTCGTAATAATCTCGAAATCCTCGGCCATTTTCGTGATCAAGGTGTAGCATGCCCACATGTGCCGACCGATGTGAGGCGAGAACGCCGCAAATGGTATGGGACCACATTTCCATATCTCGTAAAACCGTTTGTATGAGAACGCCCTTCCGGTTTTTCCTGAAAAAAATAACTCTTCTGGCGGCTCCCAATCGTTCAATCGTTGCGACACACGTCGGATCGTTAGCTTACGCGTAGTGTCACGAAACAGGTGCAGCTCTATAAGAAGATCTGTGGAAATCAGTACGGATCTCTCTTTGCCGCGCTTACTTAAATCTTGCGGGCTACGCTGTCCCTTAGTACCATAACAAACGGTCATCTTAACTTCTTTGCGGCCATCTGTGGGCAAAGGAGGGAGTTGCTCTTCGCGAAAATGAATGATCTCGTCCGCACGAAGTCCCACTCCTACGCTCATTTTTGCCATCAAGCTCGCGCCCAGGCCCTTGTGCTTCTGCAGGTGGGTTAGCCAAGCTTTGGTCTCATCCAAGGTAGGCAGGCGCAGCTTGCTGGGATGGCTCCTTACAGCTCTCGTCCTGGTAGATTTTGAGGGAGCCGGCGCCGCGGACAGTGACGTTGCGAGGCGAAACCTCGCTATGTCGATTCGCTCGAAGCCACAGCAGGTCTCAAGGTAAGTGAGGAAATCGGAACACACACCCACCCGTCTTCGGATCGTCGTCGAGGACAGGGGCCTGTGCGCGTTCCTGCGCGACCAGACACCTGACTCCATATCGGCGCTATATTGCCCGGGCACCTCAGGATGCATGACTTGTCTCAATTCCAATCCGCGCACATCACGCCAATCGATGAAACAAGCTAAGTCATATCCCAGCGCCAAAGCTGAATTCTCAGATAGTGGTTTTGGTTTGGCGTAACCTGTTAGCGTCGCCTGATCAGTCCACTTACCAGTGCCCCTTGCGATCAGATATTCGCTCGCCTCGGTGTCGCACTCCCAGTGACTGGTCCAAATCATCGGTATGTGCCCGAGGTGAGGATGGCCAAGTTCCCTGCAGGTTCTTGGGTCCGAGCGCACAACGTAAACCATGTGACAGCGAGCCTAGCCCCTCACTCCGTCGAACAATCAAATTACTTCCTAAGAATGAGTATCTGGCGCAATCACCGGCTATAGTCAAGATGATACAGCGCCAAGGCCACAGCCTCGATTGTAGGAATCGAAGTATAAATTTCCTACAATGCGCATATTTAACTGTTTTTCTTCGCGGTTGAGCTCCGGCAATCCTACAACACAACAGCGCACCGTTGCCCTCGGCCGCCTTTTTTTGCGCATAGCCAATACGTTAATTAACATAGCGGCAGTTTCATCATTATAGGATGAAGTCCGAAGTGAGTGGGCTGCCCTTGCCCCCGGGGCTCGCCCCGTATGTTATCGGAAAGCCTTGCGCCTTGCGCTCGGGGCATAGGCGGCGTCCAACTGCCTCCATCGAACGAGTTTTGGGTATATGCGGCATACTATCAGGCAGCCGATACGCGTTATCGATGAGTGGCACTGTCACCAGCAGAAGCCGAACGCGGTAAGTCGCGCGCGCAGATGGTGCGCGAGACACCGCTGCTCAGGATAGCGAATCGCCCCGGCTACCTTTTCCGCTAACTCTTCAATGCCTGACGTGGCGGTTCGCAGCTCGCTCTAAGCGCTTATCGATCTGGCAGATATATCCGCGATAGTCCGAATCGATCGTGCCCGGAGCGTTCGGCACCGAGATGCCATGCTTGAGCGCGAGCCCCGAACGCGGACGCACCTGGATCTCGTAGCCGGGCGGAATCGCAAGCGCGAGCCCCGTCGCCACGGCGTGACGGCCACCGGGCGCCAGGGTCACGTCCTCAGCGGCGAGCACATCCATCCCTGCTGCACCCGCGGTGGCATAGGCAGGAAGCTCCAGGCCTTCGAAATGCGGCAGGCGCTTGACCAGTACGGGGATGCTAGGTTCCGAGTGCAAGGGCGATCCTTTCGACGATGGCCCTCCCTACCTCTTCCTTGGGCATTTCCGGAAGGTCCTCGATTCCCTTCTCGGTCACGATATGCACGGTATTCGACGAACCGCCCATGACGCTCTCGCCGCTCGGGCCCGACACGTCGTTGGCGATGATCCAGTCGACGCCCTTGCGCTTGCGCTTGTCGCGCGCGTTGTCGAGCACGTTCTCGGTCTCGGCGGCGAAGCCGATCAGCAGCTTGGGCCGCTTGGGGTGGGCCGAGACCGTCGCAAGGATGTCCGGATTCTCGGTCAGCATCAGCACGGGCGGCGCCGATCCGCGCTTCTTTATCTTCTCCTGCGCCGTGTTCTGCGTGCGCCAGTCGGCCACGGCCGCGACCATCACGCCAACGTCGGCGGGCAGCGCGTCCTTGACTGCATTGCCCATCTCCACCGCGGTCTCGACGTCGATGCGGTCGACCCCCGGCGGCGTCGGCAGATTGACCGGGCCCGAGACCAAGGTCACCCGCGCGCCCAGCGCGGCGGCGGCGGCGGCGATGGCATAGCCCTGCTTCCCCGAAGAACGGTTGGCGATATAGCGCACCGGATCGATCGGCTCGTGCGTAGGCCCGGCGGTGATCAGGATATGCTTGCCATAGAGCGGACGATGCGCGGGATCCCCCTCGAAATCGGGCTGGCCCGCCAGAACGTCCTCGGGCGCCTCGCCGAAAGGCTCGGGCACGGCGCCATGCGGCGAGACCAAGTGGTTGAGCGCCTCGGCATCGGTCGGCGGCGCAGCCCGCGCCTTGCCCTTCTTCGACAGCAGCGGCCCCGAGAGATCGAGCGGCGGCGTCTCTTCCACCGCCTCGGGGGCGAGGAAGGCCGGGCCGGTAAAGGTCACGTCGTCGAACGGATCGTCGGCGAAGACGATCGGCGTCTTGCGCGCGATCATCGTGCTCGACAGGCCGCCCAATCCGCCGGTTTCGGGTTCAGCCTCAGCCTCGTCATCAAAGGCTACCGGTAGCGCCGGCGACTGCACCGCCGGGGAAGCCAGGCCGAAATGGCCGGCAATGCGCGCCCAGATCGCCTCGGGCTCGGGCAGGCGACCGGGACCGTACTCGCCGCAGGCCATCGCACCCTCGTCGGGCGCCATCACGTCGACGCCGGCGGCGCGCAGGGTCTCGACGTTGCGCACGGTCGCAGCGTGCTGCCACATCCGCACGTTCATCGCCGGCACGGCCATGACCGGCTTGTCGGTGGCGAGCAGCAAGGTCGTCGCGAGATCGTCGGCGATGCCCTGCGCCATCTTGGCGAGCATGTTGGCCGTCGCCGGGCAGACGACGACGAGGTCCGCCTGCCGCGAAAGCTGGATATGCCCCATCTCGACCTCGTTCTTGAGATCCCAGAGCGTCGTGTGGACTTCGTTCTCGCTGAGCGCGGCCAAGGCCAGCGGCGTGACGAACTTGGCGCCGCCGTCGGTCAGCACGCAGGTCACTTCGCCGCCGCCCTTGCGGATCAGGCGGACGAGTTCGCAGGACTTGTAAGCGGCGATCCCACCGCCCACGATCAGCAGGATGCGAGGCGTACCCATCGGCGCGCTTGTGCCCGCACTATGGTTTACGCGCAATTACCTTGTTCACCTCGACGCTTCGGGCGCATCGGGAAAGGCGGACGCGATCAGCGATTTCACCGCGCGGCCCGAAAAAGCCAGGCCGATGAACATGGCCGGCGCGATCTCCGCGCCCCAATAGAAGTTGTCAGGCCGCCCGGCGATCATGAAGGCCAGACCATAGCCGAGGAACAGTAGGGTGCCGAAGGCGCCGGCCCAGCTCCGCCAGTTCGCCCAGCCGGCGATCATCAACACGATCATCGGCCCGGCGAGCCAGTGCGGCAGGAAGCGCAGGTTGCTCGACATCACGATGTTCGACAGCCAACCAGAAAGCCCGCGCAACGCGAGCCAGGGATCGGACGGGCGATCACTCGGCAGCACCTGCGCGGCGATGACCTGATGGTGCACCGACAGCGCGATCAGGAAAGCGGCGACGAGCGCGCTCCAGGCCGCGCCCTCGCGCCAGTCGCGGCGCCAGAAGGCCATGGCTGCCATGAGCAGGACGAAAGGCAGGGCATGCTCGCGGATCGCGAGCGCGAGCGCGGCAACGGCCAGCGCAGCGCCCCAGCGTCCGGTCCCGTCCTCGCGGACCCGGTGCAGGCCAAAAGCCAGTGCGAGCAAGGTGCCGCTCCACAGCTCGTGCAACACGAAGTAATAGCGGTTGAGCCCCAGCGAGACGCCCAGGAAGAGGAAGGCCAGGGTCAGCAGCCGGCGCTTCTGCTCGCCGCCGGGCTCTTCGCCCAGCCGGCGCCACCAGGCGAGCAGCACGGCGAACATCAACACGATCGCGGCGACGATCTGACCCGGCTCCCCGATCCAGGCCTCGATATAGGCCAGAGTCGGCAGGCGGATCGCGAAGCCGGGATTGACCGGATAGTTGGCGCGGCGGTGTTCGGCGACGATGAAGTCGTAGTAGTTCTCGCCCTTTCGGATGCGCGCGATAACGCGGTCGTAGAGCACGAGATCCTCGTCGCGCGGGCGCTCGGCGCCATTCTTCGCGTCGGCGCCGTTCTGGCCCGGTTTCAGGTTCTCGACGAAGGATCGGGTCTCGATCTTGTCCTCGCGCTCGCCGATCGGCACGAGGGCCGCCGCGACGAGCAGCAGGACCAGGGCCAGCAGGCCCAGCCGCGCGCGCAGCGCCGGCCAGTGGGCGAAGCGATCCCAGGCGGGCGCCAAAGCAGCCGCCTCAGGCCTTATCCCAGCACTATCCCCTGCGTCGTGGCCCATACCAGCGCGCCCCCTGCCAATGCCGCGAATATATAGCCCAGCCACGGTTTACCGCGGCGTTTACGCTGCCACATGATCTCGACATGCGGCAAGGGCGCCTGATCGGGCGCGCCGCCCTTGGCTGGGAAGCGATCCTCGATGCGGCGGATCAGCTCGGGCAGGCGCAGCAGCGTCGAGACGTCGCTGCGCAGCCGATCGGCGATCGCCGCCTCTGGCCCGAGCTCGTCGCGGATCCAGCTGCGCACGAAGGGCGCGGCGACGTCCCACATGTTGATCTGCGGATCGATCGCCGTGGCCAGCCCCTCGACCATCACCATGGTCTTCTGCAGCAACAGCAGGTGCGGCTGGGTCTGCATGTCGAAATCGCGGGTGATCGCGAAGAGCCCGTCGAGCATCTGCCCGACCGACAACTCGCTGACCGGCTTGCCCCGCATCGGCTCACCGACCGCGCGCAGCGCCGTCGCGAACTCCTCGACCGAATGGTAGCTCGGCACGTATTGCGCCTCGAAATGGATCTCGGCGACGCGACGATAGTCGCCCGTGGTCAGGCCATAGAGGATCTCGGCCAGCCACTGGCGCGCGCGGCGGTCGATCCGGCCCATGATGCCGAAGTCGATCGCGACGATCGTGCCGTCGGCCTGCACGAACAGGTTTCCCTGGTGCATGTCGGCATGAAAGAAGCCGGCGCTGATCGCCTGGCGCAGGAAGGTCAGTACCAGGCGGTGCGCCATATCGGCCATGTCGTGGCCCTGGGCGCGCAGCACGTCGATCTCGCTGATCTTGATGCCGTCGATCCATTCGATCGTCATCACGCGGCCGTTGGTGCGATCCCAGTCTATGCCGGGAATGCGATAGCCCTCCTGCCCCTTCATCGCCTCCGCAAGCTCGGATGCCGAGGCCGCCTCGCGCCGCAGATCGAGCTCGCGCACGGTCCAGCGCTTGAGATTGGCGACGATCGCGCGCGGACGCAGCCGCGCTGCCTCGCCGCCGAGCGCCTCGAGATGGGCGGCCGCCCATTCATAGGTCTCGATGTCGCGCGCGAACTTCTCGCGCACGCCGGGGCGCAGCACCTTGACCGCAACCGTGCGGCCATCGGTCGTGACCGCGCGGTGGACCTGCGCGATCGAGGCGGCGCCCACCGGCTCTGTCTCGATCGAGGCGAACAGCGCGTCGAGCGGCGCGCCGAAGCTGGTCTCGATCTCGGCACGGATAAGGTCGAAACCGATCGGCGGCAGGCGATCCTGCAGGCTCAGTAGGTTGCGCGCCGCCTCCTCGCCGACGACGTCGGGGCGCGTCGCCAGGGTCTGACCGAGCTTGATCGCCGCGGGGCCGATCGCGCGAAAGGCCGCGGCATAGTCGGGCACGCGCGGCTGAATGGTGCCCAGGCGCGCGAGCTTGCACAGCCGGCGCACGGGCGCGGGGGTGCTCGCCCCCTCCTCGATGATGCGCAGCGCGCCGTGGCGGGCGAGCACACGCCCCCAGCGCAGCAGCCGCGCGATATGCGTCGCGGGTGTGGTCAAACCTTCCACCCGGAATGGATCGCAACGAGCCCGCCCAGGATCGGCTCGACCCTGGTCTGGCTGAATCCGGCGGTACGGATCATCGCCTCGAACTCGCGCATCGGGGGAAAGCGGCGGATCGATTCGATCAGATAGCGATAGGATTCGGCGTCGCCGGCGATCGCCTGGCCGATCTTGGGGACGAGCTTGTGCGAATAGGCATCGTAGGCTTCCTTGAAGCCCGGCCATTCGGTGGTCGAGAACTCGAGACAGAAGAAGCGCCCGCCGTGCCGAAGCACGCGGAACGCCTCGGCCAGGGCCTTGTCGACGTGCGTCACGTTGCGGATGCCGAAGGCGATCGTATAGGCGTCGAAGGTGCGGTCCGCGAAGGCCAGCTCCTCGGCATTCTGCCGCGACCAGACGAGGCCGTCGATGCCGCGCTTCATCGCGCGTTCGATGCCGACGTCGAGCATGTCCTGGTTGATGTCCGAGACGGTGATCTCGGCGCCCTCGTCAGCCATGCGGAAGGCGATGTCGCCCGTGCCGCCGGCCATGTCGAGGATCACCTCGCCCTCGCGCGGCTTCACCCGGCGCACGAACTTGTCCTTCCACAGCCGGTGCATGCCGACCGACATGGCGTCGTTCATGACGTCGTACTTGCGCGCGACGCTTGAGAAGACCGCGCCGACCCGCTCGACCTTCTCGTCCGCGGGAATGTCCTCGTAACCGAAGGATGCCTGTTCGCTCATGGTGTTGCGCCTTAGGGGGAATTGCCGCGCGGGCAAAGGGTGATAGAGCGCGCAAATGCCCGAATTACCCGAAGTCGAAACCACGGTCCGCGGCCTTGCCCGTTATCTCGACGGTGCGAAGATCGCGCGGGTGTCGGTCAACCGGCCCGACCTGCGCCGCCCCTTCCCGCCTGGCCTTGTCCAGACACTGACCGGCGCCACGGTCACCGGGCTCGGCCGCCGCGCCAAGTACGGTCTGATCCACACCGATCGCGACCAGACGGTGGTGTTCCACCTCGGCATGTCGGGCCGGTGGCGAATCGAGCCCGACACGATCGAGAAGCACGACCACCTCGTACTCGAGACCGCTGCCGGCCACGTCCTCGCGCTCAACGACGCGCGCCGCTTCGGTTCGGTAGATCTCGTCGACAGCGCCGCGCTCGACCAATGGCCGCCGTTTGCCGCGCTCGGCCCCGAGCCGCTGGGCAACGATCTCACCCCGCGCCATCTCCATCAGGCCTTCAAGGATCGAATCGCACCGGTGAAACCGCTTCTGCTCGACCAGCGGATCGTCGCCGGGCTCGGCAATATATATGTCTGCGAGGCGCTCTTCCGCGCGGGCATCCGCCCGGACAAGGAGGCCGGCAAGATCTCGCGCCCGGCGCTCGAACGGCTGGTGCCGGCGATCAAGACCGTCCTCGCCGA
Organism: Novosphingobium anseongense; assembly: GCF_037482895.1. Classification (NCBI taxonomy): domain Bacteria; kingdom Pseudomonadati; phylum Pseudomonadota; class Alphaproteobacteria; order Sphingomonadales; family Sphingomonadaceae; genus Novosphingobium; species Novosphingobium anseongense. The sequence continues at coordinate 890,836 of NZ_JBBHJZ010000002.1, read as the reverse complement.
ATCGATCGAGGCCGGCGGCTCGACGATCCGCGACTATGCCCAGCCCAACGGTGAACTCGGCTACTTCGCCGCCTCCTGGCGCGTCTACGGCCGCGAGGGCGAGCCCTGCGCCTGCGGCGGCACCGTCGCACGCTTCAACCAGGGCGGGCGCAGCACCTTCTGGTGCCCGAAGTGTCAGAAGTGACGGCACCGCCGTCGCGTGTGCCATCCGCGAGATTGCTTGACGATTCGGACCCTCGCCGCTAAGGGCCGCGCTTTCCGGCGGGCTTGCTCGCCCGCGAAGCTATCGATTTTTTACCAGCTACGGCCCCTGCGGCCATGACAGAGGACAGACATGGCCAATACGCCGCAAGCCCGTAAGCGCATCCGTCGCAACGAAACCCGCGCCCTGATCAACGGCAACCGCCTGAGCCGCATCCGCACCTTCGTGAAGAAGGTCGAGGCCGCTCTCGCCGGTGGCGACAAGGATGCGGCCGCCGCTGCGCTCAAGGAAGCCCAGCCGGAACTGCAGCGTGGCGTCGCCCGCGGCGTGCTTCACAAGAACACCGCATCGCGCAAGCTGTCGCGTCTCACGAAGCGCGTCTCCGCGCTCTGATTCGCCCTTGAAGTGATGTGCGATTCGCTGGCTCACAAGGTGAGCGAGCGGGACGAAAACGGAACATGGCCGGTGCATTGCGCACCGGCCATTTTTTCATGTCCGAACGACAGGACGATGACGTTCCGGTGAAGTCCTTGAAATCCCGCGATTCGGCGCGCGCCCTGCAAAAAATCATAATGAAATCATAGGGTTGACTGCGCGTTAGGGATTGCCTCAGCCGTTCCGCTGTCAAGGCAGTATATTTCAATTTTTTTGCAGACCGCGCCTTGCTCTTCCCGCCAAGTCCTCCATAAATCGGTCCTCCCAGCGCAGGGTCGCGCCGGGAGATTGCTTACAGATATTTCGAGTGGGGCGCCGCATCCTCGATGCGGCGAGAGGGTTTCGTGCGCATGTACGATTTCCAACGGGAATCGTGTGCGTGTGTGGGGTCGTCAATTTTAAAGGAGGACCGTGTGACGGTTTCTCAGACGGGGGGACGCGTGACTGCGACACCTGGCAAAGGTAAGGTTTGCGACGCGAAAATGGATGAGGATCGGGAAGCGCTCGACTTGGCGGCCGACTGGGCCGACATCAGCCAGGGGCTCCGCAAGGACCTGGGCCAGCAACTTCACAGCCAATGGATCAAGCCGATTCAGGTCGGCTCGTTCTGCAAGGAAACGGGCACGCTCGACCTGTTCCTGCCGACCGAATTCTCCGCCAACTGGGTGGCCGATCGCTTCGCCGATCGCCTATCGCTGGCATGGAAGATCGCGCGGCCCGACGTGCGCCACGTGCGCATTTCGGTTCATCCCGGCCGTCGCCCGCTGCCCGAGCTGCGACTCGGCGGTGCCGGCGGTGGCGCGCGCCGCCCGGCAAACGATGGCGCTCCATCGCTCGACACCGGCGCCGCCAGCCTCGGCGGTCAGGAATTCGGCGCACTAGTCCAGGGATCGGTGGGCCTCGACCCGTCGCTGACCTTCACCAGCTTCGTTACGGGCAATGCCAATGTGCTTGCCTGCAACGCCGCGCAGCGCATGGCCGCGGTCGAAGCGCCGCAGTTCTCGCCGCTCTACCTCAAGGCCGCCACCGGCCAGGGCAAGACGCACCTGCTTCACGCGATCGGCCACGCCTATCTCGCCGCACACCCGCGGGCGCGCATCTTCTACTGCTCGGCTGAGCGCTTCATGGTCGAATTCGTCCAGGCGCTGCGCCAGAACCAGATGATCGAGTTCAAGTCGCGGCTGCGCGGCTTCGACCTACTGCTGGTCGACGACATACAGTTCATCATCGGCAAGGCTTCGGCACAGGAAGAACTGCTCTACACGATCGACGCGCTGCTGGCCGAAGGCAAGCGGCTGGTCTTCGCCGCCGACCGTGCGCCCCAGGCGCTCGACGGCGTCGAACAGCGCCTGCTCTCGCGCCTGTCGATGGGTCTCGTCGCCGACATCCAGCCGGCCGACATCGAACTCCGCCGCTCGATCCTCGAGCATCGGCTCGCGCGCTTCGCGCCGAGCGACGTGCCGAGCGACGTGATCGAGTTCCTCGCGCGCACGATCAATCGCAACGTCCGCGAACTGGTGGGTGGCCTCAACAAGCTGATTGCCTATGCGCAGCTGACGGGCCAGGCGGTCTCGCTGCAGCTCGCCGAGGAACAGCTTACCGACATCCTCTCGGCGAATCGCAAACGCATCACGATCGACGAGATCCAGCGCACGGTCTGCCAGTTCTACCGCGTCGACCGCACCGAAATGGCCAGCAAGCGCCGCGCCCGCGCGGTCGTGCGCCCGCGCCAGGTGGCAATGTATCTCGCCAAGGTGCTCACGCCGCGGAGCTATCCGGAGATCGGCCGCAAGTTCGGCGGCCGCGATCACTCGACGGTGATCCACGCCGTCCGCCTGATCGAAGATCTGCGCACGCGCGACGCCGACATGGATGGCGACGTGCGGAGCCTGCTGCGCCAGCTTGAGAGCTAACGCCAGTCATCCTTCGACAAGCTCCGGATGAGCGGTTAGGGGCGATATTTCCCCAATCCCGCTCGTGCCGAGCTTGTCGAGGCACGCGTGCGCAAGGCCCGCCGACATGCTCTCGCCCGATCGCCTCAATCGTTTCGCACGCCATATCGTCCTGCCCGAAGTGGGGGGCACCGGGCAGGTCGCACTCGCGAAGTCTCACGTCACATTGATGGGCTGCGGCGGTATCGGCAGCCCCGCGCTGCAGTACCTGGCGGCCGCGGGAATCGGTCGGCTGACGCTGATCGACAGCGACGTGATCGAGGAAAGCAATCTACAGCGGCAAACGATATTCACGCCCGCCGATCTTGGCCGGGGCAAGGCCGAGGTCGCGGCGGACTGGGTAACGCGCTTCGATCCGGCGATCGAGGTCCGTGCGGTCATGGCCAGGGTGGGAACCGGCAATGCCGCGGAAATCCTCGAAGGCAGCGATCTGGTACTCGACGGCTGTGACAACTTCGCGACTCGCCTCGCCGTGTCCGATGCCTGCGTCGCGCTCGGCATTCCGCTGACCAGCGCCGCGCTCGGCCGCTTCCAGGGGCAGATCGCCAACTTCGCCGGGCATCTTGACGGCGAGGCCTGCTACCGCTGCTTCGTCGGCGATGCCTTCGATGCCGAGGATTGCGACACCTGCGCCGCCGACGGCGTGCTCGGCGCCATGGCCGGCGTGGTCGGGACCTTCGCGGCGATGCATGCGATTCGCGTGCTGCTCCAAGGCCATGCCGCGCTTGGCGAGCCGCTGTGGGGCAAGCTCCAGCTGTTCGACGGTCTCGCGCCGAGCCTCCGGCCCTTGACGATCGCCAAGGATCCCGAGTGCCGGGGCTGCTCAGGCCTTCGCTAGAATTTCATCCACCCAAGCCGGCACGATCTCGCTCGCCGGCCCCAGCCGGCTCTCGTGAAACCAGGCCGAGCCCTGCGACGGCTCGAGATTGAGCTCGAGCGTCTGTGCGCCGAGATCGCGCGCGCCGCGCACGAAGCCCGCGGCCGGATAGACCGCGCCCGAGGTGCCGATCGAGACGAAGAGGTCCGCATGGCGTAGCGCGTCATGAATCTCGTCCATGCGATAAGGGATCTCGCCGAACCAGACGACGTCGGGTCGCAGCGCCCGTTCGCCACAGGCCGGGCAGGCCGGCCGGTCGATCAGCGGCCCGGTCCAGCGCGAACGCACGTCGCAAGCCGTGCACCAGGCGTTGAGATGCTCGCCGTGCATGTGCAACACCCGTCCGGCGCCGCCGCGTTCGTGGAGATCGTCGACGTTCTGCGTGACGATCAGCAGGTCTCCGCGCCATTCGCGATCGAGCCGCGCCAGCGCGAAGTGCGCTTCGTTCGGTTGCTTCTCCTGGATCGCCGAGCGCCGCATGTCGTAGAAGCGCAGGACGAGATCGGGATCGCGCGCGAAGGCTTCGGGCGTGGCGACGTCCTCGACGCGGTGCTGCTCCCATAGGCCCCCACCACCGCGGAAGGTGTCGATGCCGCTTTCCGCGCTGACACCAGCGCCGGTGAGGATCACGATGTTGCGGACCACGCGCATACCTAGCCTTTTGCCGTCACCCTGAACTTGTTTCAGGGTCCATTGTGCCCCAAGGACAGGTCCGTGTGTGAGGCACGATGGTTGCTGAAACAAGTTCAGCATGACGGTTGAGTGTGAGGCCAGGATGGCGCGTATCGGAATCATCGGCAGCGAGGGTCGCATGGGCCAGGCGATCGCCGCGGCCCTGGCGACGGCGGGCGAGACGCTGTCGGGCGGGATCGACAAGGGCGGCGACGTCGAGGCGCTGGCGAAGGACAGCGACGTGCTGATCGACTTCTCCTCGCCGCACGCGCTCGAGGCCAATCTCGACGCGGCAGTCGCCGCGGGCATTCCCATCGTCGTCGGCACGACGGGTCTCGAAGAACGCCACCATTGGCTCTGCGACGCCGCGGCCGAGAACACCGCGGTGCTCCAGACGGGCAACACCTCGCTCGGCGTCACGCTGCTCGCGCATCTGGTCCGCGAAGCGGCGCAGCGGCTCGGCGACGACTGGGACATCGAGATCGTCGAGACCCACCATCGCATGAAGGTCGACGCGCCCTCGGGTACCGCGCTGCTGCTCGGCGAAGCGGCCGCCACGGGCCGCAACATCGCCTTGGCCGACAACAGCGAGCGCGGCCGCGACGGCATCACCGGCAAGCGCGGCACGGGCACGATCGGCTTCGCAAGCCTGCGCGGCGGCACGGTCGCGGGCGACCACACGGTCCACTTCCTCGCCGACAACGAGCGCATCGCATTGTCGCACCTCGCCGAGAATCGCACGATCTTCGCCAAGGGCGCGGTGCGCGCGGCGCAGTGGCTGCTCGGCAAGCCCAAGGGCCGCTACACGATGCCCGAAGTGCTCGGACTTTGAAGCAGGCAGACGTCTTCGAGTTCTTCCGCCGTCTCGCCGAGGCCAACCCCTCGCCCGAGACCGAGCTCGAATTCGGCAATACCTACCAGCTGCTCGTCGCCGTGGTGATGTCGGCGCAGTCGACCGACGTCGGCGTCAACAAGGCGACGCGCGCGCTGTTCCGGGAGGTCAAGACGCCGCAGCAGATGGTCGACCTCGGCGAAGAGGCGCTCAAGCAGCACATCAAGACGATCGGCCTGTTCAACGCCAAGGCCAAGAACGTCGTCGCCCTGTCCGAAATCCTAGTGCGCGACTACGGCGGTGAGGTCCCGGCCGACCGCGACAAGCTGGTCGAGCTGCCCGGCGTCGGCCGCAAGACCGCCAATGTCGTGATGAATTCGGCCTTCGGCGCCGAGACCTTCGCGGTCGACACCCACATCTTCCGTGTCGGCAACCGCACGGGCCTGGCCAAGGGCAAGACACCGCTCGCGGTCGAGAAGGGGCTCGACAAGAAGGTCCCCGGCCCGTTTCGCGTCGGCGCGCACCACTGGCTGATTCTGCACGGTCGCTACACCTGCAAGGCGCGCACGCCCGAATGCTGGCGTTGCGCGGTTGTCGACCTCTGCGCCTACAAGGCCAAAGTGCTCGAGAAAGGTGCCAAGCCCGCCGCAAAAGCGCCCAGGACGGCTGCCTGAGGCATCAGGCGGGCCGCTGCGGCATAGTTCCCGCTGAAATCACCGTTGCCGCGACGAGATCGCCGACGACGTTCAAGGTCGTGCGGCACATGTCGAGGAAGCGGTCTACTCCGAGGATCAGACCGATCCCCTCGGGCGGGACCCCGACGCTGCCGAGGATCAACGCGATCACCGGCAGCGAGCCCGCGGGAACGCCCGCCGTGCCGATCCCGGCGAGGATGCAGACGAGCATGACGAAGAGCTGCTGGCTCAGCGTCAGGTCGATCCCGAAGAACTGCGCGAGGAACAGCACGGTCACGCCCTCGAACATCGCCGTACCGTTCTGGTTGGCGGTAGCGCCAATCGTCAGAACGAAGCGCGCGACCTGCGGCGGCAGGCGCAGCCGCTCGTCTGCGACGCGCAAGGTGGTCGGCAGCGTGGCGTTGGACGAGGCCGTGGCGAAGGCCATCACCGTCGCTTCCTGGATCTGGCGATAGAAGGTGACGGGGTTCTTGCCGGCGAGCAGCCGCAGCAGCAGCGGAAAGACGACGAACATCTGCACGCCGAGCGCCAGCAGCACGACGCCGACATAGGCGGCGAGCTTGAACAACAGGTCCCAGCCGAACTGCGCGGCCAGGTTGAACATGAAGCAGAAGATGGCAATCGGGGCGAGCTGGATGACGAGGCCGATCAGCTTCATCGATATCTCGAACAGCCCCTCGAACACGGTCTTGAGCGTATCGGTCTTCGGCCCCTGGGTGAGCAGCAGGCCGACCCCGAAGAACAGCGCGAAGAACATAACCGCCAGGATGTCGTTCTCGCTCATCGCCGTGATCAGGTTCGAGGGCACGATACCGACCAGCGCATCGACCCCGGTCTTGGCCTTGCCCGATTGCTCGACAACCCCCGCCGCCCCGGCGCGGGCCTGCTCAATCAACTGGCTGGCGGCCGCCGGATCGATTCCCCCGCCCGGCCGCAGCACGTTCACCGCTATCAGACTGACGGCCACGGCGATCGACGAGACGACGAGCGTGTAGATCAGGGTCCTTACCCCGACCGAGCGCAGGGCCCGAATCTCGCCCATCTCGGCGATCCCCACGACGAGCGCCGAGAACAGCAACGGCAGGACCAGCATGAACAGCAGCCGCAGGAATATCTGCCCGATCGGCGTCGTGACGTAGGTGATCGTCGGAGCGACCCAGGCCGCATCGCGCATCGTGGCGTAGACCAGCAGACCGATGACCAGGCCCAGGACGAAGCCGGCCACCATCCGCCACTGCAGCGCCGAATGCGATGCCTCGGGCGCTGTGGCATCGGGAACTGTGGCGACTTCGGTCATGTCACCTTATCGCCGGCCGAGCCTCACGGTTCCCGATCAATCGTCCGGCGTCGGGTCCAAGTTCAGGCCTTGGCGACCGTGGGCGACCGTATCGTGCGGCGCCTCGGCGACGAAGGGCGCGTCGGGATCGCGCATTGGCTGGAGCATGCCCTCCCATTTGGTGATGACCGCCGTCGCCACCGCATTGCCCAGCACGTTGGTGGCGGTACGGCCCATATCGAGGAAAGTGTCGACACCAAGGATCAGCGCGATGCCTTCAACTGGCAGGCCGAACTGGGTGAGCGTCGCGGCGATCACGACCAGGCTCGCACGCGGCACGGCGGCGATGCCCTTCGAGGTCACCATCAGGGTGAGCAGCATGGCGATCTGCTGGCCGATCGACAGGTCGATACCGTAAGCCTGAGCGATGAACATCGTCGCGAAGCTCGTGTACATCATCGAGCCGTCGAGGTTGAAGCTGTAGCCGAGCGGTAGCACGAAGCCCGAGATGCGCCGCGGCACGCCGAACTTGTCGAGCTGTTCGAACAGGCGGGGCAGGGCGCTTTCCGAGCTCGCGGTCGAGAAGGCGAGGAGCACCGGCTCGCGGATGTAGCGCGCGAGCGCGAACGCGCGTTTCTTGAGCACGAGCGCGCACATGCCGAACAGGATCGTCCAAAGGATCAGCAGCCCGAAGTAGAACTCGCTCATCAGCGCGGCATAGGTGATGACGATTCCGAAGCCGCGGATCGCGATGACCGAGGCCATGGCGCCGAACACCGCAAAAGGTGCAAAGCGCATGACGTAGTCGGTTGCCTGCATCATCACCTGGGCCAGCGCGTCGAGCCCCTTGACGATGATCTCGCCCTTCTCGCGCAGCGCGGAGAGCGCGACACCGAAGAACAGCGAGAACACCAGGATTTGCAGTACGTTGTTCTTGGCCATGGCGTCGGCCGCGCTGGTCGGGAAGACCTCGAGCACGAAGTGGCGGAAGGTGAAATCGCCGGTCGCGAGCTGGCCGATGTCGCCGCCCGCCTTGAACGCCAGCCCGACGCCGGGCTGGAACACGTTGATCAGCAACAGGCCGACGCCGATCGAGATCAGGCTGGCGGTGATGAACCAGGCCAGCGCGCGCCCACCGATCCGGCCGAGCGCTGCGCTGTCGCCCATGTTGGCGATGCCGGTGACCAGGGTGGCGAAGACCAGCGGCGCGATAATCATCTTGATCAGGTGCAGGAACACGTCGGGCAGCAGCTTCAAGGTGTCGGCGATCTGGGCGAGGGTCTTGTCGCCCTCGGGGAAACTGTGATGCAGCGCGGTACCCACCGCGATGCCCAGGAACAGGCCCGTCAGGATCCAGATCGTCAAACGTCGCGTCATTCGGGATACCCTGTCAGAAAGCCGTCGGCGCGCAGGCTATCAGCGCGGCGCAGGCCCGGCAAATACCGCAAGCGGCGCAGGCGTCAGTCGCCCAGCGCGGCGTCGGCCACGCGGCGATAGATCCGCGCCAGCACTTCGAGATCGGCGATCGCCACGGCCTCGTCGCGCTTGTGCATCGTCGCGTTGGACAGGCCGAACTCGATCACCGGGCAGAGCGCACGCAGGAAGCGCGCATCCGAGGTGCCGCCGCTCGTCGAAGCCTCGGGCACGAGGCTGGTCTCGACCTCGATGGCTTCGGATACCAGCCGCGAGAATTCGCCGGGCAGGGTCAGGAAGGCCTCACCCGAAATGACCGCGCGCGTGGTCCCATCATGGCGCGCGGCGATCTCCGCGACGCGCGCCGCGAGCCCCTCGCCCGTGTGCAGATCGTTGAAGCGGATCGACACGCGCGCCGAGGCCTTGGCCGGGATGACGTTGGTAGCCGGATTGTCGATGGCGATCTGGGTGATCTCGAGGTTCGAGGCCTGGAACCAGTCGGTCCCCTCGTCGAGCACCAGCGCGTCGAGCTCGGCCAGTAGGGCGACCAGCTTGGGTGCAGGATTGTCGGCCAGATGCGGATAGGCGACGTGGCCCTGGGTGCCCTCGACGTCGATCCAGATGTTGACCGAGCCGCGCCGGCCGATCTTCATCACGTCGCCGAGGCGCGCAGAGGAGGTCGGTTCGCCCACCAGGCAGAGATCGGGAATCGCTCCGACGCTGCGCATGTGCTCGATCAGCGCGACCGTGCCGTACTTGGCCGGGCCTTCCTCGTCGCCGGTGATGATGAAGCTCAAGGTTCCGGCGTCGGTCGGGATGTCGCGCACGGCGGCGACCATGGCGGCGATCGCGCCCTTCATGTCGACCGCGCCGCGGCCATGGAGCAGGTCGCCGCGCCGTTCGGGCGCGAAAGGCGCCGAGGTCCAGCCCTCGCCCGGCGGCACGACGTCGACATGGCCGGCGAAAGCGAAGTGGCGGCTGCCCGGCGGGCCCTGGCGGATGGCGAAGAGGTTCTCGACCGGCCCGTCGGGCGCCTCGCCGGTCACGGCGCGGTGGACCGCGAAGCCCAACGGCGCGAGCTGCGCCTCGAGGCAGTCGAACACGAGCCCCGCCGCCGGCGTAACGCTCGGACAGGCGATGAGGGCTTCGGCGAGGTCGAGGACAGTTTCGGCGACTTGCATGTGTGCGACCACGCATATGGGCTATAGCCTGCTCGCACAAGACACAGGCCGAGAACCAGGAGGGAGGTCCAAGTGCCCAAGCTCGATCTCGACGCGATCCCGCAGACCAACCGCACGGGCTATCCGGTGCCGTTCAACGAGGCGGTCAAGGGCCGCTGGTACCGCCGTCTCGCGCCGGTCGGCGGGCTCACTCAGCTCGGCGCCAGCCACGTCGTGCTCAAGCCCGGCGCCTGGTCCTCGCAGCGGCACTGGCATCGCGGCGAGGACGAACTGCTGATCATGCTCACCGGCGAGGCCGTGCTGATCGAGGATGGCGGACGGACCATCGTGCGTCCCGGCGACGTCTGCGCCTGGCCGCGCGACGTCGAGAACGGTCATCACCTGATCAACGAGAGCGAGGCCGACTGCGTCTTCGTCGCGATCAGCGCCGGACCCGACGCTGGCGGCTTCTATCCCGACATCGACATGATGTGGACGGGCGACGGTCGCTATCTGCACAAGGACGGCGAGCCCTACGAGAGCCCGGGCCGGCCGGCATGAGCCGCGTCAGACGCGCGCCGGCATCTCGTACTGCTCGATCACCCATTCCTCGGCCTCGGCTGCGGCGATCCACTGCTGGAGCCATTCGTGCTCCCAGACGGCTTCCATATAGGCCGTGGCGAAGCCGGGGACGCCGATGCCATAGGTCACGAAACGGCTGACCACGGGCGCATAGATCACGTCGGCCGCGCAGAACGAGCCGAACAGATAAGGCCCGCCTTTGCCGAAGCGCGCGCGCGCCTCGGCCCAGAGGCCGAGGATGCGGACGATGTCGCCGCGCGCATCGCCGTCGATCTCCCATTGCTCGAAGCGGCGGCGGATGTTCATCGGGCATTGCCGGCGCAGCGCGAAGTAGGACGAGTGCATCTCGGCCACCATCGAGCGCGCCATGGCGCGCGCATCGTCGGCCTTGGGCCAGAACCGATCGCGGCCGACCTTGTCGGCCAGATATTCGATGATCGCGAGGCTATCCCAGACCACCGCCTCGCCGTCCCACAGCACGGGCACCTTGCCCTGCGAGGGGGAGATCTCGCCGATCTGCTTCTTTTGCGCTTCCCAGTCGTCGCCGTGGATCGGGACCTGGATCTCCTCGAAGGCCAGGCCCGACTGCTTGGCCGCCAGCCAGCCGCGCAGCGACCAGCTCGAATAGTTCTTGTTGCCGATGATAAGCTTCATGCATCGAAAGCTAGGCGTTCAGGCTGGCGGTGTCGAGAATGAACAAGTCATCGAAGGATCACGAGCCGCCCAGAAAATCCATGAAGGCGGGTAAACGGCCCAAGTCCCCGCGTATGGGGCCATGATACTTAGATCGCCACTCCTCAAACCAGTCAAGCGCTACAGGCGAGCAATCCTGCCTTGCGGAGAATCGAAAAAAGTACCGGGTATCTCTTCGCGAACCAAAAGCAGAAGAAGGAATTCTCGCAGTGAAAGGAAAACATAATATGTAAGCTCCCTCCCGAACCGACAATCCCTGGTACGGCTCTTCAACGACAAACTGGCCATCGATAACCTGAAGATTTTCGTTACGATCGACAATTAGCCAATCAGGACTCAAGGCATCGATGTAGTCAACGGTCATATCCGCACGCATAGCTTTGATCTGCTCGTAACTTCCAACGAGCCCCTCAAGCTGAATGAAGCGAAACCGGTCGTCGAGAAAATAGCCGAGACTCCCCGCGCGATCACCCATTACGAAGGTCGTTCTGCCCGGGTCCGTGCGGTTTAACGCTTGCGCGACGAGCACGTTGTCGCGCTCAAAAAAAACCTCGACTTCGACCACCCCATTGTAACGCTCACCCAAAGGCCAAAAGCGTCCGTGATAAATCCAAAATGCCGCCGATATATGTGATAGAAGCACAATAAGGCCAATGATCCGCCCAGGTCCGCCCATCACAAAATATCGCTCTGTCAGACGACTTTCGATCCCTGCCAGTTCGACGAGGACAAAATAGACTGCCAGCATCACCGCCCAGAGATACCATGACCACAATGGCCAACCGGAAAACACGCCGTAATACAGAGCCGAAGCCGTCACGGCAATTAGGCAGGCCGTGAGCGCCGCAGGATTCCGGAATGAATAATTTCGCCGCAAGCGCAGCAACGCAAGTGGCGTTAGGACAATGAGCGTGGGAAGCAGCCGATGTAGTAACCGCAAGCCGGTCGGAAGATTCTCTCCAGGCACGTTGCCCACCGCTTTGGCCAATCCAGAAACGGGCACCGGAGAACCGAAGAAGAAATAATTCAGCGCAAAGTATGATACGACAGTCACCAGGAGGATGGCATGCTCTCGCCAGTCAATCCTGCGGCGGAGGATCAAATCGTATAGTGCGTGCCCGGCGACAAGAGCCAAAGCGTCAAGGCGGGAAAGAAACAGGAGGCTCGCGAAAAGCCCCCGTCTCTGCCAAGTTCGCGACTGGAAATAAAGAATGGCCAGCGGCGGAATTAGCACCGTTTCCATTCCCGAGGTCATGATATTGGGAAACAATAATATTGCAAGTGCCGCCGGCCAAGCACAACCATAGTGCCGTCGCGACAACACCATAAACCCGATGATGGCAGCGAGCTCGAGCGCGTGGGTCAGGACCACGAGCAGTACCCTGTCGCCCTCGACTATCTTCGCCGCGATGCTGAGGATCATCAGCCATAGCGGCTGGTAACCATTGGTTTCAATCGGAAGGCTGAACGCACTGATCCCATGCTCGGCCATGTTTCGAGCAATGCCTAGATAGTAATACGCATCGTCCTGAAAAAACTCGACCCATTCGAAGGGATCTAAGGTCAGGGTGATCCAGATGGCAAATATCTGCTGGACGATGACAAAAGCAATTAATGAAAAGGATGCGATATGTCCAAGCGCTCGGAAGAGCGGGTAGCCTGCGCGTCCTGACGTTGATCTTTCGGGTTTCGGACTGCTGCCCCATTCCATTATCGTTCCCCAACGATCATTGTCCAACTTCGAACGGCGACCACGACCCTGACGACCGTCAAATCTCCGCGTCGGCGAGCACGGCAGCGCGCAGTTCGTCGATGCCCATCTTGAGCTCGGACGAGGTAACCAGCACTTCGGGATAGGCGGCGGGGTGCTTGCGCGCTTCGGCCTCGGTCGCGGCCTTGACCGCGGCCAGGTCGCTGGCCTTGATCTTGTCGGCCTTGGTCAGGACCAGGCGATAGCCGACCGCCGACTGGTCGAGCATCTCCATCATCTCGACGTCGACCTTCTTGGGCCCGTGGCGCGAATCGATCAGCACCAGGGTGCGCCGGAGCACGTCGCGGCCGCGCAGGAAGTCGCGCACCAGCCGCTTCCAGTTCTCGACCACCTTGGGCGGCGCCTTGGCGAACCCGTAGCCGGGCATGTCGACCAGCCGCAGGACCGGCGGCCCGCCCTCTTCGAGCCCGCCTACGTCGAAGAAGTTGAGTTCCTGCGTGCGCCCCGGCGTCACCGAGGCGCGCGCGATCGAACGGCGGCCGGTCAGCGCATTGAGCAGTGACGACTTGCCGACGTTCGAGCGCCCCGCGAAGGCGATCTCGGGCGCGTCGGGATCGGGCAGGAACTGGAGCGCGGGCGCACTCTTGAGGAATTCCACCCGGCCCGAGAACAGCCTCCCGGCCCGCTCGATTCGCTCCGCCTTGAGTTCGTCCTCGGGGCTCACTTCGTCGAGCGCGCCGTCACGACGGCGTCCTTGCTGGCTTGCGCCTTAAGCTGCGGATGCTTCGAATAAAGGTACTTCTGTTGCGCGATCGTCAGGATGTTCGAGGTGATCCAGTAGATCAGCAGGCCCGCGGCGAAAGGCGCCATGACGAACATCATGACCCAGGGCATGATCGCGAACATCTGCTGCTGGATCGGATCCATCGCCGCCGGGTTCAGCTTGAACTGGAAGTACATCGTGATGCCGAGCAGCAGCGCGAGCACGCCGATCGCCAGGAACGAGGGTGGGGTGAAGGGCAACAGGCCGAACAGGTTGAGGATATGCAGCGGATCGGGAGCCGAAAGATCCTTGATCCACAGCACAAAGGGCTGGTGGCGCATCTCGATCGCCAGGATCAGCACCTTGTAGAGTGCGAAGAAGATCGGGATCTGCAGAAAGATCGGCAGACAGCCGGCGAGCGGATTGACGCCCTCCTGCTTGTACAGCGCCATGATCTCCTGCTGCTGCTTCTGCTTGTCGTCCTTGTAGCGATCCTGGATCGCCTTCATCTTCGGCTGGATAGCGCGCATCGCCGCCATCGAGGCAAACTGCCGCTGGGCGACGGGGAACATGATGCCGCGCACGATCAGCGTCAGCAGGATGATCGCCACGCCGAAGTTGCCCACCGTGTGGAACAGCGCGGTCAGGAGCATGAAGATCGGCTTTTCGAACCAGCGGAACCAACCCCAATCGATCGCCAAGCCGAAGCGCGCGATGCCGCTTTCCTCATAGCGATCGAGCACGGCGCTTTCCTTGGCGCCGGCGAAGAGCCGCGTGGTGCGCGTCAGTTGCTGACCCGGCGCGATGGCGACCGAGCGGTAGAGCAGGTCCGAGCGGAAGATGCTGCCGCCCAGCGAGCGGAAATCGCTGGTCGCCTGAACCTTGTCGGGAATCAGCGCCGAGAGCCAGTAGACGTCGGTGAAGCCGACCCAGTTCGTCTTGCCGGGATTGGCGATCGTCCCCGCCTCACGCACGTCCTCGTAGTTGGTGCCGAAATTCGCCGAACCGTCGAAGGCACCGATCGGGCCCGAGTGGACGTTGAAGCTGTCGAGGCTGGCGGTCTTGTCGGTGCGGTTGACCAGCGCGAAGGGGCGGACGGTCACAGGGGCGCCGCCGCGGTTCACCACGCTCTGCGTCGCCGTGATCATATAGTCCTGATCGATCGCGAAGCGGATCGTGAAGGTCTGGCCGGTGGGGTTGGTCCAGGCGATGCTGACCGGCGTCGCCGGGGTCAGCTTCGCGCCGGCCGGCGCGGTCCAGACGGTCGCAGCGTTAGGCAGCGCGACGCCCTCACCCACCCAGCCGAACTGCGCGAAGTGCTGCGCCGGCGTGCCGGCGGGCGAGAAGATGCGCGCGGGGCCGCTGTTCTTCTCGACGCTCGCGGTGTGGCGCTTCGTGGTCAGATCGTCGACCAGCGCGCCGGTCAGATTGATCGAGCCGGCCAGGCCCGGTGCGTCGACCGGAATGCGACCGCCCGTGGCGAGCGCGGACTTGAGGTCGCGCGCTTCGAGCGCAATGTCGGCCGAATTGGTCAGCCCACCCTCGCGCGTCGGCTTGCCGGGCGCCGCCGCTTCGGGCGCGGCCGGCGCCGCGGCGACGGGCTTAGGCTTGTTGGCGTTCGGGTAGACCTGCTTGACCCCGTAGTCCCAACCGAAGAGGATCAGCGCGGTCAGCACGACCGCAATGATGATGTTACGCTGATTGTCCACGAAGGGTCCCTATTCTTGTCCGGCGCGATCAGGGGACCGGATCATAGCCGTGTCCGCCCCAGGGGTGGCAGCGCAATATACGCTTCAACGTCAGCCAGCCACCCTTAATCGCACCGTATTTCCCCACCGCTTCGATGCCATATTGGGAGCACGACGGGGCATAGCGGCAGGAGGGCGGAAGCACGCGCGAAGGGCCGAGTTGCCAGGCGCGCGCAATCCAGATGAGCAAGTGCTTCACCGCTTCGCCCCGCGGCCCTTGCCGGGTCCTTTACGCGGCGGATCGCCCTTGCCGTCCTTGGCGCGGCCGAGTGCGGCGAGGAGTTCGGCCTGGAGCAGCGCGAAATCGCGCTCGACTCCGCCTTCGCGGCCGATCATGACGTGGTCGGTATCGGCTAGGCCGTGGAGCGGCAGCAGATCGCGCAGCAGCGCCCGGAAGCGGCGCTTCATGCGATTGCGCACGACCGCGTTGCCGATTCGCTTGGTGACGGTGATGCCGAAGCGCAGCCCCGCGCCGTCATTGGGACGAGCGAGCAGCACGAAACCGGGGCGCGAGACTCGCAAGCCCCGATTGGCGGCGAGAAAATCCGACCGCCGCGTCAGGACCGCGGGCTTCACCGCGCGATCCTGGACCGAATCGATCAGGCCGAGAGCTTCTTGCGGCCGCGGGCGCGACGCGCGGCCAGGACCTTGCGGCCACCGACCGTGACGGTGCGGGCGCGGAAGCCATGGCGGCGAGCGCGAACAAGGTTGCTGGGCTGGAACGTGCGCTTCATCGCAAAACCTCAAATCTCAAACGAAATAGGGCCGCCCGCGAAGGCGGCCGGATTACAGACGGGCGCCGTTAAGGCAGGGCGCTGGACGAGTCAAGCGCGGCGAGTTGGAACGGGCCAGCAATCGGCGCCGGAACGGGCGCTGCGCGGTCGAGCCGCACCCACTGCGCAAGCTCGCCGCGGCTGAGCCACTTGGCGCTCGAGAAGGGCACCGAATTGGTCATGGCGTAGAAGGCGCGCGCTTCGACAGAGGTCATCCCGACGGCCTGGTAGTAGTCGAGGTAGGCGCGATTCTTTGGAGCGTCGGCGGCATAGTCGCTCGCCTGACGACCCGCGTCGTCCTCCCACGAGTGAACCGCGAACAGCGCGGCGGGCTCGGCCGAACGCGTCTCGCCGGCAAGGAACAGCTCGACCGCGCCCGAGGCGACGAAACCGCCGTCGGGAACGTGAGTCGCGACGCCGTGCTCGCGCAGCATCAGGCCGAGGCGCAGATTGGCGCGATCGTCCTCGGTGCCGGGGCAAAGCACCATCTCGAGCACGGCGATGCCTGGATGGTCGCGCAGCATGGCCGCGAACTGGCGCGGCGTGGTGGCGTCGGTCACGTCGACCAGCGCGGCATGGCCCTCGTCGAGCACACGAAACGGCCCGTAGGCGGCGAGCCCGACCGGCACCGGCGCCGGTCGGTAGGTGGCGACGACGCGTTCGGCGCTCAGTTCTTCGGAAGCGGCCGTCTGGGTCAGCACAGCTGGCTCGGCCGCCATCGGCGCGACCGCATCCTGCGTCACGTCGGCATAGACGATCTCCTGGGCCATCGCCGGGGTAGCGACGAGCGAGAGGAGCGGAAGCAGGAGCTTGGCGATCGAGCGCATGCCACCTTGTGCGCCCAATTCCTTTACCCGATGGCTGACCGGCATCGTTAATCGCGTGTTACCGGGCGCGATTACTCCGTTCCCGAGACATTCCCTCGACAGCCGCGCGCACCTGGGTCACACCACCCGGGCAAGACTGCGCAGGGGGCAAGCTTGGTCGCGCTGGTTTCGACGGTTGCCTATCTGGGGCTCGAGGCGCGCGCGATCGAGGTCCAGTGCCAGATTGCGCCGGGGCTACCGCGCTTTCATGTCGTCGGCCTGCCCGACAAAGCGGTGAACGAGAGTCGCCAGCGCGTGACCGCGGCGCTTGCAGCAATGGGCCTGTCGCTGCCGCCCAAGGTCATCACGATCAACCTCTCGCCCGCCGACCTTCCCAAGGAAGGCTCGCACTACGACCTGCCGATCGCGCTGGCGCTGCTCGCGGCGATGGGCGTGACCGATGCCGAGCTGCTGGCCGACTATGTCGCGGTGGGCGAGCTCGCGCTCGACGGCCGCGTGATCGCCTCGCCCGGCGTGCTGCTGGCCGCGCTCCACGCCTCGGCCAGCGAGCGCGGGCTGATCTGCCCGGCCGCGCAGGGCTCCGAGGCGCGTTGGGCCAGCGGCATTGCGATCATCGCCGCGCCGGACCTCATCAGCCTGCTCAACCACCTCAAGGGCTATCAGGTGCTGCCCCCGCCCATACCGGGCGAAGCCGCGCCGCCGCCACGCGGGCCTGATCTCGCGCAGGTCAAAGGCCAGGAAGTCGCCAAGCGCGCGCTCGAGATCGCCGCAGCGGGCGGGCACAATCTTGCGATGATCGGCCCGCCCGGCGCGGGCAAGTCGCTGCTAGCGAGTTGCCTGCCCGGCGTACTGCCAGCGCTGACTCCGGCCGAGGCGCTCGAAGTCTCGATGGTCGCCTCGGTCGCGGGAACGCTCGAAGATGGACGGATCAGCCGCGCCCGCCCGTTCCGCAGCCCGCACCATTCGGCCTCGATGGCGGCCTTGACCGGCGGAGGGCTGCGCGTGCGACCGGGCGAAGTCAGCCTCGCGCATCTGGGCGTGCTGTTCCTCGACGAACTACCGGAATTTCAGCGTGCCGTGCTCGATTCGCTGCGCCAGCCGCTGGAAACGGGCGAGGTCTCGGTCGCGCGCGCCAATGCTCACGTGACCTATCCCGCGCGTTTTCAGCTGATCGCGGCCATGAACCCTTGTCGCTGCGGCCACCTCGGCGATCCGGCACTCGGCTGCAGCCGCGCGCCGCGCTGCGCCGCCGATTACCAGGCGAAGATCTCGGGCCCATTGCTCGACCGGATCGATCTCCATGTCGAGGTCGACCCTGTCAGCGCTGCCGACCTGTCGCTGCCGCCTCCGGCCGAGGGTTCTGCCCAGGTCGCCAGTCGCGTCGCCGCGGCGCGCGCGATCCAGACCGCACGGCTCGACGACACCGGCGCGCGCACCAATGCCGAGCTCGACGGCACCGCGCTGGAAACTTACGCCACGCCCGACGAGGCCGGGCGCAAGCTGCTGGCACAGGCCGCCGACGCGATGCGCCTGTCCGCGCGCGGCTATACGCGCGTGCTGCGCGTCGCGCGGACAATCGCGGATCTCGCCAGCGCGAAAGCCATTGGCCGCGCCCATATCGCCGAAGCACTCAGCTATCGCCGAAGGCCACCACGCGCCTGACGCGTTGAGGCGCACGGCCAGCTGTGCCAAGACAGGCGCATCCTCCCGGTTCGAAAGGTATGGACGATGACCCTCGGCAGCCCCCCGCGCAGCCCTGCTGAAATGGACTTCACGATCGCCGGCCCCAGCCACGTCGAGGCCTATCGCGCGACCGGCGGCGAGACCGGCTACATCTGGAACAACGCCACCACCCTGCTGCTGACCACCAAGGGGCGCAAGTCGGGCGAGGACAAGACCGTGCCGCTGATCTTCGTCAGCGACGGCCCAAACTACGTGATCATCGCCTCGCTCGGCGGCGCGCCCAAGCATCCGGTCTGGTATCTCAATCTCGAGGCCGAGCCCGTCGTCACGCTGCAGGTCAAAGACAAGGTGTTCCAGGCCCGCGCCCACACCGCCCCCTCGCCCGAGCGCGAGCGGCTCTGGGCCAAGGCGGTCGAGGCCTGGCCTCAGTACGACGACTATCAGGCCAAGACCGAACGCGAGATTCCCGTGGTCGTGCTCGAGCCGATCACCGGCTAGAGCGCGCGGACCATATAGCGCGACGCCGCGCCATAACTTTCGAGCTTGCGCGCGAGCGTGGCGTCGCCGGCAAGCGGCTCGAAGCCCAGGCCCTGCCAGAACGGCACCGAATCGTTGACCGAGACGAGCGCGATCCGCACCGCACCCTGCGCGCGCGCTTCGCTGGCCAGACGCTCGACGATCGGCCGTGCATGCCCCTGCCCGCGCATGTCGGGATGCAGGGCCAGGTCATGCAGATACCAGGTGTCGCGGGCCTCCGGCAGTGCGCCGAGCAGGCTGTTGAGCGGTGGTATCGCGCCGAGCGGCCAGGGATAGGCGATCAGATAGCCTTTCACCGCGTCGCCTTCGGCCAGAACGAAACAACCCTGCGCGAACAGTGCGAAACGCTCGGCGAAGCAGTCGCGTCGTTCGAAATGATCGGGAAAGGCCGAGGCCGCCACCGCGACGACGCCATCGACGTCATCAGCCCGCATCGGGCGCCATTGGGCAGCGGCCGTCATGCCGGACCTACTTGGCCATGCCCGCGAAAAGCCCCTTGAGATCGACCGGGCCGCCTTTGGCCTCGGCGCGCTTGTAAGCCTCGCGTTCGCGCATGCGCGCGAGGTGCGCCTTCATGTTCGGCCAGTTGTCGATCTGGCCGAAGCCTTCGAGCAGTTCCTCGAAGAAGGTCAGCTGGATGTCGGCGGCGGTGAACTGGTCGGGGACGATCGTCTCGGCGCCGTCGAGCGCAGCTTCCAGCAGCCCGAACGAAGCTGCTGCCGCCTGAGCGACCATGTCGCGCATTGTGTCGTCGGCCTGACCCATCGCCAGCCGGACGAACTGCATCGCCGGCCCCTTGGCCGAGCCTTCGATGAAGGTCAGCCACTGGTAGAAGCGCATGGCATCGGCGGTCCCCGGTGCCGGGCGCAGGCGTCCCTCGCCATAGGCTTCGAGCAGGTAGAGCAGCACGCCGGTCGATTCGACCATGGCGAGGCCGTTGTCCTCGATCGTCGGCGCCTTGGCCGCCGGATGGATCGCGCGCAGCGTATCGGGCGAGCGGCGCGTCACCGGGTCACGCCGGTGGAGCACCATTTCGTAAGGTACGCCCAGTTCCTCAAGCAGCCAGAGAACGACATGCGAATGCGAATTGGTCAGGTGATGGACGGTGATCACGCGGGCTCTCCTCGGATGCGCCGTTCGGCGCGGCTTGTCGGCCTAGCCGATCGGTCGCCACGCAGGAATGACCACGGGGGCAAATCGCCCCCGCGTTTGCCCGCCCTCAGTGCTTGTCGGGTGCGGTCTCTTCGTGAACGCGTTGACGCGCCTTGTCGGCGCCATGCTCGATCTTCTCGCCCGCGCGATCGGCGGCAGCCTCGGCCTTGTCGACCGCACTGCTGATCGCTTTGGCGCTGTCGTTCGCGGCATTGCCCACCGCATTGGCGGCATCGCCCGCGGCATGGTCCACCGCGGTGCCCGCCTTACCCGCAGCGCCGTCGACGGCGTTGTCGACGTCCTGGCCGACCGCTTCCGCGGTCTTCTCGGCATGGTCCTGGGTCTTCTCCGAACAGCCGGCCAAGGCGAGGCCCGCGGTGAGCGAGAGGGCGATGATCAAGGTCTTGCGCATGGGTGTTCCCCTTTCGAATTGCGCCCTGAACAATGATCGTCGCGCCTCGAAGTTCCCTCAGCTAGCGTCCTCGAGGATCATCGCCGCCGCCTTTTCGCCGACCATGATCGCCGGCGCATTGGTATTGGCCGCGGGCATAATCGGCATGATCGAGGCATCGACGACGCGCAACCCTTCGACGCCGCGCACACGCAGCCGCGGATCAACCACCGAGGTCGCGTCGCCACCCATCCGGCAAGTGCCCACCGGGTGATAGCCGATGCCGCTCTCGTTGCGGATCCGCTGCTCCCACTCGGCATCGCTCGTCGGTACCGGGCTTGGCGTAAACCCGCCGACGGTGACCGCAGCCAAGGCCGGAGTCTTGAACAGTTCCTGCACCTGCTTGGCGCCACTGATCATCGTCGCAATGTCGTCGGGATGGCCGAGCAGGCGATGGTCGATCACCGGCTTGTCGGCGGCATCGGCGCTCTTGAGTCGGATCTCGCCGCGGCTCTTGGGCTTGGCGACGTTGCAATAGACCGTCACGCCCGGCAGGTGGTGCGGCTTGCGCTTGGCCATGTCGTAGCACATCAGCCCGAACGACAGCTTGATGTCGGGGAACGACAGATCGGGCGTCGAGCGCAGATAGGCCATGGCCTCGACCGGCACGATCGTCATCAGCCCCTTGCGAGTGAAGACATAGCGCAGGAATTCGCGCGCCAAGGTCAGCGGCTTCATCATCTGGTTGTAGGTGCGCTGGGTGACCTGGAAGGTCGAATGGAAGCTCGCGTGCTCCTGCAGGTTCTGGCCGACCTCAGGCGCGTCGACCAGTACCTCGATGCCCTGGGCCTTGAGCTGCCCGGCCGGGCCGATGCCAGAGCGCATCAGCACCGCCGGCGAGGCGATCGCACCGGTGCTGACGATCACTTCGCGGCGCGCCTCGACGATCTTTTCAACGCCGTTTTGGCGATAGCGCACGCCGGTGGCGCGCCCATGCTGGATCACGACCTTGTCGACCAGCGCGCCGGTGATGACGGTCAGGTTCGGCCGTCCCTCGGCCGCCTTGAGGAAGGCAGCCGCGGCGCTCGACCGCTGACCGTTCTTCTGGGTCACGAACATGCGGAAGGCACCGTCGACGTCGCCCGAGCAATAGTCCTCGATCGCGCGCAGGCCGTATTCTTCGCAGCCCTCGACGAAGACCTTGGCGAGCGGATGCTGCGAGGTCGGCAGGCCGACACCGAGCGGCCCGGTCGTGCCGTGGAGCTGGCTCGGCGGGCCAGAGAAGTCCTCGGACTTCTTGAAATAGGGCAGGACCTCGTTCCAGCCCCAGCCGGTGCAGCCGAGATCCTTGTCCCAGGCGTCGTAGTCCGACCGGTCGCCGCGGATGTAGATCATGCCGTTGATCGACGAGCCGCCGCCGAGCAGCTTGCCTGCATTCCACGGCACGCGTCGGCCATTCAGCGAAGGGTCGGGCTCGGTAAGGTGCTGCCAGTCGTGCTCGCCGAAAATCATCTTCATGCCGCCGGCCGGCATCCGATTCATGAACCCGTCCGAGGTCCCGCCCGCTTCGAGCAGCACGACCGAATTGGTGGGATTTTCCGACAGGCGCGCCGCCAGGGCGCAGCCGGCGCTACCACCGCCGGCGATCACATAGTCCGCACTCACCACAATCACCCCCTCATCCGGCCGCGCGCAGCGCCGGTATCACTTCGCGGGCGAACAGACCTGCCGCCTCGCCCCATTCGTTCGGATAGAACCCCGGCCCGACCACGACGAACCGCTCGAGCCCCGCCGCGCGCAGCGTCAGCAGCCGCTCGGTACAGTGATCGGGCGTGCCGACCACGGCGAACCGCTTGACGAATTCTCGTGTCATGCCGCCACCGACGATGCGGTCCTCGGCGTCGTGGACGCCGTGCTTGGTCATGTCGTAGCCGTCCTTGATGGCGTCCATGTTCTGCGCCATCGCCGCGTCGGCCGGGCCCACGGTCTTGCCCTGGATCACCTGGAAGCGCGCGAGCGGCGGCGCCATATGCATGGCCACCTCCATCGCCGTTGCCTCGTTGGGATGGCAGACGACGATGACCTGCGCGCCATAGGAGCGCGGCGCGGGTTCGTGCTCGCGCGCGAGATCGAGCGCCCATTGCATCCTCTCGAGCTCTGCGCCGACGCTGAAGGTCACGCGCTCGGCGATCCGTGCAGCCATGGCGATGACCTTGGGGCCGGTCGCGGCGACGTCGAGCGGCACCTTGGGCAGGCCATTTGGCAACCAGCGCAGCCGCACACCCTCGGGCCGCGCACCGAGCGACAGGCCCTCGTGCGAGGGCGCCGCGCCGGTCGTGCTGCCGCTGTCGGCAAACGGCACTTCCGCGCCCGACAGCAGCGCCTGCAGGGTCTCGAGCGATTTCTCGAACCAAGCGAGCTTCACCGGCGCATAGCCGAGATAGGCGAGCGCCGAATCGCCGCGGCCGATGCCGAGCACGGCGCGGCCCTGGGAGATTGCCTGGATAGTCGCGATCGAGGTGGCCGAGACTGCGAGGTTGCGCGTGAACGGATTGGTCACGCCGGGCGAAAGCTTGAGCCGCTCGGTCCAGGCCGCCCAGGCGCCCATCTGCGCATAAGGATCGGCCGAGAGCGACTGCGAATCCATGAACATCTGGCCGTCCCAGCCCTCGGCCTCGACGCCGCGGGCGAGTTCGGGCGTCGCGCCCGTGTTCGAGCCTCCGGCTCGCCAGATTTCCAGCATGGCTCTCTCCCTACCTGCGCGGCCTATGCAGCCGTTTGCGAGGTGAGAGTCAAATACCGTCTAATGTTTCGCGATGACGAACGCTCAGTAGTCCATGTCCAACTGGCGCAGCACTTCTGCGATTACGCGCGGATCGTTGGCGAAGCCGAGATGATTGCAGCGAACGGCTACCGCGCGGTCCCGCTCACTGGGCCAGCCGCAGGCCGAACGCGGCGCCACGACCCCGTCGCGCGGGCTCCACAATGCGATCGTCGGCACGGGCGGTTTCGACGGCTCGCACTCGATCGGGGGCTCGTCAACCGCGTGCCCCGTTATGAGCTGGTAGGCGCGCCAGGCGTTGTTGGCGCGGCGATCGCCCGAAAACGGCGTGCCCATGGTGATCACGCGCGAGACTGAATCGGGCTGTCGATGCGCAATCTCGCGCGCGAACAGCCCACCCAGGCTCCAGCCGACGAGCGCCACCGGCTCACCGTATTCGCGGGCCAGCGCGCCGACGCGACGCATCAGGAAGACGAAGTTGGCCTCGGTCGGGCCGAGGTTGAAGCCCATGCCCCAGTCCTGCGCCTCGTGGCCCGCGGCGAGCAGAGCCTGCTCCATCCGCCGCATCCGGCCCGGATGCGCGCCGAAGCCCGGCAGCAGCATGACCGGTTGCGGATTGCGCGCGACGTGGCTGGGCACCTCGCGCGGCAGTCCGCGTCCCGCCAGCGCGCCGAGCTCCGCGAGCAAGAGCTTGAGGGGCGGACCGCTCACGCCTTCGGGGCGCGGCTGACGCGCGAGCGCCGTGCGCCGGGCCATTTCCCGGCTCGCGCCCATCGCCCTATCGCGGAAAGTCCCGAACATCGTCGCTATCATCGACTCCGTGTAGCGGCGTTAGGATAACGCCGGCTGAACGTCATGGCTTGGCCGGCGGCGCGGCGGCGCTGACCTCGGTGCCGTTGCATTCGCCGGCGCGATGCGAGGCGATCGACATCTCCATCGACATCGGCATTCCCGGCTGGACTTCACCCTGCGACTTCACCGCGATGTCATAGCTCGTCTCGCTGTAGGTGCCGGCCATCGTCATCTTCAGCGTCTGGCCGCCACGATCGCAGGTCATCGCGGCATCGATCTTGCCGCCCGCCATGACGAAACTGTCGTACTTGCAGTCCTTCGCACCGGCTTGGAAGAACCCGGCATCGGGCTTGGCGGCCTGTTCGGGAGTCAGACAGCTCGCGAAGGTCTGGGTAGCGCCCATCTGCTTGCCCATCGCCTCTTTGGCCTGCGGCGGCAGGCCGGGCAGGTCCATCTTGCCGATCTTCACGCTCGATTCCCAGCGACCGGGCTGGGGCTTGATCCCGCTCTCGTCGACCTTCTTGGCGACCGATTCGACCGACTCGTCCTTGGCGACGACGCCCTCCTTCTTGCAGGCCGAGAGCGACAGCGCGGCGAGCGCGGTGGCGGTCACGAGGGCGGCGGTACGGAATGCGGTCATATTGGTCTTCTCCCTGAGCGCCGCCACGGTATCAGGCGACCCCGACCTGCCAAAGCATTTTACGGCGCCGGGTTCCTGACGAAAGCGCGATCCCGTCAGTCGAGGCGCCAGGTATAAGAGGGATCGTTGCGATCGCGCGACCCGCCGCTGCTGCCCATGCTGGCATCGCCGGGCAGAACCGGATCGGTACGCGTATAGTCGACCAGCATCTTGCGCTTGGCGATGCGCCATGCGCCGTCACGCTTCTCGAAACGATCGACGTAGCGACCGAAGACGATGAAGTCGCGCTCGGGTCCCTTGTCGTCGGCCGGCGAGCGGTGCGAGGAGGTCGTGTAGTGCTCGGCCCAGGCCACGTCGCCCTTGACCTCGACGAGCTGGTTGCCCGTGTTGTGCCAGGTAACCGAGAATAGGCCGAGCACCATCCGGCCCATGCCTATGAAGCTTTCGACATCGAGCGGCTCGTGCAGTTCGATCACCGCGTCGGGGTGAAAGCACGATCGCATCAGTTCCTCGTCGCGGCGATCGTTCGCGCGACAGTAGCGCAAGTGCACGTCCTTGATCTCGGACTCGGCAATCACGTCTTCGATGGTCTTGGGCATCTTTCTCTCCGATCTCTCGGCGGCGTTACAGACAGTGCGGAGCATGGCGTCAATCCCCGGATGGGAAGGTTGAACCCCGCCGCGTCGTTCGCCATATGTACGCGCATGGCCGAACTCGTTATCCGTCGCGGACTCGAAGAGCCCGTCACCACCGAAACCTTCGTTCCCCACCGTCCGGCCCGTCCCGAGAAGAGCGATGGCGGCAAGCGCTTCGAACTCGTCTCCGAATATCAGCCCTCCGGCGACCAGCCGACGGCGATCGCCGAACTGACCGAGGCCGCGCTGGCGGGCGATAAGACCCAGGTGCTGCTCGGCGTCACCGGCTCGGGCAAGACCTTCACGATGGCCAAGGTGATCGAGGCGCTGCAGCGGCCCGCGCTAATTCTGGCACCCAACAAGATTCTCGCGGCGCAGCTCTATGGCGAGTTCAAGAGCTTCTTTCCCAACAACGCGGTCGAGTATTTCGTCTCCTACTACGACTACTACCAGCCCGAGGCCTATGTCGCGCGGTCGGACACCTACATCGAGAAGGAAAGCTCGGTTAACGAGGCGATCGACCGCATGCGCCACTCGGCCACGCGCGCGCTGCTCGAACGCGACGATGTGATCATCGTCGCCTCGGTCAGCTGCCTCTACGGCATCGGTTCGGTCGAGACCTATTCGGCGATGATCTTCGACCTCAAGAAGGGCGAAACCGTCGACCAGCGCGAGATCGTTCGCAAGCTCGTCGCGTTGCAGTACAAGCGCAATGACGCTGCCTTCTCGCGCGGCAATTTCCGCGTCCGCGGCGACAGCCTGGAAATCTATCCCTCGCACTACGAGGACATGGCCTGGCGCATCAGCTTCTTCGGCGACGAGATCGAGGAAATCGCCGAATTCGACCCGCTGACCGGCAAGGCGGGCAACAAGCTGAACAATATCCGCGTCTACGCCAATTCGCACCACGTTACCCCGGGGCCCACGCTCAAGCAGGCGAGCGAGGCGATCAAGTTCGAGCTCAGCGAAAGGCTCAAGGAACTCGAGGCCGAGGGCAAGCTGATCGAGCACCAGCGGCTCGAACAGCGGACCAATTTCGATCTCGAGATGATCGCCGCCACCGGCTCCTGCGCAGGCATCGAGAACTACAGCCGCTTCCTGACCGGGCGCATGCCCGGCGAACCGCCGCCGACGCTGTTCGAATACCTGCCCGACAACGCGCTGCTCTTCGTCGACGAGAGCCACCAGACCGTGCCGCAGATCGGCGCCATGGCGCGCGGCGACCACCGCCGCAAGCTGACCCTGGCCGAATACGGCTTCCGCCTGCCGTCTTGCATCGACAACCGCCCGCTGCGCTTCAACGAGTGGGAAGCCATGCGTCCGCAGACCTTCGCGGTCTCGGCCACGCCGGGCAATTGGGAGATGGAGCAGACCGGCGGCGTCTTCGCCGAGCAGGTGATCCGACCCACCGGCCTGATCGACCCGCCGGTGCTGATCCGCCCGGTCGAGGACCAGGTCCAGGACTGCATCAACGAGTGCCGCGAGACCGCCAAGGCCGGCTATCGCACGCTCGTCACTACCCTGACCAAGCGCATGGCCGAGGACCTGACCGAATTCATGCACGAGGCCGGGCTGCGCGTCCGCTACATGCACAGCGACGTCGAGACGCTCGAACGCATCGAGCTGATCCGCGACCTGCGCCTCGGCGTCTATGACGTGCTTGTCGGCATCAACCTGTTGCGCGAGGGCCTCGATATTCCCGAATGCGGGCTCGTCTGCATCCTCGACGCCGACAAGGAAGGCTTCCTGCGCAGCGAAACCTCGCTGATCCAGACGATCGGCCGCGCCGCGCGCAATGTCGACGGCCGCGTCATCCTCTACGCCGACCGCATGACCGGCTCGATGGAGCGCGCGATCGCCGAGACCGACCGCCGCCGCGAGCGGCAGGAGGCCTACAACCTCGAACACGGCATCACCCCGCAGACGATCAAGCGCAACATCCACGACATCGTCGCCGATACGGCGAGCCGCGACGGCGTGCTGGTCGACATCGAGGCCGAGGGCGCGAACAACCTCGTCGGGCATAATTTGCGGTCGTACATCGAGGACCTCGAAAAGAAGATGCGCAACGCCGCGGCAGACCTCGAGTTCGAGGAGGCCGGAAGGCTGCGTGACGAGATCCGGCGGTTGGAAGCCGGCGAGCTCGGGCTGCCCGAAGGTCAGCAGAAGGCACCGCTGGTCGGGCGGAGCAACGAGGGCAAGCCGGGGACGCGCAAGGGTCGGTTCGGCAAGGAGAGCAAGCGGAAGTGGGGGCGTTAAGCCGCCAGCCTCTCCTTCGCCGCCTTAACGTCCCTGGCCGGCGATAGCCCGAAAAACCGCCCATACTCGCGCGTGAACTGTGGCACGCTTTCGTAGCCCACCTCGAAAGCTGCGTGGCTCGACGACAGCCCCCGCGCCAGCATCAGGCGGCGGGCTTCGATCAGGCGGAGCTGCTTCTGGAACTGCAGCGGCGAAAGCGAGGTCACCGCGCGGAAGTGCTGGTGGAACGACGACGGACTCATACCCGCGACCGCCGCCAGCCGCTCGACCGGCAAGGCGCGCGCATAGTCGGCGCGCAGCACGGCGACCGCGCGGGCGATGCGCTGGACGTGGCCATCGGGCAGGCCGAGCAGGCGGATGGCATTGCCGTGGCGGCCGGCGAGCAGCCAGTAATGCATCTCGCGCAGGAGCTGTACCTGGAGCACCGGCGCGGCCGCGGGGCGGTCGAGCAGGCGCAGCAGCCGCAGCGCAGCGTCGGCGACCTCGCGCTCGGTCGTATCTACGCGCACTGGCGCTTCGACCGAGGCAGCCGCGGCCACCTCGATCTCGGCCGAGAGTTCGGCGACGATCGCGGCATCGAGCTGGAGCACCAGCGAATAGTAGGGCGCCGCGGGACTGGCGCGGACGATCTGGCTGGTGGTCGGAACGTCGGCCGCGATCAGCAGGGTCTCGCCAGCGGAAAAGGCAAAGGTCTGCGCACCCATCGTCACGGTCTTGGCGCCCTGCACGACGATCACGACGTGCGGCTGGGCCATGGCGTGGATCAGGTCGCTCGGATGGAGCGACCGTGCCAGGTTCATACCCGGGATCGCGGTGGGAATTATCACCTCGTCCTGGACCAAGGCCTCGGCATGCCGGCGTACGGTATCGAGCAGGTCGTTCATGCCGTGTCTTCTATATGCAAGACTGGGCGGCGAAAACCGGCTCGTAGGAATAGGCAAGGATCGACGAGCTTCCGGCAACGCCGCGTCCGTGGCTTGCGGCACAAGAGCATGGTCACTCCGACCGAAAGGACCCTCCCATGAGCAAGATCACTCTCATCACCGGCGGCAGCCGCGGCCTGGGCCGCAACACCGCGCTCTCGATCGCCAAGCGCGGCGGCGATGTCGTCCTCACCTATCACAGTCAGGCCGATCACGCGCAGGCCGTCGTCGCCGAGATCGCCGCGCTGGGCCGCAAGGCCGTGGCGCTCCAGCTCGACACCGCCAAGGCGGCGACCTTCCCGGCTTTCGCCGAAAGCCTGCGCGCGGCGCTGGGCAAGACCTGGCAGCGCGACAGCTTCGACCACCTCGTCAACAACGCCGGCTATGGCGAATATGCGACGATCGCCGAAACCACCGAGGCGCAGTTCGATGCCATGGTGAACGTCCACTTCAAGGGCACGTTCTTCCTCACCCAGGCGCTGCTGCCGGTGATCGCCGACGGCGGCCGCGTGGTGAACCTGTCGACCGGTCTGACCCGCTTCGCCCTGCCGGGCTATGCCGCCTATGCCGCCGCCAAGGCCGCGGTCGAGGTTCTGAGCGTCTACATGGCCAAGGAGTTCGGCGCGCGCGGCATTGCCGTGAACACCGTGGCGCCGGGCGCGATCGAAACCGATTTCGGCGGCGGCGCGGTGCGCGACAACGCCGATCTCAACCAGCACCTGTCGAGCATCACCGCGCTCGGCAGAGTCGGTTTGCCCGACGACATCGGCCCGATGATCGCCAACCTGCTCGACGAGGGCAACCGCTGGGTCAACGCGCAGCGGATCGAGGTATCGGGCGGCCAGGCGATCTGACCGCCGCGGGGCCGGGTGTCAGAGCTTGCCGAACCGGCCCTCGAAGCCCGCCGTATCGCCTGCCGCCAGGAACTGCGCCTGCTCCACCCAGCTATCGCGGCGGATGCGGCCAGCGAAAGTGCCGAGCTGCGCATCGACGCGGTCGATGTCGGCATCGGTCCAGGCGGCGACCTGGGCATAGGTGGTGATGCCCAGCGACTGTAGCAGCGCGACGAGCTTGGGGCCGACGCCCTTGATCCGGCGGAGGTCGTCGGCCTCACCGGCAGCGGGTATGGCCGCAGGGGCCGGAGAAGGAGCCGCGGGCGGCGGCGTAGGCTGGGCTTCTTCTTCGGCGTCGATCACTTCGCTCGCAGCGGCCGCAGCGATGACCTCGCCCATGCCGCCCATGACCGAAGGTCCGGTGTCGGCGAAAGCGGCTGCCGTCACCGCGGAGGGCGCATCGATCAGCGCCTGATTGCGCGCGGCGGGAGCGGCGCCCTCGTCGAGCACGTCGGGCTTATGGCTGCGCTGACGATTGTCGCGCGAGCCGCGGCCGAACAGCCACCAGGCGACCAGCAGGCCGATGACGAGCGCGAGCGCAAAGGCGACCCAATTGGCTTCGATGGTCTGCAGCACGGTCCTACCCCCTCCGGTTGAGCGCCAGCCGTCCGATTCCCAGCCCCACGGCATAGGTGCCGAGCAGCATGGCCATGAGCACCGGCCCACCGACCGCGCCCTTGTGGGCGAGGATCATCGAGAAGGCGATGCCAGCGACGGCGATGGCGCCGGCGGGGATGAGGATCAGATGATGGCTGTTCACACCGCCGGCATAGCATTGCGCGGAAAAGTGGGAACCGGTTTTTCTCCCGTCATCACCGCCAAGGCGCCGGAAGGGAAAAGCCGCCAGCTCAGCCG
This sequence comes from Novosphingobium anseongense, assembly GCF_037482895.1. Lineage (NCBI taxonomy): Bacteria > Pseudomonadati > Pseudomonadota > Alphaproteobacteria > Sphingomonadales > Sphingomonadaceae > Novosphingobium > Novosphingobium anseongense. Next base: position 860,683 of record NZ_JBBHJZ010000002.1, on the reverse strand, counting down.
CCCTTATCCTCGCGCGGCTCCGGGCTTTCGTTGCGCGCGAGCGATCCGGCCACGCCGACCAGCCGCAGAAACTCTTGCCGCCAGAAATCCTGCTGGCGGCCCGCAAGTGTGACAATCTGCGCGGGGGTGAAGCCGTTCATCATCGCATCGCCGCGGAGGGTCTGGCCGAAGGCGGCGACGGCCGTGGCGAAAGCGAAGTCGCCGGTCGGCCGCGCCGAGGCCTGGAGAAGCCGCGCCGGGAGGGGCCGCTCGATCAACCGCGAGGTCGTACCGTCAGGCAGCTTGTAGCGCAGCTTGACGAAGGCCAGTTCGCCGACCTTACCCGCAGCCGCCGCGGCAGGAGCATCGTCATAGCGCCGCGGACCGATCCAGCCTTGGGCACCGGCAGGCACGATCTCGTAGATCGCGGTCACCTGATGGCCCGCACCGATATCGCCGGCATCGACCTTGTCGTTATTGAAGTCCTCTTCTCGCAACGCCCGGTTCTCGTAGCCAAGCAGGCGATACTGGCTGACCTGGGCGGGATTGAACTCGACCTGGATCTTCACGTCCTTGGCGATCGTGAACAGGGTCGAACTCATCTGGTCGCCGAGCACCTTGCGCCCCTCGAGCGCGGAATCGATGTAGGCGTAGTTGCCGTTTCCGTGGTCGGCGATCTGCTCCATCATCGCTTCGTTGTAGTTGCCCGTGCCGAAGCCGAGCGTGGTCAGGGTGATGCCGCTGTCTCGCTCGCGCTCGACCATCTCGATCAGCGCCTTGTTGTCGCTGACGCCGACGTTGAAATCGCCGTCGGTGGCGAGGAGGATGCGGTTGACGCCGCCCTTGATGAAGTTGTCGCGCGCGATGTTGTAGGCGAGCTGGAGCCCGGCTCCGCCCGCGGTCGAGCCGCCGGCGTCGAGCCGTTCGAGCGCAGCCTTGATCTTGGCCGGATCGTTGGTCGGCTCGAGCACCAGCCCGGCAGCGCCGGCATAGACCACGATCGAGACCTTGTCCTTCGGCGCCAGTTCGCCTGCCAAGCCGGCAAGCGCGGACTTGACCAGCGGCAGCTTGTCTTCGCTCGACATCGAGCCCGAGACGTCGACGAGGAACACGAGGTTCGCCGGCGGGCGTCCAATTCCGTCCTTGGCCCCCGCGCTCGGCAGATCGTAGCCGCGCAGGCCGATGCGCATCAGCCGCGTCGCCGGGTTCCACGGCGTCACGGCGACATCGGTGGTAACGGTGAAAGGCACGTCGCGCGTGGCCGGGGTCGCATAGTCGTAGCGGAAGTAGTTGATCATCTCCTCGCTGCGCACGGCATCCTTGGGCGGCATCTGGCCGAGCCCGAGAAAGCGGCGGGCATTGGCATAGGCGCCGGTGTCGACGTCGACCGAGAAGGTCGAGACCGGGTCGGTCCGGGCGACGTGAACCGCGCCGACATCCTGGCCGTCGTAGCGCTCGGAACCCGCGGGAACGGGGACGATGACCGGGCGAACATAGGTGCGGGCATAGCGCTCCTGCATCGCCGCGCCTTTGGCCGGAGGGGAAGCGAGCGGAACGGACTGCAAGCGTTCTTCAACCCGTCGCGACGTGACGACGATGTCGTGAGAGGATGGGTCCTGCGCTGCCACCGGCGGCGGCGCTGGCGGAGCCTGGGTCACACGCGGCGCATCGCGCTGACTGGCGCATCCGGCAATAAGCGCGATTGTGCAAGTTGCGGTCAGTGTCTTGGCCAAATGCATGGCATTCCTCCTCCGTCGATCGCTCGGTGGAGAAGGCCTAGAAAGCCGTGAACCGCGACTGAATGTTCGTGGTGTACGACTAAGCGTTTAGCTCGATAACGGAGCTAAGCCTTGGCGCTCTTGCGGAACAGCACGCGATCCTCGGCGCCGAAGCCCTTGTTCCAGATCACCCAGCAATAGACCGCGAGGATCGCCGGGATGCCGAAGGCGAGCTCGGCCCATTCGGGCAGGAAGCGCGTCGCCGCCCAGCCGACCACCGAGGCAGCGCCGGCGGCCCAGACAAGCGGCCAGCGCCAGTTGTTGATCCGCTCGCCGAGCAGCCGCGAGAGCAGCCAGGACTTGAGGATCGAGGCGATCGCCAGCGACAGCATCAGCGCCGCAGCGGCCGCGGCGGCGCGATAGAGCTGGTCGAGCCCGAGGTCGTCGACGAGCAGGATGCCGCCGACGGTCAAGCCCGCCTGGATCGCGATCGTCAGCAGCGAGATCGCCAGGTTCTTCATCCGCGCCATGTAGATCAGCGCCGAATCGGCGACGACGGCGGTCGCCGCGACGACTTCGGCCGCGAGCAGGAAGGCCAACGCGCCCGTGCCGCCGACGAAGTGCGGGCCGACCAGCCCCATCACGCCCTCGCCGGGAATGCCCAGGGCGAGCGCGATGCCGCACTGCGCCGCGGTGATCCAGAAGCCCACCTGGCAGACCTGCAGCGCGATCGCGTGATAGTCCTTGTTCTTGAGGCTGCGCGTGATCACCGGGCCGAGGATCGGCTCGAAGCTGGTCTTGAGCTTCTGCGGCAGGCTCGCGACCTGCTGGGCGATGTAATAGACGCCAACCGCACTCGGCGAGGCGAACATGCCGAGGATGAACACGTCGAGCCGGCGCGAGCCCCATTCGACGCCTTCGGCCAGGGCCAAGGGCAGGTTGGCGCGCGCCAGCTTGAGCAGGTGGATCGGATGCGGGCGCCATTGCTGCGGCAGGCCATAGGCGCGCAGCAAGGGCACGACCGCGGCCAGCATCGTGCAGACATTGGCGAAGATGAAGGCCAGCGCCAGCCCGCCCTCGGGAACGAGGTAATAGAAGCCCAACGCCGCGCCCGAGATCGTCCAGGGCTCGACGATCGAGCGCGCCTTGACCGTCGCGCCGACGTTGAAGTGATAAGCGCATGCCGCGAGCGCGATGTCGGTCACGGTGATCGGAATGATCGCCAGCGGCAGCATCAGGTCGTAGATCGAGTAGCGCCCGCTCGGGAACATCGGCGCAGGGAACAGCCATAAGGCCGTCGCGGCACAGGCGCCGAAGAACACCGAGATCAGCATGGCGTCGCCCACGGCATTGGCCGGGTGCGTGTCCTCTTCGGTCAGCCGCCGCGCGAGCCCGCGCTTGAGCCCCATCGAGCTCAGCAGCGCGAGGAATTCGATGACCACCAGCGCCGAGGCGAGGCGGCCGAGCGAATCGGCGCCATAGAGCCGGCCCGCGATCAGCAGGAAGGGAATCCGGCCCATCAGGCGGATCGGGAAGCCAAGCAGATTGGTCCGCCCGCCTTTGGCGATGGCAGCAATGTCGTCGCGCTGGGGGTCCCCCGCGCCCGTGGGTGCGGTGCTCAAGCCTTGCGCTCCAGCTCGGCCTTGAGCGGGCGCGCGAGCAGCTCGGAAACCACCGCGCGCGCCGGCGCCTCGCCCGCGAGCAGGCGCGCGACGGCCTCGACGATCGGCATGTCCATGTTTGCGGCGCGCGCCAGTTCGGCGAGCACGGGCGCGGTAGCGGCCCCTTCGGCGACGCTGGTCTTGCCCGCGAGCGCCTCGGCCGCGCTCTGGCCCTCGCCGAGCGCCTTGCCGAGCGAGAAGTTGCGGCTCGAGGTCGAGGAGCAGGTCAGCACGAGATCGCCGAGCCCGCAGAGACCCGACAGCGTCTCGGCACGCGCACCGCGCGCCAGGCCGAAGCGCAGCATCTCGGCATAGCCCCGCGCGATCAGCGCAGCGCGCGCGTTCTGGCCGAGTTGCAATCCCTCGACCACGCCGCAGGCGATCGCCAGAACGTTCTTGACCGCGCCGCCGATCTCGGCGCCGATCAGATCGTCGGAATAATAGGGCCGGAAAGCCGGCCGCGCGATCAGCGGCGAGAGCCGCGCCCACTGCGCCTCGCCGCCGGCGCAGGCGAGCGTGACCGCGGTCGGCAGCCCGGCGGCGACCTCGTGCGCGAAGGTCGGTCCCGAGAGCACGGCAAGGCTGGCCGCAGGCGCGGCGTCTCGCGCGACGTCGGCCATCAAGCGGCCCGAGCCAGCCTCGATGCCCTTGGCGCAGAGCACGAGATCGCGTGTCCCATCGGGCAGGCCCGCCAGCACCGAGCCGAGGAACTGCGCGGGCACGACCGCGAGCAAGGCCGGCAGCGCGCCGAGTTCGGCGATGTCGCCGGTGGCGCGCACGCTACCGGCCAGTTTCGCGCTCGGCAGGAACAGGCTGTTGGTGTGCGTCGCATTGATCTCGGCGACGAGTTCGGGCTCGCGCGCCCAAAGCACGACCTCGCTGCCGTCGCTGGCCAGCGCCTGGGCGAGCGCGGTGCCCCAGGCGCCCGCGCCGATCACTCCAATCCGCTCACCCTGAGCTTGTCGAAGGGTCGTCATGCTTTCACTCCCGCGCCGCGCACCGGTTCGGCCGCCGCATCGAGCGGCCAGCGGGGCCTTGGGGCGAAATCGAACGGATCATCCTGGCCGAGCCGCTCGACGCCGGCCCAGGCAATCATCGCGGCATTGTCGGTGCAAAGCTGCAACGGCGGCGCAACGAAGCGCAGGCTGTTGTCCGCGGCCAGCGCCTCAAGCGCCGCGCGGATGGACTTGTTGGCTGCTACGCCCCCCGCAACTACCAGGGCGGTGACGGGGCCGGCTGCCTGGATCGCGCGTTTGCTGCGATCGATCACGCAGTCGACTGCGGCCTGCTGGAACGATGCAGCGATGTCGGCATCGGCGTGCACGCCGGCCTGTTTCGCCCGCAACACTGCGCTCTTCAGACCCGCGAAGGAGAAATGCGGTTCGGCGCTGCCCAGCAAAGGACGCGGCAGCGGCACCTTCCTGACATCGCCCTCCCCCGCCAGCCGCTCGACCGCGGGGCCGCCCGGATAGCCGAGGCCGAGGATCTTGGCGGTCTTGTCAAAGGCTTCGCCCAAAGCGTCGTCGATCGTCGTCGCGAGCCGGCGGAAGCGGCCGACGCCCTCGACCAGCAGCAACTGGCAATGACCGCCCGAGGCGAGCAGCAGCAGATAGGGGAATTCCAGCGTCTCGTCGGCCAGCCGCGGCGACAGCGCGTGCCCTTCGAGGTGGTTGATCGCGATCAGCGGCTTGTCGGCAGCCATGGCCAGTGCCTTGGCGGTGACCAGCCCCACCATCACCCCGCCGATCAGCCCCGGCCCGGCGGTCGCGGCGACGGCGTCTACATCGGCCAGGGTCATGCCGGCATCGGCCAGGGTCGCCTCGATCAGCGGCGTCAGGATCTCGGCATGGGCACGGGCAGCGATTTCCGGAACAACGCCACCATAGGGCCGATGCGCCTCGTCCTGCGAGGCGATGCGCTGCGCCACGATGACGCGCCCGTCGGTGACCAACGCAGCGGCGGTTTCATCGCACGAGCTTTCGATGCCAAGGACTATCCTCATCCGTGCTTCCACTTAGTGAGATTGCAGACTAGCACAAGCCGCGCCATGACCCTCAACGCTCTTGACCGTCCGCTCCGCCTGGGAACCCGCAAGTCCCCACTCGCCATGGCCCAGGCCGAAGAGGCGCGCGCCCGCCTTATCGCCGCGCACGGTTGGACCGAAACCCAGGTCGAGCTCGTCTCCGTCACTGCCAGCGGCGACCGTATCCAGGATCGCCCGCTCGCCGAGATCGGCGGCAAGGCACTATGGACCAAAGAGCTCGACGCCGCGCTAATCGCGGGCGAGATCGACTTCGCCGTGCATTCCGCCAAGGACGTCGAGACGATCCGCCCGGCCGAGATCGCCATCGCCGCGGTTCTGCCGCGCGAGGATGTGCGCGACGTGCTCGTCGGCGCGGCCAGCGTCCAGGCGCTGCCGCAAGGCGCCGTGGTCGGCACCAGCGCGCCGCGCCGCGCCGCGCTCCTGCTCCACGCGCGGCCCGACTGCAAGGTCGTGCCGATCCGCGGCAATGTCGCCACGCGCCTCGCCAAGCTGGCCGCGGGCGAGGCCGACGCAACCTTCCTCGCCGCCGCCGGGCTCAACCGGCTAGGCGAGACGGGCACCGGCCACCCCCTGCCCGCCGACGAATGGCTGCCCGCACCAGGGCAGGCCGCGATCGCCATCGAATGCCGTGCCAACGACGCGGCTACCCGCGCACTGCTCGCCGCGATCGACCACGCGCCGAGCCGCGACGCGGTCCTCGCCGAACGCGCGCTGCTCGCGGCGCTCGGCGGCAATTGCCACAGCCCGATCGCGGTGCTGACCGCGGCCGAGGGCGACCGGCTCTCCTTGCGTGCCGCGATCTTCAGCCCTGACGGCGCGCACCGCGTCGAAGCCGAAGCGCGCTTCGCCGCTGGCGATGCCGAAGGCCCGGCGCGGCTGGCAGCGCAGCTCCTCGCCGAGGCGCCGGAAGCCGTCACCGTGCATTTCGCCGGCCCGCCCGCCGACTGATCATGATGCCGCTGCCATGATCCCTCTGGCCGTCATCCGGCCGCAGCCGGGCTGCGACGCCACGGTCGCGACGGCCTGCGCGCTCGGACTCGACGTCCACGGCTTCCCGCTCTTCGCAGTAGAGCCAGTCGCCTGGGATCCGCCAGCGCCGGACCGGTTCGACGCGCTGCTGCTGGGTAGCGCCAACGCACCGCGCCACGCCGGTCCGGCACTGACGGACTATGCCGGCAAGCCTGCCTATACGGTCGGCGCGATCACAGCCGAGGTTGCGCGCGCGGCCCGGCTCGATGTCGTCGCCAGCGGCGTCGGCGGAATCAAGGCGCTGCTGCCGCTGATCCGCCCCGAGCATCGCCGGCTGCTGCGGCTTTCGGGCCGCGAGCGCATGGTGCTGACCCCGCCGCGCGGCGTGTCGATCCTCGAGCGCGTGGTCTACGCTAGCGAACCTTTGCCCATGCCATCGGCGCTCGGGCAGTTGCTCAAAGGGCGCGTGGTGGTGGCGCTGCATTCGGCAGAGGCCGCGCACCACCTGGCCGCGCTCTGCGACCAGCACCGCGTCGACCGCGGCCTAGTCGCGCTCGCCACGATCGGCCCGCGAGTCTCGCGCGCGGCTGGACATGGCTGGGCCGCGATCCGCGCCGCGGCTGCACCGAACGATACGGCATTGCTGGCCTTGGCGCAGGACTTGTGCCAAACCCCGGCCGCTGAAAGGAATTGCGGGCCTGATGCAGGATGAAACGCTGAGCGAACCGTTGCCGCTGCCGCGGCCGCGCCGAAATCTGACCACCACCTTGCTGGCCGCGTTGCTGGCCTTCCTCGTGGGCGGCGGCATCGTCGGCTGGCTGGCGACGACCGGCCAACTGCCCGCGAGCCTGCGCGAAGCGCGCGCGGCCAGGCTAGTAACGCGACCGACCGGGGCCGTGCCGCTGGCCGCCAGCGCCCCAACGCCCCAGCCCCCGTCGACGCCTGCCGATCCCGCGACCCTGGGCGGCGTCGAAACGCGCCTCGCGCTGCTCGAAGACCGGCTGACGCGGATCGATAGCGAGGCTACGGCGGCTTCGGGCAATGCCGCGCGCTCCGAGGCCCTGCTCGTTGCCTATGCCGCGCGCCGCCGCCTCGACAAGGGCGAGCCGCTGAGCTTTGTCGCCGACCAGCTGACCCTCCGCTTTGGCGGCGCCCAGCCGCAAGCCGTGCAGACGATCATCGCCGCCGCCAAGCGTCCGATCACCCTCGACGAGCTGATCGGCCAGCTCGAGGCCGCCGCGCCCGTGCTCACCGGCACCCTGCGCGACGAGAGCACCTGGACGCGCCTGCGCCGCGAGATCGCGAGCCTGTTCGTCGTGCGTCGCGCGCCCGTCCCCGCAGCCACCGCCGAAAACCGCATCGCCCGCGCCCGCCTGATGCTCGCACGTGGCAAGATCGGCGAAGCCGTCGCCGAGGTCGAGCGCCTTCCGGGCGCAGAGGGCGCGCAGCTTTGGATCGAGGAGGCCCGCCGCTACGAGAACACCCAGCGCGCGCTCGACGTCATCGAGACCGCCGCCATGCTCGAACCGCGCGCTCTGCGCGACGGCGCCGGTCGGTCGGTCGATCAGCCAAGCCCGCTGGCGCCGAATGCCGATACGGCACCGGAGGCGGTGGAGACATCGGCGCCTTAGTGGCGGTGACGCATCACCTGCCGACGGAGGCGGACGAAAACAGCATAGCGATACGAGCGGCAAACAAGCGGCGGAAGAGCTTCAAGGGAAAGGAGCGATATGCCGGGGCATCTTGGGGAATGGGTAAATCGGACTGACGCCTAGCGACTTTCGTTCGCATTTCGATCGGTGGCAGCGGACCGTCGAACCGGGAGCGATAGGACGATGTCCAATGGCCCGGCGCGAATTTGAGGAACAGGCCCGTGTTGCAACACGATGCAACGAAGCGCTGCGTCGGCGCATCCGGCTTGAGCTTGTAGCCGACGAGCAAGTCAGCACCTTCGACGCAGGCGAAACGGTCGTCGCGATAAGTAAGGTACGGTGATCCGCCGTCTGGATCGAGCACCCTGCACGCGCCGGCCAAAGCTTCGATCTGGTATCCCCCGGCCTGACAATCGCTGCAGTAGCAGACCGTGCTCAAGATCGGCGTGCCGAGGCCCACGCACCGAACCCGACCGCAGGAACAAGTTGCTGTACGCACCGCCAACCCCATGGGCCGCTCCCCTACCATGTTGCCCGATAGCGGGCTGAACGCACCCGTTCGGGAAAGAAAGCGCTCGCGCTATGCAATCGCGATCACCAGCCCGTCCTCGGCGGTCTCATAGAGCGCGCGGTCGGGATGGCCGAGCATGTCGTCGCTCATGTGCGTGAGCACGAGCCGCTTGGGCCGCATTTCGGTCAAGTTAGCCTCGATCGCGTCGAGGCTCAGATGGGTGGCGATCGTCCTGTCACGGAAATAGGCCTCGACGATGAACAGGTCGGCGTCGCGCGCCGCAGGGATCAGCTCGGGCGTCCATTCGGTGTCGCCGGTATAGGTCACCGATCGGCCTTCGGCCTCGACGCGCACCGACAGATAAGGTCCGCCCGGCGGGCCGTGGAGCGCCTGGAATGCGCTGACCCCGATCGCGCCGACCGCAAGTGTCTCGCCAGCAGCGATTTCGACGAGTTCCAGCGCGAACTTCTGCGCCGCCCCCGATGATCCGGGGAAGGCGGTCTCCATCACCCGCTCGTACCAGGCGGGCAGACCCACGGGTCCGACGATCGTCAGCGGTGTGCGACGCTTGCTGAAGAACTGCGCATCGAGGATGAAGAAGGGAATGCCGCCGAAGTGATCGGCGTGAAAATGGGTAACGACGATTGTCCGGATCGCATTGCGATCGATGCCGAGCTGCTTCATCGCCACAAGCGACGAGGCACCACAGTCGATCAGCAGGTTGGTCGTCTCGCCGGTGAGGTGGAAACAGGTATTGAAGCGTCCGCCCGAGCCGAAGGCATCGCCGCAGCCGACGAATTGCAGCGACAACCCCATTCAGCCCCCTTCCTATCCGCGCAGCAGCTCCGGCAGATTGCCAGAGACGCCACGCGCCTCGTCCATGAAGAAACGCTTGAGCACCGGTAGCCGCTGGATCGCGCCCATGCCCAGGCGGCGCACCGCGCTCGGCAGGCGGCCGGGTACGCCGAACAGGCGGTTTATGCCGTCGGTCACCGACATGACTGCGAAGGCATCGAGGCTGCGCCAGCGTTCGTAGCGCGCGAGGAGCTGGGCGTCGCCGGGGTCGAGCCCCAGCCGCATGCCCTCGGTCAGCACTTCGACGAGCGCGCCGACGTCGCGCAGACCGAGGTTGAGCCCCTGTCCGGCGATGGGATGCATGCCGTGCGCGGCATCGCCGATCACGGCCAGGCGATCCTCGACAACGCGCGCGGCGTGGTGGAAGTTGAGCGGATAGGCCATGCGCGGCGCCGACAGTTCGATCTCGCCAAAAATGCCCTGCATGCGCTTGGTCACTTCGGCGAGGAACCCGCGGTCGGACAGACCGATCACGCCCTTCGCGTCCTTCTCTGCCACGGTCCAGACGAGCGCCGAGCGATGCCGCCCGTCGGCCGTGTCGAGCAGCGGCAGCAGCGCGAAAGGTCCCGAGGGGTAGAAGATCTCCCAGGCGACATTGTCGTGCGGCTTCTCGTGATAGAGGCCGGTGACCATAGCGCGGTGCTTGTAGTCCCACTTCGCCAGCGAGAAGCCCGCCTCGTCGCGCGTCGGCGACTGGCGGCCCTCGGCGGCGACGAGCAGGCTGCCCGCGAGCACCCGGCCGTCCTTGAGCCTAACCGAAACGCCGTGCGGTCCGCGCTCGCGCCCATCAGGCCCAGGGGCCACTTCGGCGCTGGTGTGCCAGGCGATCGCCGGCTCCTCGCGCGCCGCGGCGAACAGCGCGAGCCGCAGGTCGCGGTTGGCGAACATGCGGCCCAAGGTGCCCTCCTCGGGCTCCGGGCGGAAATCGATGCGACCCGGCTTCATGCCATCGGTCACGGCGATCGCCGCGATCGGGCAGCCGAGCGGTTCGAGTCTTTCGGTCAGGCCGATATTGCCGAACAGGTTCCAGCTCGCGGTCGAGATCGCCGAAGCGCGGCCGTCGGCACCCTCGGCGGTCAGCTCTTCGGGGCTCGCCTTGTCGACGACGTGGCTGGTGATGCCCGCCTTGGCGGCGGCGAGCGCCAGCGTCATGCCGACGAGCCCGCCCCCGAGAATGACCAGATCGCGGCGTTCTTCCATGCTCGCCGGACTAGGCGTCACGGCTGGGGCTGGCAAGTATCCCCGGCGCCGCCGTCGAGATCGAGGCAACGGCCGTCGAATTCACCCGAAGCAACCTTGAGGCCGAGAACCGCAGCCAGCGACGGCGCGATGTCGACGGTCTCGACCGGGGCCGGCTGCTCGAAGCCCGGCAAGCCGCGGCGCCAGAACAGCATCGGTACGCGGCGGTCGTAGTCCCAGACGCTGCCGTGCCCGGCGGTATAGCCCGGCGCCGGATCGGGGATCGCCATCACGCCGCGCTTGAGGAAGGCGACGACGTCGCCCGAGCGCTCGGCGTCGAACGATTCGCGCGCGCGCTCGAGCAGGGTCCAGTCCTGCGGCGAGGCGGTCGGACGCGGTTGGGCGGCGATCTCCTGCGCGGCATAGGCCGCGGCGACCTCCGGGCTGGCCTTGAGCTTCGCAACCAGCGCGGCCTGAACCTTGGCCTTCTGCTCGGGGCTCAGGTTGCGCGCGATGTAGTAGTCACCGCCGGGGCCGTCGCCAAAGATCAGCGCGCCTGCGGGCGGGGTCACGCCGGTCTCGGCGGTGATCGCCTGGCCGAGCGCCGCAGGTTGGAGCGCCTTGTCGACACGGATCGCCGCCGGATAGGCCTGCTGGTCGAGGCGTTCGGTGGCGTCGAGGCCGCCGTGGTCGGCGCTGAGCACGACGACATAGTCAAGCTTGCGCGCGTCGAGCCCGGCGAGCAGACGGCCGATCGTCTTGTCGAGCTCGGCCAACTGGACACACATCTCGGCGCCGCCGTTGCCCAGCGCATGGCCGACATAGTCTGTCGCCGAATAGGACACCGAGAGGATGTCCGGCGCCTTGCCCTTGCCGAGCTGTATCTCGTCGACCAGCTTGAGCGCGAGATCCCCCGTCGCCGCATCAATGCGCGGCGAGACGCGGAAGCCGTCGGGCTTGTTCGGTTCGAGCACGAAGCGGCCGTTGCCGATGGTGAAGTTCTTGACCGGCACGGCGCGGTCGGCAGCGTTGCACCAGGCGGGCAACGCGATCGCAGGGGCACCTGCCTGCAGCAGCTTGGCGACCGCGGCGTTCTCCGCCTGGACCGCAGGCGACAGCGGCTTGCCGGCAAAGCTCGTGAAGGCGCTGCCCTTCCACCAGTAGCCGGCGTCGATCGCATGGCCGCCCATCATCACGACGGCGCGATCCTTGGCCGAAACCGCGACGTTGCGGCTCTCGGGCCAGGCGGCCTTCATCCGCTCGCCCAGGGTCGGCACCTTGAGGTGCCAGGCCGAGACCACGGGATCGCGCGAGGTGCTGGCCGGATCGCGCTCGTCTTCCGAGCAGTAGACGCGCTTGTCGGCGCGGGCGATCGATGGATCGAACCAGTTGTTGGCGATGATGCCGGTGCGCGACGGGCGGGCGCCGGTCAGCAGGGTCGAGTGGCCTGGGCAGGTCTCGGTCGCGGCGTGCGACTGGAAGCCCGAGGGGAACACCGCGCCTTCCTGCAGGCGCGCCAGGCCGGCGGTGAAATAGCGGCGGTAGCGTGCAAAGAGATCGGCCGAGAACTGATCGACCGAGATCGCCACGATCAACCGCGGCGGCGCCTTGGGAGTCGGCGCCGACGTCGGCGCGGCGGGCGGTGGCGCGGGTTCGGCGGCCTTCGCGAGCGCGGCGCCCGAAGCCGAGAGAGCCAGAACGAGAGCGAGCGGGGCGAGCGAGCGGCGCATAGGGATTCCTTGAAAATTCGACGCGAAACCGGCAGAGCCCTGATGGCTGGCCCGCGCTGCGTGCGCAAGGCCCTGTCAGGAGCGACGACGGAAATGCGCTGCTATCGCGTGGTTGTTGCGGTGCTGTGGCAGCTCTGCGTTCTGATGTTGACCGCCGCGCCGGCCCAGGCCGCGGCGATGCATATCCAGGCCGAACTCGTTGCAGAGAGCGCCGGACAACCGGGCGAGACGGTGTGGCTCGCGCTGCGCATGCGGCCCGGGCAAGGCTGGCACGGCTATTGGTCGAACCCCGGCGACGCGGGTCTCGGCATGACGCTCGACTGGACCTTGCCGGCAGGCATGAAGGCCGGCGAACCGCTCTATCCGGTTCCCGAGACCCTGCTGATCTCCGGATTGATGAACCACGTCTACGAGCACGAATATGCTGTGCTCGTGCCGCTGACTCTGAGCGCCGATGCGGCACCGGGCGGCGGTCGGACGGTACGGGTCGATGCCCAGTGGCTGGCCTGCACCGACAAGATCTGCGTTCCCGAGCAGGCGCGTCTCGAAACGGCGGTGACTGTAGGCCCGCGCGGCGCGCCCGATCCGCGTTTCGACACGTGGCGCCGGCACCTGCCCGCCCCGCTCGGCGCCCAGGCGCAGTTCGCTCGTTCAGGCAATATTATCCGGCTGGGCATTCCGCTGCCCGCCAGCCTGGAACTCGAGGATCCTCACGTCTTCGCCACCGAGGACCGGCTCGTCGCCTATGCCGCGCCGCAGAGGTTCAGTCGCAAGGGCGATCTGCTGATCGTCGAGCTCGAACGCCCCAAGCTCGCGGCGAAGGAACCGGCCCGGCTGGCCGGCGTGCTGCGGCTCAATGCGGCCGGCGACGGCGTCGTGTTCGATGCCGCGCCGGGCACCGTGCCCAGCAATGGCGAACCGCTGGCCGGAGCCGCGCAGGCCACGACCGCGAGTCTGCCCTGGCTGCTGCTGCTGGCTCTGGCGGGAGGACTGCTGCTCAATGTCATGCCTTGCGTCTTCCCGATCCTCAGCCTCAAGGCGCTGAGCCTCGCGCGCTCGGGCGAGAGCGCGACCCATGCCCGCCGCGAGGGCCTTGCCTATACTGCGGGCGTGGTGCTGGCCTGCGCCGCGCTCGGCGCGCTGCTGCTGGCCCTGCGCGCCGCGGGCGAGGAAGTGGGCTGGGCTTTCCAGCTGCAGGAGCCCGGCGTGGTCGCGGCACTGCTGCTGCTGGCCGTGGCGATCACCGCCAACATGCTCGGTCTGTTCGAATTCGCTGTTCCGGGCTTCGCCACCGAAGGTTCGCCCCAGGGCGCCTTCGCCACAGGGCTGCTCGCGGCCTTCGTCGCGACCCCCTGTACCGGCCCGTTCATGGCCGCGGCCATGGGCGCGGCGCTGCTGCTGCCGGTGCCCGCGGCGATGGCGCTGTTCGTCGCGCTCGGCGTGGGACTCGCGCTGCCGTTCCTGGCGATCGCCTTCGTGCCGGCGCTGCGCCGCGCGCTGCCCAAGCCCGGCGCCTGGATGGCGAAGTTCAAGCTGGTGATGGCCGTGCCGATGGCGCTGACCGCGCTGGCGCTGCTATGGCTGACCTTTCGGATCGGCGGCGCAGACTTCGTGCGAATGGCCGCGGTCATGGCGGCGGGCGTCCTGGCCGTATTGGCCGAGATCGGACGGCGGCAGCGGCTGGGGCATTCGGCCCTGTCGACCGCCCTGGCCGGTCTTGCCGTCACCGTCATCGGCGGCGCCGTGGCGCTATCGATGATCGACGCCAGGCCCGCGGCGGCGACACAGGGCATTCTGCCCGCCAAGCCGTTCTCCGAAGCCGCCCTTGCGCAGGCACGTGCTGCCGGCAAGCCGGTCTTCGCCTATTTCACCGCCGACTGGTGCCTGACCTGCAAGGTCAACGAGCAGGTCGCGATCGAGCGCGAAGAAGTGCGTGACGCTTTCGCCAAGGCTGGCGTGATCGTCCTGCGCGGCGACTGGACGCGGCGCGATCCGGCGATCACGCGCTACCTGACCGCGCAAAGCGCCGCCGGCGTGCCGCTCTATGTCTGGTATCCCGCCGGCAAGGGCCTGCCACGGCAATTGCCGCAAGTGCTCACCGCGCAAGGCCTGGTCGAACTCTCGCGCTAGCCCGATCGTCACCCCCCTGGGGTCGGCGCCCTCGTTAAAGAGTCCGTTTCCGATGTTCTGGAAACCAATCGGCAATAAACGGGTTAGAAAGACATCCCTCTTCTCCCCAACTCAGAGCGGCTTCTTCTTCGTGAAAGCCGCTCTTTCTTTATCCGGGATCAGAGGACTTCAGCGACACCTTCGAGCTCCTTGCGCAGATGGCCGAGCGCCTGCGCCTTGAGCTGGTGAACGCGCGGAATGCTGACCGAAAGGACTTGCGCGATCTCCGAGAGATTGAGCTCCTCCACGAAATAGAGCTGGATCACCATCTGCAGGCGTTCGGGCAATCCGGTGATCGCCGCAATCACCGCACCACGCGTTTCCTCGTCCACCAGCATCGAGAAGCTGTCGGGACGATCGTCGGCGAAGGCCAAATCGCTATCCGAATAGGCGTCGTCGATCGCCTCGAAGCGTAGCGGCTCGCTGGCATGGCGCAGGCTGGCGAGCTCGTTCTGGTCGATACCCAAGGCCTGGGCCAGTTCGAGCGGCGTCGCCTCGCGGCCGAGCTGGAGGCGCAGCGCCTCCTCGGTGGCGCGCAGCTGCTTGCGGCGCTCGGTCGCGCCGCGCGACAGCGGCACGGAGCGGCGAATCATGTCGACCATGGCGCCACGCACCCGCATCTTCGCATAGGCTGCGAAGCCATCCTCGCCGGGACCCGCATGCTTCTGCGCGCACTCGGTCAGAGCGACCAGACCCGACTGGATCAGGTCCTCGATCTCGATGCCCGGCCGTCCCGAGCCATGGACGTGCCAGGCAATGCGGCGGACCATCGGCAGGAAGCGGCGAATACGGTCGCCGATATCGCCCCCATAGGCGCCGGCGACGGCATTGCCGTAGGCACCGGTTACGGATTTGCCGGAGGCGAAGGACCTATGATCGTATTTCATGCGGCCAGGCTTTCGTCGTGGTAGTTGGGTTGCGGCAGGCCAGGCGCCTGCGGCGGAGCGGCACCGACGACGTCGATCACTTCGATCGGCTGCGACGGCGGAAGTTCGGCGATCGACAGCACGAGGCAGGTCGGAGCGCGAAGCTTGAGGAGACCGGCCAGCGCACGGCGCGCGCGCGGCTGGACGATCAGGGCGAGCGGCAAGGCGCCCGGCCCGCGGTCGGCGATCAGCGCCGAAACGTGCTCGCCGATCGTGCGGGCGAGATCGGGCTCGATCACGGGGATGTTGGTGGTCGGATCGACCATGCCCTGGACGATCATGTTCTCGAGCTGGGCATCGAGCGTGATGACCGGCAGGCGCTCGTGCGGTCCGCAGATGCGGCCGACGATCAGCGAGCCGAGATCGGCGCGAAGCAGTTCGATCAGGCGATCGTGATCGTTGGTCAGCTGGACCGACTTGCCGAGGCTGGCGAGGATCGGCAGCGGGTGCGAGATCGGGATGCCGTCCTCGAGAACCGAGCGCAGCACGCGGGTGATTGCGGCCAGCGACAGAGGCGTCGGATAGACCGTCTCGACAAGGCCGGCCGAATGCTCCTTGATGCCGTCGAGCAGGCTGCGGACCTCGTCGGGGCCGAGCAGTTCCTGCGGACGCTCGGACAGCAGCTGGTTCAGGTGCGTGGCGATGACGGTGCTGGCGTCGACGGTCAGGAAACCTTCGGCGATGGCGATGTCGCGCGAATTCTGGTCGATCCAGATCGCCGGGCAACCGAAGCTCGGATCCCAGGTCTCTTCGCCCTGAAGCATGTGGCCTTCGCGCGCCTCGCCGGCGTTGATCGCGAGGATCTTGTCGGGGCGCACGCTCGAGCCGCCGAGCGGCACACCGCCCAGGACGACGCGATACTCGTGCGGCGGCATCTCGATCGCGTCACGGACGCGGAACTGCGGGACGACGAAGCCGAACGACTGGCTCAGCTGCTTGCGCACGCCGGTGATGCGAGCGACCAGCGGCGAGCCGCGGCGATCGTCGACCAGATGGACGAGACCATAGCCCAGTTCGATCGTGACGAGCGTGTGATCCGAGACGTCCTGCAGCGTGATCTTGGCAGGGTCCACGGGCGGCGGCGGCGCTTCCACGACGGGGATCGCCAGACGTTCCTCACGCTTCTTGAGCTTGTGCCAGATGAAGCCGGCCATGCCGGCGGCGGGCAGGAAGATCGTCTGCGGCATCGCCGGGATGACGCCGATCAGGCCGAGGATGATCGCGACCGGCAGCCAGGTGCCGGGCGAGGCGAACTGATGGCCGATCTGGCCGGCAAGATCGTTGCTGTCGGCCACGCGGGTGACGATGACAGCGGCCGCGATCGAGAGCAGCAGCGAGGGAACCTGTGCGACCAGCGCGTCGCCGATGGCCAGGGTGATATAGGCCGAAGCCGCTTCGCCCGCCGACATGCCGTGGCTGATCATGCCGAGGCAGAAGCCGGCGATGATGTTGACGCCCAGGATCAGCAGCGCGGCGACCGCATCGCCCTTCACGAACTTGGAGGCACCGTCCATGGCGCCGTAGAACTCGGCCTCGGTGCCGACTTCGACGCGGCGCTTCTTGGCCTCGTCGGCGCTGAGCAGACCGGCGGCGAGATCGGCGTCAATCGCCATCTGCTTGCCGGGCAAGGCGTCGAGAGTGAAACGAGCCGAAACTTCCGACACGCGGCCCGCGCCCTTGGTGACCACGACCATGTTGATGATCATCAGGATCATGAACACGAAGATGCCGACCGCGAAGTTGCCGCCGATCAGGAAGGCGCCGAACGCCTCGATGACGTGGCCCGCCGCAGCTTCGCCCTCGTGGCCGTGGACCAGCACGACGCGGGTCGAGGCGACATTGAGCGCCAGGCGCAACAAGGTCGCGAACAGCAGCACGGTGGGGAACGACGAGAAGTCGAGCACCTTGGCCGCGTTCATCGCCGCCATCAGAATAGCGATCGACAGCGCGATGTTGAGCACGAAGGAAACGTCGAGGATGATCGCCGGCACGGGGATGATCATGAGCCCGATCAGGGTCATGATGCCGGCGGGAAGCGCCAGGGCCGATCCACGGAACATACGGGTAAACGCAGACATCGATTACATTCCGAACTTCTGGAGCTGGCCGTAGGCGGCGCGGATATTGGCGGGGACAGTTGCCGCGCCGCCGGGGCTGGCGGCGGCGAAGGCGTTCTGCAGCGTTTCAGCCATCGATCGGCGGCCGGGCTGGACGTCGGTCATCTCTTGCCGGGCGGCAGCGAATTGCCGGGCGATCGGGCCGCCGGTCACTTCCGGCTGCCCCTGCGGCTGGAAATTGGCGAGCTGGGTCATGCCGAAGCCGGTGTCGTAGTCCATCGGCGGCAGGCCGCCGCTTTCCATGGCGTTCGAGACCTTGGTGCGCATGAGCTCCATGACGCCGGCGACCGAACGTGGCACGCCGCCGTCGAAGAAGATGCCGCGGTTGGCCGCGGCCGCCTTGGGCAGGATCGCGGCGGCGCTCTGGCCGGGGTTGGCCTGGAGCGCGGTGAGGAATTCACGCGCGCCGGCCGAGCCGAGGAAATGTGCCATGTAGAGCTCGGCGGCATCGGGCTCGCGGCCCAGCACGGCGGTGAGATCGGCCTTGTTGTCGTTGGCCAGTTCGGCCGCCATCAGCGCCGAAGTATCGGCATCATAGCGCATCGCCATGATCTGCGAGCGGGCCGAGGGATCGTTGACGCGGCCGCCATCGATCATCCCGTCGGCCCAGCCCATGCCATGGTCGCCGCCATGCTTCTCGAGCGTGCGGAGCCAGGTGCCGTTGGTGAACTGATAGAGGCCCGCGGCGCTGGAGGTCGGGGCCTTGGCGCCGGGATTGAGGCTGGATTCGATCTTCGCCTGGGCGAGCAGGTAATTGAAGTCGACGCCCGTCGCCTGGGCGGCGCGAGCAATCGCGGCGCGCACGCCGCCATCAGCGGGTGACGCACGCCCGGCCGAATATCCTGCAATGGATTGAGGCTCGCTCAAGCCAAACTCCCGGTACCAAAATGAACCGGAAGCTTACTCAGCAAACATCGTGCCAATTATGTCTGGATTGCCGGATGCAGGGTGTGCGATCCGACCAAAGTCTAGGACGGGCGCGGGGTCGAACCGCGCCCGGACCTAGTGATCAAGGTCGATCAGGCCCGAGCGTAAGCATAGGCCGCGCGCGACCCCGTGGGGCCGGGCTTATAGACCGCGCCGGTGCCCGTCAGCGTCTCGATACGCGAGGAAACGTTGGCGGCAATGAGGTTGCGCACCTGCCGATTGACCTCGTTGAGGCGCTTGGCGGCCTCGAGCAGGCCGCGGCACTCGTCGTCGATCTCGCCCACGCCCGAACCATCGAGCGTGCCGCAGAGCTTCTGCTTGTCGTTCGCGGTGCCCAGGATGGCTTCGAGGTCGAGACCGGCAAGCGCCTGCCGTTCGGCTTCGAGCACGGCAAGCATGTGCCGCAGGGTTTCGCGAAGGGCTTTCGAGTCCATTACTGGCCTTTCGTCAGCAGCATGCCGGCTGCAATGATGCCGTCGGCAATCTTGGCGGGGAAAACGGGATACTGCCCGCTTTCGATCGCCTTACGGATAACTTCGACGCGGCTGGTATCGACCGGGGCAGCGCCAGGATCCAGCACGTCGCTCAGCGCGACGGTGGACTGGGTTCCGCTCTTGGGCTCCGCGGTTTCGCGAAGTCCAGCGGACTGGCGTGCTATCCGGACGTCAACCGCGCCAATCGGGCGCGTGGGTCCCAGTTCGATTGGTGGCATGATGCCGCTCCTTCACTCTCTCGAGCCTCAGAACGGTGCCGGGAAGTTTTCTTTAAGGGTCTGCGCGATTTTTTACGCGCCCTCTCGGAAAACTACCTGTCCTCCCCTTTAGGGTACGGGGATCGCCACCATGCCGGGTCGGACGATCTGCGCACGCAGCGTGTCCTTGTTGGCCGCGGCCGCGGCCGCATTGCTGGAGACCGGTCGAACCCGGATCCAGCCGCCCACGGGGCCCGCTTCGAGCGCTTCGCCTGGTTGCGATACGGTGAAACCGTCGCCCTGGACCGCGATCGTCACAGCGTCGCCGCGAGTCACGGCCGGCAGGGCCTCGGCCGCCACCGCGCCCAGCGTGGCATTGGCCACTTGAACGAAGATTCGCCAGCCACCCGGGCACTGCACGAGCACCGAATCCCGGCGCATGCCGTTCCAGGCTACCGCCAGAGGCGCGCCACAGGACTGCAGGCGGAGGCGGCGATCGACGGGATTAGCTGCACCGCCGGGTGCGCCGATCGGCGCACCGGTGAAGGCCGCGACCTGGCGGTCTATGGCATCGAGATCGGCGAAGCCGGCGGCAGCCGCCAGCGTCAGGCCAAGGGCCAAGCTCATGGTCGTTCCTTTGCAATCAGTTGCTGGGAACGGACTTCTGCAAGCTCTGTGCCATAGTGGCCGAAGTCTGGGGAACAGGGCTGTCGAAAGCCAGCGCGGCGGTGGTCCCGCCTGGCCCCGGCTCGACGACGATACGCGCATGGAGCCCGGCCTCACCGGCGTCCTGCGCGAGCGCAGCGGCCTGGCGCATCGCCTGTGCCTGCTCGCCCGCGCGATATTGCGCGACGATGGTGAGCTGCTGGCGCGCGTCGGCCGACTGGTCGCGCAGCCACTGGTTCAGCGGCGGCGCGCCCGGCGCGGCGCGATAGAGCGCGAGGACCTCGCCTTGGGCGGAAAGCGGAGAGGCCGGCTCTTGCCGGGCGGCAACGACGGGCTTTGCCGGTTTTGCCGGCGCATCTTCGGCCGAGGCGAGCGCCGCGGCGGTGACCATGAACAGGATCAGTGACAGGTCGGCGAGCAGATACTGCCATCCGCTGCCCGCGCGACCGGTAAGCGAAGACCCGGCCGTCAACGCCGAACCGGCGATCATGCCGAAAGTTTCTCGGGCACGAGCTGGGGTCGCACGCGCGCCGGCATGGCGCCGGCGACCTGCTTGGCCAGCCAGTCGACGATCTTCTGGCGCTCGCTCTCCTCCTCGGCCGCGGCACGCTCGACCGCGCGGGCCAGCGGCGCGAGCACCAGGTTGGCGAGCAGCAGGCCGTAGAGCGTGGCGCAGACGGCCATCGAGATCGCGCCCATATAGGCATGCTTGTTGATGCCGTCGGCGGGAAGCTGGGTCAGCGAGAACAGTGTCGCGGCAAGGCCGAACACAGGCGCCAGATCCGCGGCCTGAGCGAGGGTGCGTATCGCTTGGCCGTCGGCAGCCAGGCGGCGCTGCTTGTTCGCCTCGTGGATCTCGAGCAGGCCGGCGACCGAGCGCGTGCCGATCAGTCGATCGGTCGCCTCGTCGAATTCGCGGTCGCCAGAGTGGGCCGGCTGGACACGCAGGACGCCTTCGCGCTGAATCTGCTGGACCTTGACCGCAAGTTCGGACCGGGCCTCGCTCGCGTCGAAACGCTTGCTGCCGAGCCGGCCGATCCCCGCGAGCGCCTGGCCACAGTCGCCCGTGCCACAGCGCAGCACGGTCGCGAGCAGTGTTCCGCCCACGACGATCGAGGCCGACACCGGATCCAAAAGGCTGGCAAGGTTCATCGGAAAAAACACCCCTTCGCGTCCATCCTAGAACGGCAATGCCGGCAGGATTTCAGGCCGAATCGGACAAAATTTGCCGCCGGCACCCGGCAACCCTTTGCCGCATTCACCCCTAACAAATCGCCAAAAACCGCCATTTTCCAGTTTGGCACGGTGCTTGCTCATACAGGCGGGTCATGCACACGGAGCTCGTTCGATGAGTGAAGGCCTGTTCGGAATACATGCTGCTGCGCTGGAGCTCCGCTCCCAGCGTATGGGGCTGATCACGTCCAACATCGCCAATGCCGCCACGCCCGGTTACAAGGCCCGCGACATCGACTTCGCGGCCGCGCTGAAAGCGAAAACCTCGGGCATGAGCACCGACCAGGCCGCCTCGGCAGCCTCGCTCTATCGCGTGCCGCTGATGCCCTCGCTCGACGGCAACACGGTCGAGCTGCCCACCGAGCAGCTCGCCTTTACCGAGAACGCCGTCGGCTACTCGTCCACGCTCAGCTTCATCCGCGGCCGCGTCGAGACGATCACGCGCGCGTTGAAGGGAGACTAACCCATGCCCGCGATGAACATCTTCGACGTCGCGCAGCGCGGCATGTCGGCACAGCTCGTGCGCATGAACGCGGCCTCGTCGAACCTGGCCAATGCCGGTTCGGTCGCCGGCAGCGAGGAAGGCGCCTATCGCCCGATCCGCGCGGTCTTCGCCGAACAGCTCGACAAGACCAGCGGTCTTTCGACGGTCAACGTCCAGTCGGTCATGCGCGAAAACGCCAAGGCCGTCCGCGAACACAATCCCGACCATCCGCTTGCCGATGCAAACGGCGACGTGTGGACCAGCCCGGTCGATGAGAACACCGAGATGGTCGAGATGCTCGATTCCGCCCGCCAATACCAGAACCTGGTCGAGGCACTGACTACCGCCAAGCAGCTCATGCTCGATACGATGAGGCTCAAATGACTTCTATTTTTAGCGGCGTAAACGCAACGTCCTCGGTCACCACCACCGACTCCAAGGTCGGCAAGGGCATGGGCTCGATGGACGGCACCGACTTCCTGAAGCTGCTGACCACCCAGCTCCAGCACCAGGATCCGACCGATCCGATGGATAACAGCCAGATGCTCGCACAGATGGCGCAGTTCACCTCGCTGTCGAACGGGACGGAGCAGACCTCGACGCTGAAGGCCATCGCCGACAAGCTCGATGCCGTCATCAAGAACACTGGCACGCCGACCACCGGCGTCACCGCCTAAGCCCAACAATCGGGAGACCTAAGATGTCCTTCTACACTTCGCTCAGCGGCCTGAAGAACGCCCAGACGGGCCTCAGCGTTACCGCCAACAACATCGCCAACGCCGAAACGCTCGGCTTCAAGAAGAGCCGCACGCTCTTCTCGGACCTGGTCACCGGCAACAACCCCAAGATGCAGCTCGGCATCGGCTCGACCGTGCAGTCGATCACCCAGAACCAGTCGATGGGTCCGATCGAACAGACCGGCGGCGCGCTCGACCTGGCGATCAACGGCGAAGGCTTCTTCACCAAGAAGAACCCGATCAGCGGCGAGACCATGTACACGCGCTCGGGCGCCTTCTCGGTCGACGACGAAGGCTTCGTGAAGGATGGCGTCGGCAACCGCCTGCAGATCTTCGAACAGCCGGCTTCTCCGGCGGTCATCGACCCGTCGACCGACACCCCGGTCGACCTGCAGCTCCCCAAGGACAACAGCCACTTCACCCCGGCCCCGACGACGCCCGCGGCCTTCGCCGGCGTCACGCTCGCCAACGACGGCACGATCAAGGTGTCCTATGCCGACGGCAGCAACGAGACGCTCGGCAAAGTCGCGCTCGCGCAGTTCTCGGCGGCCGATGGCCTCAGGCAGACCGGCTCGTCGAATTGGGTCGCCACCGGTCTTTCGGGCGAACCCGAATACGGCCTGCCCGGCGCCGGCATCTACGGCGGCCTGAGTTCGGGCTCGCTCGAGCGCTCGAACGTCGACATCACCGAGGAACTGGTCGGCCTGATCACCATGCAGCGCTACTTCCAGGCGAATGCGAAGGCGATCGATACGGCCAGCCAGATCTCGCAGACCGTTCTGAATCTGCGGACCTGATAAGCCATGGACCGTCTGATCTACACGGCCGCGACGGGCATGACTGCGGCGATGACGCGCCAGCGCGTCGTCGCCAGCAATCTCGCCAACGCCCAGACCATCGGCTTCCGCGCCGAGATGCTGCAGTCGACGCCGATGACGCTCGACGGTCCCCAGCTCGAAGTCCGGGCGCTGAATTCGACCGCCGTCCGCGGTGCGAACATGCAGGCCGGATCGATCGTCGAAACCGGCAACCCGCTCGACATCGCGCTCCAGGGCGATGCCATGCTCGGCGTCCAGACGCCCGACGGCGGCGAAGGCTATACCCGTCGCGGCGACCTTTCGGTCTCGCAGACCGGCGTGCTGCAGAACGGCGAAGGCCTGCCGATCCTCGGCCAGAGCGGCGCGCCGATCACGGTGCCGCTCGGCAACAAGGTCACGATCACGCCCGACGGCGATGTGATGGTCCAGGACCCGGCGACGCCCGATGCGCCGGCCGCGGCGGTCGACAAGCTCAAGCTCGCAGCCTTTCGCGGCAGCCAGATGGAAAAGGACCTGACCGGCATTTTCCGGGCGCCGAACGGCGGAATTTTGCCGGTCGACGAAACGGCAAAGGTCATTCCCGCCTCGCTCGAGCAGTCGAACGTCAAGCCGACCGAGGTCCTCGTCGAGATGGTCGAAGCCCAGCGAAGCTTTGATATGCGGACGAAATTGATCGCTACCGCCAAGGAACTCGATGAAGGCGGCGCCAGCCTGATGCGGATCACGCCGGGTTGACCCGGCAATTGGCACGCATGTTGCTTAGCTTAGCCTGATACCGTCCTGACGGAGAATTCGAATGCCCACTTCCGCTCTTCACGTCGCCCGTACCGGCCTGGATGCCCAGGATCAGCGCATGCGCGTCATCGCCAACAACCTGGCGAACGTCAGCACCACGGGCTACAAGCGCGACCGCGCCAACTTCGCGACCCTGGCCTATCAGGACTCGCGCGTCGCCGGTCAGCAGTCTTCGACCGAGACCCAGTACGCCACGGGCCTCAACCTCGGCACCGGCGTCAGCGTCCAGTCGACCTCGCGCGTCGAGACCCAGGGCACGATGCAGACCACGGGCAACTCCTACGACCTCGCGCTCGACGGCGACGGCTACTTCCAGGTGCAGATGCCCGGTGGCCAGACCGCCTATACCCGCGCCGGCAACTTCAGCCGCTCGCCCGACGGCCAGCTGGTCACCGCGCAGGGCTATCAGGTGATCCCGGCAATCCAGATCCCCGAAGGCGCGCAGTCGATCTCGGTTTCGTCCGACGGCACCGTCTCGGCAACGATCCAAGGCCAGGCCGACCCGCAGGAGCTCGGCCAGCTCACCGTCGCCAGCTTCACCAATCCAGCCGGTCTCCAGGCCGCCGCGGACAACTTTCTGCTCGAGACCGCCGCGAGTGGCCCGGCGCAGGTCGGCATCGCCGGTCTGGATGGTCGTGGCTCGATCAAGCAGGGCATGCTCGAAGGCTCCAACGTCTCGATCGTCGAAGAGCTGGTCGACATGATCGAATGCCAGCGCGCCTACGAGATCAACTCGAAGATGATCTCGGCCGTCGACGAAATGCTCCGCAACGCGAACCAGACGCTGTAATCGTCATGACCGCATCCGCTCCCCTCCCCCTCGGCCTCCCGACCTGGCGCAAGCGCCGCGCGCCCGCCAATCGCGGCTCGTTTCCGCAGCGCATGCCGCTGCTGGCCGCGACCGTGATCGCCGCCACGGCGCTTTCGGCCTCGCCGGCGCTCGCCAAGAAGCAGCCGAAGGAAACTTTCGAAGCGACGCTGCCCGTCGCCGCGCCCATCGCGGGTCCGGCCACCGGCGGCATCTTCAACGCCTCGATGGGCTATGCGCCGC
Source organism: Novosphingobium anseongense (assembly GCF_037482895.1). Lineage (NCBI taxonomy): Bacteria > Pseudomonadati > Pseudomonadota > Alphaproteobacteria > Sphingomonadales > Sphingomonadaceae > Novosphingobium > Novosphingobium anseongense. The sequence goes on along the minus strand of NZ_JBBHJZ010000002.1, from coordinate 835,771 downwards.
TTTACGGCGGCACGCGTGCCCGGATGGTGGGCGATGCCCTGACGATCCTGCTGGTCGAGCGAACCAACGCATCCAAGACCGTCGGCTCGCAGAGTCAGCGCGATGGCGGCATCTCGCTGACTCCGCCCAAGGCCGGCCCGTTCTCCGTCAATCCCGACGCTCTTAACGCCTCGAACAATTCGTCGTTCAAGGGTTCTGGCAATGCATCGCAGACCAGCACCCTCAGCAGCACGCTTTCGGTCACCATCGCCGAAGTGCGTCCGAACGGCACCGCTCTGGTGCGCGGACAGAAGCGCATGCTCCTGAGCCAGGGCAACGAATGGGTCCAGGTTTCGGGCATCGTCCGCCTGATCGACATCGACGAGAACAACACGATCGAATCGACCCGGGTTGCCGATGCCAACATCCAGTATTCGGGCAAGGGTGCGCTTCAGCGCGCCAGCAAGCAGGGCTGGCTCGGTCAGTTCTTCAACATGATCAGCCCGTTCTGAGGAATCCTGCGATGACCACGACCTTCAACGCCATCGTCGCCGACGTCCGCTCGCTGATGCGGGATTCCATGATGTGGGCCTGCCTGCTCGCGGCATTCGCTTTCCTCGGTCCGCAGACCGCCCACGCCGAACGCGTCCGCGATCTCGGCACCTACCAGGGCGTGCGCTCGAACCAGCTGACGGGCTACGGTGTCGTCGTGGGCCTCGCTGGTACGGGCGACGACAACCTCGAATATCTGACCCAGGCGATGAAGGGCGTGTCGGGCCGCATGGGCCTGCAGCTTCCCGCCGGCGTCGCGCCGGGCCTCAAGAACGCCGCCGCCGTGATGGTGACGGCCGACCTGCCCGCCTTCGCCAAGCCCGGCCAGCGCCTCGACATCACCGTGTCGACGATCGGCAAGGCCAAGAGCCTGCGCGGCGGCACCTTGATCATGACGCCGCTCCAGGGCGCCGACGGTCAGATCTACGCCATGGCGCAGGGCAACCTGGCCGTCGGCGGCCTCGGCGTTTCGGCCAAGGACGGCTCGATGCTCACGGTCAACGTTCCCACCGTCGGCCGCATCGCCGATGGCGCCTCGGTCGAGCGCGCGGTCGCCACCGGTTTCGAGAACGGCGACATGATCCGCTACAACCTGTTCAACGCCGACTTCCTCACCGCCACGCGCGTGCGCGATGCGGTCAACCGCTTCATGCCCGGCACTGCCGCGATCGAGGACGGCGTGACCATCGCGATGAAGCTGCCGCAGGACGTCAACACCCGCGCCAGCGTGATGGCCGCGATCGAGATGATCGAAGTGACCCCGGCCGAGACCGCCGCCAAGGTGATCGTCAACAGCCGCACGGGCACCGTCGTGATCAACAGCGCGGTGCGCCTGAGCCCCGCGGCGATCAGCCAGGGCAAGCTCACCGTCCGCGTCGACGAAAACCCGACCGTCAGCCAGCCCGAGCCTTTCAGCAAGGGCCGCACGACGACGCAGCAGAACAGCGACATCACGACCACCGACGAAGGCGGCAAGGTCCTCCTGATGAAGCCCGGCGCGTCGCTCGCCAAGATCGTCGATGCGCTCAACCTGCTGGGTGTCGGCGCTTCGGACCTGGTCGCGATCCTCGAGGCGCTCAAGCAGGCCGGCGCGCTCAAGGCCGAGATGGTGGTGATCTGACATGACCACGATCAGCACTCCGACGATCGCTTCCACCACCGCGTCCGCCACCACGGCAGGCGCGGCGGACAGCGGCAAGCTGACCGGCGTCGCCAAGCAGTTCGAAGCGATCTTCATTCGCCAGATGCTCGCCGCCGCGCGCAAGACCAGCTTCGGCGGCGAAGACAGCCTGATGGGCGGCAAGGGCATGGATACCTTCCGCCAGATGCAGGACGAGCGCTTCGCCGACATCGCTTCGGACACCGGCGCCTTCGGCCTCGGCAAGATGATCGAAACGCACCTCGCGCGTCTGCTCGGCAACGACGAGGCCGCGAAGACGGCTGATGCAACGAACACGGCCGACAGTGCCGACACGGCTGTGAAGCAGGGAGCATAAGACGTGGCATCCGACCTTCTCTCGATCGGCAAGAGCGGCGCAATGGCCGCGCGCGCGGCGCTCGACGTCACCGCGCAGAACATCACCAACGCCTCGACCGACGGCTACATCCGTCGCTCGGTCATCCAGGCCGAGGTTTCCTCGGCGGGTGGCACGGGCCGCGCTGCCGACATCTCCCTCTCGGGCGTGCGCATCGAGCGCCTGGTCCGCAACGCCGACATGTTCCGCCAGGCCGAAGTGCGTCGCACCGGCTCCGACTCGGCGCGCGCCAATGCCGAGGTAAGCGGTCTCGAGAACATCGAGGACGCGCTCGAGCAGTCGGGCGTCTACAACGCCGTCGTCGGCTTCGAGAGCTCGCTCCAGCAGCTCGCCTCCGATGCGACCGACCCGGCGCTGCGCGCTTCGGTGGTCGAAAGCGCGCGGACGATGACGCGCACGATGAACATCGCCGCGCAGAGCCTCGACCAGGCGGGTCAGGGCCTGCAGTTCGAGGCGACCGACGGCGTCAATCAGATAAACATCCTCTCGGCCGAACTGGCCCGAGTGAACCTGCGCCTGACGCGCGCCGCGGATGCCAGCTCGGACCAGACCACGCTGCTCGACCAGCGCGATCACCTGCTCGAGGAAATGAGCAAGTACGTCGACGTCGCGACCACGTTCAACGCCGACGACACCGTCTCGGTCAAGGTCGGCGGCGTCGACCTGGTCAGCAACGGCACGGCCAAGACCTTCAGCATGGACGTGAGCGCCACCGACGGCACGATCTCGTTCAAGATCGACGGCGCCGCCGTGACGCCGACTTCGGGCGGGCTCGTCGGCAAGCAGCAGGCGCTCGACAAGCTCAAGGAGGTCCGCACGGGTCTCGACACGATCGCGAGCACGCTGGCCGCCAAGGTCAACGACATCCAGGACGACGGCGAAGATCTGAACGGCGACCAAGGCACTGCGATGTTCACCTATTCCTCGGGAACGGCGATCACCGCGGCAAATATCAAGCTCGCCTTCGAGGACGGCGCCAAGATCGCGACGGCTCCGTTGACTCCGTTGGTCAGTAATGCCGGCAGCCGCGACCAGTCGAACCTCGCCGCGCTGATGTCGGGCATTTCCTCGGTCGATCCCGCGGGGAAGACCGACAAGCTGATCTTCACGATCTCGAGCGCCGTCCAGGGCCGCAAGGTTACGCGCGACGCGCTCGACGCCATCGCCAGCACGGCGAAGATCACGCTCCAGGCTCAGGCCGGCGTCAGCCTCGATAACGAAGCGGCAAACCTTGTGCGCTATCAGCAGGCTTTCCAGGCATCGGGCCGGGTCATGCAGGTCGCGTCGGAAATCTTCGATTCGATCCTGGGCATCAAGTGAGACCGTAGATGACTTCGATCAGCACCAGCACCAGCGCCTTCTACGACCGCGCCAAGAACGACATCGGCGGCCTTCGCAGCCGCGCGGAGGCGTTGCAGGCGCAGTTGGGCAGCGGCGACAAGCTTGCGCGCTCGTCCGACGATCCCGTGGCCGCTTCGCGGCTGCGCATGCTGGCGCGCACCGACAAGCTGTCCAACATCGACGAGAGCAATGCAGGTCGCGCCAGCGCCGACCTGACCTTGGCCGATTCAGCGCTCAAGACCTTTGCCGACTACATCACGAATGCCAAGGTGCTCGCAAACAACGCCGCCAACGGTACGCTTACCGATGCACAGCGCGCCAGCATCGGCTACGAGATCGAGCAGATTTTCGGCAATATGGTCAACCTCGCGAATTCGCGCGATTCCAATGGCCATGCGCTGTTCGGCGGCGAGAGCGCGGGCGATGCCTATCAACTCAACACCGTTACAGGCAAACCTGAATACATCGGCACGCTCAGCGCCGGCGATCTCGCGCTCGGCGATGGTCAGTCGATCAGCCGCGGCCTGACGGGCCGGCAGATCCTCGGCACCGAGCCGAACGACATCCTCACCAAACTCCAGAAGCTGGCCGCCGATCTTCAGACCGGCGTGGGCGATCGCCAGAAGATGGCGAACGACGGTATCTCGATGCTCGAAGGCAGCCTCGATCAGATCACCACCAGCCAGACCCTGGTCGGCTCGCGGCTCAACTGGATCGACCTGACCACGGAGCGGCGCACCAATTTGGGCGAGCTGCGCGCCGACGAGCAGACGCGCATCGGCGCGACCGACCTGCCGTCGACCATCGCCGAGCTGCAGCAGACGATGACCGTGCTCGAGGCCAGCCAGGCCAGCTTCACCAAGCTGTCGAGCCTGACACTGTTCTCGATGCTCAACTGACGCATACTGATCTTCCAAGGGGCCTAATCCAATGTTCGTAGCTATCGGTATCGTGATCCTGCTGGTCATGGTGTTCGGCGGTTTCGCCCTCACCGGCGGTGCCCTCGGCCCGGTCATGCACGCCATCCCGCACGAAATGCTGATCATCGGCGGCGCCGCGGTCGGCGCCATCGTGACGGGCAACTCGATGCACGAGCTCAAGGCCTTCGGCGGTGGCTTCCTGCGCGCGGCGAAAGGCCCCAAGCACAACAAGCAAGATCACATCGACGTCATCATCCTGACGACGCGTCTGATGAAGCTGCTGCGCAGCGAAGGCCCGGTCGCGCTGGAAAGCCACGTCCAGGATCCCAAGAGCTCAGCGATCTTCGCCGAATTTCCGCGCCTGCTCGGCAACAAGCCGCTCGTCGATCTGATCGCCGACACGCTGACCCTGATCGTCGTCTCGTCTGGCACGCTCGAGGTCCACGCCGTCGAAGAGGTCATGGACAATGCGATGAAGACGCATTTCCACGAACTGCACGAACCGCAGCATGCGATCCAGGGCCTGGCCGACGCGCTTCCGGCACTCGGCATCGTCGCGGCCGTTCTCGGCGTGGTCAAGACCATGGGCTCGATCGACAAGCCGCCGAGCATCCTGGGCGGCATGATCGGTTCGGCGCTCGTCGGTACCTTCCTCGGCATTCTGCTCGCCTACGGCATCGTCGCCCCAATCGCCGGACGCCTCAAGCAGGTGAACGAGCAGGACGAGATGATCTTCCACGCGGTCAAGCAGGTGATCGTCGCCTCGCTCCACGGCTGGCCTCAGCCGCTGGTGGTCGAAAGCGCCCGTTCGGGCCTGGGCCACGCCTTCCGTCCGGGGCTCTCGGAACTCCTCGACGCGATGAGAGGCCGCTAAGCCATGGCTGCGCCCAAGAAGGGTGGCAAGCAGGAACTGCCGACACCCGTCATCGTCAAGAAGATCACCATAGTCGCCGCCGGACACCACGGCGGCGCCTGGAAGGTCGCCTATGCCGACTTCGTGACCGCGATGATGGCCTTCTTCCTGCTGCTTTGGATTCTCGGTGCCACCACCGAGAAGCAGCGCAAGGGCATCGCCGACTATTTCTCGCCCACGCTCGTCAAGACGCGCGAAGGCAGCGCGGGCTCGGCCGCCGGCCTGCTCGGCGGCTCGTCGATCACCGACGTCGACAACTACCCGCACCGCGCCGGCCAGACCGGCACCCGTTCGATGACGGTCCCGCGGGACGCCACGGGCGGCCCGAAGGAAGGCAGCGGTCACAGTTCGCGCGTCAAGAAGATGGAGCAGCAACTCCAGGAAAAGATGCAGGCCAGCGAAGCGCTGCGTCGCCTGGCCAAGCAGGTCCGCATGGTCGATACCACGCAGGGCATCCGCATCGACCTGGTCGACAACGCCGACTTCTCGATGTTCATGCTCGGCACCACGGTGCTGACCCCCGATGCCTCGATGCTGCTGAAGGTGATCGGCGATACCGTCGCGCCGCAGGGCGGTGGCCTGACGATCCGCGGGCATACCGATTCGCTGCCATGGAAGTCGGGTGCGGCCAATAACTGGTCGCTCTCCGCCGGCCGTGCCGAAGCGACACGCCAGTCGCTGATGCGCTCGGGCATCGCCGAGGACCGCTTCCGCCGGATCGAAGGCGTCGCCGACCGCGAACTGCTGGTCCGCGACAATCCGCAGGACCCCCGCAACCGACGCATATCCATCCTGTTGCAGGATTGATTGCCCCTCCCCCCGAGGTCGAGCCCCTGAGCTCGGCTTCGGGGGACCCCCCTTCTTGCTTACGGCGCATGCTCGCCTAGATTCAGGCGATGACCTGGATCGCCGAGTTCGGACTGTCGCTTCCTCTCATCCAGGCGCCCATGGCGGGCACCTCGACGCCCGAGCTCGCCGCCGCGGTCTCCAACGCCGGTGCGCTCGGTTCGATCGCCGTAGGCGCGACCGATGCCGCCGGCGCACGGGCGATGATCGCGCAGACGCGCGCCCTCACCGCACGCCCATTCAACGTGAACCTTTTCGTCCACGCGACGCCGCAGCCCGACGCCGCGCGCGAAGCCGCCTGGCTCGCCGAGCTCGCACCGCTGTTCGCCCGCTATGGCGCCGTCCCGCCCCAGGAACTGCGCACGATCTACCAGAGCTTCGGCGATGACGACGCCATGTTGCGGCTTCTGGTCGAACAGGCGCCGCCGGTGGTCAGCTTCCATTTCGGCCTGCCCGATGCCGCGCGGATCGCCGCGCTGAAAGGTGCCGGTAGCCTTCTGGTCGCTACGGCCACGAGCTTGGCCGAGGCCGCGCTGTGCAAGGCCGCCGGGATCGATGCGGTGGTCGCACAAGGCTGGGAGGCCGGCGGGCATCGCGGGGTGTTCGATCCCGAAGCGCCCGACGACCGACTGGGGACGCTGGCGCTCACCCGCCTGCTCGTCGCCCGCGCCGACCTGCCGGTGATCGCTGCCGGCGGGATCATGGACGGCCAGGGCATTCGCGCCGCGCTGGATCTCGGCGCCGTGGCCGCGCAGCTCGGCACAGCCTTTGTCCGCTGCCCCGAAAGCAGCGCCGACCAAGCCTATCGCGAGGCCATGGCCGGCAAGGCGGCCGAATACACGGTGATGACCAGCGTGATCTCGGGCCGGCCCGCGCGGTGCCTGGCGAACCGCTTCACCACATGGGGCGCCGAGGCGGAACGACAGGTGCCCGCCTATCCAATCGCCTACGATGCCGGAAAGGCGCTTAACGCCGCGGCCAAAACCGCGGGCGAGCATGGCTTCGGCGCGCAATGGGCAGGACAGGGCGCGCCGCTGAGCCGCGCCCTGCCAGCCGCCGAACTGGTTGCGCGCCTCGCCGCAGAGGCCGGGCTCTGATCACCAATCATTGCTGTTTTCGCCATATAGGGGTAGGGGGTACCCCTATATGGGACATCTTTCTGAAAAGAGCACGGACCTGCTGCCGCGCGTGCGTCGGATCGCCGGGCAAGTCGGCGCGATCGAACGCGCGCTGGTTGCCGATGCAAGCTGCGGCGACGTGCTCCACCTCGTTGCCGCCGTGCGCGGTGCGGTAAACGGCCTGCTCGACGAGATCATCGCCGATCATCTCGAACAGCATGTCGCCTTGCCGGGCCTCAGCGACGCCGAACGCGCCGCCGGTGCGGAAGAGCTGATGGCGGTGATCCGCCGCTACGCGAAGTGAACGCCCCGATGAGCTCGCTCCCCGACCACGACCACGTCTTCCTCGCCGCCGCGCACGACGATCATGCGCGGCGCACGCGCTGGGTCGTAATGCTGACCGCGCTGATGATGGTGGGCGAAATCCTTGCCGGCTACTGGACGGGCTCGATGGCGCTGCTCGCCGACGGCTTCCACATGGCGACCCATGCGGGCGCGCTCACGGTCGCCGCAGCGGCCTATGCCTATGCCCGGCGCCACGCGCGCGATCCCGGCTTCAGCTTCGGCACCGGCAAGGTCGGCGATCTCGCCGGCTTCGCTTCGGCCATGGCGCTCGGGCTCATTGCGCTGGGCATCGGCGTGGAATCGGCCCTACGGCTGTTCCAGCCGATCCATGTCGCCTTCGGCGAGGCGACCCTGATCGCGGTCGTCGGCCTGGCGGTGAACCTGGTCAGCGCCGCGCTGCTCTCGGGCGGGCACCACCATGGGCATGGGCATGACCACGACCATCTTCATGGCCACGCGCACGCCGGCGACAACAATTTGCGTTCGGCCTACGTCCACGTCCTGGCCGACGCCTTGACCTCGCTCCTGGCGATCGCAGCGCTGCTCGCCGGGCGCTATCTGGGTTGGCTGTGGATGGACCCCGTCATGGGGCTGGTCGGCGCCGTGGTCATCGCGCGCTGGTCCTGGACCCTGATGCGCGACACCGCCGCGGTCCTGCTCGACCGCACCGACGATCATGTCGCCCAGGAAGTCCGCGAACTGGTCGAGGCGCCCGGCGACGCCCGCCTCGCCGATCTCCACGTTTGGCGCGTCGGCCCCGAGGCGCGTGCGGCGATCGTCAGCGTCGTCGCGCGCGCCGGCGTCACACAGGATACGATCCGCGCGCGGCTGGCGCCGGTCCACGAACTGGCCCACCTGACCGTGGAGTGCCGCTGACCCTCTCCCGCTTGCCCGCGCGCGCCGGTGATTGCACGATGCGCGACGAATAAGGGAGAGACACGATGGCGAACACCGGCCCGCTCGAAGACCGCCTGCTGATCCGCGAGCTCTATGGCCTCTACGGCGATGCGAGCTGCCGCGGCGACCGCGAGGCGTGGAACACCTGCTTCACCGAGGCCGGCGAATGGAACTCGCACATGTTCGCCTGCGCCGGCGCGGCCGCGCGCCGGGCCGAGTGGGACAGGCTCTGGGCCGATTGGGACGCGGTCGCCTTCTGGGGCGAGATCGGCTGGATCCGCGTCGATGGCGATGCCGCGGTTGCGCGGTCCTATGCGCGCGAGATCGTCCAGTTGAAGGCCGGCGGCCTGTTCAAGCTGTTCGGCTCTTACGACGATGAACTGGTGCGCGAGGATGGGCAGTGGCTTTTCGTCCGGCGGACCTATGCGCCGATGATCCTCGAGGCGCCGGAAGCGCCGTTGCCGGATTAACCTTTGCCGGCAAAAGGCGGCGAGATCTGCCGCCCGTCCGCAAAAGAAAAGAGCCCGGTGGTCATGGCGGCCACCGAGCTCGAGTGCCGGGAAGGGACCGGCTGTTTTGTCCTGTCGATCGCCTGCTTCCGATGCGAACGCGGGAACTAGTCGCGTTCGGGAGACGGAAACGGGAGCCCGGCGGATCATGGCTGTGACGCCGGGCTCTGGTGTTTCGCGGGGAAGGGACCCGCGGCAGTCGATCAATCGGTTGTGTAGTCGTTGGTTGTCGTATTCGGTCTCGTCGGTGCTCTTAGCGGAGCAGCGAGAGGACGCTCTGCGCCGACTGGTTGGCCTGCGAGAGCATGGCCGTCGAAGCCTGGCTGACGATCTGGGCCTTGGCGAGCGCGGTCGTTTCGGCCGAGTAGTCGGCGTCCTCGATGCGGCTGCGAGCGTCCGACAGGTTCGTCACGTTGTTGGTCAGGTTGTTGACCGCCGATTCCAGGCGGCTCTGGCTGGCACCCAGCGAAGCACGCGTGGTGTTGATCGCGGCGAGCGCCGTGTCGACGTTGCCGACCGTGTCACCGGCCTTCGAAGCGGTCGAGACGTCGAGCGCGGTGGCGTTGACCTTGGTGCCGTCGATGCCCTTGATCTTCAGATCGATCGTGTTGGTCGAGTCCGAACCGGCCTGGATGGTCACGGTGACCGAACCCGACGAGGTCTTGTCGAACAGCGTCACGCCGTTGAACTTGGTGTTGGTCAGGATGTCGTCGATCTGGCTGGTCAGTTCGGTGACTTCGGCCTGCAGGTTGGTGCGGTCCGACGACTGGTAGGTGCCCGACTTCGACTGGATCGACAGCTCGCGGACGCGCTGCAGCATGTTGGTGACTTCGTTCAGCGCGCCGTCGGCGGTCTGAGCGAGGGCAATGCCGTCGTTGGCGTTGCGGATGGCCTGCGTCATGCCGCGGACCTGCGAGGTCATGGTCGTGGCGATCGCGAGACCGGCGGCGTCGTCCTTGGCGCTGTTGATGCGCTTGCCGGTCGACAGACGCTCCATCGCGTTGCCCAGAGCCTTGGCCGCGGAGTTGCCGGCGTTAGCCGCCTTCATCGCGCCGATGTTCGTGTTGATAACTGCCATGTCTAACTCCCGTAGTAGACCCGAAAGGGGGTGCCGACCGAGTGCGTTCGATGCGGCTGCCAGGAGCTAGATCGGCAGGCGAAAGCGGAAATTAAGTGCCGGTTTCATTGCCGGTGCGGCAAATCGTTGCCGGGTCCGCCGCCGCTCGCGGGAGCCCTATATGGGCGATAACGCGCTTGCCGGTCCGGCAAGCGCTTGCCGAAAAAACGGCAAAATAGGGGAAAACACGTAGGCTTAAATTACCGATGTCTTTGCCGTCCATGCGCGAAAGAGGGTTACGCAGCATGGTTAATCCGAGGGTAAAGATGACCGGAATGGAATTCAGCGACGTGGTGGCAAAGCAGCACGCTCCCCTGGTGCAGCGCGCCTCGGCAATTGCCGCAGCGCAGGCCCTGGGGACCACGACGCAACTGCGCGACGTGAACGACCGCTCGCCGCAGGCAGGTCAGGCGCATGTCATCACCCTCGAGCAGAACGCTTCGCCCGAGATCATCCGCGAAGGCGCCCAGCGCTTCCGCCTGCGTTACGACGAACCCGCCGGTGAGGCCGCCCTCGCCGCGCTGCTCGCCTGCGCCGCCAAGCCCGGCATGCCGATCGCCTCGGACACCGAAAGCCTTTCGGTGCTCGCTCTCGCCGATCGCCTGGCCGCCAGCGAGATCCCCGTGCTGATCAACGGCCCGACCGGCACCGGCAAGGAAGTGCTGAGCCGCTTCATCCACGCCCGCAGCCCCCGCGCCGACAAGCCCTTCGTCGCCGTCAATTGCGCCGCGATGCCCGAAGCCATGCTCGAAGCCCTGCTGTTCGGTCACCAGAAGGGCGCCTTCACCGGCGCCACTTCGTCGAGCGAAGGCTTCTTCCGCGCGGCCCACGGCGGCACGCTGCTGCTCGACGAAATCGCCGAGATGCCGATCACGCTCCAGGCCAAGCTGCTCCGCGCGCTCCAGGAAGGCGAAGTCGTGCCGATCGGCTCGACCCTGCCGATCAAGGTCGACGTCCGCATCATCGCCTGCGCCAACCGCGACCTTCCGACCGAAGTCGCCGAAGGCCGCTTCCGCGCCGACCTGTTCTACCGCCTCAACGTCTTCCCGCTGGCGCTCAAGCCGCTGCGTGACCGTCCCGAGGACATCGCCCCGCTCGCTTTCGCACTGGCGCTCCGCCACGCACCGCAAGGCCGCGCCCTGCCCTGGATCTCGGACGCCGCGATCGCGCTGCTCAAGGTCCACGGCTGGCCGGGCAACGTCCGCGAGCTCGAGAACGTGATCCGCCGCGCCCTGCTGCTCGCCGATGGCAAGCCGCAGGTCGGCCCCGAGCACATCGTGTTCGACGGCACTGCCCGCCTGGTCCCCGCCGAAATGTCGGCGCCGATGGGCGTGGGTTCGGTGTCGATGCCCACGATGCCGGCAGCGGCCGAGGCTCAGGCCGGCGGCAAGCGCCTGTCGAACATCGTCCAGCTCTCCGAAGCGCGCGCCATCATGGCCACGCTCGAAGCCTGCGGTGGCAGCCGCGTTCAGGCCGCCCGCCAGCTCGGCATTTCGGAACGTACCCTGCGTTACCGCCTCGCTTCCTTCCGGGAAGCCGGTCTCGCCGTGGCAGGAGGTCGTAGATGAACCCGTTGAGCGGAGCCGGCAACGCCGCCGGCGTGCAGCAGATCATCGCCATGCGTCAGCAGATCATCGACAAGTCGACGATCCTGCAGCAACTCCACGGTCCGCAGGGCGCCCAGGCTCCCGCGCAGACCAACGGTCCGGCCGGCGGCTTCCAGGACGCGCTCAAGTCCGCCCTGGATAGCGTCAACGGCAAGCAGCAGAATGCCGAAGCGATCACCGACGCCTACCAGCGCGGCGAAGTCACCGACGTCGCCAAGGTCATGCTGGCCCGTCAGGAATCGAGCGTCGCCTTCGAAGCCACGCTTCAGGTGAGAAACCGTCTGTTGACCGCATATCAAGAAATTATGCGGATGGGGGTCTGATAAATGAGTGATCTCGTCCCTGCCACGCCGCAAGGCTCGGTCCTGGCGCCGCTCACCGATCCGGCGGGCGGCAACGCCATGTCGCGTCTCAAGACCTTCACCGGCCAGAGTGCGGTCAAGAAGATGCTCCCCGTGTTCCTCGGCGCCTCGGCGCTGGGCGCGGTGGCGCTGACCTACATGACCCTGGCGCCGGCACCGCAGCGCACGCTCTACAGCCAGCTCGACGACAGCGAACGCGCAAGCGTGGTCGACGCGCTGGAAAAGGCCAACATCGGCTACAAGATCAACAACGACACCGGCGCGCTGACCGTCAACGAGGACGATCTCTACAAGGCACGCATGCTGGTTGCCCAGAATGGCGCCGTCGCGGCGCCCGAGAGCGGCGACCAGATGCTCGACAAGCTGCCGATGGGCGCGAGCCGCGAGCTCGAAGGCGAGCGCATGCGCTCGGCCCGCGAGCGCGACATGCAGCTGACGATCATGGAGATCGACGGCGTGGAATCGGTCCGCGTCCACCTCGCCGAAGCCGAGAAGTCGGTCTTCGTGCGCGACAACCTGCCGCCGACGGCTTCGGTCATGGTCCGCCTCACGCGCGGCCGCCAGCTCTCGGACAGCCAGGTCATGGCGATCGTCAATCTCGTCGCGGGCTCCGTCCCCGGTCTGACGCCGGACCAGGTCCGCGTCGTCGACCAGCACGGCCGTCTGCTCTCGGACAAGACGAGCAAGGCCGACAGCGATCGCCTCGAACTGCAGACGCGCATGGAAGAGAAGCTGCGCACCCAGGTTTCGGCGCTGCTCGCGCCGATGCTCGGCGAAGGCAACTTCTCGAGCGAGATCCAGGTCGAACTCGACATGGATCAGGTCACCTCGGCGCGCGAGAGCTACGACAAGCAGGGCGTCGTCCGCAGCGAGACCGAGCAGCAGTCGCAGACCTCCACGGCCCAGGCGGCCGCCGGCATCCCCGGCGTGCTCTCGAACACGCCGCCGCCGCCGACCACCGCCCAGGCCGCGCCGCCGCAGGGCACACCCACGCCGGCACCCGGCGCGCCGACCCCGCAGAGCTCGGACTCGAGCACGACGCGCAATTACGAACTGGGCCGCGAGGTCGCCGTCGCAAACACGACGCCGGGCAAGCTCAAGCGCATCTCGGTCGCGGTCGCGCTCAGCGCCAAGGCGATGAAGAACGGCAAGGCCGCCGACGTCGATCAGATCAAGCAGCTCGTCAGCGCCGCGGTCGGCGCCGATCCGGCCCGCGGCGACCAGGTCGCGGTCATCACCCGCAGCTTCGAATCGATCCCCGACGTCGAGACTCCTTTCTACGAAGCGCCGTGGTTCGCCACGGTGGTGCGCAATGTCGTCGCGCTGATCGCCGTGCTGCTCGTCCTGCTCCTGGGCGTCCGCCCGCTGATCAAAGCGCTGAAGCGCGAGCCCGCCGCCGGCGGCGCCAATGGCGGCGCGGCCGGAGCTGGCGGTGAGGCTGCCGAGGGAAACGCTGAACTGGCGGAAGCCGAACCCATCCCCGCCGCGCTTCCCGCCGAAGCCATGATCGACGCCGAGACCGGTGTGGTCGATGCCGAATTGCTGAGCCAGCAGGTCGGTCTCGCCCAGCGCATCGTCGCCGAGAAGCCCGAAAGCGCGGTCGTCGCGCTCCGCCAGATGCTCAACCAGCCCGCTCCTGAGGCCGTCGCACAATGAACGCCGAAACCACCATCCCCTACGATGACGCCGATCGCGCCGCGGTCATGGTGATGCTGCTCGAGGACGATCAGGCCGCGACGATCCTGTCGCAGCTCGAACCGCACGAGCTGCGCCTCCTCGGCGAGAAGATGTGCGCGCTGGGAGAAATCCAGCCCGAGGTGATCGCTCACGCCATCGCCAACTTCGTCGATCGCACCGAGAAGATGGGCATGATCGTCCACGATCGTGTCGGTCACGTGCGTTCGCTGATGACGCGCGCTGTGGGCGAGATCAAGGCCGACGGCCTGATGCAGCGCATCCAGCCGACGCCCGAACGCGCGCCCAATCTCGAACTCGCGCGTTGGCTGACGCCGAAGTCGCTGATGCCGCTGGTCAAGGGCGAGCATCCGCAGGCGATCGCCGTGCTGCTGGTCCAGCTCGATCCCGAGGTCGCGGCCGAAGTGCTGCACTCGCTGCCGACCGAGATCCAGCCCGAGGTGGTGCACCGCATCGCCACGCTGGGTCCGGTTTCGCCCGAAGCGCTGCAGATGCTCGAAGAGCTGCTGACCCGCAAGATCGGCGAATGCCACGGCGGCGCCGGAGCCGCGCTCACCATGGGCGGCGCCAAGGAAGCCGCGGACATCATCAACAATGCGGGCAAGGCGATGGAAAAGCGCGTCATGCCCGAGATCACGAAGCTCGACAAAATCCTCGCCAAGGAAATCGAGAGCGAGATGTTCAAGTTCGAGCACCTCTTCGTGCTCAACGCGCAGGCGATGGGTTCGCTGCTGCGCGAGGTCGACAACGATTCGCTGATCGACGCGCTCAAGGGCATCTCCGAAGAGGAACGCGAAGTGTTCTTCGCCGCCATGTCGAGCCGCGCCGCCGACGGCGTCAAGGACGAGATCGCGGCGCGCGGCCGTACCAAGCTGGCCGACGTGGTCGCGGCGCAAAAGGCGATCGTCGCGATCGCCCGTCGTCTCTCGTCCGAAGGCACGATCGTGTTCGGTGTTGGTGGTGGTGGCGACGACGAATATGTCTGACGGCCAGTTCACGGCAGGCCTGTCCTTCGGGACGGTCTCGAGCGGCAGCGGTTTCCGCAGCGACGCGCGCTTCGTCTCGCTCAGCGGCGGTGCCAGCTATGCTGCGCCCGAGCCGCAGCCCGAACAGCATTTCGAGCCCGAAGACCCCGTCACGGTCGCTTTCGCCGAGGGCTATGCCGCCGGCGCGGCCGAGGCGCAGGCGCTCGCGGCGCAACAGGCCGCAATCGACGCCGAGGCTGCCGAAGGTCTCGCACTCTCCTTCGCCAGGCTCGACGGCGAGCTCGCCGAGGCCCTGCGCCAGAAGCTGCGCACCACCGTCGCCGCGCTCTGCGAAGCCGCGCTGGCCCCGTTGACGATCGACGAGGACGCGCTGATCCACCGGATCGAACGCGCGGTCGCTCTGTTCTCGCGCGCCGACGACGAACGCGTGGTTCGCCTGCACCCCGAGGACATCGCGCTGATCAGCCAGCGCTTCGCCGAGGAATGGCACGTCGTGCCCGACGGCGCGCTCGAACGCGGCGCGATCCGCGTCGAGACCGCGACCGGCGGTGTCGAGGACAGCCCCGAACTCTGGCGTCGCGCCATCGAAGAGGCCCTGAGCCAATGCTAGGAGGGCGTCAGTGCTGAACCTATTTGACCCTATTCTTGACGATCTTTCTGCCAATCCGGTTAGTCTGACACCGCGCCGGTATGGTATGGTCGTCGCTTGCGACAATGGTCTGCTGGAGGTCAGCGGCCTGTCGATACCGGTCGGCTCGCTGTGTCGCGTGCTCCAGGGCTCGACCGAGACGCTCTCGGCCGAGGTCATCGGCTTCCGCAACGGTCGCACCTTGATGATGCTGCTGGGCGATTCGGTCCTGTTGCGCCCCGGCGCCCGCGTCCGGCCCGAAGGTCGGCCGGGCATGCTGCCCGTGGGCGATGCCTTCCTCGGCCGCGCAGTCGACGGCGAAGGCCAGCCGATCGACGGCCTCGGCCCGATCCACAGCCGTATGGAATGGCCCTCGGGCGGCATCCGCACGGGCGCGCTCGACCGCAGCCCCGTCCGCGAAAGCTTCGACGTCGGCATCCGCGCGCTCAACGCGATGACCACTTTCGGCATCGGTCAGCGCATCGGCATCATGGCCGGCTCGGGCGTCGGCAAATCGGTGCTGCTCGACATGATCGCCCATGGTGCCGAAGCCGAGATCGTCGTCGTCGGTCTGATCGGCGAGCGCGCGCGCGAAGTCTCGGACTTCGTCGAAAAGCACATGAATACCACCAAACGGCACCGCACCGTCGTGGTCGCGGTGCCTGCCGACCACGCGCCCAACCTGCGCCTGCGCGGCGCGATGCTTGCCACTTCGATGGCCGAGCATTTCCGCGCCCAGGGCAAGAAGGTGCTGCTCATCCTCGACAGTCTGACGCGCTGTGCCCACGCCGCGCGCGAGATCGGCCTGCTGCTGGGCGAGCCGGGTGCGGCGCGCGGCTACCCGCCGTCGGCCCTCGCAATGATCACCAAGCTCGTCGAACGCGCCGGCAATTCGGCCGCTTCGGGCGGTTCGATCACCGGGATCTACACCGTGCTCGCCGACGGCGACAGCCAGGACGATCCGGTGGTCGACACCGCGCGGTCGATCCTCGACGGCCATATCGTCCTCTCGCGCGATCTCGCGCAGCGCGGCCAATATCCGGCGATCGACATCGCCGCTTCGCTGAGCCGCGTGATGAACGACATCGTCGCGCCCGAGCACGAGAAGCTGGCCCGCCAGTTCCGTGCGCTCGTCGCCAACTATGAAGCCAACCGCGACCTCGTGCTGATGGGTGCCTATCGCGCCGGCGCCGACGCGCAGCTCGACCGCGCGATCGCCATGCACGAACAGCTCGTCGCCTTCCTCTGCCAGGCGCGCGGCGAAGTCATCCGGCTCGATGACTGCGTCGCCCAGCTCACGCACTTGCTGCAATAATGAAAGCCGAACGCGACCGGCTCAAGCGGCTCAACCGTCTCGAGCGGGTCCGCGCCATCGCCAAGCAGACCGCGGCGGCCGAAGCCGCCCAGGCCGAAGGCACGCTCGCGCAGCTCGAGGCTCTGGCCGAGCGCACGCGTTCGATGGCGGCCGAATACGCCAACCGCACCGGCGTGCGCGATGCGGCCTCGCTCCAGGCGGTCAACTCTTTCGCCCGCGGCCTCGAAGGCATCTCGCGGAACACGTCGAACGACGCGGCCAATGCGCGCCGCATCGCCGACATCAAGATGCAGGCGCTGAGCCAGGCCGAACGCCGCCGCGCAGTCGTCGAAGAGCGCGCCACGCACCAGGCCCGGATCATCGCCAAGGGCAGCGTAGCGCCCGTTCTCAGCGGCAAGAAGAAATCTGGCACGGGTCTTGAATAGTATCCTGCACCAAGTGCGAGGAAATGACTCCGATGATCCAGAATGCCGCCCCGTCCGTCTCCAGCAGCATCTCGCTCGCCACGGCGATCAAAGCTGCGCCGGCTGACGATGCCGCGGCTTCCGGGGACTTTGCCGCACTCCTCGACTCCAAGGTCGCTCCCGATGCCGAAGGCGCCGTCGATCCGGCAGCCGCTCTACAGGCAGCACTGGGCCTGCAGATCCGGCAGGCGGCCGGCAGCGTTGCCGGCAAGAAGTTGCCGGGCGAAGTTGCCGATGCCGCTGCCGCCCTGGCCGATGCCGCCGCGAAGATCGGCGACGGCACCGGCGAAGACGGCGAGACCACAGTCGATGCCGCGCTGACTCTGCCGACCGCCGACATCCTCCTTCCCGGCCTCGTCGTGCCCGTCGCGATCCAGCTGCCACAGACGCCGGCTGCGCCGACCGTCACTCCGACCGCGACTGGCGATGCACTGGGTCAGGGCAGTGCCGCCCAGGCGATCCGCACCATGCCCACGACCAGCCAGCCGGCGATCGCCGCCGCGCTCGCGCTGCAGACGCAGAACACCCAGGCCACCACCCAAGCTGCCGGCCAGCCGCAGACTGCACCGACGGTGACGCTCGACCCGGCCGCCGCCGCGGCGATCCAGGCCGATCCGGCGCTGGCCAAGATGGTCGCCGAGGCCGCCCAACCGACAGCCACCGCCACCGCCGCTGCGACGCTGACGCCGACCGCAGCCACGGTCTCGACCGCTGCCGCGCTGGCCGCACAGGTCAATGGCCAGGCGACCGCATCCGACAGCTCTTCGAAGACGACCGAGGGCCAGCGTTCGGGCAGCCAGGCCACCGGCAAGGCGACCTCGGGCGAACAGCCCTCGACGCTCGCGACGCTGACTACCAACCAGCAGGCGCAGGCGCAGACCCAGGCGACCGAACCGGCCGCCGCCGCCAAGACCGACACCACGAGCCCCGCCCCCAAGGCCGCCAGGGTCGAGGTGACCGCCGACGCATCGCTCCAGGGCGAGAGCAAGAAGTCGGACACGCGAATCGCCGCCGGCGACACGCAGGCGCCGACGACAACGCCCGCCGCCGTCGCCACGCCGACCGTGCTGAACGCACAGGACGGCCAGTCGTTGTCGCAGACCGTGACCTCGGTCAGCACCGCGCCGACCACCACGGCCGTGCAGTCGGGCCATGACTTCGCCACGCTGGTCGACCGCCTGGTCGAAGCGCGCCAAGCCGCGAACCCGAACACGGTCCACGCTTCGCTCAACCACGCCGAATTCGGCCAGGTTTCGCTCCGCATCGACCAGGATTCGAAGGGCCTGTCGGTCTCGATGACCAGCGCCGATCCGGACTTCGCCGCCTCGGTCCAGGCCACGGCCGCCTCCGCCCAGGCGCAGACCTCGAGCGACGACCGCCAGAACCAGCAGCGCCAGGACGCACAGCGTCAGGATACCGGGAGCCAGCTCCAGCAGCAGGGCGCCAGCCTGGCCGGCCAATCACAGTCGCAATCGCAGGCCTTCGGTCAAGGCGATGGCGACGATCGCAGCGGATCGTTCCAGGGAGAAACCCGAACCGTCCGCGCTAACGAGAAATCAACCATAATCGACGATACCGCTGATACGCGCAGCGGCATCTACGCCTGACGCAATCCGGCCCTGATATCCAGCGCTAGAGGAAGACAATGAGCAGCGATAAACCTGAAAAGGAAGCCAAGCCCAAGAAGGGTGGCGGCATGATGATGAAGGTGATCATGGGCGTGGCGCTATTGGGCGTCGGCGGCGGCGGTGCCTTCGGCCTGATGGCTGCGGGCGTCATCGGTGGTGGCCATCACGAGGAAAAGAAGGAAGACAACAAGCCCAAGCTGATCAAGAAGGGCGAAGTCGATCCCTTCGAGGTCAAGAGCGGCGACGCCAAGGAAGGCGAAGGCGCCGGCGGGCCCGAGGTCGAGGGTGAAGGCGGCAGCGAATATCGCACTGCCTACTACAGCTTCGCCGAGGAATTCACGTCGAACCTCAAGCAGTCCGAATCGCTGGTCCAGGTCGCGCTGGCCTGCTCGACCCGTCGCGACGGCCGCGTGCTGATGTGGATCAAGAAGCACGAGCTGGCGATCCGCTCGGCGCTGCTCGAAGTCCTGGCCGATACGCCCGAAGAGGACGTGACGACGATGGAAGGCAAGGATCGCCTGCAGAAGCGAATGACCGCGGCGATCAACAAGGTCCTCAACCAGACCGAAGGGTTTGGCGGGGTCGACGCCGTCTACTTCAAATCCTTCATCATTCAGTGATTTGAGAACAGATGAAGCCTGAGCGCGCCTTTGTTGCCGACCGTATGGCGGCACAACACTGCCCGGAGCTGCTGCGTTCGCAGGACGCCGCGCCGGTCCAGATCGCCCCCGCGCTGACGCGCCTGGGCGATGGACTTGCGCGCGTTCTGTCGGCCGCTCTGGCGCCGCTGTCGGCGGGTGAACCGCCGCTGGTGCGCAGCACCGGCCCGCGCGAATGCACGATGAGCGAACTGGGCGAGACCATCGCCCCGCTCGCCGCCAACGCCCTGCTGACTCTGGGCGCGCCCGACATGTCGGCGCTCGCCTCGCTCGACGCCGAAGCCGTGCTCCGCATGGTCGATAGGGCATTCGGCGGCCGCGGCGTGGCGCCCTCGCCGCTGCCCACGTCCTTCCCGCTTTCGGCCGAACTGATGATCGGACGGCTCGAAGCTGTCGTCGTCCAGGCACTCGGCCAGGCGCTCGGCCTCGGCGGCGCGGTCCAGCCCGTACGCCGTGACGGCTGCATCAACCAGCTCGCCCCCTTTGCCGACGGCGAGGAACTGGGCGTGCTGACGCTCGAAGTCGACGATCCGGGCCGCGCGCCCTGGACGGTCACCGTGGCGATTCCCCGCACGGCGCTGATCAAGATGTTCGGCGAAGGCGAGCGCAGCGCCCCCAAGGTGGCCCGCGCCGGCAATTCGAACCCCGCCCATGAACCGTTCGGCGCGGTGCCGTTGACGATCAGTGCGGTACTGGTCGACATGCGCATCGGCTTCGCCGAGCTGTCGAATCTCCAGCCCGGTCAGATCATCCCGGTGGCTGTGGCGCGCAGCATCCCGCTCAAGGTCGGCGACAAGACCATCGCAACTGGCACGATTGGTGCATTGGATGATCGCGTAGCGGTCCAGGTCTCTCAGGCTTTCTAAAGGACCGGTCACAGCAAGAAGGGATTTTGCAATGACCATCCACCCCCGCGGCTTCGATTTCCTCAAGGACGTCGACGTCCGCCTGTCGGTCGAACTCGGCCGCGTCGACATGAAGCTCAAGGACGTTCTCTCGCTCGGCGAGGAAAGCGTCGTCGTGCTCGACCGCCTGACCGACGAACTGCTCGACGTCATGGTCAACGGCAAGGCTATCGCCAAGGGTGAGATCGTCGCGCAGGGCAACCGTTTTGGCCTCCGCATCGTCGAATTGGCCGGCGCCAGCGCGCCCGCGCCCGCTCTGGGCGGCGAATAAGGCCGTGCTCTGGTACATTCTGAAGCTTCTCATCCTCCTGCCGCTGATCGCCCTCCTCGCCTGGGGATGCCTGAAGCTCGCGCAGAAGATGCAGGAGCGCGCCGGAGCCGGTGGCGGGTCCAAGTCGGTGCGGATCGTCGAAACGACGATGCTCTCGCCGACGCTCAAGCTCGCCGTCATCGAATTCCACGGACGTGAGATCCTCGTCTCCGCCTCGCGCACCGGGCTGACCCGCCTGGCGGAAGCGCCGGCGCGGGCCCGATCGGTCGACGTCACGATCGCGGGAGAAACGGCATGAGGCTGCCGGCAATGCGGCAACGCAAGCGGCAAATTCTTGCCGCCTTGTCGCTGTTCCTCCTGACCGCGCCCGTCGCGGCTTTCGCTCAGGCCGTTCCGGCCGGCGCGCCCGCCGCTCCGACCCCGGCCGCGGCAGCGATTCCCGGCGCGCTCGACCGCGCCTTCAGCGCGATGAACGGTCAGACGCCCACCGGCATGAGCATGTCGCTCCAGCTGCTCCTGATCATGGGGCTGCTGACGATCCTGCCCAGCCTGATCCTGATGATGACCAGCTTCACCCGGATCCTCGTGGTGCTCTCGATCGTGCGTCAGGCCATCGGCCTGCAACAGTCGCCGCCCAACCAGGTGCTGATCGGGCTGGCGCTGTTCCTGTCGCTGTTCGTCATGGCGCCGACGCTCGAGAAGGTGAACGCCAACGCGATCGCCCCCTATTCGGCGGGCACGATCAACGCGGCCCAGGCGATCCAGCTGGGGGGCAACGAGTTCCACGGCTTCATGATCCGCCAGACGCGCGAGAACGATCTCGCCATGTTCGCCGAGATGGCCAAGGCGCCCAAGTTCGCCCGGCCCCAGGACGTGCCCTTCTCGATCCTGCTCCCGGCCTTCGTGACCAGCGAGCTCAAGACCGCGTTCCAGATCGGCTTCATGCTGTTCCTTCCGTTCCTCGTCATCGACCTCGTGGTCTCGTCGGTCCTCATGTCGCTCGGCATGATGATGATGAGCCCCGCGATCGTGTCGATGCCGTTCAAGCTGCTGCTCTTCGTCCTCGTCGACGGCTGGGCGCTCTTGATGGGTTCGCTGGCCTCGAGTTTCGGATAAGCCGCCATGGAACAGTCGCAGCACTTCCTCGCGCTCGCGGACCGCATGCTGTGGGTCGCCGCGCTGGCCTCGGCGCCGATCCTGATCACCACGCTCGCCGTGGGTCTGATCGTCGGCATCGTCCAGGCGGCCACCTCGGTCAACGAGCAGACGCTGACCTTCGTGCCCAAGCTCGCGGTCACCGCCTTCGTCCTGGTCGTCTTCGGCGCCTCGATGATGGGGCTGATCAGCGACTTCACGAAGGAAATCTTCACTCAGATCGCGCAGGTCACCCGGTGATCAACATCGACTTCGGTTTCGGTACGATCGAAGCCGAATTCTGGCGCTGGATGTTCGTGATGACGCGGATCGGCGCGGCCATGATGGCCGCCCCGTTCTTCGGCGCGAACTCGGTGCCGGTGCAGGTGCGTGTCATCGTCACGGGCGCCGTCGCGGTCCTCGTCTGCGGCTGGCTGCCCATACAGGCCCCGCCGGCACTGCTCTCGGCCAACGGCCTGCTGATGGTCATGGGCGAAGTACTCGTCGGCCTGACGCTCGGCTTCGTGCTGCAGTTGTCCTTCGCGGCGCCGACGATCGCCGCGGAGATCATCGGCGGCGGCATGGGCATGGCCATGGCCTCTACGGTCGATCCCAACAGCGGCGTACAGTCGCCCGCACTCGGCCAGTATTTCGCGGTGATCCTGACCCTGATCTTCCTCGCGCTCGGCGGCCACCTCCACTGGCTCTCGCTGGTGATCGACAGCTACACCGTATTCCCCCCGGGCCAGACCTGGCTCGGGCCCGAGAAGTTCGCGACGATCGCCGGCTTTGCCACGACGATGTTCGCCACGGCCGTCGCGATCGCGCTGCCGGTCACGCTGGTCCTGCTCGTCGTCCAGGTGGTCACGGGCGTGCTCAGCCGCTCGGCCCCCGCGCTCAACCTCTTCGCGCTGGGCCTGCCCGCGGGCGTGCTCGCCGGTATCGCCGCGCTGATCATCTCCTTCCCCCTCATCACCGATCGCATGACCGACCTGTCGGCCAATGCCCTCGCCGAAACGCGGAGCGTGCTGGTCAAATGAGCGAGAGCGCCGGCGAAAAGAGTTTTGCCCCTAGTCAAAAGCGCATCGACGATGCCGCGAAGAACGGTGACGTCCTTCGCTCCAAGGAACTCGCCACCGCCGTCGGCATGCTGGTCGGCGTGATCTGGCTGAAGTTCGCCGGCCCCTGGGTGTTCGACGGCATGAGCAACGCGCTGCGCACGGGCTTCACCTGGGACCGCGCCACGCTCGAACATTTCGACTCCGGCCCGATCCTGTTCTCGCTGATGATGATGACGATGCCCCCGGTCCTGCTGCTCGGCGTCGCGGTGATCCTGTTCTCGCTGGTCTCGCAGCTCGGTTTCGGCCCCGGGCGCTGGCTTCCGGGAAATCTGGCGCCCAAGGCCTCGCGCATGAACCCGGCCTCGGGGCTCAAGCGCATGTTCGGCCCCAACGGTCTGATCGAGCTCGGCAAGGGCCTGCTCAAGGTCGGCCTGCTCGGTGCCATGGCCTGGTTCTGGGCGAGCGGCCGCGTTGCCGGCCTGCTGCACCTCGGCCAGGCCAACCTCCATGCACAGCTCACCTATGGCTGGGACGCGCTGATCTCGCTGCTGTTCACCTTGTCCTTCGGCCTCGTTATCATCGCGCTCGCCGATTTCCCGATCCAGCTGATCCGCCGCATGGGCCGCCTGAAGATGACGCTTCAGGAAGTCCGCGACGAAGGCAAGGAACAGGAAGGCTCGCCCGAAAAGAAGGGCGCGATCAAGCGCCGCCAGCGCGAGATCGCGATGGGCGCGATGTCTTCGGCGATGCGCAAGGCCGATTTCGTGGTCACCAACCCGACCCACTTCTCGGTGGCGCTGTCGTACAATCCCGAAGAGGCTTCGGCACCGATCGTCGTCGCCAAGGGCCGCGGCGAAAAGGCGCTCGCGATGCGCGAACTCGCCGCCGAGCTGGCGCTGCCGGTGCTTGAATATCCGGCGCTCGCACGTTCGCTCTACTACACCACGCGCGAGCGCCAGGTGATCCGCGAGGAGCTCTACGTCGCGGTCGCCGCGGTGCTCGGCTTCGTGATGTCCCTGAAACGCGGCTACAGCGTCGCACGCCCGCAGGTCGACGTTCCGACGCTGCTGCGCTTCGACACCGAGGGCCGTCTCGATCCGAGCGCGACGAACTGATCCGCATACCGCATTCAACCTCTTAACGGGAGCGGCGCAAAGCCGTTTTAGAAACCATGGCAACTTCAGTCAGCTCGACCCAGTCGGTCACCCAGACCGCGACGCAGCAGCTTCTCACCTCGCTCGGCGCGGGCAGCGGCGTCGACATGGCGGGGCTGGCGACCAGCCTGGCCCAAGCCCAGTTCGCGGCGAAGAAGGACCGGCTGACCACCCAGTCCGAAAAGCTCGAAGCGCAGATCTCGGCCGCCTCGACGCTCAAGAGCGCGATCTCGAACCTCGCCAGCTCGCTCAACTCGCGCGTCCGCGCCGGTGACCTTTCGTCGCAGCCGCAGCTCGCCAATTCCGCGGTCGCCAAAGCGACGCTGTCGGGCACGACGATCGCCAAGGGCAGCTACTCGCTCGAAGTGACCAAGCTCGCCACCTCGCAGACCCTGGCAAGCGCCAAGTTCGATTCGGCGACCAGCCTGGCTGGCGAGGGCAAGCTGACGATCTCGCTCGGCACGGTCAACGGCACCACCTTCAACGCCGGCACTGCCCCCGCGATCGAAATCGACGTGACCGCCGGCCAGACGCTGACCGACGTCGCCAACCTGATCAATGCGAAGAACGCGGGCATCACCGCCTACGTCTCGAACACGACCGACGGCGCCAAGCTGGTGCTCAAAGGCTCCACCGGCACGGCCAGCGCCTTCAAGATCGACGCGGACGTGACTTCCGGCGATCTCGGCCTACTGGCCGCCAATCCGGCTACGGCAGCCCCCGACCGCCTGATCACCACCGCCGGCGACGCGAGCTTCAAGCTCGATGGCCTGCCCGTCACCTCGGCCAGCAACAAGGTCACCGACGCCATTCCGGGCGTCGAACTGAACCTCACCGGCACCAACACCGGTGTGCCGACGACGGTGACCTTCACCGATCCGAGTTCCTCGATCACCGAGGCGATGACGGACCTGACCGCCGCGCTCAACGAGATCATCACCCAGCTCAACACGCTGACCGATTCGAAGACCGGTGAGTTGTCTCGCGACAGCGGCGCACTGGCGCTGCGACGCACGATGCAGCAGCTCACCAGCAAGGTGATCATGCCGAACGCACCCGAGGGGACGCCGCGCAGCCTCGCGGACCTCGGCGTCTCGATCCAGAAGGACGGCACTTTCACGCTCGACAGCGCGCGCCTGACCGCAACGCTCAAGGCCGATCCCCAAGCCACCGCGGCGATGTTCACCAACGGCCTCAACGGTGTCGACGCGACGATCAGCGAAATTTCGCGCAACATGTCGTCGATCAGCACGGAAACCAAGAGCTACGGCGCGACGCTGGCCAACTCGATCGCCGCGATGACGAAGCAGAAGACCAAGGCCAGCGAAGACCTCACGTCGCTGTCCGACAAGCAGGAAGTGCTGCGCAAGCAGCTCGTAGCGCGCTTCTCCGCTTCGGACAGCCAGGTCGGCGCTTCGAAATCGACGCTGAGCTTCCTGAAGAACCAGATCGCCGCCTGGAATGGCACGAACAACAACTAAAAGGCTGAACCGTGCTGGCGATCCGATCCCCCAATGAAGCCTACCGCCGCGTCGACTTCGACGCACGCGTCGAAGGCGCCGACCCCAGGCATCTGGTCGGGCTGTGCTACGAACAGCTCGTCTCTTCGCTGGGCTCCGCGATCTTCGCGCAGGACCGCGGCGACAACAGCCTCAAGAGCAAGGCCTTGACGCGCGCACTTTCGGCCATCACGGCGTTGAAAATGGGCGTCAGCGGCAGTGATGCGACGGCGCAGGCCCTGACTCACCTCTACGAGGCCGCCCGTCGCGCGATCCTCGACAGCGCGCTCAATTTCGATGCCAAGGTCCTCGGCACGATCCGTCAGGACTTTCTCGAGATCTCGCAGGCGATGAACCTGTCCAACCAGACGAACTGATCTTCCTGCGGGCGAATTAGCTTTCGCCCGCGCGAGGATATACATCCGCTATCGAGCAATTCGACCGGTCAACCGGACGAATTTCGCATCCATCCCGCGCAGAACTTGCTAGGGTGCATCGGATGGACAGTGCGAGGCACATCATCCTTGTGGATGGCGATCTGCGGCGCCGGGCGGCCATTTCCCACTATCTTTCCGGTCGCGGCGTCCATGTCGAACCGTTCGAAACGGTCGCCGAGCTCGGCGGCCACTGGCCACGCCAGGGCCTGATCATGATCCACGACAACGGTACGGCTATCGTCCAACTGACCGAACAGCTCGTGCAGTCGGGCAACTGGCTGCCCGTCGTCGCCTTCGGCGAGAAGCCGGCCCCGCGCCGGATCGTCGAAGCGGTGCTGGGCGGCGCGATCGACTATCTGGCCTGGCCGTTCGACGATGCCGAGCTCGATCACATGCTGATGACCGCCGACGACCGCGCCGAGAACGTCGGCCACGCGCGCCTGCGCGAAGCCGTTGCGCGCAGCCGGATCGAGCGCCTGACCCAGCGCGAGCGCGAGGTGCTGGTCGGCATGGCCGCGGGCCATTCGAACCGATCGATCGCCGAACAGCTCGCGATCAGCCCGCGCACCGTTGAGATCCACCGCGCCAAGATGCTGACCAAGATCGGCGCCGCGCACACGTCAGAAGCGATCCGCGTCGCGATCGAGGCCGCGCTGGTGCGAGAGACCTCGCACTGATCGCATCGGTCGGCCGGGAATTCACCCCATCGTCGCAGCGACCTCGAGCAGGCGCTCGGTCACCCAGTCGGGCTCGGTCAGCATCAGGTCGTGGCCGGTGTCGATGTCCCAGACGCGGCCCTGCGAACGCGCGCGCAGCAGGTCCATGTCGCGGCCGGGGATCGTCGGGGTGCAGATGATGTGGCTTTCGGGCAGCGCGCGCATCGCCGCTTCGTTGCGCAGCACCAGTTTCTGCGAGAAGCAGGCCCACGGCTGTGGCGTCAGGCGTTCGTAGGTCCACTGCGCGAGCGCGGGATCGTGGATGCCGAAGAAACCCGGATGGATCGGATCGGGCTTCATCACGAGCTCGACGCCGTTCTCGACATAGAGCCCCTGCCGCGCGCCCTCGATGTTGGCGAAGGCATGTTCGTGCAGCGATTCCCCGTCGCGCGGATAGGCGGCGTCGAGGTAGACACGGTGGCCGACGCGCTGTGGCGCCCGGTCGGCTACACCGGTGATGACCATGCCCCCATAGGAATGACCGACGAGGATGGCCTCGGTCAGGTCCTCCCACTGCAGCAGGGCGACGACGTCGTCGATGTGCGTGTCGAGGTCGATATCGGGATGGCGCTGGTGCGTGTGCTCGCCCATGCCGGGCAGCGACGGGGCGTAGACGATGTGCCCTTTGGCCTGGAGCCGTCGCGCCACGGGCTGATAGCACCAGCCGCCATGCCCGCCGCCATGGACCAATACGAAGGTCGCCATTCTCACACTCCCCGGAAAAGTTATCGATCGATAACTTGTCCTCCGCTTGCGCCCAAGTCAAGGATCGCGCTAGCACGCAAGGCGTGGATGCCATGACGACACCTCCCCGCAAGCGCGACGCCGCCGCGACCCGCGCGCGCATTCTCGAGGCGGCGCAGCGCGCTTTCTCCGAGACCGGCTATTCGCACACGGGCATCCGCGAAATCGCCGGCATGGCCGGCACGAGTTCGACCCTGCTGCTGCGCTACTTCGGCTCGAAGGCCGGACTGTTCGAGGCGGCGCTGACCGCGGCCATGCCGATCGACGCGGTCTTTGCGCAGCCGCGCGAGACGATCGGCCGCAGCCTGGCCGAAGCCCTGCTCGATCCCGCCAATGCCGTCCGCCCGCCGCTGATGATTGCGCTCGCCGCCGGCGATCCCGAGGCCGCGACGATTGCGGCAAAAGTCTTCGAGAGCCAGACCGTGGCCCCCGTCGCCAAGTGGCTCGGTGGCGCCGACGGCCGCGCGCGCTCGCTCGAGATGGCGATGCTGGCGACGGGGCTGGTCAGCTATCTGCGGCAATTGCCGCTGCGTCCGCCGAGCCCGGACGAACGCGAACACATCGTCGCCTGGTTCGCCGGCGCCATTCAGGCGATCGTCGACCAGACAGGACGATAACCGGGAGATACCGATGACCGACCGCCTCGACCTGGTCGCCCCCGAACTCCGGGCGGCGCTCGACTATTTCCCGAAGATCGATTTCGGCGCCGGGATAGAACCCTACCGCGGCAACATCTTCGGCGCCGAACGGCCGCCGCTGCCGCCCGAGCTGGTTGCGGTCGAGCACGAGGAGCGCCTGATAGCGGGGCATCCCGGCGATCCCGACGTGCGCATCCTGATCTACACCCCGCCGGGCGTCGCAACCGCGCCCCGCCCGGCGATCCTGGAAATCCACGGCGGCGGCTTCGTCATCGGCAATGCCGACATGGGCGACGCGGGCAACCGCGCGCTCGCCCTGCAGCTCGGCTGTGTCGTCGTTTCGGTCGATTACCGGCTCGCGCCCGAAACCGTGTGGCCCGGCGCGCTGCACGACTGCTACGCCGCGCTGACCTGGCTGCATGACAATGCCGGAGCACTCGGCGTCGATCCGACGCGCATCGCCATCGCCGGCGGCAGCGCGGGCGGCGGTCATGCGGCAGCGCTGGCGATCCACGCGCGCGACCAGGCCGGCCCGGCGATCTGCTTCCAGCTGCTCGACTTCCCGATGCTCGACGATCGCACCTGCAGCGCCGCCGATCCGCATCCCTATTGCGGCGATTTCGGCTGGACGCCGGAGATGAACCGCTTTGGCTGGCGCTCGCTGCTCGGCACCGAGCCGGGCGGGCCGGACGTATCCGAAGCCATGGCTCCGGCGCGGACGCGCGACCTCTCGCGCCTGCCTCCAGCTTACATCATGGTGGGCGCGCTCGATCTCTTCCTCGAGGAGGATCTCGAATATGCCCGCCGCCTGGCGCGCGTGGGCGTGCCCGTCGAACTGCACGTCATTCCGGGCGCCTACCACGGTTTCGGGCTCGCGCAGACCGCGCCGCAGACGCAGCAGGCGATCCGCTGGCGCATGGACGCTCTGGCGCGGGCGCTGGGTGTGACCTTGGCCTGACGCCAGAAGGGGCGGCGCGATGGCCGCCCCTGTCCCGTCCTCTCGTCCCCGCGCTACGCCAGCATCTTCACGTCCTTGGCGGTGTCGCCCCAGAGCGGCACCTTGTCGGCCGAAGGCTTTTCGGAAACGATCCACTTCACGATCCGGCGCATCGGCTCGATGCCGTCCTGCGGGCCGACCAACCCGGCGCCGTTGAATCCGTAGCCCAGCTCAACGAAGCGCTGGCCACCATGCAAGGCGCCTTTGTGCCGGACCGTATCCCATAGGTTGTCGGGCCAGACGCCGACGGTCTGGGTATAGGCGTCGACCACGTCGAGCACCTCGTCGAGCGTGTCGACCGGGATAATGTTGATCGTCCGGTCGCCCAGGTATTCCCAGAACTCGACACGGTCAGAAGTGTGCGAGATGAGGATCGCCCCCTCACCGTCCTTGCCGCCGATCACCGTATAGAAATCGTCGTTGAGCCGCAGGGTATCGACCTGTCGCTTGAGATCGGGATCGTAGCGCTTGGGCTTGGTCGAGATCACCTCGGGCAGGCTCATCATCGCGTCGTAGGTCGCCTGGCCGAGCTGCTTGAGCTTCTCGATATCCTCGTCTTCCGTTCCGCACATCACGTAGACGAGACGGCTCGACGAGCAGGCGACCTGGTTGCCGGGGGCGAAGTCGGCGGCGATGCGCGCGCCGACCTCGGCCATCGTCTCGGGGCTTTCAAGTGCTTCCTTGCCGATGATCGAGGCCGAACGCTTGGGATCGAGGCTGATCAGCTCGATGCCCGGCTGGATGTACTTGGTGACGTGCTTGACCGAGGCGAAGCCGCCCCAGGCGCAGATCTTCTCGATGTTGTGCGGCTGGTAGATCCTGCTCTCCAGCGCCTCGTCGCCGCCGCGCCAATAGGCGACCGCGAGATGCTTGGTGATCGGATGATCGGGCGCCATGTCGACCATCGTGCGCGCGATCGCGCCCGTGGTGAACGGATCGTTCGACGGCACCTTGACGATCATGTCGCCGCGCGTCACCGCGCCGCGGATCACCGTCAAGGCGCCGAGCACCGGACCGTTGCCCGCGACGATGTGGAGCTGGCGCGAACCGTAGGCGCGGATGCCGACGGTGCAGCCGTTGAGCTGCTGCTCGACCCAGCCTTCGAGATGATCGATGCCGATGTTGAAATCGACCATCTTCCGAATCCGCTCCTTGTCGAACATGAACGGCAGGTCGTGGTAGAAGGCATCGACGATCGGCTTGGTCGAAGGCGCGGTGTCGTACGAATATTCGAGCGCCTCCTGCATGTAGGGGTTCCGGCTGAGCTCGAGCCGCGGCCCGAGCTCGGCCAGGTAGTCGAGGATGCCGTCGAACGGGATGGAATACATGTCCTCCATCAGCCGCGGGCTCGCCAGCGGAATGCGATCGGAGATCTTGTGCGGATCGGGCGCGAGGAAGGTGATGTCGCCGCCGCGGCCGCCGAACTCGATCAGATCGGTCTCGACGACCTCGCCGCGCAGCACGGCGTAGGAAATGGGTCGCTTGGCCATCATGTCGCTCATCCTCCAAAGCCCGTCAGGAATTCCATCGCCTCGGCCTGGGCCCCCGGCGTGGCGGCGCAGGAGATCTTGTCGTCCCCGCCCTGGATTTCGCTGACGCGGTTGATCTTCTTTTCCATCGCGTAGGACGTGCGCCCGCATTCGCAGGGATGGTCCCAGTCGATCGTGACGAGGTCGCCCGTGACGAGCCCGCCCCAGCACGATTCCGCGGTCATGTCGAAGAAGGCGGCGCGGCCGGTCTGCTGGCCCGAGCGCGGCAGCGGCTGGCCCCTGTCGAGATCGAGCAGATAGGGCGTGACCCAGGGCAGCACGTGATAGCGATCGTGTTCGCAGAGGACCGAGAACGAATTCATCTCGGTCATGCCGTAGGACGAGATCATCCGCTTGGTGTTGAAGAACCTCTCGATCACCTCCTCGAGGTCGTCGGGCAGCGGCACGCCCTTGGCGCCGCCGCCGCCCATGAACACCGAATCCGGCGCAAAGACCCCCGACAGGCCCTCTTCGAGCCCACGCTTGGCCGCGGCGTAGAGCAGGTTCGACGTGCTCATCACGAAGACGCGCTGGCCCTGCAGCTTGCCGATCATCTCGTTGACGAAGGCGAGCTGCTGGGCGGGCATGTTGGCCTGCTGCTGCTCCCACTCGGCGCGGCGCGCGAGCAGGGTCGCGGGCACGTCGACCTTGGAGACGTCGCCCTTGGCCGCCGCGGCGCGCAGGCGCGCGGCCAGCCACATCAGGTCCGAGCTCAGCTTGAAGTCGAAGCAGTAGTGCCAGAAATCGGGATCGCCCTTGGCGAAGATCTCGCAGCTATACTTGCCGAAGGCGCCCATCGAGGCGTGACCGTCCTTGTAGAGCGGGATGATCGCATGGATCTTGCCGTCGATGTCGCCGGGCTGGGGATCCTCGCCGAACTTCTGCGCGAGCTGGACCCGCATGCCCATCATCGACAGGCGGTAGTCGCGCTTCGACTTCGGGTAGAACGAGCAGGTGCCCGAGCTGCCCGACGAGGCGCCGACGTCGAGCGGGGTCTCGTCGCGGATCTTGGTCAGCCAGGAATCGATCGAATCGCACTGCGAGACGTCGACCCCGCTCAGGTCGTGCCGCGTCAGCTTGCCGAGCCAGCCGTTGAGCTTGCCGAACTGCTGCTTGGCGAGCAGCGAGGTCGGGTAGGACTTGTAGATGTCGTGCGGCATCAGCAGCGGCGCGAGGCCTTCGAGGCTCGAAACTTCGTCGATCCCCTGCGCGTCGGCGAGCTTGGCGAGCATCTGCACTTCGCCGCGGCGCTCCTTGAGCCGCAGGTTCATCGCGGCGAGCTGGACAGCTTCGACTTCCTCCCGCGGCAACGAATGGATGCGCGTGTTGTGGTATCCGAAGTGCTCGTAGGGATCGTTCATCCAGCGCTCGGCTTCGCGCTCGACGGTATTGTCCTTGGGCGGGGCGGTTGTCGCCATCTGTGCTCTCCCGTGCCTGTTGTTCAGGACTTCCAGGCCGCCTCTCCGGCAGCGCGATTCGCATCATGCGACCACCTTGGCATAAAATCAACCAAATGGTTGGTTGTATCTGGCAGACCGTCTTGCTAGTCGTGCCATCACCGCGAAGTCGCGGACCTTTGGCCTTTGCGCGAAGCTCGCGTAACGATCCGAAGGAGGTTCCCGCCTTCGCGGGAGCGACGACAAGGGATTGCACGTGGACTCTGCGA
Organism: Novosphingobium anseongense; assembly: GCF_037482895.1. Classification (NCBI taxonomy): domain Bacteria; kingdom Pseudomonadati; phylum Pseudomonadota; class Alphaproteobacteria; order Sphingomonadales; family Sphingomonadaceae; genus Novosphingobium; species Novosphingobium anseongense. The sequence continues at coordinate 803,604 of NZ_JBBHJZ010000002.1, read as the reverse complement.
AGAAGGCCCCAAAGGACACGACCAAGAACCGCCCCCGCCGCGCCTATCTGCCGGCAGCCGAGCGCCGCAAGTCGATCATCGCGGCGGCGCAGGAGGTCTTCTCGCGCTCGAACCTCAAGGGCGCGCGCACGCGTGACATCGCCGCCGCCGCCGCGGTCAACCAGGCGACGATCTTCGAGCATTTCGAATCGAAGGAAGCGCTGTTCCAGGAAGCCGTGGTCCAGCCGCTGATCGACGCCATGCGCGGCATGCACGCCCGGCGCGAGACCTACGAGGCGGCGACCTCGCCCGACGAACTGGCGGCCCTGGCCCAGGTTTCCGCCACACGGCACGTCGAGGACATGATCCGCATCTTCCCACTGTTCACCGCGGCGCTGTTCAGCGACCCCGACCTCGGCCAGCAGCTCTACCGCGAGCACATCGCGCCGCTGATCCACAAGCGCGGCGAGATTCTCGAAGGCCTCGTACGCGACGGGCTCGACCTCGACTTCGTCGGCCTGACGATCTTCGGCATGACCTTCGCGATCGCCATGGATCGCCACTTCGGCGAGGACGGCACCGTTGCGCAGGCCGATTTGTCCGAAGTGGCAAGGCAGTTCACCCGCATGTCGACAGGCGGTTTCGCGCGCGACAGGGCGGACCCGGACAAACCAGACTGAAGACAACTCTCGGGAGAATGACGATGCCGCTGCAACTCGACGACTATCGCCTGCTGGGCCGCTCGGGCCTGCGCGTGTCCCCGCTGGCGCTGGGCACGATGACCTTTCGCGTCGGTCAGGGTTCCTGGGGATCGAGCGACGAGGAGGCCAAGCGCCTGGTCGATACGTTCACCGACCGCGGCGGCAACTTCATCGACACGGCCGACTTCTACGGCCAGCACGGCGGCTCGGAGACCCTGCTCGGCGAACTCGTCGCCGATCGCCGCCACCGCATGGTGATCTCGACCAAGTATTCGCTGACCACCGAGCCGGGCAATCCCAACGCCTCGGGCAACCACCGCAAGAACATGGTCCGCTCGGTCGAGGACAGCCTCAAGCGGATGGGCACCGACTACATCGACCTGCTCTATCTGCACATGTGGGACTTCCGCACGCCGGTCGACGAGATCCTGCGCAGCTTCGACGACCTCGTCCGCGCGGGCAAGGTTCTCTACATCGGCCTGTCGGACACGCCCGCCTGGCAGGCGAGCCGCATGCAGGCGATCGCCGAACTGCGCGGCTGGACCCAGTTCTGCGCGCTGCAGATCCAATACAGTCTGGTCGAGCGCACGGTCGAGCGCGAGCTGATCCCGATGGCTCAGGAAATGGGCCTCGGCGTCTCGCCCTGGGCGCCGCTCGGCCAGGGCATGCTCACCGGCAAATACACGCGCGCCGATCTCAAGCCCGGCGACATGAGCGACATCTCCTCGCGCAAGGCGATCAACGCCGTCACCGGCAAGCTGACCGAGCGCAACCTCGACATCGCCGACGTGGTGGTCGAAGTCGCCAAGGAAATCGGCTGCACCCCGGCGCAGCTCGCCGTCGCATGGACCCTGACCAATCCAGCGGTCGCCTCGCCGGTGATTGGCGTGCGTACGCCCGAGCAGCTCGAGGACAACCTCGGCGCACTCGCGGTCGACATCTCGGCCGATCAGCTCGCGCGGCTCGAGGCCGTCAGCGCGGTGCCGCCGGTTTTCCCGATGGACGTCCTGCGCGGGCCCGCCGAAGGCATGATGTTCGGCGGCGTGAAGGTGCAGGAACGCTGATCCTCCCCAGTACGAGGAGCTGACAGCCCGCAGGGCTGACGAAGGGGAGCTCGGCGGAACACAACGCCAGCCGAGCCCCCTCCACCACCGACTGCGTCGGCGGTCCCCCTCCCCGTGCCGGGGAGGATGCTCAAACCGCCGAGGCGTCCTTATAGATCGTGAACAGCCGCGCCTTGAAGTACCAGCGCCCGTCGACCCGCTGGCAGACGTCGCGGTACTCGCCCATCGTCGTATGCGGCGTGCCGTAAATCTTGGCGTCCATCACGCTGTTCGCCATGGCCGTATCGCCATCGATTTCGACGATCAGGTTGCGGATCAACGGCAAGGGGTGTCGACGCCCCTTGGCCGGCGCCATGTAGTCGTGGACCTCCTGCGCACTGCGATGGAATTCGCGGACGGTGAATTCGGGTTGGTCGGGATGACCGTCGCGGATCTCGAACGTGCCGTCGGGCAGGAACAGCGCGGAAACCTGATCGGGCTCGTCACGACGGATGTGGCGGGCATAGGTGTAGATCAGTTCCGCCACCGCATTGCGCGCTTCGAGGCGGTCGAGCCGCTCGGCCAGATCGGTCATGACTGCTCGCTCCCCGTCGTTTGTGACAGTCTATCCACGCGCTGCCCGGCAGCCAACAGGCGCGCGAAAGAAAGCTGTCGGCTTTCAAGCGCTTGCGTCGACGAGCCGGTCAGTGAAGGCCAGCTCGGGTTTCGCCGACGCGACGGTGCGGACCTTCTTCGACGCCTGCCCCAAGGCGCTCGCGCATTTACAGCGGTTCGAAGGACCGCTCCGACGCCGAACTGCTGAGCGACGCCTAACTCTTCGCCGTCACCCCGTCGCGCGCGAGAACGCGCTGGTGCTCACGGACGAATTTGGCGACGATCTGCTCGGTCGTCGCCGCGGGGTTGACGCTGTTGCGATAGACCCGCGGACCGATGACCGAGGCGGCGATCAGCATCACGCAATAGACCTCGGCGTCGATGTCCTCGTCCGGATGCTCCTCGGCCAGCCGCTGGGCAGTCCCTTCCACCAGCGCGTTCCATCCCGAATAGCTGTCGCGAATGTCCTTGCCCGAGACGAAATCGTCGATCCATAGCTTGATCAGCTCGGGGTTCTCGATCGCGAAGCGGCTAATCAGCCCGATGCGCTCGGGCTGGCTCAGGTTGACGTCGGTGCCGCGGCCGAGCTGCGCGGTCGCCCAGCTCGATACCGCGTGGAGCAGCGCCTCGCGGCTATCGAAATGATAATAGACCGTCGTGCGATTGATACCCATCTCGCGCGCCAACGCGGCGATCGACAGGGCATCGACCCCACGCTCGGAGATCAGCCGCACCGCGGTTTCTAGCAGTTCCTGGTGGGTCTCGTCGAAGCCCTTGTTGCGGCGGGGTGCGTCCATGCCACCGGCCTAGCCGCGCCACCTGCGCGAGGCGAGTCCCATGCGCGTCAGAACACCGCGCCCTGCTCGGCACTGGCCGCGGCGAAATCGGCGGCGATCGCGGCGTGGCGCGCCTCGATCATCGGCCACATCTCGGGATGAGTCAGGATGTAGAGGCGGTTCGCAGCGATCCCGCGCGCAACGATCTCGCCCGCCTCCGTCGGACTCATACCCGTGCCCGGAACCGTGTCACCATCATAGTCGCTGGCGATTCCGCTCAGGCGCGCGGTGTTGGCTATGATGTTGGTCGCCACGAAGCCCGGGCAGAGCACCGAGACGCCGACACCGTGCGGTGCGAGCTCGCTACGCAGGGTTTCGCTGAGCGCGACGACGCCGAACTTGGCGACGGCATAGGCCGAAACCCCCGGCGCGCTGGCGAAGAGCCCCGCGACCGAAGCGACGTTGACCACATGGCCGCGCCCCGCGGCGCGCATGTCGGCCGCGAAGGTCGCGACGCCGTTGAACACGCCGGTCAGGTTGATGCCGATGATGCGATCGAAGCTCTCGGGCGTCAGGTCGGCGATCGCCGCGCCGTCGGGGCCGATGCCGGCGTTGTTGACCAGCACGTCGACCGGACCGAGCGCCGCCTCGGCTTCTGCCTTGGCGCGCACCCAGCCCTCGCGGTCGCGCACGTCGAGCACGACACCGCGGAAGCGCTCACGGCCGGCAGTCGCCAGTGCGAGGGCAGCGGCGTCGATATCGGCGAGGGTCACCGCCGCGCCGCGCGCCGCCAGGGCCTCGGCTATGCCCAGGCCGATGCCGCTCGCGCCGCCGGTGACGAAAGCATGCCGCACGTCGCTCAGGTCCATGTCCGCCCCTTCTTCGCATTCATGGCCGTAATTCGATATTATGTCTGGCGGCCGCGATAGACTCGATCCTAGCCGGCGGGCCAAGATCAACACAACATGACCATCGAAAAAATCATCGCCGCCGCGTCCGCCCAAACCGGTCTCACCGATTTCGGCGATCCTTCTGTGCTCGAAGGCCTACGGCGCCTGCTCGAAGCCTATGCGACCGAGGCCCGCTTCACCGAGCGTGGCGCCGCCATGGCCGAGGGTGACCTCGTCACCTACATGGGCATCCGCATGAAGATCGAGGACTGGCTCGCCAAGCATCCCGAACTGCTCGAAGCGCCGATCGAAAAGCCGATGTTCGTCTTCGGCCTGCCGCGCACGGGCACGACCTTGGTGATCAACCTGCTGAATGCCGATCCCGCGCGCCGCTCGTTCCTGCGCTGGGAAGCCTACGACCCGACCCCGCCCGCCCAGCCGCACGAGCTCAGCGCCGGTCCCCGCTATCAGAAGATGCAGGACAAGACGCAGATGTCGCTGCAGTACATGCCGCAGATCGCCGCGATCCACTACGAGGACGCCGACAGTCCGACCGAGTGCCAGTTCCTGATGACGCCGAGCTTCTGCGCGCAGGTCTACGAATCGCAGGCGGACATTCCCAGCTATCGCCAGTGGTTCCTCCACGAGGCCGACTATCGCCCGGCCTTCCGCCACCACAAGCGCACCCTGCAGGCGCTGCAGCAGAACACCAAGGGTCGCTGGACGCTCAAGAACCCCTGGCACCCGCTCTATCTCGATGCGCTGCACGAGACCTATCCCGACAGCCAGCTCGTCATGACGCATCGCGATCCGGCCGAAGTGGTCGGCTCGATCTGCAGCCTGATCAAGCACGTCCGTGCGATCTACAGTGACTCGGTCGATCTCAAGGGCATCGGCGAGACCTTCATGGACACGTTCCAGGTGATGATCGACCGCGCCGACGCCTTCAAGGCCAAGCATGGCGAGAATGCGATCCACGACGTCCAGTACGCCGACGTCGTGCGTGACCCGATCGGCGTGGTCCGCGGCATCTACGACCGCTTCGACGAGGCGTTCACGCCGGCCGCCGACGCGGCGATGCAAGCCTACATGGCTAACAATCAGAAGGGCAAGCACGGCAAACACTCTTACGATCTCGCCGAATACGGCCTGACGAAGGAAGGCGTGCGCGAGCGCTTCCAGAGCTATATCGAGCGCTACGACATTCCCGTGAAGGATTGAAGCCCACGAAGGGTTGACTGGCAGCTTAGATAGCGCGCACTGTTTTCATCGAGGGAGACAATCGATGACGATAGGTGCGCGCTACGGCGAGCTGTTCCAGATGAGTTACATCACGCGCGATCTCGACGCGGCGATGGATCATTGCCGCGAGCACCTGGGCATCACCGAATTCCACACGACCGACGCCGAGATGGAGCTGATGTCGTTCGGACAGATGCGTCCGCTCAAGGTCCGCGCAGCAATGGCCAACGTCGGGCGCAACCAGTTCGAGATCATCCAGCCGGTCGCGGGCGCGATCGAGATCTACACCGACGAGGTTGATCTCGACGCGCACATCCTCAACTACCACCACATCGCCATCGCCGTGCGGGGCGGGATCGACAACTGGCTGGCGCTGCTCGCCGAGGTCCGCGCCAGCGGCGACGAGTTCGCCTACCTGTTCCCCGCCGAACCCGGCCCCGACGACAAGCTGTGCTTCTGCTACGTCGACACCCGCAAGCGGCTCGGCCACTACACCGAATACCTGTGGGTCGACGAGGGCATCAAGCCGATCCCGGCGATGCCCGACCTCGACGCCTGAGAGGGAGCGGCCGATGTACAAGGTGCTCCATTTCATCAAGCGCAAGCCGCACCTGACCCACGCGCAGTTCAAGGACCATTTCGAGCGCTCGCACGCGGCGATGGCGCTCAAGTTCTGCGGCCACCTGTTCAGCGACTATCGCCGCAACTACGTCGACACGGCCTGGTTCGGCGGGGACTCGCGCGTCGCGGGCAGCGGCTATGCCCAGCAGGACTGGACCTGGGACCTGATCTCCGAATGGATCCTGCCCAGCGAGGACGCGCTGCAGGAAATCTACCAGATCATGCAGGAGCCCGACAAGGACCACCTGTTCCGCGCCGACGAGGACCGCTTCATCGATCGCACCGCGACGGTCACCGTGATCTGCGACGTCCACGATGTCGGCACCGCGTTCGACCCGAAAGGCACGGTGTTCGACACGCCCAGCGGCGAGCCGCACTGGGACGACTGAGCGCGGCGCCGCGATGAATCCTCTCGGCATCGAGTGCCTGAGCACTTTCGGGCTCGATCCGGTCGCGCTGATCGAACTGACCGGCGACCTGGGTTGCAGCCACGTCACGCTCAACCTCGGCCGCCCGGCGAACCGGCTACCGTCCTATCCGGCGGTCTCGTTCCGCCACGACGCGGCGCTCCAGCGCGAAATGAAAGCCGCGCTCGCCGACAGCGGCGTACGCATCGGGCTGGTCGAAGGCTTCGCGATCCTGCCCGACAACCAGGCGGACGATTTCGCGCGCGATCTCGACATGGTCGCCGGGCTCGGCGCCGCGGCGATCTGCGCGGTCAGCCTCGAGCGGGATGTCGCGCGCAGCCATGCCCAGTTCGCGCGGCTGACCGAGCTCGCCGCCGAACGCGCGCTGGTCGTCACCAGCGAGCTGGGCGCTGGCGGACTGCGGCGGCTCGACAAGGGGCTGGCGGCGGTCGCAGCGGTGTCGCACCCGGCTTTCAAACTGCTCGTAGACACGATGCACTTCTTTCGCTTCGGCGGCACGGTCGCGGATTTCGCGGCGCTCGACCCGGCCGTGATAGGCCATATCCAGCTCTGCGACGTCCCGATGCCCGCGCTGATCGACGACTACATGATCGAAGCCCTCTACGAACGCCGCGCGCCCGGCGACGGCGATCTGCCGCTGGCCGATTTCCTGCGCCACGTGCCTGCGGGCGTCGTCGTGGGCCTCGAAGTGCCGATCCGGTCCGAGGCCGAGCGCGGCCTGGGTCCACGCGAACGGCTGGCGCGCTGCGTGGCCCAGGCGCGGGCGCTGATGGCTTGACCGCAAAGCCGAAGCGCGGGACCATCGGGCCATGCGCATCGCCGTGTTCGGAACCCAGCCCTACGATCGCCGCTCGCTGATGGCGGCGAACACCGCCGGCGCACACGAACTCGTGTTCCTCGAACCGCGGCTCGACGCCCATACCGCCGCGCTCGCCGCGGGCTGCGACGCGGTCTGTGCCTTCGTCAACGACAGCCTCGATGCCGGAGCGCTCGCCGCGCTCGCAGGCCTGGGCGTTCGCGTGATCGCCTTGCGCTGCGCGGGCTTCAACAACGTCGATCTCGCCGCGGCCGAACGGCTGAACTTGCCCGTGGTGCGCGTACCCGCCTATTCGCCGCACGCCGTCGCCGAGTTCACTGTGGGCCTGCTGCTCGCGCTCGACCGCAAGATTCACCGCGCCTGGGCGCGCACGCGCGAGAACAATTTCGCGCTCGAAGGTCTCGTCGGGCGCAATCTCCACGGCAGAGTCGCCGGCGTGGTCGGCACGGGCCGGATCGGCGCGCTCGTCGCCTGCACTCTACGCGCGGGCTTCGGCTGCGAAGTGCTGGCGAGCGACCCCGTCCAGGATCCCGAGCTCGTTGCGATGGGCGTGCGCTACGTGCCGCGCGACCAGCTGCTGCGCGAGAGCGAGATCGTCACGCTGCATTGCCCGCTGACACCCGAAACGCATCACCTGATCGACGCTGGCACGCTCGCAGAAGTCCGGTCTGGCCTGTTGATCGTCAACACCAGCCGCGGCGGACTTATCGACACCGCCGCGCTGATCCAGGCGCTCAAGCAAGGAAAGCTCGGCGGGGTCGCGCTCGACGTCTACGAGCAGGAAGGCGATCTGTTCTTCCGCGACCTGTCGGACCAGATCGTCCAGGACGACCTGTTCCAGCGACTGCTAACTTTCCCCAACGTGCTCGTCACCGGTCACCAAGCCTTCCTTACCGAAGAAGCCCTGACCGCGATCGCCGAAACAACCTTGACGAGCCTCGACGATTTCGCGGCTGGCCGCCCGCTTTCCCACCGGATCGGCCCTGGACACTTGCGCTGAGGGTCAGCCTTCGGGGCCGGCCGGATAGCGCTCGAACTGTGGCAGGTCCTGCGGGTGTTCCATCCAAACGATGCGCTCGGCCGTCTGGATATGGCATTGCAGCGGCAGCGTGCCGGGATCGTCGAGCGTTGCGCTCTGAATGTCGATCTGGCCGGGGAACACGCTCTCGTTGGTATAGAACAGGCTTGTCCCGCAATCACCGCAGAAGTGGCGCCGGGCCTGTTCGGACGAGGCGTAGGCCTTGGGTTCGCCCGCGATCGTCACCGCCTCTCGCGCGAACAAGGCCCAGGACACCCCTGGTGCCCCGGTCGCGCGGCGGCAGTCGCTGCAGTGGCAGAGCGCGTGATAGACGGGCTCACCCGCAACGGCATAGCTGATAGCCCCGCAATGGCAGCGGCCTTTGGCTTGCATGATGTCCTCCGCTTCGAATCAGGGCGGCAGCCTAACCCGAACCTAGGAACATACAAGGAACAAATTAGCTGCCGTCGTCGTTGACCGAGGTCATGCCCGGGCGTTCGGCGCCCATGCCCGAGAAGCCGATCGAATAGCCGCCGTCGACGGGCAGGATCACACCCGTGACATAGGCGGCTTCGTCGCTGGCGAGATAAAGCGCGGCATTGGCGATGTCCCGCGCTAGGCCCCAGCGGTCCATCGGAATGCCCGCGAGCTTGGGGAAGTCGGCCGGCGGCTCGGCATGGGTCTGCGAGGCGCCGACGAGGCCGGTCCACATGGTGCCCGGGGCGATCGCGTTGACCCGGATGTTCTTGTCCGCATAGTCAAGCGCGGCGGTCTTGGTCAGCTGGTTCACGCCGGCCTTAGCAGCGCCGTAGACCGAGTGGTGCTTCCACCCGACCACGCCCGAGGCCGAGGTCGTGTTCACGATCGCGCCGCCGCCGGTCTTCATCATCGAGATGATACCGTATTTCATGCCGAGCCAGGCGCCCTTGATGTTGGTGCTGTGGACCTTGTCCCAGATTTCGCTGGTCTGCTTGTGCAACGGCGCCATCGGGCCGCCGAAGCCGGCGTTGTTGCAAAGGATGTCGAGCCGGCCGAACTCCTTCTCGGCCGTGGCGATCATGTTTTGGACGTCGTCCTCGTTCGAGACGTCGCAGTGCACCCCAATCGCGCGGACGGCATTGGCACCCGTGCCCGCTGCGGCGTTGATCGCGGCGGCGACTTCGTTCTGCTTGCCGCTGATGTCGGCGAGCACGACCTGCGCGCCCTCGGCCGTGAACAGTTCGGCCATCGCCTTGCCCATGCCCGAACCGGCGCCGGTGATCACGGCGATCTTGTTCTCGAGTCTTCCAGCCACTGCATCTCTCCTTGGTATCCGATCCGGCCTCGCGGCCTCGGCTTTGTCTTTGTGATCAGGCAGTCGTATCGATCGTCGGCCGCACGGTGATCTCGGATATGTTCACGTGGCGTGGCATCGACAGCATGAAGACGATCGCCTCGCCGATCTCCGACGGTTGGACCGCGCCGTCCTTGGCAACGTGGGCGGCGATCGCGTTGCGCCAATTGGGGTTCGATATGCCCGAGGCGACCTCGGTGCTCGTCGCGCCCGGCATCAGGTAAGCGACGCGCACGTTCTTGCCGCCGAGTTCCTGGCGCATGGCGTCGGTCATCGAATTGGCCGCATGCTTGCTTGCCGAATAGGCATTGGTCTCGGGACCGCCCTTGCGGCCGGCGAGCGAGGTGATGTTGATGATGTCGCCCTCGCCCTGTTCGAGCATGTGCGGCACGGCTGCCGACCACGAATAGAGCGTGGCGAAGACGTTGATGTCGAAGACGCGACGGTATTCGGCGATGTCCACGCCCTGGATGCCGCCGGCCTGCATGACCCCGGCGGAGTTGATCAGGATGTCGATCCGGCCGAAGGCGGCGACCGTATCCTCGACCGCCTTGATCGCCTCGGCCTCGACCGTGGCGTCACCGGGCAATGCCAGCGCCTTTCCGCCGATCGCTTCGATCTGCGCGACGAGTTCGGCCAGCCTGTCCGCGCGGCGCGCGGAGAGCGCCACGGTGGCGCCTGCCTTGGCCAGTTCCAGCGCGGTGCCCGCGCCGATGCCAGAGGATGCGCCCGTTACGAGCGCGACTTTACCGACCAGCGTCTGTGCCATGTTGCCATTCCTCGCCCGGCGCCAAAATGTATCCAATGCGCCTGTCTCGTGCTTCCTTGTCGATCGTGTCGAGACTGTCAATCCCGATACTGAACAGATGTTCAAACCGGGCCGTCGCGCCCGCTAGAAGCGGAACCGGAAGCCCAGGGTCGCACGCGTGCTGTCGCCGGCGATCGCGCCGAAGCTGCGCTGGATTTGACCGTCTAGCCAGAGTCGCCGATTCAGCTGGATCGTACCCGAAGCCTCGAGTTCCTGCCAGTTGTCGGGCGTCCGCACGAGTACGAGGCCGGTCGGTGCGCCGCCGATGACATCACCCCCATCGGGCGGCGGCGCAAAGGGTTTGCCGCTATCCGTCACCCCGCCGACCGCGATGCCCGCAGGCGAGGCCAGATAGAGCTGGGTAAGGCCGGTGTTGGTGCGATGATGCGAGGCGGCGATCCCGAAGTAGTTCTGTTCGTAGCCGCCGAAGGTGCGATCGAGCCGCAAGGTCGCCGCGCCGGTCCAGATGTGCTCGTTCACCTCGATGTCGATCGGCCGACCGAGATCGAAGCCGTGGTGCAGCGACTTGGTATCGACATATTCGACCTCGACCGTCGGCGTCAGATAGAGCCGCGCGGCGGGCCGGATCACGCGCCCGAGACTGACCCCGGCGGCGGCATAATTGGTCGAAGCATAACCGCTCTTGACCGTCGTCATCGCGGTGCGGATCAGCCCATAGTGCTGCTGGCCATAGCTGACGTGGGCGTCGAGAACCCAGTCGTCGAAATTGCCGCCGGCGCCGAGCGAGCCGATGTAATAGGTCGAGGGCAGCGGCGTATCGACCTGCCGCAAGGTGCTGCGATAGACGGTGAAGGCCGCGCGCAGATAGGTCTGCTGGCTGTAGCGCGTGATCGAAGCCGTGGCATAGGGACTGTTGGCGCCGCCGTCGCGATCGATGAGGCCGCCTTGAAGGCCGGCCATCCAGATCGCATCGGCGGTGACGGGAACCGGCTCGATCTCGATCCTGTCGGCTTCCTCGGCCGGGCCGACCGGATCGATGCTCACCCATTGCGCATGGACGATCCCCGGCGTGAGCAGCCAGAGCGAAAATGCCAATGCGATGTGCCGGTGGGCCTGCATGGCGGCGGTATCTGCCACCAAGCATCGGCAAGGTCTAATCCGATTGCGCCGAGGCCGTGGAAATCGCGGCGCGGGACAAGAGCGGAGGCGCACGCAGCACCTCCGCTCTCGCGCAGCGATCAGTGGCTGTGCAGCTTGTCGAGATCGGCCTGGATCGCGGCCAGCTTCTCGTCGGTCAGCGCGTCGCCGGCGAAGCCCTGGAGCTGCTTGAGGGTCATGCCGCGCGCCATGGAGATCTGTTCGTTGTTGATCATGTCGGGAATGTACTTGGCCAGCACGGCCTTGGCGCCGGCGTCGTCGAGCAGGGTGCCGAGGTCGGTGGTCTCGACCGAGAGCTTGGCGGCAGCAGCCGGAGCGGCGGGCTCGGCGGCGAAGACCGGCGCGGCGAGAACCGGGGCAAGCGCGAGCGCGGCGGTGAGAAGGACTTTACGCATTTCAGGTCTCCTTGGATTAAATGGTTTATAAGTTGAACGACTGGCCATGGCTTAACCGGCATGTGCTTCTTCGGGAAGCGGATCATCGTCACCGGGCTGCTTGGGCGTGACGAAACGGGCGAACTTGGGCCTTATGCGCATATCGAACATATCGATGATCTCGTAGATCACCGGCACCAGGAACAGCGACAGCGCGGTCGAGGTCAGCATGCCGCCGATCACCGCCACGGCCATCGGCTGGCGCGACTCGGAGCCTTCGCTGACCGCGAAGGCCGTCGGCAGCATGCCCGCGATCATTGCCACAGAGGTCATGATGATCGGCCGCGTACGCTGGGCACAGGCTTCCATCAGCGCGTCGCGCATCGAGGCGCCGGCGCGCTCGGCCTCGATCGCGAATTCGACGAGCAGGATCGAGTTCTTGGCGCAAAGCCCCATCAGCATCAGGAAGCCGATGAACACCGGCAACTCGAGCGCGAAACCGCCGAGCTTGAGCGCGGCGAAGGCCCCGACCATCGACAGCGGCAGAGCCCCCATGATGACGATCGGCTTGAAGAAGCCGCGGAACAGCAGGACCAGCACGGTGAAGGTCAGGCCGATGCCCGCGACCAGCGCCAGGAAGAAGCCGATGACCAGCTCGCCGAGTTGCTGGTTCACGCCCTGATCGGCCTCGTGGATGCCCGCGGGCAGGTTCTTCATGATCGGCAGCTTGCGGACGTCGGCCAGGGTCGTGCCGATCACCGCGCCCACCGCGAGATCGGCCTCGACCGAGATGCGGCGCTCGCGATCGAAACGGACGATGCGGCCGGGGCCCGACTGGAAGCGGAAGTCGGCGACGCTCGACAAGGGCGTCGTCCGGCCGTCCCGCGTGGGCACGCGCAGTTGGGCGATCGTGTCGAGATCGTCGCGCGCCTGTTCGGGCAGGCGAACGCGGATCGGCAGCAATTGCTCGCCCGCGGGATACTTCGCGACCGTCGCGTCGATGTCGCCGATCGTGGCGATACGCAGGACGTTGGCCAGGGCGCGGCTGTCGACGTTGAGCCGCGCGGCTTCGGCCGGGCGCGGCGTGACGATCAGCTCGGGACCGGGTGCCGAAGGGCTCGGCCGCGGATCGGAGACCGAGGACAGCCCGCGCATCTCGCGCAGAAGCTGCATCTGCACGCGCTCGAGCGCCGCGCCATCCTGACCGGCGAGAACCACCGAGACCGCTGCCTGGCCGAAATTGCCCTGGTTGTAGAATCGCGCCTCGGGAATCTGACGCAGCTTCGGCGCGAGCAAGGCCTGGAATTGCTCGGAACTGTGCTCGCGCTCGTGCTTGAGCACCACGGTCAGCGTTCCGTTGCGCAGGTCCGAACCACCGCCGCCGAAACCGCCGCTGGTCGAGCCGACCTGCGCGAAGACCGAGACCACGTCGGGCTCCTGCCGAATCATCTGCGTGGCCTTCTGCACGGCCTCGCTCATGTCCTCGCGGCTGGCGCCCGGTGCGCCCTCGACCGCGAGATAGACGTAGTTGCGGTTGGGCACGGCCTGGAAGCCGAAGGGCAAGGTCGCGCCGAGCGCCAGCGACAGAACGAACAGCCCGCCGCCGATCGCGGTGCAGGTCCAGGGCCGCGCCAAGGCCCAGTCGAGCAGGCGTTTGTGCTGCGGATGGAGCCCGCCACCCGTGCTGTGCGATCCGCGCTGTTCGAGCGGAAGCAGGAAATAGGCGGCCATGACCGGGGTGAGCAGGCGCGCGACGACCAGCGAGAAGGTCACGGCCGCAGCGACGGTAAGGCCGAACTCCTTGAAGAACTGGCCGATCTCGCCCGGGATCGCCGAGACCGGCGCGAAGACCGCGATGATCGTCGCGGTCGTGGCGATCACCGCAAGGCCGATCGAATCAGCACCGATCAGCGCCGCGCGGTAGGGCGATTCGCCACGTTCGATACGCTTCTCGATGTTCTCGATCTCAACGATCGCGTCGTCGACGAGGATACCGATCACCAGAGTCAGCGCGAGCAGGGTCAGGCCGTTGAGGCTGAAGCCCATGGCAGCCATGAAGATGAAGGTGGGGATCAGCGACAAAGGCATGGCCGTCGCCGCGATCGCCGTGGCGCGCCAGTCGCGCAGGAACAGGTAGACGACGACGATGGCGAGGACGATGCCTTCGACCAGCACGTCGAGCGTGGCGTGGAATGCGCGGCGAGTCTGGTCTGCGGTCGAGACGATCTCGGTGAAGGTGACCCCGGGATGCGCCTTCGCGAGCTTGGCGACGCCGGCCTTGACCGCATTGTCGACCGTCACGTCGCTGGCGTTGCTCGTCTTCGAAATCTGGATCGCGACCACCGGCCGGCCGTTGAGCCGCGCGAAGCCGCGCACCTCGCCCTTGCCGTCGCCGACTTCGGCGATGTCCGAAAGGCGCACGTAGCGCCCCTGGACGGGGATCGTCAGGTCGCGGATCGCGGCGACGTCCTGTGCAGATCCGATCACGCGGATCGTCTGCTCGACCGAGCCGATCGTCGCACGGCCGCCGGGATTGTCGCTGTGGAAGGCGGCGAGCGCCGAATTCACCTGCGACGCGTTGATGTCGAGCGCGGCCATGCGCTCGGGATCGAGCACGACGACGATCTCGCGCGCAGCGCCGCCGATGCGCGAGACCTGGGCCACGCCGCTCTGCGCTTGGAGCACGCGCGCGACGTCGTTGTCGATGAACCACGCGAGCTCGGTCTCGCCCATCGCCGGCGCAGAGACCGCATAGGTCATGACCGGAGCGCTATCGAGGTCGAGCCGCTGGACCGAAGGCGGATCGATGCCCGAGGGCAGCTGCACGCGCGTGCGCTCGACGATCGTGCGGACGTCATCGACCGCCTTCTGCAGATCGGTGCCGAGTTCGAATTCCAGTGTCGTGCTCGACACGCCCGTGGTCACGGTCGAGCTGACGTTCTTGATCCCGGCGACGCCCGTCAGCGCGTTCTCGAGCGGCCGGGTGATCTGGTTCTCCATCTCGGTCGGCGCGGCACCGCTCTGGGTGACCGAGACCGTGACGATCGGCAGCTGGACGTTGGGGAACTGCTTGATCGGCATCCGCAGGAAAGCCACGGTGCCCGACAGGGTCAGAATGATGAAGAGCAGGACCACCGGAATCGGGTTACGGATGGCCCAGGCGGAAATTTTCATTTCGCGACCTTCACCTTGTCACCGTTGAGCACGAAGGCACTGCCCTTTACGGCGACGCGCTGTCCGGCGGCGAGGCCCGAGACGATCTCGACCAGTCCCTGCGCGCGGCGGCCGGTGCGTACGCGCAGGCGGCTGACCTTGTCCTTGGCGTCGATCACCTGGACCGAAGCGCCATCGGCGTCGAAGTGAACGGCGGCCTCGGGCACTGCAAGGACCGAGAAGGTCCGCGTGAAGCGCGCCTGAGCGAAGCCACCCTGGCGCAGCTCTGGATCGCGCGGCAAGGTTATGCGCGCGATCGATAGCCCGGTCTGGGAATCGACGCGCATGCCGATCAGGCGCACCTGGCCCGTCAGCCGGCGGCCCGAGGCAAGCACGACCTCGGCCGGATCGCCGACCGAGATGCGCGCGATGTCGCTCTCAGGCAGTTCGGCATAGAGCTCGATCTCGCTGTCGCGCGCCATGCGGAACATGGCCGTGCCCGTGCTCGAAGTGTCGCCGGGACGCACCGTGCGCTCGAGCACCACGCCGTCAGCCGGCGCGCGGATGGCCAGGTGGTTCTGGCGGGTCAGCAGGTCGTTGAGCTGCGCGCGCGTCGCAGCGGCGGCGGCGCGGCTCGAACGCACCGCGAAGCGGCGATTGTCGATCGCCTCTTTCGAGAGCACGCCCTGATTGTCGAGCCCGTCGACACGGATCGCTTGCGCCGCGGCCTGCTCGGCCGCGACCTGCTGCTGCGAAAGCGTTGCGCGGACCTGGTCGATCTGCGAGCGCAGCAGGCTGTCGTCGAGCACGGCGAGCACCGTGCCGCGGCGCACATAGGCGCCTTCCTCGACCGTGACTCGCGCGACGCGATAGCCGTTGAGATCGGCGGCCACCGCCATTTCCTCGCGCGGGATCAAGCGGCCCGAAGCGGTCAGCGCGCCCGAGATGTCGTGCTGCGCGGCCGCGACGACTGTGACCGTCTGGGGCGGCAGCTCCTTGTTGGCATCCGACGTCTTCCTACCGCAGCCGCCAAGAGCGAGCGCGACGGCGAGGACGGAAACGGTAAGGGGAAGACGGTGCATCAAGGGGCTTCCGGAGTGGTCGGCGCGGAGGAGGACGGCAGCGGCGCCTGCGCGCCGAGATCGGTCTGCGGGTCCCAGCCGCCGCCGAGCGCGCGCACGGCGGTGACGGTGTCGGACAGCAGACCGAAACGCGCGGCATTGAGCGTCGCGAGGTTCTGCAGCCAAACGCGCTGGGCTTGCAGCAGGGTGGTGAGATCGGTCAGCCCGGCCGCATAACCGCGCCGCGCGGCGTCGAAGGCGAAGCGCGCTTCGTCGGTCGCGCGCACGAGTTGGACGATCCGTCGGCGCCCGGCCTCGACACGGGTCGTCGCGTTCTCGGCCTCGCCGAAAGCGGCCTGCACCGCGCGTTCGTAGCTGATCACCGCCTGCTGCCCGCGCGCCTCGCTGATCCGCAGGCTGGCGAGCAGGCGCGCGCGGTCAAGGATCGGCAAGGTCATGCCTGCGGCGAGCGACCAGAGCCCGGTGCCGCCGGCGTCGGTGGCGTTGAGCACGGCACCGGGCTGGATCGAGAAGCGCGGGAAGAGCGCGAGCCGGTCGATCTCGACCGTGCGCGCGGCCGAGGCGAGCGCCAATTCGGCGCGACGCACGTCGGTCCGTCGCGCGAGCAGCAGGCCCGGCGTCGTTTCGGGCAAGGTTGGCGGCGGCGCCAGCGCTGCCTCGATCGCGAGCGTGTCGGTCGCAGCGGCGGGATCGCCAATGAGGATCAGCAGCGAACGCTTGGCGGCGCGCAGCTCGGCCTCGAGCCGGATGACCTCGCCCTCGCCGCTCGCCAGATCGGCTTGGAGCCGGGCCGCATCCTGGCCCGAAGTCAGCCCCCGCGCGCGGCCGAGCTCGCCGGTGCGCGCCAGATCGCGCGCTATGCCCAATGTGTCGCGCGCGTTCGCGAGCTGGACCGCAAGGAACCGCGCCTGGAACAGCGCCGCGGCGACGTCGCCGGCAAGCGCCAGCCGCGCGCCGTGGAAATCGAGCGCGGCGGCGCGATAGTCGAGATCGGCACGCTCACGGATTGCGCCGAGCCGGCCGAACAAATCGATTTCCCAGCTCGGGTAGAAGGTGGCCTGATAGGCTTCGCCGCCACCCTGCGAAAGACCGTTGCCCCAAAGCCGTTCGCTGCCCTGCTCGGTGGCCGTGGCGGAAAGGCTGCCGGTGGGCAGGGTCGTGGCCCGACTCTGGCGGCGTGTCGCGCGCGCCTCGACGATCCGCGCATAGGCAAGGCGCGCCGTGGTACTGCGATCGAGCGCGGTGGCGATGAGGCCGGTAAGCTGCGGGTCGTCGAAGCCGTTCCACCAGCGGTCGAGCACGACGGCATCGGCCGCGACGGGCGCCGGCTTTTCGAAACCGGTGGGCAGATGCGTGTCGGGAGAAGGCAGGTGAACCGTCGGCGCGCAGCCGGCCAGAACAACCGAACCGACGGCGAACAGAACGGGGACAAGATATCGCGGCCGCGCCATCGTCGTGAAAGTCGATCCGTTTCAGTCCTGCCGCTCGACTAGCAGCGCGCAATTAAATAAACAAGCGTGTTTCTTTTATGCCGACACTCGCTTAAGGCTCACGGAGCCAGGCTGAAAGGATGGGAATGGCTGTTGGGATACGCGGCAAGGGCCGGCCAAAGCTGACCGAAACGGCAGAGATCGACCTCGCGATCCGCGAGGCGACGCTACAGGCGATGCTCGAGCATGGTGAGGCGGCCACGATGCATGCGATAGCCCAGGCGGCCGGGCTCTCGCGCAAGTCGCTCTATGCGCGCTATCCGAACAAGCAGGCGCTTTTCGTCGGCATCATCCGCGACGCGCTGACCAACGCCGAAGCGCTGCAGTATGAAGGCGGCGGATCCGCAGAGGAACGTCTGCTTCACTATATCGAAGCCGCGCTTGCCGCGATCACCCGGCCGGAATCGCAGGCACTCCAGCACCTGCTGCGCCGCGATCACGGATATATATCGGCGCTGAAGACCGAAATGCTCGATGCGACGCGCAAGATCTTCTTCGCACCGCTGGCCGCGCTGCTCGGCGAAGCAAAGGCCGCTGGGGAGTTGGCGATCGACGATGTCGAAGCCACGGCGCGTGCCACGATCCAACTCATATTTGCCGAGGGCCTCAGACCCGACGACGACCGGCCTCGGGGCCTGACTCACGGGCTCCGGGGAGACTATGCCGCCTTCCTGACGCGGCTGCTGACGCGTGGCCTGACCCCGCGTCGGCCGTGATCGCCCGCCGGACAGCGCAAAAACGCCTCGTTTGGGGCTTTTCCCTGCCGAAAACTCACGCAAATCGTGCTTCTTGCGATTTGCTTCGGCCGCGCGTGATGCTAGTCGAAGGCCATCGTCCGTTTCGGGTCCGGTGAGGGGAGCCGTCATCGGACGATGCCGATCCCGCCCCGCTATGGCGGAAACAGTACGATTCCGGATGGTTGGCACTGGAAATTGCCAGCTTCCTCGTCTAGCGGGCGCGCCTCATCACTGAAGGGAAACCGATTTCCATGAACAACAACGACATCGCAGACAGCCTCGCGGGCGAGCACGGCATCACCAAGGCCGACGCTCGCAAGTACGTCGACGGCGTTTTTGCCGCGATCGCTGACGCTGCCGGCAAGGGTGAGGAAGTCTCGCTGAACGGTTTCGGCAAGTTCAAGGTCAAGGACAGCCCGGCTCGCGAAGGCCGCAACCCGGCGACCGGCGCCGCGATGCAGATCGCTGCCTCGAAGAAGCTGACCTTCGCCGCTGCCAAGGCGGTCAAGGACAAGCTGAACGGCTAAGCCCTTCGTTTCGCGCCTCCTCTTTCGGGCGGAGCGCGAAGCTTGCTACCTTCGGTAGCACGACGAGTTCGGAGAGGGGCGGCCACCGAGGCGACCCCTCTCCAACTATCGTCGGGACCAGATTTTCTTTCGGTCCCCCTGCGCGTGCCGGCGCTTGTATTCCGGCCGATCCTCGCCAGCTTCTCCGAGCGCGGCCGTCCGGCCCACGCATCGGCCCGCGAGCATCCTTCCGTGCCGAAACCTGCGAATTAGGAGGCACGGTGTCCACACCCCGTTTGTTCGAACCCCTGACAGTGGGTGACCAGACCCTGGCCAACCGCATCGTCATCGCACCGATGTGCCAGTATTCGGCGGTCGATGGCCGCATGACCGACTGGCACACGATCCATCTCGGCCAGCTTGCGCTGTCGGGCGCCGCCCTGCTCACGATCGAGGCGACCGCGGTCCTGCCCGAAGGCCGCATCTCCTACGCCGATGTCGGCCTGTGGGATGACGCGACCGAAGCGGCGATGGCCGATGTCCTCGCCAGCGTGCGCAAGTGGTCGGACATGCCGATCGCGATCCAGCTCGCGCACGCCGGGCGAAAGGCTTCGACCGACCTGCCCTGGCACGGCGGCAAGCAACTCGCCCCCGATCACGAAAACGGCTGGCAGACCGTCGCGCCCTCGGCGCTCGCCTTCGAGCCGGACGAGGTGCCGCCCCTCGCGCTCGACAAAGCCGGCCTCGACGAAATCCGCGAAGCCTTCGCCGCCGCGGCCCGGCGCGCCGCGCGGCTCGATCTCGCCGCGGTGCAGATACACATGGCGCACGGCTACCTGCTCCACGAATTCCTCTCGCCGCTGTCGAACCACCGCGAGGACGAATATGGCGGCAGCCTTGAGAACCGTCTGCGCTTCCCGCTCGAAGTGTTCGACGCGGTGCGCGCCGCCTTCCCCGCGGACAGGCCCGTCACCGTCCGCGTCTCGGGCACCGACTGGGCCGAGCATGGCTGGGACATCGAGCAGACGGTAGCCCTGGCCCAGGCGCTCGAAGCGCGCGGCTGCGCGGCGATCCACGTCTCGAGCGGCGGGCTCGCGCATCATCAGAAGATCCCCGTCGGTCCCAGCTACCAGGTGCCGCTGGCGCGCGCGGTCAAGCAGGCAGTGACCATGCCCGTGGTCGCAGTCGGCCTGATCACCGAGTTCGAACAGGCCGAGGCGATCGTCGCCACCGGCGATGCCGATGCGATCGCGCTCGCCCGCGGCATCCTCTACGATCCGCGCTGGCCATGGCACGCCGCTGCGCATCTCGGCGCCAGCGTCAAGGCGCCGCCACAATACCTGCGCTCGCAACCGCGCCAGTATCGCGACCTGTTCGACGTGGAGGCGGACTGACATACAACCGGTCGTCCCCGCGAAAGCGGAGAGCGCTCGCGATCATTCCCGCAATCTCGTAAAGATCCGAAAGCGCCCCCCGCTTTCGCGAGGATGGCTGGCTGGGTTTGACCGGCAGGCGACGCAATCCTATATAGTCCCTGCGCCGGCGTCGTGTCGGCAGGGCACAGGAGGATGGAATGGACCGGAAGACGCGCTGAACCAGCCCGTCCTTTTTGATTTCCCGGTGCCTATCCATGCCTGTCTTTCTCACCCTCGCCTCTGTCGCGGCGGCTACGCCGTCGGGCAAGCCGCTGTTTTCCGATCTTTCGCTGAGCTTCGGCGCCGAACGCACGGGCCTCGTCGGCCGCAACGGCGCCGGCAAGTCGACCTTGCTGCGCATGATCGCCAGCGAACTGACGCCCCTGGCGGGCACGATCACGCGATCGGGCAGCATCGGCATGCTGCACCAGGCCCTGCTTGCCGATGACGCGAGCGTGGCCCAGGCGCTGGGGGCTGGCGAAGCCCTCGCCCGGCTCGATCGCATCGAGGCCGGCTTGGCCGACGAGGCCGACTTCGACCTGGCCGACTGGACCCTGCCCGCGCGCATCGACGAAGCCTTCGCCCAGGCTGGCCTGTCCGCGCCCGCACTCGATCGCCCGCTCGCGAGCTTCAGCGGCGGTGAGCGCACGCGCATCGGGATCGCGCGGCTACTGATCGATCCGCCCGACCTGCTGCTGCTCGACGAACCGACCAATAATCTCGATGCGGAGGGCCGCCAGGCCGTGGCAGAACTGCTCGCGGGTTGGTGCGGCGGCGCGATCGTCGCCAGCCACGACCGGGTCCTGCTCGAAGCGATGGACCGCATCGTCGCGCTTTCCCCGCTCGGCGCGACCGTCCACGGCGGCGGCTGGTCGTCCTGGGTCGCTGCGCGCGATGCCGCACGCGAAGCCGCCGAAAGCGATCTCGACCGCGCCGCGCGACAAGTCCGCAGCCAAGCGCGCGAGGCGCAGGTCGCGCAGGAACGTCAAGCCCGACGCGACAAGGCCGGCCGCACCTATGCCGCGAGCGGCTCGGCGCCCAAGATCCTGCTCGGCCGTCAGAAGGAACGCGCCGAAAACACCGCCGCGCGCGGCTCCACCCTCGCCGGCCAGCGCAGCGCCGAGACCCAGGCCGTACTCGACGGCGCGCGGGCGCGGGTCGAGGTCGTCACCCCGTTGACGATCGATCTGCCTTCGTCAGGCCTGCCCGCCAACCGCGTGCTCGTCGACTTCGACGAGGTGTCCTGGGGACCGGGCGAAAACGCGCTGATCGAGCATCTATCCTTCACGATCACCGGCCCCGAGCGGATCGCGATCACCGGTCGCAACGGCGCGGGCAAGACCAGCCTGCTACGTCTCGTTAGCGGCGTGACCGCCCCCCGTAGCGGGCGCGTGAAGGCGGCCTCCGATCGCATGGCCCTGCTCGACCAACAGGTCGCACTGCTCGATCGCGAGACCAGCATCGTCGCCAACATGCATCGGCTGAACCCCATGCTGACCGACAACGAGGCGCGCGCCGCGCTCGCGCGCTTCGCCTTCCGCAATGTCGATGCCGAAAAGCCGGTGTCGGTGCTGTCGGGCGGCGAGGCGCTGCGCGCGGGGCTGGCCTGCGTGCTCTCGGCCGCGCCGGTGCCGCAACTGCTCCTGCTCGACGAGCCGACCAATCATCTCGACATCGAATCGCTCGAAGTAATCGAGGCTGCGCTACGCGGCTACGACGGCGCGATTCTGGCGGTCAGCCACGATCCCGCCTTCCTCGCAGCGATCGGCGTGACGCGTGAGATCGCGCTCTAGTTCAGGCGTGGGGCCTCGGGTGGCAAGTCCGCCCAGCCACCACCAAGCGCCTTGAACAGGTCCACCCGCAGCGAGCCCAGCTGCTGGTCCGACGCCGCCAGAGCGCTGCGCGCGGCGATCAGCTCGCGCTGCGCGTCGAGCTGATCGAGCAGGCCGGTCGAACCCGCACGATAGCGCTGGTCGGACAGGCGATAGGCGACGTCGGCATGGCCCACGGCCTCGCGCAACCGCTGGTTGCGTTCGGTCTCGGCGGCATAGGTCGACAGCGCCTGCTCGGTCTCCTTGAGCGCGGTCAGCACCGCCCCGTCGAAGCTCGCCAGCGAAGCGCGGGTCGTCGCCTCGGCCTGGTCGATCCGGGTGCGGCCGGCGAGGACGCTGGGGAAGGACCACGAAAGCAGCGGCCCGAGCGCGAAAGTGAACGAGTCCGAACCACGCACCTGGCCGTTGCGGAAGAAGTTGCCCGAACCACCGAGCGAGATCTTCGGATAGAGCTCGGCCGTGGTCACGCCGATCCGCGCGGTGTCGGCGGCGAGCTTGCGCTCGGCCTCGCGCACGTCGGGGCGGCGCGCGATCAGCGCCTGGCCGTCGCCGACCGGAATTGCCTGGAGCACCTTGGGCGCCCGTGCGCAGGCCTGGGCTTCGGCGGGAACTTCGGCCGGGGTCAGCCCGAGAAGCGCCGCCAGTTCGAACAGCGACGCACGGCGGCGGCCTTCGAGCGTGGGCAGTTCGGCGCGGATGTTGGCGAGCGTGGTAGCCGAACGCTCGCTGTCGAGCCGCGCCGCGGCGCCGGCGCGCACGCGCTGATCGATCAGGCCGAGCTGGCGCTGGGCGATGTCGGCCGAACTGCGCGCGACCGCGATGCTCTCCGCCAGCGCGCAGGCATCGACATAGGCGCGCGCGGTCTCGGCCGCGACGGTCAGCGCAACGCGATCGCGCGTGGCCGCGGTCGCATCGGCATCGGCGCGCGCGGCTTCGACCGTGCGACCGATGCGGCCGAACAGGTCGAGCTCCCACTCGATGTTGATGCCGCCGTTGTAGATCCACTCCGAAGAGCGCCCGCCCTGGCCGACGAAACCGCCGGAGTTGCCGTATTGGCCGCTGCCTGTGGTCTGGCCCTGCGGCCGGTAATTGGCCCGCGCCTCGCGCAGCACGGCCTGGGCGCGCTCGAGATTGGCGCGCGCGGCGCGCAGGTCGGTGTTGGCCGCGAGCGCGCGCTGGATCAGGCCGTCGAGCGCGGGATCGTCGTAGAGCCGCCACCACTTGTCCTCGGCCGGGGCGCTCGAAAGCCCGGGCGCGACGGTCTGGAAGGTCCCCACCGCCGGCGGCGGCGTGGTCGGGCGCTTGTAGTCGGGGCCCACCGCGCAGGCAGAAGCCAGCAGCGGCAGCAGGATCGCGGCGAGCTTACGCATGCGAGAAGTCCTCCGGCCCGACCGTTGTCTTCGAGCGTTCGCTGTCGGCCGCGGCGCTGTGGTCGCGCGCGATGAAGCTGTAGACCGTGGGCAGCACGAACAGTGTGAACAGCGTGCCGATCAGCATGCCCATGACCACGACGATGCCGATCGCGAAACGGCTGGCCGCGCCCGCGCCGCTGGCGAAGAGCAGCGGGACCAGGCCCGCGACCATCGCCGCCGTGGTCATCAGCACCGGCCGCATGCGCACCGCCGCGGCCTTGCGGATCGCCGCCGTGCGGTCGAGCCCTTCGTTGTGCTGCATCTCGTTCGCGAAGGAGACCATCAGGATGCCGTGCTTCGATATCAGGCCGATCAGCGTGACGAGACCGATCTGGGTGTAGATGTTGAGCGTGGTGAAGCCGAGGTAGAGCGGGATCAGCGCGCCGCAGACCGCGAGCGGGACGGTGACCATGATCACCAGCGGATCGCGGAAGCTTTCGAACTGCGCGGCGAGCACGAGGAAAATGACGATCAGCGCGAAGCCGAACGACACGGTCAGCGCATTGCCCTCGTAGACGTATTGCCGGCTGTCCGAGAGCCAGTCGACCTCGAAGCCTGGGGGCAACGGCTGCGACTGGAGGAAGTCGACCGCCTGGCCCATCGTCGCGCCGGGCGCGAGAATCGCCGAGAGCGTCGCCGAATTCATCTGGTTGTACTGCGGCAGCTGGTTGGCCTGCGGGCGCATCTCGACCGTAACCACGGTCGAAAGCGGGACGAGTTGGCCCGACTGCGCTTTTACGTAGAACCGGCCGAGACTGTCGGGCGTCAGGCGACGGTCCTGCGGCACCTGCGCGATCACGTCGTAAGAGCGATCGTGATAGTTGAAGCGGTTGACGTAGTTCTCGCCCACCAGGGTCGCGAGAGTCGAGGAGATCGCCTCCATCGTCACGCCGAGTTCGCCGGCCTTGGCGCGATCGATCGTGATGCGCGCTTCGGGACTGTCGAAGGCGAGATCGCTGTCGACGAAGGCGAAGACGCCCGAACCCCAGGCCGCGCCCTTGATCGCTTCCATCTGCTGGTAGATCTCGCCAAAATCGGCCGAGGAGCGGATGACCATCTGCACGGGCAGGCCACCCGAGCCCGCGGGCAGCGAAGGCGGCTGGAACACCGCGGCGAAGACGCCGGTCAGGCCCGAACCCGCGGCGTTGAGTGCGGCCTGGATCTCGCCGGCGCTGCGATCGCGGTCTTCCCAGTTCTTGAGGATGACGCCGCCGAAACCGGTATTGCCCGGCCCTGCCCCGAACCACGACGAGCGGAACTCGCCCTGGTTCTGGAAGATCTTGGTCATCTCGCCCGCATAGCGCGCGGTATAGTCGACGTTGGCGTATTGCGGCCCCTTGATCTGGGTGAAGATCACGCCCTGATCTTCTTCGGGCGCCAGCTCGCGCTGCGCACCGGCGAACAGCAGGACGATACCCGCCAACACCGCCAGGCCCGCCAGCAGCACCGCGCCGCGCATCGCCAGGGTCTTGCCGAGCAGCCGGTCGTAGCGGTTGGTCAGCCCCTGCATCGTGTGCTCGATCTTCTGCGACAGCTTGCCGTCGTTGACCTTGTCGTTGAGCAGGTAGGAACTCATCATCGGCGACAGCGTCAGGGCGACCACGCCCGAGACGATCACCGATCCCGCCAGAGTGAAGGCGAATTCGCGGAACAGCGCGCCGGTGAGCCCGCCCATCAGACCGATCGGTGTATAGACCGCGGCCAGGGTGATCGTCATCGCGATCACCGGCCCGACGATCTCGCGCGCGCCGACAAGCGACGCCTTGATCGGCGACAGGCCTTCCTCGATGTGGCGGTGAATGTTCTCGACGACGACGATCGCGTCATCGACCACCAGGCCGATCGCCAGGACCATGGCCAGCAGGGTCAGCAGGTTCAGCGAGAAGCCGAAAGCCAGCATCAGCGCGGCGGTGCCGACCAGCGACAGCGGGATCGTGACGACGGGAATGATCACCGCGCGGAACGAGCCGAGGAACAGGAAGATCACGATCACGACGATCACGATCGCCTCGATCAGGGTCGAACGGACTTCCTCGATCGAGGCATTGACGAAGTGCGCGACGTCGAACTGGTTGAACACCTTGGTGCCCGGCGGCGCGACGCGCTCGATCCCGGGCAGCAGCTTGTTGACCGCGTCGACGATCTCGAGCGGGTTGCCGTCGGGCGTCGGCGCTATCGCGATGAACACCGCCGGCTTGCCAGAGCTGCTCGCGCTGCTGTCGTAGTTCTGGCCGCCGATTTCGACCGTGGCGACGTCGGCCAGGCGGACGATCGAGCCATCGGTGCTCTTGATCACCATCGAACGGAAGTCCTCGACGCTGGTCAGGTCGGTCGAGGCGGTGATGTTGATCGCGGTGCGCGCGCCCTTGAGCTGGCCAGGGGCCGACTGGACGTTGTTGGCCTGCAGCGCCTGCGCCACTTCGCCCGCCGAAATGCCGCGCGCGGTCAGCTTGTCGGGATCGAGCCAGATGCGCATGGCCAGAACCTGGCCGCCGCCGGTCTCGATCGAGCCGACGCCCGGAACCGAAGTGAACAGCGGCTCGGCCACGCGGCTGGCGAAGTCGGTCAGCTGCGGGATCGTCATCTTCGGGTTCTGGAAGGTGATGTACTGCACCGCCGAAGCGCCGTCGGTGATCTTGTTAATCACCGGATCGCGCGCGCCGGGTGGCAGGCGGTTCTTCACCTGCTGCACGCGCGCCAGAATCTCGGTCATCGAACGATCGGCATTCGCGTTGAGCACGAGCTTGGCGCTGACCGTGGAGAGCCCCTGGCTCGAGGTCGAGGTCAGGTATTCGATTCCGTTCGCAGTGGCGATCGCCTGGCTGATCGGGGTCGTGACGAAGCCCTGCATCACCTCTTGCGTCGCGCCGGGATAGGCGGTGGTGACGACGATCGTCGCGCTTTCCATGTTCGGATATTCGCGCGTGTTGAGCATGAACAGCGAGGCGCCGCCGACCAGAAGGATCAGCAGCGACACCACGATCGCCAGGATCGGGCTGCGGATGAAGCGATCGGTGAACTGCACCGGCCTATTCCCCCGCGGCCGGGATCAGCTTGGAAACCTTGAGATCGGCCCCGGGCTGGACGCGCAGCTGGCCCTCCGTGACGACGACGTCGCCTGCCTTGAGCCCGCTGGTGACCACGACCGAATTGCCGAAACGGCGCCCGGTCTTGACCGCGACCGGCTCGGCCTTGCCCTCCTTGCGAGCCTGAGCGCCGCGTACCGCCATGACCGAGTCGCCTTGGGCAGAGGTCATGATCGCGGTGACCGGGACGACCAGCGCGTTGGGTATCGGATCGAGTGCGAGCGCGGCGGTGATGTACATGCCCGGGCGCAGCGCGCGATCGGGATTGGCCAGGGTCGCCTGGACCCAGATGTTGCGGCTCGCCTCATCGACGCGCGGCTCGATCGTGGTGACGCGCGCAGTGAACACGCGACCGGGGAAGGCATCCGATGTCACACGCACCTCGCGGCCCGCCTGGAGCTTGGCCAGTTCCTGCTGCGGCACGGTGAAATCAACGAACAGCTGGTCGAGCGCGGTCAACGAAGCGACCTTGTCGCCGGGATTGAGATACTGGCCGGGGTTGATCTGGCGCACGCCGATCTGGCCCGAGAAAGGCGCCGCGACGCGCTTTTGCACAAGGCGGGCATCGAGCTGGTGCACGGCCGCTACGGCCTGAGCATATTCGGCCTGGCGCTGCTGAAGCATCTCGCGCGATTCGGCTCCGGTGGGCACGAGTCCGCGCGTGCGAGCGAGCTGGAGCCGGGCGAATTCGGCCTTGGCAGCGGCGGCCTGGCGATCGGCACGCTCGGGGCCGTCGTAGAGCTGGACCAAGGTCGCGCCGGCGCCAACGTACTGCCCGCCCGAGAAAGCGATCCGCGAGACGCGGCCGGCGACTTCGGGTGCGAGCATGACCTCGCGCACCGCGCGCAGCGAGCCGACAGCTTCGAGCGACGAGGGAACACTGATCGGATTGACCACCGCGGCGACCACGGCGGTGGGCGGCGGCGCAGGCGGCGGCGGTGCGGAATTGCGCCAAGAGCGCCAGCCGAACAGCAGCGCGAAGACCGCGATGACCGCGATCACGACAATTATCGCCGCACGCTTCTGCGGCCGTTGCGCGGGCTCGCCCGCTTCGTGTTCCGTTACCACCCCATCGCCCGACATTGCCGAACCGCCCTCATCTGTATAAATCGACTGGTGGTCGATTATTGACGCATCGGTTATCGCCGGAGCGGAACAAGGTCAATTGCAATTTGTTCGCAATAAGCACTCGATGAGAGTAATGATGCGCTGATGTCACCACCGCCACCCGTCACGCTTCTCCGCCCCAGCCGCGCCGCCGGCGCCCGTCCCGGACCGCGTCGACGCGACGAACGCCTCGCCAGCCTGCTCGATGCGGCCGCCGCGCTCTTCGTCGAAAAAGGCGTTACAGCCACCAGTATCGAGGACATCGCCGAGCGCGCCGGCGTCGCCAAAAGCACCTTCTACCACTACTTTCACGACCGTGCGGCGATGCTCGAAGCGCTGCGCAAACGCTATTCGCAACGCTTCGCCGATCTCGTCGACGCGGCTATGGAAGCCTGTCCGCCACAGGACTGGAATGCGCGACTCGCGGCCTGGACGCGATCGACGGTCGACGAATATCTCGCCACCTATCTGCTCCACGACGCGATCTTCCACGATCCCGACGTGTGCCAGCGCTGCGTGATCAGCGAAGAGGCCTTCGTCGTCAGCCTCGCCGCGCTGCTGCGCGCTGGGGCCGACGACCGCGCCTGGCAGATCGAGGATCCGCTGACCACGGCCGCCTTCATGTTCCACGGCCTGCACGGCCTGCTTGACGAAGCGATCGCGTCGGAATCGGAAACCGCGACGCTTGCGGACCGCGTCACCCGGCTGTTCAGCCAGCTCGTTCGCGCCGGCTAGCCCGACTCAGCCGCGATCACCGTCATTTCGCAGGTGACCCCGGCCGGGGCAAAGCGCAGGTCGACCGTCGGTATTCCGCCCGCCGGACGCAGCAAGCGACTACCGAGCCCGCGATGGACCGGCGCGCTGACCGGAGGTCCGCCGATCTCTTCCCAACGGATCTGGTAAAGTCCTTCCTCCTCCGCGGCTTGCCAGGCGATCCGCACTTTGCCGCTCGCGACCGAGAGGGCACCATACTTGCTGGCATTGGTCGCCAATTCGTGGAGCGCCATCATCAACGGCGTACAGGCGTTGCGCGCCACGGCCCAGGACGATCCGTCGACCTCGAACTGCGCGCCATTGAACGGCGCGATCGCAGCGCCGACGAGGTCGCCGATCGCGCAGGACTTTAGCGCGCCGAATCGCAGCAGTTCGTTCGCCTTGGCCAAGGCGCCGAGACGGCCCGCGAGCATCTCGTAGAATTCGGCCGGGTCGGTCGCCTTCGAAGCCTGAGAGGCCAGCGCGCGCATCATCTGCAGCGAATTCTTGGTGCGATGCTGCAGCTCCTGGTTGAAGTCGTCGCTCTGTCGCGTGCGCTCCTCCATCTCGATCAAGGCGTTGCGCAGCAGGTTGCCGACCCAGACCATCGTCGCCGCGGACACCGCGAAGAGGGCCAGCGCCACCATCTGCGACCAGGCGAACGAAAAGCCGAACTGCGGCGGCAGGAAAACGCCCCAGGCTGCGATCGCGCTGCCGAAGGCCGTCAGCGCCCCCCAGCGCCAACCGAGATAGGTCGAGATCATTTGGATCGCGGGAAAATACAGGACGAAGGGAACGCCCGAAGCGCCCGCGTCGATCAGCCAGCGCATCAGCGTCGGGATCGCCACGGCCAGCGCCGCACGGACAAGGCCCTCACCCAGCGAGGGCGCCGTCCGAATGAACCTTGTGATGTAGGCGAAGCTACGTGTCTTCATATCATCCCACCCGCTCCGTTGTCGGGGCGGGTGGGAAGCGAGTCAATCGAAAGCAGCCGGGGAATTCCCCCGTTACGCGGGTTCGAGCACGCTCGACCGGATCAGGTGATCGAAGGCCGAGAGCGAGGCCTTCGAGCCTTCGCCCATGGCGATGACGATCTGCTTGTACGGCACGGTCGTCACGTCGCCGGCGGCAAAGATGCCAGGAACGCTGGTGGCGCCGCGGGCATCGACTTCGATCTCGCCGCGGTTCGACAAGGCCACCGACCCTTCGAGCCATTCGGTGTTCGGGATCAGGCCGATCTGCACGAAGATGCCTTCGAGCTCGACCAGATGCTCGTCTTCCGAATTGCGATCACGATAGCGCAGGCCGACAACCTTCTCGCCATCACCGAGCACTTCGGTGGTCAGCGCCGAGGTGACGACGGTGACGTTGGGCAGGCTGCGCAGCTTGGCCTGGAGCACGGCATCGGCCCGTAGCTGGCTGTCGAACTCGATCAAGGTGACGTGGGCGGTGATGCCCGCGAGGTCGATCGCCGCCTCGACACCAGAGTTGCCGCCGCCGATCACCGCCGTGCGCTTGCCCTTGAACAGCGGGCCGTCGCAGTGCGGGCAATAGGCGACGCCGCGGTTGCGATATTCGTCCTCGCCGGGGACGCCCATCTGCCGCCAGCGCGCGCCGGTCGAGAGGATGATGGTCTTCGACTTCAGGCTGGCGCCGTTCTCGAGGCGAACCTCGTGCAGCCCGCCCAGATCCTTCGCCGGGATCAGCTCGACCGCCTTCTGCAGGTTCATCACGTCGACCTCGTAGTCCTTGACGTGCTGCTCGAGCGCGGCGGCCAGCTTGGGGCCTTCGGTGTGGCTGACCGAGATGAAGTTCTCGATTGCCAGCGTATCGAGCACCTGGCCGCCGAAGCGTTCGGCGGCGACGCCGGTGCGGATGCCCTTGCGCGCGGCGTAGATCGCCGCGGCCGCGCCGGCGGGGCCACCGCCGACGACGAGCACGTCGAACGGTTCCTTGGCCTGGATCTTCTCGGCGGCGCGCGCGGTGGCGCCGGTGTCGAGCTTGGCAACGATCTGCGCGAGATCCATGCGGCCCTGGCCGAACAGCTCACCGTTGAGGAAGATAGCGGGGACGGCCAGCACCTTGCGTGCCTCGACCTCGTCCTGGAACAGCGCGCCGTCGATCGCGACGTGACTGACGTTGGGGTTCAGCGCAGCCATGATGTTGAGCGCCTGCACGACGTCCGGGCAGTTCTGGCACGATAGCGAGAAGAAGGTCTCGAACCTGTACTCGCCCTCCAGGTTGCGGACCGCGTCGAGCAGTTCTTCCTCTTCCTTGGGCGGATGGCCGCCGACGTGGAGCAGCGCGAGGATCAGCGAGGTGAATTCGTGGCCCATCGGCAGGCCGGCGAAGACGACTTCGGCACGGGGATCGTCGACCGCATGGATCGCGAAGCTGGGCTTGCGCGCGTCGTCGCCGTCGGTGCGAGCGGTGACCTTGTCGGATAGCACCGCGATCTCTTCGACAAGGCTACGGATCTCCGCCGACTTGGGCCCGTCGCCGAGGCTGGCGACGAGTTCGATCGGACGGCGCAGGTTGCCGAGGTACTGCTTGAGCGTGGCGGTTGTGGAAGCGTCGAGAACGGGCATGACTGGCCTTTCCTGAACATGTCGCGTCGCACCGCGAGGCGGCGTCGCGAAGGTGAACTAACGAAAGCGGTTGCGGTTCGGGTCGCACGCGACCTGAAACGAAACGGCTCTCGGAGAGGATGGCCGGACGGGCGAACCGCCCGGCCTCTCCAAAAATCAGATCTTGCCGACGAGGTCGATCGAGGGCGCGAGGGTCTCGGCGCCTTCTTCCCACTTCGCGGGGCAGACCTGGCCCGGATGCTCGCGCCAGTACTTGGCGGCCTTGATCTTGCGCAGCAGCTCGGCAGCGTTGCGGCCCACGCCCTCGGGGGTGATCTCGACGAGCTGGATCGTGCCGTCGGGATCGGTGACGAAGGTCGCGCGGTCGGCCAGGCCGACGCCTTCGCGCAGGACGCCGAAGTTGTTGCTCAGCACGTGGTTCTGGTCACCGAGCATGAAGTAGTTGATCTTGCTGATCGCCGGCGAGGTGTCGTGCCAGGCCTTGTGACTGAAGTGGGTGTCGGTCGAGACCGAATAGACTTCGACGCCAAGGCCCTGCAGTTCGCCGTAGATGTCGGCCAGATCTTCGAGCTCGGTCGGGCAGACGAAGGTGAAGTCGGCCGGGTAGAAGAAGAACACGCCCCACTTGCCCTTCACCGTCTCCTCGGTGATGCCTTCGACGAACTTGCCCTGGTGGAAGGCGGTCGCATTGAACGGCTTGAGCTGGCTTCCAACGATTCCCATGTGATTCTCCAATGTGGCTCGGGATGAAACTGACCGAGCCTAGCTAGGGGTTGAGGCCGTGCTTATCCAATAGGAAATCTCGCCCCCATTGATCGGTTGTACCGATTAATCACCGCATACTATTTTCATATAGTCGATCAGCGACGCTCATAGAGCGAGCCGTCGCAATCCTATCATGCTTGACCCTGCGCAGCATTCTGCACATAGGCTAATGCGAATCATATTCATTAGCAGGGAAAAAGATGGGGCATTACCGATTTTCGCCGGCGCACGCCTGTGCTCCGCTGGCGCTCGCCGTGGCGCTCACCGCCGGTCCGGTCGCGGCGCAGGACAATGACGGTCTGTTCTGGGCCGAGCGCAAGGGCCAGATCGTCGTCAGCGCCACGCGCACCCCGGTGAAGATCGAAGACGTGCCTGCGACGATCTCGATCAAGACCGACGAGCAGATCGCCGACGAGATGGTCTCGGATATCAAGGATCTCGTCCGCTTCGAACCCGGGGTCTCGGTCCGGCAGGCGCCCAGCCGCTTCGGCGCGGCGCAGGGCGTCACCGGCCGCGACGGCGCGGCGAGCTTCAACATCCGCGGACTCGACGGCAATCGCGTGCTGATGCTGGTCGATGGCGTGCGCGTGCCCGAGGGCTTCGAATTCGGCGCCCAGGCCGCGGGCCGCGGCGCCTATGTCGATCTCGGCCTGGTCAAGTCGATCGAGATCCTGCGCGGCCCCGCCTCGGCGCTCTACGGCTCGGACGGCCTCGCCGGTGCGGTCAGCTTCGTCACCAGCGATCCGTCGGACCTGCTCGGCGAGCACAACGTTGCCGGGCGCGTCAGCGCCTCTTACGATTCGGCCGACGAGGAATTCAGCGAGACCGCGATCCTCGCCGCACGCGGCGGCGCGATTTCGGGCATGATCGCCTACACGCGTCGCGACGGGAAGGAACTCGACAACCAGGGCGCCAACGAAGCGCTCAACGCCACGCGCACCGCGCCCAACCCGCAGGACACCAAGTCCGATGCGCTGCTCGGCAAGCTGGTGCTCGACACCGGCACCTCGAGCCGCCTGCGCCTGACCGGCGAATGGCAGAAGGGCGTGGTCGATACGAACGTGCTCAGCGGCATCACCGCGCCTTCGACAACCGGCGCGCCGCTGGCAGCAACCGCGGTGATCGGCCTCCTCGCCCACGACACGGTCGAGCGCAAGCGCGCCGCCATCGACTGGCGCTACGAGGGAGAGGGCGGGATCGATTTCATCCAACTCACCGCCTATTGGCAGCAGGGCGAGAACCGCCAGTGGATCGCCGAGGACCGCAACACCGCGGCCGACCGCATCCGCATCAACACCTTCGACAACCGCGTGATCGGCGGCGCCGCCGACTTCCGCACCAAGCTCGCCACCGGCGCGATCCAGCACGAACTCGCCTGGGGCCTCGACGCCTCGGTCACGCGGCAGAAGGGGCTGCGCGACGGCACCGTGCCGACCGCGCCCGACGTCTTCCCGATCCGCGCCTTTCCGGTGACCGACTTCACGCTCGCGGGTGCCTACGTCTCCGACCGGATCCTGATCGCCGACGGCGCGCTGACGCTCTACCCGGCGCTGCGCTTCGATCACTACAAGCTCAGCCCGCAGGCGGATCCGCTGCTGCCGACTTTCGTCGCCGCCAAGCAGGACGGCTCGCGCCTCTCGCCCAAGATCGGCGCCGTGGCCAAGCTCGGCTCGGCTTTCTCGGTCTTCGCCAACTATGCGCACGGCTTCAAGGCGCCCGCGCCCAGCCAGGTGAACCAGTTCTTCGAGAACCCGACCTCAGCCCAGGGCGCCTATCGCACGATCACCAACCCGAACCTCAAGCCCGAGACGAGCAAGACGATCGAGGGCGGGCTGCGGATCAATGCGAAGCACGTCTCGGCCGGAATCATCGGCTTCTCGGGCCGCTACAACAACTTCATCAGCCAGGAACAGATCAGCGGCGTCGGCACGCCGGGCAATCCGATCGTGTTCCAGTACATCAACCTGGCGCGCGTGAAGATCGAAGGCATCGAGGGCAAGCTCGACCTGCGCTCCGAAAGCGGCCTCACCGGCCAGTTGGCGATCTCCTACGCCAAGGGCACGACGACGCGGAACGGGGTTGATACGCCGCTCGCCTCGATCGATCCGCTCAAGCTCGTCGCCGGCGTGGGCTATCGCGACCGGCAGGACCGCTTCGGCGGCCAGCTGATCATGACCCATTCGGCGCGCAAGTCGCCCGACGACGCGCCGGTCAACGCCTATCTGTCCAACGGCTTCACCATCCTCGACGCCACGGTGTTCGTGAAGCCCATGCCCAGCCTGACCCTGCGCGCGGGCCTGTTCAACATCACCGACGCCAAGTACGCCTGGTGGAGCGACGTCCGCGGCGTCTCGCGCGTGGCCGCCACGGCGCCCGCCACCGGCTTCGTCGACCCACCGGTCGCCGACGCCTATACCCAGCCCGGACGCAACGTCAGCGTTTCGGCCAGCTATCGCTTCTGATCCCGGGGAACGAGAGACCATGACCAAGCTTCATCACCTTCTCGGCGCCGGGCTGCTCGCCCTCGCCTGCGCGGTCAGCCCCGCGCTCGCGCATCCGCCGATCGCCGCCGCGCCTGCGCCAAGCTTCGACCAGGATAGGGCAGATATCCTCGCCATGGCCGGAACCTTCGAGGTCGAATTCGACATGCAGGAATCGACGCGCTGGGATCCCGCCTATACGCCGCTTCCCAACAAGCTCTCGGGCGGCAACGAGGTCGTCCGCGTGATCGAGGACACCGGCCGCAAGATCGTGCTCCAGCACCTGCTGGTGATCGAGCACGAGGGCAAGACGATGATCATCAAGCACTGGCGCCAGGACTGGGAATACGAGCCCGCGCGCGTCCTGTCCTATGCCGATCGCAACGAATGGCGCTGGGATGAGATTCCCGAAGCCCTCCGCAAGGGCCGCTGGTCGCAGACCGTCTGGCAGGTCGATGATTCGCCGCGCTACGGCGGATGGGGTCAGTTCGAATCACAGGCCGGCGTGCGCCGCTGGCGCTCGTCGTGGACCTGGCGCCCGCTCGCCCGCCGCGACGCCGTGCGCAAGCCGGTCTACGACCGCTACCTGTCGATCAACCGCCACCAGCCGAGCCCCGACGGCTGGATCCACTGGCAGGACAACACCAAGCTCGGCCTGCGCGACGAAAAGCTCGTGCCTTTCGTCCAGGAATACGTGCTCAACACCTATACGCGTAAGAGCGACTTCAATGTGAAGGCCGCCGACGACTACTGGGCTGCAACCAAGGACTACTGGACGCAGATTCGCGCGCTATGGGACGGCATTGCCGCCGGCGGCCAGGGCATCGGCGTGACCGAGGAGGCCGAGACCGGCACCGTCGTCAGCGGCCGCCTGCTCGAGCTCGCCGACGAGATCAAGGCGGGCAAGACCACCACCGCCAAGGCGCTGACCGAAGCCAAGGCGCTGGTCGCCGCCAAGGTTCGCAAGCTCTGACGGGGAGCGGCGGGCCGGTTATCTTGCAGCCGGCTCGCCGACTTTCTTATGCCTCGCCAAGCCTGACTTCGCCGCGGACGATCCGGCGGAAGGTCTCCGACGGACAGAACTCCTGGTTGTCGCCCCAAAAGGTCTCGCCGGCGACGTCCCATTCGGCGAGCGACCAGATGACCGTGTGATCGGTATAGCCGGTGAAGACCAGCCCCGGATCGATCGTGCCGCGCGCGGTGATCGTCCGGCCCAACGTATCGACGCCTTCGAACAGCACTCGCGCCGGACCGTGCGCGCCATATTCGAGCACGCTCCGCTTGCCCGAGGCGAGCGGTGCCATCTCGCCGTCGCGCAGCAGGAAGCCGCCCATGGTCTTGGCCTCTGGCTTCTTGCCCATGCACAGGGTCTGGAAGCTGCCGCTCTCTCCCATACCCCAGAAATAACCGCCATGCGGCCAGACCTCGGTGTCGTAGGGGCCCGAGGAGCCGTCGCGCATCGACCAACAGTCGACCGCCAGTTCCTCGCCGTGGCGGCGGATCACGCCTTTCATCCGCCCAGGGTGCTCGTAATGGAAGGCAGCGGTCTTGGCTTGGTCGGGATCGCCGGTCTCGAGCCGGTGGAGCGGGGCGACCGCGGTCCACTCGAGATCCATCAGGAAGCCTTCCTTGTCGTAGTCGATCTTGTAGCGCTGGAGCGGCTCGACAACCTTCACCGACAGCGAATTGCGCGCGACCACGTCGAACTTCTCGGCCCCCTCCGGAATCGCCTGGAGATGGCTCCAGTTATAATAGAGACAGTTCCACTGGTAGATGCCCGAAGGGTCCCACAGCACCGGCCCGCCGTTGAGCACGTTCATGTTCGGCCGGAAGAAGTGCTGGATCAGTCCGTGGATGCGTCGTTCGGGGATCGAGACCGAGAACCACGAGTTCTCGTTCCAGTAGGGATTGTCGGTGCGGCCGTCGCTGAAACGGTCTGCGGCAGGCAGTTCGCCCATGTCTGCTCTCCCCGGCCGCATGTCGGGCCCGGCACAAACCTAGCATCGCCATAGGGGGCCGCAATCGCGGCGGCTTGATCCGATCGGCAAAGCGTCCGGCTAGCGGCGCCCGGGCGGGTCGAGCGATTCGACGAGTTCGACGACCTCGAAATCGTAGCGCTCCCAGCCCCGCTGCCGCGCCGCGTCGGCGGTCGCGGCCTTCTTCTTCGTGGCTTCCTTGAGCGAGGTCGTGTGCCCCCAGAAGACTTCGGTGCGCCCGCCGCCGAGCTCCGCGACGATGCGCCAGTAATGGGTGAACGGCGAGGCCGTCGGGCCGATCGTCTTGACGTAGCCGTCGGCCATCGTCGCGGTCAGGTAGCGCTTGCGGCTTTTCACAGCACCCGCTCCTGCAGCCACAGGATCGATGGATAGGCGCAGATCCAGATCCAGAAGAAGCGGTTGAGCCCGAACAGGCAGGCGTTGGCGCCGTGGAACAGCGCCGCGATCACGAGCCCCGCGAGCAAGGTCGCCTGCGAGAGGAAAGTGAGCGGGAAAGCCAGCTCGAAGCCGATCACCGCCCAGCCCATGACGAACAGCACACGCGGGCGCTCGGCCCAGCGCCGCAGGTTTTCGCCGGCGGGATAAGCGGAAAACAGAAAGACGTCGCGGAGCGCGCGACCGCTGCGCCAGTCTCGGTTCACCACTTTGACCCAGCCCGCCATGAAGTAGGACAGCAGCAGTTGCAGGCCGAGATAGGCGAAGGCCAGTTCGCGCCAGGCGGGCTCGGGCAGATTGTAGGCCGCGGTCAGGCAGAGCAGCACGAGCAGGCTCATCCGGTCGGCCCCGCCGTTGTAGGGGCCATTGAAGAAGGGCAGGATGAAGAGGTGATTCACCACCAGCGCCAGCGTGAGGACACCCGGATCGAGCCCCGGCAGCCGCGCGCCGAGGCTGACCGCCAGCAAAAGCAGTGACAGGACCAGGCGCGGCGCGAAGAGCAGGCGCTCCGATCGCCGCACGGCCGGGCGCAGATGCTCGAGACTCTGCTGGACGAAGGCCAGCGCCATCAATGCCGCGGTCAGCTGTATCGCGCCGTCGAGCATCATGGTGTGAGCAGCCCCGCGATCGCACAGGGGCCGGACTGGTAGACGACCGCCTCGCCGATCGCGTCGCCCGGACCCGTGCGACTGACAAGCCGCAGACGAATCTGCAGATAGTCTTCCGGATTGCAGACAGCATGTCGATCGAGGTCTCGCGCCACGCGCAACAGCAGTTCACGCTGGCTATGCGCCGCGGTTTCGGCCGAAGTCGCGCTCATCAACCGCTCGGCCAGACTGACGAGAAACAGGCTCTCGTTCCACTGCGGGTTCCATAAAAGACGGCGCAGCATCGTGTCCGGCCGTAGCACCGCAGGACGCGGGCGGAACTCGCGCCATGGCTCGGCCGGCGTCTCGGGCGCGGACAGGAGCGCGTAGTCGAGACGGGGACTGGCGGTCACCGCATCGAAGAAGCGCCACGACGGCACGATCGCGGGCAGCAGAAGGCGCAGGCCGGTGAACGGAAACACCCGGCAGCGACTATCCTGTCGGTTTCGCGGTATCAACCGGCTAAGACGTCCCGATGGACGAAGCGCATCCCATCATCGTGTTCGACGCCGAATGCGTGCTGTGCTCGCTCAACGCCCGCTTCGTGCTGCGCCACGACCGCCACGGCCACTTCCGGCTCGCCTCGATGCAGGGCGCGGTCGGCGCCGCACTCTATCGCCGCTTCGGCATCGATCCGGCCGATCCCGAGACGCTGATCGTCGTCACCGGCGACGAGGCATTGCGCGACAGCACGGCGATCCTCGCGATCTGGTCGGGCTTGGGCTGGCCCTGGCGCGCGCTGACCATATTGCGCCTGGCGCCTCGAGCGCTGCGCGATCCGCTCTACCGGCTCGTCGCGCGCAACCGCTATCGCCTTTTCGGCAAGCGCCGGACCTGCTGGGTGCCACGCCCAGACCAGGCCAGCCGCGTGCTGCCTTAGCGGATCGTGCGGCGCGGGCATGAAAAAGCCCCGCGGGTG
The DNA here is from genome assembly GCF_037482895.1 of Novosphingobium anseongense. Classification (NCBI taxonomy): domain Bacteria; kingdom Pseudomonadati; phylum Pseudomonadota; class Alphaproteobacteria; order Sphingomonadales; family Sphingomonadaceae; genus Novosphingobium; species Novosphingobium anseongense. Next base: position 765,436 of record NZ_JBBHJZ010000002.1, on the reverse strand, counting down.
GAGGAACCGCGGGGCTCTATTCAACCAATAAAAGATCAGGCCGCGCACGGCTTCCGGATGACGGTCCGGCGGCTGCGACGGCGATGTTCATGAGCTATACCGTCATTTCGCCAGAGTCCATGGCTTCGCGCGGGCACTACGACCAATGTCCACCGATCGTTCAGCAGCGGGACACAATGAAAATGGGTCCGATCGGGCCTCGGCCCGGCGCCTGGTGGCCTGTGCGGCCTCGGCAATGTCTCGAGAGAGACTGGAGCGGGCGAAGGGATTCGAACCCTCGACCCCAACCTTGGCAAGGTTGTGCTCTACCCCTGAGCTACGCCCGCTCGAACGTCTCAGCCCACTCGATCAAGTGCCGGTGGGCCGGGGTGAGGCGCGCAACTAGCAGCGGCTTTTGGACCCGGCAAGGGGGAAAATGCGATAAAATTTCAAACCCCCGTCCCGCGCGCTTTCGCCCTTCACAAATGCGGCGAAAAGCCCACATTGGCCGCCAACCAACCATCCAGCGCACCAGTGGAGAACCTGCCTTGGCAAGCCTCGGCCTCAATATAGAAGAGCAGAAAGCCGTCGACCGGTTCCGCAGCCAAGTGGCCGAACCCTCGATGACCTCGCTCGTCATCCTCGATTTCTGGGCAGAATGGTGCGGGCCGTGCAAGGCGCTGACGCCGTTGCTCGAAAAGGTCGCGGCCGACTATGCCGACAAGGGCGTCATCCTGGCCAAGGTCAACGTCGACGAAGAGCGCTTCATCGCCGACCAGTTCCAGATCCGCTCGATCCCGACGGTCTATGCAATGTTCCAGGGCCAGCCCGTCGCGGACCTGACCAATGCGCGCACCGAATCGCAGCTCCAGGGCATGCTCGACCAGCTCCTGGCGAAGCTGCCGATCCAGCCAGGGGGCGAAGCCGCGCCAGACCTCGCGCCGCTGCTGGCTATGGGCGAGGAGGTTCTTGCGGAAGGCGACGGCGAGCGCGCGGCGAGCGTCTTCGCTCAGATCGCCGACATGGCGCCCGATAATGTCCAGGCGATCGGCGGCCTGATTCGCGCGCTGATCGTCGCTGATCGCATCGACGAGGCCGAAGAGACGCTGGCGGCGCTCGACCCCGCCCTCGCCGCAGACCCGGCGATCGAACGCGCGCGTTCGGCGCTCGAACTCGCCAAGGCCAAGCCCGACGACAGCGAACTGGCCACCCTGCGCGCCGCCGCGGCCGAGCGCCCGGCCGATCTCGACGCGCAGTTCGCTTTCGCCAATGCCGCCTTCGCGGCGGGCGAGCGCGACGCCGCTGCCGACACCTTGCTCAAGATGGTCGCCGCCGACCGCGAGTGGAACGAGGGCGCCGCACGGACCAAACTGCTGCAGATGTTCGAGGCGATCGGCCTGGAAGATTCCTGGGTCGCCGCGACACGACGACGGCTTTCGACCGTGCTGTTCGGCTGACGGCCGGGCGGCGGAGAGGAGGCAGATGCGCATCACGATCTTCCCGCTGACCGGCGCGATCCTCTATCCGGATCTGCACCTGCCGCTGCACATCTTCGAGCCGCGCTATCGCGCGATGATCAGCGATGCGCTGGCGCGCGACCGACGCATCGGCATGATCCAGCCGCAGCGCGAGTTCGAAGGCGCGCCGCTGTTCCAGGTCGGCTGCCTCGGCCGGATCGGCGATGTCGAGGCACTCGACGACGGGCGTTTCAACGTCGTGCTCGAAGGCGAATCACGCTTCCGCGTGCTGCGCGAGCTCGATGTCACCACCCCCTTCCGCCAGATCGAAGCTGAACTGCTCGACGAGCCCGACGAGGAGGTGCTCGCCGCCATCGAGCGCGCCGGTTTCGAGCGCGAGGCGCGCCGCTTCGCCGATGCGCAAGGCTATCGCGTCGATTGGGATTCGGTCTCGCGGCTCGACGACGTCTCGCTGATCAACGGCGTCTGCCAGATCGCGCCGTTCGACGCCGCCGCCAAGCAGGCGCTACTCGAAGCCAATGGCATCAACGAACGCTGCGAACTGCTGATTCAACTCATGCAGTTCTTCGCCCGGCGCGACAGCGACGACGAGGATGGCGAGACGCTACAGTAGTTGGCGATGCTCCACCGGGTGCTTCGGCAAGCTCAACCTGAGCTTGTCGAAGGCCACGATGCGGCCTTTCGTCAGCTCGCGATCACCGCGCGCAGGCCGTCGATTACATATTGCGCCGCCAGCGCCGCCAGCAGCACGCCAAGCAGCCGCGTGACCACGGCTTCGGCCTTGGCGCCGACCAGGCGCATGATCGGCCCCGCGGCCATCAGCGCGGCGAGGCACAGGAACATTACCGCGACCAGCGCGGCCAGGATCATCAAGGTCGCCTCGGTCCCCTGCGCACGCGACATCAGTAGCATGATCGTCGCGATCGAGCCGGGTCCGGCAATCATCGGGATCGCCAGCGGAAACACCGAAACATCGTCGACCTCGGCCGCGGTACGGACCTCCTCGGCGCGCTTCTCGCGGCGTTCGGTACGCTTCTCGAAGACCATGTCGATGGCGATCAGGAACAGCATGATGCCGCCGGCGATACGGAACGAGTTGAGCTCGATGTGCAGCGCGCCGAGCAGCTTTTCGCCGAACAGCGCGAAGACCAGCAGGATCATCGTCGCGATCAAGCAAGCGCGCACCGCCATGTGCCGCGCCGCGGCGGGTGGGGCGGTGGAAGTCAGCCCGGCGAAGATCGGCGCACAGCCCGGCGGGTCGATGACGACGAAGAGCGTGACGAAGGCCGAGATGAATAGCTCGAGCATGTCAGCCGCCTGCCCCCGTACCCGTGACACGCTCATTGCGGACATCCCGCACCTCGCCATCGCTGGCCATCCGCGCGACGAAGCTGCGCGCACCATCGGGCGAGACATTGACGCTCCAGGTCAGCGAGCCATCGTTCGAGCGGCCTTCGCGATGCGCGGGATCGAACGGCACCGGCGGCGCTTTCGGCGGCTTCGCCGGCTTGCGGGGCTTCGCTCCGGGCCCGGGGCGCGGTCCGGCGCGGCGCTCGGGACATTCGGCAACGCGGGCCGAGAGCATGTCGGGCGCCTCGATCGCCTCCCTGGTCTCATCGCCGTGGTCGAGCACCCATTTGTAGCCGCCCTTCTCCTGGCGTTGCCAGACGGTGGTGAACCAGCCGTGCTTGGCGCCGTTCTGCCAGGCACCGTGGGTGACCATCAGCGAGCCGTCGCAGCTCGACCAAACCTCGTGCGGTTGCCAGTTCAACCCCGCGGGCGGATTGGCGCGATCCTTGAGCCAGGTCTGCGCGAGCACCATGCGCGGCGTGAACATCACCGCATCCTCGGCCGAGGTCGCCTTGAAGGCGGTCCACTGGCCCTTCTCCTGCGCGAGCCGCGCGAAGGCAATCTCCGCGGCAATCGCCGCACTGGGATTGGCCAGGCTGCCGAGGCGAACGCCGCCGCCCCTTGGCGCGCCCGAAGGGCCATCCTGCGCCAGCGCCGCTGGCGTGAGAGCCAGCAGCGCAAGGCAGGCGGCCAGATGCTTCAAATCGCGTCCTCGGCCAGCGCGAGATCGGCGTTGCGGTGCGCGGCGACGATCGTGTTGCGCAGCAGGACGGCGATGGTCATAGGCCCGACGCCGCCGGGCACCGGTGTGATCGCACCCGCGACCGTGCTGGCATCGGCGAAATCGACGTCACCCACGAGACGCCCCTTCTCGGAGCCCTCGGCCGGCGGCAGACGGTTGATGCCGACGTCGATCACGGTCGCGCCGGGCTTGATCCAGTCGGCCTTGACCATCTCGGGCCGGCCGACCGCCGCGACGACGATGTCGGCGCGGCGCACCACCTCGGGCAGGTCCTGGGTGCGGCTATGCGCGATCGTCACGGTGCAGTTCTCGCCGAGCAGCAGCTGTGCCATCGGCTTGCCGACGAGGATCGAGCGACCGATGACCACGGCGTTGAGCCCCGAGAGATTGCCGAGCCGATCCTTGAGCAGCATCAGCGAGCCCAGCGGCGTGCAGGGCACGAGCCCGGGCAGGCCGAGCGCGAGACGGCCCGTGCTGATCGGGGTCAGCCCGTCGACGTCCTTGCTCGGGCTGATCCGGTCGACCACCGCTTGCTCGTCGAGGTGCTTGGGCAGCGGCAGCTGGACGAGGATGCCGTCGACCAGCGGATCGGCATTGAGCTGGTCCACCAGCGCGAGCAGCACGTCCTGCGTCGTGTCCTCGGGCAGCTTGTGCTCGAAGCTGGCCATGCCGCAGGCGACGGTCTGCTTGCCCTTCGAACGGACATAGACCTGGCTCGCCGGGTCCTCGCCCACGAGCACGACCGCAAGGCCCGCCTTGCGGCCCGCGGCCGGTTCGAACTTGGCGGCGAGTTCCGCGACTTTGCCGCGCAGGCCTTCGGCGAATGCCTTGCCGTCGATGATCGATGCTTGGGTCATAGCGCTGCGTAGGCCAGGTTCTTGAGGACGATCTGGATGATGGTCAGCCCGATGATCAGCACCATCGGCGAGAGGTCCACCGATCCGGTGTTCGGCATGATGCGGCGGATCGGCGCGAGCACGGGCTCGAGGATCGCGTTCACCGCCTGCCATATGGCGGCGACGAAATTGTTGTGCAGGTTCACCACGTTGAACGAGATCAGCAGGCTCAGGACGAACTGCACGATGACGACGACGACGATGATGTTGATGAGGTAGGAAATGATTTCGTAGAGCGTGAAGAACAGCAAGGCCGTGCCTTTCAGCGGTCGGGGTTCGGCCGCTGATAGCCGAGCACGGGCAGAGGGGGAAGAGCGGCTATGCGGCGCGCTACTGCTGCCCCGCGCCGATCGTGCTGCGCTCGATGTGCCAGCGCAGTTGATCGGCCGAGGCGCCGTCGACATCGTTGACCCGCCGCAGCACGAGGCTACCGCGTTCGGGCCGGGCATTGCCGAAGCGCAGCACGACAGGGGCTTCGTAGAAGAGCGAACCGGCACCCGCATCCTGCTGACCCTTGCCGACTTCGAGCACGGGCGCTTCGGCGCGATCGTAGGAGGCCTTGAGTGTGGTCGCGGTGACCCCGCTGCCCTTGCCCCAGGCCTTCGCCGCCGCCGTCCAGTCACGCGCGGCGAGCGCCGCGGCGTAGTAGCGAAGCAGGCGATCGGGGTTCTTGCGGTCCTGCAGCGCGGCACTGTCGAGCGCGGGCGCGGTCTCGCTCGGCGTCGGCGTAGGCGTGGGGACGGGCGGCGGCACGATCATGGGCGGCGGCAGCGGCGCGGGCGCCGTCGCGCTCGCGGTGGGTTCAGGCGTCGGCTCCGGCTTGCGTTCGCAGGCGGCCACCGACAGGCCGAGGATCGCGAGCCCTGCCAGGGTCGAAAGGCAATGGGTCATGGTCGCAAAGCGCACCGCCCTGTCCCCGGTTCCCGCCATCGACCCGCTTACCCCGCGCGGATCAGCGTGCCCGCGCCGCGCGAGGTGAAGAATTCGAGCAGCATGGCGTGCGGCACGCGACCATCGAGCACGACCGCCGCCTCGCAACCCGCGAGCACCGCGTGGACGCAGGTCTCGAGCTTGGGGATCATGCCGCCCTGGATCGTGCCATCGGCGCTCAGCCGGTCGATGTCGGCCGGGGTCAGGCTCGTCAGCAGGTTCTTGTCCTTGTCGAGCACGCCGGTGACATCGGTCAGCAGGAACAGCCGCGCCGCGCCGATCGCTGCAGCGATCGCGCCGGCCATGGTGTCGGCATTGATGTTGTAGGTCTCGCCGTCGGCGCCCGCGGCGATCGGCGCGATCACCGGGATCATGCCCGCGGCCGAGAGCGTGTCGATCACCGTGGTGTCGACCAGTTCGGGCTCGCCGACGAAGCCGAGATCGAGCACCTGCTCGATATTGCTCTCGGGATCCTTCTTGGTGCGGCGAACCTTGCTGGCCGTGACCATGCGGCCGTCCTTGCCAGATATGCCGATGGCCTTGCCGCCGGCGCCGCTGATCCAGTTGACCAGTTCCTTGTTGATCGATCCCGAGAGGACCATCTCGGCGACCTCTGCGGTCGCCTTGTCGGTCACGCGCAGGCCGTCGATGAACTGCGATTCGACGCCGAGCTTCTTGAGCATCGCGCCGATCTGCGGGCCGCCGCCGTGGACCACCACGGGATTGATGCCGATCGCCTTGAGCAGCACCACGTCCTCGGCGAAATCGCGCGCCAGTTCGGGATCGCCCATGGCGTGGCCGCCGTATTTCACCACGAAGGTGCGACCGGCATAGCGCTGCAGATAGGGCAGCGCCTCGATGAGCGTTTCGGCCTTGGCCAACAGCGCGTCGCGCTGCGCGGGATCGTTGGGATTCGACATGCCCGCGCTTTACCCCCGTCTGCGGGGATTTGAAGTGATTTTAGCTCGCCCGATCGAGCCGCCGCCCCAGCTGCACGAACAGATAGATGAACGGCGGCACCATGATCGTCGAAAGCACGAGCTTCGAGATGATCTGGCCCTCCATGATCTGGACGATCGGCATGGCCTGGCCGCTCTGATCGACCACGCCGTAGAACGAGATTGAGATGAACAGCACAGTGTCGACGATCTGCGAGAGCATCGAGGCCACCCAGGCGCGCAGCAGCAGGAATTTTCCCTGCCCGCCGGCGATCCGCGAGAACAGCGCGACGTTGAGCGTCTGCGAGGTGCCGTAGGAGATCAGCCCGGCGAACTGCATCCGCGCACCCTGGCCGAGCAGGCGGGCGAAAGCATCCTGGTCGCTCCAGAACGGCGCCGGCGGCACCACATGGATAACCAGGGTCAAAAGGATCATCGAGACGATCAGCGGGATGAAGCCATACCGCACGAGACGGTTGGCCATGTTCTGGCCGAACAGCTCGGCCACGGCACTCGACAGCACGACGAGGAGCAGGAAGGCGAATATCCCCGATTCCACCGCAAGATCGCCGAGCAGCGGCCAGTGCCCGAGCGACGCGAGCTTGGTGCCGAGCACGCCCGCGAGCACGGCGAGACCGCCGTAGAGCAGCGAGAAGACGAAAAGCGACCGGGGAATGGCCCCACCCTGTTCCTGCATCGAAAGACCCTTAGCGCCCTGGCGGAGCATTTGCACTATGCGCGATGACCGCGCCTCGTTACCTGTCGCGCTGTAAGTAACCGCGCAACGGGGGGAACCGGCGCCGATGCAAGTCGTCCACAGCCTGCTAGGCATTGTTCTGATTCTTGTCGTGGCAGTGCTGCTCTCGTCGAACCGCAAGGCGATCCGCCTGCGCGTGGTCGGCGCAGCCTTCGCGCTGCAGGCGGGGCTCGCCGCACTCGTGCTCTATTTCCCGCCGGGCAACCGCATTCTCCAGGCCGTCGCCGCGGGCGTATCCAGCCTGCTCGGCTATGCCCATGCCGGCACCGCCTTCCTGTTCGGACCGCTCGCCAACCCGGAGATCGGCGGCACCAGCTTCGCGATCTCGGCGCTGCCCGTGATCATCTTCTTCGCCGCGCTGATCTCGATCCTCTATTACGTCGGCATCATGCAGCTCGTGATCCGCTGGATCGGTGGCGGGCTCGAGAAGATCACCGGCGTCAGCAAGGTCGAGAGCCTCTGCGCCGCCTCGAACATCTTCGTCGGCCAGAGCGAGAGCCCGCTGGTGATCCGGCCCTACCTCGCCAGCCTGATGCCCTCGCAGCTGTTCTGCGTGATGACCGTGGGCATGGCCGGCGTCGCCGGGACGATCCTGGCCGCCTATGCCTCGATGGGCATCCGCATCGACTACCTCGTCGCGGCGGCCTTCATGTCGGCGCCGGGCGGCATCCTCATGGCCAAGCTGATCATGCCCGACCCGCAGGGGCTCGAGATCGACGCGCCACTGGACGTACCGGTCGAGCATCTCGACGAAGAACGCCCGGCCAACGTCATCATGGCCGCCAGCCAGGGCGCGCAGACCGGCGTCAAGCTGGCCGTCGCCGTGGGTGCGATGGTGCTCGCCTTCGTCGCGCTGGTCGCTCTGGCCAATGGCTTCGTCGGCTGGATCGGCGAGATGCTCGGCGCCGAGGGCCTGACCTTCCAGTCGTTGCTCGGCTATGTCTTCGCGCCGATCTTCCTCCTACTCGGTGCCGCCGACTGGGCCGAAGCGCTGCACGCCGGCAGCCTGTTCGGCACCAAGATCGTGCTCAACGAATTCGTCTCGTTCATCGATCTGGGCCAGGCGACCGACCTTACGCCACGCACCGCTGCGGTCGTGACCTTTGCCTTGTGCGGCTTCGCCAATTTCAGCTCGATCGCAATCCAGATGGCGGTGACCGGCGGGCTCGCCCCCAACCAGCGCCCGGCAATCGCGCGGCTAGGGCTCAAGGCCCTGCTCGCGGGCAGCCTGTCCAACCTGATGAGCGGCGCGCTCGCCGGACTCTTCCTGGGGCTCTGAAAGCAGAAACGGCACCGGTCCCGCGAGGGAGGCCGATGCCGCTTCCACTGGTTTGAGGAGCCGGCCGGAGCTTGGGGAGGGCTAGCGCTCCGGCCGATCCTCGGCCTTAGAAGTCGAACCGCAGCGAAGCGGAGACCGTCCGGCCGTTGGCCGTGCGCGCCTGGACGATTCCCGTGGCGGGGATCGTGGTGTCCTGGGCTTCGATGATCGCCAGCTTGTTGAACAGGTTGTTGGCGTTGACCGACAGCTGCACGCGGTCGGTGACGCGGTACTGCACGAAGCCGTTGACCAGCGTGTAGCCGGGCATCTTCAGGCCGTCGTTGTCACCGGCATAGCTGCTGGTAGTGCCGAGGAAGTTCGCACCGATGGTGAAGCGCTCGGTCTCTATCTGCGGCGTGACCTGGAAGATCAGATCAGCCTGATGCTTCGGCGTATTGCCCACCGTGGCGGCGACCAGAGCGTCCTTGGTGATCTCGGCCTTGGTGTAGGTCGCGCCCGCGTTCAGGCGGAACGGACCCTTCTTGATCGAACCCTCGAGCTCGACGCCATAGGCGCGATACGAGCGGTCGAGACCGATGTTGTGCTCCTTGGTCTTGGCGAAGAAGCCCGTGACGTAGAGCTCGGCGTCCTGGCCGCGATACTTCACGCCCGCTTCGGCCTGGGTGACTGGATCGTAGGCGGCGTCCTTGCGGGCAAGGCTGCCGTCGGTGGCGTTGATGTAGTTCGAGAACAGGATGCGGTCGGCATTGGCGCGGCCACCACGGCTGTAGCGCGCGAAGACCGACATGTCGTCGGCGAGGCGATAGTTCACGCCCAGCGAGTACGAGAGGTAGTCGTAGTTGTAGTTGACCGGTGCCGGGCGCGTCAGCGGGTAGATCGCCACGCGCGTTTCGGCGGCCGAGATCACGCCGTCGCCGTTCACGTCGTACGAGGTGATGCCCGTACGGCCACCGCCGAGGTCGGCACCGAACACCTGACCGCGGGCCGTGCCGAAGTCGTAACGGATCGAACCGCCGATCGCGAGCGCGCCGACATGGTAGTTCAGCGAGGCATAGGGCGCGTTCACCGAATAATCGGTGTCGTAGATGCTGCGGCGCGAATTGCCGAAGAAGGTCGAACCGAAGCCATAGAACCCGTTGAGCGTCAGCGGCACGCCAGCGGCCGAGGTCAGGTTCAACAGCGCGGCCTGGCCGTCACCCTTCACTTCCTGGAACACCGACGAGAAGTGCCAGGTCGTGTTGATCGTCTGCGCGGCCTTGTAGAAGCCCGCCGTGGCGGTCAGCTTGCCGCCACCGACGTTCCACACGCGGCTGGCGCGAATGTCGTTGGTGACGTTGGTCAGATCGTTGAGATCGGCGTCGAACAGCGTGGTCGACGAGACCAGGCCGTTGCCGTTGAGCGTCGACGGGCTGGTGATGACCTGGCCGGCGAGCGGGCCGTTGGCATAGCTGAGCACCGCACCGGGGCCGCCCCAGATGCCCGTGACCACCGAAGCCGGGCCGGTCAGCGAGGGCGCCAGGAAGGTGCCGCGGAACGAGCCCGAGATGTCGGCATAGCGGAAGCGCTCGGTCACGGTCCAATCGCCGATCTCGAACTGGGCCTCGCCGCCGATCGACTTGACCTTCGAATGCATGCCGTCGGTGTAGTCGTAGCGCGTGAACTGGTTGTTCTCGTTCATCGACAGGTTCGACGGCAGATAGCGCGAATACATCGTGTCCTGGCGCGGGTCGAAGCCGGGAACGGTCGAATACTTCGGATCGGCGTTGGTGCCGGTCACGCGCAGCGGCGCCGAGCTGTAGTTCGGCGACTTGTCGTCGAGGAACTTGCCGTAGAGGCGGACGTAACCGCCCTCGAAGGTCTTGGTCAGGTTGAACTTGAACTGGCCGCCCTTGTAGGCGTCATAGCCGGTTGCGCGCGGACCTTCACCCTGGCGATAGAAGCCGCCGATGTTGAAGCGCAGCGTGTCTGTGATCTTGCCGCCATAGTCGAAATCCATGCGGTAGGTTTCGTAGTCGAGCCCCGTGGTCAGCTCGACCGCGCCGCCTTCTTCCTCACCGGTCTTCGAGATCAGGTTGATCACGCCGCCCGGCGAGTTCGACGAGAAGGTCGAGGCCGAACCGCCGCGGATCGCCTGAACCTGCGACAGCGTCAGGTCGGCACGCAGGAACTGGTCGGCGTTGCCGAAGGCGATGTCGCCGAATTCGAGAACCGGCAGGCCGTCTTCCTGCAACTGCAGGAACTTGGCACCGCCCAGCGCGATCGGCAGGCCGCGGATCGAGATGCTCGAGTAGCCCTCACCCGCATAGGCTTCCGAGCGCATGCCCGGGATATTGCGAAAGATCTCGCTGACCGAACGCGGTGCGAACTTCTGGATCTCGCTCTCGTCGAGCGAGCTGGTCGAGATGGCGCTGTCGAGCAGGTCGCGGCCGCGGGCGACGCCCGTGGTGAAGGCGCGCTTGGTCGGCTGCGCAGCATCGGCGGATGGGCTCGATCCGGCTTCGACCTGCGTATCCTTGGCGGCGCCGGCATCCTCAGCGTAGGCCGAAGCCGGGAAGGCGACGGCTGCGGCGAGAAGAAGATATTTCAGTTTCATGTTGTCCCCATTGTCCCTGTTTGAACTTGGTGAACGGGGCGCTAGGCAAGACAGCGTTAACGCGATCATCCGCCAATATTACGGGAAATTACGAGGAGAGTGGTGCCTATGTGCTTTCGCGGCAACAGTCGCAATTGTCGCCAATGATGACATTGACCGTCGAATATTGCATTGATCTTCAAAATGAATCGAATTTGCTTCATTGGCAATTTGAACGCCGCGAATCAGCGGTTTCGAGACGGTGCGCCCGCGCGCATCTACTCGAGCGGAGAACGGGCCGAGCAAGCCCAGATGTATCCCCTTGCTCGGCTCTCGATCAGCGCGCGAGGCCATTGAGCGAGACTATCTCATTTTTTTGAACTCATGTTCAGCGACAGGGCGATCATAGGGAAAACGCTGTTCGTCGGACGGTTTTCTGCCCCTTGGCCGCGCGCCTTGCGGGTTGAACCGATGGGACCGGAAACTATATGCCGGGCAGCGAGGCCACGTCCTCCCCTGCATGCAGGCTGAAGTCCGGGACGGCCCGGCGGCTACGCCAAAGGGTGCCGTGATGGCCTGGTTCTGTCTGATAATCGCCGGCCTGCTCGAAGTGGTCTGGGCCTATGCGATGAAGCTGTCCGACGGCTTCTCGCGGCCGATCCCATCGGCGATCACGATCGCGACGATGATCGCCAGCTTCGGCCTGCTGTCCTACGCGATGCGTTCGTTGCCGCTCGGCACCGCCTATACGATCTGGACCGGCATCGGCGCGGTCGGCGCTTTCGCGCTCGGTATCGTCGCACTGGGCGAGCAGGCGAGCCTGATGCGGATCGGCGCCGCGGTGCTGATCGTGACCGGCCTGGTCCTGATGAAGCTGTCTTCGCCGGCCTAGCCCCGCACCAGTCCCGGGGTAACGTCGCGCCCGGCCCAGGCTGCGAAGCGGGCGGCTTCGGGATCGGTCTCCAGCCGATCGACCAGGCCGTAGATCCGCACGTTCCGGCTATCGGGCGCATAGGCCGGCCAGTCCGAGCCAGGCCTGCCGTGGCGCACGAAATGGGCGACGTCCGCACGCATGCGTCGGCCGAGCGCAGCACGCCGGCCGCTGTCGGGGCCACCACGGGCGAGCGCCATCTTGAAACCGGTGAACGGCCAGAACAGCGTGAGATCGAGCCCGTGCGTCGCGCCGGCGATCGGGTGGCTATAGTCGAAGCGGTAGAACCAGGTCGGCTGGGTCCGCGCGTGGCGATCGGCGAAATTGCGCGTCGGCATGACGAAGGTCAGATCGCTCGCCAGCGCGGTGCGCCCTTTGCGCGTGCGCGGATAGGCGGCGAGCACGGCTGCGGCCTGCGTCGCTGGAAGCTGACCGTGTAGCAGCGCTTCGAGATCGGGCCATTTCGAGGGCAGGATGTCGCCCGGCATCAGTTCGAACAGGCGAATTTCGTCGCGCGTCGCCCCGGCGAGCAGCGGCACGGGCGCCGTTTCCTGCGCATGCGCCTCGGCCAGCGAGGCCGGCAGCAGGTCGCCATCGTACCACGGCGCCGCGGGAATGCCGTTGCGGATCTCCTTGGCGACCGTGGCCTGGGCCTCGATCAGGCGGGCGATGTCCATCGTCCGCAAGGCCTCGAAGTCGCCCTGGTTGACCCCGAGCAATTCGGCGAAGCGGCGCGCGTCCTGGATCGAACGCTCGCGGTCATGGATCAGGCTGACCGCGCCGCTCTGCGCGATGGCGCCATGGAACAGGCTGCGCGCCTTGGGCGAAAGCATCAGCAACGAGACCGACATCGACCCTGCGGATTGGCCGCAGATGGTGACCTTGCCCGGATCGCCGCCGAAACCCGCGATGTTGTCGCGCACCCATTCGAGCGCGGCGATCTGGTCGCGCAGGCCAAGGTTCGAGGGGATCGTCGGCAGGCCCAGGGCATCGCCGAAATTGACGAAGCCGAGCACGCCGATGCGATAGTTAATCGTCACGACGACGATGTCGCCCTCGCGCGCCAGCGCCGCAGCGTCATAGGGATTGGCGCTGCCGGCCATGAAGGCGCCGCCGTGGATCCAGACCATCACGGGTTTGAGACCGGGCGCGCCGCCATCGGGCGTCCAGACGTTGAGATAGAGGCAATCTTCGCCATAGTCGGCGCTGTCGAGCGTCTCGCGGCGCACCTTGGGTCCGTACTGCTGCGCGCATTGCTTGCCGAAGTCTTGGGTGGATCGGACGCCGGGCCAGGGCGCCACCGGCTCCGGCGCGCCGAAGCGTTCGGCCCGCGCATAAGGAATGCCGCGCCAACGGCGAAGCCCCGGCCGCGCCGCCCCTTCGACTGCACCCGCCTTCGTCTGGACGATCAGTTCCGCCATCCTGCTTCTCCCCCTCTGCTCGCCATGGCATAGCCAGCACCAAGGCCGAAGACGAGGGTACCCATGACAAAAAATTCATTTCATGAACAATATGGTCCGGTCGCGCTGATTACCGGTGCCTCGTCGGGTATCGGCTGGGCCTTTGCCGAAGAACTGGCACAGCGCGGCTTCGACCTCGTACTCGCGGCGCGACGCACCGAGCGGCTCGAGGCGCTCGCGGCCAAACTCGCCGCCGCGCATGGCACGCACTCGCGCCTCTGCCAGTCGGATCTGTCGCAGCCCGATGCCCCCGCGAAGTTGCTCGCCGAGACGGCCGATGCCGAGATCGGCTTGGTGATCAGCAATGCCGGCTTCAACATCCGCGGCTATTTCGAGCAGACCGACGCCGCGCAGATGGCCGAGATGCTCACGGTCAACTGCCACGCGCCGATGCAGCTCGCCCACGGCTTCCTGCCGCGCCTCAAGGCGCGTGGGAAAGGTGGGCTGATCTTCACGAGTTCGGTCGAAGGCCTGATCGGCTGCCCGTTCTCGACTGCCTATTCGGCGACCAAGGCGCTCGTCGTCGGGCTCGGCGAAGGTCTCTGGGGCGAGCTCCAAGGCACCGGCGTCGACGTGCTGACGCTCTGCCCCGGTGCGACCGAAAGCGAGGCGACGGCGAAATATGCCGAGCAATATGCCGCCGTGCCCAACATGCAGCCCGCCGACGAGGTCGCGCGGCTCGCGCTCGACAACATCGCCGAGGGTCCGGTCTTCGTACCAAACGCGCATTACGAGGCGCAGTTCGAGCAGCTCACCGCGCTGCCGCGCCGGCAGGCGCTGACGGCGATGGCCGCGGGAATCAAGGCCACGCTCTAGGACTTGCACGCGCGCCGAGGCGAAAGCACAAGGCCGCCATGCCGACGCTGATCCTGCTCATCATCTCGAACGTCTTCATGACCGCGGCCTGGTACTGGCACCTCAAGGGCGGGCCGGAAGTGGCCAATGCCCGCCCGATCGCGATGGTGATCGCCGTGTCCTGGGGAATCGCGCTGATCGAATACTGCTTCGCCGTGCCCGCGAACCGGATCGGCTATGCCCAGGGCTGGAGCGCGGGCCAGCTCAAGATCGCGCAGGAAGCGATCGCGCTGATCGTCTTCGGCGTGTTCATGGTGACCGTGCTGGGCGAGGCCGTGACCTGGCGGCACTTCGCCGCCTTCGCCTGCATCATGGCCGCCGCTGGCTTCCTCTTCCTGGGGAAATAGCTGCGGACGCGGAGATCGCCGCCTCGGCCGCGGTCTCGAGCTCCTCGAACGGAAACCGATCGCGGATTCGCTCGTTGAAGTAGCGGCCCATCGAAAAGGCCTGATCGAGACCGTCCGCGACATAAGGCGGCACCAGGAAGTAGCGGTAGCGGCGCCCGCTGAAGAAGGTCACTTCCAGCGCAGCACTGGCGCGGTCGTAGGCATAGCTGTGAATGACGCTCGACGGCATGGCTCTCTAACCGCTGCCCGACGAAACGGTTTCCCCGCTGGCGGGATCTGTCGATCGATCCTAAGTCTTTCGCGATGAAGCGATTCTTCCTTGGCCTCGCCATGCTGACCCTGATCGGCGCGAGCACCGCGCCTGCGACGCGGATCCACGATTCCGCCGCGGCGGCGCGGCTGCGCGCGAACAAGGGCGTGACCTTGCAGTGGATCGACTGGAACAGCCGCGGCAGCGCGCATGTCAGCGTCCGCAAGGGCGTCTGGACGCTGCGCGCCGCCCAGGCCCAGGCGGGCGGTGCGGGCCGGCTGTTCCTCGACGGCACGATCACCGAGATCGGCCGCGACTATTTCCTGTTCGACGGTGTGGTGAAGATCACCGACACCCCCGACGCGGGCCGGGCCTGCGAGAAGCGCGACGTCTGGCGCTTCGCGGTCACCCAGAACCGCCGCTACTGGCGCATCCGCACGTTCGAGTGGTGCGACGGCCTGACCGACTACGTCGACATCTATTTCTGAAGCGAGAGCGCGGTGAGCGCCAGCCCGTCGACCCGCATCACCGTCCAGTCGTCGAGCGGACGCGCGCCGAGCTTGCCATAGAAACCGATCGCCGGTTCGTTCCAGTCGAGCACCGACCATTCGAGCCGGGCGCAACCGCGCTGCACGGCCAATGCGGCAAGGTGGGCCAGCAGCGCCTTGCCGAGCCCCGCGCCGCGCGCCTCGGGCCGCACGAAAAGGTCTTCGAGGTAGATCCCCGGCTTGCCCTCGAAGGTCGAGAAATTGTGGAAGAACAGCGCGAAGCCCTGGGCCACGCCATCCACTTCGCCGATCGCGACCTCGGCCATCGGCCGCGCGCCGAACAGATGACTGGCGAGCACCGCGGGTTCGAAACGGACTTCGTGGGCCAGCTTCTCGTAGTCGGCCAGTTCGCGGATCAGCGCGGCGATCAGCGGCAGGTCGTCCGGCGCGGCCGGACGGATCGACAAGGTCATCCTATTCGCCGACCTCGATCGAGCCGATCCGCAAGCGATCGATCTTGGCGTCCTTGATCCGCAGCTTGCCGATCGCCAGCGCGCCGATCGCGACCGCGCCCATGGCGATCGCCCCGAGCGCGAAGGAGCCCAGCGCCAGGGTCCCGGCCGACATCGCGCCGATGCCCACGGCGGGCAGCTTGGCGGGCGGCAGCTTGACCACGCCCTTCCGCGCCAGCTTGTCGTCGAGCTTATTCTGCAGCGTCGGCTTGTCCCGCATCGTCGTTCTCCGCTTCGATCTCGGCGGCCTTGGCTTCGACCAGCGAGACGATGTGATCGAGCATGGCCTCGCTCGACACCGTGTGATCGGTCACGCCCGAGAGATAGACCATGTGCTTGCCGTTGCCGCCGCCGGTCAGGCCGATGTCGGTCTCGCGCGCCTCGCCGGGGCCATTGACCACGCAGCCGAGCACCGAGAGCGACAGCGGCGTCTTGATGTGGCTGAGCCGCGATTCCAGCGCCTCGACCGTGCGGATCACGTCGAAGCCCTGGCGCGCGCAGCTCGGGCACGAGACCACGCGAACGCCGCGCGTGCGCAGGCCCAGCGCCTTGAGCATCTCGAAGCCGACGCGCACCTCTTCCTCGGGCTCGGCCGAGAGCGAGACGCGGATCGTGTCGCCGATCCCGGCCCAGAGCAGGTTGCCCATGCCGATCGAAGACTTGACCGTGCCGCCGATCAGCCCGCCCGCCTCGGTGATGCCGAGGTGCAACGGACAGTCGACCGCATCGGCCAGGCCCGAATAGGCGGCGACCGCGAGGAACACGTCGCTGGCCTTCACCGCCACCTTGTATTCGTGGAAATCGTGGTCCTGGAGCAGCTTGATGTGATCGAGCGCGGATTCGACCAGCGCTTCGGGGCACGGCTCACCGTATTTCTCGAGCAGGTCCTTCTCGAGGCTGCCGGCGTTGACGCCGATGCGGATCGCGCAGCCGTTGGCCTTGGCCGCGCGGACGACCTCGGCGACGCGATCGGACGAGCCGATGTTGCCCGGATTGATGCGCAGGCAGGCGGCACCGGCATCGGCCGCCTCGAGCGCCCGCTTGTAGTGGAAATGGATGTCGGCGATCAGCGGCACGCGCGCAGCACGCGCGATCTCGCGGAAGGCTGCGGTCGATTCGACATCGGGGCAGGAGACGCGGATCAGATCGGCGCCCGCATCCTCGCAGCGACGGATCTGATCGATCGTCGCCTTGGCGTCGGAGGTCAGCGTGTTGGTCATCGTCTGCACGGTGATCGGCGCATCGCCGCCGACGGGCACCGAACCCACCATGATCTGCCGGCTCTTGCGGCGCGCGATATCGCGCCAGGGTCTGATCGAAGACATCGATTAATTCCGCGTTTCTAATTCAAAGATGACGAAAGTGACAAAGGTGACGCGATCCTGCGTTTCAAAATGCGGGGCATGACGAGATCCGAGGGGGCCGACAGACCTTTGGACCGCGAATGTGACGGGAAGGCTCATGCCCCGCGCCATAGCAGGTGGGCAGGCTTTAGGAAAACACCAAGCCAGCCGGCGTGTTTGCGAACGATTCGCATTTGTTCGGGGATAGCCTTTCGGCGCATCTCGACGCAGGCGACGCCATCGGCCATTCGGCATCACGCTATCGCGGAGGAGCCGATCTCATGAGCGCCTGGTTGTCCATCGTCCTCGCCGGCGCGGCCGTATCGCCCGCCACCCCCGTCGAACCGAACACCTGGTTCAACAGCAAGGACAATCCCAAGACCGCGATGCGCGTGGCCGAGCGCGGCCATGTCACCTACACGATCGACGTGGCGGCCGACGGCACCCCGCTCCGCTGCACGCCCGATGAAAAGAGTGATCTCGATCATGACGTCTGCGCGCTGGTGATGAAGCGCGCGCGCTTCCTCCCCGCGAAGGACGATCAGGGCCGCGCCGTCGCCGGCACCTATGAAGCCGTCGCCAGCTTCCTGATGCCCGGCAAGCAGCGCTCGCGTCCCGATCGTTCGAAGCTGGCCGTCGCGGTCAACAGCCTGCCCGAAGGCGTGACCGGCCCGGCCTTCGCGCGCGTCGCCTTCCTCGTCGACGGCACCGGCACGGTCAGCCAGTGCACGCCGCTGGCCGCCGAGCGTCGGCGCTTCCAGCAGACCGTGCCAGCGCTCGGCCCGGCCGCCTGCGAGAGCCTGACGCGGGACTATCACCCCTCGCCGGTGACCGATGCTACCGGTGCTGCCGTGGCCTCAGTGCAGAGCGCGACGGTCCGCTTCGAGTTCCGGTAGGGTCGCAAGCGCGTCATCAGAGGAGCAAGGGGCGCCCCCTCCCTCGTCACCCCGGACTCGATCCGGGGTCCCGCTACTGCGGCAAGGGATGCGCTGGGCCTTAAAGCGGGACCCCGGGTCAAGCCCGGGGTGACGGAAGGGATAGCTTCGAGGGAAGGGAGAGGATCCGCAGAATTGCCCCCGCGCACCCTAAAGCGTCAGCGCGAAGAGGAATTCCTCGTCGATCTGCTCGCCGACCTCGAAGGTGATGTCGGCGACCTTGACGAAACCATAGCGCGCATAGAAACGCTGGGCGCCGTCGTTGCCGCTCCAGACCGAGAGCTGGATCACATCGGCACGATGGGCCCGCGCCTCGGCCATGGCCCAGTCCATCAGCGCGGCGCCGATGCCTTTGCCGGTCATGCCCGGCGCGGTGTAGAGCTGCTTGATCTCGATCGGCCGCGCCGCCGCGTGAAATTCGCCAAGCGTGCTCGGCACCGCCAGCTTGCAGTAGCCCGCAAGCGCGCCGTCGCTCTCGACCAGGCAATAGCGCCGCTCGGGATGCGCTAGCTCGCCTGCGACGGCCTCGTGCGAATGGGTCTGTGCGATGAAGGCTGCCAGGTCCTCGGGCTTGTACATATAGCCGAACTTGTCGACGAAGCTGTCGCGGCCCAGCGCCGACAGCGCGGGAATATCGGCCTCGGTCGCTTCGCGGAGAATCGGATCGGTCACAAGGTCCTCGTCAGGCAGACACTGAAATCGTCGAGCACATAGTCGGCGAAAGGCGGGCATTCCACGAAACCGTGCGCTTCGTAAAGCCGGCGGGCGGGCAGGAACGCGTCGGGCCGGCCGGTCTCCAGGCTGACGCGCGCATAGCCGCGCTTTCGTGCCTCGGCGAGGAGGTGCAGCAGGATCGCCTTGCCGACGCCGCGGCCGCGATAGGCGGGTGCGGCGCGCATCGACTTGAGTTCGCCGTGGATGCCGTCGAGGTGCTTGAGCGCGCCGCAGCCCGCGAGCACGGCGCCGTCCCAGGCCGCATAGAAGGTGACGTCGGGCTGGCGCAGCCGCTCGATCGGCATCGCGTGTACGGACTCGGGCGGCGACCACGCGAACATCTCGTCGAGATGCAGCCGCAGCAGCGCGGCGATCTCGGGGCCGCTGAGATCGTCCTCGACGATGTGGAGCTTCATGTGAACTTGTCCGCCTTGCGCTTGCCCATGCGCATGCCGGTTTCGAGCCGCTGGCGCAACGCGCGGTAATAGGCTTCGAGGAAGGCTCGCGCGTCGTCGCTGCCCGCGGTCCAGCCGATCTTGGCGCAGATCGTCTCGTAGACCGCCTGCATCGCCTCGGGCCGATCGTCGCGCAGCACGCGTTCGAGCATCTGCAATTCGTATTCGCCGTAGACCGCAAGCTCGGCCTCGCCGAAGCGGTAGCCGCCTGCGGGATCGGGGGCGGCCGCCGTGGCGGGCGCGACCGACAGCGCGGTCTCGAGCTTGCGCTTGGGCGCCTCGACCACCCAGGTCCCGGCGATGAGATCGCCCGCGCGCAGCCGGTCGCGGTTGAACAGCGGGAACAGCGCGAAGATCAGGAACCACAGCGCGGCGGTGATGCCACCCGCGCTCCAGTCGCCCTCGGCGCCGACCTGCGCGAGGAAGACCACGGGCAGGAACAGCTCGATGTCGCGCAGCAGATTGCGCGCGATCACCATCTCGGCGGTCAGGCGGCCGCCGCCGTCGCCGCTGCCGCGCGCGGCGACGCGGATGCCGGTGATGCGCTTGCCCGGCGTCGCGCCACGCGGGCCGAGCTCGAAGAACAGGAAATAGGCGTTGCGGAACAGGAACAGCGCAATGATCGCGAGAACGTAGAGGAACTGCAGCGAGTAGTAGAGCGAGCCGCCGTCGCCGCGCGTCGCCGCGCCGACGATCGCGCCCCCGGCCATCGAGGCGAGGGCGAGGATGGTCACGAAGATCAGCAGGCCGATGAACAGCAGGTCGAGCATCAGTGCGCCCAAGCGCGCGCCGCGGCTGGCGACGGTTAGCGGCAGGGCCAGGCCTTCGGGCGTCACCATGATCCGGTCGCGATCGCTGCGCCGGTGCCGCTCGGGGATGACGCCGGTCATGGCGTGCCGGCTCCGTCGACGTCGCGGCGGAACAGGAAGAAATAGCTCAGCCAGAACAGCAGCATGAAGCCGCCGACGCCGAAGCGCCCGGCCGTGTCGTTGATCAGCTGGCGGCCGAAGCCTTCAAGCAGCGCGGCGACGACGAGCATCAGCACGACCCCGGTCATAACCTGCGAGGCGCGCCGCCCCGCCTCGGCGGCGGCGTCGAGAATCGAACGCTCGCCGGGAAAGGCCATGGACCGGCCGATGTGCAGACCTGCCGCGCCCGCGAGCAGGATGGCGAAGAGCTCGGTCGTACCGTGGATCGCGATCCAGCCGGCGAAGTCGGTGGTCAGCCCGGCGCCGTGGTAGAGCCACAGCATCGCGCCGAAGCCGGCGGTGTTGTAGACGAGCATCATCAGCGAGGGCACGCCGAAGGCGAAGCCCAGCGCGAACGCCAGGATCGAGACCTGAGCGTTGTTGCCGAACAGCCCCGCGGCGAAAGCGGCCAGCGGCTCCTTCGACTTGTCGGCGAACAGCGAGGCGTGGAGCACCTCGCGGCTGGCGCCGGGCACGCGATCGTCGGCGAGCTGGCCGGGCATCAGCGCATGGTACCATTCGGCATCGCTCGCCACGAGCAGCCAACCCACCACGGTGCCCGCGACCATCACGCCAAGCGCCAGCAGCACGTCGAGCCAGATCGCGCGCACCGACGCACTCCAGCCGCCGCCGAGAAACCGCCGCAGCCACGAACCGAGCGAGGCGCGCGGGCCGTAGACGACGAACCAGGCGCGCTGGACCAGCGCTTCGAGATAGGCGAGCGTCGCGGCGTCGAGCGAAGTCTCGCGCGCGATCGACAGGCTCGAGGCGACGGTGCGATAGAGCACGGGCAGCGCCAGCACGTCCTCGTCGGACAGCTTGCGCAGCCGGCCCTTCTCCATCCGCGTGACGATCGCATCGAGCCGCTGCCAGTCGCCCTCGCGCTCGAGCCGGAACCGGTCCGAACGCAGCGCGGCGGCCTCGATCGCCGAAACGGGGTTCTGCTCCGCCATCAACCGATCGCCCCCGAACGCTTGATCGTCAGATAGGCATCGATCAGCCGCGTGCCGATCTGCGAATAGGGCGCCTCGACCACGTCGACGCCGAGCTGCTTCAGGCGCCGCGTCACCAGCGCGCGCTGGCGCAGCAGCGAATCGGCGGTGACCGCCATGGCCAGCGCCTGCATGTCGCCGGGTTCGGCCACGGCCAGGTCCTCGAGCTCCTCGTCGGTCATCGTCACGAACAGCACGACATGGCGCGACACCAGCCGCCCGATCGATTCGATCATCAGCTCGGCGCTCGTCGGATCGGTGAAATCGCTGAAGATGACGATCAGCGAGCGGCGCTGGAGCCGGCCGGCGAGCGTTGCCAGGACCAGGGTGAAGTTGGGTTCCTGCGCATGGTAGTCGAGCCCGGCGGCGGCGCTCTGCAGGCGGTGAAAATCGCGGCTGTCGGATACGAAGGGCGTCGAGACCTCGGGCCGCGCGGCGAAGCCGAACAAGGCCACCCGATCGCCGCCCTTGAGCGCCACATAGGCGGTCGCCAGCGCCGCCGAGACCGCGCGATCGATCCGCGGCACGCCATCTCCCCCCGCCTCCTTGGCGCCCCCCACCGGCTCGCACATCGTCTGGCCGCAGTCGAAGGCGAAGACGATCTGGTTGTTGCGCTCGGTCTCGAACTCCTTGGCATAGAGATGGACGTGGCGCGCCGAGCTCTTCCAGTCGATGCGGCGGCGGTCCATGCCGGGCTCGTATTCGGTCAGCGCCTCGAACTGGGTGCCCTCGCCGCGGATGCGCCGGGCGATCAGTCCGAACTGCGCGTCCTTGAGGAAGGTCTGCAAGGCCGGCGAGCGGACGAAGCCGATGTTGGGCCAGACACGCACGGCCTGGTCGAGCGGACGCTGCGCCTGCCGCGCGCCGAGCCCGAGCGGCCCGGCCCAGCGCAGCCAGAGCCGGTCGACTTGACCGGTGCCCCGCCGGCTTGGGGTAAAGGCAAAGGTCCCGCGCCAGGCGCCGTCGGCGCGCGCCAGCGGAAAGGCCGCGCGGCCGCCGGGCGCCAGGCGCGGATCGAGCGCGACGGCAAGGTCGACGCGGCTGCGCTGACCGCTCGAAAACTGCGCATGGCCGAGCAAGGTCGCCGCGTCGCCGACCTCGACGTCGCGCGGCGCGGTGAGGGTGACGTCGCGCAAGGAGCCCGCCACCAGCGCGTCGGCCAGCACGAGCAGCAGCAGCGCCCCGCCCAGCGCCGGCCCGGCGATCCAGGCGCCGGGCGCCGCCGCGGCGATCACCAGCGCGACCGGCGCGGCCAGCGCGACCAGCACCGCGGCGCGGAGGGTGGGGACGATCACGGCTAGCGCGGCGCCTCGGTCTGGTGGACGAGGTCCTCGACCAGCGCCTCGACCTGCTTGCCCTCGATCTCGGCGGCGGGGCTCAGCAGCAGGCGGTGGCGCAGGACCGAGTTGGCGAGCGCCTTGACGTCGTCGGGCACGACATAGTCGCGACCGTCGAGCGCGGCCTTGGCGCGCGCGGCGCTGGCGAGGAGCACGGCGGCACGCGGGCTCGCGCCGCACGAGAGATCGGCGCTGTCGCGCGTCGCGCGGACCAGGCGCACGACATATTCGGTCACGCTGTCGGCCAGCTTGACCGCCTGCACCGCCTTCGTCGCCGCGTCGAGCGCGGCGGGGGTGGCGACCGCGGCGATGCCCAGTTCGGCGGGGCTCGGCAGGCCAGAGCGCTCGCCGTAACGCGAAACGATCCGCGCCTCCTCCTCGAGGCTCGGATAGGGGATCAGCAGCTTGAACAGGAAACGGTCGAGCTGCGCCTCGGGCAGCGGATAGACGCCCTGGCTCTCGATCGGGTTCTGCGTCGCGACGACCATGAAATGCGAGGGCAGCTCGTGCCGCGTGCCGTCGAGCGTGACGCGGCGCTCCTGCATCGCCTCGAGCAGCGCGGCCTGGGTCTTGGGCGGGGTGCGGTTGATCTCGTCGGCGAGCAGCAGGTCGCAGAAGATCGGCCCGCGCGTCAGGGTGAACTGGCTGGTCTGGAAGTTGAACAGGTTCGAGCCGAGGATGTCGCCGGGCATCAGGTCCGGGGTGAACTGGATGCGCCCGAACTGGAGCCCGATCGCCGCCGCGAAGCTCTGCGCGAGGAAGGTCTTGGCGGTGCCCGGTGGGCCTTCGAGCAGGACGTGGCCGCGCGCGAGCAGCGCCACGAGCAGGTGATCGACGGTTTCGGTCTGGCCGACCACGGCCTTGGCGATCTCGCCGCGGATCGCATCGGCCAGTTGACCGACGCCGTCCAGGGTCATGCTGTCACTCATTGGGTAAGCGTCCTTTCGAGCGCGTGCAGATCCTGCGCCGCCTTCATGATCTCATGGGATGAGCGTGCCGCGCGCAAGCGCTCGGCGATGACGGAAAAGGGCGTGGCTTCGGGCGTGCGCGCGGCGAGGGCGCGGTCGATCGCGGCCTCGGTCGCGGTGACGTCGGCCAGGCGCGGCAGCGCCAGCACGCGCACCAGTCGCTCGCGCGCCCGCATGGCATAGGGGGCGGTAACCAGATGCAGCCGCTTGCTGCGGCGGATCAGCCCGGCGGCGTTGGCAACGAGCGCGCGCTTGCCGAACGCGATCGTGCGCGTGCCGGCGCGCGCCGGGCCGAAGCGCAGGAAAGCACGCCAGCCGACCGCGAGCGCCGCGAGCAGCAGGCACAGGGTCGCCGCGAGGAATGGCGGGGTGAAGGCCAGAGTCAGCAGGTTGGGCCGACGCCCGAAGCCGTTGAGCGTGAGGTCGAAATGGACCGCGCGCGCGCCGCCGGTCGTGGCGTGGACCAGCCGCTCGGCGAGCCGGGCATTGGCCAGATCGGCCATGCCGTAGTTGTCGAAGAGGTCCGGTTCGAACACCAGGACGATCGGCTGGAGCGCCCGGCCGTTCCCCTCTTCGCCACCCTCCGAGACCTCGCGCCCGGCCAGGGCTTCGAGCGCCGGATAGGGACCGCCGTCGTCGAGATAGGCGGCCAGAACGCGCCGGTCGGAACCGCCGACCACCAGCGGCACCAGCCGCGCCCCGGTCCCCGTCTGGACCTGGCGCGCGTCAGGCAAGCGCCCCGCCAGCCCGCCGCCGGTCCAGGTGCCGTGCTTGCCATCGCCCAAGGGCGCGATCCGGACGCCGACGTCGTCGAGGAAACCCTGCCAGCTCGGCGATGCCGTCCCCGCGAGCTGCACCCAGCCGCGCTTGGCCTTGGGTCCGTCGGCTTTGGCGGCCAGCCACTTGGGCGTGATCACCAGGGTCGGGCCCGCCGCGCGATGTCCGGCGACGATCTTGTCGATCTCCGCACCTTCGGCGCCGGCCGGCGGCGTCAGCACCAGCAACCCGGGATCGTCGAGCGTCGTCACGTCGCGCAGGCGCCGAACGTCGTAGCCGCGGCGATCGAGAAATTCGGCGAAAGCCGCATAGCCGTTGAGCCCCTTGCCGCCCGCGTGGCCGCCACCGTCGTTGGTCGAACCGCCGGTCAGCCCGGCGCCCATCGTGTAGAGCAGCGCGACGAAGGCCAGCGCACCGAACAGCACGAGCGCGATCACGGCGCGCGGCGAGAAGGGATTGGCGTTCGCGCTCATACCGCTGCACCGGGGGTCAGGCGCTGCAGCGCGAAGTCCGCATAAGCGGCGCGCGCAGCCTGCCAGTCGGCCAGGTCGAGATCCCGCAGGGCGAAGAGACTGCGCTCGACGCGCGTGGCTATCGCCGTGAAGGCCTGACGTGCGTCCCAGGGCAGCGAAGGCAGTCCCGCGATCTCGCGCGCGGTGCTCGCGGGGCTCAGCCAGTCGGGCCGCGCCTCGGCGATATGGTGGACGCTGCGTCGGAGCAGCAGGTGCACGGCCTCGCCATAGCGCCCCTCGGCCGCCAAGCGATCGGCATCCTCGAGCAGCGCGACCGCGGCCGCGCGATCGGGCAGCCATGCGGGCGTTTCTGCGTCGCCCTGGGCGCCTCGGCGCCTGTTCATCAGCGGGCGGATCACCACGAACCAGAGCACCGCGATCACGGCCACGCCGGCCAGCGCGATGCCCAGTTTCTGCATCCAGGGCCAGGACAGGCCGAACAGTTCGCCCAGCGGCTTGAACACGGTTTCGAGGAAATCGCCGAGCGCGCGCATCAACCGCTTGAGCCATTCGGGCCAGACGGGAATGTTCGGCTTGTAGGGCGGCACCGGCGCGTACTGGATCGCGTCATCGGCGCGCAGCGCCTGCCAGTCGCGCGCCGCGTCCTGCGCGGCCGTCGAGCCCGCGATCTCTCCACCAGCCCTCGTCACGCGCGATTGGTGGCAGACGGACCGGCGAAGGGCAACCGCGTTCCGCCCCGGTTTGGAGGGGGCGGTGGTGGAGACGGGGGGCGGAGAGTGGGGCGACACGTCCCCAACCCATACCGTCACCCTGAACTTGTTTCAGGGGCCATCGCGCCGCACGCTCAGCCGGTGCGAAGACCCCAGACGACACGACCGCGCTGCCGAACCGGGCCTAGGTTGCAGTCGAGAAATGGACCCTGAAACAAGTTCAGGGTGACGAGGGAAGGTTGGGCTCCGCCACATTCGACAGCCCCGGATAAATCACCCGCGCTTGCGACCCTGGCGATAGGTGCCGAGCACGCGCAGTTCCTTGCAGTGGAAAGCGAGCTCCTCGAGCGCGCGATCGATCGCGGCATCACCGGGCGCGCCTTCGATGTCGGCGAAGAACCGCGTTGCGGCGAAGCTCGCGCCCTTCTGGTAGCTCTCGAGCTTGGTCATGTTGACGCCATTGGTGGCAAAGCCGCCGAGTGCCTTGTAGAGCGCGGCGGGGATGTTCTTCACCTCGAAGACGAAAGTCGTCATCGCCGTGGCATCACCGAACGAGGTGGCGGCGCGCGGCGCGCGCGCCAGCACCACGAACCGCGTCGTGTTGTCGTCGGCATCCTCGACATTGTGCTCGACGATCCTCAGGCCATAGAGCTCGGCCGCGAGCGCCGGCGCGATCGCGCAGGCTTCAACGTCGCCCTGCTCCTTGACGAAGGCGGCAGCGCCGGCGGTGTCGGCATAGGACATCGGCACGATGCCGCGCTCGCGCAGATAGTGGCGTGACTGGCCGAGCGCCTGCGGGTGGCTGTAAGCCGCGGCGAAAGGCCCGTCGGTCAGGCCCATCAGCGCGTGCTGGATCGACAGGAAGTGCTCGCCGACGATGTAGAGCCCGCTTTCGGGCAGCAGGAAATGGATGTCGGCGACGCGGCCGTGCTGTGAGTTCTCGATCGGGATGATCGCGTGTGCGGCGCGGCCATCCTTCACCGCATCGAGCGCATCCTCGAAGGCGAAGCACGGCAGCGGCAGGCATTGCGCATCGTATTCGAGCGCGGCCCGGTGGCCGTTGCAGCCCGGCGCGCCCTGAAACGACACGGCCCGCGCGGGATCGGCAGCGGCGGCGCGGGTCATTTCGTCGACGAGGGCGACGGCGGGTTCGGGAAAGCTGTGCATGGTGACGGCCGCTTACGCAGCCCCGAAAAATCCTGCAATGGTCAAATCCCGCAATGGCTCTTGCGCTCGCCCATCCGCCTGACTAGAGCGGCGCGCAAACCGCTACAGGCACTTCCCACGGGGCTTTTTCGATGGACGATCGTTTCAACACCTTTGCCGGCTGGGCGCTTTTCGCAGGCATCGTCGCCTTCGGCGCGTCGAGCGTGAGCAGCCACTACTTCCAGGCCGACAAGGCCCATCGCCCCGAAAAGATGGGCTATGAGATCGAAGGCGTGGTCTCCAGCGAGGGCGGCGCCGACGCCGAAGAGCCGATCGAGGCGCTGCTCGCCAAGGCCGATCCGGCCAAGGGCGAGGCCGTCTTCAAGAAGTGCACCTCGTGCCACACCGCCAATGCGGGCGGCGCGAACGGCATCGGCCCGAATCTCCACGGCGTCGTCGGCGAGACCATCGGCACCGGCCACGGCTTCGCCTTCTCCGACGCGCTCAAGGGCCACGGCGGCACCTGGGACTGGAAGAATCTGAACGACTGGCTGCACAACCCCAAGAAGTTCGCGCCGGGCACGAAGATGACCTTCGCCGGCCTGTCGAAGGGCGAGGACCGCGCCAACCTGATCGCCTGGCTCAACACCCAGGGCCCGAACCTGCCGCTGCCGACCGCTCCTGCGGGCGACGCCGCACCGGCCGCCGCTGCAGCGGCTCCGGCCGAAGGCGCGGCAGCCGCCGGCGCCGTGGCGGCTCCGGCCCCCGGCACCGACGATGCGCCGGCCCAGGACAAGTCGACGGTTCCTGCCGGGCACTGATCCAGGCTCAGCCGAATTCGAAAGGGCGTCCCGTGAAAGCGGGGCGCCCTTTTTGGTTTGGGGATTTGGCAAGTTCAGCAATTGGCAGCCACCTTCCCTCCCCCTCGATGGGGGAGGGATACGGAAGCTTGGTCGCGTAGCGACCTAGCTGCATTTGGGTAGGGGTGATGTCTCCGGCGGGCACTGCACCTGCCGGCACCCGCACCCCCATCCAGCTACGACTAGGTTCGCTGCGCTCACCAAGTCTTCGCATCCTTCCCCCATCAAGGGGGAAGGATAGGGCACTACCCTTTGAAGCCTTGCGCGATCACGTACCACTCCGACGAATCCTTGCGACTCGCGGGCGGCTTGGCGTGCTTTACCGTAGTGAAGTGCTGCTTGAGCAGTGCGAGCAGCTGGGTATCGGTGCCCCCGGCCAGGACCTTGGCGACGAAGGCGCCGCCGGGCGCCAGCGTCGCGATGGCGAAGTCCGCCGCGGTCTCGACCAGGCCCATCGTGCGCAAGTGGTCGGTCTGCTTGTGGCCGACGGTGTTTGCCGCCATGTCCGAGAGGACCAGGTCCGGCGCGCCCTCCAGCGCCGCTTCGAGCGCCGCGGGCGCCTCGTCGGCCATGAAGTCCATCTGGAACAAGGTCACGCCCTCGAGCGGCTCGGTGGGCAGCAGATCGATGCCCACGACCTTGGCCTTGGGGCAGCGCTGGCGCAGGATCTGGCTCCAGCCGCCCGGCGCGACGCCCAGGTCGACCGCGCGCGTCACGCCCTTGAGCAGCGCGAACTTGTCGTCGAGCTCGGCCAGCTTGTAGGCGGCGCGGCTGCGATAGCCGTCGGCCCGCGCCTGTTTGACGTAGGGATCGTTGATCTGGCGCGACAGCCAGCGCGCCGAGCTGGCCGTACGCTTCTTCGCGGTGCGCAGCCGCTCGCCGGGATCGCGGCCCGATCGGCTCATGACAGGTTACTCATGGCGGGCCCTTAGCCCAGATCCCGCGTGCGGCGAAGCTCGGCGCGCATTTTCTCGCCCTGCCCGTTGGCGGCGATCAGACTGCGCAGGATGCCCTCGCGGATGCCGCGGTCGGCGACGCCGAGCCGGTCGGCCGGCCAGACGTCGAGAATCGCCTCGAGGATGGCGCAACCCGCAACGACCAGGTCGGCGCGCTCGCGGCCGATGCAGGGCAGCTCGCGCCGCTCGAAGATCGACATCGAGGACAGCCGTGTCGAGATCGACCGCATCGAATCGGCCGGCACGATCAGCCCGTCGACGGCGCGACGATCGTATTGCGGCAGATCGAGATGCAGGCTGGCGAGCGTGGTGACCGTGCCGCTGGTACCGAGCAGCCGCAGCGGCCCGTTGCCTGCGTCCTGCGCGCGGAACCGCGTCGCCCGGTCGGCGAACGGCGCGAAGCTGTCGCTGACCAGTTCGCGCATGCGCACGTAGCGCGCGGCGCGCGACGCCTGGCTATCGCCTTCGGCGCCGCAGGTCTCGGACAGCGAGACCACGCCCCAGGGCACCGACTGCCAGTCGAGGATGCGCGGCACCGGCGCGGTGCTGTCGATCAGCACGAGCTCGGTCGAACCGCCGCCGATGTCGAAGATCATCGCCGGGCCCTCGCCCGGCTCGAGCAGGATGTGGCAGCCGAGCACCGCCAGCCGCGCCTCCTCGCGCGCGCTGATGATGTCGAGCGCAATGCCCGTCTCCTCGCGCACGCGTTCGATGAAAGCCTCGCCGTTGCTCGCGCGGCGGCAGGCCTCGGTGGCGACCGAGCGCGCGAGCTGGACCGAGCGGCGGCAGAGCTTGTCGGCGCAGACGTGGAGCGCGGCGAGCGCGCGGTCCATCGCCGCCTGGCTCAGCAGGCCGGTCTGCGCGAGCCCCTCCCCCAGCCGCACGACGCGGCTGAAGGCATCGATGACGACGAAATTCTCGCCCGAAGGCCGGGCGATCAGCAGGCGGCAGTTGTTGGTGCCGAGATCGATCGCGGCATAGGCCTGCCGCGGGCCGATGCCCTGTCGTTGCGCGGGAACCGCCTGTCCGCTGGGCGGATCATTCCCGTACGGTCCATCGCCGGCACGCTGCTGGGGTGACGTCGAGGGCGCGCAATTGCGAACGTCGGCATTGCGCTCGTTCGTCGTCGCGTCCCTGTCGCCCGTAACCCCTGTGCGTCTTGCCGGCGGAAACTGTTCCGCCATAGTCTAAGCACTCGTTATCGTTTTCCCGCCGATTGCGACGGGTACCTGACACGATGCTAGCCGCAGTGCGGCAAAGGGGCAAGAGGACCGCTTGACGCGGCTGCCGGACATGCTTAGAGGCACCCGCCTGTTGCCCCGTCGTCTAATGGTAAGACTACGGATTCTGATTCCGTCTATCGAGGTTCGAATCCTCGCGGGGCATCCAGCTTCTCCCTTATTTTCAGTATCGTAGCGAACCAGGGCAGAGACTGTCGCTGGCCGGCGCTCACGGACGATTTCCGGCATTTCACGCGGTTTTCGCGGCTCGCCGACGGCGCCTTGCAACATCGACGCGACATGGCAGCCAAGCGAGATTCGATCTCGGCCCCATCCCACTCGGCAGGGGGCTAGCTCACCCCGTTCAGGAACAGCTTGGTTCGGTAGGCGATCTGCCGTTCGATCTCGGCATCGTCGGATCCGTGCCAGACCCGCGCCTGGAAGGCGCCGTCCACCACCAGCAGCATGAACGCCTTCGCGGCGTCCTCGGGATTCGCCAAAGCCAGTCGACGCCGAAACAGCGCGACCAGATAGGCCATTGCCCGCCGCTCGGTCCGTTCGGACAGATAGGTGCCGATCTCGGGCATGCGGATGACTTCGGCATGCGCGATCCGGGTCAGGCGCATGCCCGACGCGCTCGTCGCATGGCCGACCATCAGCCGCGCAACACCGAGCATCGTCTCCGGGAAATCGTCGGTCTCGGCCGCGCGTAGCTGTTCTTCGGGCACCACCCAATCATCGATCGCCCGCTGCAACGCGGCCTTGAACAGCGTGATCTTGTCGCCGTAGCGCGCATAGACAGTCCGCCGTGCCATGCCGAGGTCGTCGATGATCGCCTCGATCGTCGTGCCTGCGAAGCCGCGCTCGAGGAACAGATCGAGCGCGTGGTCGAGCAGTTCGCGGTTCCGCGCCTCGGTCCGCGCGCGCGAGGGCCTGCCTGGCCCCCGCCCGCCTTCGCGGCGAGCTTTCGCCGGCTTGCCGGTGAACAGCGGCGTGTCGCTTTCGACCTTCATGGCTCCGTCCTGCTGCGACAGCGGCAGAGGGTCAAGCATAAATAAGAATGACCCATGATATTTATTATTGAATCGACTCAGTCGGCGCGATAGCCCTGTGGCGAGAGGAGAGCGACGATGACGACGAGACCCGGCGCGGTGATCGACCAAGGCCCGCTGATCACGGAGATGGATTTCGCCGCTTTCGCCATGCGCGTCTCGACCGCGCGCTATCATGAGGCCGACCATCATCGCCGCGAACGCGAGCGGCTGTGGATGCGGGTCTGGCAAGCGGCGGGGCGCGCCGACGACATCCCCGAGGCGGGCGACTGGATGGAGTACCGCCTGTTCGACCAGTCCTTCCTGATCGTGCGCGGACGCGATGACCGGATCCGCGGCTTCGTCAACGCCTGCCGCCATCGCGGCAATGCCCTCTGCGAAGGGAAAGGCCGGTCCGCACGCTTCACCTGCCCTTATCACAACTGGTCCTATGGGCTCGACGGCAAGCTGCTCGCGGTCGCCAAGCCGGATTTCGCCGGCAGCCTCGAAGATTTCGTCGGTTGCAAGGACGAGTTGGGCCTGGTCGAGGTACCGATCGAGTGCTTCGCCGGCTTCGTCTTTCTCAATCCCGACCGCGCGGCCGCACCGCTGCGCGAATTCCTCGGCGAGATCGCCGATCTTCTTGCGCCCTACCGGCTCGAGGAGATGATCCCCGCCGGCCTCAACGTGCGCGAAGCGCTCGAGTGCAACTGGAAGGTCGTGATGGATGCCTTTCAGGAGGGCTACCACATCCAGGCGGTCCACCCCGAACTGGTCGCGGCGATGGACGAATCCCAGGAACGCTATGGCTTCTTCGGCGATCACAGTGTCGCCACGGGCCCCTTCGGCGCGGCGAACCTGGAGGCTTTCGGGCCCGAAAGTCAGGCCGAATCGATCCGCGGCCTGCCTGCGACCTTCCCCGGCGTCATCGAAGTGCTGCCGCGCTTCGAGCTGTTGCTCGACGGCCATCGCGACGGCGCGGGCGTGCTCAGCTTCCCCGCAGGCGTCACCGGCCGACTATTGCTACAGCAGGCAACGCGCGAGACGCTCGAGGCCAAGGGACTGGACGTGTCGGATCTCACCGACACGCAGATGAGCGACAACCACTTCCACCTGGTCTTCCCCAACCTGTTCATGACGATCCGCGCGGGCGAGGCGACGGTGATCCTGTCCACGCCGCACCCCGACGGCGATCCCGGCCGCTGCCACTGGCTGGTGCAGAACCTGATGTGGCTGCCGCCCGATGAACGCGCCGCCAAGCGCGAACCTCTTCGCGAAGTCCCGGAGGGCGAACACGTCCCCTACTTCCTGGCGCTCGAGCAGGACTGGGAGATGATGCAGCGCCAACAGCGCGGTCTGCGCAATGCGGGCCTCGATCACATGGCGCTGACCCGGCAGGAAGTGCGCCTGGCCCATTACCATTCGGTGCTCGATGGCTGGGTGGGCGAGACCGAACCCATGCCGAAACACACGTCGACACATACAGGGGAGAGACCATGACGCAGATCGTAACTGCCACCGCGACCAACCACGAGCTGGGCCCGCTGACGCAGGTCGTCAACCGCTTCACCGCGGCGCAGGGCGCGGTTCTGGCGACCGGGGTCACCTCGGCGGCCGACTATGCTCCCGTCGCGGAATTCGTCGCGGTCGAAGAGTTCAAGCGGGTCGGCGCCTATCTCGAAGAGCTCGACTGGTCGGCCTATACCGAATTCCTCACCGGCTGGGCGCGCGGGGGCACGCAGTTCGAGTTCACCCAGTTCCACATCACCGAAGTGGGCGACGCCGTGTTTCAGGAGATCGAGGAGCGCCACCAGCGCGGTGACCAGTTCATCCGAAAGAACGTGATCGCGGTCTATCGCTTCACCCCGGAAGGCAAGATCCGCCACCTCGACATTTACGAGCAGGCGAAGGACAGCGGCGATTGGATCAAGGATGCGGCCAAGGCGGCCATGGCCTAGCGGAAGGTCCAGCGCTGCCCCTGGCTGGGAATGATGAGGTTCAGGCCGAGACGGTTGGCGGCCGTGAGTTGCCGGGCGATCAGGTCGCGCGGATCCTCACCTGAGCCGGCCGGCTTGATATGGCTCACGATCAGCGGGAGTCCCTTGAGCGATCCCTTGCCGCCCGCCGCCGCCTCGAGCTGCGCGAGCTCATCGAAAAGCAGCGCCGGGGTCAGATGGCCGAACAGCAGGTTGCGCGGGCGTTCGCTGGGATAGGACACCTCGATGATGATCGCCTTCAGGCGCCGCGCGGCGATCAGCGGGCCGACCGCGCGCCACAGCTCGGCCAGACGCGACGCGCCTTCGACCGCATCGGCACCGGTGTCACCGAGACACAGGATCGCGTCCTGCTGCGATTCGACGAGGAAGGCGGTCGATTCCATTCCACCGTGCGCGAGCGGGTAGGCGGTGACGGTCATAGCCGTTCCGGCGAGCGGCACCGGCTTTCCCGGCGCCAGGTCGACAAGCTTGTATTTGCCGATCGGCGCCTGGCCGCGATCGGTGAAGTTCGCCCAGGCCTTGCCGTTGAAATAGCTGTCGAGCAGGACGCTGCCGACCGAGGGCAGCGCATAGACGGACTTGGCGCTGTCTTCCGGCGAGGCGATCAGCATGCCGGCGACATGGTCGAGATGCGGATGGCTGATCAGGTAGCCGACGATGTCGTCGTGCAGGATCGTCTCGCGCGATCGCTTGAGGGTGCCGCGTCGCCGCGCGATGTCGATCCCGTTCACCAGGGTGCCGGCGTCGCACATCACTGCCTTGGACTGTCCCTGCGCCGCGATCATCCAGGCGGAAAGGTTACCGTCGTCGAGCCCACCGCGCACGCCGATCGCGGTCACGTCGAAACCCGTGCCATAGGCGGGCGCCGTCGCCAGCACTGCCACGCCGAGCGCCGCCATCATCTTCGAGAACATCGTCATGCGCGGTCCGCCCCAGCCAGAAGTCAGCCTCCCTACCGCCGGGGGCATGGGCCGTTAAGAGCCAAGTTCCTTCACGCGCTCGGACGGACCGGCCGCGATCGTTCTTGCTTTTGCCCGTGCATCGTATAATGAAACGATGAAGTTGCCATTATTCGAGTGGCGACAATGGGAGCGGAAGCATGGCGACGACGATGGAAACTGGGGCAATCGAGCGGCTGACCGGTCTGGTCGAATCCCCCGATCGGTACGACTACGCCGCCGCCGACCTGCGCGAGGCGCAGATCGCGGCGATGAACGCGCGCTTCCAGGACCGCATGGGCAAGATCAAGCTCCTTCGGCATCGCGCCGAAGAGGCCGGGATCACCGAGATCCGCAGCCTCGAGGACGCCGTGCCGCTGCTGCTGCCGCACACGGCTTACAAGTCCTATCCCGAAAGCTTCCTGATGGAAGGCAAGTGGGACAAGCTCTCGAAATGGCTCGATTCGGTCTCGACCCATCGGGTGCCGGCGATCGACGCGAGCACGATCCGCGACGTCGATCACTGGGTCGAAACGCTGCAGGCAGGCGGCCACAACGTGTCCTGTTCGTCGGGCACCACCGGCAAGTCGGCCATGCTCGTGGCGTCGGACGCCGACATGGAATGGTGCAAGCGCGAGGCGCCGCAGGCCTATACCTGGGGTTCGGGCGTCCCGCTCGATCACAGCCGCCGCATTTTCGGACTGGCACCCGTCGCCAGCGTCCCGCGCAACGCCGCCACCGGCGAGGCCTATGTCGCAACGCTGCAGGATCCGAATTCGGAACGGTTCGCTTATCCGGTGCCGCCGATCACCGTCGGCAGCCTCACGCAGATGGTGGTGGCGCGCAAGAAGATCGCCGACGGCACGATCCGGCCCGAGGAACTGGCCGAGTTCGAGCGCATTTCGGCCGAACGCGCCAAAGCGGTCGAAGACGCGGTCGGCGTCACTGCCGAAGCCCTCGTCACGGCGCGCGGCGACAAGCTGCACCTGACCGGGCTGTGGTCGGGCCTCTACAACGTCGCCAAGGCCGTGCGCGACCTGGGCTACAGCGCCAAGGACTTCAGTTCCGAGAACTCGATCTACGTCGGCGGCGGCCTCAAGCGCGCCAACCTTCCGGCCGACTATCGCGAGTTCGTCTACGAGACCTTCAACATCCAGCCCGAGCGCAACTATCAGAACTACTCGATGCAGGAACTGCACTCGGGCATGCCGCGGTGCCAGAAGGGCGGCCGCTACCACCTGCCGGCCTGGCTCGTGCCGCTGATCCTCGACAAGAGCGGCGACAACCTGCTGCCGATCGTGGCGGGCGAGTACGAGGGCCGCGCGGCCTTCTTCGACCTCTCGATCGACGGCCGCTGGGGCGGCGTGATCTCGGGCGACAAGGTCTCCATCGACTTCAGCCCCTGCGCCTGCGGCGCCAGGAGCCCGTCGATCCGCGACACCATCGTGCGCTATGCCGACCTCGAGGGCGACGACAAGATCGGCTGCGCCGGCACGGTCGACGCCTACGTGCGCGGCCTTTCCTGAGCCGAAAGGCGAAACGCCCGCCGACCCCCAAGGGGCGGCGGGCGCTGGACATCGGACCCTGGTGATCGCGCGCGTCAGTCGAGGACGAAAGTCGTCGTCGTCGTGCGATGCAGGACGGCGACCTGGCCGTGCGGCGTGTCGAAGCTGCCCTCGTCCTTCTGCGAGGCCGAGAGCAGGTAGCGCCCCTTGCCGAGCAGCGGCACGGTGACGCCGCCCTGGGCGTCGGTCTTGAGCGATCGCGTCCACTTGTCGGGCGAGATCACGGTGATCGCGGCGTCGGCGACGGGCTTGCCGTCGCGCGTCAGCACGAAGCGGTCGCCGCCGGCGGTCGCGGGGGCCAGTTCGAGCGGCAGGATCGCGCGCGCCTCGCCGCGACCGGCGCGGGCGTAGTAGACCACGCTCTGTTTCTTGCCTTCGGGGCCCCAGGGCTTGAAGACATTGTCGTCCTGGACGCGCACGTCGCCCGCGGGCACCGCCACTTCGAGATAGCCCGCCTTGCGCGCCAGCGCCGCGGTGCTCGCCGGCAGCAGCTTGGGCGCCTGGAGATGGTCGAATTCGGGATCGCCGCCGTCGGGCAGCGGCGCTTCGGGCTCGCCCAGATAGATCCGCGCCGGGCCGGCGCCGTCGCGTTCGACCCAGACCTCGTGCGCCTGGGCCGGGACCGCGACGAGAAGACCGAGCGAAAGACCGATGTGCTTGAAGCTCATTTCGAATTCCTTGGCTTGGCGACGGGCGCCAGATTGAGAAACAGGAAGGTCGCGGCGGCGCCGAAGCTCAGCGCCCCCAACCAGAAGATCGCGCCATAGATCGCGCCCTTGGCGGCAAAGGCGAACAGGCAGCACACCGCCACCGCGACCCAGGCCCCGCGCTTGAAGGCGCGCTTGCGCAAGGTCCCCGGACGCGCGCCGAGCCTCTGCTGGTGATGCGTATCGGTCGACAGGCCGAAGAGCGCGAAGGCGATCACCGCGCTGATGATGCAGAGAAGCGTCATTCGGCAGGCTCCAGCTCTCCGAAGGTTTCGCTCGTCGCGGCCGGGGCCGGCGATGGCGCCTCGCGCCGCCGCCGCGGCTCGGCGACCCGGTGCGACGCGACGCGCCTCGCCGTCGCGAGGAAGCCCAGGCCGAAGAGGATCAGGACCAGGTCCACCCCGGCCAGGACGAAGTCGCCCTGCGCCAAGGTCTCGGGCAACCCGCGCGAGGTCGCAACCACATTGTAGAGCGGCAGCGCGACCAGCAGCACGCCCGTGGCGCCGAGCAGCACGGTCCAGACCTGCCGCGCCTTGAGCAGGCTGGCCAGGACCAGCGCCAGGCCCCAGGCGATGAACAGCCCTTGCACTTCCCATTCGGCGCGGCCCTTCATGGCCAGCGGCAACAAACGGTTAGCCCAGAGCATCGCGGCGATGCCGAAGGGGAAACCGCCGACCACGGCAACGTTGAGCCATTCGACCAGACGGAACCCGAAATGCGGTCGCGCCGGATCGGGCAGCTTCTCGCGCCGCTTGACCGTCCACAGCACGAGGCCGCTCGCCACCATCAGACAGCCGCCCAAGCCGCAGAGGAAATAGAACCAGCGCAGGCCGAAGTCGGCATAGCGCCCCGCGTGCAGGCCGATCATCGCGCCGGCGGTCTCGTTCGCGCCGCCCGGCGGTGGCGACTGCCAGACGAGCTTGCCGGTCGCATCATAGGCCAGCGACGGCTCGCGCGACGACAGCATCGAATTGGCCGACCGCGTGACCGTGATCAGCCCCGCGGCGTCGCCCGGCTCGCGCACGCTGATGAAGCCGACGGGGCCGCCCAGGCGCTTCTCGGCGTCGCGCACCACCCCGGCCAGATCGGCCAGCGGCACCGGTCGGCCCGAACGCTCGGGCTCCTCGACATGCGGGAACAGCTTGTCGGAGATCGTCTCGCGATCGGTGTAGTTGGCGACCACGGCCCAGGGCATCAACATCGCCATCAGGGTGACGAGGCCGGTATAGGTGATCATCAGGTGGAACGGCAGCGACAGCACGGCCGTGGCATTGTGCCCGTCGAGCCAGGAGCGCTGGCCCTTGCCGCGGCGCAGGGTGAAGAAGTCCTTGAAGATCTTCTTGTGCGTGACGATGCCGCTGAGGAGCGCGATCAGCATGGCCATGGCCGAAATGCCGACGAGCCAGCGCGCCCAGATGATCGGCATGTAGTGCAGGTCGAAATGGAAGCGGTAGAAGAAGTCGCCGCCGCGCGTGTCGCGCGCGACCGTGGCCACGCCGTCGGCGCCGATCAGCGCCTGGTTGTCGCGGCCGCGACGACCGCCGCGGCGCCCCTTCTCCTCGCCCTTCTTGGGCTGCGGCTGCCAGAAGACCTGCGAACCCGGCGAGCGCGCGCTGGGCATCGAGATCGACCAGGACTTGGCGTCGGGCACCTTGTTCTGGAGAAAGCGCTGCGCGCCGGCGAGCACCACGTAGGGCTCCTCTACGCGATCGAGCTCGGGCCGCATCCAGCGGTTGAGCCCCTCGCGCCAGAAGGCGATCGTGCCCGCGACGAAGATCACGAACAGGACCCAGCCGAGGATCAGCCCCGACCAGGTGTGCAGGAAGGACTGCGATTGGCGGAAGCTCTTGCTCATAGACGCCCCGTCGATGCGATGGACAGCCAGGTGATGCCGCCGGCCAAGCCGCCGAGCAGCGCCAGGGTCCAGAAGGCGCGCCAGCCGCTGCGCGCGGCAAAGGCCCACATCGCGGCGAAGGCGCAAAGCGCGAAAGCGACGAGCGTCGCCGTGACCGTCGCCTCGGCCCGATCACCGGGCAGCAGCCGCGCGAGCGCCATGGCCCAGAGGCTGCCGACGGCGTAGCCGAGCGGCACCGCGGCGATCACGCGCAGGGTCATGTCCCCGCGCCGCCGCCAGGCCTCGACCCGCGGGCTCGTCGCTTTCGTGCTCATTGGCCTGGAAGTCATTGGTAGGTGAACCGCAGGGTCGCGAAGACCGTGCGCGGACTTCCGAAGAAGTTGCCGCGGCCCGTGGTGCCGATGCGGGCGTAATAGGTCTTGTCGAACAGGTTGTTCACATTCACCGAGAGCGAGACGGCCTCGTCGAACTCGTAACCCGCGCGCAGATCGGCGACAACATAGCCCTTCTGGCGGACGATCGTGGAGCGGGTCGTGACCACCCCGGCGGCGTTGCGCACCGCCGGATTGCCGGCCCAGGTCTCGCTCAGATAGGTCAGGCCGCCGCCCAGGCTGAAGCCGGCCAGCGCGCCCGTCTCAGGCTTGTAGTTGGTGAACAGCTTGACCGAGTGCTTGGGAATGACCGGCGTGAGCGGCAGCCCCTCGAAGATCGGATTGGCATCTTCGAGATACTTGGTGTGGGTATAGCTGTAGCCGCCATTGACCCGCCAGCCGGGCAGGATCTCGCCGGCGACCTCGAACTCGACGCCGCGCGCGCGCACCTTGCCGATCTGCAGCACCACTGTGGGGATGTCGGGATCGTTGAACAGGCGGTTGGTCTGCTCGATCTGATAGCCGGCGAGCGAGATCAGCAGGCGGTCGTTCATCAGCGAGAGCTTGGTGCCGATCTCGTACTGCGCACCGAGCAGCGGATCGATCGCCTTGCCGTCGGGACGCGTGCGCCCGGGGGGCGCCGCCTGCGGGGTGAAGCTGTCGGCATAGGAGCCGTAGACATTCCAGTTCCCGGTGACGTCCCAGACGATACCCGCATAGGGGGTGAAGCGCGAGTCGATCGAATAGCCGGTCGGTGCGAGCCGGGTCGGCAGGATGGTCTGGCTGTTGGTGTCCCACCAGGTCATGCGGCCACCGCCGATCAGCGTCAGGCCCGCGACCGGATTGAACCGCAGCTGCCCGTAGATGCCGTACTGCTCGATCTCGCTCGTCGTCCCGCCCCAGACCTGCGTGACCGTGCTGGGTCCGCCGGGGACCAGCGGTCCGCCCTGGATCGGATAGGCCGGCAGCGCCCCGCGCGGATCGAGCGGCGGCTCGAGCGGCGAGACCGGGTTGTAGACGTCGATCCGCGCATAGCCCGACAGGCGGGTGAAATACTGCTCGTTGGAGATGCTCTGAACATCCATGCCCAGGATCAGCGTGTGATCGCGGCCGAAGGCAGGGAACGAGCCGACCGCGTTGAAATCGAACGAGCGCGTCTTTGCATAGGAATCGCCGCGATAGGCGATGTGGCTGGTGACGCCGTTGGTGGCGGTGACCGGTGCGCTGCCGATGTAGGAATAGACGTCGATACGATCGACGTCGGTGAACAGCGTCGAGGCACGCAGAGTCCAACGATCGCTGATCTTGTGCGTCAGATCGGCAAAGAACGACCAGGTGTCCGACTGGAAGCGGTTCCAGTCGGCGCCCAGATAGGTCGAGCGACGGACGTCGAGCAACTGCCCCTCGCTGCCGTCCGCCCCACCGATCAGGCCCGGCAGACCCGTCTGGATCGCGGGCCTGAAACGCTCGTAGGTCGCGCCGAAGGTGAAGGTCGTGCGATCGCCGATGTCGATCTTGCCGACGCCGAAGGCGCCGATCCGGTTGCGATGCGCAATGTCGTAGAACTGGTCCTGATCCTGCGCCATGACGCCCGCGCGCACGGCCACGCCGTCGCTCAGGGGAACCGAGACGTCGATCTCCGAACGCAGGTTATCGTAGCTGCCGTAACCGATCGCGCCCTGTACCTTGAGTTCGTCGAGCGGACGCTTGCGCACGATGTTGATCGAGCCCGCGGGATTGCCCGAACCGCTGAACAGGCCGGCCGGGCCGCGCAGCACTTCGAGCCGCTCGTAGAAGAACAGGTCGGGGACGACCGCAGGGAAGTCGAACGACAGCGTCGGCGTGCCGTCGACGAGGTAGTTGCTGATCGCAAAGCCGCGCGACATGAACGTGGCGCCTTCGCTGCCGACGCCGGTGACGGTGATCCCCGTCGTCGCCGTCAGCGCGTCTTCGAGCGTGAACAGGTTCTGCGCTTCGATCTGCTCGCGGTCGATCAAGGTGACCGTGTTCGGAATGTCCTTGAGCGGCGTGACGGTCTTGCCGACCTCTTCGCCATAACTCTTGCCCAGAACGACGATGTCAGCGCCACGCGCCTGGTCTTCGGCCTCGCTGGCTTCGTCCGCCCAGGCGGCCCCGGCCTGCAGCGATCCGGCCAGAATTCCGATGATTCCAACAGACTTACGAAGAATATGCTTCACGATTTGCTCCCTGATTCGGGAGCGCCAATAGCCTTATATCTATTGCGAGTCATTCTCATTTTCACATCGGTGTGACGTTTCCGATCACACCGATGTGGAGAAGGCCTCAGAGCATGACCTGGCCGCCGTCGGCGTTGATCGTCTGGCCGGTGACATAGCGGCTGTCCTCGCTAGCCAGGAATACCGCCACCGGCGCGATGTCGGTATCGAGATCGCCGAAGCGGCGCAGCGAAATGTCGTCCATGTATTTCTGCCCACGCTCGGGGTTTTCTTCGAAGAAGCGTGCGGCCGCCGGGCTCAGACCCGCCGGATTGATCACGTTGATGCGGATCCCGAACTGGCCCCACTCGCGCGCGGCCGAGCGCGACAGCGCGCGCACGCCTTCCTTGTTGGCGCCGTAGATGCCGTCGCCGGGCTCGCCGTAGATGCCCTGTCGCGTGCCGAAGTTGATCACCGAACCGCCGCGTTCCTTGAGGTGCGGGAAGGCCGCCTGCATGTGGTAGAGCGTGCCGAACAGGCCCGACCCGAAGGTCAGCGCGATTGCCTCGTCGGTGATGGACTCGACCCCGGCCTGGCGCGTGGTCTGGGCATTGTTGACCAACACATCGAGCCGCCCGAAGCGCTCGACCGCCGCGGCGATCGTGCGACTGGCATCGTCGCGGCTGGCGACATCGGCGGTGATTGCCAGGACCTGCGCGCCGCTGTCGGTCAGCTTCCTCGCCTCCTCCTCGAGGACCTCGCCACGCCGCGCCGACATCACCACGGCCGCGCCCTCGCGCACGAAGGCCTGGACAATGGCGAGGCCGATCCCCTGGCTCGCGCCCGTGACCACGGCGACCTTTCCGGTCAATCTAGTCATGCAGTGTCTCCCTGATCAGCCGATGCCGATGATGGTGTTCTCGCCCGAAAAGTCCGCCGCGATCGCGCTGGCGCCCGGCGAAGTCTCCGCGTGGGTGCGTTCGAGCTTTCGATAGGTGAAGCGCCAAGCGCCGTCGGCCTCCTTGCGGTAGGTCTCGTGGTAGAATCCGAAACCGCGCAGCCACTGCTTCTCGCCGTTGCGGTACCAGAAGAGGTTGTCTTCCATCGCCCAGACGCCGGTGGCGTTGTGGCTATCCTGGAACTCGATCACCGGCGTGTGGCAATGGTGGACCGTAGTCACCCCGGCCATCTGCACCGCGAGTTGCGCCGCCGCGGCCTTGCCGCCGACGATCGGCTCGGCGCCGATCGACATCGCGACATAGTCGTCGCTGTGCAGCGCGGCATAGGTGTCCCAGTCCTTGCGGTCGACCGCATGATCGCGCCGCGCCTTCATGTCGCGGATCGCCTCGAGTTCGATCAGGCGTTCGAGATCTGTCATTCCGTCGGCTCCCCGACCACATGATGCGCGCCGGAAAGCCGCTCGCGCCGGCTCTCGATCACCCGCCGTACGCCTTCGCCCACCGAAACCTTGTTCGGCCCGAGCAGCGAAACCATCTTCGTCGTGTCGCCCCAGATCGGCCAGGCCTTGCTGTTCTCGACGAAGATCGGCTCCTTGCCGAGAATATCGCCGGCGATCCTGCAATAGTCCTGGATCGTCACCGGCTCGGTACCGCCGACATTGACCACTTCGGCGCCGACCTTGGCGATGCCCGCGGCGGCGATCGTCTTCTCGACGTAGTCGTCCTCGTAGAGCGGGGTGTAGACGTTCCGCACCCCCGGATAGACGCTCACCGGCTGGCCCGCGGCGACCTGGTCGATCCGCTGGGTGATCGCACCTCCCCGCGGCCCGTAGAACGAGAAGATGCGCACGATGGTGACCGGCAGGCCGTAGTCCTCGCTCACATGCTTGAGCAGGAATTCCGACGCGATCTTGCTCGCCGCGTAGTTCTCGATCGAGGCGTGGAGGCCGTAGGGATCGTCCTCGCGCAGCGCCCGCTCGCCCTGGTATTCGTAGGCCGACCCTGTGCCGCCGTGAACGAAGGCCTGGGCATCGCGATAGCGGCGCGCAAGACGCCCCGTCGCAGCCGTATTCACTTCGTAGGACTGCGGGTACTGCTGGGGCAGCACGGCGTAGTTGATCACCACGTCCACGTCCGGCAGCGAAGACAGATCCGGGTTCGCGAGATCGAACGTGACCGCCCGCGCGCCCGTGGCTTCCATCTTGCGCTTCTGTTCGGGGTCGGACCAGCGCGCGAGCGCATGGACCTCGTTTGCCTTGGCCAGTTCTGTAGCCACCGGAAAGGCGACGAGGCCGCTCGCCCCCGTCACCAGCACCCTCTTGCCCGAAAGTCCCGCCATCGCTGATCCTCTTCCGCCTTGTTTTGTGCAGTCGCCTAAATCTGTCGGACGGGACCTTCGCTGTCAATGGCTCAGGCCGGGGGCTCAGGCTGGGGGCTCAGGCCGGGGCTCAGGCTGGGGGTTCAGGCGGGGAGCGGCGCGCCGTCCTCGACATGGGCGATCAGCGCCTCGATCCAGCCGAGCGTCTCCTCGTGCCCGCAATCGACGCCGAGCACCGAATCCATGGCCAGCAATCGCGACACCGCGAGCGCGAGGACCGAGAGGATCATCGGCGGCAGCGGCGCCGCGCCACCGCCGGACTCGGCGACCGCGCGCTCGATCACGGCGGACTGGAGCAGGCGCAGGCGCTTGCTCGCGCGAGCGATCTCGGCGCGCAGAACCTTGCGGTGCGTCGCCAGCGCGTTGAGTTCGAGCACCATCGCCGTGTTGGTCGAATCCATCGAGAGCCGCCACAGCGCGCGCAGCGGTTTGCGCTGGGCGAGGACCTGGGTGAGCTGGGCGAAGTGTTCGTCCTCGATGCGCTTGAACACCGCGAGGAACAGCTCGTCCATGTTGCGGAAGTAGTAATGGACCAGCTTCGACTTGAGCCCGGCGCGCGTGGCGATGCGGCGCGACGAGACCGCGGCATAGCCTTCCTCCCGCAAGAGCCCGATCGTCGCGTCGAGGATCGCCACGCGCGGCGGGGACGATGCGTCACTCTCCAAGTCTTGACTCCGCTCTGACGAATGTTAGGCACTTGCTCAAAATGTCTAGCGCGCAATTGCGTGATGCGCCAGACGGGAGAGCAGACATGATCCTGGCGATGCATGCAACCAAGCTCGTGGTCCGCGATCTCGATGCGGCCGATCGGTTCTACCAGGCCGTCGGGCTCAAGCCCGTCGCGCGCAATCTCGGCGGCGAGGGCGATGTCCGCCAGCAGCAGTCGTGGCTCTCGGTCTCGGGCGATTCGACCACGCACATGCTGATCCTCAGCCAGTTCCTCGAAGTCCCCGCCCCGGCCCTTCCCGCCTATCCGCGCGAGGTCTGGCTGGCCTTCAACGTCGCCGATGTCGACGCGACGATCGCCGCGGTCGAGGCCGCCGGCGGCAGCGTGCTGCGCGCGGGCGAGGACCGCCCCGAGCACGCCGTCCGCGCCGCCGTCGTCGCTGACAACGAGGGCCACGTCATCGAGATCGTCGGCCCGATCGGCGGCGCGGATGCGGTGACCGATCCGCTCGCCGCGGGTCAGGAGGACCAGGCATGATCACGATGATCGTGCATCTGCGCGTCGCGCCGGCGAATGCGGCGGCCTTCGAGACGCTGATGACTCACGTCGCCGAGATGACGCGCGAACACGAACCGGGCGTCGCCTACTACGCCTGGTCCAAGAGCGTCGACGAGGCGGACACCTATGTCGTCGTCGAGGTCTATGCCGATGCCGAGGTCCACGCCGCGCATATGGCCAGTTCCTGGGTCCGCGAGTCCCTGCCCAGGTCGGCGGCGCTGATCGACGGCCTGCCGCATATCCGGCAATATGTCAGCGACGGCAGCGCGCCCGTGCAGCGCAGCATCGCCTCGGCCTAGGGCCGCGCCGCGAACAGCTTGAACTCGACCAGGCGGATCGCCTGTTTGCCCGCAGGTATCATGCGCAAGCGGACGCGGTCGGTCGCGACCGTGGGCCAGTCGAGGCGCGTGATGCCATTGGCCAGCGGTGCTCCGGCAGGCTTGGCCACGGAATGCCACTGCCCATCGCGCCAGATTTCGATCTCGACCCCGCGCGGCGCGGCAAAGCGCCGAGCGTCGGCGAAGAAGGCCAGCTCGGCCTGAGCAAGCGGCATCGGCCGGCCGAGGTCAATCGCGAACCATTCGGGCTTGCCGGCGCCCGGGGAGTCCCAGCCGTTGGGCAGCTCGGGATAGAACCAGACGCGGCCATCGACCGCGTCCTGCAGCTTCGCGGGCTCCTGGTTGCTCGAAGCGCTGGGCTTGGGGAACTGACCGCGTACGAGCTGCACCGCCTGATTCACCTCGCGCGCGATCGCCGGCGGCGCGCGCCGCGCGACCGGCAGCGACAGCCGGCCGAGGTCCGCCCGGCGCGCGACTTCGCGGCCGTCGACCTCGATCGACAGACCCGCGCCGCGACCATAACGGCGGCCATCGGCATCC
This sequence comes from Novosphingobium anseongense, assembly GCF_037482895.1. Lineage (NCBI taxonomy): Bacteria > Pseudomonadati > Pseudomonadota > Alphaproteobacteria > Sphingomonadales > Sphingomonadaceae > Novosphingobium > Novosphingobium anseongense. Next base: position 720,737 of record NZ_JBBHJZ010000002.1, on the reverse strand, counting down.
CAGGTCACCGCGATGCGGTGACCGCGATAGGGCACGTTCTCGGCACGGAACCAGCGCAAGGCCTGGGCGTCGCCGGCAGCCGGCAGCAGCGGATTGACCTCGAGCAGGTCGTCGGCCCGGGGACGGATCCCGACCAGCCCGGTCAGGACCAGATCGACGAAGCCCGAATGGAAATAGTGGTGGCTGCGGTCGAGCCCGACGATCGGCTTGCCCGTCTCGGGATGATAGTCCTCCTCGAGGTCGAGCCGGTCGCCCTGGTAGTGCAGCGCGGCATACTGGCGCAGCAGGCGCATGTAGTCGCCGCGCGTGACCGGTCCAGTGCCTTTGTAGTGGTCGAGCAGGTTGGCCATGGCCGTGAGCACCTGGGTGGTCTGATAGGGCCAGACCGGGCCGTTCCACTGGCATTCGGGCGCGCCGTCGAGATAGCGGTACTGGCGCATGTAGTGTTCGTAGCTCGCCTCGACCGTGCGCATCCCAGCCTGGCCCGCGAGCACCTTGGGATCGAGCAGATGCGCCCAGGCCCCGGCATAGCGCGCCTCGTCGGGCACCAGATCGAACATCCACGGAAGATAGCCGACGAGCTCGCGCGCGCGGATCGGCTGCCAGTATTTCACGTGTTCGTTGTCGACCTGATAGCGGTCGACGAAGTGCCCGAGCGAGGAGCTCCACAGATCGGCGAGTACGCGCTCACGGATGTCCTCGGCGCGCGCATCGTATTCGCGGGCCATGACCGCATCGCCCGCCAAACGTGCCATGTTGGCGAGCGCGCGGGCATTGGCGAACATGTAGCTGTTGACCGAAGGTCGGAAGGAATCGCCGCCGCGGAAGCCGTCCTGGCCGCCCGAGGCATCGATCGAAGAGACGGTATATTCGGTCGCGTCGAGCAGCGGTTCGACGAAATAGAGCCGCTTGGCGAAATCGTACTTCTCGTCCCACAGGCGATAGACGTGGCGCATGACCGACAGGTGCCGCAGCACCGCATCGCGATCGCCGTCGACGAGGTATCGGCCCCAGACCGAATCCGCCATGTGATCGGTGAAGTGGCGGTCGTTGCCGCCCGCATACATGAAGGCGATGTAATCGTCGGTGAAGCGCCGGTCGTTCAGCCAGCGTCCCTCGGCGATATGGAAGCCGCTGGCGTCGTTGAGGCTGGCATAGGGCTGACGCTGCCAGGAAACATCGTCGAGGAATTCGGTGGTGACATAGCCCTCGGCGCCGAGGTCGCGCTGGTGCGCGCGGAACAGCCCCCAGCGATAGTACCAGACGGCATCGAGCTTCGGATCGGAGGATTCGAAGAAGGGAATGCGATCGCGGTACCAGGCCGCATCGTTGCCGAAGTGCTTCCGCGCGATCTGCTCACGGTCGAGCGAGGATTGGGCGAGCGAGGATTGAGCGAGCGCGGGCGCGGCAGTCCCGGCCAGCGAGACGGCTGCTGCCAGGAGAATTGCCAACACGTGACGGATGACCAGGCCTTTCGTTGTCGCGTGGCCCGAAGCAGGGTGCGGCGGCCGTTCCAAGTCCGGGAGGGAGGAAGTTACCAGGAACGGCCGCCGCGGGGAAAGCGATGGGGACAGCGTCCGCATCGCCTCCGGGGGGCTCTATGGGCCGGGAGCGCTACTTGAACGTGTAGCGGACACCCAGCGCGAAGGTGCGCGAGAGCAGCGTGGTGCCGAGATTGAACTGGTCGGGACCGCCGACGTCTTCGAACTTGTAGTAGGTCTGCTGCTTCGACTTGGTCAGGTTGACCGCGTCGAAGGTGATGCCCAAGCGATCGTTGACGTTGAAGGTCAGCTGGAGGTCGAGGCTCTGCTCGGGGTTGCGCCAGACGCCGATCGGGTTGGCGAACAGGCGGGCTTCGTTGACCGCCAGGAACTCCTTGCGCCAGATGTACGAGAGGCGCGCGCCGAGCGGGCCGTTATCGTAAGCCAGGGTCGCGTTGTACGACAGGTCCGACACGCCGAAGAACGACGAGGTCGCCTGGCCCGTGATGTTGCCGGCCGCGTCGGACAGCGGGATGTTCTGCTTGGAATCGAGCACCGTCACGCTGCCCACGAAGCCCAGGCCGTCCATGAACTTGGGCAAGTAGTGCGGGAAGTAGGTGAGGCCGAGCTCGATACCCTTGAGCACGCCGTTCGAAGCGTTGACCGGACGGGTGATCGCGAAGCGGTTGGTGGCGCCGGCGACGATGCCGTTGTTCGGGATCGTCTCCAGCACCGTGAGCGGCACGACCAGCCCGTTGATCTCGCGGCGGAAGGCCGTCGCGGTGATCGCGCTGTCGCGGTCGAAGTACCATTCGAGCGCGACGTCGTAGTTCTTCGACGTCGTCGGCTTGAGCGACGCCGTGCCCGCCGTACCGCTGCCGTAGCCCACGTTCGTGAGGTCACCTGTCAGCGTGTAGTTCGGGTTCACGTCGGTGAAGTTCGGGCGGCGCAGCGTCTCGCCATAGTTGAAGCGCAGGCGCAGCTTGTCGGTGATCTCGTAACGCGCGGTAAAGGCCGGCAGCCACTTGCTCGAACCGTTCGAAACGCGGGTATGGGCGCCGTTGTTGTAACGGTCGAAGAAGTCGTAATTGGTGTCGACCGTGACATAGCGCACGCCCGCCTGCAGCATCAGCGGACGACCGAGGATCGAGACCTCGGCATCGGCCTGGACATAGGCGGCGATCGTGTTTTCGTTGATCCCGAAAACCTGCTGCAACGCGAGCTGATCGGAGGTCTTCACGCCGTAGAGGCTGCGGACGGCATCGGCGTTGTCGTAGAGCCACGAGCCGTTGGGCAGGACCCACGAGGTCGGCACGTCGGCGCGACCCTGGTAGAAATCCTTGTTGGTGAAGACCGATTCCGCACCGAAGCGCGAGACGAAGCTGGCCAGGTTGAGCCCGCCGACCGGCGCGCCGGCGTCCTGCGTGCGCACGAAGGACGAGCCCTTGCGATCGTCGATGCGGATGCCCGCCTTGATCTTGCGGAGGAAGCCTTCGTCCCAGGTGTAGTAACCGTCGAGCGTGCCGGTGATGGCGCTGCCCTTGTCGCGGTTGCCGTTGTCGTAGAGCTGGGCGACGTTCCACACGGCCGGATTGGTCAGCAGGCTGTCGTCGCTGAAGTGGTACGACGGGATTCCGCCGTTGGCGTTGAAGACCGTGCTGATCGAGCTGGCCACGCGATCGGTGCGCATCGCCAGGAACGAGGTGTCCACCTTGCTGGTCTGGTAAGCGAGGTCGGCGACGATCTTGCCGCGCTCGCCCACGTCCCACTTGCCGTTCAGTGCATAGACGAAGCTGTCGGTCTTCGACTTGTTGAAGTCACCGCTGTTGAAGCCATAGACGTCCGCCACGTTGCTGCGCGACTTGACGATGTTGGTGCCGTCATAGAGCCCGACCGTGCCGGGGTTGCCCCACCAGTCGACGAAGCTGAACTGCAGGCTGTTGAAGGTCTCGCCGCGGAAACCGGCGTAATAGACCTCTGCCGTATAGACCGAACTCGTGTTCGGCGCCCACTGCAGGGCGACGTTGAACGAGGGGCGCTCGCGCTTGCCGTAGAGATCCGAGCTGAACACGGCATCGCGCGACAGATAGTAGGGCGTGTTGACGCCGTTGATCCGCAAGGTCGATCCGGCAGCGGTCGACAGGCCGCGGTCGAGGCCGGGCGTCCAGTTGACGTTGTCGGCACCGGGGAAGATGCGCTCGAGCGGGGCGAGGCCCGAACCCGCGGGCGGGGTCTGGGTCGCGAAAGGCACGAGGGCGCCCGCGGTCACGGTCTGGTCGCGGAACTTGGTGCGGCTGTAGGAACCGTTCACCAGAAGGCCGATGTCGCCGATGCCCGTGTCCCAACGGTTGCTGATCAGCAGCGCAGCATTGGGGTTATAGGTATCGGCCTGCTCGTTGTAGATGCCGCGGACCAGGCCGGAGATGGCGAAGCCGTCGAAGTCGAACGGACGGCGCGTCTCGACGTTGATCTGACCGGCGAGGCCGGTCTCGATCTGGTCGGCGGCGCGCGTCTTGAACACGTCGACGCGCTTGACGAGGTTGGCCGAGATGTCCTGCAGCGCGAAGGATTGGCCGGTCGTGGTAAAGATGTTGCGGCCGTTGAGCGTGGTCAGCGCGTCGGGCAGACCGCGGATCGACAGCTTGGCGGCTTCACCGCCGGCGCGGTCGGTGACCTGGATGCCGGTGACGCGCTGGAGCGCTTCGACGACGTTGTTGTCGGGCAGCTTGCCGACGTCTTCGGAAACGATCGAATCGACGATCTGCACCGATTCCTTGCGGACGTTGATCGCGCCGACGATCGAGGCGCGGACGCCGGTTACGACGATGGCCTCGCCGTCACCCTCGGTGCTGTCGGGAGCGACATCCTGCGCCTGGGCGACGCCGGCGAAACCCAGCGCGAGAACGGATGCGGCACAGTATGCGAATGGCTTGAACGCCATGATTGAATTCCCTCCCATAAAGGCCGGCCCTCTGGCTCGGTGCCCTGGATTACTCGGACTAATTATTTGTCCGAGTAATCCGATGCAAGAGCAAATGAATGTCGAGCGTCAGATTTCATTCATATATATGAAATATAGTACTTTAATGCGACGCAACGACCCGATCCCGCGCCGATCTTGTCCTACCTGATAACGACTCAGTCCGCTTTCCACAGCGTGGCCGGGTCGGTCCGCGGCGCCAGGTGCAAACCGCCGGCCGCGGAGGACAGCGCCTTTCCGGGTTGCAGCCTGGACTCGAACTGAACGGTTCCGCGCGCGGCACCGGGAACACGCCGGAATTGGTCCGCGCCGTTCGCGAAACCGCCCGCGCCTGCCCGGGCGAGGCTGACCGAACCGTCGCTGGTGACGGCCAGGGCATGGTCGGGCAACAGGATTGGCGACAGACGCACGCTGCCCGCGTCCGCAGCCGTCGCGCGGAACTGCGTCGCGGGCAGCGCCGCGTCGCCCACGAAGGCGCGGGCGCCCTGATGCGCGAGATGAAGACCCGGCAGGCGCGCGGAAGAGAAACGCTCTGGCAGGGCGCCGTTGCCCACGGGCACGCCGAAGTCGGGACTGCCGTCGGGCTTGTAGTAGAGCCGCTGCATGCGCGTGTGGCGATTGGGATCGAACAGCGGATCGCCGGTGATCGCCTCGTAGTCGCGGCCGTGATAGACCAGCACGTCGCGGCCCCGCTCGTCCACCGTGAAGCTGTTGTGACCGGGACCGAAGACCGAGGTCTCGCGGCAGGTGACGAAGACCGGCTGCTCCGACTTGGTCCAGGCGCGCGCGTCCATCAGGTCGGCGTCGGCGTCGATCGTCAGCAGGCCAAGGCAATAACGCGCGTCGGTGGCGCTGGCCGAATAGGTCATGAACAGGCGGCCGTTGCGCTCGATCACCGCGGGAGCCTCGGCGACCTTGAAGCCGCGGATCTCCCAGTCGAGCGTCGGGATCGTCAAGCGCGTCGCCTGGGCCGCCAGGGTCAGCGGCGTCGCCAGCGGCGCGATGTAGAGGTTCGAATTGGTCTCGATTCCCGGCTCGCGCTGCGCCCAGGCGAAGTAGCGCTGGCCGCGGTGCGTGAAGACCGTGGAATCGAGGTTGAAGCTGTCCCACGGCGCCTTGAACTCACCGAGAACGGACCACTTGCCCTTCATCGGATCGGGCCCGTCGCAGACGATCGCGTAAGTGCGGATACGGAACACGTCCTCGCCACCGCCGCTCGGTCCCGCGGCGAAATACATGATCCAGCGGCCGTCGATCAGATGCAGTTCGGGCGCCCAGAGGAAGCCCGACATCGGCCCGCTCGCCTGGTGCCGCCAGAGCACCGCCTCGGGTGCGGTAGCCAGCCCGGCGAGCGTGCGCGAGCGGCGCAGGACCAAACGATCATACTCGGGCACCGAGCCGGTCAGGTAGTAATAGCCGTCGTCGTGACGGAACACCTGCGCGTCGGCCCGCTGGCGGACCAGCGGGTTTGCCGGCGCGGCCACGGGCCGCGACGCGCCGGCAAAGAGTTGGCTATTCGCGAGCGGGAGCAACGCGGCGCCGGCGGCGAAAGCGCGGCGCGAAATGGGAAAATGCATCGGGCCTCTCCGGTTATCGTGGATCAGTATTCTGCGACGGGCCAGCCGTCCGCGCCCCAGCGGATCGGCGCGATCCGCATGGTCGGAACACCCTGATTCTCGCGATCATAGGCATGGTAGACGACGTAGGTCGTGCCGTCGGTGTCGGTGAAGGCGCCGGCGTGGCCGGGGCCGCGGAAGCGCTGCTGCTCCTGCAGGTCGGCGCGCAGAAAGATCGAGCCGCCGCCCTGCATCATGGCGCTGCCGTCCTTGCCGAGGTAGGGCCCGGTCACCGAGCGCGACCGCGCGACGACGGTGTAATAGGTGCTGTTCACGCCCTTGCAGCAATAGTCGTAGGACGCGAGCAGGTAGTACCAGCCGCCATGCGGGATGATGAAAGGGGCTTCGACCGGTGCCGGGCCGCCCGCGGGGGCGGGGCGGCGCGCGATCGCATGGGGCGTGGCGCCCGGCGCAGGCTTGCCGGTCTTCGGATCGAGCGCGAAGAGCTTGAGCCCCGTCCAGAAGCTGCCCAGCGACAGCCACTGTTTGCCCTCGGCATCGATCACCAGGTTGGGATCGATCGCGTTGAAATCGCTCTGCGGGGTCGATTGCACGACCAGGCCGCGATCGGTCCAACCGTAGGTCTTGGCCTTGGGATCGAGCGTGGGGCTGGTGGCGAGGCCAATCGCCGAGCGGTTGGAGCCGAAGGTCGATACCGAATAATAGAGCCGGTATTCGCCGTTCACGAAGGATATGTCGGGCGCCCACAGATCGCCCGCGCCGGGCACGGCCTGCGTCGCCCAGGCGGGCAGTGCCTTGAGCAGGGTTTCGCCTGCGGTCCAGTGCTTGAGATCCTTGGAACTGCGCGAAACGATGTATTTCCCGCCCGTGCTGAACACGTAATAGGTGTCGCCCTCGCGGATCATCACCGGGTCGTGGACATGGGTGATGTCGCCCGAAAGCTGGGCGTTGAGCGTCGCGGGCTTGTCCGAGGGCTGCGCACCGGCGGCGCTGGCGGCGACGAGCGCCGCCAGGCCGATGAGCTTGCGCAAGGCCATCACCGCAGTTCGAGCACGACGACCGACTTCGCCGGCAGGGTCACCACCAGCTTGCCGCCCTGCACCTGCGCGCCGTTGAAGGCGGCCGGCTTGACCACTTCGGGCGCGGTGAAGGTGTTGTGCGCATTGATCGCCGAGGCCGTCAGGATCCGCCCGCTGACGCTGGCGGTCACCCCGTCGATGCCGATCGTCACCGTGTTGGTCTGGGTGGGATCGAGGTTCGACAGGCCGACATGGACCTTGCCGTCCTTGCCGCGCACGGCCGAGCCGCTGACCGCGGGGACCGAGAATTCGCCCTTCTTGTACTGCGGGGTCTTGAGCTCGAGCGGCAGCACGGTCGCGTCCTGCCAGGGCTTGTACATCTCGAAGACGTGGTAGGTCGGCGTCAGCACCATCTTGGGGCCGTCGGTCAGGATCATCGCCTGGAGCACGTTGACCATCTGGGCGATGGCGCTCATCCGCACGCGATCGGCGTGCTTGGCGAAGATGTCGAGATGGACCGAAGCGATCAGCGCATCGCGCAAGGTGTTCTGCTGACGCAGGAACCCAGGATGCGTGCCCGGATCCTGGGCGTACCAGGCGCCCCATTCGTCGACCGCCAGGAAAACGCGCTTCTGCGGATCGTACTTGTCCATGATCGCGCTGTGCTTGGTGATCAGCTCGTCCATGCGCATCGCGCCGGCCAGGGCATCGGCCCAGCCGGTCTCGTCGAAATCGACCGCAGGCGCGCGCGGCGGCCAGCCGCCGGCGGGGTGGACGTAATAGTGCAGCGAAACCGCGTCGAGCTGGCCCGCGGCGATCTTCATCATCGCCTCGGTCCAGTCGTAGTCGGAGACGTTGGCGCCGGCGGCGATCTTGACGATCTTGGTGCCAGCGGGCGCCTTGACGAAAGTGGCGTAGCGACGCGTGACATCGGCCGCATATTCGGCGCGCATGTTGCCGCCGCAGCCCCACAGCTCGTTGCCCACACCGAAATAGGGGACCTTCCAGGGCTCCTTGTGGCCGTTGCGTGCGCGCTCTTCGGCCAGGCTGCCCGCGGGCGCGGTCATGTATTCGACCCACTCGGCCATTTCCTGCGGCGTGCCGTTGCCGACGTTGCCGGCGATATAGGCCTCGGCACCGACCTGGCGCAGCAGCTCGAAGAACTCGTGCGTGCCGACCGTGTTGGGCTCGGTCACGCCGCCCCAATGGGTGTTGACCTTGACCGGGCGCTTGGCCTTGGGACCGATGCCCTCACGCCAATGATATTCGTCGGCGAAACAGCCGCCCGGCCAGCGGATCACCGGCACCGACAGGTTGCGCAGCGCCGCGACCACGTCGTTGCGGAAGCCGTTGGTGTTGGGGATCGTCTTGTCGTTGCCGACCCAGAGCCCGCCATAGATGCCGTTGCCGAGATGCTCGGCGAACTGGGTGAAGATCAGCTTGTCGTAGACCGGTCCAGGCTTGTCGGCGCGGATCGTTGCGCTGGTGGGCTGGCCGGCGGTGTCGGCCTGGGCCGCGCCGGCAATGGCGACGGTCGAAAGCAGCAGCGCCATGGCGGCGCGGCGCAGGGTCTTGATCATCGTGTCCTCTCCTGAAGGGCGATCTTGGCTTGGAATGTCAGTCGTGGAAGGCAGCGACGGTCTCGCGCCGGCCGCGCAGGAAGGCGTCGGCGACGAGGCGCAGCGGATCGATGTCGACGTCGCTGCGGCCGCCGCGGATCAGGTTGGCGAAACGCGCGTAGAGGCCGGCATATTCGAGATCGTCGGCATGTTCGGTGCCCGTCGGCAGGGTCAGCACGGCCCCGCCGCTCGACAGCTTGAGCGTGCCGGCGTCGGTCTCGACCTCGATGTCCCAGCTTTGCGGGCCGGTCTGGCGCCAGTCGAGGTCCATGTGGATGTCCGCGCCGGCGGTATCGCAGAACTGCAGGTCGGCGGCGATCGGCGCGGCGCGGTTCTCAGGAATGCTCAAGGTCGCGGTCTTGAGGAAGACCGGCCGCGGCAGGATGTGGGTGATGATCGAGAGCGCGTTGATCCCCGGATCGAACACGCCCAGGCCGCCCGGCTCCCAGATCCAGGCCTGGCCCGGATGCCAGACGCGCACGTCCTCACGCCAGGTGACGGAGACGCGCTCGACCTTGCGGTCGGACAGCCAGGCCCGCGCCGGCGCGACGCCTGCAGCAAAGCGCGAATGCCAGGCCGCGAACAGCGTCGCGTCGACCTTGGCGGCGCGATCGCGCAGCGCGGCGACTTCGGACAGGGTGGCGCCCGGGGGCTTCTCGAGGAAGACGTGCACGCCGCGCTTCAGCGCCATCGCCGCCAGACCATAGCGGACCTGCGGTGGCGTGCAGAGCGCGACCGCGTCGACCGCCGGGCCTTTGTTCAGCAGGTCTTCCAGTCGCGCCAGATGCGGCACGCCGACCGGCCCCGGATCGTCGGGGCTGACCGTCGCGGCCAGGCTGAAAGCCGGATTGCCCCGGATTGCCGGCAGGTGCTGATCGCGCGCGATCTTGCCGAGGCCGACGACCGCGATGCGGATCGGGTCCATCGCCTCAGAGCGCCTTGACCGCGACCGCGCTGTCTTCGGCGCGCGTCAACGGGTTGGCCAGCGGCAGCGCGAAAGGCGCGGCCGAGATCTCGAACACGTCGCCCTCCTGCGTCTGCACGCCATCGGCGAACGAAAGCGTCGCCGTGCCGAAGAAGTGGACGTGCACGTCGCCCGGGCGGCGGAACTGCGCGTACTTGAAGTGGTGATGCTCGAGATTGGCGATCGTGTGCGACATGTTGCCCTCGCCCGAAAGGAAGGGCTTTTCCCAGATCACCGCCCCGCCGCGCAACAGGCGGCTGGTGCCCTCGACATGCTCGGGCGGCGCCCCCAGCAACAGCTCGGCGCCCAGCGCGGCCTGGCGCAGCTTCGAGTGCGCGAGCCACAGGTAGTTGTGGCGTTCGGTGACATGGTCGCTGAACTCGTTGGCCAGCGCCAGGCCGAGGCGCCAGGGCGTGCCGTCCTCGCCGATGATGTAGATGCCGGCCAGCTCGGGCTCCTCGCCGCCGTCCTGCGCGAAAGCCGGCATGGCCAGCGGATCGGTCGCCGAGACGAGCTGCGAACCGTCGCCCTTGTAGAACCATTCGGGCTGCTGGCCGACCGTGCCGGGCGCGGGCTTGCCGCCCTCGAGGCCTTCGAGGAACATGCGCATCGAGTCCGTCTGCTTCTCGGTCTCGGCGGCGGCGCGGTGCATCTTGTCGCGGCCCTCGGCCGAGCCGAGGTGCGTCAGGCCCGTGCCCGCGAGCACCAGATGCGCCGCATCGTCATGGTCGATCGGCGCCAGCAGGTTGCCCGCGGCGAACTCGGCCGCGATGTCGACCGGCGCGCCTTGCGGGCAGGCCCTGGCCGCATCGAGCAGCGAAACGCCTGCGCCGATGGCCTTGAGCGCGAGCGCGCGCGTGCTGGTGATACCACCGAGGATGAAGTGCGCGGCGTCACCTTCGGCGAGGATGACCGAACGCGTGCCGTCGGGCGCGCGATGTTGGAGCAGGCGAATGGCAGTCATGGAATCTCTCCCTGCCGCGGCGCCCCTCTCGACGCCGCGGGTGCATGTTGGTCAGCCGAGCGTGAGCGTGCCGTCGATCAGGCGTGGTGCGCCGTCATTCCGGGCATCGTCCCGCAGTTCGGGGGGCAGGATGGATTGCGCGAGGTTCTGGTAGGAGACCGGGCGCAGGAAGCGGTCGATCGCGAGGCTGCCGACCGACGTCGTGCGCGCATCGGACGTGGCCGGGAACGGCCCGCCGTGAACCATGGCGTGGCAGACATCGACGCCGGTGGGCCAGCCGTTGGCCAGGACGCGGCCGGCCTTGCGTTCGAGCAGCGGCAGCAGGCGGCCGGCCAGCGGCTCGTCGGCCGCGTCCATGTGCAATGTCGCGGTGAGCTGGCCTTCGAGACCAGCGACCACGGCGGCGAGCTCGACCTCGTCGGCACAGCGCACGATGATCGACGAAGCGCCGAAGACCTCGTGCTGGAGCGCCTTGTCCGCAAGGAACTCGGTCGCCGTGGTCTGGAACAGCACGGCGCCGCCGCAGGTCGTGTTGCCGGTATCGCCCTGAGCCAGGGTCTTCACCGCAGCATGGCCGGCGAGCGCGTCGGTACCGCTGCCGAAGGCCGCACGAATGCCGGTGGTGAGCATCGTCTGCGGCTTGGCATCGGCGACCGCCCCGCTCGCCGCGGAAACGAAGGCGTCGAGGCCTTCGCCCTCGATCGCGAAGACGAGACCCGGATTGGTGCAGAACTGGCCCGCGCCCATGGTCAGCGAACCGACGAAGGCCGTGCCCAGAGCTTCGCCGCGCGCCTTGAGCGCTTCGGGCAGCAGCAGGACGGGATTGATGCTCGACATTTCGGCATAGACCGGGATCGGCACGTCGCGCGCCTGGGCGAGCTTGACGAGAGCGAGACCGCCCCCGCGCGAACCCGTGAAACCGACTGCGGTGATGCGCGGATCCTGGACGAGCGCCGCGCCGAGTTCGTTCGACGGACCCGCGACATGACCGAAAACGCCAGCGGGAAGTCCGCTGGCTTCGACCGCACGCGCAATCGCGCCGGCGACGAGCGCGCCGGTTTGCGGGTGCGCCGGATGGCCCTTGACCACGACCGGGCAGCCGGCGGCGAGCGCCGAGGCGGTGTCGCCGCCCGCGGTCGAGAAGGCGAGCGGGAAGTTCGAGGCGCCGAATACGGCAACCGGGCCGAGCGGAATCATGCGCAGGCGCAGATCGGGGCGCGGCGGCTGGCGATCGGGCAGAGCGGGATCGATGCGCAATTGCTGCCACTGGCCCGAACGGAGGACCTGGGCGAAGAGCTGGAGCTGACCGACGGTGCGGCCGCGCTCACCTTCCAGGCGTGCGCGTGGCAGACCACTCTCGGCCATGGCGGCTTCGACCAGCGAATCGCCGAGTGCGAGGATTTCGGCGGCGATTCGCTCGAGGAAGACTGCGCGATCTTCGCGGCTGGTCGCACGATAGACATCGAAAGCGGCCTCGGCGGCGGCGCAGGCCGCGGCGACTTCGGCCGGTCCGTCGACCTGGAAGGGCTCGCCGAAAGGCTCGCCGGTCGCTGCGGCCACGGAACGGAATTCAGTCATAGCGGTGCTCCTTATTTACTCCGACATATTATTCTCGCGCGGGAAACGCAATCTTTGTCGTTCCCTGTCGGCCAGATGGCTGTTAGGCTTTGATCGAAGGGGAATATCGAACTGTGACCAAGCCAGAATCCGCCAATGACGAAGACGTAGCAGACCGTCTGAAGGAAACGCGGGGACCGGGACGGCGACTACACGGGGCGATCGCGCACAAATTGGGCACCGCGATATTGTCGGGCCAATATGCCCCCGGCGACGTCCTCTCGGGCGAAGTCGCATTCGCCGAGGAGCTCAAGGTTTCCCGCAGCGCCTATCGCGAGGCGATCCAGGTGCTCACCGCCAAGGGCCTCGTCGCCAGCCGTCCCAAGGCGGGTACGCGCGTGCTGCCGCGCGATCGCTGGAACCTGCTCGATCCCGAAGTCCTCGCCTGGGCCTTCGCCGGCGAGCCCGACATCGAATTCGTCCGCGACCTGTTCGAACTGCGCGCGATCATCGAGCCGGCGGCGGCACGGCTTGCGGCCCAGCGCCGCGACAAGGCCGATCTCAAGGTGATGAAGGACGCGCTCGCGGGCATGCGCCGCCACACGCTGACCACCGACGCCGGCCGCGCCGCCGACCGCGACTTCCACAACGCCATTCTTCAGGCGACGCGCAATCACGCGCTCGTCGTGCTGAGTGCGAGCATTGGCGCCGCAGTGCACTGGACCACGCAGTTCAAGCAGCGCTCGCGCGAGTTGCCGCGCAATCCGATACCCGATCACGTGCGCGTCTATGACGCCATCGCCGCCGGCGAGGCCGAGGCCGCGGCCGAGGCGATGGGCGTGCTCGTCGATCTTGCGCTGGAGGACACGCGCAGTTCGATGGAGAACTGAAGCGCCTCAGGCCACCGGGGCTTCGACCTCCACGTCGACCAGCGCGGCGGTCGGGCGCGAGCCCCACAGCGCGTAGAACACGATGTAGAGCTCGCAGGCGGCGGTCAGCAGGAACGAGGTCTGCAGCCCGACGCGGTCGGCGATATAACCCTGGACCACGACGAGCGCGCCGCCGGCGATGGCCATGACCAGCAGGCCCGAGGCTTCCTCGGTCAGCGGACCCAGGCCCTTGATTCCCAATGTGAAGATCGTCGGGAACATGATCGAATGGAACAGGCCGACAAGGATCAGCGACCACATCGCCACCGGGCCCTGCGCGAAGACCGTGACGATCATCACCACGAAGGCGCCGACCGAGAACAGCGCGAGCACCTTGGCCGCGTCGAAGCGCTGCATGATCGCCGCGCCGGCGAAGCGGCCGACCATCATTCCGCCCCACAGCAGCGACAGGTACTTGCCGGCCTGCTCGTGCGTCAGGTTGGCGATGTCGGGCTGGCTGACGAAGTTGATGAACAGGTTGGCGACACCGATCTCGGCGATCAGGTAGATGAAGATCGCCGGCACGCCGAGCACGAGGTTGCGGTGCTGCCAGAGCGGGTGATTCCAGAAACGCTGCCAGGCGCCTTGCCCCGCAGCGTCGTGCAAAGCCTCCCGACGCGCTCCGGTCGAGACCATGGCGGGCAGCGGGAATTTCGCGATCACCACGGCGAGGATCAGCAGGACCGCGGCGACCAGGCCATAGGGCAGGATCACCGACTGCGCGTCCGCGAGACGCTCGGCCTCGGTCAGGACGACGCCGGCCTCGGCCGTGCCGCCCTTGCTGCGCCCCAGGATCAGATAGGCGCCGAACATGGGCGCCAGCATGGTGCCCGCCGAGTTGAGCGCCTGGACCAGATTGAGCCGCGACGAAGCCGTCTCCGGCTTGCCGACCACCGCGACATAGGGATTGGCCGCGACCTGAAGCAGGGTGATGCCGCAAGCGATCACGAACAGCATGGTCAGAGTCACACCGTAAGACGGCAGACTGGCCGCAAGCATCATGCCCAGCGCGCCCGCGGCCATGATCAGCAGGCCGACGACCAGCGCCTTCTGATAGCCGATGCGTTCGATCAGCTTGGCCGAGGGAATCGACGCCACGAAATAGGCGATGAACCACACGGATTCGATCAGGGTTGTCTGCGTATAATTGAGCTCGAACACGCTGCGCAGGTGCGGCAGCAGCGTGTTGTTGATGACCGTGATGAAGCCCCACATGAAGAACAGACTGGCAAGCAGCGTCAGCGCCGGACCATAGCGAACCGCGCCATCCTGCGGGTTCGTCAAAGGAGTGGCGCTCGAAGGGACCGCGGGGGGCATATCGTTCCTCTCAGATCACGAAGCCGAAGCACCGAGCGGCAAAGCGGCTTGCACATTTTCTATTTGTCGGACTATATAGATTGCAACGCTGCGTCAATGGAGCAGCGAATGCCATAGATATGGGAGCGTCGGGAATGCGGAAACTGGGCAAGAGACTGGCTACGTCGGCGGTTCTCGCCTTGGCTGCCACGCTCGCGGGTACGGCGCTCGCCGCCGACGCGACCCAGGCTTCGGCCGGCACTCTGGCCGATGGCACGCCGATCACCGCGATCACGCTCAAGGCCGGCAACGGCATCTCGGCCGTGATCCTGAGCTACGGCGCAACCCTGCAGAAGCTGTTCGCGCCCGATCGCACGGGCAAGGTCGCCGACGTCGTGCTCGGTTACGATGATATCGCGTCCTATGTCGATCACCCCAACTATTTCGGCGTCACCGTCGGACGCTATGCCAATCGCATCGCCGACGGCAAGTTCGCGCTCAACGGCAAGACCTACCAGCTGCCGCAGAACGACGGCGGCAACAGCCTCCACGGCGGCGGCAAGGGCTTCGACAAGGCGGCCTGGCAAGTGGTCTCGGTCAAGTCGGGCCCGACCGCCAGCGTCGTGCTCCGCCATGTCAGCCCCGACGGCGATTCGGGCTATCCGGGCAAGCTGACCGCCACCGTCACCTATACGCTCGACGAAGCCGGCAACCTGGGCATCCTGTTCGAGGCGGCCACCGACAAGCCGACGGTGGTCAACATGACCAACCACGCGATCTTCGACATGGGCGGCGAAGGCTCGGCCGAAGGCGCTACCGGCCATCGCCTGACCATCCCCGCCGCGCGCTTCACGCCGGTCAACGCCAAGCTGATCCCCACGGGCGAGCTCAAGCCCGTTGCCGGCACCGTGTTCGATTTCCGCGCCCCCCGCCGCGTCGCCGATGGCCAACGCGACGGCACCGATCCGCAGATCGTCTTCGGCCGCGGCTACGACCACAATTTCGCGCTCGACAAAGGCCTGACGGCCAAGCCCGAACTGGCCGCGCGGCTCGAGGATCCGGCTTCGGGCCGCGTGCTCGAGGTGCTGACCACCGAGCCCGGCGTCCAGTTCTATGCGGGCAACTTCCTCGACGGAACGCTGATCGGCAAGCACGGCCACGTTTACCGCATGGGCGACGGCATCGCGCTCGAGCCGCAGAAATTCCCCGATGCGCCCAACCAGGCCGCCTTCACCTCTCCGCGCGTCGATCCCGGCAAGCCCTACCGGCACGCCATGATCTACCGCCTGTCCACTTCACGCTGATCGAGACCCCATGACCGACCAAGCCAAGCCCAAGCTGCGTTCGCGCGCCTGGTTCGACAATCCCGACAACATCGACATGACCTCGCTCTATCTCGAGCGGTACCTCAACTTCGGCCTGAGCCTGGAGGAGCTGCGCTCGGGCAAGCCGATCATCGGCATCGCCCAGACCGGCAGCGACCTGTCGCCCTGCAACCGCCACCACATCGTCCTGGCCGAGCGCATCCGCGAAGGCATCCGCGAGGCCGGCGGCATCGCGCTCGAATTTCCGGTCCATCCGATCCAGGAAACCGGCAAGCGGCCCACGGCCGGTCTCGATCGCAACCTGGCCTATCTCGGCCTCGTCGAGGCGATCTACGGCTATCCGCTCGACGGCGTGGTGCTGACCACGGGCTGCGACAAGACCACCCCGGCGCTGCTGATGGCCGCGGCGACGGTCAACCTGCCGGCGATCGCGCTGTCGGTCGGCCCCATGCTCAACGGCTGGCACAAGGGCGAGCGCACGGGTTCGGGCACGATCGTCTGGAAGGGCCGCGAGATGCTGGCCAAGGGCGAGCTCGACAACGACGGCTTCATCAAGCTCGTCGCTTCCTCCGCCCCCTCGACCGGCTATTGCAACACGATGGGCACCGCGACGACGATGAACTCGCTCGCCGAAGCGCTGGGCATGATGCTGCCCGGCTCGGCCGCGATCCCCGCGCCCTACCGCGACCGCCAGGAATGCGCCTATCACACCGGCAAGCGCATCGTCGCCATGGTGGAAGAGGACCTCAAGCCTTCGGACATCCTGACGCTCGACGCGTTCCACAACGCGATCGTCGTCAATTCGGCGATCGGCGGCTCGACCAATGCGCCGATCCACCTGGCCGCGATCGCGCGCCACATCGGCGTCGACCTGCCGCTGACCGACTGGGAGCGCGTGGGCCACAAGGTGCCGCTGCTGGTGAACCTCCAGCCGGCAGGCGAATACCTGGGCGAGGACTACTATCACGCCGGCGGCGTGCCCGCCGTGGTGGCGCAGCTCATGGGCCAGGGCCTGATCCGCGAGAACGCGCTGACGGTCAACGGCCGCACCATGGGCGACAACTGCCGCGACGCGACGATCGAGGACGAGAAGGTCATCCGCCCGTTCGACCAGCCGCTCAAGACCGACGCCGGCTTCCTCGTGCTGTCGGGCAACCTGTTCGACGCGGCGGTGATGAAGACCAGCGTCATCAGCGCCGAGTTCCGCCAGCGCTACCTGTCGAACCCCGCCGATCCCGAAGCCTTCGAAGGCCCCGCGATCGTGTTCGACGGGCCCGAGGACTATCACCACCGCATCGACGATCCCGCGCTGGGCATCACCTCGCAGACCTTGATGTTCATGCGCGGCGCCGGCCCGATCGGCTATCCGGGCGCGGCCGAGGTCGTGAACATGCGGCCGCCGGCTTACCTGATCACCGAAGGCGTCAGCGCCCTGCCCTGCATCGGCGACGGTCGCCAGTCGGGCACCAGCGGCAGCCCTTCGATCCTCAACGCCTCGCCCGAAGCCGCAGCGATGGGCGGCCTCGCGCTGCTGCGCACCGGCGACCGCGTGCGCATGGATCTCGGCAAGGGCCGGGTGGACGTGCTTATCCCCGACGAGGAACTGGCCGAGCGGCGCGCAGCCCTGGTCGCAAAGGGCGGCTATCCCTACCCGGCATCGCAGACGCCATGGCAGGAGATCCAGCGCAGTGTCGTCGGCCAGCTCGACACCGGCGCGATTCTCGAGGGTGCGGAAAAGTACCAGCGGATCGCGCAGACGCAGGGCCTGCCTCGCGACAACCACTAAGCGGCGCTTAGCGGCACTAAGGGGGACACGGCGATGGCACAGTGGCGGATGATCGAGCGCGAGGTGCGCGACACGCTGGGCGAAGGCACGGCCTGGTCGGCACGCGAACAGGCGCTGTACTGGGTCGACATCCTCGATCCGGCGCTCAACCGCCTGTCGCTCGTTGACGGTGCAATCGCGCGCTGGGCCATGCCCGAGCCGCTCGGCTGGGTGGTCGAGCGCACGCGTGGCGGCATGATCGGCGGCTTCCAGAGCGGCTTCGCCGAAATCGATGTCGAACCCCTGGCGATCTGGCCGCTCGGCGATCCCGAACCGCATTTCCCGGGCAACCGCATGAACGACGGCAAGGCCGACCGTCACGGCGCCATCTGGTGCGGCACGATGGAAATGGCCGAGGAGAACCCCCGGGGCTCGCTCTACCGGCTCGATCCCGACGGCAGCTGGGCGCCGATGGACACCGGCTACATGGTGCCAAACGGCCCGGCCTTTTCGGCCTGCGGACGCTGGCTCTATCATTCGGACACCGGCCTGCGGACGATCTACCGCTTCGCGCTGACCGAGACCGGCCTCGCCGATCGCCAGGTCTTCGCGCGCTTCGAGGAGGCCGATGGCTATCCTGACGGCATGACCGTCGACGCCGAGGGTTTCCTCTGGGTCGCGCACTGGGATGGTGGCCGGGTCAGCCGCTTCGACGAGCAGGGCAGGGTCGAACGATCGATCGCCCTGCCCGCCCGCCGCACAACCAACATCGCCTTCGCCGGGCCGAACCTCGACCGCATGTTCGTGACCTCGGCCGCCATCGGCCTCGAACCGTCCGCCTACGACGGCGCGCTGTTCGAAGTGGACGCGGGCGTGCAAGGCCTTCCGACCCACACCTACGCCGGCTAGCGCCAAGCCCGATCGGCACCGGCCTCGGCCTAGACCCCATCGGCATTGCAAATGGGCCGCGAAGGCCCGACAGGGCTTCCCATGGACGATACGCTACGCCGCGCGGCACTCGACTATCATCGCTATCCCCAGCCCGGGAAGATGCGGATCGAGCCGACCAAACGCATGGTCAACCAGCGCGACCTCGCGCTCGCCTATTCGCCGGGTGTCGCCGCACCCTGCGAAGAGATCGCCGCCGATCCCGACAAGGCCTTCGAATATACCGCGCGCGGCAATCTGGTCGCGGTAATCTCGAACGGCACGGCCGTGCTCGGCCTTGGCGCGATCGGGGCGCTGGCCTCGAAGCCGGTGATGGAAGGCAAGGCCGTCCTCTTCAAGAAATTCGCCGACATCGACGTGTTCGACATCGAGGTCGACACGACCGATCCCGACAAGTTCGTCGAGGCGGTGGCGCTGCTCGAACCGACCTTCGGCGGCATCAACCTGGAAGACATCAAGGCGCCCGAGTGCTTCGCGATCGAGGCGGCGCTCAAGGCGCGGATGAACATTCCGGTCTTCCACGACGACCAGCACGGTACCGCGATCGTCGTCGCCGCGGCGGTGCGCAACGCGCTGGTGCTCCAGGGCAAGACCCTCGCCGAGGCCCGGCTGGTGACTTCGGGCGCCGGCGCGGCGGCACTGGCCTGCGTCGACCTGCTCGTCTCGATGGGGCTCCCGGCCGAGAACGTGACCCTGACCGACAAGGACGGCGTCGTCCACGCCGGCCGCGAAGGCATGGGCGAGAACATGGCGCGCTATGCCCGCCATACCGACGCGCGCAGCCTGCCCGAGGTCCTGCCCGGCGCCAACGTGTTCCTCGGCCTCTCGGCGCCCGGCGTGCTCAAGCCCGAGTGGCTGCCGCTGCTGGCCGAACGTCCGCTGATCTTCGCCCTGGCCAATCCCGAGCCCGAAATCCGGCCCGAAGTCGCGCGCGCCGCCCGGCCCGACGCGATCGTCGCCACCGGGCGTTCGGACTATCCGAACCAGGTCAACAACGTCCTGTGCTTTCCCTATATCTTCCGCGGTGCGCTCGATGTCGGCGCGACGACGATCAACGAGGCGATGAAGGTCGCCGCAGCCGAGGCCATCGCCTCGCTGGCACGTTTGCCCGCGCATGAAAGCGTCGCCCAGGCCTATGGCGGCCAGAAGCTGACCTTCGGTCCGGACTATATCATCCCGACGCCGTTCGATCCGCGCCTGATCGCCGAGATCGCGCCCGCCGTCGCTCAGGCGGCGATGGACAGCGGCGTCGCGCGGCGCACGCTCGATATCGACGCCTATCGCCAGTCGCTGAGCCGCCAGAACACCCGTTCGGCGCAGCTGATGATGCCCGTGTTCGAAGCGGCACGCCACAGCCAGACGCGTGTGGTCTATGGCGAGGGCGAGGACGAGCGCGTGCTGCGCGCGATCCAGGACGGGCTCGACGAAGGCATCGTCCGCCCGGTGATCGTCGCGCGACGCCGGATCCTCGAACACCGCCTGCCGAGCCTCGGCCTGCGCTTCGAGCTCGACCGCGATGTCGAGGTGATCGATCCCGAGACCGATCATGAGGTGATCGCCCCGCTGGTCGAGGCCTATCGCCAGGTCGCGGCGCGCAAGGGCGTGCCTTCGGCGGAGATCATCCGCCACGTCTATCGCCGCCCGACCGTGACTGCGGCCATGCTGCTGCGCACGGGCCATGTCGACGCGGCGCTGGTCGGCGGCAATTCGGAATACTGGGGCCAGATCGAATATGTCCTGCGCATCATCGATCGCGCGCCCGACAAGAGCCGCGTCTATGCGCTGTCGGGGCTGATCCTCGAGCAGGGCGCGCTGTTCATCACCGACACGCACATGGTGCCCGAACCGACGCCCGCGCAGGTGGCAGAGATGGCGATCCTGGCCGCCGCGGAAGTCCGCCAGTTCGGCCTAGAACCGCGCGTCGCGCTGCTCTCGCACTCGAACTTCGGCGCTTCGCACAGCCCCAGCGCGCGCAAGATGCGGACTGCGCTCGGCCTGATCCGCGAGGCCGCACCCGACCTGCTCGTCGACGGCGAGATGCACGCCGATGCCGCGCTGTCGCAGCCCGTGCGCGAGCGGCTGGTGCCCGACAGCGCCTTCGAGGGCGCCGCCAACGTGCTGGTCATGCCCAATCTCGATGCCGCCAACATCACGCTGACCGCGCTCTCGGCCTCGTCGAGTTCGCCCACGGTCGGACCGATGCTGATGGGCCTGTCGAAGCCGATCCATGTGCTCACACCCAACGTCACCGCGCGCGGCATCCTCAACCTGACGACGATCGCCGCAGCGGAGGTCGCCCAGCGGCGATGACCGATCGCTCGCCCGAAGTTCCTGGAAATTCGGGCGCGGTGGTGCTGGCGCGCGACGCCTATCTGCGCTCGCTGCTCGAGACCGTGCCCGATGCGATGATCGTCATCGACGCGCGCGGCACGATCCTCTCGTTCAGCGCCGCCGCCGAGCGGATGTTCGGTTTCCGCGAGGACGAAGTGCTCGGTGAGAACGTCTCGATGCTGATGCCCTCGCCCGACCGCGAGCGGCACGACGGTTATATCGGCCACTATCTCGGCACGGGCGAGCGCAAGATCATCGGTGTCGGCCGCGTCACCACCGCGCGTCACCGCGACGGCGGCACGTTTCCGATCGACCTTCACGTCGGCGAGGCCAGGATCGACGACGAGCGCGTGTTCACCGGCTTCATCCGCGACCTGACCGAGCGCCAGGAGACCGAGCTGAAGCTCCACAACCTGCAGTCCGAACTGGCCCACGTCTCGCGCGTGACCGCGATGGGCACGCTGGCCACTTCGATCGCGCACGAGCTCAACCAGCCGCTGACCGCGATCGCCAACTACGTCGAGGCCGCGCGCGACCTGCTCGTCGCGCCCGATGCCGCGACCCTGGAGATAGTCCGCGAGGCGCTCGACGAATGCGCGACGCAGTCGGTCCGCGCGGGCCAGATCGTCCGCCGGCTGCGCGATTTCATCGCGCGCGGGGAGAGCGAGCGTCGTGTGGAGAGCCTGGCGCGCGTGGTCAACGAGGCGATTGCCTTGGCACTGGTCGCCGCGGGTGAGCGCGCGGTCGAGGTCGAACTCGCGCTCGATTCCGCTGCCGACAAGGTCCTGATCGATCGCATCCAGATCCAGCAGGTGATCCTCAACCTCGTGCGCAACGCGCTCGAAGCCATGACCGCAAGCCCCGTGCGGCAATTGCGGATATCGTCGCGGCCCGAGGCGGGCTTCGTCGCGGTGACGGTCGAGGATAGCGGCCCCGGCCTCGCCGAAGACGTCGCCACGCAGCTGTTCCAGCCCTTCGTCAGCACCAAGACCGCGGGCATGGGGCTGGGCCTGTCGATCTGCCACACGATCGTCAACGGCCACGGCGGCCGCATCTGGGCCGGAGCCTCGGTGCTCGGCGGCACCGCCTTCCATTTCACCCTCATCGATGCCGGAGACAACGATGGCTGACGAGACCGGCCGCTTGGTCCACCTGGTTGACGACGACGAGGCCATCCGTCGCTCGGCCAGCTTCATGCTGCGCACTTCGGGCTTCGTGGTGAAGACCTATGCCTCGGGAGTCGAGCTACTGGACGCAGCCAAGGACCTGCCCGCGGGCTGCGTGCTGCTCGACGTGCGCATGCCCGAGATCGGCGGGCTCGAGGTCCAGCAGGCGCTGCGCGCGCGCGGCGTGCATCTGCCGGTGATCGTCATGACGGGGCATGGCGACGTCACCGTCGCGGTCCAGGCGATGAAGGCGGGCGCGGTCGATTTCATCGAGAAGCCGTTTGAGAAGGCGGTGATGCTCGCGGCGCTGGAGGAAGGCTTCGCACGGCTCGAGCGCAGCGGCAGAGTCGCGGTGCGCGCCGAAGAGGCCCAGGCCCGGCTCGAAGTGCTGACCACGCGCGAACGCGAGGTGCTCGAAGGCCTGGTTCGCGGCCATCCGAACAAGACGATCGCCTACGACCTCGAGATCAGCCCGCGCACGGTCGAGATCCACCGTGCCAACGTCATGACCAAGCTCGGCGTGCACAGCCTGTCCGAAGCGTTGCGCGTGGCGTTCGCGGCGGGGCTTGGCGAGCCCGATCCGGCTAGTTGAGCTGTTCCAGCCGGGCGACGCGGAACGGTAGCGCGGTGCCGTCGGGCTCGGCCAGGACCACTTCGCCGCCGCTGCGGAAGGCCGGAATTACGGGCTGGCGTACGGGTTCGCTGCGGCCATAGACGAAGGCCCAGCCGCCGGCCGCGGGGATCACATGGCCCGAGAGGTCGGCCTGGCTCGGCCAGAAGCGCCGCACCGTCGCGCGGTGCGGCAGGCGCGACAGGGCGGCCGAGTCGATCGCGCCGCAAGGGTCGAGCGGCAGCCGCAGCAGATAGACGCGACTGGCCGAACCGCGCGGGAAGTCGCGGGTTTCGGCCAGTTCCAGGCGTATTCTCTGCCAGGTCATGCTCAACCGGCGCAGGCTTCGAGCGCGTCACGATCGAGCACGACGATCGAGCGGCGATCGGGAGTTTCGATCACACCGTCCTCGCGCAGGCGGGTAATCTGGCGGCTGACGGTCTCGATCGTCAGGCCGAGCAGGTCGCCGATCTCCTGGCGCCCGAAGGGCAGCGCGAAGCGCAGGGGCGCAGCGTCGTTATCGTTGTCCGCCAGGCGGTCGGCCATCTCGAGCAGGAAGGCCGAGACGCGCTCGGTCGCGCTCTTGCGGCCGAGCAGCACCATCCACTGGCGCGTGCGGTCGAGCTCGGTCAAGGTGCGCTGGAGCAGGCCGTGTTCGAGATCGGGGTGGTCGCGCGCGAAATCGTCAAAAGCAGCGCGCGGGAAGGTGCATATCTTCGCGTCCGTTAGCGCGACGATCGAGTGATCGGTGACCTTGCCGAAAGGCCGCCCGATGAAGTCGCTGGCGAACATGATGCCCAGAGTCTGGTCGCGGCCGTCGGTGCTGGTCGAACTGAGCTTGAGCACGCCGTCGATGACGTTGCCGACGAGCAAGGAATCGTCGCCCTGCCACTGAAGCGTCTGACCGCGCTCGATAGTCTGGCGGCGGCCGATGCGATTGAGCGCATCGAGATCGGTGTCGCAGAGCGATTGGCAGATGGCGCGTTCGCGCACGCCGCAGTCGGCACAGGTGCTCATCGGTTTCGTCAGCCCCTCGGTGGTATTGCTCATGTCCAGGCTATCGCGCAACGGTGGCTCCGCCCGAAATACGTAATGGTCCTGAGGCGATCAGACGGCCGAGCTGAAGCGGCGCGCCGCCTGCCGTCGATAGGGATCGAACAGCGCGGCGATCGTGCGCGCATAGGGCAGCCCGCCGGGCAAGATGACGAGGTCTTCGCCCGCCAGATCGGCGAGCCCGGCATCGACGAAGCGATCGAGATCGCCGCCGACCTCGTGCCGCAATTGCGCATCGAGCCGTGCGCGGCCCTGGCAGAGCAGGCCCGCGATCACCGTGCCGCGGCGGCGGTCGTCGTCCGAGCGGCGCAGGCCACGCTCGACGGGCAGGCGATCCTGCGAAAGCAGCATGCGATAGCGCCCGGCGTTCTTCTCGTTCTGGACGAGCAGGCCGGGGAACGAACTGATCGCCGAAGCACCGAGGCCGATCAGCACCGGTGTCCGGTCGTCGGTGAAGCCCTGGAAGTTGCGCCGCAGCTTCCCGGCCCGCGCCGCCGCGGCCAGGGGATCGCCGGGCCGCGCGAAGTGATCGAAGCCGACCGCTTCGTAGCCGGCCGCGATCAGCCAGTCGTGGCCGAAGGCGGCCATGGCGAAGCGTTCGGCCTGGCCGGGCAAGGCCGCGGCATCGATCTTCTGCTGGCGCGGGATCAGGTGCGGGACGTGGGCATAGCCGAACAGCGCGACGCGATCGGCGCCGAGCATGTGGGTCAGCGCCAGGCTGGCCTTGAGCACGTCCCGGTCCTGGCCCGGCAGGCCGTACATCAGATCGTAGTTGAGCGAGGTCACGCCAGCCTCGCGCAGCAGGGCCGTGCAGCGCTCAATCAGGTGCGTGGGCTGGACCCGGCCGATCGCCGCCTGCGCGGCCGCGTCGAAGGTCTGGACGCCGAGGCTCGCGCGCGTGACGCCGACGCGGCCGAGCACCCGAGTCCATTCGCGATCCAAGGTGCGCGGGTCGAGCTCGATCGAGATCTCGGGCCGGTCGAGCGGGAAGGCCTGGGTCAGGGCGAGCATCAGCCGGACGAAGTCGGTCGGCTGGATCGCATTGGGGCTGCCGCCGCCGAAGGCGATGCGGCGAACGCGCGCGCTTGCGGGGAGCCGGCTGCCGACGAGCGCGATCTCTCGGTGCAGCGCGTCGAGATAGGAGGCCAGCCGCTGGCGCTTGTTGGCGCGGCCGGTGTTGCAGCCGCAATACCAGCAGATCGCCTCGCAGAACGGGATGTGCAGATAGAGCGACACCTCGCCGCCGGCGGTGGCGAGCGCGGCCTCGAGATCGGTCTCGTCGACGGCGGTGCCGAACTCGGCCGCAGTGGGGAAGCTCGTGTAGCGCGGCACCGGGGTGCTCAGCAGGTCGGGGTGATAAGGCCACATGCCGGGTTTCTGGCGCGGTTGCGGCAAGGGGTCATTGCGGCAGGTCAAGGATCGGGAGCGAGCACGCCCACCCCGCGCTTGCGGCTATGGCAGCCCTTGGCGCAGCAGGTCGGGCTCTGCTCCCGCGGCGAGTCCGGGCGCAGCGGCAGCGTGATCGCCCGCATACCGCCCGCGCAGTTCGCCACGGCCAGCGACACCCCCGCAGGGGCCGAGGCGTTCACCGCCGCGGGAACCAGCGCCAGCAGGCCGAACAGCGCCGTCCGTCCTCGGGCGCGCTTCACGGCTGCTCGCCCTCGTCGTCGATAAGGATGCGGTTGGCCGCGCCTTCGAGATCGTCGAACTGGCCGCTGCGCAACGCCCAGAAGAAGGTGGCGAGGCTGCACAGGCCGAGGAACAGCGCGATCGGGATCAGCGTGGCGAGACTGGTCATTTCGCGGCCCTCACCAGGCGCAGCGAACTGGCGATCACCAGGATCGAGCTCGCCGCCATCGACACGGCCGCGATCAGCGGCGTGACATAGCCGAACAGCGCCAGGGGCACCGCCAGCACGTTGTAACCGACCGCGAGGACGAAGTTCTGGCGAACCACGGCCAGGGTCGCGCGCGCGGCGCGGACGGCGCGCGGCAGCGCGATCAGCGAATCGCCGAGGAAGACCACGTCGGCCGCCTGGCGCCCGACGTCGCTGGCGCTGCCCGGCGCGATCGACGCGTCGGCGGCGGCGAGCGCGGGGCCGTCGTTGAGCCCGTCGCCAACCATCAGGACGCCATGGCCGGCGTTCTGCAAGCGGGCGATCGCATCGGTCTTGTCGCGCGGGCTGGCGCTGGCCTGGCCGGTGAGTCCGGTCTGGCGCGCGACTTGCGCGACCGCGCCGGCATTGTCGCCCGAGAGGATCGAGCTCTGAATGCCGAGCTGCTTGAGCGCCGCCAGCGCCTCGTGGCAATCGGGACGCAGCGCGTCGGTAAAGCCGATCAACCGCGCGGGCCATTCGACGATGTGCAGCGCGACCGCGATCCGCCCCGCGCCCTCGGGCCGGCGCAGCGCCACCGGCGTACCGTTCCACAGGCCACGCAGGCCATAGCCGGGCACTTCGCGCACCTCTTCGAGCACGGCCGGGTGATAGCCCAGGGCGGTCAGCCCCTCGGCCAGCGCGCGCGACAGCGGGTGGCGGCTGTGCGAGGCCAGGGCCAGCGCAACCGCGGCCTCGTCGGCCGAGAGCGGCGCCAGCGCCGCCGGATCGGGCACGGGGCGCCCCAGAGTCAGCGATCCGGTCTTGTCGATCAGCGCGCGGTCGATTCGCGCCAGCCGTTCGAGCGCCGAGCCGTCCTTGACCATGATCCCCCGGCGCATCAGCGCGCCGCAGGCGACGACCTGCGCCACGGGCACGGCGAGGCCGATCGCGCAGGGGCAGGTGATGATCAGCACGGCGATGGCGATCACGGTCGACTGGTAGAGCCCCGCCCCCGCGAGCATCCAGCCGGCGAACGCGGCCAGCGCCAGGCTGTGCACGGCCGGCGCATAGAGCCGCGCGGCGCGGTCGGCGATCCGCACATAGGCCGAGCGCCCCTGGCCCGCGCTTTCCATCAGCCGCGCGATCTCGGCGAGCGAGGTGTCCGGACCCGCGGCGGTGACGCGCACGTCGATCGGGGAATCCAGATTGAGCGTGCCCGCGTGTACGCCATCGCCCGCCCTAGCCGCGACGGGCGCGCTCTCGCCGGTCAGCAGCGACCGGTCGAGCGCGGTGCTGCCGGTGACGACCTCGCCATCGGCCGCCAGCCGCTCGCCCGCCGCGACGCGCATCAGCATGCCGGGCACGAGATCGCGCGCGGCGACCCAGTCGAGCCCACCCGCGGGGCTCAGCACGGTCGCGCCGGGCGCGGCCTGGCGCAGCAGGGCATCGACCCCGGCGCGCGCGCGGTCGCGCATCATCGCATCGAGCGCGCGACCCGTGAGCAGGAAGAACAGCAGCATCAAGGTGCCGTCGAACCAGGCGGCGTGACCGCCGGTCGCCGCCTCGTAGACGCTCAGCGCCGTGGCGAGCAGCACGCCGATCGCGATCGGCACGTCCATGTTGGTGCGCAGGCGGCGCAGCGCGGACCAGGCCGACCGGAAGAACGGCCAGCCGGCATAGGCCGTCGCCGGCACGCCGATCAGCGCCGAGAGCCAGTGGAACATCCAGCGCGTGCCGCCCTCGGCCCCCGACCAGACCGAGACCGACAGCAGCATGACGTTCATCGCCGCGAAGCCCGCGACCGCGAGCGGCGCGAGCAGCGGTCGGACCGCTGAGCCGCGCTCGGCCGCTTCCGTGCTGCGCGGCTGGCTGGCGAAGCCGATCGCATCGAGCGCGGCGACGAGAGCGGGCACGGCCAGCGCCGGGTGATGCGCGATCCGCACCTGCCGCGCCGAGAGATTGACGCGTGCCCTGGCGACCGCGGGCATCCGCTCGAGCCCGCGCTCGACCTTGGCCATGCAGCCCGCACAATGCATGCCGGGCACGACGAGCACCGTCTCCACGAGCGGCTCGTCGATGATCGGAACCACCGCGTTCATCGGACGTCTCCTTCGCTGCGCCAGACTGTCGCCGTGCGGTCGCGCACTTCGAGCCGGACACGCCAGCGGCCGGCGGGAAGGACCTCGTCCGAAACGAAATGCCCGGTCCGGGCGCGCGCGAAGCGCAGCGCCTGGTCACGCTGGCGGCCAAGCGGGTGGCGCGCGACGGCGCTGACCTGCGCGGCCTGCGGGCCGGTCAGGGTCAGCGCCACGCGGCCGTCGGCACGGCGCGCGAGAGCGGCCCGCCAGCCGAGCGCACGCTCGGCCGCCGCCTCGTCGAGCCAGCGATTGAAGTGCTGGCTGGCGACATAGGAATTCTCGACCACGACGCCGCCGAAGGTGGCACTGGCCTCGCGCGCCATGAACAGGTTGACCGCGATCACCACGGCGAAGAAGCCGATCATGATCGCGGCCATGTGACGGCCGGTGAATTTCGCGTCATCCCCGCGAAAGCGAGGAGGACGAAGGGGGGACTGGGGATGACGAAGGGTGCGTTGGGGATCACGGGAAAGGTTCGTGCTCATCGTTCGTCTCCCGGCGCATCGAAGCGGGTCTGGTGCGAGTCCGAGCCGCCCTCGGCGTCGAGCGCGCGGACGGTGAAGCTGAAGTCCTGCGCGGGCGTGCCCGCGGGAGCGGTGACGTAGATACGCAAAGGCGCGGCCTGGTCCGCGGCTACGGTGCGGCGCAAGGCGCGCGCGGCCTGCGAACGCGGCATGTCGTCGCTCCACATCACCGCGCCGTCCACGCCGAGCAGGCCGATCTCCAGCGCGCGCGGGCGACTCTCCATGTTGCGCAGCTTGACCGTGTAGGCGTTGCGCAAGGCGCCGTCGCTGAGCTGCATATAGGGCGGGTTGCGGTCGCGATCGGCCGAGATGTCGATGTGCCGGCGCGTGCCGAGAGCAAACAGAAGCCCCGCGCCGATCGCGCACCAGACGCCGAAGTAGACCAGTACGCGCGGGCGCAGGATCGCCCTGAGCGGCTGCTGGCGCGGCGCGCCGGCCTGCTCGGCCTCGGCGCCCTGCAGGGTGACGTAGTCGATCAGCCGCGGCGCGCGGCCGATCTGCGCCATGACCGCGTCGCAGGCGTCGATGCACAGCGCGCAGGTGATGCAGCCGACCTGCGCGCCCTCGCGGATGTCGATGCCCGTGGGGCAGACCGCGACGCACTGGTGACAGTCGATGCAGTCGCCGATCCTGGCGCCGCCGTGCTGCTTGACCGAGCCGCGCGGTTCGCCGCGCCAGTCCTTGTAGGTCACGGTCAGCGAATTCTCGTCGAGCATCGCGGTCTGGATGCGCGGCCATGGGCACATGTAGATGCAGACCTGCTCGCGCAGCACGCCGCCGAGCACGAAGGTCGTCGCGGTGAGGATGCCGACCGTGGCATAGGCGACGGGGGCGGCCTCACCGCTCCAGAAGGCGCGGACGAGCGTGGGTGCGTCGGCGAAGTAGAGGATCCAGGCGCCGCCGGTCCAGAAGCTGACGACGAGGTAGACCGCCCACTTGAGCCCGCGCTTGGCCGATTTCTCGGCGGTCCAGGGCGCGTTCTGCAGGCGGAGCTGGGCGTTGCGGTCGCCGTCGATCAGCCGGTCGACATGCTGGAACAGGTCGGTCCAGACGGTCTGCGGGCACGAATAGCCGCACCAGGCGCGGCCGACCGCCGAGGTGACGATGAACAGGCCGATGCCCGCCATGATCAGCAGGCCGGCGACGAAGTAGAACTCGTGCGGCCAGATCTCGATGCCGGCCATGTAGAAGCGGCGGTGCGCGAGATCGACGAGCACGGCCTGGTCGGGCGCATAGGGACCGCGGTCCCAGCGCAGCCACGGCGTGCCATAGTAGATCGCCAGGGTGACGCCCATCCAGCCCCACTTGATCCGACGGTAGAGCCCGTCGACGGCCTTGGGAAAGACGGCGCGGCGCTTCGCGTAGAGCGGGGGGAGTTCAGCGAGGCCCGGACGCATCGATCTCTTCCCCGCCGCCGAGCGAATGCACGTAGGCGGCGAGCATGCGGATCGTGACGGGATCGAGCCGCTGGCCCCAGGCGGGCATGACGCCGGCATGGGCATTGTGGATGCTAGCGGCGATCGCCTCGCGGCTGCCGCCGTAGAGCCAGATCCGGTCGGACAGGTTCGGCGCGCCGAACTGGCGGTCACCCTTTCCAGCCGAGCCGTGGCAGGCGGCGCAGTTGTCGGCGAAGGTCTGCGCGCCGCGGGTGGAGGCGGCGCTGGGCTTCTCCAGGCCCGAGAGCGTGCGGACGTGGCGGACCACCTCGTCGATCTGCGCCGGCGTCAGCATGCCGTCGCGCCCGAACGAGGGCATCAGGCTGACGCGCGTCTGGTCGTCGCCGGGCTGGCGGATGCCGTGGACGATCGTCTGTTCGATCTCCTTGAGATTGCCGCCCCACAGCCAGTCGTCGTCGGCGAGGTTCGGATAGAGCCCGGCCACCCCCGCGGCGCCGGCGCCGTGGCACTGGACGCAGTTGACGCGGAACGCCGCGCGCCCGCCCGCGACCGCGGCCTGCATCAGCGCGGGCTTGCCCGGCAGCTGCTCGATCGGGGTCGCGGCGATCTGCGCGAGCACTTGCGCCCGGCTCGCCTGGGCGGCCCTGGTCTCGGCGGCGAGTTCGCCGCGGCTGGTCCAGCCGAATACACCCTCGGTACCCTTGGTCAGCAGCGGCACCGCCGGATAGACCACCATGTAGCCGATCGCGAACAGGATGCAGAGGTAGAAGCTCCACAGCCACCAGCGCGGCATCGGCGTGTCGAGCTCTTCGATGCCGTCCCATTCGTGGCCGACGGTCGAAGTGCCCGTCGGCTCGTCGATGCGCTTATTCGCCATCGTTCTCGTCCTTGAAGATCAGCTGCGCGGCGGCCTCGTTGTTGGCGCTCGCGCCGGGGCGGAAGGGCCAGGCCGCGAGGCCGAGGAAGACCAGCGCCATAACCAGCAGGCCCCAGCTATCGGCGAGGTGCCGCAGCATGTCGTAGGTGGAGTGCAGGCTCACCGGCCCTTCTCCCGGGCCAGTTCCTCCTGGGCCGCGGCGGCGTTGACGTCGACCAGGGTGCCGAGCACCTGGAGATAGGCGACGAGCGCATCCATCTCGGTCAGCCGCCCCGGATCGCCGTCGAAGTCGCGCGCCTGCGCCTTGGGGTAGCGCGCGAGCAGGTCGGCGGTATCGGCTTCGGGATCGGCCTGGGCCATGAGGTCGGCGTCGGCCTTGGCGAGATCGGCCGCGCTGTAGGGCACGCCGACGCGGGCGAGCGCGAGGAGTTGCGCCGTCTGGTCGCCGGGCGCGAGATCGCGGTCGGCGAGGAAGGCATAGGGCGGCATTATGCTTTCGGGCACCACCGCGCGCGGGTCCTTGAGGTGCTGGACGTGCCACTCGTCCGAATAGCGCCCACCGACGCGCGCGAGGTCGGGCCCCGTGCGCTTCGAGCCCCACTGGAACGGATGGTCGTACATCGATTCCGCAGCGAGGCTGTAGTGGCCGTAGCGCTCGACCTCGTCGCGGAACGGCCGGATCATCTGGCTGTGACAGGCGTAGCAGCCCTCGCGCACGTAGATGTCGCGGCCCGCCTGCTCGAGCGGGGTGTAGGGCCGCACGCCCTTTACCTTCTCGATCGTGTTGTCGATCCAGAACAGCGGCGCGATCTCGACCACGCCGCCGATGGCGACGACGATGAAGGCGAAGAGCCCGAGCAGGGTGACGTTGCGTTCGAGCTTCTTGTGGTTTTCGACGATGGAGGACATGTCGCGCGTCCTTATTCGGCGGGAACGGGAGCGAGCGGACGGTCCTTGGCAGGATCGAACGCGGCATCGTGCATGGGCTTCTCGTCGCGCAGCCTGCCGGCGATGGTCAGCCAGACGTTGGCCGCCATGATCGCCCCGCCCGCGAGATAGAGCAGGCCGCCGAAGGCGCGCAGGACGAACATCGGATGGACCGCGACGACGCTCTCGACGAAGGCGTTCACAAGGTAGCCGTCGGCGCCGTATTCGCGCCACATCAACCCCTGGGTGATCCCCGCCACCCACATCGCCGCGGCGTAGAAGACGATGCCGACGGTCGCGAGCCAGAAGTGCCAGTTGACCCAACGCAGCGAGTAGAGCCGCTGACGCTGCCACAGCCGCGGGACCAGATAGTAGATCGCCGCGAAGGTGATCATCCCGTTCCAGCCGAGCGCGCCCGAGTGCACGTGGCCGATCGTCCAGTCGGTGTAGTGCGACAGGCTGTTGACCGACTTGATCGACATCATCGGCCCCTCGAAGGTGCTCATGCCGTAGAAGGCCAGGGCCATCACCATCATGCGGATGATCGGATCGGTGCGGATCTTGTCCCAGGCGCCGTTGAGCGTCATCAGGCCGTTGATCATGCCGCCCCAGCTCGGCATCCACAGCATGATCGAGAAGACCATGCCCAGGGTCTGCGCCCAGTCGGGCAGCGCCGTGTAGTGCAGGTGATGCGGCCCGGCCCAGATGTAGAGGAAGATCAGCGCCCAGAAGTGGATGATCGACAGGCGATAGGAGTAGATCGGCCGCTCGGCCTGCTTGGGCACGAAGTAGTACATCATCGCCAGGAAGCCCGCGGTCAGGAAGAAGCCGACCGCATTGTGGCCGTACCACCACTGCACCAGCGCACCCTGCACGCCGGCCCAGAGCGGATAGCTTTTCGAGCCCACCAGACTGACCGGCATGTCGAGATTGTTGACCACGTGGAGCATGGCCACGGTGATGATGAAGCCGAGGTAGAACCAGTTGGCGACGTAGATGTGCGGTTCGGCGCGCCTGACGATCGTGCCGACGAAGACCGCCAGGTAGGCCAGCCAGACGATCGTCAGCCACCAGTCGACGTACCATTCGGGCTCGGCATATTCCTTCGACTGGGTCACGCCCATGAGGTAGCCGGTCGCCGCGAGGACGATGAACAGCTGGTAGCCCCAGAAGACGAAACGGGCGAGGCCGGGGAAGGCCAGCCTCGCCCGGCAAGTGCGCTGGACCACGTAGAAGGACGTGGCGATCAGCGCGTTGCCTCCGAAAGCGAAGATCACGGCGGACGTGTGCAGCGGCCGCACGCGGCCGAAGGTCGTCCATTCGAGATTGAAGTTGAGCGCGGGGAAGGCCAGCTGGAGCGCGATGAACAGGCCCGCCAGGAAGCCCGCCATGCCCCAGAAGACGGTGGCGATCACGCCCCAGCGGATCGGATCGTCGTCATATCGGCCGGGGTCGGTCGGGGTCCGGATCACGCCTTTGGCGATCGCCGCATAGTCGACCCTGCCGATCGAGATGCAGAGGCCGACGAAGGCCGCCAGCGCGACGATCGTCATGTGCACGGCAAAGCCCCGGTCGAGCGCGACGGCACTCGCCATCACGGCCAGGATGAGCACGGCCAGCCAGATGCCGGCGCGCGATAGAACGCTGATCATGAGCCTTCCCTCATGTGATTGACGACAGCGCCCTGGGCTCTTTTCCGCGCTGCAACATTGACCGCGATCAACGATCGTCGGGGGATCGTTGGTCGCTCACGTTCCTTGTTCTGTTCGTCGCCCCTGCGCAGGGGCGACGAGGAATGAGGCAAGGCTGATTTCCGGAGAAACTCGCTGTTTTGCGCGCGATCAAGGCGATTCCACCGCAGACCGCGCAGCTCGCGGATGACGCCGCAACAACCCTGGTCCGCAGCCTGCGGACACTGCGGCGACGGATGAAGGATCATGAACAGACTGACGCTTTGCGCCGCCGCGCTCGCCGCCACGGCCCTGGGCGCTCCTGCGCTCGCCCGTGCCGAAGACGGCCGCTGGCAGATCAAACTGCTCGGCAGCGGCGTCCTGCCCGACGGCAGGATCGATGGGGTGAAAACGGACCTGATCGGCCTGCCCGCGGGCAGCCGGACCAGGGCCGACGACAATGTCGTGCCCACCATGGCGATCGAATTCTATGCGACGCCGAACCTCTCGATCGAGACGATCTGCTGCCTGACCCAGCACAAGGTCGATGGCGCCGGCGCGCTGGCGGGCGCTCGCATCGTCGATCACGTGCTGATCCTGCCCGCAACCCTGACGCTGAAATACCACGTCGATGCCGGGCCGATCCGGCCCTATGTCGGCCTCGGCCCGAGCCTCTTCGTGATCATGGGCGAGAAGCCCGGAGCCACGGCCAAGGCGCTCGGCGCGAGCCGCGTGACGATGAGCAACGAACTCGGCCTGGTGCTCCAGGGTGGCGTCGACATTCCCGTGGGCGACGGCGGCCTCGGCATCAACTTCGACGCCAAGAAATATTTCGTCGATACGATCGCGCGGTTCACCACCACGGCGGGCGTCAAGGCGCTCGAGACGCGTCACAAGCTCGACCCCTGGGTTATCAGCGGCGGGGTCTATTTCTCGTTCTAGGCCTGCACGAAAAAACGGGCCGGTGGTTGTGATCGCCGGCCCGTTTCGCACCGCCGCTCAACCGCTCGACCACCTTCGCGCGCTTGTCAGCCTGAGCCTTTCCGTCAGCGGACGACTTACCGCCCCACCCCGCCCATGTTCAGCGCCATGCCCGCCAAGGCCTGCGCCACCCCTTCCGCCAGCGCGGGATCGGCATCGGCATCGTGGACCGCGCGCGTCATCGCATCGGCCCACTGCCGCGCGGCCGGTTCGGTCATCGTCACACCGCGGTGCGCGGACATCATGCACATCCCCGGTCGCTCCTCGAACCAGTCGCGCGGGCCGCCGAGCCAGGCGACGAGGAAACCCGCCAGCGAACCACGCATCGGCGCCAGGTCCGGCGCGTGCAGCGCGCGCAGTTCGGTATAGGCCGGATCCTGGTCCATCAGGTCGTAGAAGCGATCGACAATGCGGCCCACCATCGGCTTGCCGCCGAGCAATTCGTAGGCCGTGCGCGGTCGGGTTTCTCTCGCCTGCTCCATCGTCGTCTCCTCTGCCATCGCGGAAGCGATAGTCGGCGCGCCGAACCGCAGCTTTGTCCTCGATCAAGGAGCACATGAGAACGGCGTTCCACACCTCCGGCGGACCAACCTGGGAAGCACGTCATGGACACAGGATTTTTCGCCCCGCTGCTCACGGGATACGAATGGCAGCTCTCGCTCTACGCCGCGGTCGGCATCGCCGCGGTCACGCTGATCGGCAAATATCTCGTCCTGCTGATTCCCGCGTTCCGCGCCGAGCACGCGCGCAACGCGGCGATGCGGCGCAGCAAGATGACCAAGCCGCACTATGCACAGAACCAGCGGTGGAACCGCCGCTGGGGGCCGGTCTTCCTGATCGCGATCTTCGTCGGTGTCCTGCCGTTCTGCCTGACGGCCGGCTCGCAACCGTGGTGGCAGATGCTGCTCGATATCGCCGCGATCCTGCTGGTCTACGACTTCTTCTACTACCTCGTGCACCGCTTCCTGTTCCACGACGGCGGCTTACTGGGCGGCCCGCTGATGTGGGTCCACGCCGTGCACCACCGTCAACACAACCCCTGCCGCCAGGATTCGAGCTACATCCACCCGATCGAGGTGGCGCTGGGCCTTGGCCTCTATGCCGGCACGATCTTCGGGCTGTCGCGGGTCCTCGGCGATTTCCACGTCGTGACGGTGGTGCTGACCTGGGTGGCCTTCTCGCAGATCAACCTGCACAACCACGACCTGTGGGAGACCGATCGTTTCCCGTTCCGCTACCTGGCAACGATGTCGCGGATGCACCACAACCACCACGCCCGTTTTACCGGCGGCAATTTCGCGACGATCACCTTGCTCTACGACTGGCTGTTCGGCACGCTCGATCATGGTCATGGCTATGGCAAAACGAAGGTCGCCATCCGCGCGCGGTCCGATGCCTCGGGCATTAAAAAACCCCCCGCCGAAGCGGGGGGTTGAAGTCTGGAGCCCGTGGAGGATGTAAAATTTCCGCGGGCGCGTCTTTCGAAGGACTCCCACGATGCATGTTGGAAAGCGGACCGTCAATATCCTGTCGTAAATGCAACATGAACCGCGCGCCGTTGTCGGCGCGGTTCGATTGTCGACGACGGATTCCGGTCGCTTTAGATGCTGTTGCTCATCATCAGGCGGCTGGGTGCCGCATCGAGCGGGATCGCTTGAACCAGCCGAGCCTTGGCCTCACCGGCCTTGCGGCGATAGGCTTCGGCCATGGCCTGATGCATCTTGCGGGCAGGTTCGTCGGACGTGGCGGCGGCGAGTTGTTCGTGCATTTCCGCGCGCTCGATATAGGCCTGGGCATCAGGTGAATCGAACATCTGATCGCTCCTATCCCCTGTGTTTATCCACAGGGCATACTCCGATTCCGGAGCGGATAGAAGCGGATTCCCCGGCGGTCAGCCCTCGGCCAGTCTCGGCCCCGTCGCCCTTGGCCGCGCCTTGTGCTCCTTGAGCGAAGAGCCGCCTTCGGGCTCGATCTCCCTGAGCACGACCTCGTAACCCCAGAGATCGGCGAGGTGCTGGACGACGCGGCCGGCGTCCTTCTCGGCCAGCAGCACGCCGTTGGTGACATGGTGCTCGAGCATCAGGGTGCGATCACCGGCAAGGTCGACGTCGACGATCTGGATGTCGGGCTCCTGCCACGAGATGTCGTACTGGCGCGCAAGGCCGCGGCGCAGCTCGCGATAGCCGCGCTCGTCATGGATCGCGTCGACCTTGATGTGATCGACCTTCTCGTGATCGTCGAGCTTGAACAGCCGCCATTGGCGCATGAGTCTGGGAGACAGGAACTGCGAGACGAAACTCTCGTCGCGATAGTTCGCCCAGATGTGTTTCAAGGTACCCTCGACGTCGCCATTGCCGGCAATGTCGGGCGACCAGAACCGGTCCTCCTCGGTCGGCGCAACGCAGACCTGGGCGATGTCCTGCATCATGTTGTAGCCGACCCAATAGGGGTTGAGCCCACCATAATGGCCCGAATCGAACATCGGCTGGCTGACGACGTTGGTGTGCGAGGTGAGGAATTCGAGGAAGGATCCCTCGGTGATGTGGCCGCGCTGGTGGAGCGTGGTCATGATCCGGTAGTGGACGTAGCAGGCGGCGCCCTCGTTCATCACCTTGGTCTGGCCCTGGGGATAGAAATACTGCGCGAGCACGCGGGTGATGCGCAGGATCTCGCGCTGCCAGGGCGCGAGCCGCGGCGCCGACTTCTCGAGGAAATAGAGCACGTTCTCTTGCGGCAGCCCCAGCGCCGCGGCGCGCGCGCTGACGCCGGCATCGGCCGCCTTGGCCTTGGCCGCGGGCAGCGTGCGGTAGATGTCGTCGTAATCGCGCTCGCGCTGCGCGTGGCGCACGTTCTCGCGCGCGAGCTCGGCCTTGAGGTCGCGCGCCTGGCCGCGCGGGTAGCGGTGGACGCCCTGGCGGTTGAGCGCATGCGCCGCGTCGAGCAGGCGTTCGACCTGGACCTGGCCATACCGCTCTTCGCACTGCGAGATGTAGCGCTTGGCGAATTCGAGATAGTCGAGGATGCCCTCGGCATCGGTCCACTGCTGGAACAGGTAGTTGTTCTTGAAGAAGTGGTTGTGCCCGAACGCCGCGTGCGCGAGCACGAGCGTCTGCATCGTCGCCGAATTCTCCTCCATGATGTAGTTGATGCAGGGGTCCGAATTGATCACCAACTCGTAGGCGAGCCCGCGCTGGCCCTTGCGGTACATCAGCTCGTTGGTCAGGAACTGCTTGCCGAACGACCAGTGGTTGTAGAGCAGCGGCATGCCCGTCGAGCTGTAGGCATCGAGCATCTGCTCGGCGGTGATGACCTCGATCTGGTTGGGATAGGTGTTGAGGTCGAGCTCCTCGCGGGCGATCGTTTCGACGGTGTCGTAGATTCGCTGGATCGTGTCGAAGTTCCAGTCGCTGCCCTCGTAGAGCGGCTTGGCGGCGAGCTTGGTCATGACTGGGCCCTCCCCGCAGCCAGACCGCGCTTGGCGAAAAGTTCGCGGAACACCGGGTAGATCTCGCGCCGGTGGTGGACCTTGCGCATGACGAACTTGCCGTTCTGCCCGTCGATCTGGCCGTAGGAGCGCCACAGATCGCTCGCGCGCATCAAGGGCCCGCCCATGGCCATCATCGGGTCTTCCTCGCGCCCTACCTCGAGATAGGCGACGTACTGCGCCACCGGCATGATCTCGTCCGCCATCAGCGCGATCGTCTTGGCCGTGTCGCTGGGCATGTTGTCGCCGTCCGAGGCTTGCGCCACGTAGATGTTCCAGTCGTTCGGCGAATAGCGGTCCTTCATCACCTGCAGCATCTTCTCGAGCGCGGTCGAAACCAGGGTGCCGCCGGTCTCGCGGCTGTAGAAGAAAGTCTCCTCGTCGACCTCTTCGGCGCGGTCGGTGTGGCGGATGAACACGACCTCGACGTGACGGTAGCAGCGCTTGAGGAACAGGTGGAGCAGCGCGTAGAACCGCTTGGCCAGATCCTTCATGTGCTCGGTCATCGAGCCCGAGACGTCCATCAGGCAGAACATCACCGCCTGGCTGATCGGCTTGGGCGTCGGTTCGAAGCGGCGGTAGCGCAGGTCGATCGGATCGACATATGTGATCAGCTTGCGGCGACGTTCGAGGCGTTCGTATTCCTCGCGCAGCTTGGCGAGTTCCTCGGCGTGATCGGCCCCGGTGTCTTTGGCCAAGGCTTCGAGCCGGGCGATCTCTGCCTCGAGCTTGGCCATGTCCTCGCCGCGCGGGCGCTTGAGCGCGATGCGGCGCGACATCGAATTGCGCATGGTCCGGCCGATCGACAGCGCCGAAGGGCTGCCGCTGGTCGAATAGCCCGCCTGACGCACGCCTTCGGCCTCGCCGCTGGTCAGCTTCTTCTTGGCGAGTTCGGGCAGTTCGAGATCGTCGAGGAACAGGTCGAGAAATTCCTCGCGGCTGAGCACGAAGCGGAATTCGTCGTCGCCCTCGCCCTGATGCCCGCCGGCGCCCTCGCCGCCACCGGGCGGACGCTCGATCTGATCGCCCGAGAGGTATTCCTTGTTGCCGGGCAGGATGTGCTCGCGGTTGCCACCACTGGCGCCGCGGCGGAAGCTGGGTTCGTGAACCTCGTCGCGCGGAATCGTGACCTCACCCTCCTGCTCGAGATCCTTGATCGAGCGATCCTTGAGGCTGTCGCGCACCGCCTGCTGGACCAAGGCCTTCGCCCGGCGCAGAAAGCGCTGTCGGTTCACCAGGCTCTTGCCACCCGGGTTCAGGCGGCGATCGACGATGTGCATCTAGTTCTAGCCCGCCTCCTTTCCCATCAACCGGCCTGCTTCACGCGCATGTACCATTCGACGAGGCGCCGAACCTGCCGCGCGGTATAACCGCGGGCGATCATGCGATCGACGAATTCGTCGTGCTTCTTCTCAGTATCGCCGTCCTTCTTTGAACCGAAGCTGATCACCGGCAGCAGATCTTCGACCTGGCTGAACATGCGCCGCTCGATCACCTCGCGGATCTTCTCGTAGGAGGTCCACGACGGGTTGCGGCCATTGTTCGCCGCGCGCATGCGCAGCGCGAACTTGACCACCTCGTTGCGGAAGTCCTTGGGATTGGCGATCCCCGCCGGCTTCTCGATGCGGGTCAGTTCCTGGTTGATGACCTCGCGGTCGAGCAGTTGGCCGGTGTCGGGATCCTTGAAGTCGAGATCCTCGATCCAGGCATCGGCATAGGCGACATAACGGTCGAACAGGTTCTGCCCGTAGTCGTGGTAGGATTCGAGATAGGCCTTCTGGATCTCGTTGCCGATGAATTCGGCATAGCGCGGCGCAAGGTCGCCTTTGACGAATTCGAGGTACTTCGTCTCGGTCTCGCCGGGCAACTGTTCCTGCTTTACCATCCTTTCGAGCACGTACATCAGGTGAACGGGATCGGCCGAGACTTCGGTCGGATCGTGGTTGAAGGTGGCCGACAGCGCCTTGAAGGCGAAGCGCGTGGAGATGCCGTCCATGCCTTCGTCCACGCCGGCCGCGTCCTTGTATTCCTGCATTGACTTGGCGCGCGGATCGACCTCGCGCAGGCTCTCGCCGTCGTAGACACGCATCTTCGAATAGGCGTTGGAGTTCTCGTGCGCGCGCAGCCGCGTCAGCACCGAGAAGCGCGCCAGCATATCGAACGTCCCCGGTGCGCAGGATGCCGATGCCAGCTCCGAGCCCGAGATCAGCTTTTCG
This sequence comes from Novosphingobium anseongense, assembly GCF_037482895.1. Taxonomy (NCBI): domain Bacteria; kingdom Pseudomonadati; phylum Pseudomonadota; class Alphaproteobacteria; order Sphingomonadales; family Sphingomonadaceae; genus Novosphingobium; species Novosphingobium anseongense. Next base: position 681,123 of record NZ_JBBHJZ010000002.1, on the reverse strand, counting down.
TAGATCTGCCGCTCCTCGGTCGCGCGCAGGCAATAGGGCACCTTGATCACGTAGATACGGTCGATGAAGGCTTCGTTGTTCTTGTTGTTCTTGAAGTTGGCCCATTCGCTCTCGTTCGAGTGCGCCATGACGATGCCGGTGAAGGGGATCGCGCCGATGTTCTCGGTGCCGATGTAATTGCTCTCCTGCGTCGCCGTGAGCAGCGGGTGGAGCATCTTGATCGGCGCTTTGAACATCTCGACGAATTCGAGCATGCCCTGGTTCGCACGGTTGAGCCCGCCCGAATAGGAATAGGCGTCGGGATCGTTCTGGCTGAGCATCTCCAGCTTGCGGATGTCGACCTTGCCGACGAGGCTGGAAATGTCCTGGTTGTTCTCGTCGCCCGGTTCGGTCTTCGAAATGGCGATCTGGTGAATGCGCGAAGGCATCAGGCGCACGACCTTGAACTGCGCGATGTCGCCCTTGAACTCGTCGAGCCGTTTGCGGCACCAGGGACTGATCAGGCCGGAGAGGCGACGCTTGGGAATGCCGTAGGTATCAAGCAGCATGTCGCCGTGGATTTCGGCATCGAACAGCGCCAGCGGGCTGTCGAACACCGGGCTGATCTCATCCCCGGCCTTGAGCGCGTAGATCGGGTGCGTCTCCATCAGCGCCTTCAGGCGCTCGGCCAGCGAGCTCTTGCCGCCGCCGACGGGGCCGAGCAGGTAGAGCACCTGCTTACGCTCCTCGAGACCCTGCGCCGCGTGACGCAGGTAGGAGACGATGCGCTCGATCGTCTCTTCCATGCCGTAGAATTCGGCAAAGCTCGGATAGAGCCGGATCGTCCGGTTCATGAAGATGCGGCCGAGCCGCGGGTCCATCGAAGTGTCGATGATCTGCGCCTCACCGATCGCGGCGAGCAATCGTTCGGGGGCGCTGGCGTACATCATGGGGTCGCCGCGACACCCCTTCAAATACTCCTCCAGCGACATCTCCGTCTGTCGCCGCGCCTCGTAGCTCGCAGCAAAATCGGAAAACAGATCGCCGGTGGCCATACGCAACTCCTATGCCCGACTATGTAAGTGCTCAGTAGTAACATGGAGAAACGAAGCGAACGAACGAGAGTTGCCAAAAAACTGTTGGGAAACTCACATTCGTGTCGGCACGCGACTTGACGGCAACATCGCCCTGATGCTCATGGGCGCCCGCCTTCCGCCGCACGCGTTGACCTCGCCCGCCTCCTGTGTGAGCATTCGATCCTCCCGCACGGCAGAGGTCGTGGTCCGCTCAACCTTGGTATGATCGACAAGCGCCTCGCAGCTCGGCCACCATTGTCGCCGGCCAAGGGGACAGGCCGCCCCGACGAGGAACCGAAACGATGAGCACGCTCGACGATCGCCGCCCGCAGATGTTCCCCGTGCTCAGTGCCGCCCAGGTCGAAGAAGCCTCGCGCTTCGCCAGCGGTCCCGCACGCGACTTTGCCCCTGCCGAACTGCTCTACGACATCGGCGAAGTCGGCGCGCCGTCCTGGCTCCTGCTCGCGGGATCGGCGGACATCACGCGCCGCGACGGCTTGAACGCCGAAGCCACGATCACGACGATGACCGAGGGCCAGTTCACCGGCGAGGTCAACCAGCTCGCCGGCCGCTCGGCGATCGCGCGCGGCCGCGCCGGGCCCGAGGGTGCCACGGCCCTGCCCTTCGACGCCGCGCACCTGCGCGCGCTGATGATCGGATCGGCCGAGATCGGCGAGATCGTGATGCGTGCGCTGATCCTGCGCCGCGTCGGCTTGATCGAGGAAGGCGGCGCCGGCACGATCATCATCGGCACGCCGAACAGCCCCGACATCGTCCGCCTGCAGGGCTTCCTGGCGCGCGCCGGCTATCCGCACCAGGTGCTAGACGCCGCGCGCGACGAGGAAGGCCATGCCCTGGTCGAGCGGATCGGCGTCCAGCCCGACGAGCTGCCGCTGGTGGTCTGCCCCGACGGCAGCCTGCTGCGCCGCCCCAACGAGATCCAGCTTGCCTCGTGCCTGGGCATCACCCCCGAGATCGATCCACGCAAGCTCTACGACGTCGCCATCGTCGGTGCCGGACCGGCGGGCCTCGCCGCCGCGGTCTATGCCGCGTCCGAAGGCCTTTCGACCATCGTGCTCGACGAGCGCGCCTTCGGCGGCCAGGCCGGCGCCTCGAACCGGATCGAGAACTACCTGGGCTTCCCCACGGGCATCTCGGGCCAGGCGCTCGCCGGCCGCGCCTTCAACCAGGCGCTCAAGTTCGGCGCCGAAATCGCCATCCCGCTCGAAGTCACCAAGCTAGACTGCCCCGAGGGCAAGGTCTGCCCCGACCTGCCGCTGGGCCTCGTCCTGCCCGATGATCGCCACGTCCGCGCGCGCACCGTGGTGATCGCCTCGGGCGCACGCTATCGTCGCCCCGAGGTGCCGGGACTCGCGATGTTCGAAGGCAAGGGCGTGTCCTACTGGGCCTCGCCGATCGAGGCGCGGCTCTGCGAGGGCGAGGAAGTGGCGCTCGTCGGCGGCGGCAATTCGGCGGGCCAGGGCGTGGTCTTCCTCGCCCCCAAGGTGAAGCACCTCCACCTCGTCGCGCGGCGCCCCTTGGAGGCGACGATGTCGCGCTACCTGATCGACCGCATCGCCGCCCTGCCCAACGTGACCCTGCACATCGGCAAGGAGATCGCCAGCCTCGAAGGCGATTGCCAGACCGGCCTCACCGGTGCGGTCTTCCGCGACCGCGCAGACGGCAGCACCAAGCACTGCGATCTCAAGCACCTGTTCCTGTTCATCGGCGCCGATCCCAACACGAGCTGGCTCTCGGGCTGCGTCGAGACCGACGCGCACGGCTTCATCTGCACGGGCGACACCCTGGGCCGCGCCGGCATCCTCCCGCTCGAGACGACGCGACCGGGCATCTTTGCGATCGGCGACGTCCGCGCCGGCTCGGTCAAGCGCGTAGCGGCCGGTGTCGGTGAAGGCGCCGCGGTCGTCGCGCAGATCCATCAGGCGCTCGCCGCCCAGGCACCAAAGGCGCTAGCCGCGCAGGCTGGGGAGCGCGCGCGATGAGCCGGACCTGCGATCATCAGGCCGTCATCCAGCAGGTCGTACCCAGCGCCAAGGGCTGCGAGGAATGCCTCGCCAGCGGCGACTGGTGGGTCCACCTGCGCCTGTGCCGATCCTGTGGCCATGTCGGCTGCTGCGACGATTCGCCCAACAAGCACGCCACCGCCCATTACCACGCGAGCCACCACCCGATCATCGAAGGCTACGATCCGCCCGAAGGCTGGGGCTGGTGCTATGTCGACGAAACCTTCGTCGATCTGCCGAACCGAACGCCGCAGCTTGGGCCGATCAAGCGGTGGGTGTGATGCTGGCTCTTCACCACCGCCCCGGCTAAGATCGGCGCCATGTTCGAAACCACGATCGACACTTCGTCCAAACCCACGCTCTACGCCGATCTCGTCAGCGCCGCGCGCGGTCTGACCGAGGGCGAGCCGGACGGCATCGCCAACATGGCCAATGTCGCGGCCTTGATCTGGGATAGTCTGCCCGGTCTCAACTGGGCCGGCTTCTATCGCTTCGACGGCAGCGAACTCGTGCTCGGGCCCTTCCAGGGGAAACCCGCCTGCATCCGCATCGCCATCGGCAAAGGCGTCTGCGGCACCGCTGCGGCCGAGCGCCAGACGCAATGCGTCCGCGACGTCCACGCCTTCCCCGGTCACATCGCCTGCGACGCCGCCTCGCAGTCCGAACTGGTCGTGCCGGTGATCCACGAGGGCGCCCTCATCGGCGTGCTCGACCTCGACAGCCCGCACCTTGCCCGCTTCGACGAGGCCGACGTCGCCGGGCTCGAAGCACTCGTCGCGGCCGTGGCGCCCCGACTTACTTCGTCTTGAAGCGCACGCCGGGCAGCACGTCGGCCGCCTGCGCCGAGCCCGCGAGGCAAGTCTTGGGATCGCGGTTCGGATAGCGATCGCAGTCGAAGCGCGTCGCGCCGCGGCCGCCCAGGCCGTCGCGGCGATACTCGAACACCATCGTCCCGCGCGCGCCCTCGGGGATCGGGTAGGCACCGGGTATGTCGTCCTCGTTCGCCCAGGCGGCGACTTCGCAGGCGCCCGGATCCTTGCAGAGCGCCAGCGCGGCATTGACCAGATTGGCGGCACTGGCGCTCGCCGGCGCGAGCAGACCGAAGCCGCGACCGTCGGCTCGCACGAGCCGCACGCGGTTGCCGTAGAGCGGGACCTTGCCCATCCCCGCGGGTAGTTCCGCCTTGGGCTGGGGCAGACCCAGAATGCCCGAGCCGAGTTCGCCGACCGGCGCCGCCCCAGGCTGCGCTGCGGCGATCAGCGCCGCGGCGCCCGCCTCGTTGCCGCGGTACTCGCGCCGGAAAGCGCCGCTCCCGCCCCATGCGCCACGCCAGCCGAAGAACAGATGCGTCCCGACTCTCGCGAGCTTGTTCAGCTCCGGGCTCCAGTAGGGATAGACCCAGTCGGTGTGGTAATGCGTGGCGAGCCCCACGGGACCATAGACCTTCCCCGCGACCGCCTGCGCCGCGACCACCCGTGCGCGCGCCCAGGCGGCGTCGGAAATGCGCCGCCGCAGCGAACCGTCGCAGGTGAAGGTAAACTGGCAGCCGGTGGCGCGCTGCGAACCCTGGTAGACCACGCCGCAGACCGTCGCCGGAAAGGCTGCGTGGCGCACGCGGTTGAGCACGACCTGCGCCACGGCAGCCTCGCCTTCGGTATCGTCCCCGGCCTCGTAGAGCACGGCCGTCGCCAGACATTCGACGGCGCGCGCACGGTCCGCCTCGGAACCCTTGAAGACGAAGGGCCGCGCCGCGCCGAGCTTGTCCACGAGGAACGGGACGGCAGCATTGCGCGCACGCGCATCGTCAGGCGCGAGCACCGATGCGGCCTGAGGCCCATGCGCCTCGATGTCCTCGGGCCGTGCCGGCAGGTCCTTCAAGGCGGCCGACCGCGTCGCGCCAGCACGCGACGCCGCCGTCGGCCCCGTGCGCGCGAAGATCAGCCCGATGACGACGAGCAGGAAAACCCCTGCGAGCGCGATCACCAAGGTCGCACGCGCCTGACGACCGGCCAGCCGACGCTTGAGCATCGCACGCCAGGTCGCCGGCTCTTCGAAGGTTGCAGCGGTCATGGGTTCCGATGATCCAGACGATAAGCGGTCACTACGAACCGTGGCCCCCAAAGGTTCCCGCGGCTCGGCCTATCCCTGCCCGCGACCCGCGATCTCGAACAACGGGTTCGGCTGCGGTTCGCCGATCTTGACCAGGGTGTTGGTATCGCGGTGATTGAAGATTCCCTCCTGCCCATGAACCGCCAGCATCGTTTCGGTGACATAGGTGATCGAGCCGTCGGGATTGAAGGTGAGCTCGATCGAATAGGACTCGGTGCGGAAGGCCTGCTCGAGGAAACTGGTCGAGCAGATGCCGTAGTCGGTCTTGCCACGCACCGCCGATAGCCGCAGCGTCGTGTCCTCGGGCTTGGCGAAACCCGAGGCGAGCGCGACCTGCCCGCGCGGAATCGCGACGGTCTGCATGATCAGGCCGGTGTCGGGCTCGTAGAGCCAGTAGCCGGTCTGATCGTGGAAGGTGATGTCCTCCTCGGGCGTGTTGATGTGAACGTGATAGCGCAGCCCGTAGAGCAGTTGCGGCCCGTTGGACTGTGGATCGATCGGATGGGCCTCGAGCCGCTCGCTGTAGACGCGGTGTTCGGGGCCGTCCGCCTTGGGGTTGATGTCGGCGCCGCGCGGCCCTTCGCTCGCCCAGACCCCCGCGAGCCGCGCGAGCGGGCCCAGCTTCGCCAGCGTGTCGGGATCGGGCTCCTGCTCGGTGAAGATGTCGTCCGGAATGTCGGCCATGGTCGTGCTCCGCACAAAATAGGTTCCGCGCCGGCGATATGCACCGGCGGCGCCTAGCGCAAGATGACTGAGCGATCCGCATTCGCCCGTCGGCAAGCGGCCGGCAAACCGAAAGATCGATCCGGCCCAATAGCGCTGTTGACAGACCGCGCGGGACACCTCTAAAGGCCGGCGCCTACCCCGTGCCCAGATGGCGGAATTGGTAGACGCACCAGCTTCAGGTGCTGGCGCTCGCAAGGGCGTGGAGGTTCGAGTCCTCTTCTGGGCACCATTTTCCCGGTGGGTGATCTGCAGCGCAGTTTACCCTTAGCGACCGGAATCCCGACCGATCATCTCCTTATGCGTGGCAGCCGCCGCGGCTCGTCCGGCTTTGCTGGACCGCCGAGATCTGGGCAACTGCGCGTTACGCCGCCGTCATGCGATGCCGGACGACACGGATGGCTTTCTCGTGCGTTTGGCAGCAAAAGCCTTTCAGCGGAGGAGAATACCCATGCTCAACATCATCGGCGCGATCATCAGCGGCCTCGTCATCGGCGTGCTCGCGCGCTTCTTCTATCCGGGCGAAGTGCCGCTGGGCTGGATCTCGACGATCCTCCTCGGCGTCGGCGGTTCGCTGCTCGCGGGCTGGTTCGCCAGCCGCGGCAACAGTGACTTCAGCCGCGCGGGCTGTCTCGCCTCGATCATCGGCGCGATCGTGCTGATCTTCGTGGGCCGATTGCTCGGCCTCAACTTCTAAGCGATCACGCCGCGAGCGGCCGTGGCTCGGGCACGGGTACAGCGGTCACGCGCGTCGCATGGCGGTTGCCCAGGGCCGCCATCACCGGCGCACAGAAGAAGCGCAGCGCCATCGTCGCGAAGCTCAGCCCCAGCAGCAGCGCGAAGCCGCCACCGAGTTGTCCCGCCGCGAGCAGCGCCAGCAGCGCGATCGCCAGGCAGATCACTCCGGCCACGGTTTCACCGCGCGCGATGACGAAAGGCGATTCCTGCGCCGACTGCACGGCAAACTTGGGCGTGCGCCGCCAGGCGATCGGACGCTTTGACAGACCGGCGACACCCGCGAGCAGCACCACATAGTCGAGCGAAGCGCGGGCGATCTCGCCGCGGATCATCGCGCGCGGATCGTCGCAGCCCGACAGGCGATAGCGATGGACCGTGCGCACGATCCAGGTCGCGACTCCCACGACGAGCAGGAGCCAGGTGACCTCGGGCACCGCGATCCGCGGCGCATTGTCGCTGATCACGGTGATGGCGATGCCCACGGCCGAGAGCACGGCCATGGCGATCCCGGCCAGGTTGAGCAGCGGCGAGACGCAGCGCGTGACCTCGAGCAGCTTGCTCCAGCCCGGTAGCGGCGCGGCCAGCGGCGCGGGGCGGAACAGGCGCCAGTGGCGACGGAGCTGTTGCACCGGCCCGGCGGTCCAGCGGAAGCGCTGCTTGCGGTAGTCGTCGAAGGTCTCGGGAATCAGGCCGCGACCGAAGGTTTCGCCGAAATAGAGCCCGCGATAGCCGACCGCGCGGATGCGCACCGAGACTTCGGAATCCTCGGTCAGGCACCATTCGGCCCAGCCGCCCGCGCGGCGCAGCGCCTCGGCGCGCAGCAGGCACATGGTGCCGATCGTGAAGGCGCCGCCATATTCGCTGACCCCCGGGTAATCGACCTTGTTGGTCGGCATGTATTCCCAGTGGCAGGCGGTGAGGAAGTCGCTGTCCTCGTAACCGCGATAGTCGTGCGGGGTCTGGATGTAGCCGATCCGCGGACCGGCGAAGAAGGGCACGAGCCGCGACAGGAAGTCGGGGCGCGAGTGGTAGTCTGCGTCGATCACGCCGACGACTTCGGTGTCGGGCGCCATCTGCTCGAGGCAGAAGTTGAGCGCGCCGGCCTTGGCCCCGGGCAGCGGCGCGACGTGGAAGAAGCGGAAGACCTCGCGCCCCAGCCGCCGGTTGAGCACGGCGCAATGCGCCTCGAGCGGGCGCCAGAGCGTCTCGTCCTGCGTGTTGTTGTCGCAGACGAGCACTTCGAAATCCGCATAGTCGAGCCCGGCAAGGCCATCCATGGTCGCCTTCACCACTTCGGGCGGCTCGGCATAGCAGGGCAGGTGCAGCGAGACCTTGAAGCGCGGCGCGCGGTCGCAGGGCTCGGGCACCTGCGCCGGCATGCGCCAGTCCTCGTGGGTCATCACCGCCTCGCGTGCGAAGCCCGCGACGAGCGTGACGCCGCTGGCCATCATGCCCAGGCCCAAGGTCGCGAGCGCGGCGAGTTCGAGCCACAGCGGCAGGTCCGCCTCGACGATGAACAGCGCGCCCCAGATCGGCCCGACTACGAGCGCGACGGCCTGGGTCGCCAAGGTCAGCACGCCGGGCAGGCTGAGCCGGCGGACGAACAGGCACAGTGCCACGCCCGTCGCCAGCACCAGTGCCAGCATGGCCACGAGATCGATCGGGCGCGTCGTCAGCCACATCGGGATCGCCAGCGCGGCGAGCGTGGCAGCGACGAGTTCGATCGGCTCCTGGGAAACGGGCCGCTCGATCCGGTGCGGCGCACGCACGGCGCGCGCGGTCAACAGGGTCGTGGCACAGCCGAGCAGCGCCAGGAAGAGCACCGAACAGTCGAGCGAAGCTCTTGAGATTTCCAGCAAATGCAGTCCCGCCAATTTGGTATCCAATCGTTGACGGCGCAAACAAACGAGATGGCCTCATGGCAATCCCCTGCTGCGACGGACGGTGCATTTGCTGCCACACGCGGTTGGGGTAGCGCCGAGACGAATGGTTTCGTTGCCGGTCTGTTGCTAGTTCGGCGATGGATTCAGCGAGCGCGTGCCAGGATGTTGGCGGCGGTGGTGACCAAGCCACCGTTCGCCGCGATGGTCAGGCCGGTCAGCCAGCGCGCCTCGTCGCTGGCGAGAAAGGCCACGACGTCGGCGATGTCCTCGGGCTGGCCGAGCCGACGCAACGCGGTCCAGGGCGGCACCTGGTCGGGCCAGGCCTGGCCGGCGATCATCTCGGTCCGCGTGCAACCCGGCGCGACCGAATTGCAAGTGATACCGCGCTCGCCGAGCTCCTGCGCGACCGAGCGCATGAAGGTTTCCGAACCCGCCTTGGCCGCGGCGCCGACCGAGACGCCGGGCGCGGCGTGGGTCGCCATACCCGAGGAAATGAACACCACGCGTCCGTGCGGGCTCTGCGTCAGCCGCGCATATTCGGTGGTCGCCAGGATCGTCGCGCGCAGGTTGAAGGCGAGCACGCGGTCGATCGTCTCGACCGACAGATCGGTCGCGCGGCCAGAGCTGCCGCCGCCGGCGTTGAGCACGAGAATGTCGAGCGCGCCGTGGATCGCGTAGGCCTCGCGGACGATCCGCGTCGCGGTATCGCCCTCGGCGAGGTCGCCGAGCACGACGTGGGCCATGCCTCCCGCAGCGCGGATCTCGGCTGCGACCGCCTCCGCCTTTTCGGCGCCGCGCGCGTGGACCACGATCCTGCCGCCATCCTGCGCGAGTTTCAGCGCGATCGCCTTGCCGATCCCTTGCGACGAGCCGGTGACCAGGGCCACCCTGTCCTTGATCCGCACCTGTCTCTCCCCGCGGTTGTCGCGGCTATTGTTCGACGCAGGCCGCCAGATTGGCAAGCGAGGAGGCCAGCCCCAAGGCGTGATCGTCCTTGCTTATGCCGGCGGGGACATTCTCGGCGATAACGCTGACATCTGTCCCGCCGGCGCACCAGGTCAGGCCCCAGGTCATGCGCATGGTGCCGGCAAAGGCGGGATCGTCCGAGACGAAATCGAAGTCCTGGACCACGCATTCGTCAGGCTCGAGATCGACGAAACGGCCGCTGACCACGTCGCTGTCCTCGGTGGTCTTGCCGCCGCCACCCGAAGCGAAACGCAGGGTCATGCGGAACTCCCCGCCCGGCCGTGGATCGAATGCCTGCATCGTCGCGGTGGCGCCCTCGGGCGGCAGCCAGAGCGTCACGAGCCGCGGATCGGTCAGCGCGGCATAGACCACGGACACCGGTGCCGCGACGATGCGGTAGGCGCGGTCGGTGCGATCATCGTCGTCGCGCAGGCTCACGGCACCAGCACCGTATCGCGCGGCGTCGCCAGCGTCTTGGGATAGTCGAGCGTGTAGTGCAGCCCGCGGCTCTCCTTGCGGCGCAGCGCCGACTGCACGATCAGTTCGGCCGACTGCAGCAGGTTGCGCAGCTCGATCAGGTCGGTGGTGACACGGAAGTGGCCGTAATAGTCCTCGACCTCGCCGGTCAGCATCTGGATGCGGTGCTGCGCGCGCTCGAGCCGCTTGGTCGTGCGCACGATGCCGACGTAGTTCCACATGAAGCGGCGGATCTCGGTCCAGTTCTGCTTGATGATGACCTCTTCGTCCGAATTGGTCACGCGGCTCTCGTCCCAGGCCTTGACCGGCGGCGGCGCGTCGAAGGCGTCCCACTGGTCGAGGATGTCGGCGGCCGCCGCCTCGCCGAAGACGAAGCATTCGAGCAACGAGTTCGAGGCCAGGCGGTTGGCGCCGTGGAGCCCGCTCTCGGTGCATTCGCCGACGGCGTAGAGCCCGGGCAGGTCGGTGCGGCCGGTCAGGTCGATCAGCACGCCGCCGCAGGTGTAGTGCTGCGCGGGGACGACGGGGATCGGCTGCCGGGTCATGTCGATGCCCAATCCCATCAGCTTCTCGTAGATCGTCGGGAAATGCTCGCGGACGAATTCGGGCGGCTGGTGGCTGATGTCGAGATGGACGTAGTCGAGTCCGAAGCGCTTGATCTCGGAGTCGATCGCGCGGGCGACGACGTCGCGCGGGGCCAGCTCGAGCCGCTCGGGATCGTAGAATTCCATGAAGCGCTTGCCGGTGCGCGGGTTGATCAGGTGGCCGCCCTCGCCGCGCACGGCCTCGGTGATCAGGAAGTTCTTGACGTCGAGGTTGTAGAGGCAGGTCGGGTGGAACTGCATCATCTCCATGTTGGAGACGCGCGCGCCCGCGCGCCAGGCCATGGCGATGCCGTCTCCGGTCGCACCGCGCGGCGCGGTGGAGAACTGATAGACGCGGCCCGCGCCGCCCGTCGCCAGCACAGTCGCGCGCGCGGTGTGCGCCTCGACCTTGCCCGTCGCCTCGTCGAGCGCATAGACGCCCCAGACGCGGCCCGAGCCCGAATAGCGCAGCTCGTGCTTGCCGTTGATCAGATCGATGCACGAGCGGCCCGGAAGCAGCGTGATGTTGGGATGATCCTCGGCCGCCTTGAGCAGCGCCGACTGCACCGCCCAGCCCGTGGCGTCGTCTACGTGGACGATGCGGCGGTGCGAATGACCGCCCTCGCGCGTCAGGTGGAGGCTGTTGCCGTCCATGTTGAACGGCACGCCGAGCTCGACCAGCCGGTCGATCGCATGCGGCGCGCGCTCGATGACGAATTCGACGGTTTCCTGCCGGTTGAGCCCGGCACCCGCGATCATGGTGTCGCGGATGTGCTCCTCGAAGGTGTCGCCGGCATCGAGCACGGCGGCGATGCCGCCCTGTGCCCAGGCGGTCGAACCGCCGGTCAGCGATCCCTTGGCGAGCACAAGGACCTTGAGCTTCTCGGCCAGGGCCAGCGCGGCGGTCAGCCCGGCGGCGCCCGAACCGACGATGATGACGTCGTGGATCATGTCAGGCCGCCTTCACCGCACTCGTCAGCGAGACGAACACGTCCTCGAGATCGGCCTCGCGCGTCGTCACGTCGACGATCGCGAAGCCTTGCGCCTGCACCGAAGCCAGCACTTCGCCGGCATTGCTGCGATCCTTGTCGTAGGTGATCTCCACCATCCGCTCGCCCGTCTTCTCGCACTTGAGGAAGGCGGGATGCGCGGGCAGCGTGTCGATGTCGCGGTCGAGCGTCAGCACCACGACCTTTTCGCGCGCCATGCCGACGAGTTCGCGCGTCGGCTGGTTGGTGATCAGCTTGCCGTGGTTGATGATGGCGATCCGGTCGCAGAGCTCCTCGGCCTCCTCGAGGTAGTGCGTCGTCAGCACCACGGTCACGCCCTCGCGGTTCATCTCGGTGACGAGATCCCAGAGCTGGCGGCGCAGCTCGACGTCGACGCCGGCGGTCGGCTCGTCGAGCACGAGCACCGGCGGCGAGTGGACCATGGCCTTGGCCACGAGCAGCCGGCGCTTCATGCCGCCAGAGAGCGTGCGCGCATAGGACTGCGCCTTGTCGGCCAGGTGCACCGCGCGCAGCAGTTCCATCGACCGGCGCAGCGGCTTGGCCACGCCGTAGAGCCCCGCCTGGTTCTCGAGCACTTCGAACGGCGTGAAGAACGGATCGAACACGATCTCCTGGGGGACGATGCCGATCGCGCGCTTGGCGTTGCGCATGTCGCGATCGATGTCGAAGCCCCAGATCGACACTTCGCCGGAGGTCTTCATCACCAGCCCCGCAAGCGTGTTGATCAGGGTCGACTTGCCCGCGCCGTTCGGGCCGAGCAGGCCGAAGATCTGGCCCTGCGGCACGTCGAAGCTGACGTCGTCGAGCGCGAGCTTTCCAGGCCCCTCGCCGACGGGGGCATAGCGCTTGACGACATTGCGGATCGAGATCGCGGGGGCATCGCTCATAGCGACGTTCTCTGCGGCAGGAGCCCGCTCGCGTAAAGGCTGGAAAACTGCGCTAGAAAATCTGGGGGTCAGTTGCTATTCGCGCGACATGATCACGCCGCCCGAAACCGTCTACACCGATTCCCACCGCGTCAGCTGCGACGGGGCCACCGACATCCGCGGCGGCGCCGCGCTCGGCCATCCGCGCGTCTGGCTGGAGATCGACGAGAAGGGTTTCGTCGAATGCGGCTATTGCGACCGCCGCTTCGTGCTGCGCGGCGGTGAGGCTGATAGCGAGACCGGCGCCGCGGCGGCGTAACGCTGGCGCGCTCCGCAAAAGCGCTTATATCGACGGCATGACCGTCATCGCCGATCCCCGCTCGCTTCTCTATCGTTCAGGCCAGCTCTCCCCCGAGGAAGCCCAGGCGCTCGCGCAGGAGACCTTGCGCAAGTGCGACGACGGCGAGCTTTACCTGCAGTTCATCGCCTCGGAATCCTTCGGCTTCGACGACGGCCGGCTCAAGACCGCCGACTATTCGCGCGACGCGGGCTTCGGCCTGCGCGGCGTTTCGGGCGAGATGACCGGCTTCGCCCATGCCAACGACGTGTCGGCCGCGGCGATCCGCCGTGCCGGCGAAACGCTGCAACTGCTCGATCCCGCCACGGGCACGCGCGCGGCGCCGCCGCGCCAGTCGAACCGCCACCTCTATACCGACGCCTCGCCGCTCGACGCCGTGCCCTTCGAGAAGAAGGTCGCGCTGCTCGAGACGATCGATGCCGCCGCCCGCGCGCGCGACCCGCGCGTGTCGCAGGTGTCCGCCAGCCTTTCCGCCTCGTGGTCGGTGGTCGAGATCGTCCGCGCCGACGGCTTCGTCGCGACCGACGTGCGCCCGCTGGTGCGGCTCAACGTCGGCATCGTCGCCGAGGCCAATGGCCGCCGCGAGACGGGCAATTTCGGCATGGGCGGGCGCTGGCTCTACGACGACCTGTTCGACCCCGCCAACTGGAACCGCGCGATCGACACCGCGCTCGAACAGGCGCTGACCAATCTCGAGAGCGTCGACGCGCCCGCCGGCGAGATGACCGTGCTGCTCGGCCCCGGCTGGCCCGGCGTGCTGCTGCACGAAGCGGTCGGCCACGGCCTCGAAGGCGATTTCAACCGCAAGGGCACCAGCGCGTTTTCGGGCCGCATCGGCGAGCGTGTCGGCGCCCCGGGCGTGACCGTGATCGACGACGGCTCGCTCCAGGGCCGCCGCGGCTCGCTGACGATCGACGACGAGGGCACGCCCACCCAGGAGAACGTGCTGATCGAGGACGGCATCCTCAAGGGCTATATCCAGGACCGGCTCAACGCCCGCCTGATGGGCGTGCCCGCCACGGGCAACGGCCGCCGCGAATCCTATGCCCACGCGCCGATGCCGCGGATGACCAACACCTTCATGCGCGGCGGCAACGACGATCCGGCCGAGCTCCTGAGCCGCGTCAAAAACGGCATCTATGCCAAGAGCTTTGGCGGTGGTCAGGTCGACATCGTCTCGGGCAAGTTCGTGTTCTCGTGCACCGAGGCCTACAAGATCGAGAACGGCAAGCTGGGCGCGCCGATCAAGGGCGCGACGCTGATCGGCGACGGGCCTTCGGTGCTCACGCGGGTGACCGGCATCGGCAACGACATGGCCCTCGACGAGGGCGTCGGCGTCTGCGGCAAGGGCGGACAGTCGGTGCCCGCGGGCGTGGGTCAGCCGACTTTGCTGGTCGAAGGCCTGACTGTGGGCGGCACGGCCTGACTCCGCTAAGCCTGCGTTCAGCCTGATTGCGGTACTGAGTGCGAAATTGACGTTTAGGAGAGTCCCCATGCGCAAGACAGCCCTGGCTCTCGCGGCGGGCGCCGTGCTTTTGACCGGCGCCGCAGCCGGAGCGAAGCCCAAGCTCACCGGCGAGGAACAGCTCGCCAAGATCCTCGACGGCCGCCAGCCCGGCAATCCTGTCGACTGCATCAGCCTGACAGACTCGCGCGACCAGCGCGTGATCGACAAGACCGCGATCGTCTATGGCAATGGCGGCACGATCTACGTCAACCGCCCGAGCAACCCGCGCGATCTCGATCGCGACGACATCATGGTCACCGACATTCGCGGCAGCCAGCTCTGCCGCATGGACATCGTCCGCACCCATGATCGCGCCGGCTTCTTCTACAACGGTTTCGTCGGGCTGCAGCAATTCGTGCCCTATCGCCGCGTCGCCCGCGCGAACTGACGAACTTACCGATCGCGCAACTGCGCCATTCCGAAGCGGCATGGCCGCGCTAGAGCCTTGCCTCGCGTGACAATGCACGTCAATTTGGCGGCATTGTCACGAACGGAGAGCCAATGGCTTCCACGCCGGGATCCAAAGCGCGCGGCTCGCGCTCCAAATTGCGACTGATCGAGGCCGCCTACGATCTGCTTGGCGAAGAGGGCTACCACGCCTTCAGCGCGCGCCGCGTCGCACAGAAGGCGGGCCTCAAGCCGCAACTCGTGCACTATTATTTCCGCTCGATGGAAGAGCTGCTGATCGCGGTCTTTCAGAGGTCTTCCGCGCGCTATTTCCGCCTGCATGACGAAGCCTTGTCGTCGCGCCACCCGATGCGCGCGCTCTGGGCGCTCAACAGCAACCTGCCCGAAGGCAAGCGGATGACCGAATACGTCGCGCTCGGAAAAGTCTACCCGGGCCTGCGCGAAGAGATGCGTCATACCGGCGAGCGCTTCCGCTCGCAGCAGATCGAGGCGATGGAGCGCATTTACACCGAGCGCGGCTTCGACCACACGATCGTCGGCCCGCACGGGATGGTGCTGCTGATGTCCGCCGTCGCGCGCAACTTCGTCATCGAGGACGAAGTCGGCGTCAGCCTGGGCCACGACGAGGTCAAGCAGCTGATCAGGCAGGTGCTCGACCGGTTCGATCCGCTCGATGCGGACGAACTCGCGGGTGCCGATCTCGCTTCGCACGGGGCCTGACGCGCCGAATACTTGGCTCGAGCTGCGGCATTAATGATACATGGCGGCATGTTTTGACCCAGCCGCTTGACGCGAGTCCGCTCGTAACTAAGACGGTGCTCAGTTTTGTAGGCGCGCATGAGGGTGCGCGCCGTCGGCGACCGGGGGACATCGGGATCGCCGCCATCAAGGGAGGATATAATGGCTGCTCTTCTGAGGACTTTCCGCGCGCGCGCGCTGACCGGCGCGGCACTGATCGGTCTCGCCGGAATGGGCGCCGTTCCTGCTCTCGCACAGGATGCAGCGGCGGACACCGGCGGCCTCGAAGAGATCGTCGTGACCGCGCAGCACCGCCAGGAGCGCCTGCAGGACGTGCCGATCGCGGTCTCGGCGGTCACCGCCTCGGCCCTGCGCGAAAGCGGCGTCGACACCACGCGCGACCTGCCGCAGATCATCCCTTCGGTGCAGTTCACCCGTTCGGGCCCGAGCGGCCTGTTCTTCGTCCGCGGCGTCGGCACGACCAATGCGGCGGCCGGCGAGGAAGGCGCCAATGCGGTCTACGTCGACGGCGTCTACATGGCCGACCTCGGCCAGACGATTAACTACTTCAACAACATCGAGCGCGTCGAAGTGCTCAAGGGTCCGCAGGGCACGCTGTTCGGCCGCAACGCCACCGGCGGCCTGGTCCACGTCATCACCCGCGAGCCGGGCGACGAGACCGTGCTCGACCTCGACTTCGGCTATGCCAATTACCAGACCGTCTCCGCGCGCGCCTATGTCGCCGGCAAGATCGCCGACGGCCTCAGCGCCGACCTCGCGGTCACGCGCTATCACCAGAACGAAGGCTGGGGCCGCAACCTGACGCGGGGCGACAAGAACTTCTTCCAGGACTATTCGGGCATCCGCTCGAAGATCGTCGCGCAGCCCAGCGACCGGATCAAGCTGATCCTTTCGGGCGATTACCTCGAGAACCGCGACAATCCTGTCGGCTGGCGCATTGCCGACGGCACCATCGGCACCGGCCTGTCGCGCGGTCCCGGCGTGGCGGGCACCCCGGCGGGTGCGGTCGTCGCGGACGACCACGACACGACCTCGAACGACCTCGCCCTGACCAAGCAGCGGATCTACGGCGGCAGCTTCACCGGTGAATTCGACCTGGGCTTCGCCACGCTGACCAGCGTTTCGGCCTATCGCAACACGCGCACCAACAGCGACTTCGACGTCGATGGCGGGCCGATCTCGCTGATCCGCATCCAGTTCCTGTCGGGCATGAAGTCGTTCCAGCAGGAAGTGCGTCTGGCCTCGTCCGGCTCGGGCCCGCTGCAGTGGCAGCTCGGCGGCTTCTACCTCAACACCAAGGCCAACAACACGTCGTTCTTCTCGGGCGGAGCCTTCGGCGCGGCGCGCGGCCAGGACGTGCGCGCCAAACTCGACAGCAATTCCTACGCGGCCTTCGGTGAAGCCACCTACGCGATCACGCCGACCACCAAGCTGACCGGCGGCATCCGCTACACCGAGGACCGCCGCTCGTTCGACGCCAGCCAGTTCACCATCCTGGCCAACGGCACCGCGCTGCCGGGCGGCACGGTGACCAATCCCAGCGGCCAGCCGCTGACCGCGCCGGGCGTGCAGCGCACCAAGCTCAAGTACAACCAGGTCACCTGGCGCGTCGCGCTGCGTCAGGAACTGGCACAGGACGTCAGCGTCTATGCCTCGGCCAACCGCGGCTTCAAGTCGGGCTCCTACAGCCTGCAGAACCCGCTCAACGATCCCTATCTGCCGCAGACGATCATGGCCTATGAGATCGGCTTCAAGTCCGAGCTGTTCGACCGCCGCCTGCGTCTGAACCTGGCCGCCTTCCACTACGACATCGACGACTATCAGATCCGCTCGGCCGCGGCGGCGAACCCCGGCTCGTCGCTCGTGCTCAACGCGGCGACGGTCAAGGTCGACGGCGTCGAGCTCGAGTTCGAGGCCAAGCCGACCGACCAGCTGCGCCTGTTCGGTGGCGCCACCTGGCTCAATTCGCGCTACGGCAAGTTCGGCGGCGCGGGCCAGAACTTCCAGGCGCCGATCGTCTATCCGGTGATCGCCGGCCAGACCGCGGCCGCCACCTGCCCCGCGGCGCTGCGCGGCACGCGCAACCCCGGCGTCGTTCCCGCCGGCGGCGTCTGGACCGGTGGCTACGTCACCTGCTTCGGCGATGCGTCGGGCAACAAGGTGTCGAATGCGCCCGACTTCGCGGCCAGCTTCGGCGCGACCTACACGGTCCCGCTCGGCGGCGAGCGCGAACTGCGCCTGACCGGACTCTACGCGTTCAACAGCGGCTACTACTTCGAGCCGGACAATCGCGCCCAGCAGGACGAGTACCACCTCGTCAACGCCTCGATCGAATACCGCTCGTCCGAACATCTCGGCATCGAGCTCTGGGGCCGCAACCTGGGCAACACCGACTATGCGGCGCAGAAGATCACCACGGCCACGGGCATGACCCAATCCAACGGTGCGCCGCGCACCTACGGCGCGACGGTCAAGTACAACTTCTGACCATGTCCGCCGCCCGACTCCCTTGGGCGGCGGACATGCTGCACTTCTGGTTTGACGATCTGCGCCCGGACCAATGGTTCGGGCGCAATGATTCGGTCGATGCGGCACTGCGCCGCCGCTTCGCCCGCACCCTGGCCATGCTGGGTCGGCAGCCCGTTTGGGCTTTCCTCGGCGATCCGCTGACCGCGCGCGCCGCCGTGCTGCTGTTCGACCAGGTGCCGCGCAACCTGTTCCGCGACGATCCGCGGGCCTTCGCCTACGATCGCCTGGCCCGCGCGATCACCCGCGGGGTCCTGGCCAAGGGCTGGGACCGGGGCATGGCGAAGTCCGCGCGCCATTTCCTCTACATGCCGCTGATGCACAGCGAGGCGATCGCCGACCAGTTGCTCGCGCTCCGGCTCTTCGCCGCGCTCGGCGACAGCAGCACGCTGCACTTCTGCCGCTCGCACGCGCGGATGATAGAGCGCTTCGGCCGCTTCCCGCACCGGAACCCGGTGCTCGGCCGCAAGTCCACCCGCGCCGAGAAGCGTGCAGTCGCCGCCGGAAATTCCTGGTGAGCCGGCGCGATTGGGCTCGCCGGGGCCTCGCGCTGTTCTACGGCCTTGCCGGCGTGCTCCACCTCGTGGCGCCGCACCCCTTCGTCTCGATCGTGCCACCCTGGGTGCCCTTGCCCGAGCTGATCGTCGCGCTGACCGGCCTTGCCGAGATCGCGGGCGCCATCGGCCTGGTCCAGGGCCGCGCGCCGGGCCTGCGCCGGGGCGCCGGCTGGGGGCTCGCGCTCTATGCGCTCTGCGTCTGGCCCGCGAACGTCCAGCACATGCTGCTCGATCTAGCGCGGCCGAGCGGAGGCCTGCCGCTCGCCTACCACGTCCCGCGCCTTGCCGCGCAGCCGCTGCTGATCTGGCTCGCGCTCTGGGTGGGCGGCGCGACCGACTGGCCTTTTCGGCGGCGCTAGCCCCTTTCCTTCGCAAAGACCACGCCGGTGGCCTCTTCGTAGAGCATGACCGTCGTCGCATCGAGGTTGAACGCCGGGTGGATCGGCATCGCCTCGGTATTGCGGTTGGCGAACATGTTCTCGATCACCCAGTCGGGGTCGTCGGTCTCCATGTCGTAGATCGCCAGGTTCTGATTGAGACTCGTTCCCATCGACACCGAGTGCAGCTTGAAACGCTGCGCCGTGGTGAAGCCCGGCAGCGCGACGATGTCGTCGAGATGGCGCCCGGTATACCATTCGTCGAATTCCGCATCCCGGCCCGCAAAGGGCTCGGAGAAGACCAGCATCTTGAAGCGCCGCATCGTTTCTCTCCCGTCTTGTCAGGCCAGGATGCGCAATCGCGGCGCTGCGGTCGATAGCGTACTTCGTCAGCGCGCTTGTCCCAGCCGGCGGCCCAGTGCCTCGCCCGGTGCTTGCCCTGCGCGCGAGCCGGTGCCATAGGCGCCGCCCGCAGCCCGCGCCCGCCGGAGATTCCCATGTCGACCAATGCTGCCGGCCCTGCGCTGGGCCTCGACTTCGGCACGACCAACAGCGTGGTCGCGCGATCGAACGGCTCGCCCTCGCCCGACCTGATCGAATTCGCCGCGCCGCAGGCCACGAGCGCGGTGTTCCGCTCGGCGCTGTCGTTCTGGGAGGACGACAGCGTGCGCGGCGGGCTCGACCACGAAGCCGGACCTTGGGCGATCGCCGAGTATCTCGACTTCCCGCTGGGCAGCCGCTTCATCCAGTCGTTCAAGACCGTCGCCGCGAGCCCGCTGTTCGAACACGCCTCGGTCTTCACCAAGCGCTATCGCTTCGAGGAGCTCGGCGCGAAGTTCCTCGAAAAGCTGGTGAGCCATGCCGGCGGCGCGCTGAGCCAGCGGCCCGAGCGCGTGATCATCGGCCGGCCCGTGTCCTATGCCGGCGCCCGCGCCGATGCCGCGCTGGCGCGTGAGCGCTATGACAAGATGTTCGCGGATTTCGCGCGCGAGATTCACTATGTCTACGAGCCGCTGGGCGCGGCCTTCTCCTACGCTTCACGGCTGACCGAACCCGCGACCTTGCTCGTTGCCGACTTCGGTGGTGGCACGAGCGATTTCTCGATCGTGCGCGTCGCCGAGCCGGGCGCCGCGCGGCGATGCGTGCCGCTGAGCGCCTCGGGCGTGGGCATCGCCGGCGATCGCTTCGATTCGCGCATCGTCGAACGGCTGGTGCTGCCGCTGCTCGGCAAGGGCGGCCTCTATCGCTCGTTCGACAAGGAGCTCGAGATCCCCGCGGGCTTCTTCAACGATTTCGCCGACTGGTCGAAGCTGGCGCTGATGCGCAACCGCCGCACGCTCGACGAACTGGCCAAGCTCCAGCGCGCCGCGCTCGATCCCGAGGCGATCGGCCGGATGATCGCGATCGTCGAGAACGAGCTCGGCTATCCGCTCTACGAGGCGGTCGGCCAGGTGAAGCGCGCGCTCTCGACCGAGAGCCACGCCGAATTCCGCTTCGCCGGCGGCGGGCTCGACATCTCGGCCGACGTCACGCGCGCGCAGTTCGAGGAATGGATCGCCCCCGACGTCGCGCGTATCCAGGCCTGCGTCGACGACGCCCTGGCCAAGGCCGATTTGGGCGCGGAGGCCATCGACCGCGTGTTCCTGACCGGCGGCTCCTCGCTGATCCCGGCGATCCGCCGCCTGTTCGTCGAGCGCTTCGGCGAGGAGCGCATCGCCAGCGGCGGCGAGCTCACTTCCATCGCCCACGGCCTCGCGCTGATCGGCGAGGCGGACAACATCGCCGATTGGGCGAGCTGAGCGCGGGCGCAACGCTCCGTTTACAAGTGCACGCACCGCGATCATTCTCGCGCCGCGGCCGAGTCCCGGCCTGCGGGAGTCCCCGGCCATGAAATCGCTCACCTCGCTTGCCCTGACCTCGCTCGCCGCGCTGTTTCTCGCAAATTCCGCCATGGCAGAGGTCCCGCCTTTCGCCAGCGGCTTCAAGACCGAAACCGTGGCGACCAACGGCACGGACCTGTTCGTGCGCGTCGGCGGGCGCGGCCCCGCGGTGGTGCTGCTCCACGGTTATGGCGAGACGGGCGACATGTGGGCGCCGCTCGCCAATGCCCTGGCCGCCGATCACACCGTCATCGTCCCCGACCTGCGCGGCATGGGCCTCTCGTCACACCCCGCGGCCGGCTACGACAAGGCCACCCAGGCGCGTGACATCGCCGGCCTGCTCGCGCGGCTCAAGATCGATCGCTTCGCGCTGGTCACCCACGACATCGGCAACATGGTCGGCTTCCAGCTCGCCGCGCAGCAGTCCGCGCGCGTCAGCAAGTTCGTCCTGATCGACGCGCCCGTTCCCGGCGTCGGACCTTGGGACGAGGTGCTCAAGATGCCGCTGCTCTGGCACTTCCGCTTCGGCGGCCCCGACATGGAGCGGCTCGTCGCCGGGCGCGAGCGGATCTATCTCGACCGCTTCTGGAACGAGTTCTCGGCCACCCCGGCGCGCTTCGACGAGGCCTCGCGCGCGCACTACGCCAAGCTCTATGCACTACCGGGCGCGATGCATTCGGGCTTCGCCCAGTTCGCCGCCTTCGACCAGGACGCGGTAGACAACCGCGCCTGGCTTGCCAAAGGCGGCAAGCTGGCGATGCCCGTGCTGGCGCTCGGCGGCGAGAAGTCGTTCGGCCCGATGATGGCCACGGTCATGCGCGCGGCGGCGAGCGATGTCACCGGCGGGGTCGTGCCGGACTCTGGCCACTGGATCATGGAAGAGCAGCCGGCAGCGACCGTGGCTCTGGTCGTGCCGTTCCTCAAGGACGCGAAGTAGGCGGCCTGAGTTAGGCCGCCTGCCCGCTCACTCCCACTCGATCGTGCCCGGCGGCTTCGACGTATAGTCGTAGACCACGCGGTTGATGCCCTTGACCTCGTTGATGATCCGCGTCGACACGCGGCTGAGGAAGCTCGCGTCGAACGGATAGATGTCGGCAGTCATGCCGTCGGTCGAGGTGACGGCGCGCAGCGCGCAGACGTTGTCGTAGGTGCGGCCGTCGCCCATCACGCCGACGGTCTTCACCGGCAGCAGCACGGCGAAGGCCTGCCAGATCGCGTCGTAGAGCCCGGCGTTGCGGATCTCCTCGAGGTAGATCGCATCGGCCTTGCGCAGGATGTCGCAGCGCTCGCGCGTGACTTCGCCGGGGATGCGGATGGCGAGGCCCGGACCGGGGAACGGATGGCGGCCGACGAAGACCTCGGGCAGGCCGAGCTCGCGGCCGAGCTCGCGGACCTCGTCCTTGAACAGCTCGCGCAGCGGCTCGACGAGCTGCATGTTCATGCGCTCGGGCAGGCCGCCGACGTTGTGGTGGCTCTTGATCGTCACCGAGGGGCCGCCCGTGAACGAGACGCTCTCGATCACGTCGGGATAGAGCGTGCCCTGTGCGAGAAAGCCGGCGCCGCCGATCTTGTTCGCTTCGGCCTCGAACACGTCAATGAAGGTCTTGCCGATGAACTTGCGCTTCTGCTCCGGATCGGTGACTCCGGCGAGGCCGTTGAGGAACAGCGTGCTCGCGTCGACGTGGACCAGCGGGATGTTGTAGTGGCCGCGGAACAGCGAGACGACCTGCTCGGCCTCGCCCGCGCGCAGCACCCCGCCATCGACGAAGACGCAGGTCAGCTGGTCGCCGATCGCCTCGTGGATCAGCAGCGCGGCGACCGCGCTGTCGACGCCGCCCGACAGGCCGCAGATGACCTTGCCCGAACCGACCTGAGCGCGGATTTCCTCGATCTTGGTCTTGCGGAACTCGGCCATCGTCCAGTCGCCGGTGAGGCCGCAGACGTGGCGCACGAAGTTCTTGAGCAGCTTGCCGCCGTCGGGCGTGTGCACGACTTCGGGGTGGAACTGCATCGCGTAGATGCGCTGCTCGTCGTTGGCGATCACCGCGAAGGGCGCGCCGGGGCTCGAGGCGACGGGGCGGAAGCCGGGGGCGAGGCTGGTGACCTTGTCGCCGTGGCTCATCCACACCTGATGCGTCTCGCCTTCCTTCCACAGGCCGTCGAACAGCACGCAGCCGTCGGCGATCTCGATGAAGGCGCGACCGAACTCACCCGAATCGCCCAATAGCACCTCGCCGCCGAGCTGGTGCATCAGCGCCTGCTGCCCATAGCATATGCCGAGGATCGGTAGGCCGCTGCCGAGGATCGCCTGCGGGATGCGCGGGCCGTTGTCGTCGAGCACCGAGGCCGGCGAGCCCGAGAGGATGATCCCCTTGGGCTGCATCCGCGTGAAGGCGGCTTCGGCCAGCGTGAACGGCGCGATCTCGGAATAGACCCCGGCTTCGCGAACGCGACGCGCGATAAGCTGCGTCACCTGGCTGCCGAAGTCGACGATCAGGATGGAATCCGAAGGCTGTAGGCTCATGGCCAGCCGTTACGCGCGTGCGTGCGAGGTGTCCAGAGGGCGAAGGCGGCAAACCTCCGCCCGCGGCCCGTCCAATTCGCATCCGCAAAAATCACCGCCCGCACGCAATCCTAACCAAGGTAACCTTTTTCTAGGGTTCTTGGACTATATCGCGATCAGCGGCAGAGAATCGCTCGCCTCGGCGACGCATGACCTCGCTTCGCCGATGGTTGCATTTTACGCAACTTCGATTGTTGCTTTTGCGCGTGCAAAAATTACTAACCTAGGTATGTTGCACTTGCGAAACGGGGAAACAAACCCATTTCGCGGGTGGTTATAAAAAACAAGAAAGGTGGAAACATGGAACGCATTTATCGTGCGGTCGGTCTCGCGGTTGCCCTGGGCACCAGCGGTCTGATGTTCGCTCTGACGCTGGCCTGATGCCGGCGCATTCGCTCGTGCCTTGCGGCTGACGGCGGGACATCCCGGACCGCACCCGCAAGGCCGAGTTGCAACGCCTTCACGAAGGCGGATGGAGCCCGCGATTTTCGCGGGCTTTTTCATGCCATCTATCTGTGAATTGACGGCCGAAAACGGGTTCCGCAAGCCCCCCTTCGTGCCTATATGCTGGGCATGGCCAGCACCCCCGAAAACACTCCCAACCAGAACTCCTACGGCGCCGATTCGATCAAGGTCCTCAAGGGCCTCGACGCGGTGCGCAAGCGCCCCGGCATGTACATCGGCGATACCGACGACGGTTCGGGCCTCCACCACATGGTGTTCGAGGTTTCGGACAACGCGATCGACGAAGCGCTGGCCGGTCACTGCGATCTCGTGCTGATCGAACTCAATCCCGACGGCTCGGTCTCGGTCACCGACAACGGCCGCGGCATTCCCACGGGCATCCATGCCGAGGAAGGCGTGTCGGCGGCCGAGGTCATCATGACCCAGCTCCACGCCGGCGGTAAGTTCGACAACACCAACGACGAGAACGCCTACAAGGTCTCGGGCGGCCTCCACGGCGTCGGCGTCTCGGTGGTCAACGCGCTGTCCGAATGGCTCGAACTGACGATCTGGCGCGATGGCGAAGAGCACTGGATGAAGTTCGCCCACGGTGACGCCGTGGAGCCGCTGCGCGTGGTCGGCCCGGCCGCGCCCGGCCAGAAGGGCACGCGCGTGACCTTCCTCGCCAGCACCGACACCTTCAAGAACGTGACCGAGTTCGATTTCGAGAAGCTCGAGCACCGCTATCGCGAACTCGCCTTCCTCAATTCGGGCGTCCGCATCCTGCTGCGCGACAAGCGCCACGAGGAAGTGGCCGAGCACGATCTCTACTACGAGGGCGGCATCGCCGCCTTCGTCGGCTACCTCGACCGCAACAAGACCCCGCTTCTGCCCGATCCGATCGCGATCAGCTCCGAGCGCGACGGCATCGGCATCGACGTCGCGCTCGAGTGGAACGATTCGTATTACGAGAACGTCCTCGCCTTCACCAACAACATCCCGCAGCGCGACGGCGGCACCCATATCGCCGCCTTCCGCGCGGCGCTGACGCGCACGCTCAACTCCTATGCCGAGAAGACCGGCCTCCTGAAGAAGGAGAAGGTCAACCTCACCGGCGAGGACATGCGCGAAGGCCTGACCGCGATCGTCTCGGTCAAGCTGCCCGATCCCAAGTTCTCGTCGCAGACCAAGGACAAGCTCGTCTCGTCCGAAGTGCGCCAGCCGCTCGAGAGCCTGATGGCCGACCGCCTGAGCGAATGGCTCGAAGAGAACCCGGCCAATGCCAAGCAGGTCGTCGGCAAGATCATCGACGCCGCCGCCGCGCGCGAGGCCGCGCGCCGTGCGCGCGAGCTGACCCGCCGCAAGGGCGCGATGGACATCGCCTCGCTGCCCGGCAAGCTGGCCGACTGCCAGGAACGCGATCCCAGCAAGTGCGAACTGTTCCTGGTCGAAGGTGACTCGGCCGGCGGGTCGGCCAAGCAGGGGCGCGACCGTTCGATCCAGGCGATCCTGCCGCTCAAGGGCAAGATCCTCAACGTCGAGCGCGCGCGCTTCGACAGGATCATCTCCTCGAAGGAAGTCGGCACGCTGATCCAGGCGATGGGCACCGGCATCCGCGACGAGTTCAACCTCGAGAAGCTGCGCTACCACAAGATCGTGATCATGACCGACGCCGACGTCGACGGCGCGCACATCCGCACCCTGCTGCTGACCTTCTTCCATCGCCAGATGCCCGACATCATCAAGGCCGGACACCTCTTCATCGCCCAGCCGCCGCTCTACAAGGTCGCCAAGGGCCGCAGCGAGGTCTACCTCAAGGACGGCGCCGCGCTCGATCGCTACCTGGTCGAGGCCGGCACGGCGGGCCGCGTGCTCGAGACCGCGGGCGGTGCGCGCGGTGGCCAGGAGCTCGCAGGCCTGGTCGAACATGCGCTGCGCCTGCGCAGCCTCATGGGCTTCGTGCCACGGCGCTACGATCCGGCGATCGTCGAAGCCCTGGCCCTGGCCGGGGCACTCGATCCCGACCTGTCGCGCGATGCGCGCCAGGCCGCCCTGACTCGCACTGCAGCCTGGCTCGATCGCGGCGATCGCGAGGCCAAGTGGACCGCCGAGCTGACCGAGGATGGCCATGTCGAGATCAACCGCATCTGGCGCGGCGTCACCGACAATCACAAGATCGAGGCGAGCTTCCTGACCAGCGCCGAAGCCCGCAAGCTTTCCAAGCTCGCCGGCGAGCACGCCGAGGTCTATTCGGCCCCGGCACGTCTGGTGAAGGCTGGTACGGCTGCCGAAGAGACGGCCGAACCCGAGCCCACCGTCGACGAGACCGAAGAGGTGCAGGACGCCGCACCCGCGCGCCCGACCACGTCGGACGGCGCGATCACGCGGCCGACACAGCTGCTCGACACGGTACTGGCCGGTGGCCGCAAGGGCCTGTCGATCGCACGCTACAAGGGCCTCGGCGAGATGAATGCCGAGCAGCTCTGGGAAACCACGCTCGACCCCGACAACCGTATCCTGCTGCAGGTGAAGGTCGAGGACGCCGATGTCACCGACGAGATCTTCACCCGCCTGATGGGCGATATCGTCGAACCGCGCCGCGACTTCATCCAGGAGAACGCGCTCAACGTCGCCAATCTCGACGTCTGATCGCGCGTCCTCCGGGACGTCTTGCCAGTGACACAAAGCCGCGCCAGAGCGGGGATATGACGCTTCGCCTCATCCCCGCTCTGGCCGCGGCCCTCCTTGTTTCCGCTTGCGCCGCGCCGATGACCTCGCGCCCTGGCACGCCCGCCACTGCCTCGGCCGATCCCGTCACGGTCGGCATCATCGGCATCAACGATTTCCACGGCGCGCTCGAACCGCCCAAGCAGTCGGTCTTCCTGCCCGATGGCAAGGGCGGCACCGTCGGCATTCCCGCGGGCGGCGCGGCCTGGCTGGCCTCGGCGATCGACGGCGTGCGCGCCAACTACCCGAACAACGTCGTGGTCTCGGCCGGCGACATGATCAGCGCCTCGCAGTTCGCCTCGTCGGTCTACCTCGACGAGCCGACCATCGGCGTGATGAATCGCATCGGCGTGGCGTTCAACGCGGTCGGCAACCACGAGTTCGACCGTGGCCGCCAGGAACTGCTGCGCATGCAGAACGGCGGTTGCGAACAGCACACGGCGCGCCAGCCCTGCCAGCTCGAACGGTTCGCCGGTGCCCAGTTCAAGTACCTCGCGGCCTCCACCAAGACCGAGGACGGATCGCCCCTGTTCCCCGCGACGGGGCTCAAGAGCTTCGGCGAGGGCAGCCGCAAGGTCACCGTCGGCTTCATCGGCCTGACCCTGAAGGGCACGCCCGAGCTGGTCTCGGGCGCGGGCATCAAGGGCCTGACCTTCGCGGACGAGGCCGACACGATCAACGCCGCGGTACCGCAGCTCAAGGCGCGGGGCGCCGATGCCGTGGTCGTGCTGATCCACCAGGGCGGCAAGACCCCGGCGGGCAGCGATCCCAGCGGCTGCAAGGACTTCATCGGCGACATTCAGCCGATCATCGACCGGCTCGATCCGGCGGTCGACGTCGTCGTCTCGGGCCACACGCATTGGGCCTACGTCTGCGACTACGCCGCGATCAATCCGGCCAAGCCCGTGCTGCTGACCAGCGCCGGGGTCTATGGCGAACTGGTCAGCGACATCGAGCTCAAGATCGATCCGGTCTCGCACCGGGTGGTGAGCAAGCGCGCACGCAACGTCGTGGTCCAGTCGCTGCCCTATGTCGCTTCGCGCGGCCCCGTGCCGAACAGCGACCTCGTCCCCGTTATCCAGCCGCGCGCCGATGTCGGCGAATATGTCGCGCGCTATGTCGATGCGGCCAAGAAGTTCTCCGAGCGGACGATCGGCAGGCTCGGGGGCCCGGCGGCGCGGCGCGAGATCGGCGACGTCGACTACGGCGGCCCGCTGGCGAGCCTGATCGCCGACGGCCAGCTTGCCGCGACGCGCGAGGCCGGCGCACAGATCAGCTTCATGAA
This sequence comes from Novosphingobium anseongense, assembly GCF_037482895.1. Classification (NCBI taxonomy): domain Bacteria; kingdom Pseudomonadati; phylum Pseudomonadota; class Alphaproteobacteria; order Sphingomonadales; family Sphingomonadaceae; genus Novosphingobium; species Novosphingobium anseongense. Next base: position 653,297 of record NZ_JBBHJZ010000002.1, on the reverse strand, counting down.
CGCCTTCGGCGTGCGCGCGCCGCTCGTCCCTGCGGCCGACGGCAGCGTCTCCTTCGGCATGATCTATGCGACCCAGCCGTTCAACAACCAGCTCGTCACGATGACGATCAGCGGCGCCGAGCTGAAAGCCGTGCTCGAACAGAGCTTCATCGACAGCGGCCCCGAACAGTTCCTGACGCCCTCGGCCGGCTTCACCTACACCGTCGACCGCAAGGCCGCCCCGGGTTCGCGCGTCTCGGCAATGAGGCTGAACGGCAAGGCGATCGATCCCAAGGCGGATTACCGCATCTCCGTCAGCGACTTTCTGTCCAACGGCGGGGACGGCTTCTCGGTCTTCGCACGGCAGCGCGACAAGGTGCGCGGCACGACCGACATCGATGCGCTGGAAGCGTGGATCAGGGCCGTGCCCGTGCGCGCCGTGCCCAGCGAGCGTCGCGTCCTCGAAAAGCGCTAGAAGCCCGCGCCGTCGGGCCAGCCTGGCGCGGCCAGGCCCATGACCTTGAACAGGGCGCCCATCTGATCGGGCGCGACGAGGCGATCGCGCGCCGTAACTATGCTCTCGGCCTGATCGGGGGCCGAACGAGCCAGCGCCTGCGCGCGCGCGTCGATGCCCAACGCCTGCAGCCAAGCGCCTTGTTCGGCGGTGCCAAGCCAACGCGCTCCGCCGGCGCGCGCCACGTCGGCCAGGGTCGCGAAATCGACGAGCGCCGTGAGATCGGCCTCGCCCGGATCGACGAAGGGATCGACCTTCTGGTGTGCGCGCACCGCCTGCAATGTGGAGCCCGTGCGGAACTGGGCATGGCCATAGTCGACGAACAACGCCGCCCCGCCCTGCGCCGCGAGCCGCCGTGCAACCTCGTCGACCACCGCGGCGGCGCCCGGGCAGGTCTCGATGATCGTGCCCGGTTCAGCTTCGCGCAGCTCTTCCGGCACGGCCACGTCCATCGGGCGGTCGCCGATTACCGGACGGAACGCTCCCGCCTCGCAGCCCACCATACGCTCGCGCCAGCCCGTCTCGCCACGCACGAGCTGACGCACGGGCAAGGCATCGAGGAATTCGTTGGCGACGAGCAGTATCGGCGCGTCCTCGGGCAAGGTAGAAAGATCGTCATGCCATTGCGCCGTGGGCACCGCCTGACGCTGGACGGCGCGCAAGGCCGGCGACCCCTCGACGAAATGGACCTGCGGCGCGAGGCCTGCCTTGGCCGCCGCGCGCAGGGCGTCGCGCGCGAGAGTGCCGCGACCAGGACCGAGCTCGACATAGTGGACCGCCGCCGGCGCCCCCGCACGCTGCCACAGGTCGGCCAGCCACAGCCCGACGAGTTCGCCGAACATCTGGCTGATCTCGGGCGCGGTGACAAAATCGCCGGCAACACCCAGGGGATCACGCGCCGCATAGTAGCGGGTGTTGGCTTCACCCATGTATTGCAGGATGCTGATCGGGCCGAAGCTGGCGATGAGCCGGGCGAAGACCGTCGACAGCGACTCCTTCCCGCTCATGCCGGAGCGGCCACCTCCGCGGCGCCGAGCGGCCGGCGGGTGAGCGCGCGCACGACGAAGAACAGGCCGAGCAGGATCAGCGGCACGGTCAGCCACTGACCCATCGACAGGCCCGTGCGCACGGCGAATTCCTGGAGCTGCGCGTCAGGCTCGCGGAAGAACTCGACGACGAAGCGCGCGAGCGCGATGCCGAAGGTGAAGACGCCGACGAGCAGGCCCTTGCGCCAGCGCGCGCGCGTCTTCCAGAACAGCAGCAGCATCACGACGATCAGCACTGCGCCCTCGAGCGCGGCCTCGTAGAGCTGGCTCGGATGGCGCGGCAGCGTGCCACCGTCGGGAAAGACCATGGCCCAGGGCACGCCCGTGGCGACGCGACCCCAGAGCTCGCCGTTGACGAAATTCGCAAGGCGGCCGAACAGCATGCCGAAGGGCACGCAGACCGCGATGTAATCGCCGACCCTTACGAAATCGAGCTTGTTGCGCCACGACACCCAGGCCATCGCCAGGACCGTGCCGATCAGCCCGCCGTGGAAGCTCATGCCGCCGTTCCACAGCTTGAGCAGCTCGCCCGGATGCGCCCAGAGGCTGGGAATGCCGGTGTCGCCGCCCGTGTAGAACGTCGCATAGCCGAGCCGCCCGCCCAGAATGATGCCGAGCGTACAGTAGAAGAACAGGTCGTCGGCATGGCGCTGTGCCATCGGTGCGCCGGGCGCCTTGATCATCCGCGTCAGGTGCCAGTAGCCGAGGACGATGCCCGCAAGATAGGCGAGGCTGTACCAGCGCAAGGTGAAGAAGCCGAGGTCGATGCCACGGGTCAGGCCCAGGTCGACCCAGTGGATCGGCGCACCGGCGGTCGCTGCAGCGGAAAGCAAGGACAACAAAGGTTTAACCCCATCGACGTATAGTTGCGGAAAGCGCGTTTCCGCTTGGCCTTCTGGCATAGCGGCTGCCGCGATGTAAGCCGGCTTTTGACCGGCGTCTAACAGGGATGAAAAGCGGGCGCATGCCGAGCGAACTCGATCAGCGATTGACGGCCACCACAGCGCGCGTCACCGCTCCTGGCACGCCTTTCGAGATCGGATTTCTCGATCGCAGCGGCGCGCTGCTGCCCGTCTTTGCCGAGGCACCCGCCACTCTACCCGATCTGTTCGCCAAGTTCTGCGCCGAGCACGGCGATGCCGAATTCCTCGTCGATGGCGACGTGCGGCTGACTTTCACGCAGACTCACGCGCTCGCCAACCGGGTCGCGGCAGGGCTGATCGCGCGCCACGGCCTGCGCTGCGGCGACCGTGTCGGTCTCGCCGCGCGCAATTCGGCGAACTGGATCGTGCTCTACATGGGCATCCTGATGGCGGGCGGCAGCGTCGCGCTGCTCAACGGCTGGTGGACCGGCGACGAACTGGTCGGCGGTGTCGCCCTGGCCGGATGCTCGCTGGTGCTCGCCGATCCGGCACGAGCCGACCGGCTCGCCGGTGTCGCGTCGGCAGTGCAGGTCGTGTGCTTCGAGCACGGCCGGCCCGAGACCGGCCTTGCGGCCGTGCTCGACAGCGGCCGCGCCTCGCCACGGTTGCCTTCGCCGTCGGCCGACGATCTCGCCACGATCGTCTTTACCTCGGGATCGACGGGCACGGCCAAGGCCGCGGCCTCCGATCATCGCGCCGTCGTCCAGGCCACGTACAATTTCGGGGTCGCGAGCCAGGTCGTCGCGGACGCCCTGACGCCGGCGGGAGCATCTCCTGTCCCGGCGTCGGCGCTGGTCACCGTGCCGCTGTTTCACGTCACCGGCGAGATCGCGGTATTCCTCCAGAGCTTCCTGATCGGCCGCCGGCTGATCATCATGCCCAAATGGGACGCGCGCGACGCGATGCGGCTGATCGAGCAGGAGCGGATCACCTTCTTCGCCGGCGTGCCGACGATGGGCGTCGAGATCGCCAATCATCCGGCCCGGCGCGACTACGACCTGTCGAGCTGCGTCACCTTCGTCGCCGGCGGCGCCCCGCGGCCGGTGCAGCACCTCGACGATCTGCGCGGATCGCTGGCGCATGCCGCGCATGTCTTCGGCTACGGCCTGACCGAGACGAATTGCGTCGGAAGCTGCAACATCGGCGACAACTATGCGGCCAAGCCGCGCAGTTCGGGGCAGGCCAGCCTGCCGCTCGCCGAAATCGCCATTCTCGGCCCCGACGGCGCATCGCTGCCGCCGGGCCTGCGCGGCGAGATCGCGGTGCGATCGGTCTGCAACATCCGCGAGTATCTGGGCAATCCCGCCGAGACCGCCGCCGCGCTGCGCGACGACGGCTTCTTCCTCACCGGCGACCTCGGCTATCTCGACGCAGACGGCTATCTCTTCGTCGTCGCGCGGCAGAAGGATATCATCATCCGCGGCGGCGAGAACATCGCCAGCGCCGAGGTCGAACAGGCGCTCTGCGCGCATCCCGGCGTATCCGAGGCCAGCGTCTTCGGCCTGCCGCACGCGCGCTACGGCGAGGTGCCGGTCGCGGTCTATGCGATCCGCGATGGCCACCGCCTGAGCGAGGAAGAACTGCGCGCGCATCTCGAGGCGCGCATCGCCGCCTTCAAGGTTCCCGTGCGTCTCTGGCGCGAGAACAGCGCGTTGCCGCGGCTCGGCAGCGAAAAGATCGACAAGCAGGGTTTGAAAGCCCGCTATTCGCGGGACTGGGAAGGCGCTAAAGGCGCTCTATGAGCGCATCGCGGATACCCAACCAGCGTGCCATCGTCGACCGGCGCGCCCTGACCGATGCGATCGGCGAAGCGGTCGCGGAAAAAGGCAGCGGCGCCGCCGCACGGCAGCGCGTGGTCGAACTTTTGCGCGCCACGCTCGCCGCCGGTCGTACCGAGATCGCGCGCCGCCTCGCCGACAAACCCTCGGCCGGGCACGACGTCGCCGAGGCACAGGCCTTCCTGATCGACCAGATCGTCCGCATCATCCACGATCACGTCGTCGGCGACGTCTATCGCGCGAGCAACCGCTCGTCGGGCGAGCGGCTGACGATCATGGCCGTCGGTGGCTATGGCCGCGGCGAGATGGCGCCGCATTCGGATCTCGACATCGCCTTCCTCACGCCGATCAAGGCCACGGCCTGGTGCGAGCAGGTGATCGAGGCAATCCTCTATTTCCTTTGGGATCTGGGGCTCAAGGTCGGCCATTCGAGCCGCTCGCTGAGCGAGATGGTGCGCATGTGCCGCTCCGACCTGACGATCCGCACGGCCATGCTCGAAGGCCGCTACGTCTGGGGCGACCAGCCGCTGTACGAGGAAGGCACGCGCCGCTTCTGGGCCGAGGTCGTCGCCGGGACCGAGCGCCAGTTCGTCGCCGAGAAGCTTGCGGAGCGCAACGATCGCCACAAGCGGCTGGGTGACAGCCGCTATGTCGTCGAACCCAACGTCAAGGAGGGCAAGGGCGGGCTGCGCGACCTCCACACGCTCTACTGGATCGGCAAATACATCCACAAGGTGCGCGACGTCAGCGAACTCGTCACAGTCGGCCTGCTGAGCCAGGACGAGTACCGCGCCTTCCGCCGCGCCGAATCGTTCTTCTGGGCTGTGCGCTGCCACCTCCACACGATCACCAACCGTGCCGAAGACCGCCTGACCTTCGACCTGCAGCGCGAAGTGGCGCTGCGGATGAATTTCTCCGACCGACCGGGGAAGAGCCCGGTCGAGCGCTTCATGCAGTATTTCTTCCTGCAGGCCAAAGTCGTCGGCAACCTCACCGGACTGTTCCTCGCCCAGCTCGACGAGCAGTTCGCCAAGCAGCCGCGCGGGCTGCTCGCCGGCTTCCGCGCGAGACCGCGCATGGTAAAGGGCTATCGCGTCTTCGGCGGCAAGATCCAGGCGCTGGGCGACGACTGGTTCGAACAGGATCCGGTGCGTCTGCTCGAGATCTTCGTGATCGCCGACAGCGAGGGGCTCGAGATCCATCCCGAGACCATGCGCCTCGTCGGCCGCGACGCGCGCCTGATCAACGGCGACACGCGCAAGGACCCGCGCGCCAATGCGTTGTTCCTCGACCTGCTGACCAGCCGCAAGGATCCCGAGACCGTGCTGCGCTGGCTCAACGAGGCCGGCGTGTTCGGCCGCTTCATCCCCGATTTCGGCCGCGTAAACGCGCAGATGCAGTTCGACATGTATCACCATTACACGGTCGACGAGCACACGATCCGCGCGATCGGGCTGCTGGCGCGGATCGAGAAGGGCGAGCTCAAGGCGGATCATCCGCTAGCCCATGCGATCGTCCACAAGATCCAGTCGCGCCGCGCGCTCTATTGCGCGGTGCTGCTGCACGACATCGCCAAGGGCCGCGGCGGCGACCATTCGGTGCTGGGCGCCGAGATCGCCAGGCGGCTCTGCCCGCGGCTGGGGCTCGACACGGCGGAAACCGATCTCGTCGCCTGGCTCGTGCGCTATCACCTGCTGCTCTCGGCCACCGCGCAGAAGCGTGACCTCGCCGACTGGAAGACGATCTCGGACTTCGTCGAACAGGTCCAGTCTATCGAGCGGCTGCGCCAGCTCACCCTGTTGACGATCGTCGACATCCGCGCGGTCGGTCCGGGCACCTGGAACTCCTGGAAGCGCCAGCTCATCGGCGAGCTCTACCACGCCGCCGAGGAACGCCTGCGCCTGGGCCACGTCCGCCACGGCCGCGAGGAGCGCGTGGCTGCCAAAAAAGCGCGCGTTGCCGAACGGATGGGCAATCAAGCCGCGCTGGTCGAAGGTGTCGGCTCGCAGCTCGTCGATGCCTACTGGATCGCCGAGCCCGAGGACATCATCGTGATGAACCTCGAGCAGCTCGCCGCCGCGGGCGCGGCGCCGCTGACGATCGCCACCGAATACTACGCGGCGCGCGGCGCGACGCTCGTCACCGTGGTCGCGGCCGACCATCCGGGTCTGTTCTACCGCATCGCCGGCGGCATCCACCTGGCCGGCGGCAACATCATCGACGCGCGCATCCACACGGCCAAGAACGGCATGGCGGTCGACAACTTCCTGGTCCAGGACCCGCTCGGCCGCCCCTTCATGGAGGACAGCCAGCTCGCGCGGATCAAGTCGACGATCGAGGATGCGCTGGCCAACCGCGTCAAGCTCGTGCCGCAGCTCGCCGCCCGCCCGCTCGCCCGGCCGCGCGCCGATGCTTTCGAGGTGCGCCCGCGGGTCGAGTTCGACAACAAGGCGTCGAATCGCTTCACCGTGGTCGAGGTCAACGCGCGCGATCGCCCGGCGCTGCTCAATCGCCTGGCGCGCGCGCTGTTCGAGGCGCGGCTGATGGTCCACTCGGCGCACATCGCCACCTACGGCGAGCGCGCCGCCGACACCTTCTACGTCACCGACCTGCTCGGCGAGAAGATCGATGCGGCACCACGGCTCAAGGCGGTCGAGAAGAAGCTGCTCGAAGCCGCGAGCGAGGATTCGGTCGAGGTCGAAGCGGCCTAACGCGTTTCCCAGGTGCTGGCGGTGTTCTCCTGCCAGTCGACGCGGTGGAGCAGCGGCGTGTCGTCGTCCGCGCGCAGCGGATAACCCAAGCACAGATAGGCCGAAAAATGCCAGTCTGCGGGCGCGGCGAACAGGCGCGTCATCGCTTCTGGATCGAGGATCGAGACCATGCCGAGCCCGAGGTTCTCCGCACGCGCCGCCAGCCACAGCGTGTATATCGCCATCGCGGTCGACTGTCCGAGCGTCTCGGGCATCGACTGCCGACCGAGCCCGTCGCCCTCCTCGGGATCGAGCGCAGTGAAGACCGCGAGTTGCAGCGGCGCAGAATCGAGCCCGGCGAGGACCAAGCGCTCGTATTCGGCGCGACGCTCGTCATAAGCGGCCGCAGCCGCGAGGTTGGTCGTCTCGAACTGCTGCCGGACCTGGGCACGCAGCGCCGCGTGCTCGACCCGGATCACGCGCCAGGGCCGCGAATTGCCGACCGAGGGCGAGAGGTCCATCGCCTCGTGCAGCCGCGCGATCAGGTCCTCGGGAACCGGGTCCGTGCGGAACTCGCGAACGTCGCGTCGCCAGGCGAGCAGGCGGTGGAAGACTTCGCGGTCGGGTGGGGTGAACTGCATCGCGGCCGTCAGGCGGTCGCGGCCAGCCGCAACCGTTCGACCGCCGCCTCGCGCCCGATCAGCGGCAGTAGCGCCGCCATGTCGGGGCCATGATCGCGGCCGGTCAGCGCCTGGCGCAGCGGCAGAAACAGAAGCTTGCCTTTGCGTCCCGTGGCCTGCTTGAGCTCGCCAGTCAGCTCCTGCCAGACACCGTCGCTCCACTGCACGGCGGCGAGCGTATCGGCGGCGAGTTCGAGATAGCCCTTGGTCTCGCCGTCGAAGGCTGGCGTCGCTACCGAACCGGTGACGATCTGCCACCACTCGCCCGCCTCGCCGATATGCGCGAGGTTCGGGCGGACGGCGTCCCAGCCGGCTTCGCTCATGCCCTCGGGCAATAGGTGTGCGACGCGGGCGAAGGGCAGGCCGTGCACGATCGCCGCGTTGATGCGCTGCAGTTCGACTTCGTCGAAGCGCGCGGGCGCGCGGCCGAAGTGCGAGAGGTCGAAGCTGCCCGCGAGCGTCTCGGCATCGAGCGCAGGATCGACCGGGTCGGAGGTGCCGAGCCGTGCCAGCAGCGCGATCAGCGCTTCGGGCTCGATGCCCGCTTCGCGCAGTTCGGCCATGCCCAGCGAACCGAGCCGCTTCGACAGCTTACCCTCGGTGCCGACGAGCAGCGCCGCATGGCTGAAGTTCGGCGCGGGCGCGCCAAGCGCGGCGAACATCTGCAACTGGACCGCAGTGTTCGAGACGTGATCCTCGCCGCGCAGCACGTCGGTTACGCCCATGGCGACGTCGTCGATCACCGAGGGCAGCATGTAGAGCCAGGAATCGTCGGCGCGGCGGACGACCGGATCGGACATCTGCCTGGCATCGAAATGCTGCGGCCCGCGAATGCCGTCGGTCCATGCGATCGGACTGTCGTGATCGAGCAGAAAACGCCAGTGCGGCCGCTCGCCACCGGCCCACTTGGCGGCGTGATCGGATTCGGTCAGCGCCAGCGCGGCCCGGTCGTAGATCGGCGGCAGGCCGCGGCCGAGCAGCACCTTGCGCTTGAGTTCCAATTCCTGCGCGCTCTCGTAGCAGCGATAGACGCGCCCCTCTTCGCAGAGGCGCGCGAATTCGCGCTCGTAAAGATCGAAGCGCGCTGACTGCCGCTCCTCGCCGTCGGGCACGAGCCCGAGCCAGGCGAGATCCGCGCGGATCGCCTCGACATATTCCTCCTTGCTGCGCTCGGCATCGGTGTCGTCGATGCGCAGCAGGAAACGGCCGCCATGTTTCTTGGCGAGCAGCCAGTTCTGCAGCGCCGTGCGGACATTGCCGACATGGAGCGTGCCCGTGGGCGAAGGCGCGAAGCGGGTGACCGTGCTCATGCCGTGCGGAACGCGTGGGTGATCGGGTAGCGGCGATCACGGCCGAAGTTGCGCGTGCCGAGCTTGACCCCCGGCGGCGCCTGGCGGCGCTTGTATTCGGCGAGGTGGAGCAGACGTTCGATGCGCGTCACCGTCGGCTTGTCGAAGCCTTCGCCGACGAGCTGGTCGACGCTCTTGTCGTGCTCGACGAGGCCGAGCAGGATCGGATCGAGCACTTCGTAGGGCGGCAGCGAATCCGAATCCTTCTGGTCGGGGCGCAGCTCGGCACTCGGCGGTTTGACGATGATGTTCTCGGGAATGACCACGCCGTCGCGACCGAGGCCGATCTTCGGGCGGCGCTGGTTGCGCCACTTCGAGATCGCGAAGACGGTCATCTTGTAGGCGTCCTTGATCGGGTTGTAGCCGCCCGCCATGTCGCCGTAGATCGTCGCATAGCCGACGCTCATCTCGGACTTGTTGCCCGTGGTCATCAGCATGTGGCCGAACTTGTTCGACAGCGCCATCAGGGTCACGCCACGGATGCGCGACTGCAGGTTCTCCTCGGTGATGTCGACCGCCTTGTCGGCGAAACTGTCGGCGAGCATCGCGTCGAAGCCTTCGACCGCCGGCTGGATCGGGATCACGTCATGGCGGATGCCGAGCGCCTTGCAGCAGTCGGCCGCGTCGTCGAGGCTTTCCTGGCTGGTGAAGCGGCTCGGCAGCATCACTGCCCAGACCCTCTCGGGCCCCAGCGCATCGGCGGCGATCGCCGCGCAGATCGCGCTATCGATGCCGCCCGACATGCCGAGTACGACGCCGGGGAAGCGGTTGCGATCGACATAGTCGCGCAGCGCCATGGTCATCGCGCAGTAGATGTCCTCGGGATGATCGGCGAGCTGGGCGATCTCGCCGCGGTCGCAGCGCCAGCCCTGCGCGGTCTTGGTCCAGCGCGTCTCGACCGACTGCTCCTCCCAGTCGCGCATCTGCACGGCGAGGCCGCCGTCGCCGTTGACCACGAAGGAGGCGCCGTCGAACACGATCTCGTCCTGGCCGCCGACGCGGTTGAGATAGGCGAGCGGCAGGCCGGTATCGACCGCGCGGCGCTTGGCGACGCCGTCGATGCGCAGCGTGTCCTTGTCGATCTCGTAAGGGCTGCCGTTGATGCAGACGAAGATCTCGGCGCCGAAATCGGCGAGGTGACGGCAGACGTCGGGCTGCCAGATGTCCTCGCAGATCGGTACGCCGATCATGGTCCCGCGCACGATGATCGGCTCGGGCAGCGGGCCTGGCTGGAACAGCCGCATCTCGTCGAAGGTGCCGTAGTTGGGCAGCTCGCGCTTGAACCGCGTCGCGGCGATCTTGCCCTGGTCGAGCAGGGCGACGCCGTTGTGCAGCGCGCCGTCGCGGATGAAGACCGAGCCGACGAGCATTGCCGGGCCGCCGTCGTTGGTCGCCTGCGCCAGCTTCTCGAGCTCGGCCTGGGCGCGCTCGATCAGCGCGGGCTTGAGGATCAGGTCTTCGGGCGGATAGCCGATCAGCTGCAGCTCGGGAAAGGCGATCAGGTCAGAGCTGCGCGCCTTGGCGCGCGCGGCCAGCATGCCCGCGGCATTGCCGGCCAGGTCGCCGACCGACTGGTTGAGCTGGGCGAGCGTGATCTTGAGCGTATCGGGCATGACGGCCTGATGCCGCCTCCCCCAACCGCATGCAAACAAAAAGCCCTCCCGTCGGGGAGGGCTTCGTGTCCGCTCTCTGCCGAGGCGAAGCGCTAGCCTGACGGCTTACTTCTTCTCGGCTTCGGTCTTCTTCTCGGCCGCCGTGGTGGCGGCTTCGGCCGCGCCCGAGGCAGCAGCGCCAGCCTCAGAGGCCGCGGCGGCGGCATCGCCGGCCGCTTCCGAAGCGTCAGCCACCGGGGTCGCGCCGGCATCGGCAGCGTTCACCGCTTCCTCGGCAGGCATCTCGACGTTCTCGGCCTGGGCCGCCTCGCTGGCCTTGTCCGAGCTGCCGCAGGCCGACAGCGCCAGCGCGGCGACGGAAGCGAATGCGGCGTAAGCGATCTTATTCATGCTAATCCCTTTTCGACTGGCGTGACGCAGTGCGGCCACGATCCGTGGAAAACCGCCCCCCTGCGGGGGCGGACACTAGTCGAGCCTCCAATACATCGCAAACGGCAATGGTTCCCGGTAGAAGCCCCCACGCCACGTAGTTCTACCTAAATCGGCCGGGTTGAAGTCATATAAAGATTTCTTTATATGATACTCGCAATGAAGATCGATCCCCTCCTTCGCGCGCTGGCAGACCCGACGCGACTGCGCATCATGCGCCTGCTCAGCGCCATGGAGCTGGCGGTGGGAGAGCTTGCCCAGGTTCTAGGGCAAAGCCAGCCGCGCGTCTCGCGCCACGTGCGCATTCTCTGCGACGCGGGTCTGGCCGAGCGGCGCAAGGAAGGCTCCTGGGTGTTCCTGCGCAGCGCCATCGGCGAACATCGCGCACCCCCGTTGGGCGCTGCTGCGGCGGGACTGCTCGCCGCGGCCGAGCGTGACGATGCCGGCTTCGCCGCGCGCTGCGGCGAGGACCGCCGCCACCTCGCAGCGATCCGCGCCTCACGCGAGACCAGCGCCGAAGCCTATTTCGCGCGCCATGCCGAGGAGTGGGACACGCTCCGCTCGCTGCATTCGCCCGACGGCCCGGTCGAGGCCGCGCTGGCACGCGCGCTCGGCGCCATGAGCGATGGGGGCAATCTCGGCGAGCTGCTCGACATCGGCACGGGCACGGGCCGCATGGCCGAACTCTTCGCGCCGCGCGCCAGCCACGTCACCGGGCTCGACAAGAGTCCCGAGATGCTGCGCATCGCCCGCGCCCGGCTGCAAAACATCCCGGCCGAGCAGGTCTCGCTGGTCCAGGGCGAATTCGCCGCCCTGCCTTTCGCCGACGCCAGCTTCGACACGGTGCTGTTCCACCAGGTGCTGCACTATGCGCTCGAGCCCGAAGGCGCGCTGGCCGAAGCGGCGCGCGTCGCGCGACCCGGCGGGCGCATCGCCGTAGTCGACTTCGCCGCGCATGATCGCGAAGAGCTGCGCGAGCGGCATGCCCATGCCCGCCTCGGCTTCTCCGACGAGCAGATGCTGGCGCTGCTGAGCGACGCCGGGCTCCAGCCCGAGCCTGCGATCGCACTGCCCGGCACGCCGCTGACGGTAAAAATCTGGACGGCGCGCCAGGATACGCGCAGGAGCCCCGACATGAATTCCGAGACAAAGGCCGTCGCCCGATGAGCACCCTACCGGCCGTCGAAAACTATCGCGCCCACGCCACACCGCTGTTCGCCGACGTTGCGGGCGACATCGACGTGTCCTTCGAATTCTTCCCGCCCAAGACCGAGAAGATGGAAGAGACCTTGTGGGAGTCGATCGAGACGCTCTCGCCGCTCAATCCGCGCTTCGTCTCGGTGACCTATGGCGCCGGCGGCTCGACGCGCGAACGCACGCACAACACCGTCGCGCGGATCGCCCGCGAGACCGCGATCCCGGCCGCCGCCCATGTGACCTGCGTCGCCGCGACCAAGGACGAGATCGACCGTATCGCCGACGATTACTGGAACGCGGGCGTGCGCCACATCGTCGCGCTGCGGGGCGATCCGCCGACCGCGGGTGAGAAGTACGCGACCCATCCAGGCGGTTACGAGAACGCCGCCGACCTCGTCGCCGGGCTGACCAGGCTGCACCCCTTCGAGATCTCGGTCGCCGCCTATCCCGAGTGCCACCCGGATTCGCCGCACGCCGCGGCCGATCTCGACAACCTCAAGCGCAAGATCGACAACGGCGCGACGCGCGCGATCACGCAGTTCTTCTTCGAACCCGACACCTTCTTCCGCTTCCGCGACGATGCCGCGAAGGCGGGGATCGAGGCCGAGATCGTGCCCGGCATCATGCCGGTGATGAACTATGCCTCCGTCGTGCGCATGTCGGGCATGTGCGGCACCGATGTCCCCGGCTGGATGGAGCGCCTGTTCGAAGGCCTCGACGATCGCCCGGCCGCGCGTCAGCTCGTATCCGCGACGCTCGCAGCCGAACTCTCGCGCCGGCTCTATGCCGGCGGCGTCCGCCAGTTCCATTTCTACACCTTGAACCGCGCCGAGCTGGCCTATGCCATCTGCCACCTGCTCGGCGTGCGGCCCCAGGAGAAAAGCGCATGAGCGCCGAACAGGACTTCCGCAAAGCCGCGGCCGAACGCGTGCTCGTGTTCGACGGCGGCTACGGCACCTCGATCCAGAAGTTCAAGCTTGAGGAGGCCGACTATCGCGGCACCCTGGACCTGCCGATGGACCAGAAGGGCAACAACGACCTGCTCTGCCTGACGCGGCCGGACATCATCAAGGGCATCCACACCGCCTATTTCGAGGCCGGTGCCGACATGGTCGAGACGAACACCTTCTCGAGCACCAAGATCGCCATGGCCGACTACGGCTGCGAGCACCTGGTCTGGGAGATCAACGTCGCCGCCGCCAAGCTGGCGCGCGAGGCCGCCGAGGAAGCCCAGGCCAAGGACGGCCGCCGCCGCTTCGTCGCGGGTTCGATCGGCCCGACCAACAAGACGCTGTCGCTCTCGCCCGACGTCAACGATCCGGGCTTCCGCGAGGTCGACTACGACGGCCTCAAGGCCGAATATCGCGAACAGTGCGACGCGCTGATCGCCGGCGGGGTCGACTTTCTGCTGATCGAGACCTGCTTCGACACCTTGAACGCCAAGGCCGCGGGCATGGCCGCGCGCGAAGCCGAGGCGGCATCGGGCCGAGAAGTGCCGCTGATGGCCTCTTTCACGATCACCGACATGAGCGGGCGCAACCTCTCGGGCCACACGATCACCGCCTTCTGGTATGCGCTGCGGCACCTGAAGCCGCTGACCATCGGTGCCAACTGCGCTTTCGGCGCCGACCTGATGCGCCCCTATCTGACCGAGCTGGCCAAGACCTCGGACACGCTGATCCTCGCCTATCCCAACGCCGGCCTGCCCAACGAGCTGGGCCAGTACGACGAACTGCCCGAGAAGACCGCGACCTTGATCGGTGACTGGATCGACGGCGGACTGGTCAATGCGGTCGGCGGCTGCTGCGGCACCACGCCCGAGCACATCGCGGCGATCGCCCGCGCCGTGGCCAGCGCCAAGCCACGGGCGGTGCCGGTGCTCGAGCCGGTGACACGCCTCGCGGGGCTCGAACCTTTCGTGATGGCGGCGTAAAGCCATGACCGCGACGATTACATGGCGGCTGCGCGAGGCCGGGCCGGCCGACGTGGAGACGCTGGCGCTGATCGGCGCGGCAACCTTTCTCGAGACCTTCGCCGGCATTCTCGACCGCGAAGCGATCGTCGGCCATTGCGCTGCGCAGCATAGCGGTGCCCGATATGCCGCCTATCTGGCGGACGGCGCGCGCGCCTGGCTCGCCGAGGCCGAAACCGGCGGCGCACCCGTCGGCTTCGCCCTGCTTGGCAAGCCCGATCTCGATGCCGCGCGCGACGGGGATATCGAACTCAAGCGCATTTACACGCTGTCGCGCTTCCACGGCTCGGGGTTGGGCGGCGCGCTGATGACGGCTGCGGTGAACGCGACGACAGGCTATCGCCGCCTTCTGCTCGGCGTCTATGCGAACAATGCGCGTGCCTTGGCATTCTACCGCAAGCAGGGCTTCCTCGATCTCGGCACGCGGCAATTCAATGTCGGCGGCAAGCTCTACGACGATCGTGTGCTGGCCCGCCCCCTCGACCCCTCTTCCCTGGACCAGGCATGACCGAAACCCTTTCCTCGACCCGTTTCGTCAATATCGGCGAGCGCACCAACGTCACCGGATCGGCGGCGTTCAAGAAGCTGATCCTCGCGGGCGACTATGCCAAGGCGGTCGACGTCGCGCGCCAGCAGGTCGAAAACGGCGCGCAGGTGATCGACGTCAACATGGACGAAGGCCTGCTCGACGCGGTCGTCGCCATGACCACCTTCCTCAAGCTGATCGCCGCCGAACCCGACATCGCGCGGGTGCCGGTAATGATCGACAGCTCGAAGTGGCACGTCATCGAGGAAGGCCTGAAATGCGTTTCGGGCAAGCCGATCGTCAATTCGATCTCGATGAAGGAAGGCGAGGACCAGTTCCTCGAGCACGCGCGCAAGTGCATGGCCTATGGCGCCGCCGTGGTGGTCATGGCCTTCGACGAGACCGGCCAGGCCGACACCAAGGAGCGCAAGGTCGAGATCTGCGAGCGCGCCTACAAGCTGCTCACGGGCATCGGCTTTCCGCCCGAGGACATCATCTTCGATCCCAACGTCTTCGCGGTCGCCACGGGCATCGAGGAGCACAACAATTACGGCGTCGACTTCATCGAGGCGGTGAAGGAAATCCGGGTTCGCTGCCCGCACGTCCACTTCTCGGGCGGGCTTTCCAACCTCAGCTTCTCGTTCCGCGGCAACGAGACCGTGCGCCGCGCGATGCATTCGGTCTTCCTCTACCACGCGATCCCGGCCGGGCTCGACATGGCGATCGTCAACGCCGGCCAGCTCGACATCTACGACCAGATCGACCCCGTGCTGCGCCAGGCATGCGAGGACGTGATCCTCAACCGCAACCAGGACGTGCCCGAGGGCGAGGAGACCGCGACCGAGAAGCTGATCGCGCTGGCCGAGAGCTTCAAGGGCAAGAACGCCGAGACCGAGAAGGCCGCCGAGGAATGGCGCGGCTGGGACGTCGTGCGCCGGATCGAGCACGCGCTGGTCAAGGGCATCGACACCTATGTCGTCGAGGACACCGAGATCGCCCGCCAGGAGATCTTCGACCGCGGCGGCAAGCCGATCGAGGTGATCGAAGGCCCGCTGATGGACGGCATGAACACCGTCGGCGACCTGTTCGGCTCGGGCAAGATGTTCCTGCCGCAAGTGGTCAAGTCGGCGCGCGTGATGAAGAAGGCGGTCGCCTACCTGTTTCCCTTCATCGAGGCCGAGAAGGTCGCGGGCGCCAAGGCCAAGGGCCGGATCATCATGGCCACGGTCAAGGGCGACGTCCACGACATCGGCAAGAACATCGTCGGCGTCGTGCTCCAGTGCAACGGCTACGAGGTGATCGATCTGGGCGTCATGGTGCCCTGGTCGAAGATCCTCCAGGCGGCCAACGAGAACGAGGCCGACATCATCGGCCTGTCGGGGCTGATCACGCCCTCGCTCGACGAGATGGTCACCGTCGCCGAAGAGATGCAGCGCGCCGACATGAAGATCCCGCTGCTGATCGGTGGCGCGACGACGAGCAAGGTGCACACGGCGCTGCGCATCGACGTCGCTTACGAAGGCCCGGTGGTCCACGTGCTCGACGCCAGCCGCGCGGTCGGCGTCGCCTCGCAGCTGCTGTCGGACACCCAGGCCGCCGGTTTCGTAACGACCACGGCCGATGAGTACGAGCACATCCGCGACGTCCGCGCGGGCAAGGAAGGCTCGATCCTGCTCAACCTGACCGACGCGCGCGACAACGCCTTCAAGCCCGACATGCGCGAGAAGGCGCCGCCGCCCGCGCAGCCGGGCGTGCACGTGTTCGAGGAATGGGATCTCGCCGACCTGCGCGCCACCTTCGACTGGACGCCGTTCTTCCGCGCCTGGGAACTGGCCGGGGTCTACCCGGCGATCCTCAACGACGAGATCGTCGGCGAGAGCGCGCGCAATCTCTTCGCCGACGCCCAGGCGATGCTCGACCAGATCGTCGCCGAGAAATGGCTGACCGCCAAGTCGGTCTGCGGCTTCTGGCCCTGCGCGCGCGTGGAAGACGACGTGGTGATCCATATCGAGGGACCGCAACCACCGATCCACCTGGCCTTCCTGCGCCAGCAGATCCGCAAGAGCCGCGACCGCGCCAATTTCAGCCTCGCCGACTTCATCGACCACGACGGCGACTGGATCGGCGGCTTCGCCGTGGGCATCCACGGCATCGAGCCGCACCTCGAACGCTTCCGCGCCAACCACGACGACTACAACGACATCCTGTTGAAGGCGCTGGCCGACCGCTTCGCCGAAGCCATGGCCGAACGCCTGCACCAGCACGTCCGCACCGACCTCTGGGGCTATGCGCCGGGCGAGCAGCTCGACAACCAGGCGCTGATCAAGGAGCAGTATCGCGGCATCCGCCCGGCGCCCGGCTATCCGGCCTGCCCCGACCACAGCCTCAAGCCGATCCTGTTCGACCTGCTCAACGCGGGCGAGAACGCCGGGCTGGTGCTGACCGAAAGCTATGCGATGCTGCCCACCGCGGCGGTCTCGGGCTTCTATTTCGCACATCCCGAGAGCCAGTATTTCGGCGTCGCGCGGATCGGGCAGGACCAGCTCGAGGACTACGCCACGCGCCGCGGGGTCGATCTCAAGACCGCCGAACGCTGGCTGCGACCGAATTTGGATTGATATCCTCCCCGGTACGGGGAGGATGAAAGCTAACCCCGCACGCTGTCCACCAGCCGCTCGCTTTCCTGCCAGAACCGCGCGACCGCATCGGCATCGTCGACCTGCGGATGCGGGGCACGCGGCGCGCGCTTTTCCCAGTACCCGCCGCTGCTGCGTCCGGCTTCCTCGCCCAACGCAAGCCAGATCAGCGTGTCCGCACCCTCGGCGACGGTCAGCTTGGACAGGTTATCGGTATGGGCGCGGGTCTCCGCGGGGGCATTGCTGAAGAACGGCGTGTCGGTCGCGCCCGGCGCCATGGCGTGGGCGACGATACCCGTGTCATCGAGCCGCGAAGCCAGGGCGCGCGCGAACAGCACGTTGGCGAGCTTGCCCGTGCAATAGGCCAGGCCCGGGTTGAACCGCGAGAGGTTCTGCATGTCGTCGAAATCGACCGGCAGGCCCATCTCGCTGGCATCCGAGGCGGTCATGACCACGCGCACCGATCCCGCCGGCGCCCCGGCCGCGGTCTGGCGCAGCAACGGCTCCAGCCCTTGCGTCAGCGCGAAAGGCCCGAGGTGATTGCCCGCGAAATTGGCTTCGAGGCCTTCGGCGGTCATTTCGAGCCGGTCGGTCATGCCGCCCGCGTTGTTGACGAGCAGGTCGAGCCGATCGGTGCGCGCGGCGACGTCCTGCGCCAGCCGGTCGGCCTCGGCGATCAGAGAGAGATCGGCGCGCAGCATCTCGATGCTGCCGCCTGGGCTTCGGCTGCGATCTCGCCTTCGGCTGAGGCCATGCGCGCCCGATCGCGGCCTGTAGCGAGGACCCGCCAGCCCTTTGCTACCAGCGCCTTGGCGACCTCCTTGCCAATGCCCGAACTTGCGCCGGTCACCAGTGCCACCTTCTGTCTGTCGCTCATGTTTCGTCCCATAGTTGCCGATGAACCTTGGCGGCACCGCGCGCGCCGAGCAAGCCGTTCCCCTCGGGGCAAATGTGGATCGCGCCGCGCCTATTTCGCCCTGGCCGGGGTTCTGTCATGGCAAAGCCAGCCATGAACGATGCTTTCCCAACCGACATATCACCCGAGCGCTGGGCCACCGGCGACGCGCTGGGCCTGCCACTTCCAGCCGACGCCGAAACGCTGCGCGAGGGTGGGGCCGAATGGCTGACGCGCGCGTTCCACGCGATGGGCTCCTTGGCACCCGACAATCGCGTTACCGCGATCACCCGTTGCCAGGGCTTCGCGCAAGGCGGCACCGGCGCCAAGGCGCTGCTGTCGGTAACCTACGAAAAGCCAGGCGCCGATCTCGCCGAGGATCTTTTCGTCAAGTTCTCGCGCAATTTCGCCGATGCCTCGATGGACGGCGCGCGCTTCCACATGGGCCCCGAAATCCGCTTCGCCGCACTGTCGCGCATGCCGGATTTCCCCGTGGCCGTGCCGCGCTGCCTTTTCGCCGACTACCAGGCGGAGAGCGGCACCGGCGTGCTGATCACCGAGCGCATAGCCTTCGGCCGGGACGGAATCGAGCCGCAGTACGAGAAGTGCATGGACCACGTCATGCCAGAACCGCTCGCACACTACCGCGCGCTGATCGGCACCTTGGCGCGACTCGCGGGCAGCCACAAGGGCGGGCGCCTGCCCGAATACGTTTCGTCCGAATTCCCCTTTGACCACGCCAAGGCGCTGGCCAGCGACCGCCTGCCCTATACGCCGCAGCAGGTCGCCAACCGCGTCGCGCGCTATGCTCAGTTCGCCGAGGAGCTGCCGCAGCTCCTTCCGCCCGAGATCCGCACACCCGCATTCATCGCCGACCTCGGCCAGGGCGCGGCACTGTTCCAGACGCACGAGGACGCCATAAAGCGCTTCCTCCACGCCGAGCCCGATCTGATCGCGCTGTGCCACTGGAACGCCAATTCGGACAATGGCTGGTACTGGCGCGACGCAAGCGGCGACCTGCAATGCGGCCTGCTCGACTGGGGTAGCGTCGGCCAGATGCACGTCGCGATGACGCTGTGGGGCTGCCTGTCGAGTGCCGAGCTGTGGATGTGGCGCGACCATCTCGACGCGTTGCTGGCCTTGTTCGTCGCCGAATATGCCGCGGCCGGCGGCCCCGCGGTCGACCGGGCCGAGCTCAGGACGCACCTGCTGCTCTACACGGCGATGATGGGGCTGTGCTGGCTGATGGACGCGCCGCCGCGCGTGCGCCGCGAGGTGCCCGAACTCGCGCTCTGCACCGGTCCGCTCGACCCGCGCATCACCGCCAGCGAGACCGCGCGCGTGCAATTGCAGATGATGACCAACTTCCTCGCCTTCTGGCAGCGCGAGGATCTGACCGGCACCCTGGCACGACTGTTCGCCGCCGTGTGAACCGAACCGGAAATTCTCAAATCTTCCAAATATTTAAGGCTATCGTTAACCAAGTTCCTAGCGGCGTTTGTTCACCCAATCGACCTAACCGTTCAAAATAAGAACAGTAGGCGGTTTCAAGGGGATAGCGCCATGCAGCGCCAGATACGACCCGAGGACGTGCGGTTGGGCATGTATGTCTGCGGCTTCGGCGGCTCATGGTTCAGCCATCCCTTCTGGCGCGCCAAATTCGTGCTCGAAACCCAGCACGACCTCGACCGCGTGCAGGGATCGAACGTCGCCTACGTCGTGATCGACGACGCGCTCGGCATCGAGCCTGCAGTCCAGGCCGAAGCAAGGCCCGCACCGGCAGGAACCCCGTCGGCGCCCGTGCGTCTCCGCAGCCCCGAGCGCAGCGCCCGCGCGCAGTGGGACGAACGCGAGAAGGCGCTCGAACGCTCGGACAAGCAGCAGGCCAAGGCGCTCGTCGCACGCTCGATGAAGGTCCTGCGCACAGCCTTCGCCGATGTGCGGCTGGGCCGCGCGGTGCGCATGGACGAGGTCACGGCCATCGTCGACGACGTCGTCGGTACGATCGATCGCAACCCGCGCACCCTGCTCGAGATACTTCGCCTCAAGAGCAAGAACGAGTACACCTATCTGCACTCGGTCGCGGTCTGCACCTTGATGGTCAACGCCGCGCGACACATGGCCAAGGGTGCGACCGAGACGCGCGAATATGGCCTGGCCGGCCTGCTCCACGATTTGGGCAAGATGGGTGTGGACGACGCGATCCTGAACAAGGAAGGCAAGCTCACCGACGCCGAGTTCCTCGCGGTGCGCAACCATCCCGAGCACGGCTATCAGGTGCTGTCGCAGTCGCCGAACATCCCCGAGGCCGCGCTCGACGTCTGCCGGCATCACCACGAGAAGATGGACGGCAGCGGCTATCCCTTCGGCCTGCCCGCCGAGGCGATCTCGATGGTCGCGCGGCTCGGCGCGGTCTGCGACGTCTACGACGCGTTGACCTCGGAGCGCGTCTACAAGCACGCCTGGTCGCCGGTCGAGGCGCTGACGGCGATGTGGTCCTGGGACGGTCATTTCGACCGGGCGCTACTGTTCACGTTCATGCAGTCGATCGGCGTGTTCCCCGCCGGCATGCTTGTGCAGCTCCGTTCGAACCGGCTGGCCCTGGTGCTCGAGAACAAGCGCCGCGCTTCGCGCCCGCGCGTGCTGGCCTTCTATGCCACGCGCGACCGTGCATTCATCGCGCCCGAGGAAGTCACCATCGAAGACAATCTCGCGAACGATTCGATCGTCGGGGCGGCCGATCCCGAGGCATGGGGCTTCGCCGACTGGGACGCGCTCGCCGAACGCCTGCTACGCGGCGACCGACGCGCGCTTGCGGCCTAGCGCCAGTAGCCGTTGGCTGCGGCGATCGTCTGGAAGTTGACCGCCACGACCTGCGACGAGGCGATCAGCGCGCCGGCGTCGATCTCGTAGATCCCGCGCAACCTAGCGCGCACTTCGTCCGAGGGCTGGGTCTTCTTCACGCCCATGCGCGCAAGCTTGATCGCCAGGTCGAAGCCCGCCTCGGGTGTCTCGGTGATCAGCGAGGGAAGCCAACCAGCCATCGCGCAACTCCTTTTCGGTCCATCAGCGCCGGTTCGGCGAGCACCACGGCATGCGCCCGGGCACGGGCCGGCTCCAGCTATACGATCGTCTAGGCCGGCACCGCCGCAGCGGGCAGGCGAGCCAGGAGTTCGAAGGCCCGCGCCACCGCAGCGCCGCGGATGACGGGCGAATGCGCGCTGACGATCGTGCCGATCGCACGCCGTGCCAGTGCGTCGATCTCCGCCTGGTATTTGGCCGGATCGACCAGCGCGACCCAGGGGCAGAGCGAGGCGTGGTGGAACCGCGCGAGGCCTTCGGCCCAGAGATCGGGGTCGATCTCGTCGGTCCAGTCCACCGGCGCGCCGGGGATCGGTGCGCAGAACGCGTCCGAGGCATAGTAGACCCCCGTGGACTCGTCGAACAGCCCGCGGGTGTAGGGGCTGTCGTAGACCGGCGGCCGCAGCGCCGTGAGTTCGCGATCACCCACGGCGAAGCACTCGCCCTCGTCGACCAGGCGCATGCGCGCGAATGGCACGCCGAGCGAGGCCGCGACGCGGAACGATTCTCCGCGGCTGGTGATCATCGCGGCATTCGGGCAGCGCGCGAGCGCTTCGATGAGGTTGCCGGCGTGGTCGGTGTCGATGTGGCTCACGAAGATCCAGCGCAACTCGTCGGCCGGCACGAGCGAGAAGACATCCTCGAACCATTGCTCGCGGTGCGTGACCATGCCGGTATCGACCACGACCGGCTCGGCGCCGCGGATCACCATCGAGTTGAGATTGGTCCAGGTCCCGCCGACCGAAGGCGTGAGCGCGCGGATGCAGAAGGTATCGGGCGCGACCTCAAGCGGATATTGGCGCGGCGCGGTCGCGGCCGGGTCGAAGTCGAAATGGCTCATGTCTCTCTCCGGACCTTTTGTCCGAGCCTAACCCATCGCCAGGGTCGCGGAACCCGGCATTGTTGGAACGATCAGGCCTTCCGTTTGCGAGCGCGCGCCAATCTGCCATAAGCGCCGCGTGTCCGCCGATCTCCTGACCGATCCCGCCGAAGCGCTCCACGCGACTTTCGGCTTCTCCGCCTTCCGCGGCGTGCAGGAGGACGTGGTCGATCGCGTTCTCGCGGGACGATCGACCCTGGCGGTCATGCCCACCGGCGCGGGCAAGTCGCTGACCTATCAGCTGCCCGCCGTGATGCAGCAAGGCACCTGCGTGGTCATCAGCCCGCTGATCGCGCTGATGCACGACCAGCTGCGCTCGGCCACGGCCAACGGCATCCGCGCCGCGACGCTGACCAGCGCCGACATGGACCGCGAACAGACGATCGACCGCTTCCGCGCGGGCGAACTCGACCTGCTCTACATCGCCCCCGAACGCGCCAGCCAGCCGCATTTCCGCGAGCTGCTGAGCAAGGCGCCGATCTGCCTTTTCGCGATCGACGAGGCGCATTGCGTTTCCGAATGGGGTCACGACTTCCGCCCCGACTATCGCCTGCTACGGCCGCTGATGGACGCCTTCCCCGAGGTGCCGCGGCTCGCGCTGACTGCGACGGCCGATGCCCATACGCGCGCCGACATCCTCGCGCAGCTCGGCATTCCCGAGGAAGGGCTGATCGTCGCCGGCTTCGACCGGCCCAACATCCGCTACACGATTCGCCACCGCGAGAGCGTCGCCCGTCAGATCGCCCAGCTCATGGCCGACGTGCCCGGCCCGGGCATCGTCTACACCACGTCGCGCGCGAAGACCGAGAAGCTGGCCGAGCAGCTCGCCGCCGCTACCGGCCGGACGGTGCTGCCCTATCACGCCGGCCTCGAGCCGCAGGTCCGCGCGGGCAACCAGGCCGCCTTCGTCGCCTCCGAGGACATGGTGATCGTCGCGACGATCGCCTTCGGCATGGGCATCGACAAGCCCGACGTGCGGTTCGTAGCGCACGAAGGCATCCCCAAGTCGATCGAGGCCTATTACCAGGAGACCGGCCGCGCCGGGCGCGACGGCGACGATGCCCAGGCCGTGATGTTCTGGGCCGCGGGCGATTTCGCCCAGGCCCGATCGCGCCTGTCCGAGATCGAGGAAAGCCGCCGCGCGGGCGAGAACGCGCGACTGAATGCGCTGGCTGTGCTGGTCGAGACCGGCAGCTGCCGCCGCGCGATCCTGCTCCGCCACTTCGGCGAGGACCCGCCCGCGCGCTGCGGCAATTGCGACAACTGCCTCGACGCGCCAGGCGTGATCGACGCCACGGTCACCGCGCAGAAGCTGCTCTCGGCCGTATTCCGCACGGGCCAGACCTATGGCTTCGGCCATGTCGAAAAGGTCCTGCTCGGCCAGGCCGACGACCGCGTGCTGACGCGCGGGCACGACCAGCTCTCGGTGTTCGGTATCGTCGACGGGGACGAAGTGCGCCTGCTCAAGCCGCTGTCGCGCGCGCTCCAGGCCCGCGGCAGCCTGCTGCCGACCGAGCACGGCGGCCTGATGCTCGGCGGCGATGCGAGGCTGATCCTCAAGGGCGAGGCGAGCGTGCAACTCGTACTGCCGCCCAAGAAGGAAAGCCGCGGACGGCGAGATCGCAGCGGCAGCGGTGGCGGCGTCAATCCGGTCGGCGATCCGCTGTTCGATGCCTTGCGCGAGCTGCGCCGAGCGCTGGCGCAGGAGGCGAGCGTGCCGCCCTACGTCATCTTCCACGATTCGACCCTGCGCGAGATGGCGGCGGTGCGGCCGACCTCGCTGGGCGCACTCGGCGCGATCGGCGGCGTCGGCACGCGCAAGCTGGAGGCCTATGGCGACGCGTTTCTGCAGATCCTCCGCGAGTTCTAGCCGAGCCGGTAGGGCGTGGGATCGCCGCGCTCGGCGATGAGCTGGCGTCGCGCTTCGGCCCGCGCCTGATGGTATAGCGTTTCGACGACCTCGGCTTCGCGCCCCGCCGCCTGCGCGAGCAGCCCCAGCGCCGCGTCGAGGCCATGATCGGCCAGTTCGTGCAGCACCGGCGTCACCTCGACCGCGAGGTCAGCCGCGACCAGCCTGACGGCGCGCACCATCTCGCGGAACTCGAAATCGGTAAGACGCGAGGATTCGAATTCCTCCTTGGCGAGCAAGGCGCGGCGTAGATCCCAGACCATAAGTCCATCCTAGTCACTTCACGCCGTCCGGGCGATCTCGTGCTGCGCAAACGCACTTGCCTTGCGCGCAAGTCCGTCTGCAGCGATGCTCCCGCCAAATACATAAGGGAGAGACACGATGGCCGAAGGCGAAACCGACGCGCTGCGGATAGCCGCGCGCGAGATCCCGATCCCCGCGCATCTGAGCCCCGAAGCCCGGGCCTGGCTGGCGATGCCGCGCCCGCCCGAGGGCGCCAACGTCTATCCCGCGCTTGACGACGCCGAGGCCTGGCGCCAGCGCGTCGCCGCGAGCGACGCGATGATCATGTCCGTCCACCTCGGCGGCGGGAGAGCGTTCGACGGCACCGTGACCGAGATTGCCGAAGGCGCGGCGCGCGGCTTCGAGATTCTGTCCGCCGGGGTCGATCCGGCCGATCCACGCGTCTTCCTCGACGTCCACGGCGGCGGCCTGATCATGGGCGCGGGCGAGGTCTGCAAGGCCATGGCGATCAACACCGCTGCCTATGTCCGCGCACGCGTGGTCGCGCCGGACTACCGCATGCCGCCCGATCATCCGTTCCCCATCGGTCTCGACGACTGCCTGGCTTTCTACCGCCGGCTGCTGCGCGACCGCGATCCGCGCGAGATCATCGTCGGCGGCGCCTCGGCGGGCGGCAATCTCGCCGCGGCGCTCGTGCTCCGCGCGCGCGACGAGGGCCTGCCCCTGCCCGCCGCGGTCGTGCTGCTCTCACCCGAGATCGACCTCACCGAATCGGGCGACACCTTCCGCACCAATGCCGGGATCGACGGCATGGGCAGCCTGATGCAGGCGAACCTGCTCTATGCCGCCGGACGCGACCTGAGCGATCCCTATGTCTCGCCGCTGTTCGGCGACTATGCCAAGGGCTTCCCGCCGACCTTGCTCACCGCGGGCACGCGCGACGTCTTCCTGTCGAACGCCGTGCGGCTCCATCGCAAGCTGCGCACGGCGGGCGTGCCCGCCGAACTGCACGTGCTCGAAGCCGCGGCCCACGGCGCCTTCGGCAACCGCACCCCCGAAGAGGCCGAGCTCGACGCCGAAGTGCGCGGCTTCTGCGAGCGATGGTGGGGCTAGCTACTTCAACCCGAAGAACTTCTCGGCGCAGCCCGAGAGGATCCAGGCCATCTCGTCCTTGGGCACGCCCTGGAAATTCCGCGCGATCGCCTTGTGCGAATGCGGGAAGGTCGTTTCCGAGTGCGGATAGTCCGATGACCACATGATGTTCTTCGCGCCCGGCTTGTGCCGCAGCTCGACGCCGACCGGATCCTCGATGAACGAGGCGTAGACGTTCTGGTCGAAGTAGAAGCTCGGCGGATGCTTGATCGCGCATTCGGTCCAGTGGCGCTGCATCTCCCAGGCTCGGTCCATGTATTCGCAGGCCCAGGGAATCCAACCCACACCGCTCTCGATCAGGCCGACGCGCAAGGTCGGGAAGCGATCGAACACGCCCGAGTAGAGCATGATGTTGATCATCTCGAGCATCGCCGGCTTGCCCATCGGCAGATCGCAGAGAAAGTTGGTCTTGTCCCTGAAGCGCGAGATGCGCGCGCCGAGGTGGAAGGTCACCGGCATGTCGAGATCGACCAGGGTCGCCCAGAGCTTGTCAAATTCAGGATCGCGGTACTGACGCGCGCCCTGAGGATCGCCGGTCATCGCCTGCCAGACCGCGCCTTCCTTGGTGAACTGGCTGACCGACTGCGGGAAGGCCGGCAGGTTCACCGCGACGTCGCCGCGCGCCTTGGCGGCCTTGACCCCGGCGATCGTCTGGTCGACGTCGACCGTGGTCAGATAGGCGCAGGCATAGATGCGGCCGTTCGAATCGGCGCAGAAGTCCGACTGCCAGCGATTGAATGCGTCGAAGCTGTCCAGATAAAGCTCGAGATTGCCCGTGCCGAGCGGCCCGCCGCCAAAGCAGACGGCCTTGTCGATGCCGTCGCGATCCATGTCCTCGAGCCGCTTGTCGACCATCCAGCCGCCCAAGCGCTGATCCGCGAGCTTGCCCGCGTTCTTGTACTTGTCGAAGGTCCGGCCGGCCTGCGAGGCCATGAGGTTCACCGCGCGCCGCTGGCCTTCGAAGACGATGTAATCGAACTCGCCTTCGCTCTCGACCTTAGGCGCGAGATCGCGGAATTGCGGCGAGAGGTATTCGGCCCAGAAGGTCGGCGGAGGCGTGACGTGAACGTCGGCGTCGACCACGTAATCGTGAACGCGCGGTTCGGCCTCGAACTGCTGATTAACGTCGAAATCGGCTTCGGCCATGTCCCAAACTCCCATGCCCCGGGCTTTTCCCGGATGTCATGAGAATTTGTAGCAAGCGCTTGGCTAAAGCGCAATATTGCGATTATTCCGTTGTGGTTCCGAAGGTTACTGGGACGGCCAGCCGCATCGGCAGGTCAGGCGAGGAGATGCGCGATTCGCTGCCATCGTCGTGGATCAGCACGACGCGTCCCATCCCCGGCGTGGCGACGACGGCGGTGACGCTATCGACCCAACGATGCAGGATCTCATGCGCACGCGCGAGCGCATCGCCGCCGGTGGTCGCGTCGGTCGATGCCTCGAGCTCGGATTCCAGTTCGGTGACGCGCTCGATGGCGCTGCTGATCTTGTCGTCCATCGGACTCACTTGGGGGGCCTGGCCGAACCGCGCAAGCCCGTTAGAGCAGCGCCTCGGCGATCTCGCGCCAGGCGCGGCGCTGCTCGGCGATCGGCGCGCCCTGCGGCGCGATGACCTGCAGGCAGACGTGGTCGGCACCGGCATCGCGATGCTGCTTCACACGCGCGGCGATCTGCTCGACCCCGCCCCAGGCGAACAGCGCGTCGATGAAGCTGTCGCTCATCGCCTCGATGTCCTCCTCGGCAATGCCGAGCCGCACCCAGTTGCTGCGGTAGTTGGGCAAAGCACGATAATGATCGACCGCGGCGCGCGCGAGGTCGCGCGCCTTGGTCGGATCGCTTTCGAGCACGACGCCCTGCTCGGGCGCGAGCAGCTTGTCGGGGCCCAGGATCTCGCGCGCGATCGCGGTGTGCTCGGGCGTGACGAGATAGGGATGCGCGCCGGCCGTGCGATCGCGCGACAGCGCCACCATCTTCGGACCGAGCGCGGCGAGGCACTGGTTGTCGGCGGGCACGCCCAGGGCGGTCAGCCGCTCCACCCAGTCGCGCGTCACCGGGATCGGCTTGCCCCAGTTCTCGCCGATCAGCGGCCCGTGGCTGATGCCGATGCCGAGCAGCGCGCGCGCCTTGTGATCGTCGGACAGCGCGTTCCACCACGCCGCGATCTCTGCCGGCTCGTGCTTCCACAGGTTGATGATGCCCGTGGCCAGCGTGGTGCGCTTGGTGGCGTTCAGCAACCGGCTGAAATCGCCGGTGACGTCGCCGCCGATGCCGCCGGGAAACCAGATCGCGCCATAGCCGAGCTCGTCGAGCTCGGCCGCCGCCTCGGCCGCCGCGCCCGGATCGCCGAAGCGCAGTTCCATCGACCAGATGCCGACACGGCCCAGATTGGGTACGGTCATGAGAATCTCTCCGAAAAATAGTTTCGCCGATCCTGCTGCGCAGCCCCGCAAGCGGCAAGCGCATTCGCGCTTTCATCTCTGGAACGAAAAGCTTGTGCGTCGCGCCGTCCATGTTATCACTTGGAAACATAAGAAGCGGGAGAGACGATCATGCCGATGCACGTGACTGCGGATTCGATCGATCCCGACTACGCCGAACCCTTCATCGACATTTCCGAGGAACGCGCCGAACCCGTTCCGCACCGCTATGTCAGCGGCGGCTTTGCGGGCACCGACGCGCGCTTCTCGTTCTATTTTCCGCCCCGGCCGCAGTACCAGGGCCGCTTCTTTCACAACACCTATCCGATGGCGGTGACGTCGGACATCGGCCCCTTTCCGATCCAGTTCGAAGTGGCGGTCGGCGATCTCGGCTTCACGCTCGATTCGGGGGCCTATTACGTCCAGACGAACAACGGCCTGGTCTTCCGCAATCCCGGTGCCGATCCGACGATCGCCGCCTATCGCGTCAACGCCGCTGCGGCGAAGTTCTCGCGAAAGGTCGCGGCCGAGCTTTATGGCGAGCATCGTCCCTGGGGCTACCTGTTCGGAGGTTCGGGCGGCGCGTACCAGACGATGGGCGCGGCCGAGAACACCAGCGGGGTCTGGGACGGCTTCGTCCCCTTCGTCCCCGGCTGCAACCACGCGATCCCCAGCATGTTCACCGTGCGCATGCACGCGCTGCGCGTGCTGCGCCAACGGCCGGGCGTCTTCGCGAGGATCGCCGATGCGGTGGAGGTTGGCGGCAGCGGCGATCCCTATGACGGCCTCACCGCGGAAGAGGCCGGCGCCCTGCGCGAAGTCACGCTGATGGGCTTTCCGCCGCGCGGCTGGTACCTCCACGAGACGCTCGACAGCGGCTATTTCGCCAACATCTCGGGCATGATCCCGATGATGGACCCGAGCTACGCCGAGGATTTCTGGTCCAAGCCCGGCTACCTCGGCACCGATCCCGAGAGTTCGATCGCGGCGGCGCGCTTCCGCTTCGACTCCACCGTCGCCGCGGTCGGCGGCCCGCCTTTCGTGATCGAACTGGCCGACCTGCCCGAGGGCAACGACGCCCAGGACGCGCATCTCGTCGTGCTCAGCGGCGAAGCCGCCGGGGTCAGCCTGCCGATCGCGCGGGTCGAAGGCAAAACCGTCCACCTGATCGCGGTGCTCGATCACGCCAAGGCGGCGGGCATCCGGGCCGGCGACCAGGTGCGCATCGACAACTCGTGGGCGCTGGCATTGCAGACCTACCACCGCCATCAGGTGCCGCCGACGCAGGACTACTACGGCTGGAACCAGTTCCGCGACGCTCAGGGCCAGCCGATCTACCCGCAACGGCCCGTCCTCGTCGGGCCGACGGGAACCGCAAACGCCGCCGGCGCGGTGCTGACCGGAAAAATCCACGGCAAGATACTGATGCTCTCGGCGCTGATGGATATCGATGCCTATGCCTGGCAGGCCGACTGGTATCGCGATCTCGTGCGGCAGGCCAAGGGCGCCAACTTCGCCGAGGACTTTGCCCTGTGGTTCATCGACCGCGCTCACCACGAGAACCCGCTGACCCCGCGCCAGCGCACGCAGGTCGCCAGCTTTTCGGGCGCGCTGCAGCAGGCCTTGCGCGACCTCGCGGCCTGGGTGGAGACGGGCCGCAGACCGTCCGAAACGAACTATACGATCGCGCACTCACAGGTGATCGTCCCCACCAATGCGGCGGAACGCGGCGGTGTGCAGCCCGTGGTCGATCTTCTTGCCAATGGCGCCGTACGGGCTGCAGCAAGCGTGGGCGAGACCGTCAGATTGACCGCGACGATCGCGGTGCCGCCCGGCGCCGGCAGGATCGTCTCGGTCGAATGGGACTTTGCGGGCACGGACGATTTCTTGCCGGCCGAACTCGCCACGCCAGCGGAATCGGTCACTTTGGCCATCGACCATGCCTACCCGGCGCCGGGCACCTATTTCGCGGTGGTGCGCGTTGCCGCCCAGCGTGACGGCGATGCGGCCACGCCCTATGCCCGCGCGCTCAACCTCGCTCGTGCCCGGATCGTGGTGGCCTGACGCCTTGCGCCGAGCCGCGACGGACCCGCGTCAAACCGCAGGAGCGATGCTTCGAGCGGGTTGAACGCACCCGAGGGCACCCCCATCTTCGAGGAGCACCACGAACCGAGAGGTTCGCCGAACCGCGCTGATCCGACGCTTGGCGCGAATGGCCGGGCCGGGGACCTCCCCGCGCCCGGCTCTTTGTTGGGCCGCTCTTTCTGCGGCGCCGCGGATCAGGCCACGTTGCGGCGTGGTTCCTGCGCATGCGGCAACTGGTCGCTCGGCTTGGTCTTGCCAATCAGATAGCCCTGGCCCTGACCGCAACCGATGCCCTTGAGATATTCGATGTGCTCGGGCTCCTCGATCCCTTCGGCGGTGACCGTCATGCCGAGGCTCTTGCCCAGGCCGATGATCGCACTGACCACGGCCTTCGAATTGGGTTCGGCCAGCCCCATGATGAAGCTCTTGTCGATCTTGATCTTGGTAAAGGGATAGCTGAGCAGGTAGGACAGCGACGAATAGCCGGTGCCGAAGTCGTCCATCGAAATGCCGACGCCGAGCGCACGGATCGATTCGAGCAGGTGCGCGATCGCCGGACTGCGGTCCATCAGCACCGCCTCGGTGATCTCGATCTCGAGCCGCGAAGGATCGAGACCCGACATTGCCAGCGCCTGCAGCACGATGTTGAGCAGGTTGCCGCCGCGGAACTGCAACGGTGAGGCGTTGACCGCGACCTTGAGGTCGCCGGGCCAGGACGCGGCCTCGCGACAGGCGGCCTGGAGCACGTATTGGCCGATCACGTCGATCAGGCCGATCTCCTCGGACAGGCCGATGAAGCTGTCGGGATAGAGCAGGCCACGCTCGGGATGCTGCCAGCGCAGCAGCGCTTCATAGCCGATGATGTCGCCGCCCGCGATGTCGATCAGCGGCATGTAGTGGATGACGAGTTCGCCGTGGCGCACCGCGCGACGCAGGTCGTTCTCGAGCTTGGCCTTTTCGCGCGCGGCCGCGTCCATCTCGGGCTCGAAGCGGCGGACGGTACCGCGCTGGTCGGCCTTGGCGGCGTAGAGCGCGAGATCGGCGTAACGCAGTAGGTGGTTGGCATCGAGGCCGTGCTCGGGCGCCATGGCGATGCCGATGGTCGCACCGATATGCAAGGTCGTGCCAGCGATCGTGATCGGCTCGGCCATGACCGTGACGATCGAGCGGGTGATCAAGTCGATCTTCTCGTCGGTTCGCGCCTGGCAGATGACGGCGAATTCGTCGCCACCGAGGCGGCAGAGCAGCGCGTTCTGCTTGGGAGTCAGCGCACGCATGCGCCGCGCCGCTTCGGCGAGCACGATGTCGCCGACGTGGTGGCCGTAACTGTCGTTGATCTGCTTGAAGTTATCGAGGTCGATCATCGCGATCGCCACGGTGCCGCCGGTCTGCGGCAGACCGTCGAGCATGTCCTGCAGTCCCTCGCGGCAATGCGCGCGGTTGGCGAGACCGGTCAGCTCGTCGTGCTTGGCCATGTGCTCGATCCGCGCCTCGGCCTTGCGACGTTCGGTCACGTCGAAGACCGAGACGATCGTGGCGAGCCGCCCGTCGATCACCGACTGGCGCGTGAACAGCACCGATTCCATCTCGCTCCAGTCCCGCGCGACCTGCCGCCAGAAGCGATCCTTGTCGGAGCAGGAGGTGGCGAGCAGACGGCGCGCCTCGGGCCATTCGTCGGCGGCGAAGAGGCGCTCGGCAGCCAGGCCTTCGAGCTCGGCAAGCGCATAGCCGAAGTGCTCGGCCGCCGCGGCATTGGCCGAGCGCACGCATTCCTCGACTGGATCGTAGACCAGCAACGGCACCGGATTGCTCTCGAACAGGAGCCGGAAGCCCTCTTCGCGCGCCTTCATCTCGGTAATGTCGACGCGCAGGCCGATCGTGCCGCCGTCGGCCGTCTTGCGCTCCTCGATCATGATGCAGCGGCCATCGGCGAGCATCTGTTCGTGGCGGCCGCGCGGGTTCTGCAGCAGTTCCAGGCGCTCGGCGATCCAGGCTTCCTCGCGGCCAACGGCCTCGGGATAGTCACCGCGCTCGACGCCCTGGCGCAGCGTGTCCGCCAGTCGGGCGCCGACATGGAAGAGATCGGCCGAACGCTGGTAGGTCTCGGCGTACTGCTTGTTCCACAGGATGTAGCGGCCCTCGGGATCGAGGAAGACGACGCCGTGCGGCATCGCCTCGATCGCCTCGCGCAGGCGCGCTTCCGCACGATCCACGGCGCGTTCGGCGCGCGTCAGAGCATCGAGCGTCGTTTCGTCCTGGTCGTCGCCGGCCCCGCACGTGCCGCGCGCACTGTATTCCATGGCGTACCCCCTGAGGATTTCGGGGGAGCGTTAAGGGTAAAGCGTTAAGAAACCGTCGAAACGGCGGATTTCCGCCAGTTCGCCGCCCTCAACGCATCCCGCCAGAGATCACAGAGGGTTGTCGAGCTGGATCACCGGCTCGCTGCTGATCCGTTGCGTCGTCTTGAGCTCGCGCGCCTTGGCGAAGCTCGCCAGGACCGGCGCATCGCGACGGTAGATGTCGGCATAGGACACCACCCGGCCCGTCATCCCGGTATCCTGCCCCATGGTGAAGTAGCTGATATAGACCGGGAAAGTCCGGGTCATCGGCACTTTCGTGTACTTGCCCGAGGTGGCGTTGGCGACGAGTTGTTCCTGCGGCATGTCGGCGCCCATGATTGCCATGGTCATGCCCAGCACCAGTGCGTTCTGGGTGCGGATGCAACCATGGCTCTCGGCGCGGATCGGCTGGTTGAAATACTGCTTCGCCGGGGTGTCGTGGAGGTAGATCGCATGCGGATTGGGCATGTCGATCTTGATCACGCCGAGCGAATTGCTCGGCCCGGGCTGCTGCACCACGGTCAGCGAACCGTCGCTATTGCGCGTGACCTTGTAGCCCTTGCGCGGTGCGCGCATCAGCGAGGCGCCCAGCCCTTCGCCAACGACGATCGACTGCGGCACGGTCCAGGTCGGGTTGAACACCACCGCCTTGACCTCTTCGGCCAGCTGCGGAGTTGCGGTCCGACCCGGTTTGCCGACGACGGTGCGGAAGGTCTTCACCAGCTGGTGGTTGGCCTTCATCAGGCGCAGCTGGTATTCGGGCACATTGGCGATCAGGTAGATCTCGCCCAGGTCGCGGCGCAGCCAGCGCCAGCGGTCCATGTTGATGCGGATCTTGGACCGCGTCGCCGTATCGGCCCGGGGCGTGGTCGCCAAGGCGGCCTTGAGCGCCTGGTAATCGGGGTGCGTCGGCGCGAGTTCGGCGAGCGTGCCCGCGACATTGTGCGTCGCGAGCGCCTTGGTCATCAGCCCGGTCGTCGGCGTCACGTCCTGATCGGGATCGACCGCGAACCACTGCACGCGCGATTCCATCGGCGTGCGGCCGTCGCGCAGGTCCTCGGCAAGCCAGGCGAAGCTCTTGCTGGCCACGGCGTCGAGCGCCTGGCCCGGACCCGCGGCGATCGCGGCGCGCAGCGCTTCGGGCTGATAGTCCTTCGAGAACAGGCCTTCGCTCTCGATCGTGTCGATCACGGCGAGCAGCGCCCGCGCATCGGCGACTGGCCAGGCCATGACCGGCTCGTTCACCGGCAAGGGCTGCACTTCGGGGATACCGATCACCGGCGCTCCCGACTTCGTCGTCGGCGCGGGCGGCGCTACGATCGGTGCGGGCGCTGGAGCCGGAAGCAGGACTTCGGGCGCGGGCGTGCGGCGCGGCTGTGCGGTCGTCGCCGGCTGCGCGGCGACGGCCGCTCCGGACACCGCGAACATTCCCGCGATCAGCGCTTTACGCAATTCCACCTTCGTCCCCTGCTTCATTGTTTCGACCATCTATGCTGGCTGCCGGGCGTGCATCACGAGCGGCACCCCGCACCATGATTTTGCCCTGTTCGGCGGCGAGCATCAAGCATTGCGGCTTACGCTGCGATGAATCGTGAAGGATTCCAGTGAATATCGCGGTAGGCCTAACCGGCGGCCGCGCGCGCGATCTCGGCAAGACCCTGCGAGAGCAGCAGTTCGGAATCCTGGCTGTTCGACAACAGTGACCGATGCAGGCCCATGAGCTTGTCGACCAGCCGCTCGAGCTTGCGCCCGCGCCACTGGCGCAATTGCGCGCCGAGCTCGCGCTCGTCCTTCCAGAACACGCGCCTTGCCTGGACTTCGGCCTTGAGCAGAGCGGTGACGTCGCCTTTCGGACCCAGCTTCGCGGCCAGAGCGGCAAGCTGCGCGGCGCGGCGCTCGATCGCCAGCAGCAGACCGATCGGATTGAGCCCGAGTTCGCGCATGCGCCGCAGTTCGCCGGGGATCTTGGCCTTGTCGCCGCCGAGCACGACATTGACCAGCGCGCCGAAGCCGTCCTCCTCGGTCTTCGCGCCGATCGCGTCGAGCGCCGCGACATCGGCGCTGCGCGGGCTTTCGGCGCTGGCATCGAGATAGAGCGCGAGCTTTGCCACCTCCGAGCGCGCAAGCCGCGTGTCGAGCCCCGCCGAACGCGCGATCCGCTCGGCCATGTCGCCACCGATGCGCAGGCCCGCCGCGTCGGCCATGGCGCGCACCGAGCCCGCAACCGACTTGAGATCGGGCGGATAGAACATCGCCACGAGCGCATCGGGCCGGTCGGCGAGCAGCTTGGCCGTGCGCGATTTCTCGGTGGCGCTCGTCGCGACGATCAGCACGGGACAGGGTTCGACGTCGCCCGAGATCAGCACCTCGACCGCGTCGTACGCCTCGTCGCCCTGGGCGCGCACGAAGATGTGGCGCTTGTCGCCGAATAGCGAGTTCGAGCGCGCCTCGTCGCCGAGCTTGACCGGATCGCGCTTGAGATCGGCGCCCGAAAATTCGATGCGCTCGCCGGGATCGCGCAGCAGCGAGACGATCTTCTGCGCGGCATCGTGGGCGCTCGAATCGTCGCCGCAGAAGAAGAAGACCTTCGCCTCGCCGGCTGCGCGTGCCGCCATGCCGGCAAAGTCGCGACCGGTCGCTTTCATGACCGCGCTTTCACCGGGCCGGCTTCACGATTGCTTGCGAAGCTGCAGCGCCACCTTGGTGACGATGCGATCGGCAACGTCCTTGGCCAGATTCTCGAGCGCGGTGTTCTCGGCCGCGATCGTCGCATATTCGGAGCTGACCACGTCGATGCCCGCATCCGAACCGTCGCTGGCGTCGAGCAGGATCTGGCCGCTGCTCAGATCGACGAGCTGGTAGCGCGCGCGCAGGGTGCGGCGCTCGCGGCCGATCGTGTCGTTCGACAGCAGCGCCAGGCCTTCAAGCTTGTCGTCGAGACGGATGTCGAGCCGATAGCGCGGCGTGCCATTGTCACCGGTCGCCGCGCCGAGCCTGTCGTTCAGGGCATTGCGCACGAGCCAGCCCGACTTGCCCTCGATCGGCGAGACGTCGATCGCGGCGAGCCCCTGGGCGACCGCGCCCCTGCCCCCGCCCGCGTACATCGGCTGGAGCCCGCAAGCGGCCAGCAGGAGCGGCAGGACAAGGACAGTAAGCTGTT
This sequence comes from Novosphingobium anseongense, assembly GCF_037482895.1. Taxonomy (NCBI): domain Bacteria; kingdom Pseudomonadati; phylum Pseudomonadota; class Alphaproteobacteria; order Sphingomonadales; family Sphingomonadaceae; genus Novosphingobium; species Novosphingobium anseongense. The sequence continues at coordinate 617,801 of NZ_JBBHJZ010000002.1, read as the reverse complement.
TCACGCGACGATGTTCACCAGGCGATCGGGCACGACGATGACTTTCTTGACCTCGGCCCCGTCGATCGCACGCTGGACCTTCTCGCTGGCGAGGGCAAGCGCCTCGAGCTCGGAGCCCGGGGTGCCCTTGGCCACGGTCAGCGTATCCCGCAGCTTGCCTTTGACCTGGACCGCAATGGTCACCTCGTCCTCGACCAGCAGCGCGGGATCGACTTCGGGCCAGAGCGCCTCGGCGACGAGGTTCTCGCCGATCGTCGACCAGGCCTCTTCGGCGAGGTGCGGCATCATCGGCGCGACGAGCAGCAGCAGCGCCTTGATCGCCTGGCTGCGGCTGGCCGACGGCGCGGCCTTCTCGATCGCCGAGGTCAGCTCGTAGATCCGCGCGACGGCCTTGTTGAACGACAGCGCCTCGATGTCCTCGGCCACCAGCGCGACGGTCTGGTTGCGCTTGCGGTCGAGCGGCTTGTCCTCGCCAGTCGCGGCGGCATCATATTGCGCGAACAGGCGCCACAGCCGCTGGACGAACTTGCCGCAGCCCTCGATCCCCGCGGCCGACCAGGGCAGGTCGCGCTCGGGCGGGCTGTCGGACAGCATGAACCAGCGGATCGCGTCGGCGCCGTAGGTCGCGACGATCTCGTCGGGATCGACCACGTTCTTCTTCGACTTCGACATCTTGATGACGCGGCCGATCTCGACCGGCGCGCCATCGGCGCGCAAGGTCGCGCCCTCACCCGAACGCTCGACCTCGGCGGGCGAGAAGAACACGGGCTGGCCGTTCTCGGGATTCTTCCGTTCGTAGGTCTCATGCGTGACCATGCCCTGGGTGAACAAGCTGCCGAACGGTTCGGCCACGTCGATCAGGCCGATGCGCTTGAGTGCGCGCGTCCAGAAGCGCGCGTAGAGCAGGTGCAGGATCGCATGCTCGATGCCGCCGATGTACTGCTCGACCGGCAGCCACTTGGCGATCTGCTCGGGATCGAACGGCTTGTCGGCCGGCTGGCTGGCGAAGCGCAGGAAATACCACGAGCTATCGACGAAGGTGTCGAGCGTGTCGGTCTCGCGCTGGGCCGGACCGTTGCACTGCGGGCAGGACACGTCCTTCCAGGTCGGATGGCGCAGCAGCGGATTGCCCGGCGTCTGGAAGTCGACATCCTCGGGCAGGGTAACCGGTAGCTGCGCCTTGGGCACGGGCACGACGCCGCAGGTGCCGCAATGGATGAACGGGATCGGCGTGCCCCAATAGCGCTGGCGGCTGACGCCCCAGTCGCGCAGGCGGTACTGCGTTTCGCCCTGGCCCCAGCCTTCGTGCTGCGCCTTGGCGATGACGGCCGCCTTGGCCTCGTCGACGCCCATGCCGTCGAGCCATTCCGAATTCACGATACGGCCCGGGCCGGTATAGGCCTCGTTGCCGTGGAAGGTGCTGCCCGTCTCGTCGCCGTCAGCGACGACGCGCGTCACCGGCAGCTCGTACTTGCGCGCGAAGTCGAGATCGCGCTGGTCATGCGCCGGGCAGGCGAAGACCGCACCCGTGCCGTAGTCCATCAGCACGAAGTTCGCGACGTAGACCGGCAGGCGCCAGGCCTTCTTGAGCGGATGCTCGACCGAGAGCCCGGTGTTGAAGCCCAGCTTCTCGGCGGTCTCGAGCTCGGCCGCGGTCGTGCCGCCGCGCTTGCATTCCTCGATGAAGGCGGCGAGCTCGGGCGCGTTGGCGGCCATCTGCTGCGCGACCGGATGATCGGCGGCGATCGCCACGAAGCTCGCGCCGAACAAGGTGTCGGGGCGCGTCGTGTAGACCTCGATGCCGTCCTGGCTGTCGACGAAGTGGAATTTGGCGCGCAGGCCCTGGCTCTTGCCGATCCAGTTCTCCTGCATCAGCCGGACCTTCTCGGGCCAGGTATCGAGGCTGCCGAGGCCCTCGATCAGCTCATCGGCGAAGTCGGTGATCTTGAGGAACCACTGGCTGAGCTTGCGCTTCTCGACCAGGGCGCCCGAGCGCCAGCCGCGCCCGTCGATGACCTGCTCGTTGGCGAGCACGGTCATGTCCACCGGATCCCAGTTCACCGCCGATTCCTTGCGGTAGACGAGGCCGTTGGCATAGAGATCGAGGAACAGCGCCTGCTCGTGGCCGTAGTATTCGGGCTCGCAGGTGGCGAGTTCGCGGCTCCAGTCGAGCGCGAAGCCCAGGCGCTTGAGCTGCGCCTTCATGTTCGCGATGTTCTCGCGCGTCCAGCCGCCGGGGTGGACGCCCTTCTCCATCGCCGCGTTCTCGGCCGGCATGCCGAAAGCGTCCCACCCCATCGGGTGGAGCACTTCGAAACCCTTCATCCGCTTGTACCGCGCGAGCACGTCGCCCATCGTGTAGTTGCGGACATGGCCGATGTGGATGCGCCCCGACGGATAGGGGAACATCTCCAGGACATAGCTGCGCGGCTTGGTGCTGGCGTCGTCGGCGCGGAAGCTCTGCTTCTCGTCCCAGACGCGCTGCCAGCGGACGTCCGCGACGGACGGTTCGAAACGCTCGCTCATGATCTGCCTAAAGCCTTAACCGCCAATGGCGTTCCGGCGCAGATCGCGAGCCTTGGTGAGGATGATGTCCTCGAGCTTCTGCACGGTCGCCGCCTGGACGGGCGCGTCGATCCAGTTGACGCCCTGGGCGACCTGACGGCTCGCCGCGACGCGCAGGGCATCGGCGCGCAGGTCCTGGTCGAGGATCGTGACCGTCACCTTGACGCGCTCGCCCGGGTTCTGCGGGTTCGCATACCAGTCGGTCACGATGACGCCGCCGTTGCTGTCGGTCTGCACCAGCGGCATGAACGACAGCGCGTCGAGGCTGGCACGCCACAGGTAGGAATTGACGCCGATCGTCGTAACCTTCGAGGCGGCGATGTCCTGCCGCGCCAGCTCCTTCTTGCCGCCGCAGCCGGTCAGCGCGAGCGCGACCAACGCGGCAGCGCCGGCGCGCATCATCCAGCGCGAAGAAAAGGGACCGGTTTCAGTGCCGGTAACAGTGCTGGCCGTCATCGTCGTTTCCAAATCCTAGAGCCCAAATCCCTGAGCAAGGTTAGGCGGCCTTAGCCCGCGCCGCTGCAGCCTCTATAGCCGCGCCGCGCCGCGCGGCAAGTGCAGGCTCATTGTCGGCGCACGGCTAAACCCGTGCTGAACGGGGAACGCTGTCGAACGAAATCAGCCTGTGTTAAGGTTGCTTGCGCGAGTCTCTGTCCACAGAGTAGGTCGCGGCCGGCGCAAGGGTCGAACGAAGGGGAGTAACCATGGCCAGCGGATCGAAGAGCGGCATGACGGCCGGTCTCTGGCTCGCCGGCGCGGTTTCGTTGCTGGCGCTGCCCAGTGCCGTGCTCGCTTTCGCGACCGACTTCGAAGCCCAGTTCGCCCCCACCAGCGCGAGTTCGCTGCAGGCTATCGATTCCGCAGAGACACCACCGCGTCTGGCGCGCGCGATCCCGATCCGCTCGCTCGCCAAGGGATCGCTCTATCCGTTCACGCCGGCCGGCACGCCGAACCGGCCCGACCGCTCGGTCACCGTGGCCGTACGCGTCGATTCGGGCGCGCCGCAGATGATCTCGGTGCGCGGCATCCGCGTCCGCAACCTCGCCGACGCGGGCAGCGCGCCGCTGCGCATCGCGCCCACCGCCTTCAACCTGGGCGTGTCGCGGGGCTATCACAATTTCGCGCAGAACCTCGTGCCGCCGGCCGATGGACGCAAGCCGGACCTGGCCGACCTCAGCAAGTTCTCGATCGCCTCGGGCGGTGGGGCCGGCGCCGATCCCGCCTCGCGCCTGCGTCCGCGGATCGTCGTCGACGAGAAGCAGGCGGCCGGCCGCGCGCCGCGGACCTTCGCCGGCGACGGCGACGACCAGGTCGATGTCGGCGGCTCCTATCGCCTGACGCGCAACCTCAACGTCACCGCCGGCGTGCGCTATTCGCAGTCGGAGCGCGAGCGGCTTCACCCGCTGACCGACGGCAAGCAGGACAACCAGGCGGTCTACGTCGGCACACAGTTCCGCTTCTGATTTCGATCTCGCCGGTTACCGCCGGATCGGACACGACAGCCCTCTAAACCGTCATCACGCCATCATAAATTCTTCCGAATAGCGCGCACGCGATCACGCCCCGCATTGCCTTCGGGCGCGATCCGACGCATTCCTTCTACGGGAGGAGCGCAACAGCAGAAGGACAAGATATGGCGCGTGTGGCAGTCGTGACGGGCGGAACCCGGGGCATCGGCGAAGCGATCTCGCTGGTTCTCCAGGAACAGGGTTTCACCGTGGTCGCGAACTATGCGGGGAATGTCGAGAAGGCCAAGGCCTTCACCGAGCGGACAGGCATACCGGCGGTTCGCTGGGACGTGGGCGACCACGAGACGACGTTCCACAACTGCGTCGACATCGCGGCGCGCTTCGGCCCGATCGACGTCGTGGTCAACAACGCCGGCGTCACCCGCGACGGCGTGCTCCACAAGATGAGTTTCGACGACTGGAACGAGGTGATGCGCATCAACCTCGGCGGCTGTTTCAATATGGCCAAGGCCACTTTCCCCGGCATGCGCGACCGTGGCTGGGGCCGGATCATCAACATCGGCTCGATCAACGGCCAGGCCGGCCAGTACGGTCAGGTCAACTATGCCGCGGCCAAGTCGGGCATTCACGGCTTCACCAAGGCGCTCGCCCAGGAAGGCGCCAAGTTCGGCGTCACCGTCAATGCCATCGCGCCGGGCTACATCGACACCGACATGGTCGCCGCCGTGCCGGCGCCCGTGCTCGAAAAGATCGTCGCGAAGATCCCGGTCGGCCGCCTCGGCCACGCCGAAGAGATCGCCCGCGGGGTCGCCTTCCTCGCGTCCGAGGAAGCGGGCTTCGTCACGGGCTCGACGATGTCGATCAACGGCGGGCAGCACATGTATTGAGGCGGTGAGCGCGGCCTACCACCCCCCGGTCAAGCGATCGGTCGAGATCGCCGGTCACAAGACCTCGATCAGTCTCGAACCGCTGTTCTGGGATCTGTTGAAGCAGGCCGCGCAGGCAGAAGGCGTGCCGCTAAACGCGCTGGTCGCGCGGATCGACGTCGAGCGGATCGCGGCGGAAACGCCGCCCGGGCTCGCCAGCGCGATCCGCCTGTGGCTGGCCGATCGTCTGGCGAGCGATGCCTGATGGTCAGGTGAAGCGATTGGCCGCCGGCGGATCGCTGGCGGGATAGGACTCGTCGCTGGCCTCGTCGACCGCGTCCCACTGCGGCGGATCGCTGCGCATCGATTCGGGGCCGGCGTTGCGAACTTCGACCGGTCCCGGCGTCGATTCACCGCTGGCGAAAGCCGCGCGACGCAGCTCCTTTTCGCGCGTGGCGTAACGGTAGAGACCGTAACCCACGGCACCGGCGAAAGCGATCTGAAGCAAACCCATCGGAGCAACTCCTTGCTGTTTGCTCTTCAAAACGCGCCAGTCCGATTAAGGTTCTCGGCTCAATCGTCGCCGACGCGTTCGATATCGGCGCCGAGCAGCGCCAGCTTCTCCTCGAGCCGCTCGTAGCCGCGATCCAGGTGATAGAGCCGGTGCACCTGGGTCTCGCCCTCGGCGGCGAGACCGGCGATCACGAGGCTCATCGAGGCGCGCAAGTCGGTCGCCATGACTTCGGCGCCAGTCAGCTTGGGCACGCCGTGGACGATCGCGGTGCGGCCCGAGGTCTCGATCCGCGCGCCCATGCGGTTGAGTTCGGGCACGTGCATGTAGCGGTTCTCGAAGATCGTCTCGGTCAGCACCGAGGCGCCCTCGGCGCGGCAGAGCAGCGCCATGAGCTGCGCCTGCATGTCGGTGGCAAAACCGGGGTAGGGCGCGGTCGACAGATTCACCGCGCGCAGCGGTCCATCGGCAGCGACGTGCATGCCGCCATCGCGCGGCTCGACGCTGACACCCGCGTCGCGCAGCGCCTGGACGGTCGCTTCCATCTCCTCGATGACCGCGCCCTTGAGCGTGACCTCACCGCCGGTGATCGCCGCGGCGCAGGCGTAGGAGCCGGCCTCGATGCGATCCGACATCACGCGGTAGGTGGCACCGTGCAGCCGTTCGACGCCGTGGATCGTCAGGTCAGAGGTGCCGATGCCTTCGATCTGGGCGCCCATGGCGACGAGCATGTTGCACAGGTCGACGATCTCGGGCTCGCGCGCCGCGTTGTGCAGGGTCGACTTGCCGCGCGCGGTGACAGCGGCCATCAGCGCGTTCTCGGTCGCGCCGACCGACACCACCGGGAACGAGTAGCGCCCTCCGGGCAGGCCGCCGTCGGGCGCGATCGCGCGGACGTAGCCAGCGGCGAGCTCGATCGTCGCGCCGAGCGCTTCGAGCGCCTTGAGGTGCAGGTCGATCGGGCGGTTGCCGATCGCGCAGCCACCGGGCAGCGAAACGGTCGCCTCGCCCATGCGCGCGAGCATCGGGCCCAGCACCAGGATCGAGGCGCGCATCTTGCGTACCAGTTCGTAAGGCGCGATCGACGTGGTCATCCGCGTCGCCTGCAAGGTCATGACGCGGCCGAAGTCCTCGGGCCGCGAGCCTGCGATCGTCGTCGAGACGCCGAACTGGTTCATCAGATGCTGGAAACCGTCGATGTCGGCGAGCCGCGGCAGGTTGCGCAGGGTCAGCGGTTCGTCGGTCAGCAGGGCGCAAGGAAGCAGGGTGAGCGCGGCGTTCTTGGCGCCCGAGACGGGCAGGGTGCCGGCGAGGCGGTTGCCGCCACGGATGATGATCTTGTCCATCGCGTCGCCTTAGCGCGAAACGGGGCGCGGGCAAACGTGCCCGCGGCGCGAAGCGAAAAGAACCGTGCAAGGCGTCGGAATTGCTTGACGAAAGCGTGCTCGGCGCGAGAAAAGCCAAGCACTGCGCAAGGAACTGTGCGCTTCATCACACGGGTCGATGCCGTCGTCTGCAATAAGGCGGTAACAACTTGAAGATGTAGCGGAGCGGCTTCGCGCAGCACCGGGGGGTGAAAACATGATGAGGGCAGCGGTACAAGACGCAGCGAACGGACGGCGTGCCGTGGCGCATCTGCGCGTCTTGGCGATGCTGGCATTGCTGACAGTGCTGCTGCTCGCCTCGGCCGCCTGGGCCGGCGGCACCTTCCAGGGCGTGGCGAGCTGCGCCGGTTCGACCTGCCACGGCCGCAGCGAAGGTGACGGCAAGGTCGTCCGCCAGGACGAGCTCATGCAGTGGCAGGAGCCTTCGAGCAAAGGCGGCGCGCACAGCCGCGCCTATGCCGCCCTGACCAGCCCGCGCGGCCAGAAGATCCTTTCGGCCTTGAGCCTGGGCAAAGCCGAGAGCGCCTCGGCCTGCCTCGGCTGTCATGCGACCAATGCCGGCGCGGGCGAGCGCGGCGGGCGCTTTCGGCTGACCGACGGCGTCGGCTGCGAATCGTGCCACGGCGCCGCTTCGGGCTGGATCTCGAGCCACTATGCCGTGCCGGCGACCCACGTCTCGAACATCGCGCAGGGCATGATCCCGCTCGAGAATCCCAAGGCGCGCGCTTCGGTCTGCCTCGATTGCCACTTCGGCAGCAGCAAGACCGGCCAGTTCGTGACCCATTCGATGATGGCCGCGGGCCACCCGCGTGTCGCTTTCGAACTTGACCTGTTCTCCGACCTCCAGCGCCACTGGGACGACGATGCCGACTATCGCCAGCGCAAGGGCCGCGGCGATTCGGTCCGCCTCTGGGCGGTCGGCCAGGCCGAGGCCGTACAGCGCTCGCTGTCGCTGTTCCAGCAGCCGCAGTTCGCCAGCGAAGGGATCTTCCCCGAGTTCTACTTCTACGACTGCCACTCGTGCCATCGTTCGATCGACGATCAGCCGAACCGGGCGCGCACCTTCGAGACCAATCCCGGTCGCCCGATGACATTCGGCCTGCCGCCCTACAACGACGAGAACATCATCATGCTCTCGGCCGTCGCCCAGGTGCTGGCACCAGGCCAGGCAGGCGCCTTCGACGCCGCCAGCCGCCAGTTCCACGCGGCGATGGGCGAAGGTCGGCCGCAGGCGGTCGCTGCCGCGAGCAGGCTGCGCGCCGCCGCCGCCTCGCTCTCGAGCGCTCTGGCCGCACGCCAGGGCAGCGCCGACAGTGCCTTCGCCGTGGTCGACGCGATCGCCGGACGCGTGATCGCGCCGCGCTTCACCGACTATACCGGTTCGGCCCAGGCCGTGATGGCGGTCGACACGCTGCTCAATTCCATGGTCCGACAGGGCCGCGTCACGGTGGGCGCGGCGGCGGGCATCCGCGCCAACATCAACCGCGCCTATGCCGCGGTCGCGAGCCCATCGTCCTATGACCCACCGGCCTTCCGCGCTGCGCTGGGCCAGGCCGCCGGCGCCATCGGGAGCCTGCGCTGATGCGAGCATTTCGCCGCAAGACCACGCACCTCGCGGGCACCCTGCTGGCGACGACCTCGCTGCTGCTCGCGGCCTGCGGCGGCAGTGACAGCGGCACACCCACGCCCGTCGCCACACAGAGCCCCGCCCCCACGCCGACCCCGACCACGGGTAGCGTGTTCCAGGTGCCCGCCGCCGCCAACCTGACCGTCGCCGATATCCAGAAGGTGATCAGCCAGGGCGTGGCCGAGGCTCAGGCGCAGAACTTCAAGGCCGGCTTCGTCGTGATCGACCGCGTCGGCAACGTGCTCGCGGTCTTCGCCATGACCGGCGCCGATCTCACCTTGAAGACCCCGCCCGCGCCCGACGGCAACAGCACCGATCTGCAGAACCTGAACCTGCCGGCCCCCGCCGCACTGGCCGGCGGCATCTCCAAGGCGCTGACCTCATCCTACTTCTCGTCGGTCGGCGGCGCCTTCTCGAGCCGCACCGCCAACGACATCGTCCAGGCCAACTTCCCGCCCTCGGCGATCACCAAAGGTTTCGAGAGCGGCGCGCTGTTCTCGGTCCAGCTGAGCCAGCTGCCCTGTTCGGACGTGTCGCGCCGCTTCCTCGGCGTCGGCGTGCCCGGCAATCTCGCGGGCACCCATCGCGGGCCGCTGGGTGTGGGCGCCGATGCCGGCGCCTTCCCGCTCTACAAGGACGGCGCCGTGGTCGGCTCGATCGCGGTGGTCGGCGACGGCATCTACGGCTTCGACAGCGAATACCGCGAGCGCGACGCCGACCTGCGCGAGGAAACCGTCGCGCTCGCCGCTACGCGCGGCTTCGAGCCCAAAGATGAAATCCGTGCCGATCGCATCTCGATCGACGGCACCCTGCTGCGCTATTCCGAGGCCAGTCCGGCCGATTTCAAGAGCAGCGCCTCCGCGGTACCCAGCTTCGCCGCGATCAACGGCCCGATCGGCACTCTCGTCTCGGTCCGCGGCTATTTCGACGCCGCCACGGGCATCGTCGCCGGCGCGGTCTACGGCGCCGAGGAATCGGGCGTGCGCCCGGCCAAGGCATCGGACGGCTACAGCGATTCGGACATCTGGGTGGTCAGCGACGGCCAAGGCAACACGCGCTACCTGCCCAAGGCGGGCACCGATGCCGGCGCCGTCACCCAGCCGCTGACCGCCAACGAAGTGCGCACGCTTCTGGTGGAAGCCTTCAACATCCAGCGCCGCGCCCGCGCGCAGGTGCGCCGCCCGGTCGACAACCGCGCGCAGAACACGATCGTCGTGGTCGACACCAATGGCGAGGTCCTGGGCCTGGTCCGCGGCCCCGATGCGCTGGTCGACGCGATCGACGCCGTGCCGCAGAAGGCGCGCACGGCGATGTTCTTCTCGAGCACATCAGCTGCCGCTGATCTCGCCGCGAACGGCGATCCGGCCGTGGCGCCGTTCCTGACCGCGACGCGCAGCTTCCTCAACGATCCGACCGCGCTGACGGGCAAGATCGCCTTCTCGGGCCGCGCCATAGGCAACCTCTCGCGCCCCAACTTTCCCGATGGCGAGGCCGGGCGCCCGAACGGACCGCTGTCGGTCCCCGAATCGCGCTTCTCGATCTTCTCGACCGGGCTCCAGTCCAAGCTGGTGACACCCGACATCGTGCGCCACATCGAATGGATCCTCGGCGCGCGGCCGACCGACGTGCCGCAGACCTGCTCGCAGAGCCCCGTGGTGCCCGCGACCGCGCGCAATCGCATCAACAACGGCATCACGCTGTTCGGCGGCGGCGTGCCGATCTACCGCAACGGCCAGCTCGTCGGCGCGATCGCCGCCTCGGGCGACGGCGACGACCAGAGCGACATGATCGCCTTCCTCGGCCTGGTGAACGCCGGGCTCAAGCTCGGCAGCCTCGGCCCGCCGACCCCCGCGATCCGCTCGGACACGATCGTCGTTCCCGTGGGCAGCGGCAGCCAGCGACTGACTTTCATCGCCTGCCCCTTCGCGCCGTTCATCGACACGTCGCAACAGAACGTCTGCGAGGGCTTCTGATGACCGCCCTGGCGCTCTCGCTGCCGCTTCTGCTGGCCCAGCCTGCCGGCGCGGCCGTGGCGAACGAGGCTCCGGCCGAGCCGGCGCCCGATGCGGCCGCTGCGCCGGCTCCCGCCGAACCGGCAAGGACCGAGGCTGCGGCAAGCGAACCCAACATCATCGCCGCGCCGGGCATCGATCCCGCGCCGGGCGACGTCGATTCCGGACGCATCGATGGCCGTCGTCGCCCCGGTCAGGATCCGCGTCTGCCCGACCGGATCACCCAGGAGAACGCCGGCGCGCTGCGTGCCCCGCCACCCGAGGCCTTTCCCGCGGACCAGATACCGATCCCCGATCGCTGGCGCCTGATCCAGTCGCTCGGCGTGGTCAAGGAACGCTGGTTCGATCCCTACCACCAGAACACCTACAAGGGTGACCGGCCGATCGACCGCGAGAAGGTGAAGTGGCTGCCGATCACGGGCGAGGACTGGTTCTTCGTCGCCAATCTGGTTTCGGACACCGTGGTCGAGCCGCGCAGTTTCCCGATCCCGGTCGGCATCCAGTATCCCGAACGCCCGGGTAGCAACGATGTCTTTGGCAAGGACTCCAGCCTCGTGCTGTCGCAGACCTTCATCGGCGGCGTCGCGCTGATCAAGGGGCAGACCGCCTACAAGCCGCCCGACATCGAATACCGCGTCACCCTGGCCTACAACATGAACTACGCGCGGGTTCCCGAGCGGCGCCTCCTCTACGTCGAGCCGTCGCGGGGGCGCACGCGCTTCGACGACTTCCTGGGCGTGCAGGAAGCCTTCATCGACTATCACCTGCACAACTCGTCCGACCGCTACGACTTCCACTCGATCCGCGTCGGCATCCAGCAGTTCCAGGCGGACTTCCGCGGTTTCCTGTTCAACGACAACCAGCTCGGCTTCCGCCTGTTCGGCAACCGGGACAACAACCGCTTCCAATACAACCTGTCGGCCTGGTGGCGTCTCGAGAAGGACACCAATTCGGGCCTCAACGACGTGACCCAGGGCCTGCGCAAGGACTGGATCTTCCACGCCAACCTCTATCGCCAGGACTTCCCCTTCGTCGGCCTGACAAGCGAGCTTTCGGCCACGGTCAACATCAACCGCGAAGGCGGCGACGTGGAGATCGACGACAACGGCTTCCCCGTGCGACCGGCACTGATCGGCAATCTCAAGGGTCGCGACTACGACGTCGCCTATATCGGCTACGGCGTCGACGGACGCCTCGGTCGCCTGAACCTGACCGCCTTCGCCTATGCCGCGCTGGGCGAGGACCGCAACAACGTGTTCACCGGCCGCGAGGCCGAGATCCGCGCCTATTTCGGCGCCGCCGAGCTGAGCTACGACAAGGATTGGATGCGCTTCCGCCTGTCGGGCCTCTATGCCACCGGCGACGACGATCCGTTCGATGACACCGAGAAGGGCTTCGACGCGATCTTCGAGAACCCGATCTTCGCGGGGGCCGATACCTCCTACTGGATCCGCCAGGCAGTGCCCTTCATCGGCGGCGGCCGCGCGATCGGCCTGACCGGCCGCAACGGCGTGCTCAATTCGCTTCGCTCGTCGAAGGAACAGGGCCAGTCGAACTTCATCAATCCCGGCACCATGCTGCTCGGTGCCGGCGGCGATTTCGACATCACGCCGCAGCTGCGCATCTCGGCCAATGCCAACCACCTGTGGTTCGAGAACACCAAGGTGCTCGAAACGCTGCGCAGCGAGGGTTCGATCCCCAAGGCGATCGGCTGGGATCTCTCGGCCGCCGCGGTCTGGCGGCCCAAGGCCACCCAGAACCTGGTCTTCCGCCTGTCCGCCGCGACGCTACGCCCCGGTGGCGGCTTCCGCGATCTCTTCACCAATTTCGACCGGAACCGAGCCTACTACTCGGTGCTGGCCAACGTGATCCTGAGCTACTGATGCGGCTGGTTAGACCCCTCCTTCTCCTGCTGGGCCTGCTGGTCCTGGCGATCGTCCCGGCCAGCCTGACGCGCGCGTCGGAGGGCGAGAAGCCCGTCATGCGCGACTATTCCAAGGTCCGCGTCGGCCCCGCCCCCGCCCAGCAGACCACGGCCATGGTACTCGCCAAGTCCGAGGGCTGCCTGTCTTGCCACGTCAAGACCGACGCGCCGACGATGCACGTGACCGAAGCGGTCCAGCTCGGCTGCACCGACTGCCATGGCGGCGACGCGGTCAACCGCGCGGCCTGGGGCAAGCCCGAGCTCGGCTACGAGAGCGCGTTCAACCGCGCGGCGATGGAGAAGGCGCACGTCCTGCCCAAGTATCCCGAGGGCTGGCACTATCCCTCGTCGGCCAATCCGGCGCGCTCCTACACCCTGCTCAACCGCGAGAGCCCCGAATTCGTCCGCTTCGTCAATCCGGGCGACTATCGCGTCGCGCGCGAATCCTGCGGGGCCTGCCACCTGCCGGTGATCGAGGCGGCCGAGCGCTCGCTGATGGCCTCGGGCGCGATGCTGTTCGGCGGCGCGGCCTACAACAACGGCATCGTGCCGTTCAAAAACTACATCTTCGGCGAGGCCTATACCAAGGACGGCGTCGCCGCGAAGATCGTCTCGCCGGGCAACCCGCCGGGCGAGCTGACCGAAGCGCAGAAGGCGCGCGGCGCGCTGGCCGCGCTCTATCCGCTGCCGCGCTGGAACGTGATCCCGCCGGGCGACGTGTTCCGCGTGTTCGAGCGCGGCGGCCGCAACATCTCGACCCAGTTCGCCGAAGTCGGCCTGCCCAATCCGACGGGCTCGATCCAGCGCTTGGAAGAACCGGGCCGCCCCGATCTCAAGCAGTCGAGCCGCGGCCCGGGCACCGGCCTGCGCGTGTCGATCCCCGTGCTCAACATCCACAAGACGCGCCTCAACGATCCCTACACCTGGTTCATGGGCACCAACGATCAGCCGGGCGACTATCGCCACTCGGGCTGCACGAGCTGCCACGTGATCTACGCCAACGACCGCGAACCGCGGCACAGCCTGATCTACGCCTCGCTCGGTCGCGACGGGCAGACGATCACGGTCGACCCGACGATCGCCAACAAGCTCAAGCACGATGACGGGCATGGCGAAAAGCACGGCGGGGATCACGGCAAGAGCGACCACGGCGCGCTGAAGACCGGCCACGAGGGTGAGCACGGCGACGGACATGGCGACGAAAAGGCCGCGCCCGAGAAGGAATCGGGCCACCCGCTCCAGCACGTCTTCACCCGCGCGATCCCGACCGCACAGTGCATGAACTGCCACATGCACCAGCCGAACATCTTCCTGAACTCGTACCTCGGCTACACGATGTGGGACTACGAGTCCGACGCGCCGAAGATGTGGCCCGAGAAGCAGCACTACCCGACCGCCGCCGAAGTCCGCGAAGTCAACGAGCGCAACCCCGAAGGTGCGGCGCCGCGCGGCAAGTGGGGCGACATCGACTTCCTGCGCAACGTCTACGACGTCAACGAGACCGCCAAGGACACGCAATTCGCCGATTATCACGGGCACGGCTGGAACTTCCGCGGCATCTTCAAGCGCGACCGCGAAGGCAACCTGCTCGACGCCGAAGGCAACATGGCGACCTACGGCACCGACACGGCGCACATCGTCGATCCCAACGATCCCGAGAAGTGGCGCAAGGCCGGCGAAGGCAAGTTCGTCGAGCCCGGCGTCAACCCCGGCAAGACCGTCCACCTGATGGACATCCACGCCGAGAAGGGCCTCCAGTGCGCCGACTGCCACTATGCGCAGGACAGCCACGGCAACGGCCTGATCTATGGCGAGGTCGCCAACGCGGTCGAGATCGGCTGCAAGGACTGCCACGGCACGGCCGACGACTATCCCACCCTGCTGACCTCGGGCCCGGCCGCGCCGCCCAAGGGCACCAACCTGGCGCTGCTGCGCAATCCCGACGGCCAGCGCCGCTTCGAATGGAGCACCGACAACTTCGGTCGCAAGGTGCTGATCCAGCGCTCGATCGTCGATCCGCGGCTCTCGTGGCAGGTCAGCCTGGTCAAGGACGCGGTCGATCCGACCTCGCCCAACTTCAACCCCAAGTCCGCGCGCGCCAAGCTGATGAGCGCGAAGGGCGCTGAGGACGGCAAGTTCGCCTTCGGCCCCGGCGTGCCGCTGTCCGAGCGCGCGCACAAGACCGACGAGGTCGCCTGCTTCACCTGCCACCTGTCCTGGACTACGAGCTGCGGCGGCTGCCACCTGCCGATCGAGGCGAACTGGAAAACCACGATGCACCACTACGAGGGTGAGGAGACGCGAAACTTCGCGACCTACAACCCGCAGGTGGCGCGCGACGAGATGTTCCAGCTCGGCAAGCACATGACGACCAAGGGCAACCAGACCGCACCGATCCGCTCGACCTCGGCGCTGGTGCTGTCCTCGACCAACGTCAACCGCGAGCGTATCTACATCCAGCAGCCGCCGATCAGCGCGATCGGCTTCTCGAGCCAGGCCTTCGCGCCGCACTTCCCGCACACGGTGCGGCTCAACGAGACCAAGACCTGCACCGATTGCCACCTGTCGGACAAGGACGACAACAACGCGATCATGGCGCAGGTCATGCTGCTCGGCACCAATTTCGTGAACTTCGTCGGCATGAACGCCTGGACCGGCCTCGAAGGCGGGTTCGAGGCGGTGCGCGTCACCGAATGGGACGAGCCGCAAGCGGTGATCGGCTCCTACCTGCAGAAGTACGCCTATCCCGACTTCTACAAGCTCCACGTCGAGCAGAACGGCCGCGAGCTCAAGAACTGGACGCGCGGCAAGAATTTCGACCGCAAGCTCTCGGGCGAAACCCACGCGCTCGAGCAGTTCCGCAATGTCGTCCAGTCCACCCGCGACAAGGTCGGCTGCCTGCAGATGCGCGGCGAATACATGTTCGTTGCGGAGGGCCGCGGCGGCTTCAAGGTCTACGACATCGCCTCGATCGCTAACAAGGGGTTCTCCGACGCCATCGTCTCGGCGCCGTTCTCGCCGCTCGGCCAGAAGAACCACGTCGGAACCAGCAACGCCACCTGCATGGCGATCCCGACCAACCAGGCGATCGCACCGACGCGCAGCACGCCCGAGCTGCGCCGAATGAACCAGGAACAGCCGTTCAGCCCGATCTACAACTACGCTTTCGTCACCGACAGCGTCGAAGGCCTGATCGCGGTCAACGTCGATACCTTCGCCGACGGCGAGTTCCGCAACAACGACCTCAAGCGCGCGCTGACCTTCAATCCCGACGGCGCGCTGACCGGCGCGCGGCATATCACCCTGGCGGGCGACTATGCCTATGTCGTCACCGACAGGGCGCTGGTCACGGTCCACCTGACCAAGCCCTGGTCGCGCGAAACGCCCTGCGAGATCGGCAAGGACGAGACCTGCCTCGCCCCCGAGATCACCAGCGTCACCCCGCTCAGCGATCCGCGCGCGACCGCCGTGCAATTCCGCTACCTCTGGGTCACCACGGCCAACGGGCTCGAGCTGTTCGACGTGACCAAGCTGGCGAGCCCCGTGCACCAGCCCTCCGCCACGGTGCCCCTGGCCGACGCCCGCCGCATCTATCTCGCCCGCACCTATGCCTATGTCGCGGCCAAGCGCGACGGCCTGGTGATCGTCAACATCACCCGCCCGCACGCCCCGACGATCTACCAGAAGGTCACCTTCGACGGGCAGCTCAACGACGCCGAGGACGTGATCGTCGGTTCGACCAACGCCTCGCTCTTCGCCTATGTCGCCGACGGGCGGAACGGCCTCAAGGTGCTCCAGCTGACCTCGCCGTCGAGCCAGCCGAACTTCTACGGCTTCTCGCCCGCGCCCAAGCCCGAACTGATCGCCTGGGCCAAGACCCCCTCGCCGGCGCTGGCACTGTCGAAGGGCCTGGACCGCGACCGCGGGGTCGACGAGACCGGCGGCCAGATCGCCGTGTTCGGCCGCCTCGGCTCGCGGCCCTTCACCCGGCCCGAGATGGAAAAGCTGTTCATGACCGGCAAGGGCGCGCCCTTCAAGGTGACCGACGAGGTCGACATGTCGGCCTGGGTTCCCCTCGCCTACCGGAAGTAGGCACCGCAGGAACCGGCAATGGCCAGTCAGCCCGCAACCCTGGCGCAGCCGCTGCTGTCGCCCAACCTGCTCTGGCCGGCGGCTTTCGTGCTCGCCTTCAGCAATTTCATCGTCGTGCTCGACATGACCGTGGCCAATGTCTCGGTGCCGCACATCGCCGGCAGCCTTGGCGTCTCGCTGAACCAGGGCTCCTGGGTGATCACCTCCTATTCGGTGGCCGAGGCGATCACCGTGCCGCTGACCGGCTGGCTTGCCGGACGCTGGGGTTCGCTGCGCATGTACCTGCTGGCGATGACGGGCTTCGGCCTGTTCTCGCTGCTTTGCGGCTCGTCGGTCACGCTCGAGATGATGGTCGTCTGCCGCGTCGCCCAGGGGCTCTGCGGCGGCCTCGTCATGCCGCTCGCGCAGACCTTGCTCTTGCGCATCTTCCCGGTGGAACAGCGGCCCAAGGCCATGCTGCTCGCGGCGATGACGACGATGCTTGGCCCCGCGCTCGGGCCGAACGTCGGCGGGCTGATCAGCGACAATGCCTCGTGGCACTGGATCTTCCTCATCAACATCCCGCTGGTCATGGGCTGCGTCATTGCCGCGCGCACGCTGCTGCCGCCGGCCGAAACGCCGACGCGCAAGCTGCCGATCGACGTTGTCGGCCTCTGCCTGATGCTGACCTGGGTCTGCAGCCTGCAGCTGATGCTCGACATCGGCCGCGAGCATGACTGGTTCGACGATCCGCTGATCGTCGCACTGGCCTGCCTGGCCGGAGTCGGTTTCATCGCCTTCCTGATCTGGGAACTGACCGACGAGCATCCGGTGGTCGATCTGCGTGTATTCCGCCATGGCGGTTTCACCTTCGGCGTGATCGCGCTGTCGCTGTGCTTCGGCGCCTATTTCGCCTCGATCGTGCTGATCCCGCAGTGGTTGCAGAGCTCTATGGGCTATCCGGCGATGCTCGCGGGCTTCGTCACCTCGTGCACGGCGCTGACGGCGCTGACCACGTCCCAGCTCGCCTCCAAGGCCCTGGCGCGCGGGATCGACGCGCGGCTGCTGGTCTCGCTCGCAGTCGCCTGGCTCGGCTGCATGGCACTGGTCCGCGCGACCTGGACCAGCGAGACCGACTTCTGGGCCCTGGCCGCGCCACAACTGATCCAAGGCTTCGGCATGAGCTTCTTCATGCTGCCACTGACGACGATCTCGCTCGGCTCGGTGCCGATGGAAGAGACCGCCACGGCCGCGGGCATCCAGAACTTCGTACGCACCCTGGCGGTCGGCGTCGCCACGGCGCTGGTACTGTCGGTCCAGGGCAACACCCAGCAGGAAGCGCGCAGCGAGATCGCCGGCAAGCTCCAGCCCGACGAGACCCTGCGCACGCTGTCGGGCGCCGGCTTTAGCGATCAGGGCGCCACAGCCTATATCGCGAACCTGGTCGATCGCGAGGCGACCACCCTGGCGGTAGATCACGTGTTCTGGATCACCGCCGCGGTGTTCTTCCTTTGCGCCGTCGTCGTCTGGTTCGCCCCGAGGCCCAAGGGTTTCGGCGGCCCGCCCAAGGCGCATTGACGCGGCACCGCGATCGGCCCGACAATCGAGCAAACGCTCAATTGGGGAATCGGGATGCCTGCCAAGACCTGGATGATCACCGGCTGTTCGACCGGCTTCGGCCGCGCGCTGGCCGAACTGCTACTGACGCGCGGCGAACGGGTCGTGGCGACCGCACGCAGGCCCGAGACCTTGGCAGAACTCGTCGCCTCCCACGGCGACCGCGCGCTGGCCCTGCCGCTCGACATTACCGACGGCGACAGCATCACTGCGGCCGTGGCCGCGGCGAGCGACCGCTTCGGCGCGATCGACGTGCTCGTGAACAATGCCGGTTACGGCGGGCTAGGCACGGTCGAGGATGCGCCGCTGAGCGAAGCCCGCGCCATGTTCGAGACCAATATCTTCGGCACACTCGCCATGACCAAGGCCGTGCTGCCCGCGATGATCGCACGGCGGAACGGCCAGATCGTCATGATCGGTTCGGTCGCAGGGCAGATCGGCTTCCCCGCGCTCGCGCACTATTCGGCCTCGAAGTTCGCGCTCGCCGGGCTGACCGAATCGCTCGCCGCCGAAGTCGCGCCGCTCGGCATCGCGGTGACCCTGGCCGAGCTCGGCCCTTTCGCCACCCATTTCACCAGCTCGATGGGCATGACCGCGCCGTCGGCGCACTACGATCTCGGTGCCCTCTCTGTCGCGGCGGGCAATTCGCAATGGGGCGCGGGTGACGATCCCGCGGATGGCGCCGCGGCCTTGCTGGCAGCGCTCGCGGCCCCCGAGCCGCCGCGACGCCTGATCCTCGGTCAGCCAGGCCTCGACGTCGTCGCGCTGCACGAAGGGCGCCGGACAGCCGAGCGCGCGCAATGGCTTGCCGTGTCCCGGCTGGAAATTCCCTAAGCTTCGCGGCGCTCGGCCATCATGCCCTTGATCATCGGCTGCAGCCCGCGGTCGAAGCGGGCCAGGGCGACGTGCCGCCCGACGGCCTCGAAATGGGTCATCAGGTTGCGTCCGTCCCAGCGGTGCAAGGCGTAACCGGGCAGTTCGTCGGTGATCAGCTCGCGCTGGTCGGGCCGGTCCTCGTCGATCGGAGTCAGGTCCAAGGCCACGGCCGGCGCGGTCGAGGGGCAGACGCTCAGCGACAGGCCCTGCCACTGCGTGTGGATCGTGCGATGGAGATGCCCGGCGATGATCCCGCGCACCTGGTCAAAGCCCGTCACCGCGCTGGTGAAGCGCGCGATCCAGGGTTCGTCCGCCGCGCTGTCGAGCCAGGTGATGCCCGATTCGATCGGCGGGTGGTGCATGACGATGAAGGTCGGCGTCGCGCGATCGCGCGCGAGCTGATCGCGCAGCCAGGCCACCCGCGCCGCGCAGAAGGCGCCGCCGTGGCGCCCGGGCTCGAGCGTATCGAGCACGATCAGCCGCAGGCCGGCGAGCGCGATCGCATAGTGGACGAAACCGCCGTCGATCGGCGTATCGGGGAAGGCGGCGACGAGTTCGGCGCGATCGTCGTGATTGCCGACCATCGCGTGGACCGGAAAAGGACAGTCCGCGACCGCGGCCGCCAGCCGCGCGTAGGAGTCGGGATCGCCCGCCTCGGTCAGGTCACCCGTCATCAGCAACAGGTCGGGGCGGTTGGGGCCCTGGGTCAGCCGCGCGATCACCGCGCGCAGCCGCTGCATGTTGAGCTCGTCGGGATTGTCCCGGTCGAAGCCGATGTGAACGTCGGTGATCTGGGCGATCAGCACGCGCGCCTCGCTTTCTCCGACCGGCTCGGGATTCTCAGGTCTTGTCCTGCTTCGTCCCGCGCGGGGCACCTTGCGTGGGGTGATAGCCGTGACACATCGCGCAACCCGAAGGCACCTTGGCCCGCCGATCGTCGCCGCCCATGTGACAGGTCCGACAGGACGCCAGGTTGGGCAGCAGCACGTCCGATGACGTGGAGGATTTCTCCGCGGAATGGCACGAGGTGCACTTCTCCTGCGCGTGCGCCTTATGGTTGAACCAGCCATCTGACATGAAGCGTGCGGTCTGCCGCACCGGGACGACCCCGGGCCGGCCGCCCTGCATGGTCGGCGTATGGCACTCGCCGCAGACGCCGTCCTTCGACAGAGCCTGCTGGAAAGTGGAACTGGTATAGCGCGGCGGTGCGAAGTCGATGTGGTAATTACCACCAACTCCGAATTGTCCGGGGCGCTCGCGCGGGGCGGCGACGGGCGGGTTGTAGCCCGATACCGCGAGATCGGCGATCATCTGGTCGACATCGCCATGCCGCAGCCGCCGTACGGTGCCGCCGACGTTGTCATAGGCCAGACTGTGACAGCCCTCGCAATCGCGCTCCATGTCGATCGGCTTGAAGCGGATGCCCTCCTCGGTCGGACGGTGGCAGTTCGAGCACTGCAGCCCGGCCCGGCCATAGTCGCGCTCCCGCCCGATCGAGGCAGCCATTCGCGCGGCGCCGCCCAGCGGATCGAGGTGCAGCTTGTGCGGGAAGGTCAGGCCGTTGTTTTCCTTGGGATGCCCGTCGAGCGACATCGGCACCGACTTGCCCGCGACCGGATCGGTGACCACGGCCGGGGTGAACTGCGGGTGCAGCAGGCCAAAGTCGGCGGCATTGCCGAGCCGTGTGTCGGCCAGCCGGGTCTTGAGATCTTCGTGGCAATCGGCGCAGAACTGCTGTGCCGGAGCGGCCATGCGCGTCGCGCCTTCGTGTTCGGTGTGGCAATCGGCGCAGGCCCCGGGCCCTTCCTTGCCGAAGCTGTGCGCCACGGCCCAGAGCAGCCGCTCGCCGAGCGGACCGTTACCGCCGCGCGCGAGCGCCAGTCGCGCCGGGCTGGCGTGATCGTGAACCGTCTTGTGGCACGACATGCAGGTCGCATCCTGCACGGGCTGGAATGGCTTGACGTGGCAGGCCGTGCAGTTCTGTTCGAGCGAATGGTGCGCGAGGCTGAGCGCGCCCGCGCTCCAGGCCTTGTCGCCGCGCACCGCGACCTTGGGATTGGCCTGGTGCACCAGGTTGAAGAAGACCGGGATCGCCAGGAAGGCGAGCAGGATCAACGCCCCGAAGATCCAGGCCATGCGGCGCTTGCCCGGCATCGCCGCGGCCAGCGAGAAGCGCGCCTTGTCGTCGGCCGCCTCGCCCGGATCCTGGCTCGCGACCTGGGCGATCGTGATCAGCGGAATGCCGTCGGCATCGCGCGAGATGGTGAGGTTATAGGACCCGAAGCGCAGTTCGGCGCCGCGCGCCGGGTCGATCACGGTTTCCTGGCTCGCCACGCCGTCGACGCCGAAACCCAGCGTGCCGAGCGCCGTGACCTCGAGCAGATCGCCGTTGCGCTCGATCGCCGCGTGATGGGGATCGATCGCCAAGTCGGGCAGATGAACGTCGTTCTCCGCCGCACGGCCGATCGTCAGCCGGCTCGCCGCGAGGTCGCGGTCGCGCACGATCTGCCGGCCGTCCGCCGTGACGTCGATCGTTCTAAGCCTGAATGTCATGCCCCCCGGTCCATCTTCTGGCTTCGCCCCTACCAGTAATAGAAGACGCTGATGATGTGCGCCGTGAGTGCTGCGAGCAGCGCGAAGGTGATCGGCACGTGGACGTAGAGCCAGACCTCGAGCATCCCGCGGATGCGCATGTGCCGGCGCATGCGATCGAGCTGCGACTGGCGCCGCTGCAGCAGCGATTCGATGCGCTGGATCGCCGGTTCGCGCGTCTCGACGAGCGAGGCGCGGCTGAAGCCGTTGATCGCCGCGCGCGTCGCGCAGCCCGGATAGAGGCTGGTCAGCCGCGCGAACAGGCCGCCGGCGAAGGGATCCTGCTCGAGCGCGGCGAGCACGAGGTCGGCATAGTGCCGGTCGAGCGGCTGCGCTGCCTCATGCAGCTGGCGGTCGATCGCGCGCAGCGCGTCGAGCATCTGCCGCTGGGTCAGTTCGCCGCGGTTCGACGAGAGCTGCTGCGGCAGGGTCGCATAGACGCTGATCCCGAAGATCCCCGAGAGGATCACCAGCATCATCAGCACATAGGCCAGGGTGTGCACGTTCCAGCCGAACTGGAAGCCCGTGTGCAAAGTCGCGACGATGATCAGCGAGAGGCCCAGGTAGACGTGCGCCGAAGTCCAGGCCTTGAGCGACCAGGCACCGCGCGTCATGTGCCGCTTGCGGTAGCCGAGCAGGGTCAGCCAGACGATCAGGCCCGCGCCGATCGTGCCCAGGGTATAGCCCATCCACGAGCCGCCGTTGGGCCGCGGTTTCACGTCGGCGCCGAAATAGCCGATCAGCGACAGCACGCAGAGCACCACGGCGATCTTGAGCCAGCGGAACTTGGCGTGGCGCAGGAAGCCCTCGTGATCGCTGACCGCCTGGCGGCCGGTCTGGCGGCCTTTCTGCGCAGCAGGCGGGCGGACTTCGGCCGGTGCGCCGGGGGCGCCAGTGTCGGGCTGCGTCGCCATCAGCTCTCGTCCCCCAGCCGCGCGACGGTGAGGAAGGCCTCCGGCGCGACGCGGATCGCGGCGCCGGTCGGGCAGGCGCGCACGCAGGCCGGGCCGCCTTCGATGCCCGAGCACATGTCGCACTTGATCGCCTTCTTGGGCTTTTCCTCGCCCGGCACGGCGTTCTTCTTGCGCCAGTATTTCGACGGCTCGCCCGGCCCCGGACCCTTGCCGAAGAACAACCACTCGAGCAGCGTCGGCTTGGGTGGCGGCACCGAATCCATACGGATCACACCGTAAGGACAGTTGCGCTGGCAATTGCCGCAACCGATGCAGGTGTCGTCGATGAACACCTCGCCGTCGGGGCCGCGCTTGATCGCGTTGGGCGGGCAGTCGGCCATGCAGTGCGGATGCTCGCAGTGGCGGCATGAGGTCGGCACGTGGAGGTGAGCATAGGTCTTGCCCGCCTCGCGATCGAGCCGCGACAGACCCTCGTGACTGTCGGCGCAGGCCTTCTCGCAATTGTCACAGCCCACGCAGAGCGTCTCGTCGATCAGCAGCACGTCGGTCGCCTCGCCGATGCCGTTGTCGACGAGGAACTGCGCGGTCTCCGAATACATGTCGACCACCGAGGAGAAGATGTCGCGCCGCCCCTCGATGAAGGCGTTGACGTCGCGGCGCGAGGCCATCTCGGCCTGGGCCTTGGCGAGCAGTTGCGGCTTCTTCTTCAGCAGCCGGCTAAAGGCTTCGCCCGGCAGGCGGATGACTTCGGACTTGATCGCCGCCTTTACCGTGGCCGAGCGCGGCTGCCCGTCGATCAGCGCCATCTCGCCGACATAGGAACCGGCGGGCAGGTAGGAGAGAAACACGGGCTTCCCGGCGATGGTCTTTTCGACGATCATCGAGCCGCGACGGATGACGTAGATGTCGTCGCCGGTTTCGCCTTCCTTCAGCACGACGTCGCCCGCGCGCACGTCCCTGACCTCGGCGCCCTCGACCACTTCGGCGACGTCGGCGCTGGTCAGCCCCGAACCGAAGATCTGCAGCAGCTGGCGCTCGATCGAGGTGCGCGTGATCGCGCGGCCCGCGGGCGGCACGGTCGAGATCAGCTTGAGCGCGGCGTTGCGCGCGAGCTCGACCACCACGGTCGGCTCGGCCGCGCGAATGGTGGAGCCGCGGCGGCGGCCCGAGATCAGGCCGACCTCGCCGAAGATCGATCCCTGGCCGATCGGCACGGTCTTGCTCGGATCGTCCTTGTCGATCTCGACCAGCACCGAGCCCTCGGCGATCGCGAAAAGCGAGGTTCCCGGATCGTTGCGCTCGAACACGGCCTCGCCCGCGGTGAAGCTGGCGACGGTCGAGTCGAGCATCAGCTCGCGCAGCTGGAGCGGCGAGACCTCCTGGAAGATGTCGATCTGGCTGCCGAAAGTCGTCAGCCACTCGTCGACCGACCTGTTGCCGGGCAGCTTGGCGAACTTGTCTGCCAGGATCGGTTCGTCGGCCGGCTTGAGGCTCTTGTTGCCGTTGATGAACTCGACGACGTCGTAGCCCTGGTTCATGCAGTGCTTGATCAGCGGATAGCCCGCCAGGGCGCCGATGACGTAGATTCCGGGCACGGTCGATTCGAAAGACGGCGAGAGCTTCGGATAGGCGACGCGGTCGGCGCTGGTGAATTCGATGCCGGTGCCCGGCTTGATCACCTTGCGCCCGTCCTTCTCCTCGAACTCGGCACAGGCGCCTTCGACGAAAGCGCGCGGCGGGGCCGAGCCCATACGCGCGATGACGCGGTCGCAAGGAACCTGGAGTTCACCGTCGCGCGTGTCGAAGGTGATCGTGCCCTTGTCGATCTTCGAGGCCGTGGTCTCGCGGAGCACGGTGATGCGGCCTTCGGCCTCCATCGCCACCAGCGCCTTGACGTTGGCGTCCTTGGCCGTGGCGAAATCGGCCGAGCGGTTGACGATCGTCACCTTGTTGCGCTGCTGCGGATCGGCGGCGAGGCCCATCGCGTTCTCGATACCTGCGTCACCTGCGCCGATCACGGTGATGTGCTCGTCGATGTATTCGCCGGGGTCGTCGAGCTGGTACTGGACGACCGCGCCCTCGCCCACCGGGCAGCGCACGAGGTTGGGATTGCCCTGGGTGCCGATCGCCAGGATCACCGTCTCGGCGATGACGACGTCCCCGCTCTTGGTCTTGAGCGAGAAATTGCCCTTCTCGCCGGTGATCGCGCTGATCTCGGCGTTGTAGAGCACGTTCACCTTGTTGCCGGCGGTCTGGTCGTCCCAGGTGCCGAGCACGGTTTCGCGCTTGCCCGCCTCGAAATCGAGATCCGACCGCAGCACCAGCGACGAGGGCGTCGCCATGACGTGCTTGCCCTTCTGGTACTTGTAGATCGTGTCCGAGAGGTGGTCGGTCTTCTCGATCAGGACATGCGCCAGCCCCAGCTGCGCTGCGCGCGAAGCTGCGCTGAGCCCAGCCGGACCCGAGCCGATTACGGCAATGCGAACACGCGTTTCCAACCCCGTTTCCCCCCGGGTCCCCATCCGTCGTCGGCGATTGCTTTATCGGCCAATTTTCCGCACATCGCGAAAACATCGCCGGCAAAGCGGATCTCCGCAATGGTCGGCCGACTATGACGGGAAGGGCGGGATGACACAAGCCGTGAACGGGGCGGAAGCCCGCAAGTTGCCGTGGGGCAAGATCGCGCTCTTCGCCGCGGCGCTGATCGCGGCCTTCGCGGTAGGCCTGGCGGTCATGCGCAAGTCGGGCGATTCCGCGTCCCCCGCCGCCGCAACCGACGCCGGGCTGGCACCGCAGTCGATCGAGGCGCTCGAGCAGCGCAGCAAGGCGGAGCCCGACAACGTCAGCGTCTGGCGCCAGCTCGCCACGGCCTATTTCGTCGCCGATCGCTATGCCGATGCCGCCGGTGCCTACGAGAAGGCCAGCGCGATCGAGCCGAACAACGCCGTGATCTGGTCGGCGCTCGGCGAAGCGCGGGCCATGGCGAGCGGCAGCGACGTGCCGGCACCCGCGGTCGAGGCGTTCCAGCGCGCGCTCAAGCTCGACCCCAAGGATCCGCGCTCGCGCTACTTCCTCGCGGTGAAGCGCGATCTCACCGGCGATCACGAAGGCGCACTCGGCGACTGGCTCGCCCTGCTCGCCGATACGCCGAGCGATGCCGTGTGGCACGACAACCTCGTCCGCACGATCGAACAGATCGGCAAGATCAACAAGATCGACGTCGCGCCGCGCATCGCCGCGGCCCAGGCCAAGGCGCCCAAGCCGACCACGCCGCCGCAGATGGCCCAGATGCCGATGGCCGCGCAGGGCATTCCCGGCCCGACCGCGCAGGACCTCCAGGCGGCCACCGCGATGGCGCCGGGCGAACAGCGCGAAATGGCCGAAGGCATGGTCTCGCGGCTAGAAGGACGGCTCAAGACGCAGCCGAAGAATCCCGAAGGCTGGGTGATGCTGATGCGCAGCCGGATGACCTTGAACCAGCCCGACAAGGCCAGCCAGGCCCTCAAGGACGCGATCGCGGCGAACCCCGACAAGGCGGACCTGCTGCGCGAACAGGCCGGCGTGCTGGGGGTGAAATAGGACCGATATCCTCCCTGTTTTTGGCGAAACCACGAACGGGGAGGATCTCAGCGGCCTATAACAACCGCTCCAGGGCCCCGCCGCTCTCGACGAGGAAGGTCACGAGCGTCAGCGTCAGCCCCGCGAGGAATATCCGGTAGGCATAGCCGAGATAGCGGTACTTCTTGCGCTGGAGCACCACGCCGTTCTGGTGGATGTCGCGCAGCATGGTGCGAAACACCGTCTCGTCCGAACGCAGCGCCGCGAGCACACGATCGGCATATTCGTCCTCGCTGAGGTGCGCGAAGACACCGAAGAACAGGATGTTGTCGCGCTCGGAGCTCTGCACGCGCGGCGGCCGGAACGACGGCAGCACCGCGGCGATCGCGCAAAGCGCCGACAGGAAGGCCGAGATCGCCAGCACCATCAGCGCATAGGGGAAATCCCCGCGGCTCGCCTGACCCACCGCGATCGTGAAGACCACGAAGGTCGCGCCCATCAGGATCGACGCCTTCTGGTCGGCCATCTGGCTCATCGTCACGTTGACCTGCATGGTCGTACGCACGAGGTGGATCGCCTGGATCGAGAACCCGTCGGCATTGCGTGCGGGGCCGATGGGAGCTGCACTCGGCGGCGGCGGTGCAACCACCGCCGCCGGCTTGTCTTCGCTGGTCACGCTTGAACGCTTTCGGGTCAGACGACGCCGAAGGCCAGCATGGCGTCGGCGACCTTCTTGAAGCCGCCGATGTTCGCGCCCTTGACGTAGTCGATGTAGCCATCGCCCTGGCGACCATAGGTTTCGCAGCTCTTGTGGATTCCGGCCATGATGTCCTTGAGCATCTGCTGGAGTTCCTCTTCCTTCCAGGAACGGCGTTCGGAATTCTGGCTCATCTCGAGGCCCGAGACCGCGACGCCGCCGGCATTGGCCGCCTTGCCCGGCGCGAACAGGATCTTGGCGCCACGGAAGGCGTGCACGCCGTCGAGGTCGGTCGGCATGTTGGCGCCTTCGGACACGGCCTTCACGCCGTTGGCGATCAGCGCCTTGGCATCTTCACCAAGCAGTTCGTTCTGCGTCGCGCAGGGCAGCGCGACGTCGCAGGGCACGCCCCAGGGGGTCTTGCCGGCGGTGAAGCTGGCGCCGGGGAACGCCTCGACATATTCCTCGATGCGGCCGCGGCGGTGCGTCTTGTGCGTCTTCACCCAGTCGATCTTCTCTTGGGTCAGGCCGTCGGGATCGTGGATGAAGCCGCCCGAATCGGACAGGGTCAGGACCTTGCCGCCAAGCTGGACGATCTTCTCGGCCGCGTGCGTCGCGACATTGCCCGAGCCCGAGATCACCGCGGTCTTGCCGACGAGATCCTGATCCTTGGTCGCGAGCATGTTGGCGAGGAAATAGACCGCGCCATAGCCGGTCGCCTCGGGACGGATCAGCGAGCCGCCGTATTCAAGGCCCTTGCCCGTCAGCACGCCGGTGAACTGGCCGGTGATGCGCTTGTACTGGCCGAACATGAAGCCGATCTCGCGGCCGCCCACGCCGATGTCGCCTGCGGGCACGTCGACGTCGGCGCCGATGTGGCGATAGAGCTCGGTCATGAAGCTCTGGCAGAAGCGCTGGATCTCGCGCACGCTCTTGCCCTTGGGATTGAAGTTCGAGCCGCCCTTGCCGCCGCCCATCGGCAGGCCGGTCAGCGCGTTCTTGAAGGTCTGCTCGAAAGCCAGGAACTTGAGCACCGATTCGGTGACCGAGGGGTGGAAGCGTAGGCCGCCCTTGTAGGGGCCGATCGCATTGTTGTTCTGCACGCGCCAGCCGCGCTGGACGCGGACGTTGCCGTTGTCGTCTTCCCAGCAGACGCGGAACGAGACCACACGGTCCGGCTCGGCGATGCGGCGCAGGATCTGCTGCGAATGGTATTCTTCGTTGCTGTCGAGGAACGGAAAGATGTCTTCGGCCACTTCCTGGACAGCCTGAACGAACTCGGGCTGATAGGGATTGCGCCGCTTGACGCCCTCCATGAAGCCGTTGAAATCGACGTGATCCGATACCGCCATGTAGTCTTCCCCCTTGAGTGCCAAGCCATTCCCGACACTCGGTTTCCGAGTCGGATGGCGCCGCCGGGGCCGAGTGTATAGGCGGAATGCGACGCCTTCTATTGTGATTTATGCCACCAGCCCGTCAGCCAGGGATCGCGCCTCAGTCCGTCTTCACCTTCGAGAAATCGAGGTCCTTGGCGGTGAAGACGCGGATCGGCTCGCCCTGGCGCACGCGAATCGTCGGGCCGATCTGACCCGACTGGCCAACTGCGGCGGCCGCCGCCGACTGGCCGCCACCGGCGATGATCACGCCGGCATTGCCGCCGATCGCCGAGAGACCGCCGATCACCGAGAGCAGCATGGCCGAGCCGAAGCGCTCGAAGAAGTGCGAGTTCACCTTGCCGGCGAGGCCCGTCTCGCCCGAGAAGGCGACGGCCGGCGAAGCGATGTTGACCGAGACGCCGTCGGGCCGGATCACCCGCGTCCAGATGACGTAGGCGCGCTTCTGCCCGGCCTGGAGCCCCGACTTGTACTGGCCGATCAGCCGCGACGACCGCGGCACGAGGACGCGGCTGCCGTCGAACGAGCGCACGTCGGCCGAGACGATCGCGCGGACGTAGCCAGGCACGTCGGTGTCGATCGCGGTTTCGAGGATCGCCGGGATCAGGGTGCCCTGGGTAACGGTCGACTTCGGGTCGATCATCTTGGTGGCCGTGGCCATGCCCGAGCCGCCGCCGACGCCGAGGCGCGAGGCGAAATCGTCGTTGCTGTTACCCGAGCCGGCGGGCGCGCCCGGAACGGCGACGCCGCCCAGCGGTGCGGGCAGCGCCGAAGCGTCGAACACCACGGCGGGCGAGCCGGCCGGATTGGTGCGCGGGGCCAGGCCCGCTGCGGTCTGCGGCGGCGCGGCGAGCACCGGGGCCGGGGCGGGCGCGGGCAGCGCCGCGGGATTCGGCGCGGGCGTGATCGCCTGCGGCGGAACCACGGGCGCGACCGGCACCGGCGCGGGCACCGCAGCCTGTTGCGGCTGAGCAGGCCTCTGCCCGTCGCGCGCGGCGTTCATCGACCACAAGGTCACGCCGCCGAGCAGGGCGACCACGGCCACGCCCGCGGCGAGGCCCAGTCCGTCCGAACCGCGCTTGGTGGCCGCGACCTGCGGCAGCACCGAACGCGTGGCGAGATCGATGACCTCGGCGCCCTGCTGATCGCGCGGATCCTCGAAGTCTTCGGGCTGGCGGCGGGTACCGAGCTGGCGGTTCATGGCTGTCCCCCTTGGACGCTGGCATTGCTGGCGGTCTGGGCCTGCGGGCGGGGTTTGGGCCCCGGCCCCTTGTAGTCGAGCTGGGCGCGGTCACGCCCGACGCGCAGGACCAGCTGCGCGGGCACCCCGTCGATCACGATCGTGTCGCCGCGCACGGCGAAGTTCACCGGGCCTTCGTCGCCCTTGTCGTTGGTCACCAGGATAGCCGGGATCGGCACGTCCTTGGGCCAGACCGCATAGGTCGATTCGCCGTCGTCGTAGAGCCGCTGCGGGATCAGCCGCGCCGGACCCTTGGAGGCCCAGGCAAAGTTGAGCCGGGCGGGATCGATGGGCTCGGCGTCGAGCGCCTCGCGCTCGTCGTCGGTCAGCGCCACCGCCGGCGCGCCCGGGGTCGCAGCGGACTTGGGCTCGGCCGGATAGGTGAACTTGAGCGCATAGAGCGGCGCCGTCACGCGCGGATTGGCGATCAGGTCGAAGTAATAGGTGTGGCGGTCGGTCACCACGGTCATGTTGGTGCGCGCGGTCGCCGCCAGCGGTTTCACGAAGAGCAAATTGGCGCGCTTGTTCGGGGTGATCTGCCAGGATTCGGCATCGCCCACGGCGACGTTCTCGATGTGCTCGTCGTCGGCGAAGGCGACGGTCGCCTGGACTCCCATCTTGCCATCGATGCGAACGACCTCGTTGGCGTTGTAGAGCCGTTGCGTCAGCCTTGCATCGGCGGCGTGGGCCACGTGCGGCGCCGACATGGCGAGCAGCGCGAGGGCGAAAAGGCGGCTATTCATCGTTGCATTCCTCCGGCGCGGCCGGTGCCGCCCGTTGACTGGGGCGCGGCGAAGCGGCTGCCGATCCCGCGCGCGCGACTGCGCGGCAGCGGCGGCAGGCTGGCTGTCGAACCGCCCGAAACCTGGGTGATGTGGGTGCGGCTCGAACTCGCGCCGCCGCCCGTCGCGCCGCCGCCTTGCGATACGACCTCCACGCTCGCGGGTCCGACCATCGCCGCGGCCCGGCCGCCGAGCGCGGCTGCGCCGCTCGCCGGCATCATCGGCGCGATCGCGGCGGCGGGCATCAGCGGCGCCACCGACGGCGCGCTGTCGCGAGATTCGCGGTCATTGCTCGCCAAGCCAAAGACCTGCCAGGCGGAGACCATCGTCCCCGCCACTTTCAGGATCATCGACATGAGCGCGACGTGGACGCAGGCGATGACGAACAGCGCCAGGGCCGAGCGGCCGTTGACGCCCTCGACGCCGTGGAGCGAAGCCACGACCGGCACGAGCAGTTCCATGACCACGCCGCCGCCGACGACGACGAACAGCGGGGTCACCGCGGTCAGGGTCAGCCCGCGCAGCCAGCCGACGAAGAGCCCGCGCGTGCCGTTGAACAGCGCAAAGATGACGAAGACCGGCCCGACCGCGAGCAGCACCGCCAGCGCGATCCGCGCGGTGACGAGCACGCCGACCGTGCCGAGCAGCAGCAGCAGCCCGCCGAGCCACATGACGTTGGCCGGGGTGAAATTGCCCGAGACCGCGGCGCTCGCCGCCTGGGCGCCCTGCTGGGCGGCCGCGGCGGGCGGTGCGCCCTGCTGCTTGCCGGCCTCGGCCGCCTCGGCGATGGCGTTGAAGACGAGGTCGACGCGGTCGCCGAAAATCTGCGTCGCCGAGCCCTGCGAGCCGGTCAGCACCGAGGCGATCTCGTCGGGCGCGCCGGTGGTCAGGTTCCAGACGACCTGGCTGTAGGCGACCCAGCTCGTCGCGAAGGTCAGCACCAGACCCAGGGTCAGCATCCGTGGGGTCAGCGCCGAGACGCCGATGCGGCTGCGGCCCGTGAGGAGCCCGATCGCGAAGAAGGCGATGTAGAGCGTGAGCCCGATCGTCAGCGCCGGCAGCAGCGCACCGCCGCCGCCAGCCCCGCCGCCGAACAGCCGGGCGAAGGCCGAAGCGACGGTTTCGCCCGCAAGGCAGTCGACCGCGCGCAGCGCCGAAGCGACACCGCCAGAGGCTTCGGCTGCCAGGACTTCGCAGGCGCTGGCCATTATTCGGCCGCCTCGGTCCAGAGAGGGTCGCTATCCACGTCGTCGGGCCAGACCTGGCCGGTCAGCGCCGGATACCAGGCTGCAGGCGCGTCGCCATAGGTCTCGCGCAGGGTGTCGAGCCGGCGCACGATGCTCTCGCGGCCCGACAGCACGGTCAGGACTTCGGGCATGCCTGAAAGATCGAGCCGCACGACGACCGAAGCGTCGGGCTGGCGGATCAGGAAGCAGCGGCTCTGCGCCGGCAGGGTGCGGATCAGTTCGAGCTCGTGCTGCGTCAGGCCGAAGCCCTCGCAATAGTCCTCGGCCCTGGCGCGCGCGTTGGGCATGAAGATCATCGTCGCGGTCTGCTCGACCAGCGCCGCCGAAATCCGGCTTTCGAGCGCGTCGCGCGCCGACTGCGTGGCGAGGCCGACCAGCGCGTTGCGCTTGCGCAAGGTCTTGAGCCAGTCGCGGATGCGCGCGGCGAAGACCGGATCGTCGAGCGCCTTCCAGCCCTCGTCGATCAGGATCATCGTCGGCTCGCCGTCGAGGCGCTCCTCGATGCGGTGGAACAGGTACATCATGACCGGCGTGCGCAGGCGCGGCGTCTCGAGCAGCGCGGTCATGTCGAAGCCCAGGGTCTTCGCAGAAAGATCGAGCCGGTCGTGCTCGTTGTCGAACAGCCAGCCGTGCTCACCGTTCCCCAGCCAGGCGTCGAGGCGGCTGGCGAGATCGCCGGGTTCGGGCCGGCGCGAACCGGCGAGCAGTTCGCGGAAATGCGTGAGGCGGCGCAGGCGCGCGTCGTTGTGATAGGCGGCGTCGACCGCCGCCGAGATCGTCGCCAGTTCCTCGGGCCCGCTCGCTTCGAGCAGCACGCCGAGCCAGTCGCGCAGGAAGGCGCGGTTGGCGGCGCTGTCGGGCAGGGCGAGCGGGTTGAACCCGGTCGGATGGCCCGCAGCAACGCGACTGTAGGTGCCGCCGATCGTGCGGACGAAGACTTCGGCGCCGCGGTCCTTGTCGAACAGCACCGTGCGCGGATTGTACTTCTGCGCCTGGGCGGCGAGGAAGTTCATCACCACGGTCTTGCCCGAGCCCGAGGGGCCGATGACGGTGAAGTTGCCGAGATCGCCGGCGTGGAAGTTGAAGAAGAACGGCGTCGCGCTGGTCGTGGTGAGCAGGGTCACCGCTTCGCCCCAATGGTTGCCGCTGGCCTGGCCCATGGCGAAGCCGTGGAGCGAGGCGAAGCAGGCCATGTTGGCCGAGGAGATCAGCGAACGGCGCACGAGGTACTGCTCGTTGCCGGGCAACTGGCCCCAGAAGCCGGGCTCGAGATTGGTATCCTCGCGCACCGCGACCGCGCCGGCATCGGCGAGCGCCGCGGCGCAGAGCGCGACGGCATCGTCGAGGCTGTCGAGCCGATCCGAGCGGACCAGGACCGAAAGGTGATGATCGCCGAAGGCCGCAGAGCCGGTGCCGAGCGCATCGCGCGCCGCGGTCATCTCGCGGCGTTCGGCCAGGGCTTCCTCGTCGGCCGACTTGAGCCTGCGGATCGCGAGGTCGATGCGCTCGCGCGAGACCTGGCGGTCCGAAGGCGCGTAGCTTTCGGTCAGGGTCAGTTCCTGCGGCAGGCGCAGCAGCGCGTCGGTCAGGCCCGGGCCGGTCGAATCGGGATAGTCCTTGAGGCTGACCAGCGCGCCGAAGCTCGTGCCCTGCGCGCCCTTGAGCTCGAGCGCGTCGAGGCCGAAGGAGAGCCGGCGATAGGGCAGCATCTGGCCGACGTCCACGTGATCCTCGGGCCGGCGCACGGGGCGCATCTCGCCGTTGTAGAGCGCCGAAAGCAGTTCAAGCACTTCGGAACAGGTGCCGACACCACTTTCATAGTCGCCGAGCATGCGCGCACCATAGGCGCCGAGCGCGGCGAGCATCGCCGAGGCCGCCGAGCGCAAGGTGCGAACGTCGCCGGGTTCGGCCTCGATCGCTTCCTGGCCACGGTTCTTGAACAGACGGCCGATGCGCTCGGGCCAGCCGGCCTTGCCGCGCGCGGGGCGGCGGACGAGCGTGACGAACTGGTCGTTGACGAAGAGCGCGCCCGAGCCGAGCTTCTCGCGCCAGCGCGCGTCGATATGCGCGGCCAGCGGATCCTCGAACCCGCCGGCGAGCTCGACGTGGACGCGGCGGCGGACGACGTGGTGATAGAGCACGAAGCGCGCGTCGAGGCTGGCGCGGAGCAGAACCTCGCGCACCGCGGTGTGCGCGTTCAGCTCGTCGGCATCGGCGGTCTCGAACGAGATGCCGGGAACCAGCAGCGAGCACATGACCGAACCGTCGCGCAGCAGCACGACGTTCTCGTCGACCAGCGCGCGGTAGGGCAGCCGATCGCCGGCCTTGGCTTCCTTGGTGGCCCAGGGCAGGGAAAGCTTGGGTTTCGCCATCGCTAGATCCTCACGCCGAATAGGAGTTGCAGCCCCAGTGCCGGAAGTTCGGCACGCGCGGGCAGCGCGAAACTTTGGTGATCCACAGGTCGAACACCCGCGGCTCGCGCAGACAGGCCAGGTAGCCGACGCCATGGATCAGGGCGGCGGCTGGCAGGGCCCAGAAACTCTTGGTCATCAGGAACAGCTCGGTCGTGACCGCCATGTTGATGACGAAGAACGAATAGGTCACGCCCGCGAACATCTGCGGCCGCGTGAGCGCGCGATGGACGGGGTGGCGGATGAGTTCCACGAAGGGTCAGCCCGCCGCCGACTGGATGCCGGTGACGATCGCACCGGCGCCGAACAGGATGAAGCAGCCGATGATCACGGTCGCACCGAAGCGCCAGTTCATCCGGCCCGTCAGCATCATGAAACCGACCGCGGCAACGGCCATGACCGCGACGGCCGTGGCGACGTTGCCGAGCAGAGTCCCCTGGAGCCAGCCGAGCGCCGCGACGATCGGGCCCGATCCCGCAGGATCGGCAGCACGCACTTGTGCCCAGGCCGGCGCCGGCAGCGCGGCAATCGACAGGAACGGAACGAGCGAAAGCAACGCGCGGCAAGAGAATCGATGACTCAAAGGGCCCTCCTGGCGGCTCCGTTGCGCTAGTAACATGACAGCACTGTGACGATTGCGGCAACCCGGAACGACGGCAAGCGGCGGGTCGGCCGGCATCGCGCGCCTATCTGCGCACCGGCGCGGATAGCCGTGCCATGATCGAGGAAACGTAGAGCTGCGTCTCGCGGATCGCCGGAATGCCGCCAGCGCGAACCACGCGCGCGGGGCCGGCATTGTAGGCGGCCAGCGCCTTTTCGAGATCGCCTTCGAAGGCATCGAGCTGCAGCCGCAGATAGCGCGCGCCGCCTTCGAGATTGGCGCTGGGATCGTGCGGGTTTACCCCCATCTGCCGTGCGGTGCCCGGCATGAGCTGGGTCAGCCCGCGCGCGCCGACCGGTGAAACCGCGCCGGTGTTCCAACGACTCTCCTGCCAGACCACGGCTTCGAGCAGCGACGGGCTGAGATCATACTTGGCGGCGAGTTCCGCGACGCGCGGCTGCCACTGCGCAGGTCCTGCGGTATCGCCGATCTGCGTGAACGAGAGCGGATAGGGTTCGCCGTCGGGCGCGCGCTCGGCGACGTCGCCAACCGACGGCGCAGCGATCTCGACGACGGCTGCGCGAGGGCCACCCGCGACCCAGCTATGGCCGCCGACGCCGATCTCCATCACGTCTGCCGAGGCGACGGATGGCAGCATGGCCGCGACCGCAGCCCCGGCGAAAGAAAGGAAAATACGGCGATGCACCCGATTCGGTCTCCACGGCCCCGCGCCGCGATAAAGCAAGGCAGCCAATTTCGCCAGTGCGGCTGAATGGCGCCTGATCGGCGGCCGATCGCAGAGGCGATGGAATGTCTACTCATTTCATCGAGATTTGACATCGACTCGTCGACGCGCCATTGTCTACTTCAAGAGTTGAGTTAGTTGATCCGGTCAGTCGCAGGCCTTCGATTCGTTCGATGGCCTCCGCAACCCTGCAGACAGTTCAGCTGGAGCGGCCGCGATGAAAGCCGCGCTTTAAGGCGCAACAGATCAAATTGAATGTCTACCTGATTAATTGAGTTTAAGCGCGTCCAACCCACGAGGGAGACCACGAAATGCAACGCCGCCTGTTCCTGACCGCAGCCCTGGCTTTCACCGCTGCGCTGACCGCCTGCTCGGGCGGTGCCAAGCAGGATGGCAATGCGGTCGAGCTGACCAACGTCTCCTACGATCCGACGCGCGAACTCTACCAGGCGGTGAACCCCGCCTTCGCCGCCTACTGGAAGCAGAAGACCGGCCAGGACGTCACCTTCAAGATGAGCCACGGCGGTTCGGGCAAGCAGAGCCGCGCTATCATCGACGGGCTCGAGGCCGACGTCGCGACGCTGGGCCTCGCCTATGACGTCGACGTGATCGCGCAGAAGGCCAAGCTGCTGCCGGCCGACTGGCAGAAGGCGCTGCCCGACAATTCGGCGCCCTATACCTCGACGATCGTGTTCCTCGTCCGCAAGGGCAATCCCAAGGCGATCAAGGATTGGGGCGACCTGATCAAGCCGGGCGTGCAGGTGATCACGCCGAACCCCAAGACGAGCGGCGGCGCGCGCTGGAACTTCCTCGCCGCCTGGGCCTATGGCCGCAAGGCCGGCGGTTCCGAGGCCGCGGCCGAGGACTTCGTCAAGCGCGTCTACGGCAATGTTCCCGTGCTCGACAGCGGTGCGCGCGGATCGACCACGACCTTCGTCGAGCGCGGCATCGGCGACGTGCTGCTGGCCTGGGAAAACGAAGCCTTCCTCGCCGAGAAGGAACTCGGCGCGGGCAAGTTCGACATCGTCGTCCCGTCGATCTCGGTGCTGGCCGAGCCCTCGGTCGCGGTCGTCACCGAGAACACGAAGAAGCACGGCACCGAGGCGGTGGCCAAGGCCTACCTCGAATACCTCTACACGCCCGAGGCGCAGACCGCGATCGCGCGCAACTTCTACCGCCCGCGCAACGCCGAGGTCGCGGCCCAGTTCAAGGCGCAGTTCCCCGAGATCAACCTCGTCACGATCGACAAGGACTTCGGTGGCTGGACCCACGCGCAGAAGACCTACTTCGACGATGGCGGCGTTTTCGACCGCATCTCGGTCAAGAAGTAAGCCGCAGCCCTTTCCGCCCCGCAATCGAGCAGGCCACTGCAGATGTCGATCTCCCACCCTCGCAGCCTTGCGCGCGCCCGGACCTGGCGCCAGCCCTCGGTGCTGCCCGGCTTCGGACTGACCTTCGGGTTCACTCTCGCCTGGCTCACCCTGATCGTGCTGATCCCGCTCGCGACGATCTTCTTCAAGTCGGCCGGCCTCGGCTGGACCGACTTCGTCGCGGTCGGCTTCTCGGACCGGGCGCTCGCCGCCTATCGGCTGAGCTTCGGCACCGCCGCAGCCGCCGGGCTGATCAACGCGGTGTTCGGCCTGCTCGTCGCCTGGGTGCTGGTGCGCTACGACTTTGCCGGCAAGAAGGTGGTGTCGGCGCTCGTCGATCTGCCCTTCGCGCTGCCGACCGCGGTCGCAGGCATTGCCCTGACCGCGCTATATGCGCCGACCGGCTGGGTCGGCCAGTTCCTCGACCCGCTGGGCATCAAGGTCGCCTTCACCGCACTCGGCATCACCGTCGCGCTGGTCTTCATCGGCCTGCCCTTCGTCGTCCGTTCGGTCGAGCCGGTGCTCGCCGATCTCGGCAAGGACGTCGAGGAAGCCGCGGCGACGCTCGGCGCCAATCGCCTGCAGACCTTCAACCGCGTGATCCTGCCCGCGATCGGCCCGGCGCTGCTGACCGGCTTCGCGCTGGCCTTCGCGCGCGGCGTCGGCGAATACGGCTCGGTGATCTTCATTTCGGGCAACATGCCCGGCAAGACCGAGATCGCGCCGCTGCTGATCGTCACCCAGCTCGAGCAGTACAACTATGCCGGCGCCACCGCGATCGCGACGGTGATGATGCTGGCGAGCTTCGCGATCCTGCTGCTGATCAACCTGATCCAGGCGCGCGCGCGCGGGAGGGCGATCTGATGGCCCGCCTGCGCTCGACCACCGAGGACCGGCTGACCCAGGGCGTGCTGATCGCGCTCGCGCTCGGCTTCCTGACCTTCTTCCTCGCGCTGCCGCTGATCGCGGTGTTCTTCGAGGCGCTCGAGCAGGGCCTCGGCATGTTCCTCGACGCGATCAAGGATCCCGACGCGATCGCCGCGATCCGGCTGACCCTGATCATCGCCGCGATCGCGGTGCCGCTCAACATGGTCTTCGGCCTCGCCGCGGCCTGGGCCATCACCAAGTTCTCGTTCCCCGGCAAGAGCCTGCTGATCACGCTGATCGACCTGCCCTTCTCGGTCTCGCCGGTGGTCTCGGGGCTGATCTTCGTGTTGCTGTTCGGCGCGCACGGCTATCTCGGTCCCTGGCTCCAGGCCCACGACCTCAAGATCGTGTTCGCGGTCCCCGGCATCGTCCTGGCAACGGTTTTCATCACCTTCCCCTTCGTCGCGCGCGAGCTGATCCCGCTGATGATGGAGCAGGGCAAGGCCGACGAAGAGGCCGCGATCTCGCTCGGCGCCAACGGCTGGCAGACCTTCTGGCACGTCACCCTGCCCAACGTCCGCTGGGGCCTGCTTTACGGCGTGCTGCTGTGCAACGCGCGCGCGATGGGCGAGTTCGGCGCAGTCTCGGTGGTCTCGGGCCACATCCGCGGCCTGACCAACACGATGCCGCTGCACGTCGAGATCCTCTACAACGAATACGACTTTGTCGGTGCCTTTGCCGTCGCCTCGCTGCTGGCGCTCCTCGCGCTGGTGACGCTGGTCGCCAAGAGCCTGCTCGAATGGCGTTTCGACCTCCGCCATGAAGGGATCGGGCATTGATCACCGTCAACCAGGTGACGAAGCGCTTCGGCGACTTCCCCGCGCTCCACGGCATCGATCTCAAGATCGAGCCTGGCGAATTCATCGCGCTGCTCGGCCCCTCGGGCTCAGGCAAGACGACCCTGCTGCGCATCATCGCCGGCCTGGAATTCCAGGACACGGGCGAGGTCCTGTTCGACCGCGAGGACGTCTCGCGTACCGGCGTGGGCGACCGCGGCGTGGGCTTCGTGTTCCAGAACTATGCGCTGTTCCGCCACATGACCGTGGCCGAGAACGTCGCTTTCGGGCTCAGCGTCAAGAAGCGCCGCGACCGGCCGAGCAAGGCCGCGATCAAGGCGCGGTCCGCCGAATTGCTGAGTCTCGTCCAGCTCGACGGTCTCGGCGATCGCCTGCCGAGCCAGCTTTCGGGCGGCCAGCGCCAGCGCGTCGCCCTGGCCCGCGCCCTGGCGATCGAGCCCCGGGTGCTGCTGCTCGACGAGCCGTTCGGCGCGCTCGACGCCAAGGTCCGCAAGGACCTGCGCCGCTGGCTGCGCGAGCTGCACCAGCAGATGGGCCTGACCTCAATCTTCGTGACCCACGACCAGGAAGAGGCGCTCGAGCTCGCCGATCGCGTCGTCGTCATGGACCACGGCAAGATCGAGCAGATCGGCACGCCCGAGCAGGTCTACACCGAGCCGGCGACGCCCTTCGTGGTGAACTTCGTCGGCGAGACCAACACCTTGCCCGGCGGCATCCACGTGCGCCCGCACGACATCGAGATCGTGGCCGAAGGCGGCCACGCCGTCGTCGTCGACAACGTGTTCCGCAAGGGCGGCGCGTGGCGGATCGAGGGCCAGCTCGCGAACGCCTCTGGGGGCAACGGTATCGTCGAGATCGACCTCGACGCCGAACACGCCGCCCCCGCGCTCGGCAGCACGATCCGCATCCGCCCTCTCCGTTCGCAGACCTTCACCCCCACTGGAGCCCAGCCATGACCAACCAAGAAACCTCCCCGATCTCGCCCGAAGCGGCGCGCATCCTCGAGGAAAGCATCACCAGCGTCCGCGAGGCGCTGACCGGCCTCAAGTACGGCAACGTCTCGTTGACCGTGCACGAGGGCCGCGTCGTCCAGATCGACGTGACCGAGAAGAAGCGGCTCAAGCCGAACTGATCGCTCGCGACCGGGGGCAACCCGACACTTCAACCACAACCAATAATTCGCTGACGACCGACCGGGCAACTGGAGGCGTCGGGATCTCTACCAGGAGGAAAAAACGATGACTTCACGCAATCTGCTGCTGGCGAGTGCCGCCGGCCTGGCGCTCTTCGCGTCTCCCGCTTTCGCCGATACGGCCGCCGATGCCGCCACCGGCGTCGACACCGGTGCCGATCAGGTCGATGCCGACAGCCCCAGCCGCGGCGACGTGATCATCGTCACCGCCCGCCGCCGCCAGGAAACCGCGCAGGAAGTGCCGCTGGCGATTTCGGTGATCCGGGGGGACTCGATCGAAGCCACCGGCAATTTCAACGTCGTCAAGCTGCAGCAGCTGGCGCCGACCCTTCAGGTCTACACCTCGAACCCGCGTAACACCTCGGTCAACATCCGCGGCCTCGGCGTGCCGTTCGGTCTGACCAGCGACGGCTTCGAGCAGGGCGTCGGCATCTATGTCGACGACGTCTACAATTCGCGCGTCGCCGCAGCGACCTTCGACTTCCTCGACGTCGACCAAGTCGAAGTGCTGCGCGGCCCGCAGGGCACGCTCTACGGCAAGAACACCACGGCCGGCGCGATCAACATCACGACCAACCAGCCGACCTTCGACTTCGAGGGCCGCGCCGAGCTGACCGCCGGCAACCTCAACTACAAGCAGGGCAAGGCCGCAATCTCGGGCCCGCTGTCGGAAACCGTCGCCGCGCGCATCGCCGTCGCCACGACCAGCCGCCGTGGCGTCTATTACAACACGCGCACGCAGCGCTACATCAACGAGCAGGACAACCTGGGCCTGCGTGGCCAGCTGCTGTTCAAGCCCAGCGAGGATCTCTCGATCACGCTGTCGGGCGACTACAGCCAGCAGGACCCCGAAGGCGTCGGCACGGTGTTCGTGCGCACCGGCCTGACCCAGCGCGCGCTCAACCGCCAGTACGATGCGCTCGTCGCGTCGATCAACGCGGCCAATCCGGGCCGCAACTACGCCGTGCCCAGCCGCAACCCCTATGATCGCCTGACCGATCTCGACAGCAATCTCAACGCCGGCAACAAGATCGGCGGCGCTTCGCTCAAGGTGAAGTGGGACCTGGGTGCCGGTACCCTAACCTCGATCAGCGCCTGGCGCTTCTGGGACTGGAAGCCCGAGAACGATCGTGACTTCACCGGCCTGTCGATCGTCGCCAAGTCGCAGAATCCCTCGCAGCAGAACCAGTACAGCCAGGAATTCCGCTACAACTACACGAGCGACAAGGTCGACTTCGTCGTCGGCCTGTTCGGCTTCAAGCAGCGGATCGACACCCAGGGCACCGAGCAGCAGGGCGCCGACGCCAGCCGCTGGAGCCTGACCGGCGCCCAGGCGGCCGACGCCTCGATCCTCAACGGCCTGACCGCCACCAACACGCAGTTCCTCAAGAGCGAGAGCGTCGCACTCTACGGCCAGGTCAGCTACAAGCTGACCCCCGAACTGACGATCCAGCCCGGCGTGCGCGTCAACTACGACAAGAAGGAAGGCTTCTATCAGCGCGTCGTGACCAACGGCGCGGGCCAGGTCATCAGCTGCAGCCCGGCACCCGCCGCGGGCACCGTCCTGGCCGCGCAGTGCGGCGTCTACCAGCCGCAGTCGACCTCGCCTTCGGTCAGCGACTGGAACTTCAGCTACGATCTGAACGTCAACTACAAGGTCGCGCCCGACGTGCTGGTCTATGCGACCTACGCCAAGAGCT
Source organism: Novosphingobium anseongense (assembly GCF_037482895.1). Lineage (NCBI taxonomy): Bacteria > Pseudomonadati > Pseudomonadota > Alphaproteobacteria > Sphingomonadales > Sphingomonadaceae > Novosphingobium > Novosphingobium anseongense. Next base: position 576,711 of record NZ_JBBHJZ010000002.1, on the reverse strand, counting down.
TCAAGACGGTCGGCATCAACCAGAACGGCCTGCCGCTCACCACGGCGAACGTGCCCGACCTTTCGGCCAGCACCGTGAAGCCCGAATCGGTCAACCACTTCGAGATCGGCCTCAAGACCCAGTTCTGGGATCGCAAGGCGACTTTCAACCTCTCGGCCTTCCTGACCGACATCAAGGACTTCCAGGCGACGGTGAACGGTGGCCAGTTCGGCACGGTGCGCGGTTACCTCGCCAATGCGGAGAAGGTGCGTTCGCAGGGTATCGAAGCCGACCTCAAGATCCGCACGAGCGACCGCTTCACCGCCTATGCCAATGCGGCCTACACCGATGCCAAGTACAAGAAGTTCACCAATGCGCCCTGCCCGCCCGAGCTTTCGGGCGGCACCAGCCAGGCGGCCGGCGCCACGCCGGACTATTCGCAGCCTGGCGTCCCCGGTGCGCTGAGCCCGCGTGCCTGCGACATCTCGGGCCAGGGCCTGCCGGGTGTCTCGAAGTACGCGTTCTCCTATGGCGCGGAGTACAACATCCCCGTCAACCTGCTCGACAAGGAAGGCCAGATCTACCTTGGCGTCGACGGCAACTACCGTTCGGACTGGAACTCGAACGCATCGCCCTCGCGCTACACCAAGGTGGAAGGCTATGCCCTGACGAACTTCCGCGCCGGCTTCCGCGGCGACGGCTTCGACGTGTTCGGCTGGGTCCGCAACGCCTTCGACGTCAACTACCTCGAACTGCTCCAGGTCGCTCCCGGCAACGTCGGCCTGATCGCCGGCCAGCCGGGCGACCAGCGCACCTGGGGTGGCACGCTGAAGTTCTCGTTCTAAGGCCCAAGTCTATTTTCGCTTGATGAGCGGCCGGCGACGGGTCAACCCGAGCCGGCCCTCACGAGAGGATATCGATGACGCAGAAGACTGCCCTGATCATCCGGCACGTTCCCTACGAAGGGGTCGCCGGCTACCGCGTGCCGATCGAGGCCGCGGGTTACGACGTCGACCGCATCGACGTGTCCGACGCACGCTTTTCCTCGGTCGACCTGGCCGAGCCCGACCTGCTGATCATGATGGGCGGCCCGATGGGCGTCTACGAGCAGGACAAGTATCCCTGGATCACCTGCCAGCTCGGCCGCCTCGCGCGCCGGCTCGAGGCGAACCGCCCGACCTTGGGCGTCTGCTTCGGCTCGCAGATGATCGCCGCGGCGCTCGGCGCCGAGGTCTATGCCGGCCCGGACTGCGAAGTTGGCTTCCACCCGGTCAGCCTGCACGGCCCCGCGCTCGACGGCCCGCTGCGCCACGTCGCCGAGGTGCCCGTGCTGCACTGGCACGGCGACACCTTCACCCTGCCCGAAAACGTCGAGCTGCTGGCCTCGAGCCCGCTCTACCCGCACCAGGCGTTCCGCCGCGGCAACCACATCCTGGCACTGCAGTTCCACGCCGAGATGGGGCTCGACCCGCGCTTCGAGGCCTGGATCGAAGGCGGCCAGGAAGCGATCGACCGCGCCGGCACGACCGAAGCGCGGCTGCGCGCCGATCACGACGCGCTGGGGCCCGGTGCCGTCGCCGCAGGCCAGCGCATGATCGCCGAGTGGCTCGAAGGCTTCGATTAGGCATACGGCGCATTCCCCCATCCCGCTTTTGCGCTACCGTGGCGGCATGAGCACGATCAGCGCCGACCTTTCGACCACCCCCGCCGACGAAACCCTGACGCTGACGCCGCGCCAGCGGGTCAAGGCGATCGTCGCTGGCTCCACCGGCAATCTCGTCGAGTGGTACGACTTCTACGCCTACGCCTTCACCGCGCTTTATTTCGCCGCGAGCTTCTTTCCCCAGGCCGATCGCACCGCGCAACTGCTCAACAGCGCCGGGATCTATGCGATCGGCTTTCTCGCACGGCCCGTCGGCGGCTGGTTCTTCGGACGCTATGCCGATCGCAAGGGCCGCCGATCGGCGATGCTGCTCTCGGTGCTGCTGATGTGCGGCGGCTCGCTGATCATCGCCGTCCTGCCGACCTATGCCGAGATCGGCGCGGCGGCGCCGGCGCTGCTGCTGGCGGCCCGGCTGCTCCAGGGTTTCTCGCTGGGCGGCGAATACGGCACCAGCGCCACCTACATGAGCGAGGTCGCGATCGCCGGGCGGCGCGGGTTCTATTCGTCGTTCCAGTACGTGACGCTGATCGGCGGCCAGCTCACCGCCGTGCTGGTGGTCTTCGTACTCCAGCTTGTGGTCAGCGAGGCGGCGATCCACGCCTGGGCCTGGCGCGTGCCTTTCGTCATCGGCGCGGTTCTGGCGCTGTCGGCGCTATACCTGCGCCGCGGTCTGCACGAGACCTCGAAAGGCGCCGCCGTCTCGGCCGAAGCGGGCACGATGAAGGGCCTGATGCGCCACCCGCGCGCACTGGTGACCGTGATCGCGCTGACCGCGGGCGGCTCGCTCGGCTTCTACACCTTCACCACCTACATGCAGAAGTACCTCGTCAACACCGCGGGCCTCACGACCAAGGACGCGACCGCGGTGATGACCCTGGCGCTGCTCTGCTTCATGCTCGTCCAACCGCTGTTCGGCCTGCTCTCGGACAAGATCGGGCGGCGCAACATGCTGATCGTCTGGGGACTGCTCGGCACCGCCGCGACCGTGCCGCTGCTCACCGCGATCGGGCAGGTGCGCGATACGACCAGCGCTTTCCTGCTGATCATGGCGGCGATGCTGATCCAGAGCTTCTACACATCGATCTCCGGCCTGTTCAAAGCCGAGCTGTTCCCGATCGAAGTGCGTGCGCTGGGCGTGGGTTTTTCCTACGCCGTGGCCAATGCCGTGTTCGGCGGCTCGGCCGAATATGTCGCGCTGGCCTTCAAGGCCGCGGGCAGCGAGAGCCTGTTCTACTGGTACGCCGCGGGCATGAGTGCGCTGGCGCTGATCACCGCCGTGACCATGCGCGATTCGCGCCGCCATGGAACGTTGAACGACGTTTGATCCACTCCGTGGATACGGCGCCGGCCCACGCCCCCACCCGGCCTCCCAACGATAGTACCCTATGGGAGGTCGGGTGGGGGCGTGGGCCGGTCCCGTGCCGATTCAGCAGAGCCGAATCGAGAAGCTACGCCGCGTCGAGATCCAGATCGGCATTGGCCGCATCGAGCGCGCCACGATCGACGAGATAGCTGCGCACGGTCTGCGACTGCACCTCGTAGCGCGCGGCGATCAGGCCGATGTCGGTACCGCTGCGAAAGGCCTTGAGCACGTCGGCGCCGACCGAATCGAGCTTGCGCTTGCGCGGCTCCTGACGAAGCGGCACCTCATGGCTGATCAGGAAACGACGGATCGTTCCCCAGCCGCAATCGAAATGCTCGGCCAGATCGGCGAAGGATTCGCCCTCGGCATACCTTTGCTTGATGACACCCGCATGCGGCTGCAATCGACGCAGCACAAAACCCTTCATCCCCGCCTCCGTGGCGAAATTCGCACAGTCAGGCGATCGGCCCCCCGCTCACCTGGAACGGACATAGCAGATCGGCCGCGGCAGGGCGACGCAGGATAAGTATAATTACGAGAAGTTCATCTTAGCCGTGACGGCAAAGCCCGATGCCGGCGAAGGGACGAATGGTGCTGCTGGGGAGGATTGAACTCCCGACCTCAGCCTTACCAAGGATGCGCTCTACCACTGAGCTACAGCAGCCAACCATTCGAGTGCGCGGCACCTGGGGCGCCGGGCAGGGGCGCGCTTTGGCCGCGAGCCGGAGCAATGTCAAGCGCTCGCATGCGGATTGCGCCGGCTTGAGCTTTCACGCGGCACACGGCAAGGCGGCGTCATGGTGAAGAAGCCCGAAACGCTCTCGCGCGAAGACCGTCTGGCGGCCAAGCTGCGCGAGAACCTCAAGCGCCGCAAGGTACAGGCGCGCGCGCTCGAGGGCGAAGACAAAGCCGCTCTTCCCAAAGCCCCGCCGAAAAGCTAGGGCCGCCAACTTCCAAGCAGACCTTCCGAAACAGGGAGCGATAGACCTTGCCTCGTCTGATTCTCGTGCGCCACGGCCAGAGCCAGTGGAACCTGGAAAACCGCTTCACCGGCTGGTGGGACGTCGACCTGACGCCCAAGGGCGAGGAAGAAGCCTTTGCCGCGGGCAAGCTGCTCGCCGCCAAGGGCGTTCTGCCCACCGTCGCCTTCACCTCGTTCCAGACGCGCGCGATCAAGACACTGCACCTGGCGCTCGAGGCCGCAGGCCGGCTGTGGATCCCCGAAACCAAGGACTGGCGCCTCAACGAGCGTCACTACGGCGGCCTAACCGGGCTCGACAAGGCCGAGACCGCAGCCAAGCACGGCGAGGATCAGGTCAAGGTCTGGCGCCGCAGCTTCGACATTCCCCCGCCGGTGCTCGACGCCGGCTCGGAGTTCGATCTGGCCAAGGACAATCGCTACGCCGGCATCGCAATCCCCTCGACCGAGAGCCTCAAGGACACGATCGCCCGCGTCCTGCCCTATTACGAGAGCGCGATCGTTCCCGAGCTGCGCAAGGGCGAGACCGTAGTCATCTCGGCGCACGGCAATTCGTTGCGCGCGCTGGTCAAGCACCTGTCGAACATCTCCGATGAAGAGATAACCGGCCTCGAGATCCCGACCGGCCAGCCGATCGTCTATGAGCTCGACGACAACCTGGGCGCGATCGAGCGCTACTACCTCTCGGAGAAGTAGCATGGGCGCTCTCGTCGCTATCGTCATGGGCAGCCAGTCCGACTGGGCGACGATGAGCCGCGCGGCCGAAGCGCTCGAGAAGCTCGGCGTCGACACCGACGTCCGGATCGTCTCGGCGCACCGCACGCCCGACCGCCTGGTCGACTTCGCCAAAGGCGCCGAGACCGCAGGCTTCAAGGTCATCATCGCCGGCGCCGGCGGCGCCGCGCACCTGCCGGGCATGGTCGCGTCGATGACGCACATTCCCGTGCTCGGCGTGCCCGTGCAGTCGAAGGCGCTGTCGGGCCAGGACAGCCTGCTGTCGATCGTGCAGATGCCCGCGGGCATCCCCGTCGGCACCCTGGCGATCGGCGAGGCCGGCGCGACCAATGCCGGACTGCTCGCCGCGGCGATCCTCGCGGGCAACGATCCGGCGCTCGCCGAACGCCTCAAGGCCTATCGCGCGGCGCAGACCCAAGCGGTCGCCGAGCGGCCGTCCTGATCCGATGATCCCGCCGGGCGAGACCATCGGCATCCTCGGTGGCGGCCAGCTCGGCCGGATGCTGGCCATGGCCGCGGCCCAGCTCGGCTATCGCAGCCACGTCTATGCGCCCGAACCCGATTCGATCGCGGCCGAGGTCTGCGGCGGCTTCACCCGCGCCGAATGGGACGATGCCGAGGCCATGGCCCGCTTCGCCGCCGACTGCGCGGTGGTGACCTACGAATTCGAGAACGTACCCGTGCCGCCGCTCGCCGCGCTGGGCACGGTGCCGCTGCTCGCGCACCCGCGCGCGCTCGAGACCGCGCAGGACCGGCTCAACGAGAAGCGCTTCGTCGAGACGCTGGGCGGCAAGCCCGCGCCTTACGCCACCGTCGATTCGACCGAGGATCTCGCCGCGGCGCTCGCGACGATCGGCACGCCCGGCATCCTCAAGACGCGCCGCGACGGTTATGATGGCAAGGGCCAGTGGCGGATCATGACGCCCGCGGACGCGCACGGCCTCGATCTTCCGGACGTGCCGCTGATCTACGAAGGCTTCGTCACGTTCGAAGCCGAATTCTCCGTGATTCTCTGCCGCGGCGCCGATGGCGACATCCGCTACTGGGACAGCGCCGAGAACGTCCACAAGGGCGGCATCCTCGCGCTGTCGACCGTGCCCGCCTCGGCGCTGATCCAGGACCAGCTCGCACATGCGCGCGCGCTGGCACGCCAGGTCGCGGATGCGCTCGACTACGTCGGCGTGCTCACGCTCGAATTCTTCGCGACCGCCGATGGTCCCGTGTTCAACGAGATGGCGCCGCGCGTACACAATTCGGGGCACTGGACGATCGAGGGCGCGGTCACCAGCCAGTTCGAGAACCACGTCCGTGCGATCTGCGGCCTGCCGCTCGGCGACACCGCGCTTGCTGCGCAGCGCGTCGAGATGCGCAACGTCATCGGCGACGCGGCCGAGGACTGGCCCAAGATCCTTTCGGACCCGGCCAACCACCTGCACCTCTACGGCAAGGCCGCGGCGCGGCCGGGCCGCAAGATGGGCCATGTCACGCGCCTGACCTTGTGCTGACGCCGTGACCCAGACGCTGTTCCTGATCTACGCCCGCGCCGCCAACGGCACGATCGGCAAGGACGGCACCCTGCCCTGGCACCTGCCGGCCGATCTCAAGCGCTTCAAGGCAATGACCATCGGCAAACCCATGATCATGGGCCGCAAGACCTTCGAGAGCTTCCCCAAGCCGCTCCCGGGCCGCCGCCACATCGTGCTGACGCGCGACACCGCCTGGCAGGCCGAGGGTGCCGAAGTCGTCCATTCGGTCGATGAAGCGCTGGCCACCGCCGGTGAGGGCGAGGTCGCGGTGATCGGCGGCGCAGAGATCAATGCGCTGTTCCTCGACCGCGCCAACCGCATCGAGCTGACCGAGATCCACGCCGAGGTCGCGGGCGACACCGTCATGCCACCACTCGATGCGTCCTGGCACGAAGCGTTCCGCGAAGAACACGCCGCCGAGGGCGAGCGCCCCGCATTCGCTTTCGTGACGCTGACGCGCGATCTATAGCCCTCGCCAGACATGATTCTCCTCGATCACCGCGACCCCATGCCCGAAAACCTGCGCGGCGCCATTCTCGCGCTGGGCAATTTCGACGGCTTCCATCAGGGCCACCAGGCCGTCATTGGCACGGCGATCGACTGGGCGCGGCGCGAGGGCCGGCCGGCGATCGTCGCGACCTTCTCGCCGCACCCAATGCGCTATTTCCGGCCCGAGACACCGCCGTTCCGGCTGACCCGGCTCGACCAGCGGATGGAGCTGTTCGAGGCGGCCGGAGTCGATGCCGTGCTCGTGTTCTTCTTCGACGCAAGCCTGGCCGAAATGCCCGCCGAGCGCTGGATCGAGGACGTGATCGCGCGCCACATCGGCGCCGCGGGCGTCGTCACCGGCGAGGACTTCACCTTCGGCCAGCGCCGCGGCGGCAACACCGACCTGCTGCGCACGCTGGGCGCCACGGTCGGCGTCACCGCGCGCACGGTCGGCGCGGTCCACGACGCACAGGGCCCGATTTCGTCGAGCCGTATCCGCGCTGCGCTCCAGGCCGGCGACTGCGACGAGGCGGCACGGCTGCTAACGCGGCCTTTCGCGATTCGCGGCACGGTCCAGCACGGCGACAAGCTCGGCCGCACGATCGGCTTTCCCACGGCCAATGTCGACGTCGGCGACTATCTGCGCCCGCGATACGGCATCTATGCGGTTACCGGCCTGCTGCCCGACGGGCGCCGCGTCGGTGGCGCGGCGAACCTCGGCATAAGGCCCAGCTTCGACCCGCCCAAGGAACTGCTCGAGCCCTATTTCTTCGACTTTTCCGGCGATCTCTACGACCAGGAAATCGAAGTTGCGTTCCATTCCTTCCTGCGGCCGGAAGCCAAGTTCGACAGCCTCGAAGAGCTCACCGCGCAGATCGCACGCGACTGCGACGAGGCGCGCACCAGGCTGGCTCCTCTCGCACTCTGATTCTTAACGGCAAAGAGCCGTTCATACGTGCAGCGCGGACTTCCCTCCTTAACCACTTTCCTTTAACGGCGGCCGGTCATGAGCGAGCGCGACTACAGATCGACCGTCTTCCTTCCGAAGACCGATTTCCCTATGAAGGCCGGGCTTCCGCAAAAGGAGCCGGGCATTCTTGCGCGCTGGCAGGAGCAGGACCTCTACGGCCAGCTGCGCGACGCGCGCCGCGGCCGCGAGAAGTTCATCCTCCACGACGGCCCGCCCTATGCCAACGGCGACATGCACATCGGCCATGCGCTCAACCATATTCTCAAGGACATGGTCGTGCGTACGCAGAGCCTGCTCGGCAAGGATGCGCCCTACGTGCCCGGCTGGGACTGCCACGGCCTGCCGATCGAGTGGAAGGTCGAGGAACAGTACCGCAAGAAGAAGCTCGACAAGGATCAGGTCGATCCCGTCGAGTTCCGTGCCGAATGCCGCGCCTATGCGCAGCAGTGGGTCGACAAGCAGCGCGAGCAGCTCAAGCGCCTGGGCATCAACGGGGACTGGGACAATCCCTACCTGACGATGGACTTCCAGGCCGAGGCGACGATTGTCACCGAGCTGCTGAAGTTCGCCGAGACCGGCCAGCTCTATCGCGGCGCCAAGCCGGTCATGTGGTCGCCGGTCGAGAAGACCGCGCTGGCCGAGGCCGAGGTCGAATACGAGGACATCACCTCGACCCAGATCGACGTCGCCTTCGAAGTGATCGACGCGCCCGAATGCACCGAACTGGTCGGCGCCAAGGCCGTGATCTGGACGACCACGCCCTGGACGATCCCGGCCAACCAGGGCATCGCCTATGGCGCGCCGATCGACTACCTGCTGATCTCCGTTCCCGGCCGCGACGATCGCTACATCGTCTCCGAGCCGCTGGTCGACGCCTTCCTCAAGCGCATCGGCGCCGAAGGCTTCAAGATGGAGATGTACGTCAAGGGCCCGCTGCTCGAAGGCGCCACCGCGCGCCATCCGATGCATGCTCTCGGCGGTTTCTTCGCCAAGCCCCGACCCTTCCTCAACGGCAGCGACTTCGTCACGACCGAGAGCGGCACGGGCCTCGTCCACATGGCGCCCGACCACGGCGAGGACGACTTCCTGCTCTGCAAGAAGCACGGCATCGATCCGGTCTTCGCAGTCGAGGGCGACGGCAAGTACAAGCCCGAATGGCTCTGGCTCGGCGGCCAGGGTTCGGTGATCAATCCCAAGTTCAACGCGCCCGACGGCCCGATCTGCTCGGACCTGCGCGAATCCGGCGGGCTGCTGTCCGCCTCGGCCGACTACAAGCATTCGTACCCGCATTCGTGGCGCTCGAAGGCCAAGGTCATCTACCGCTGCACGCCGCAGTGGTTCGTGCCGATGGACCGCGAATCCGATGCCCTGGTCCGCAGCGACGAGCGCTATGCCCTGCTTGACGAGGTCATGCCGCCGACGCTTCGCCAGGTCGCCAAGGACGCGATCGCCGACACGCGCTTCGTGCCCGAGAAGGGCCGCAACCGCATCGGCGCCATGGTCGAGGGCCGGCCCGACTGGGTGCTGAGCCGCCAGCGCGCCTGGGGCGTGCCGATCACCTTGTTCGTCGATCGCAAGACCGGCGTCTATCTGGCCGACCCCGCGGTCAACGCGCGGATCATCGCCGGCGTGCTAGCTGGCGGCGTCGACGCCTGGTCCGACGCGCGCGCGCAGGAATACCTCGGCGCAGACTATAAGGCCGAGGACTACGAGCGCGTTGCCGACATTCTCGACGTCTGGTTCGATTCGGGTTCGACCCACGCCTTCGTGCTCGAGAGCGGCCGCTGGCCAGACCTGCAGCGCCCCGAAGGCTATACGGGCCCGCCGGCCGACCTCTATCTCGAAGGCTCGGACCAGCATCGCGGCTGGTTCCAGTCCTCGCTGCTCGAGTCCTGCGCGACGCGCGGCCATGCGCCGTACAAGGCGGTGCTGACCCACGGCTTCACGATGGACCAGAAGGGCATGAAGATGTCCAAGTCGCTGGGCAACACCATCGATCCGATCAAGGTCATGGAGACCAACGGCGCCGACATCATCCGCCTCTGGGCGCTGTCGGTCGACTATACCGAGGACCACCGCATCGGTGACGAGATTCTCAAGGGCGTCGCCGACCAGTACCGCAAGCTGCGCAACACCTTCCGCTACCTGCTGGGCGCACTCGACAGCTTCGACGAGAGCGAACGCCTGGCCGTCGACGAGATGCCCGAGCTCGAGCGCTATGCGCTGCACCGGCTGTGGCAGCTCGACGGCGACCTGCGCGTCGCGGTCGCCGAGTTCGATTTCAACACCTATGTCCGCAGGCTCAGCGAGTTCTGCAACGAGGACCTTTCGGCCTTCTTCTTCGATATCCGCAAGGACAGCCTCTACTGCGACGCGGCGACCGATCCCAAGCGCCGCGCCTACCGCACTGTGCTCGACCTGCTGTTCCACGCGCTGGTCCGCTATGCTGCGCCGGTGCTGGTCTTCACCGCCGAGGAAGTCTGGCAGGCGCGTTATCCCGACCAGGGCAGTGTCCACGTGCTAGAATGGCCCGAACTGCCGGTGTTCACCGACGAAGGTCTGGCCGGAAAGTGGGAAGAGCTGCGCGCGCTGCGCGCCCAGGTGCTCGAGGCGATCGAGCCGCTGCGCCGCGAGAAGGTGCTCGGTTCGGGACTGGAAGCGAACGTCACGGTGCCCGAGAGCGCGCCCGAAGCCGATCTCGCCGAACTGTTCATCACCGCGAAAGTCACGCGCGCGCAGGGCGAAGGCGTGACCGTCACCCGCTCCGACAACCACAAGTGCGGCCGCTGCTGGCGCTTGCTTCCCGAAGTCAAGGAAGACGGCGATCTCTGCGATCGCTGCGACGACGTGGTCGAAGGACCGGACGCCGCGGCATGAGCGCGCCGCTACCGAATGTGACAAAACGGCGCGCGATCGCGCTGATCGTCGCGGCGCTGGTCTTCGGCGTCGACCAGTGGGTCAAGATGCTGATGCTCGGCGAATTCGCCCTTCCCGACGTCGGCCAGATCTATGTCCTGCCGTTCTTCAACCTGACCTGGACCGAGAACTACGGCGTCTCGCTCGGCATGCTGACCGCGCAATCGGTCGAGATGCGCTATTTGCTTGTGGCGCTGACCAGCCTGATCTCGCTCGTGGTCCTCGTTTGGATGATGCGCGAGAAGGCCTGGCCCGAACTGCTGGGACTTGCCTTCGTACTCGGCGGTGCCATCGGTAACATCCGCGACCGCTTCACGCGTGGTTACGTGATCGACTATGCGGACTTTCACATCGACGGATTCCGCCCCTTCCTGATCTTCAACATCGCCGACGCCGCCATCACCATCGGCGTCCTGATTATCCTTGCCCGGTCCCTGTTTTCGCGCGAGAAGCCGAAGCCCGAGACCGAGCAGGCCGCTCCGGAGAGCTAAGACATGCGCAAGACCACCGCCCTTATTTGTGTCGCGACCGCTTCGGCGCTGCTCGCCGGCTGTGGCGGCGGCGGGCTGCTCAACCGCGACCGGCCCGACGAATTCGCCGTCCAGCGCCAGTCGCCGCTGGTGGTCCCGCCCGATTTCGCGCTGACCCCGCCGCAGCAGGGTGCGCCGCGCCCGGTCGACGGTGGCACCCGTCAGCAGACGCTCGACGCGCTGTTCGGCGGCCCGGCCGCGCGCAGCGACATCGAGAAGAACACGATCGGCCGCGCCGGCAGTGCCGCGCCGGGCATCCGTTCGAACGTGGGCGACAATCAGACCAACACCGTCGCCAAGGGCGAAGTCACGCGCGACATCCTCGCCGCGCCGCAGGGCGACGGCCGCGAGGCTCAGGCCGGCCTCGGCGCGAGCTGAGCGGCGGGCCGGTCGCAACCGGCCGCCTGCCTTCCCGCGACAATTCGCGACCATTTCCCAAATTGCGCGTCCGCCGCACCTGCGCCATTCGCATGCGCAGGCGGGCTCTTCCGCCTTGGGAAGACGATGACATGAAACATGTGACGATGGCCGCGGCAGCGCTGGCCGTGGGTCTCGCCGGCGTGGCCCAAGCCCAGGCGTTTCAAGATCCCTGGGGCGACGCCACCGTCGCGCGCGCCGACGAGGAAGCCAAGGCCGGCGAGCGCTTCGCCGTGGCCGACGCGAACCACGACGGCGCGATCTCGACCGACGAGCTCGAAGCCGCTTCGCAAGGCCAGCGCGGCCCCAATGGCGATCGAGGGGGCGGCGGCGGTCTGCGCCGCGCCGATGCCAACGAGGACGGCAAGATCACCAAGGACGAGTTCGTCTCCGCGCAACTGCGTCGCTTCGACATGCAGGACGCGAACAAGGATGGCCAATTGACCAGGGCCGAACGCGATGCCGCGCGGGCCGCGCGCATGCGCAACGGCGGCGGTGGCTGGGGCGGACCGCCGCCGGGGCAGTGATTCATCCGATTCGGATCGATCACTATAAACGCGCGATCTCCAGGACATCGGGCTTAAACCAGGGCTGGCGGTGACGTTCTGTTAACTGGGCGCCTGCCGGATGCCATGTTCCGATGCCGGGCGCCCAAACCTCCGCTACATTCAGCTCCAGCGGAACAGGCGCTCGAGCAGGCTTGGTTCTTCCATCGGCCGGATCGGTCCGTGCACCTTGCGGCGCATGCTCGGATCCAGGCTCTGGCGTGGCTTTGCCCATCGATCCGACAGGCCGCTGTGCATGCTGTAATTGGACATCGGAGCCTCCCTCATCGGATGCCCCTCCCGCAATCCGGCTAAGCTATCGTCAATCCCGCGCCGCGATAATACCTGGCGCTGGCCCGAGGTTCCCGGTCCGCAAAAGAAAAGGGCGGGCCCAGCGGACCCGCCCTTCGCAAAGCTCTGAATTGTGTCAGTTCGCGCGCGGCGCCGCGGCCGAAGCATTCTCGGGCAGGCCGCCGAGCTGGGTGACCAGCTTGGTGTAGGCGTCGAGGTAGGCGAGCACGATGATCTGGCCGATCGCGGTATCCTGATAGCCGCCGCCGCCGGCACCGGCGAAGGTACCCCAGAACGAGCCGCCGCCACCGCCGCCGCCGAAGCTGACGTCGGACTTGCGGGCATAACCCTCGGTCAGCGCCTCTTCCTCGGTGGTACGGGCGTTGACGATCGAGAGCGTCACGTTGGCCTCGCCCTTCTTGACCGAGATTCCGCCGGCGATCGCGCCGAAGCCGCGACCGAACAGGCCACCGCCGATCGAACCGAGCACGGCGCCGGCACCGCCGCCGCCCGAATTGCGGTTGGCCGAGACGATGTTCGGCTCGAGAAAATAGTCGGCCGCACGGACCTGGCCGCGGCCGAGGTTCGAGCCCTTCTGCAGTTCGCCGTCATCGGCGAGCGCACGCTCCATCGCGCGGCTCTGCATCGAACGGCCGCGATTGACGAGCGTGAAGCAGCCCGACTGCTGGACGAAGACGCGCAGGATCTGCTCGGGGCTGCCGAGGTTGAATTCGCGCCACCACTGGTTGTCGGGCTCGACGATCGCGAGCGCGCCGAGACGGCGGCTGCAGCGCGGGATCTCCTGGGTTTCGCGGCTCTGCTGCTGGCGCGCCGACGAACCCTTGGTGTCCTTGGCCCCAGCGACCGAACCCATGCCGAGGGCAAGAGCAAGCGCAGCCACCCCACAGACGAATTTCTTCATCAATTCAACTCCTTGCATGGGCACAGTGGCCCATTTCGGGCCAAAGCCCTTACCCCGAATACCGATAGATGCTGAGCGCCCGTTTCGCCGGTCATAGCCCGCTTTGGGCGCCGCGCAAATGTGGAAATATCAGTACCCTGCGACCGATCTACGCCGCCGTCGCGCGACCGACCGGCATGTTGTCGATGAGCCGCGCGCGACCGATGCGGGCGGCGACGAACAGACGCGCATCGCCCTGTGCCAAGGTCGTGCGGAGTGCCAGGCTCTCGGGATCGCGCAGTGCGACATAGTCGATCGCGGCGAAGCCGCCGCCGAGCAGTTCGGCCTCGATCACCGCCAGGGTGGGCGCTGGATCCGCGCCCGCTTCGAGCGCCGCGATCGCCGCGCGCATCGCCCGCGGCAGCGCTGCGGCCTGGGCGCGCTCCTGGGACGTGAGGTAGCCGTTGCGCGAGCTCATCGCCAAGCCGTCGGCCTCACGCACCGTCGCGACGCCGTGGATCGCATCGGCATAGGGCGCGATCAGATCGAGATCGCGCGCCATGCGGCGGATCACCGCGAGCTGCTGCCAGTCCTTCTCGCCGAAGAAGGCGAGGTCGGGGCGCACCTGGTTGAACAGCTTGCAGACCACCGTCGCGACGCCATCGAAATGGCCGGGCCGCGCCGCGCCGCAGAGCTCCTCGCTGACGCCCGAGACAGAGACGTTGGTGGCATAGCCGGCCGGGTACATCGCCTCTACCGTTGGCGCCCAGACCAGCGACACGCCCTCGCGGCCAAGCAGTTCGAGATCGCGCTCGCGCGGCCGCGGATAGGCGTCGAGATCCTCGCCGACACCGAACTGGCGCGGATTGACGAAGATCGAGGCGACGACGTGCGCCGCCCGCGCCTTCGCTTCACGCACGAGAGTCAGATGACCTTCGTGCAGCGCCCCCATCGTCGGCACCAGCGCCACCGGCCCATCGGCGCGCAGTCCCTCTACGGCACGGCGCAGTGGATCAAGCTGGTCGACGGTTTGCATGGGCCCTGCCCCTCCGATAAGAGTCGTGGAACGGCTCGCTCTGCCAGCGTGTTGGGCAGATGGCCATAACCGTTTCGCAGGCAACAGTTTTAGAAAGAATACCGTGGCTCCTCATCGCATCGTCTTCGCCAATGAGAAGGGTGGCACCGGCAAGTCGACCACCGCCGTGCACGTCGCCGTCGCGCTCGCCTACCAGGGTGCCAAGGTCGCCGCGATCGATCTCGATCCGCGCCAGCGCACGCTGCATCGCTATCTCGAGAACCGCGCCGAGACGGTCCGCCGCCGCGACATCGACCTACCGACCCCGCGCTTCGACGTGTTCAACGGCGCCGAAACCGGAGCCGGCGTGGAAGCGCTCGAAGCCCTGGCCAGCGAAGTCGGCGAAGGCATGGACTTCCTGCTGTTCGACACGCCCGGCCGCGACGATCCCTTCGCGCGCCACGTCGCGACGACCGCCGACACGCTGGTGACCCCGCTCAACGACAGCTTCGTCGACTTCGACCTGATCGGCCAGGTCGATGCCGAGACCTTCAAGGTCCGCCGCCTGTCGTTCTATGCCGAGCTGATCTGGGAAGCGCGCAAGAAGCGCGCGATGGCCACGATCAAGGACCAGCGCCGCGAGATGGACTGGGTTGTCGTGCGCAACCGCACGGGCTTCACCGAAGCGCGCAACATGCGCCGCATCGAACAGGCGCTGACCGAGCTGTCGAAGCGCGTCGGCTTCCGCGTCACGGGCGGCCTGTCCGAGCGCGTGATCTACCGCGAGCTGTTCCCCTCGGGGCTGACCCTGCTCGACAAGGGCCATCTCGGCGAGCTCGGCACCAGCCATCTCGTCGCCCGCCAAGAGCTTCGCCAGCTGATCGCCGGGCTCAACCTGCCGACCCCCGCGCAACGCCAGAAGGAACTGGCGCTCGCCGAGCCGGCGTGAGCCCCAGGCCATGAAATTCCTCGTCCTCATCGCGCTCGGCGTGCTGGCTTTTCGCTTGGTCGCAGGGCGCTGGCCTTGGGAACCACGCCGTGTTCCCACGCGTTCCGGGGCCAAACAAGCTCGCGTCCTGCTCGGGGTAGGCGAGGGCGCCAGCCGAGAACAGATCATCGAAGCGCACCGGCGGCTCGTCACCCAGGTCCATCCGGACAAGGGCGGGACGAGCGAGCTGATGCATGAGGCCAATTCTGCGCGCGACCTGCTGCTTGCCGAGCTGCCGGTCCGCTAAGGACTAGGAGCAGCAATGACGCACAAATTCCACCCGACGGTTCTTCGGGAATACGACATCCGCGGCATCATCGGCGAAACGCTCGACGTCGAAGACGCGCGCGCCATCGGCCGCGGCTTTGCGACCCTGCTGCGCCGGGCGGGCGGCAAGAAGGTCGCGGTCGGCTATGACGGCCGCGTCAGCTCGCCGATCCTCGAGGATGCTCTGGTCGAAGGCCTGACCGGCAGCGGCGTCGATGTCTTGCGCGTCGGCATGGGGCCGACGCCGATGCTTTATTACGCGGCCGCCTCAGCGGATGATGTCGATGGCGGCATTCAGATAACCGGCAGCCACAACCCCGCAAACTACAACGGCTTCAAGTTGGTGTTTCAGGGTCGGCCGTTCTTCGGCGACGACATCCTCGAACTCGGTCGCCTCGCGGAAACGGGCGACTGGCTGCACGGGAACGGCACGAGCGAACGGCGCGAGATCCTCGACGAATATATCGACCGGCTGCTCGAAGGGCTCGCAGGCGTCGACCGCGACTGGCTCTCGACCCTGCGGATCGCCTGGGACGCCGGCAACGGCGCCACCGGGCCCAGCCTCGAAAAGCTCACAGCCTTGCTTCCGGGCGAGCACCACCTGCTGTTCACCGAGGTCGACGGACGTTTTCCCAACCATCATCCCGATCCTACCGAGGAAAAGAATCTCGCCGACCTCAAGGCGATCGTCGCCGAGAAGAAGCTCGATTTCGGACTGGCATTCGATGGTGACGGCGACCGCATCGGCGCGATCGACGGCGAGGGCCGGGTGATCTGGGGCGACCAGTTGCTGATGATCTATGCCGAGGACGTGCTGCGCGACCTGCCTGGGGCCACGATCATCGCCGATGTAAAGGCCAGCCGCGCCTTGTTCGAGCGCGTCGAGGAACTCGGCGGCAAGCCGTTGATGTGGAAGACCGGGCACAGCCTGATCAAGTCCAAGATGAAGGAAACACAGGCTCCGCTCGCCGGAGAGATGAGCGGCCACGTGTTCTTCGCCCACCAGTATTACGGCTACGACGATGCGCTCTACGCCGCGATCCGGCTGATCGCCGCCTCGGCGCGGCTCGGCAAGTCGGTCACCGAGCTGCGCGGCGCCATGCCCGCGCTGGTCAACACGCCCGAGCTCCGCTTCCAGGTCGACGAAAGCCGCAAGTTCGCCGTGGTCGAAGAGGTGAGGGAACGCCTCAAGGCCTCGGGTGCCGATGTCGATGCGACCGACGGCGTCCGCGTCTCGACCGCCGATGGCTGGTGGCTGCTGCGCGCCTCGAACACGCAGGACGTGCTCGTCGCGCGTGCCGAGAGCAGCGATCAGGCCGGGCTCGACCGCCTGCTGGCCGAAATCGACGCGCAGCTCGCGCAGTCGGGGCTCGAGCGGGGCGAACAGGCCGGGCATTGAGGTCTGATCCTCCCCGGAACGGGGAGGTGGCGCGCGCGAAGCGCGTGACGGAAGGGGCTATCCGGCGAGCACCGCTTTAGCCGAGAGCCCCCTCCACCCCCAGCTGCGCTGGCGGTCCCCCTCCCCATTCTGGGGAGGATAAAGCGAAAGGCGCCCCCCGCAAGGGAGGCGCCTTCCTCGTTCCAACGCCGATCAGATCTTGTCGCGATCCTTAGCGCCGGTTCCGACCTGGCCCAGCGCCTTGCCCTCGGTCGCGAGGCCCGCATCGTTGCTCCAGCCGGTGCCAGGCGTGACCTGTGCCACGCGCAGGTTGTTCTGCACGTGCTTCACGCCCGAGACGTTGTCGACGACGTCCTCGGCGCGGCGCTTCGCCTCGCGGCTCGCGACGGTGCCATTGAGCGTGATCTCGCCCTTTTCGACCGTCACGGTCACGTTGCTGGCGTCGACGCGCCAGTCCTCGGTCAGGCGATCGTTGGCATCCTCGCGGATGCGCTCGTCGGAACGCGTATAGTCCTTGGGACCATGGCCGCGATGGTCCTCATCGCGGCGGCGCGCGGCATCCTCGTCGCCGAACCACGAAGCGACCTCGTCGCTTGCGCGATCCCAGAAGCCGCGCCGGCCGTCGTCGCGGCTGCCGTAGCCATGCTGGCGATAGTCGGCACCATAACCACCGCTCCCGCCATAGCCGGTGCCGCCGTAGTAGTTGTGCGAGTTCTGCGGCCCGCCGACGCCCCAGGACCCTTGCTGGCCGGTGAAGTAGCTCGAATCGCCCGTGCCGCCATAGGTGCCCTGATAGGGCTGGCCCGAACGCAATTCGCGATCCTGTTCGTGCCAGTGATGGACCGGCTTGTCGTCGCGAGCTTCGTCGAAACCGCGTTGATTGTAGGTCCGCTGATCGCGCCAATCATTGCGCCCCAGCCCACCACGGCCACCGGCCTCGTCGTCGCGGAAGGTCCGGCCATAGCCGAAATCGCGGCTGCGACGATTGGCTTCGTAGCGGTCGTCATCGAAGCGATTCTCGTTCGGGCTGCCGCTGGATGCGCCACTGGCCTCGCGGCGATAGCGTTCCTCGTTGCGGCGCCAGCGCTGGCCAGGATCCTCGCTGCGGTCGTCGTCGTGGCTGCGATAGCGGTCTCGGTAGTCGGTCATCGGGGGTTCCTCTCTAGGTTGAAAGGAGCGCTGCCAAGCGAGCCCGGCGCGCGTGCTTCCAGGAAAGGAACGTCGGCTGGGCCGCGCGTGTTCCGCATGCCCATCGCAACCGTCCCGCGCTTCATCGCATTGCTGCAGGTGCAGCAAAGTGTTTGATTTCCGGAAAGAAAGCTTGCCGTATTAAAGACCTATCGACAGCGAGGCGGGCCACGCCCATCTCTTGCCTCGTGCACGACGTCTCCGCCCTGCCGCCCGAAATCGAGGCCTGGTTCGCCGGCCGAGGCTGGCGCGTGCGACAGCATCAGAGCGAAATGCTCGCCGCGGCCGATGCCGGGCAGCACGCACTGCTGGTGGCCGATACCGGGGCAGGCAAGACGCTCGCCGGATTCCTGCCGACGCTTGCCGATTTCGCACCCTCGCGTCTCGCCGGAAAGAAGGTGCCGGACGGGCTGCACACGCTCTACGTCTCGCCGCTCAAGGCGCTGGGGCACGACGTCCAGCGCAACCTGATGACTCCCGTCGAGGAGATCGGGCTGGCGATCCGCATCGAGACGCGCAGCGGCGACACGCCGTCCGATCGCAAGGCGCGCCAGCGCGTCAGGCCGCCGCACGTCCTTCTGACCACGCCCGAATCGCTGTCGCTGTTGCTGTCCTATCCCGAGGCGGCCGAACTGTTCGGCTCGCTCAAGCGCGTGGTGATCGACGAGGTCCACGCCTTCGCCACGGGCAAGCGCGGCGATCTGCTGGCGCTGTGCCTGACGCGGCTCCAGGCGCTCGCGCCCGATCTTCAGCGCGCGGCGCTGTCGGCCACCGTCGCCGATCCCGACGCCTATCGCGCCTGGCTCGCGCCCTGGGGCGACATCGATAGTGTCGCCATGGTCGAGGGCGAGCCGGGGGCCGATCCCGACGTATCGATCCTGCTGCCGGGTGAGGAGACCGGCGTGCCCTGGTCGGGCCACGCCGCCGCCTGGGCCGTGCCGCAGCTCTACGAGGAGATCCAGCGGCACAAGACCACTCTGATCTTCACCAACACGCGCTTCCTCGCCGAATACATCTTCCAGCTCCTGTGGGACGTCAACGAGGCGCACTTGCCGATCGGCATCCACCACGGCTCGCTGGCCAAGGAGGCCCGACGCAAGGTCGAAGGCGCAATGGCGCGCGGCGAGCTGCGCGCGCTGGTCTGCACGGCCAGCCTGGATCTCGGCGTCGACTGGGGCGACATCGACCTCGTCGTCCAGATGGGCGCGCCCAAGGGCTCGTCGCGCCTGCTCCAGCGGATCGGCCGCGCCAACCACCGGCTCGAC
The DNA here is from genome assembly GCF_037482895.1 of Novosphingobium anseongense. Lineage (NCBI taxonomy): Bacteria > Pseudomonadati > Pseudomonadota > Alphaproteobacteria > Sphingomonadales > Sphingomonadaceae > Novosphingobium > Novosphingobium anseongense. The sequence goes on along the minus strand of NZ_JBBHJZ010000002.1, from coordinate 557,285 downwards.
CTGTCGAGCAAGGCACTGCTGGTGCCCGGCAACCGTTTCGAGTTCCTCGAAGCCATGGCCGCCGCCGATGCCGTCGCCGCGGGCCAGCGTGACGGTGAGGACTTCCGCCCCGGCGGGCTCGACGTCCTCGCCCAGCACGTCATGGGCTGCGCCTGTGCCGGGCCGTTCCGCGAGGAGGACTTGCTCGCCGAAATCCGCTCGTCGCTGCCCTATGCCTGGCTCGATGCGGCCGGGCTGAGCCGCGTGCTCGATTTCGTCGCGACCGGTGGCTATGCGCTGCGCGCCTACGATCGCTTCAAGCGCATCGTCAAAGGCCGCGACGGGTTCTGGCGGCTGACGCATCCCGAGCAGGCCGCGCGACATCGGCTCAACGCCGGGATCATCGTCGACAACGAGATGATCGAAGTGCGTTTCCGCAATGGCCGCGCTTTGGGAAAAGTGGAGGAGAACTTCGCCGCACAGCTCTCGCCCGGCGACACCTTTCGTTTCGCGGGCACGGACCTGGAAGTCGAGCAGTTCCGCGATCTCGACCTGATCGTCCGCGCTTCGAAGAGCTCGGCGCAGATCCCGAGCTATACCGGATTGCGCCTCGCGCTGACCACGCATCTGGCCGACAAGGTGCGCGATCTCATTGCCGATCGCAGCCAGTGGGGCCGCCTGCCCGACGACGTCCGCGAATGGCTCGAGGTCCAGGCCTGGCGCTCGCACCTGCCGGTGCCTGGGCGGCTGCTGATCGAAAGCTTCCCGCACCGCGGGCTCGCCTATACGACCTATTATACGTTCGAGGGGTGGAACGCGAACCAGTCCCTCGGCATGCTGATCACGCGGCGGATGGAGGATCGCGGGCTGGGGCCGCTGGGCTTCAACGCCACCGACTATGCGCTCGCGGTCTGGGGGCTCAAGCCGGTCGAGGATCCGGCCGCGCTGCTCTCGCCCGATATCCTGACGCACGAATTCGTCGACTGGGTCCAGCAGTCGCACCTGCTGCGCCGCGCCTTCCGCGAGGTCGCGGTGATCTCCGGCCTCGTCGAGCGCCAGCATCCGGGCAAGAAGAAGACCGGCAAGCAGGTCACCTTCTCGACCGACCTGATCTACGACGTACTGCGCAAGTACGAACCCGACCACCTGCTGATCGAGGCCGCCTGGGCCGATGCCCGCGCGCGCATGACCGACGTCGCGCGCGTCGCCGACGTGCTCGACCGCGCCGCGCGGCAGATCGACCACGTCCAGCTCGAACGGATCAGCCCGCTGTCGGTGCCCGTGCTGTCGATGATCGGCCGCGAGAGCCTGCCCGCGGGCTCGGCCGACGACCTGCTGCTCGAGGAGGCCGAGAGCCTGGCCTCGGCGGCGATGCGGGTCGATCGGTCGGAAGCTGACGACAACGCCTGACGCCCAAACGAAAAGGGGCGGATCGCTCCGCCCCTTCCGTGTCCGATCGGACCGGGGTTCTGCCGAATTACTTCGGGTTTGCCGCCGACTTGTCGAATTCCGAGAACTGCTCGTTCCCGACGAAACCGAACTTGGTGACCTTCGAGCCCTTGATGATGTTCAGGACCTTCGCCGACAGATCATAGCTGGCGTCCTGTTCCGGCTGGAACTGGAGTTCCGGCTCGGGATTCATCGTGGTGGTCGTCTTGAGATTGGTCACCAGCTGCCCGGCGTTCAGGACGTTGCCGTTCCACATGATCTCACCGTTGCGGGTGAGCACCAGCTTGTTCACCACCGGCAGAACCGGCGGCGGCGGCTGATCGTTGGGGTTCGGCACCGGCAGGTCGATATCGACCGAGTGGGTCGCTACGGGGATGGTGATGATGAACATGATGAGAAGCACGAGCATGACGTCGATCAGCGGCGTCGTGTTCATTTCCATCATCGGCGAGCCATCGTCCTTGCCGCCTGACATTGCCATGGGAAGTTACTCCTGAATTAACCGTGCCGCGCTCAGGCGTTCGGATCGACGGGGTTCGAGATGAAGCCGACCGTCGGATAGCCCGAGATCTGCACGTTGTAGATCGCGCCTGCGACGCAGCGCCAAGGAACGTTCACATCACCGCGAATGTGGACCTGGGGCACCTTGTCCGGGTTGTCGCGCAGCGCTTCGGGGCCACCCTCGCGCTTGACGATGGCGTCGAGCCGCTTGAATGCCTGTTCGCGCAGTTCGACCGAGGTCACCGGCGTGATGTTGTTGAAGTAAATGCGGCACTGGCCATAGCGCGTCGCGCCCTCGTAACCGGGCTCGCCCGCGCTGCGGCCTGCACCGTCGGTGGAGCTGACGGTCAGGAGCAGGTTCTCGACCTTGTCCTTCGATTCCGACGAAGCGATGATCGGGAGCTTGAGCTTCTCGATCGTCTGGATCGCGACCGGCACCGCAATAAGAAAGATGATCAGCAACACCAGCATCACGTCGACGAGCGGCGTGGTATTGATGTCCGACATCGGGGTTTCTTGCCCGCCGCCTACTGAAACTGCCATAGTTTCATCCTATCCTTGCATTCAATCCCGAGAGGGCGACGGGCCCGCATGCAGCATGCCCGTCGCGATAACCCCCGGTGTTGGCGGCGAGACGAGCCCGCCGCCGCTGCGCGCGCTCAGGGCTTGGTCGGCGCAGCAGCCGGCTTGGCGGCAGCAGCCGGGGCAGCCTTGGCCGGCGAGACGATCGTCGCCGGACGCACGGCACCGCCCGAAGCGATGTTGGCGAGAACGTCGGTCGAGAAGCCGGTCAGCTGCTCGGCGATGCCCTTGTTGCGTGCCTGCAGGTAGTTGTAGGCGAGCACCGCGGGAACGGCGACGAGCAGACCGAGCGCGGTCATGATCAGAGCCTCACCGACCGGACCCGCGACCTTGTCGATCGAGGCCGAACCGGCGATGCCGATGTTGATCAGAGCGCGGTAGATGCCGACGACGGTGCCGAACAGACCGATGAACGGCGAGGTCGCACCGACGGTGGCGAGAAACGGCAGGCCCGAAGCGAGGCGTGCGTTGATCGAGGCTTCCGAGCGGGCCAGCGAACCGTGCAGCCAGTCGTGGGCTTCGGTCGAGTCCTTAAGCTTGAGAGCTTCATCTTCGGCCTGGAGGCCGTCGTCGACGATCTGGCGCCAGGCGCTGTTCTTCTCGAGCTTGGTGGCGCCGTCCTTGAGGGTCGGGGCCTTCCAGAAGCTGGTGCGGACTTCACGACCCTGGCGCAGGATCTTCGACTGCTCGAACCACTTGGTGAACAGGATGTAGAACGAGCCGAACGACATGACGCCGAGGATGACGACGGTCGCGTAGGCGATGAAACCGCCCTGTTCGAGAGCTTCGGCAAAACCGAACTTGTTCTGCGGGGCAGCCGGGGCAGCCGCGGCGAGAAGATCGATGATGTGCATGCGGTAGGTCCTCTCAAGAATGGAATAGAGAAGGCCGGCAGCGTAGGGGGCGTACCGGCTTGGTCAGGAAAATCAGTCCTTCGGGATGACCCAACGGACGCGGTTCGCATAGGTGCCGCTGGTGGGCTGGCCCTCGCCGTCCTTGGCCGGCGTAAACCGGGCACGACGACGGACGTTGTCGCAGGTCGCCTGATCGAGGTCCGGATGGCCGCTCGAGTTGGTGATCTGACAATCGGTGACACGACCATCGGGGCCGACCGACACGCGGAAGCCAGTGGTGCCTTCGCGCTCCTCGCGCAGAGCGCGCGCGGGATAGTCGTTGGTGGTGGCCCAGGAACCGGGATTGCCACGCGGCACGGCGCCGGTGGGCGTGAACCGCGGTGGCGGGGGAGCCAACGGCGGCGGCGGCACGACGACCATCGGCGGAGCCGGCGGCGGTGGCGTGTCAACGACCGTGATCTGCGGCGCCACAGGCGCGACATTGATCTTCGGCGGCGGCGCCACGACGGGCGGCGGCGGCGGAAGATCATCCTTCGGCGGCGGTGGCGGCGGTTCTTCCTTCTTGACTTCTTCCTTGATGTCGACGGTGGTCACCTTTTGGATGACCTTCTTGGCTGCCTCATAGGCCAAACCCGTGACAAGCGCATAACCAACAAAAACGTGAATGAGGGCAACGATGATCAACGCGGTAACTTTGTTACCGCTCATCTTTTGGTCAGCGTAAGCCATTCCGACGCATCACTCCATAACAATGCCATGGGCCACAGCCCGAGGCGCCCACAGGCGAGCCGTTAGGCAACAACCCATGTGATTCTTAACGCACCACCCCGAACGGACGACCGGCTCCCCTCTCGGGGCATCGGCGCCCGATTAGGCGAACGGCAGGGCCTTTTATATTTTTTGGCCCAGAATTCGGGCATGCTTTAGCTCCGTTGCCAAACCCGCGCAACGCCTTATGCGCGTGTCGATAAGTTAACATCTGATTCAGACGTGTTAAGCTGAATGGCCCTGTGGACGGGCTTTGCACTCGTCAGAAAACCTGAGAAATTCCGGGAGTTCGGTGGAGATGAATTCAACCAAGCGCTTCCTACGGTCCGCGACGGCAGCGATAACGGCAATGGTGATGTCGATAAATTTTGCGCCGGCATTCGCTGCCCAGCCTGCCGCGCCGGTTGTCGTGCCGACCTATGCCGACCTCGCCGATCTATCCGATTCGGCGCGAATTGTGGTGCGCGCCGAGGTCCGCAAGATCGCTCCCGTCGAACCGGCGCGCGCGCGCGGCGTCCGACCCGGTTGGGCGCGCTATTACATAGAGGCGCGCACCCAGGCGCTGATCCGTGGCGACACGCCGCTGGGGCAATCGCTGCGCTATCTGGTCGATCTGCCGCCCGACCCGCGCGGCAAGCCCCCCGCCATCAAGAAGAAGGCCGTCCTGCTCTTCGCGACCAGCGCGCAGGGACCGACAGGCGATCTCCAACTCGCCGCGCCCGACGCGCAGATCCTGTGGAGCGCCGAGACCGAGGCCCGGCTGCGCACGGTGCTGGCGGCACTCGTCGCGCCCGACGCCCCGCCATCGGTGGCCCGCGTGCGCGAAGCGATCCACGTTCCGGGCAACCTCGCCGGCGAAGGCGAGACGCAGTTCTTCCTCGAGACAGCGAAGCATTCGGCCGCCTCGATCACGGTCCAGCACCGGCCCGGCGCGGCGCCGGCCTGGGGCGCATCGTTCTCGGAAGTCGCCGCGCTCGTCGGCAGCCCGCCGCAGCGCGACACCCTGGCCTGGTACCGCCTCGCCTGCTTCCTGCCCAATGCGCTGCCGCGGGGCGTCAATCTGTCCGAAGGTCCGGGAAGCCGTGCCCAGGCCGAGGCCGACTATCGCATGGTGCTCGGCGAGCTCGGGACCTGCGCGCGCACGCGATCGTGACGACACGCCGAGCGGTGATACGCCTCTCTTGAAGAGACTGGCCTTTCGGCCGAGGCTCGCTTAGGGCGCGGCCGCGAAAGGGAACATCATGGCCGCACCGCTTAGAATCGCATTGGCAGGGCTGGGTACCGTCGGCGGGGGAGTCATCCGCCTGATCGAGACCAACGCCGCATTGATCACCCGCCGCGCGGGCCGGCCGATCGAGATCGTCGCGGTGAGCGCGCGCGACCGTGGCAAGGATCGCGGCGTCGATCTCTCGCGCTACGCCTGGGAAGACGACATGACCGCGATGGCCGCGCGCGACGACGTCGATGCCGTGGTCGAACTGGTCGGCGGCGCCGACGGTCCGGCGCTGACGCTGGCGCGCAACGCGATCCAGCACGGCAAGTCGCTCGTCACGGCCAACAAGGCGATGATCGCGCACCATGGGCTCGAACTCGCCGAGCTGACCGAGAAGGCCAAGGTCGCGCTCAAGTTCGAAGCGGCGGTCGCCGGCGGCGTGCCGGTGATCAAGGGCCTGCGCGAAGGCGCGGCGGCCAACAACATCGACCGGCTCTACGGCATTCTCAACGGCACCTGCAATTTCATCCTATCGACGATGGAAGACACCGGCCGCGACTTTTCCGACGTCCTCTCGGAAGCGCAGGCCAAGGGCTATGCCGAGGCCGATCCGAGCTTCGACGTCGAAGGCACCGACGCGGCGCACAAGCTGGCGATCCTCTCGGCGATCGCCTTCGGCACGCGCATCGACTTCGCCTCGGTCGAGACCCAGGGCATCACCCGCATCCAGGCCGCGGACATCGCCCAGGCCGATGCACTCGGTTATGTCATCCGCCTGATCGGCATCGCCGAAGTCGACGAGCACAGCGAGAATGGGGAGGGCGGCCAGCGCCGCCTGTTCCAGCGCGTCCACCCGCACCTCGTGCCCTTCGATCACCCCCTGGCCCATGTCGACGGCGCGACCAATGCGGTCGTCGCCGAGGGCAATTTCTCGGGCAGGCTGCTGTTCCAGGGCGCCGGCGCCGGCGACGGCCCGACCGCGAGCGCCGTGGTGGCCGATCTGATCGACATCGCCCGCGGCGATCTCGGCGGCGAGGCCGGAGCGCCCTTCTCGATCCAGGTCTCCGAGATGGAGACGATGGCGCCGGCCCCTTCGGGCCATCGCCTGGGCCGCGCCTATATCCGCTTCACGGTCGCCGATCGCCCCGGCGTGCTCGCCGAGATCACCGCCGCCATGCGCGATGCCGGCGTCTCGATCGAGAGCCTGATCCAGAAGGGTCGGCACGAGGAAGGCGGCAACGTCCTGGTCGCCATGGTCACGCACGAAGGCCCCGAGGCGCGCGTCAGCGAAGCGCTGCGCCTGCTCGAAGGCTCACCCGCGCTGGCCGAACGCCCGCTCGTCATGCAACTCCTGGGCGAATAAACACGGTTCGACGACGCAGCGGCACCGTCCACCGCCGCGTCTCGACAAGCATCGAAGCCCTGTCTAAGCCGCCCGCAAGTCGCTCCCGCAGCCGCTCATCGAAGAGGACCATCGATCTCATGACAGTCACGCCCGCCAGCCACGTCCTTGACCGTGTCCTCGTGCTCGAGATGGTCCGCGTGACCGAGGCGGCCGCGATCGGCGCGTCGAAGCTGATCGGCCGCGGCGACGAGAAGGCGGCCGACGCCGCCGCTGTCGAGGCGATGCGCGCCGCGCTCAACGAACTCTACATGGACGGCACCGTCGTCATCGGCGAGGGCGAGCGCGACGAAGCGCCGATGCTGTTCATCGGCGAGAAGGTCGGCGCCGCGCAGGGCAAGGGGCCGAAGATCGACATCGCGCTCGATCCGCTAGAAGGCACGACGATCTGCGCCAAGGCCGGCCCGAACTCGCTGGCCGTGCTGGCCGTGGCCGAGGAAGGCAACCTCCTCAACGCGCCCGACGTCTATATGGACAAGCTCGCAGTCGGCCCGGGCTATCCCGAGGGCATCATCGACCTCGCCAAGTCGCCGACCGAAAACGTCAAGGCCGTGGCCGCCGCCAAGGGCGTCGAACCGCACGAGATCATCGTCTGCGTGCTCGACCGTCCGCGCCACGCCGATCTCATTGCCGAACTGCGCGGTCTCGGCTGCGGCGTCGTGCTGATCGGCGACGGCGACGTCGCCGGCGTGATCGCCGTGACCAACGAAGACACCACGATCGACCTCTACATGGGTTCGGGCGGCGCCCCCGAAGGCGTGCTCGCCGCAGCCGCGCTGCGCTGCGTCGGCGGCCAGTTCAACGGCCGCCTGCTGTTCCGCAACGACGACGAGCGCGGCCGCGCCCGCAAGTGGGGCATCGAGGACCTCAACCGCATCTACAAGCTCGAAGACCTGGCCAAGGGCGACTGCATCTTCGCCGCGACCGGCGTGACCGACGGTTCGCTGCTCCAAGGCGTCAAGCGCCGCAAGGACGGCACGATGACCACCGAGAGCGTCGTCATGCGCGCAAGCTCTGGCACCGTGCGCTGGGTCAAGGGCGAGCACCGCAAGCCGCGTTGATGGGTTGCGCTGACAGGGAAGCGGCACAGCTCTTCCCCCGTCTCGCAGTCGCAAAATATTGCAATCCCGCGACGCTCGGCTAGGGCGCACGCAGGTGCTCGAATCGTGCGAGTGGGGAAAGGCAGCGCAATGAAGATCATGGCCGGCAACAGCAATCTGCCGCTCGCTCGGGCGATCGCAGGCTATCTGGAAGTGCCGCTGACCGACGCCAGCGTGCGCCGGTTCGCCGACGAGGAAGTCTTCGTCGAGATTCACGAGAACGTGCGCGGCGAGGACGTCTTCGTCCTGCAGTCAACCAGCTTCCCGGCGAACGACAACCTCATGGAACTGCTGATCTGCATCGACGCGCTGCGCCGCTCGTCGGCCAAGCGGATCACCGCGGTGGTGCCCTATTTCGGCTATGCCCGCCAGGACCGGAAGCCCGGTCCGCGCACGCCGATCTCGGCCAAGCTCGTCGCCAACCTGATCACCCAGGCGGGTGCCGACCGCGTGCTTTCGGTCGATCTCCATGCCGGGCAGATCCAGGGCTTCTTCGACATCCCGACCGACAACCTCTACGCCGCGCCGGTCATGGCCGCCGATATCCAGGCGCGCTACGGCGACCAGGCGCTGATGGTCGTCTCGCCCGACGTCGGCGGCGTGGTCCGCGCCCGCGCGCTGGCCAAGCGCCTCGACAACGCGCCGCTGGCGATCGTCGACAAGCGCCGCGACAAGCCCGGCCAGTCCGAGGTCATGAACATCATCGGCGACGTCAAGGGCCGCGCCTGCATCCTGATCGACGACATCATCGATTCGGGCGGTACGCTGTGCAACGCCGCCCAGGCGCTGATGGACGCGGGCGCCGCCAGCGTCACCGCCTATATCACCCACGGCGTGCTCTCGGGCGGCGCGGTGGCGCGGGTCAACGGTTCGGCGCTCAAGGAGCTGGTGATCACCGATTCGATCCTGCCGACCGACGCGGCCAAGGATTCGAGCCGCATCCGCTTCCTCACGATCGCGCCGCTGCTCGGCGAGGCGATCCGCCGCACGGCCGACGAGAGCTCGGTCAGCTCGCTGTTCGACTGATGAATCTCGACGCCGACATCGCCCTCGCCCTGCGCCTCGCCGATGCCGCGGGGGAAGCGATCCGGCCGCATTTCCGCACAGGCGTCGACTCCGAGCGCAAGGGCGACGCCAGCCCGGTGACGATCGCCGATCGCAACGCCGAAGAGGCGATGCGCCGCATCCTCAAGGCCGAGGTCCCGCAGGACACGGTGATTGGCGAGGAATTCGGCTCGACCCCCGGCACCTCGGGCCGCTCCTGGGTGCTCGATCCGATCGACGGCACCTGCTCGTTCCTCGTCGGCCGGCCGATCTTCGGCACCCTGATCGCGCTCGTGGTCGAAGGCTGGCCCGTGCTCGGGATCATCGACCAGCCGATCCTCGGCGAACGCTGGATCGGCGCGACCGGACGACCGACCACGTTCAACGGCCAGCCGGTGCGCACGCGCCTTTGCCGCGAATTGTCCGACGCGACCCTGGCGACGACCGGACCGCAATACTTCGACGACCACGAAGGCCAGCACTTCATGAGCCTCGCCGCCAAGACCGACCACAAGCGCATGGTCATGGGCGGAGACTGCTACAACTACGGCCTGCTCGCCTCAGGCCACCTCGACCTGGTCTGCGAGGCCGGGCTCAAGCTCCACGACTGGGCCGCGCTCGTCCCCGTGGTCGAAGGCGCCGGCGGCACGATGTGCGACTGGAACGGCGATCCGCTCCACGCCGGATCGACCGGCCACGTGATCGCCCTGGGCGATCCGGCGCGGCTCGAGGACGTGGTCGAGGCCATGGCCTGCCACCACTGATTCCGCGTCCCGCCTGCGCGGGGACTCGGCTCAGCCTGCCAGCCGATCCCAATCGGCCATCTGCAGCGGGCCGCCGAGCGCGGCCATGATCTGACCCATGACCTCCTTGGGCAGCTGCGACCCGGCGGCCTTGCGGGATTCCTCGCCGTCCCAGAACTCGAGGAACAGGAACTTCTGCGGTTCCTTGCGATCCTGCAGCACCATGGCGCCCTGCGATCCGGCAATCGCCTTGGCCGCTTCGCCCAGCGCCTCGAGCGCCGCACCGAGCGCGCTTTCGCTGCCCGGCCGCGCGATCAACTGATAGCTGTGAACCAGCGCCATGATGTTTTCTCTCCCGCACAAGTTGACGAAGTTGACAAAGTTGACACGCTCCTGAGCCCGACATGTATCGGGCTCAGGAGCGTGCCGCGTCGGCGGTTATGCCGGTTCGCCAAGCCGTAGGAAAGCGATGCGATCGTCCGGGGCCTTACGGCGCCGTGTCGTAGTTGATCGCGGCGATCGCGAGGATCTCGGCGCGGTCCTCGCGCACGATGTGGCCGGCCGCGATCGCCGCATCGAGCGCGGTGGTGAAGCGGCGCAGATAGTCTTCCCGGCCGTGCGGATAGAGCTTTTCGAGTTCGGCTTTGGTCATCGGCTCGCCGCTTCCGCCCAGCATGCCGATGAACGAGTTGGGATCACCCTTGCCCGAAAGCCGGATCGTCGGCGCATCGACCCAGGGCGTGCGCACGCCGCCCTTGGCGAGCCCGTTCGCGTCGAGCGCAAGGCTCGCGGTCTCGCCCGGCTTGCCGCCGGTTGCGAGCGTCAGCAGCGGCGTCGAAGCCGGCGCGCGGCCCGTGCGGACCCAATCGTTGAGCGCAGCGAGCGCGCCCTGGACCACGTAATGATGCGCCATGCCGGGGTTGAGCGGCTTGGCCAGCTTACCCATCGGCGAGTTCAGCGACGGCACGAAGATCCTGGCCAGCTCCTCGGGACGTTTGAGCCCCGAATCGGTGAAGGCGCCCATGAACAGGTAGTTGTCGGCATGGGCCGTGCCCGCGACTTCCCAGACGCGCAGGCGACGATCGTCGAGACGGCGCGAGGCGTGATAGCCCGGCAGGCGCGCGCCGAGCAGGTCGGTCTCGGTGATCACCGTCAGGACGGGCACGCGCAGGTCGGGGCGGAAGCGGACGTGATCGGGCACGAGCCCCTGGCCGGCGGTCATGCGCGTGCCGTCGATCGCCGCGCCGCTGCCGAAGCGCGAATGGATCAGGAAGCCGTCGTAGACCCGGGCGAGCCGGTCGATGGCGTTGACGTAGGTCGTGAGGAAGGCCGCCGACTGCGATTCGCCGATGCCGATCACCTTGCGCGGCACCAAGGGCCCGAGCAGGCCCCCCGCGCGCTGGGTCTTCAGCAGCGCGCCGGCCTGGGAGAAGATATCGTAGGACCAGGCGTCGCCCGGATGGGCCAGCGTTCCGTAGCGCTTGGGATCGGCCTTCTTGAGCGAGACGCCCTGCCCCATGATCGAATCACCGCCCTCGACCCCGACCTTCTGCGCCGAGACGCCGACATAGGCATAGCCTTTGCGCAGCATCTCGCGGTGCGCGACCATCCAGTCGGCCGGGGTGTCCTGCCCGGCCGTGACGTTGAACCATTCGACCAGCGCCGTGCCGTTGAACTTCAACGGATCGCTGGGCCGGATCACGACCACGCGTGTGACATAGGGCGCCGCCGCGTCGGGCTGGGCGGTCCACACGCCACTGGCCTCGGGCTGGCCCGAGAGGCGGTAGGAGGTCGCATTGCCGGCAATGAAGTATTCGTCGACCTGATAGCCGAGCGTCGCGAGATCGTAGGCGCCGATCATGAGGTTCGGCTTGCCGGGCACGGCGGTCACCTGCGGACGCGGCGCCTCGGGCGCGGCCGAGACGGGGGCGGTCATGAGCGCCATTCCGGCAGCGGCGGCATAAAGAGCATGGCGAATCCTGCGCGTGATCGAAACCGGCATCCTGTCTCTCCCCTCGACGCCCCGTGGCGCTTTCGAAGAATTGGTAACCCTATTACCAGTTGTCCGCAACGGGCGATTCGCTAAAGCTGGCCCAATGACCGGCAAAGCGCCCCTGATCGATCCGCTCGAGCACTTGCTCGGCTACCAGTTGCGCCGCGCTTCGCTGGCGACGCTTTCGGCGCTGAGCGAGGCCTACGAAGCACTCGACCTGCGGCTGACCGACGCCATCGTCCTGCGCTTCGTCGGCGCCAATCCCGGCTGCAATCAGGGCGAAATCAGCAAGGCGCTGGGCGTGCGGCGCACGAACATGGTGCCCGTGGTCAGCGGTCTCGTCGAGCGCGCGCTGGTCGCGCGCGCGGCGGCCGACGGGCGGACCCATGCGCTGACACTGACACAAGCCGGCGCAGCGCTGCACGCGCAGATCGACGAACTCGCCCATGCCAACGAGGAACGCTTCTTCGGTGGCTTCGACGAGGAAACCCGCAAGGTTCTGCTGCGCGCGCTCGACACGATAAGGGCGCGCGCCGAGAGCTGATCTGTCGATCCTGCTTGCCTTGGCCCGCATCTATCACTATGGGCGCCCGCTTCACGACACGGTTTCAAGCCACCGGCCTGGCTCAAAGGGCTGCCAGGGCTGGTTGGACGTGTCCCTGAAAAAGGAGACAAAAATGCCCAAGCTCAAGACCAAGAGCGGCGTGAAAAAGCGCTTCAAGCTCACTGCCACTGGCAAGATCAAGCACGGCGCCGTCGGCAAGCGCCACCGCCTGATGAGCCACAATGCCAAGTACATCCGCCAGCATCGCCGCACCGACACGATTTCCGACGCCGACGCGAAGGTAATCAAGAAGTGGGCGCCCTACGGGCTCGGCTGAAGCTAGGAAGGATTGATAAATGGCACGTGTCAAAAGGGGTGTTACCACCCGCGCCAAGCACAAGAACATTCTCGAGCAGGCCAAGGGTTACCGCGGCCGCCGCAAGAATACGATCCGCGTTGCGCGTCAGGCCGTCGAAAAGGCCGGTCAGTACGCTTACCGCGACCGCAAGGTTAAGAAGCGGACCTTCCGCGCCCTGTGGATCCAGCGCATCAACGCCGCGGTTCGCGCCGAAGGCCTGACCTACTCGCAGTTCATCCACGGCACCAAGCTTGCCGGCATCGAGCTCGACCGCAAGACTCTCGCCGACCTGGCGATGAACGAAGGCAGTGTGTTCTCGGCGGTGATCGCGCAGGCCAAGGCCGCGCTCGCCTAAGCTCTCGTTTTTCGAGAAAACCAAAAAGGCGCAGACTCTTAGGAGTCTGCGCCTTTTTGTTGCGCCGCAATAAGGTTTGCGGTTAGGCCCCGGCGAAGGGGAGCTTCGGCTTCGACGTTCAGGGGTGGGCGGTGCAAGAATCCTGCGACGTACGCGTGCGGTTTCTGTCGCCACCCGAAGAGCTCCGCCGCTATTTTACCTCGTTCTATCATGCCGAGATCGTCCCGCCCGAAGGCGGCCTGACGACCGACCTGCTCCATCCCGAATGGGCGAACCTGCGATTCTTTTCGTTCGCGGGAGATCCTCCCGTGGCCGAGGGCCGCGACGGCACCCGCGTGACCGGCACGCGCTTTTCGGCAACCGGCCCTTCGAGCCAGGCCGTTCGCTTCATCACCGGCCCGATCAAGATCTGGGGCATCGGCCTGCTGCCGCTGGGCTGGGCGAAATTCGTCCGCGGCGATGCCGCCGATCTCGCCAACGCCGTCGCCGACGGCAATCTGCATCCCGCCTTCACCGACTTCCGCCCGCTGACCGAAACGCTGTTCGCCCCCGACGCCAGCGTCGAGAGCGATGCTGAACGCATCGCCGAACTGTTCCTCGCGCGCATGGGCGACTCCCTGCCCGACGAGGACCGCATCGTCGCGATTCACGAAGCCCTGGTCGATCCCGAGATCGACAGCGTCTCCGCGCTGGTCGAGCGCACGGGCGGCACCCCGCGGACGGTCGAGCGCATCTGCCGCCGCGCCTTCGGCTTCGCGCCCAAGCTGCTGCTGCGCCGCCAGCGCTTCATGCGCAGTCTCGCCCAGTTCATGCTCGATCCCTCGATGCGCTGGTCGGGCGCGATGGACGGCCACTATTACGACCAGGCGCAGTTCGTGCGGGATTTCCGCCAGTTCATGGGCATGACCCCGCGCGCCTATGCCGCGCTCGACAAGCCCGTGCTCTCGGCGGTGATGCGCGAGCGCGCGCGGATCGCCGGCGCCGCGGCGCAGACGCTCGACGGCCCCGAGGGCGGCGCCGTCGCGGGCTGATTGCGATTCGCCCTATTGGCCCCTAAGGAGCCCGCCTGAACGTCAAACATTGGGTGATTTTTCCTTGGACCATGCGGCAACCGAGCAAGCGGCGCTCTCGCGGATAGCGGCGGCGCAGGATCTTGATTCGCTTGAAGGGCTGCGCGTCGAGTTTCTCGGCAAGCAGGGCTCGATCTCGGGCCTGCTCAAGACGCTGGGCGGCATGAGCCCCGAGGAACGCCAGAGCGAAGGCCCCAAGATCCACGCGCTGCGCGAAGCCGTGACCAATGCCCTGGGCGACCGCAAGGCCGCGCTGGAAGGCGCCGCGCTCGACGCGCGCCTGGCCTCCGAGACGATCGATCTGTCGCTGCCGGCTCCCGAAGCTGCGCGCGGTTCGGTCCATCCGGTCAGCCAGGTCATGGACGAGATGGCCGAGATCTTCGCCGACATGGGCTTCGCCGTCGCCACCGGCCCGGAGATCGAGGACGACTGGCACAACTTCACCGCGCTCAACATGCCCGAGAGCCACCCGGCGCGCGCGATGCACGACACCTTCTACTTCCCGGACAAGAACGCGGAAGGTCGCGAGATGCTGCTGCGCACGCACACCTCGCCCGTGCAGATCCGCACGATGCTGGCGGTTGCCAAGCCCAGTCCGGGTGGCGCGCCAGTGCGCGTGATCGCGCCGGGCCGCGTCTACCGCTCGGACAGCGACGCGACGCACACGCCGATGTTCCACCAGATCGAAGGCCTGGTGATCGACAAGGGCATCCACCTGGGCCATCTCAAGTGGACCCTGGAGACCTTCCTCAAGGCCTATTTCGAGCGCGAGGACATCGTCCTGCGCCTGCGCCCGAGCTATTTCCCCTTCACCGAGCCGTCGGTCGAGGTCGACGTCGGCTTCACCCTGGTCAATGGCAAGCGTGTGCTCGGCGGCCAGGAGGGCTGGATGGAACTGCTCGGCAGCGGCATGGTCAACCGCAAGGTGATCGCCGCGGGCGGGTTCGATCCCGATCAGTGGCAGGGCTTCGCCTTCGGTGTCGGCGTCGATCGCCTGGCCATGCTCAAGTACGGCATGGACGACCTGCGCGCCTTCTTCGACGGCGATGTCCGCTGGCTGTCGCACTATGGTTTCGCCCCGCTCGACGTGCCGACCCTGTCGGGCGGCGTCGGCACCGCGGCCTAAGGATACTACGATGAAATTCTCGCTCTCCTGGCTCAAGGATCACCTCGATACGACCGCCTCGGTCGACGAGATCGCTGCCAAGCTCAATGCCATCGGCCTCGAGGTCGAAGGCGTCGAGAACCCGGCCGACAAGCTCAAGGGCTTCCGCGTCGCCAGGGTGCTCACGGCAGAACGCCATCCGAACGCCGACAAGCTGCAGGTGCTGACCGTCGACGCCGGAGACGGCCAGCCGCTCCAGGTCGTCTGCGGCGCCCCCAATGCGCGGGCGGGCCTCGTCGGCGTGCTCGGCCTGCCGGGCGCGGTGGTGCCGGCCAACGGCATGGTGCTCAAGGTCGCGGCGGTGCGCTCGGTCGAATCGAACGGCATGATGTGCTCCACGCGCGAGCTCGAACTCGGCGAGGATCACGACGGCATCATCGAGCTGCCCGAAGACGCGCCGATCGGCCAGGCCTTTGCCGACTACCACGGCGCCGACCCGGTGTTCGACGTGGCGATCACCCCGAACCGTCCCGACTGCATGGGCGTCTACGGCATCGCGCGCGATCTCGCCGCCGCCGGGCTCGGAACGCTCAAGCCGATCGTCGCCCCGCAGATCGCCGGCACTTTCGCCTCGCCGGTCGATATCCGCACCGAAGACACCGAGGGCTGCCCCGCCTTCTACGGCCGCACGATCCTCGGCGTGACCAACGGCGCTTCGCCCGACTGGCTCCAGGCGCGGCTCAAGAGCGCGGGCCAGCGCCCGATCTCGGCGCTGGTCGACATAACGAATTACGTGATGCTGACCTATGGCCGCCCGGCCCATGCCTATGACCGCGCCAAGCTGACCGGCGCCGTCGTCGCGCGCCGCGCTAAGGATGGCGAGGGCGTCACCGCGCTCAACGGCAAGCATTACCTGCTCGATCACACGATGACCGTGATCGCCGACGAGGCCGGTGTCCACGACATCGCCGGCATCATGGGCGGCGAGCACTCGGGCTGCTCGGACGATACCAGGGACGTGCTGCTCGAGATCGCCTATTTCGATCCCGTGCGCATCGCCCAGACCGGCCGCACGCTCAACCTGACCTCGGACGCGCGCGGGCGTTTCGAGCGCGGCATCGATCCGCAGTTCCTCGACACCGGGCTCGACCTGCTGACCGGGCTGGTGCTCGAGATCTGCGGCGGCCAGGCTTCCGAGGTGATCCGCGCGGGCACGCCGCCCTCGGGCACAAGGCAAGTGCACTACGAGCCGACCCTCGCCGAGACGCTCGGCGGCGTGGCAATCCCTTCGGCACAGCAGCGCACGATCCTCGAAAGCCTCGGCTTCTCGGTGGTCGCGGTCGACAGCCAGGACGGCGAGCAGTGGAGCGTCACGGCCCCCGGCTGGCGCCCCGACGTCGACGGCGCGCCCGATATCGTCGAGGAAGTGATCCGCATCCACGGGCTCGACAAGGTCGAGAGCGTCGCCCTGCCGCGCGCAGATGGCGTCGCCCGGCCGACCGCGACGCCCGCGCAGAAGCTCGAACGCCGCCTGCGCCGCGCCGCCGCGGCGCGCGGCAACCACGAGGCGGTGACCTGGTCGTTCCTGCCCGAGGCCGACGCTGCCGTGTTCGCGGATAGTGCGGTTTGGACCCTGGCCAACCCGATCAGCGAGGACATGAAGGCCATGCGCCCCTCGCTGCTGCCCGGCCTGCTCGCCGCGGTGCGCCGCAATCTCGACCGCGGCGCCTCGGGCCTGCGCCTGTTCGAGATCGGCCGCCGCTATCTGCGCGCCGAGAACGGCGCGAGCGACGAGCGCCTTTCGCTCGCGGTCGTCCTCGCCGGTGAGAAGACCGCGCGCGGCTGGGCCACCGGCAAGCCCGCGACTTTCGACGCTTACGACGCCAAGGCCGAAGCCCTGGCCCTGCTCGCCGAAGCCGGCGCGCCGGTCGACAACCTGCAGGTCATGGGCGAGGCTGGTAGCCAGTTCCATCCCGGCCAGTCGGCGACCTTGCGGCTCGGACCCAAGACCGTGCTCGCACGCTTCGGCATGCTCCACCCGGCGGTGCTCAAGCAGTTCGACATCGACGCGCCCGTCGCGGTCGCCGAGCTGTTCCTCGACGCGATCCCGGGCAAGAAGGGCGCCGCGAGCTTTGCCCGCGTCCACTATGCCCCGCCCGCGCTGCAGGCGGTGACGCGCGACTTCGCCTTCCTCGTGCCCGCCGACCTGCCCGCGGGCGATCTCGTCCGCATGGTCAAGGGCGCCGACAAGGCTAACATCGTCGCCGCGCGCCTCTTCGACGACTTCCGCGGCCAGGGCGTGCCCGAAGGCAGCAAGTCGCTGGCGATCGAGGTCACGCTCCAGCCGGGCGAGAAGAGCTACGCCGAAGCGGACCTCAAGGCGATCGCCGACAAGGTGACGGCGGCGGCGGCGAAGCTGGGCGCAGTGCTGCGCGGATAGGACGGACCGCTCGCCACGTACCATCGTCACCCTGAACTTGTTTCAGGGTCCATCTCTCGGTTGGCACGAACAGTGCCGTGAGGCACCATGGACCCTGAAACAAGTTCAGGGTGACGGCTTTATGGTGAGGCGAGGCTTATGACCGACCTGATCTCGATCACCTCGGGCGATCTCACCGCCCGCATCAACCCGCTCGGCGCCGAGCTCTGGTCGCTGACCGATGCCCAAGGCCGCGAGTACATGACCGATGCCGATCCGGCCTTCTGGACCGGCCGCGCGCCGCTGCTGTTCCCGATCGTCGGCGCGCTAAACGGCGGACACTATCGGCTCTGCGGTTCGGCGCACGAGCTGGCCAAGCACGGTTTCGCACGTCAGAGCCGGTTCGAGCTCGTGGCCAGCGATTCCGACAGCGCCACCTTCCGCCTGACGGCAAGCGAAGCGACGCACCTGGCCTATCCGTTTCCCTTCACGCTCGACATGGCCTTCCGGCTCGACGGTGCCACGCTGCATATGACCGCCACGGCCACCAACAAAGGCGTGACCGACATGCCTTTCAGCTTCGGCTTCCACCCGGCCTTCGCCTGGCCCCTGCCCGGCGGCGCGGCCAAGGCGGACCATCGCGTGACCTTCGCCGAGCCCGAGCCCCAACCGATCCGCCGGATCGATCCGCCGAGCGGCCTGCTGCTGCCCGAGCCGCAACCGACACCCGTCGTCGGGCGAGAATTGGTCCCCGACGCGGCGCTGTTCGAGGCCGATGCGCTGATCTGGGACCATCTTGCGAGCCGTTCGCTGACCTTCGGCGCCGAGCAGGGCGCCCGCCTCGACATCCATTTCCCCGACACGCCGATGCTCGGCATCTGGCAGAAGCCCGGCGCGAACTACCTCTGCATCGAGCCGTGGCAGGGGATCGCCGATCCGCAGGGCTTCGCCGACGATTTCCGCAACAAGCCCGGCGTCGTCAGCCTCGCCCCTGGCGCCGAACGCAGCTTGCGCATGGACGTAACCGTTCGCACCGGCTAACCGCGCGCGATGTCCAATCGTCGCACTTTCGCCATCATCTCGCACCCCGACGCCGGCAAGACCACGCTGACCGAGAAGCTGCTGCTCCAGGGCGGCGCGATCCATCTCGCCGGTCAGGTCAAGGCGCGCGGCCAAGCGCGGCGCGCGCGGTCGGACTGGATGAAGATCGAGCAGCAGCGCGGCATCTCGGTGACCAGCTCGGTGATGACCTTCGAGAAGGACGGCATCACCTTCAACCTGCTCGACACACCGGGCCACGAGGACTTCTCCGAAGACACCTACCGCACGCTGACCGCGGTCGATTCGGCGATCATGGTGATCGACGCCGCGAAAGGCATCGAGCCGCAGACGCGCAAGCTGTTCGAGGTCTGCCGCCTGCGTTCGGTGCCGATCATCACCTTCGTCAACAAGGTCGACCGCGAAGGTCGCCCGGTGTTCGAGACGCTCGACGAGGTCGCCGACGCGCTCGCGCTCGACGTCGTGCCGATGTCCTGGCCGGTGGGCATGGGCGGCCAGTTCCAGGGCGTGCTCGACCTGGCGACCAACAAGGTCAGCCGTCCCGAAGGCGACAGCCGCGAATTCCTCGGCAAGGTCGACGAGGCACCCGAACTGCCCGCGGACATCGCCGAGGAGATCGAACTGGCGCAGGTCGGCTATCCCGAATTCGACATCGAGGCCTATCGCCACGGCGACCTGACCCCGGTCTATTTCGGCTCGGCGCTCAAGAACTTCGGCGTAGCCGAGCTGATCGACGCGATCGCGCGTTTTGCACCGCCGCCCCGGCCCCAGCCCAGCGAGCAGGGCACGATCATGCCCGAGAACAAGGAAGTCACCGGCTTCATCTTCAAGGTCCAGGCCAACATGGACCCGATGCACCGCGACCGCATCGCCTTCATGCGGCTGGTCTCGGGCACCTTCAAGCGCGGCATGAAGCTGACCCCCTCGGGCCTCGGCAAGCCGATCGCGGTGCATTCGCCGATCCTGTTCTTCGCACAGGACCGCGAGATCGCCGATTCGGCCGAGCCCGGCGACATCATCGGCATCCCCAACCACGGCACCCTGCGCGTGGGCGACACCCTGAGCGAGGCCAACAAGGTGCGCTTCACCGGCCTGCCCAACTTCGCGCCCGAAATCCTGCGCCGCGTCGCGCTCAAGGATCCAACCAAGACCAAGCAGCTGCGCAAGGCGCTCGACGACCTGTCCGAAGAGGGCGTGATCCAGGTGTTCTATCCCGAGATCGGCGCGCAGTGGATCGTCGGCGTGGTCGGCCAGCTCCAGCTCGAAGTGCTGATCAGCCGGCTCGAGGCCGAATACAAGGTCGAGGCCATGCTCGAACCCGCGCCGTTCGATACGGCGCGCTGGCTCAAGGGATCGGATGCCGCGCTCAAGGGCTTCGTCGACTTCAACAAGTCGAACCTGGCCAAGGACCGCGACGGCGACCCGGTGTTCCTCGCGCGCTCGGCCTGGGATGTGAACTACCAGCAGGAGCGCAATCCCGAGCTGACCTTCAGCGCCACCAAGGAACGCTGAGACCGCGGGATTGCCGCGATTGCGCGATCGGCCTAGCCTGGATCCATGGCGCAATTCACCGATCACCTGACCGAGGATCACGTCGCGATGATCTCGCGGCAGAGCCTGTTCTTCGTCGCCACCGCGGCCGATGAAGGGCGGATCAATCTCAGCCCCAAGGGCTACGATGCCTTCCGCGTGCTTTCGCCGACGCGCGTCGCCTGGCTCGATCTCGGCGGCTCGGGCAACGAGACCCATGCGCACCTGGTCGCCGACGGGCGCATCACGATCATGATGTGCAATTTCGGCCAGCCCCCGCTGATCCTGCGGATCTATGGCCGCGGCCGCCCGGTGCTGCCCGCCGAGGCCGACTGGCAGGCACTGGCCGCGCATTTCGAACTACTGCCCGGCACACGTCAGATCTTCGAAGTGGCTGTCGAAAGCGTGCAGAGCAGTTGCGGCTGGGGCGTCCCCGTGATGCAACTCGATCAGGAGCGGCAGACCTTGATCAAGTACCACGCCCAGGCCGATCCCGAAGCCTGGGAAGCCAAATACCGGGACCGCACCCACAGCATCGACGGCCTGCCCGTGACGCCGACCGATCGCTACATCTCCGGGAACAAAACCGCCGCCACCGACGCTTGACCGCGGTGATGGAGCTCACTTTCGCCAGCTACAACATCCACAAGGCCGTGGGGCTCGACCGGCGCCGCGATCCCGATCGCATCCTCGCGATCCTCAACGAGATCGGCGCCGACGTCGTCGCGCTGCAGGAGGCCGATCGCCGGTTCGGCCGGCGCGAGACCGTGCTGCCGCTGGCCGCGATCGAGGGGCACACGCCCTATCGCGCGATTCCCTTGCAGATGAAGCCCGATTCGATCGGTTGGCACGGCAACGCCCTGCTCGTGCGCCGCGAGATCGAGGTTGAAGAGGCCGCGATCGTTCCGCTGCCGACGCTCGAGCCGCGCGGGGCGATCCGGGCCGACCTGAAGATCGAAGGCCGCCGCCTGCGTGTGGTCGGCATGCACCTCGACCTCTCGGGCCTGCGGCGGCGCCAGCAGGTGCGCTCGATCCTGGCCCACGTCGCCGCGTGCAACGGCGCGAGCCCAACCGTGCTGATGGGCGACTTCAACGAGTGGGCACGCCACGGCGGTTGCTTCCACGAATTCCTGCACGACTGGCACCTGCTCGCCCCCGGCCGCAGCTTCCCTTCGCGCCGCCCCGTGGCGCAGCTCGACCGCATCGTCGTGTCGAACGATTGGCAGCTCGTGGGAACCGGTGTGCATCATTCGGCGTTGGCGGCGAGAGGGTCCGACCATCTGCCGGTCTGGGCGCGGCTTACTCTGCCTAAAAATTAGGCATCTGCTCATGATTCGGGCGCCGTTTCTCGACGCTGGCGGCCGCCTATCGCTTCCGCGACCCTGATTTATTGACGATTCCTTAAATTGGCACGCCCCTTGCGATGTGCTGCCCGCCGGCGATCGGTCCGGTGGCTAGCAGGGGATAGGCATGAAATTCATCATCGCCATCATCAAGCCGTTCAAGCTCGACGAGGTGCGCGAAGCTCTCGGCGCCATCGGGGTCGCGGGGATGACCGTCTCCGAGGTCAAGGGCTTTGGACGGCAGAAGGGGCAGACCGAAATCTATCGGGGAGCCGAATATTCGACCAACATGCTCCCGAAGGTTAAGATCGAGGTCGCCGCGCCGGACAGCCTGGCTGACCAGATCGTCGAGACCATCCAGCAGACCGCCAGCACCGAAGCGATCGGCGACGGCAAGATCTTCGTTCTCGACCTCGCGTCCGCCGTGCGCATCCGCACCGGCGAGTCCGGGGACACCGCGCTTTGATGCGCGCATCCGACACATCTTCCCACAGGGGGGTAACACCATGATCCGCAAGATGATTTGCGGCGCAGGGGCGCTGGGTACGTCGCTCTTCGCCGCCACAGCCGCCTGGGCTCAGGATGCCGCGGCCACCGCTGCGGCCGCTGTCGCCACGGCTGCGCCGACGCCCGAAGCCACCGAAGCCGCCACGACCCTGATCAAGGCGCCGACCGCCGAGCAGATGGTCGGCATGGTCAACAAGGGCGACACCGCCTGGATGCTCGTCTGCGCCGCGCTGGTGCTGATGATGAGCGTTCCCGCGCTCGCGCTCTTCTACGGCGGTCTCGTCCGCACCAAGAACATGCTCAGCGTGCTGATGCAGGTTCTGACGATCGTTTCCGTCGCCGCGCTCGTCTGGGTCTGCTGGGGCTATTCGATGGCCTTCACCAGCGGCAGCGAATTCGTCGGCGGCTTCTCGAAGGCGTTCCTCGTGGGGGTCGACGCGACCACCTACGCCGCGACCTTCTCGAACAACGTCTATTTGCCCGAACTCGTCTTCGTGGTCTTCCAGATGACCTTCGCCTGCATCACGCCGGCGCTGATCGTCGGCGCTTTCGCCGAACGCGTGAAGTTCACGCCGCTGATCATCTTCGTCGTGCTCTGGCTGACCTGCATCTACTTCCCGATGGCGCACATGGTCTGGTACTGGGCCGGTCCGGACTTCCTCGTCGATGCTCCGACCGACTACGGCATGCTCTGGGGCTGGGGCGCGCTCGACTTCGCCGGTGGCACCGTCGTGCACATCAACGCCGGTATCGCGGGCCTCGTCGGCTGTATCATGATCGGCAAGCGCACGGGCTACGGCAAGGAAGCCACCCCGCCGCACTCGCTGACCATGACCATGATCGGCGCCTCGCTGCTGTGGATCGGCTGGTTCGGCTTCAACGCGGGCTCTAACCTCGAAGCCAACGCCGTTACCGCGGTCGCCTTCATCAACACCTTCGTCGCCACGGCTGCCGCTGCGGTCAGCTGGTCGATCGTCGAGAAGCTCCACCACGGCAAGCCTTCGCTGCTGGGTGCCGCCACGGGTGCCGTCGCCGGCCTCGTCGCGATCACCCCGGCCGCCGGCTTCGGCGCTCCGGGCACCTCGATCGTCCTCGGCCTGATCGTCTCGCCGATCTGCTACCTCTTCGTCAGCACGATCAAGAACAAGCTCAAGTACGACGACACGCTCGACGTCTTCGGCGTCCACTGCATCGGCGGCATCGTCGGCGCCATCGGCACCGGCATCATGGCCGCTCCGTCGCTCGGCGGTCAGGGCGTGTTCGACTACACCGTGTTCCCGGCCGGCTTCGACGCCGACAGCTATGACATGGGCAAGCAGGTCTTCGTCCAGATCAAGGCCGTGCTCTTCACGCTGGTCTTCTCGGGCGTTGGTTCGGCGATCCTGTTCTTCATCGTCGACAAGATCTTCGGTCTGCGTCCCGCGGAAGAAGCCGAGCGCGAAGGCCTCGACCTCTCCGAGCACGGCGAGCGCGCCTACAACTACTGAGACTTACCGAGCTTGGCGGGGGACGGGACCTTTCCTCCTCTCCTCCCACCCGGACCCCGCCATCCGATGTTCCTCCTGCGAACAGCAAACTAAAGGGCCGGAGCCAGCCGCTCCGGCCCCTTTTTTGTGCCGCGTCGAGGTGAGGAAGGCGAAGCCGCTCAGGACTTGCCGGCGGCCAGCATATCGACGAGTGCGCGCACCGGCGTGATATCGTAGCCAGCCGCCGCGGCATGCGCCGCGATGGTATCGGGATCGCCGCCCTGGCTGGCCTCTGCCAGCGCCCAGAGCAAGGTCGAGCGCGTACCCGAGCGGCAATAGGCCAGCACCGAGCCGCCCGCCGCCGACAGCGCCTGCGACATCGCCTCGACCTGCGCCTGGCTGAAGCCCGCGTGGGTCACGGGAATCTCGACATAGGCGAGACCAGCAGCCTGCGCCGCGGCGGCGATCTCGGCGCCGGGCGTCTGATCGTCGCTCTCGCCCTCGGGCCGGTTGTTGATGATCAGGGTGACGCCCTGGGCCGCAGCCGCTGCGACATCGGCCACCTCGATTTGCGGGCTGGCCAGCACACTGTCGGAAAGCTTGCGAAACATCGATCAATCTCCATCACGGCCGGATAATTCGGGGGAAAGCGTCTCTCTGCCAAGCGCCGCAGCGACTAGCAAGCCGATGCGAAAGGCCGCGTTGGCGACAAAAATCGAGCCTATTCATGCAAGAGACATGATTCCGTTCGCCATTCTACATTTTCTCGTATATGTCCAATGCTGCAGAGGAAAGCGTTGTGCGCGCAGCATGGACGCTTGCCCTGTCGCCTGGCGCGATTCGTCCGCGTTGCCAGGCTCGTTGGATGGGGCGAATTGAAGGTATACCTGGGTTTATGGGTTTCGACAGAGGTCGTCGCGGTAGGGGACGCGACAAGCGGGACGGTTTCGGTGAAGACGGCGGCGGCTTCGATCCGTTTGCCGGCGGTGGCGGCGGCTTCGGCGGCGGCGATCGCTTCGGCGGTGGCGGCGGCGGCGATCGCTTTGGCGGTGGCGGCGGACGCGGCGGCTTCGGCGGCGGTGATCGTGGCGGCGGCGGCGGCTTCGGCGGCCCGCGCAGCGGCGGTGGCGGCGGCTTCGGCGGCCCCCGTGGCGGTGGCGGCGGCGGTGGTGGTGGCGGCATGCCCGCCCAGGTCGTCGGCCAGGGCAAGGGTGTCGTCAAGTTCTTCAACTCGGGCAAGGGCTTCGGCTTCATCCAGCGCGATGAAGGCGGCGAAGACGTGTTCGTGCACATCAGCGCGGTCGAACGTGCCGGCCTCGAAGGCCTGGCCGAAGGCCAGCAGCTCGAGTTCACGCTGGTCGATCGCGGCGGCAAGATCTCGGCGAGCGACCTCGTGGTCGTCGGCGACGTCATCCCCGTGGAGAAGCGCGCGGAAGCTCCGCAGCGCTCGCTGACCGGTGAGAAGGCAACGGGCACGGTCAAGTTCTTCAACACCATGAAGGGCTTCGGCTTCATCACGCGTGATGACGGCCAGCCGGACGCTTTCGTTCACATCAGCGCGGTCGAGCGTTCGGGCATGTCCGCCCTGAACGAGGGCGACCGTCTCGAATTCGATATCGAGGTGGATCGACGAGGCAAGTACTCGGCGGTCAACCTGGTGCCGCGTCAGGGCTGACACCGCCGAAAAGGTTGTGGCGCACCCGCTTCCGGGCATTTGACCGGAAGCACGCGACAGAATAAACGCGCGCAAATGGCGGCCCCTAGGGTTTTCGAACCTCGGGGGGCCGCCATTTGTCGTTTGCGTTTCCTCTCGAATTCGAAATGCCGAAGGAATGTGAAATGTCGATCACCCCGCTCATGCCCGTCTACCCTCGGACCGCCTTTCGGCCCGTCCGTGGTGAGCACTGCCATCTGATCGGCGAGGACGGTCGGCGATACCTCGATTTCGCCGCGGGCATCGCGGTGAACGCGCTCGGCCATTCGCATGCGGGACTGATCGGCGCGATCCAGCATCAGGCCGCGACGCTGATGCACGTGTCCAACCTCTACGGCAGTCCGCTGGGCGAGGTGCTGGCACAGCGGCTGGTCGATCTGACCTTCGCCGACACCGTGTTCTTCACCAATTCCGGCGCCGAGGCGGTCGAATGCGCGATCAAGACCGCGCGCGCCTATCACCAGCATGTCGGCAACAACCACAAGTTCGAACTGATCACGTTCAATCAGGCCTTCCACGGCCGGACCCTCGCGACGATCAGCGCATCGAGCCAGGAGAAGATGCACAAAGGCTTCGAGCCGCTGCTCCCAGGGTTCAAATACGTCGAGTTCAACGATCTCGACGCGGTCAAGGCCGCGATCGGCCCGAACACGGCCGGCTTCCTGATCGAACCCATCCAGGGCGAGGGCGGCATCCGCGCCGCTTCGGACGATTTCATGAAAGGCCTGCGCGCGCTCGCCGACGAGCACGACCTGATCCTGGCGCTCGACGAGGTCCAATGCGGCTATGGCCGCAGCGGCACCTTCTTCGCTTATGAACAGTATGGGATCACGCCCGATGTCGTTGCCTCCGCGAAAGGTATCGGCGGGGGCTTTCCGCTCGGAGCCTGTCTGGCCACGGAGAAGGCGGCACGCGGCATGGCGGCGGGCAGCCATGGCTCGACCTATGGCGGCAACCCGCTGGCCATGGCTGCGGGCGTCGCCGTTCTCGACGCCTTCGCCGCCGAGGACGTGCTCGCCAACGTGCGCGACAAGAGCGCGAAGATCGTCGGTCGGCTCGAACAGTTCATCGGCAACTATCCCGAGCTGTTCGAGGAAGTACGCGGCCGTGGCCTGTTGCTCGGCGTCAAACTCAAGGTCGAGCCGCGCGGCTTCGTCGCACACCTGCGCGACAATCACGGCGTGCTGACCGTATCGGGCGGCGACAACACGCTGCGCATCGTTCCGCCGCTCGTCATCGACGACAGCCACATCGACGAATTCATGGACAAGCTCTCGGCGGGTGCCGCGAGCTTCCCGCTGGAGCCCGCAGGACAATGACCCGGCACTTCATCGATCTCACCGACGCAGGCGGCGATGCCCTTGCGGGGATGCTCAACGACGCGCTCGACCGGAAGGCCACGCGCGATTCCTGGCCCAAAGGCAAACCGGACGCGGATGCACCGCTCGACGGCCGTGTCCTGGCGATGATCTTCGAGAAGAACTCGACGCGCACGCGCGTTTCGTTCGACATGGCCATGCGCCAGCTCGGCGGCAGCGCGATCATCCTCGAGGCGGGCTCGACCCAGCTCGGTCGCGGCGAGACCGTGGCCGACACGGCGCGCGTGCTGAGCCGCATGGTCGATGCGATCATGATCCGTACCGACGATCACGCCAAGATCGAGGAACTCGCACACCACGCCAGCGTTCCCGTGATCAATGGCCTTACCGACCTCTCCCACCCGTGCCAGATCATGGCCGACCTGCTGACCGTAGTGGAGCGCGGCCACGCGCTGCCCGGGCTCCAGCTCGCCTGGCTGGGCGACGGCAACAACGTGCTGCACTCGCTGATCGAGGCGGCAGGTCTGATGAAGTTCACCGTTCGCGTCGGCGGTCCGGCGGGCTACGAGCCCGATGGCGGTTTCGTCGAGCGCGCGCGCGCGGCGGGCGGCGAAGTGATATTCACGCAGGACCCACGCGAGGCCGTGGCGGGCGCGCAGGTCGTGGTCACCGACACCTGGGTCTCGATGGGCCAGGCCGGCGGCGACGTCCACATCGCGGCGATGCAGCCATATCAGGTCGATGCCGGGCTGATGGGCGCGGCCGCCCAGGACGCGATCTTCATGCACTGCCTGCCCGCGCACCGCGGCGAGGAAGTGACCGACGAAGTCATGGACGGGCCGCAGTCGGTCATCTGGGACGAGGCGGAGAACCGCATTCATGCCCAGAAGTCGATCCTGCGCTGGGTCTTCGGCCAGATTTGACGTCATGAAACACGAGGCCGCCCTGCCCGAAGGCGAGACCGGTTTCGACCGGGTGCTCGCCTTCGCGCTACCGCAACGCGACGCCCGCGGCCGCGTGGTGCGGCTCGGCCCCGCGCTCGACACGATTCTCTCGGCGCACGAATATCCGACCGCGATCCGCCATCTTTTGGCAGAAGCGCTGGTGCTGACCGCGCTGATCGGATCGCTGCTCAAGGACGAAGCCGGCCAGTTGACGATCCAGGCCCAGGCCCAGAACCGGGGCGGCATCGTCGATCTGCTCGTCTGCGACTACCGTGCCGGGGAAGTCCGCGGCTATGTCCGCTTCGATCCCGAGCGACTGGCTGCGCTCGAAACCTATCCGACGATCACGGCACTGTTCGGCGCCGATGCCTATCTGGCGCTGACCTTCGATCTCGCCACAACCAAGCAGCGCTACCAGGGCATCGTCCCGCTCGAAGGCGAATCGCTGGCGGAGGCCTGCCAGTCCTATTTCGCTCAGTCCGAACAGATCCCGACGCTGATCCGCACGGGAATCCGCTGGGATGGTCACCACTGTGTCGCCGCGGGTCTGCTGGTCCAGCATCTGCCCGAGGGCGAAGAAGGCCGGGAACGCCTGCACGTCCGGCTCGACCACCCCGAATGGGACCATGTGGCGACGCTGGCCGGGAGCACCCGGCACGAAGAGCTCGTCGATCCGGCACTCTCGCTCGAGGCACTGGTCTGGCGGCTGTTCCACGAGGAAGACGAGGTCCGCGTCGAACGGCTCGATCCCCTGACGCGCGGCTGCCGTTGCAGCGCCGAATATTATGAAGGCGTGCTTTCGCGGTTCCCCGAAGAGGACCGCCAGGACATGCGCGGCGAGGACGGAATGATCTCTGTCGACTGCGCGTTCTGCTCGCGGATCTTCAAGATCGCTTGAAAATCAGCACTTCATCGCTCATATTGCACGCTTGATCGGTGCTGAACTTATCCTGACCATTTCACTGCACAGATCGCGGTGAAGATCAGGAACCACCAACCTCAAGCCGACGCGACGGGACCTAGGGATGAAAAGCCGGATGCGAATTGCTGTGGCGGCAACGGGCATGCTCGTCGCTCTCGCCGCACCCTCGGCGGCGCAGCGACCTGCGCTCGCCATGCTCGGCCAGCTCGAGGCGGGCCGTTGGGAACTGCGTATCCGTGACACAGGCTCGGTCGAACGCCTGTGTCTTCCTGATATCCGCCGACTCATCCAGCTGCGCCATCCCGCAGACAGCTGCGAGCGGCTGGTCGTCGACGACGGCGCCAGCGAGGTCACCGTGCAATACACCTGTCGCGGCCGCGGATACGGCCGCACCCATATCCGACGCGAGACCAACAGGCTCGTCCAGATCGACAGCCAGGGCATCGCCGACGGCCTGCCCTTCTCTTTCGCCGCCGAGGCACGCAAGGTCGGTGATTGCGCGACCTGAGCCCGGTTGCCAGGCTGGCACCGAGGGGCTAGCCCGGAACGATGTCGACACTTCCCCCGGGTAATGGCCGAGAGGCCGTGGTGCTGCTGTCGGGCGGCCTGGACTCCATGGTCGTCGCCGGTCTCGCACGCGAAGCCGGCTATCGCGTCAACGCCCTGACGATCGACTACAACCAGCGTCACCGGCGCGAGCTCGATGCCGCGCGGACGGTCGCGCAGGACATCAGCGCAGCGCGACACGTGATCCTGCCGCTCGACCTGCGCCAGTTCGGCGGTTCGGCGCTCACCGACGATATCGCCGTTCCCAAAGACGGCGTCGCCGAAGACGTCATCCCGGTCACCTATGTGCCCGCGCGGAATCTCGTGTTCCTGTCGCTGACGCTGGCCTGGGCCGAGGCGCTCTCGGCGCGCGACATCTTCATCGGCGTCAACGCGCTCGACTATTCGGGCTATCCCGATTGCCGGCCCGAATTCATCGCCGGTTTCGCCGATCTCGCCGACCTGGCGACCAAGGCGGGCGCCGAAGGCGAACGCTTCGCGATCCACGCGCCGCTCCAGTTTCTCGGCAAGGCCGAGATCGCGCAGGAAGCGCACCGCCTGGGCTTCGATCCTGCCATGAGCTGGTCGTGCTACGATCCGCAGCCCGACGGCCGCGCCTGCGGGCGCTGCGACAGTTGCCGGCTGCGCCGCGCGGGCTTCGCCGATGCGGGCCTCGTGGATGGCACCCTCTATGCTGCAGACTGAACCGGCGCCCATCGCCCAGGAAGATCGCGAGCCCGCGGTCGAGAGCGAGCCTTATCGCTTCTACGTGCTCGGCGTGTTGATGCTGGTCTATGCGCTGAACTTCATCGACCGCCAGCTCATCACCATCCTCGCGCCCGATCTCAAGCGCGATCTCGGCATCAGCGACAGCGATTTCGGCTTTCTCTATGGGACGGCCTTCGGGGTGTTCTATGCCGTGTTCGGCATCCCGCTGGGCAAGCTCGCCGACCACTGGTCGCGCGTGCGACTGCTCGCCGTAGGCCTGGCGCTGTGGTCCGCGCTGACCACGCTGTCGGGTTTCGCCAAGAACTTCACCCAACTCGGTGCCGCACGCATCGGCGTGGGCATCGGCGAAGCGACCGCCAGCCCTTGCGCCTATTCGCTGGTCAGCGACTATTTTCCGCCGCGGCGACGCGCGCTGGCCCTGTCGATCTATTCGGCGGGGCTCTACGTCGGCGGCGGCATTTCGCTCGCTTTCGGCAGTTCGATCGCCGCAGAATGGAACGCGCATTTCATCGACGGCAGCGCGCCGCTCGGCCTGGTCGGCTGGCAGGTCGCCTTCATGACGATGGGCGTTCCCGGCCTCTTGCTGGCCCTGCTGGTAACGACCATGCGCGAGCCCCCGCGCGGGCGCTTCGATCCACCCCACGACGGACCCGAGACGGCATTGGTGAAGCCCCTGGCCGACTTCGTGCGCTCGCTCGAAAGCGTGCTGCCGCCTTTCACGCTGATCGCCGCCGGTCGCCACGGCATCGGCGCGCTACTGGTCAACGCCGCCGGCGCTGTGACCGCGTGCCTGCTCGTCTGGGGCATGCAGCGACTGACCGGCGACCTCGTCCAGTGGATCGCCTTCGCGCTCGGATGCTATGCAGTGTTTTCGTGGGGCCAGAGCCTGCGCCTGCGCGACAGCGCGACTTTCGATGCCGTCTGCCGCTCGCGCGCGCTGGTCGGCGTCACGCTCGGCTATGGGCTCGTCACGATCGTCGGCTATGCGATGACCGCCTTCGCGCCACTCTATGCGATCGAGGTGCTTGGCGCCGATGCGCGCGAGGCAGGCTTCTGGCTAGGCGGCGCGGGCACGCTGGGCGGGATCATCGGCGTCGTCGGTTCGGGTGCCCTCGCAGACAGACTGGCTGGCAGCACGCACAATCACCGTCGGGTTTGGGTGATCGCCGGGACTGCGATCGGGTCCGCACTGCTTTACGCCCTGATGTTCACCGCCAGCGACCGCTCGGTCTACTATGCCCTGAGTTTCATCGGCTGGATCTTCTTCGCCGGCACGCTCGGCGGATCGTCGGGCGCCGTGGTCAATGCCGTGCCCGCGCGCGTGCGCGGGATCGCCACGGCCGGCTTCGTCCTCGGATCGACGCTGCTCGGGCTGGCGCTCGGCCCCTATTCGGCGGGCAAGTTCTCGGCCCTGCTCGGTGGGCTCGGCAACGGACTGCTCGTCCTGCTGGTCGTCGTGCCGTTCGGCTTGATCGCGCTCGCCGTAGCCGAGCGCGATCTTCGCCGTAGGGCCATCACCCCCGCGTAAGCACACCGCAGGCGACACGACCGCCGCTGTTGCCGCTTGGATCGGTGCGGTTGTCATCGGGGCCGGCGTGGATCACCACGGCGGTGCCGTCGGCATCGAACAGAGCGGCCGTGAGCTGTGCGGCCGTCCCGGTCAGGCCTGCGGTCAGGGCGCCCTTGCCGTCGGTTCCGGCAATCAGGTTGGGCAGGTCGCCCAGGTGCGGTCCCTGCGGATTGGCCGTGCCATGCAGCTTGCCGTGCGGATTGAGATGGCCACCGGCAGTTGAGAAATCGGGCGCCTCGCACTTGCCCACCGTGTGCAGATGCGCGCCGTGCGCGCCCGGCGCCACACCGGTTACTTCGATCTTCAGTTCCCACCGGCCGTTGCGATTGGCGATCCAGGCCTTGCCGCGCGGCGTGCCGTCGATCGCCTTGAGCGTGGCGCTGGCAAGCGCGGCGGGACGGGCGGCACGGGTGGGCTTCGCATTGGCCGCGACGACAAGTGCCGACGTGACAAGCGCGCCAGCAGCGAGCAGCAGGGGTAGGGTTTTGGTCGTCATGTGGGGCCTCCGGCTAGACGCCCCGCATCTTAGTGAAGGGCCGTGCACGCACAACGAAAAAGGGGCCGGATTGCTCCGGCCCCCCAATCGTTTTGCCCTGTCGGGAACTTACTGACCCGAACCCGGACCGTAAGTGATCTCGACGCGACGGTTCTGCAGCTCGCGCACGCCGTCCGCAGTCGGGACGCGCGGGTTGCTTTCGCCGAAGGCCTGGCCGGTGATCGAGCCGTCGGGAATGCCACGGGCGCCCAGATACGAGCGGACCGAGGTGTTACGACGCTCGGACAGGCCGAGGTTGTACTGGACGGTACCCGAACGGTCAGCATAGCCAGCCAGCATGATCGGAACGCGATCGCAGTTGGCATAGGCGCTGATCGCGCTGTCGAGGATCGTCGCGGCCTCCGGCGTGATGTCCGACTTATCCCAGTCGAAGAACACGATGTACGGACCCTTGTTGCACACAGCCTGCGGCGGAGGCGGCGGCGGCGGGGGCGGCGGGGGAGGCGGCGGCGGGGGCGGCGGGGGCGGCGGCGGAGCTTCGCCACCGAAGTTGTAGGTCAGGCTTGCCAGCAGCGAGTGCGAGCGGAAGCGCGTGCTGACCGGCAGACCCGCGTTGTTCACCACGTCGACATTGTCGACGTTGAAGAAGCGATACTTCAGACCCACGTCGACATGGTCGCTGAGCGGCGTGCGAACGCCGGCCAGAGCCTGCCAAGCGAAGCCGCTGTCGCTGTCGTTGATGGCAGCCGAGGCGCCGAGGTTGGCGGCCGGGCTGGTTGCCTGGAGCTTGACGCGAGCAACACCGACACCACCGCCGACGAAGCCCTGGATGCCGTCATCGTTGCCGAAGTCGAGCAGGCCGTTCAGCATGAAGCTGAGAGCGCTGGCACCGCCATCGATCTGGGCACCCGTGAAGGTGGCCGCACCGACGCGGTAGTCTTCGCCTTCGTTCGCGCGACGATAGCTGGCTTCGGTTTCGAGACGGAACGCACCGAAGTCGTAACCGATCACGCCACCGAAGTCATAGCCGGTTGCGAGGTCGAGATTGCTGGCATTGTTGACGTTGTTGATGTCGAACTGGAGATCTTCAACGATCATCGCGCCGCCGTCAGCTTCGACGTACCACGAACCTTCGCGCGCCAAAGCCGGTGTGGCGAGGGCTGAAGTAGCCAGCGCCATCCCAATGACGAGTTTCCGCATTATTGTTCCCCTATTATAGAGACTGGAGCCACCGAGTGCGGCCTTGTCTACTGCCTTAAATTTACCCGCGCAAGTGTGCAAAACTGACCGCTGTTGCAGAAATGCCGCGATTCCGGTGGGTTGCGAACCAGAAACGACCGCCCAACGGGCTTCGTCGATTTTCGGCAGTTCCCTCACGTTCGTTCCCTCACGGCTCGCCGGAATATATCCCGGCGTCTTTAAGCGCGGCAATCATTTCCACAATTGCTTGGCGAGCTTCGGCATCAACGACGCTGCCGCCGATTGGTTCCAGCGGCGCACCAAGAAATCTCCAGGAGCCGAAAAAACGTCGTTCCTGACCCGTCGAGCGATCGAGCAGACGCAGGCCGTCGCGCGGGCTGACGAAGATCCAGTTGTCCGCCTGACGGGACGCCAGCTTGCCCGCCTGCCCCGCCCAGACGCCGCTCGGCGTGGCGCCGACCAGCCAGGCCTCGCCATCCGTCGGCGAGGACGGCGGCACCGCGGCCTCGCCCTCGATCGCACAGTGCAGCAAGGCATCGGTCAAGGCATGGGCCTCGTTGACGAAGACCTCCTTCTGGGACTGGCCCGGGAATAGCAAAGGCAGCCCATAGCGCGGGCTGGCGGTGTCGAAGAGAAACGGATCGCTCATGGCGGACCTCCATCAGGCGAGTGTGGTGAGGACCAAAGGTTCGGAAAGCGCATGACTGCCCTGCTGGCGCACGCGCAGTACGCCCGCCGGCAGCGCGGCCAGGGTTACCGCGGAAAGCGCGAGCCGCGGCTCGTCGATCTGCCAGACGGCTGGGCACTCGCGGTGACGTTCGACGTCTCCGCCAGTGCCGCCAGAAATGTCACCCTCCAGTTCTTGGGCGCGCCATAGCGGCGACGCGGTCGATCGGCGGCGTTATCATCTAGGCGCATGTAGAAATTCCCATCGATGGCGGCCTGGCCCGAAGGCGACTCACTTCATCGCGATGTTCCCGTTATGTACCTATTAAGCGTGACGACGTCACGCGGAAATAACCCATTTGGTTATTGCTCCCGGAATCGCGCCCGTCTAAACGGCAGCATCGCCCGGACGGATCGGCGCGGGAGAACCACATGCTGCGCCGCCTCTATGATTGGACCATGGCCAAGGCCGCGCATCCCAAGGCCGAATGGTGGCTCGCGCTGTTCGCATTCGTCGAGGCCAGCTTCTTCCCGATCCCGCCGCATCCGCTGCTGGGGCTGATGTGCCTGGCCGAGCCCAAGAAGGCGATCCGCTTCGCGGTGATCGCCACGCTCGCCTCGGTCCTGGGCGGCATGCTCGGCTATGCGATCGGCTATTTCGTCTACGAGAGCGTCGGCACCCAGATGCTCGCGGCGCTGGGCTTGGCCGAGAGCTTCCCCCAAGCCGCCTGCTACCTGCGCGAATACGGTGCCGAGATCATTATGATCAAGGGCGCGACACCGATTCCGTTCAAGCTGCTGACGATCACCGCGGGCTTCATCGCCATGCCGCTGCTGACCTTCATCGGCGCCAGCCTGGTCTCGCGCTCGATCAGCTTCATGATCGTCGGCATTCTGTTCCGCCTGTTCGGCGCGCCGATCAAGGCCTTCATCGACAAGTACCTGGGCCTTGCCACGGCGGCTTTCGCGGTCGCCGTGGTCGGCGGCTTCGTCGCGGTGGTGATGCTCAGCGGCGGCGGCGAAGAGACCAGCGCGAAATGCAAGCAGGTCGCGGCCATCGTCGCGACGGCGAAATAGGGCCCGCCAAAAGCCTGCTATTGCCGCTGCTGACGGCGACCGCCCCAGCCCCGATCGCTGGAACCCTGGCCGCCGGCATCCGGACCACGCGGCCGACCCTGCCAGCCTTCACCCGACTGCTGGCGTTGCTGGCGCTGCGCCTGCCAGGCCTCGCGGCGCTGCTGGCGCGCTTCGTCGGTCAGGCGTTGGCCCGATTGCTGGCGCTGCACCTGCCAGGCTTCTCGACGCTGCTGGCGGGCCTCATCGGTCAGGCCCTGGCCCGACTGCTGGCGCCGCGTCTGCCAAGCCTCGCGGCGCTGTTGACGCGCTTCGTTGGTGAGGCCCTGACCCGAAGGCTGGCGCTGGCCGCGCCAGGCCGAATTGCCGTCGCGGCGGAAGCCGCTCCAGTCGTTGCGGCCCGGGCGACTGCCGCGGCGGCCTTCCCAATAGGCGCGCTGGCGATCGTTCCAGCGGTGGCGGGTGCCGCCGCGATCGTAGATGTAGTAGCCAGCGCCCGGATAGTAGAAGTCGTCGTACCAACCCCAATAGGGGTCACCATAATAGCCGCCCCCACCATAGCCGGTGCCGTAGCCGAGGCTGACGCCGCCATAGCCGTAGTCGTCGGTGACGCAGCCCGAGAGGCCGAATGCGGAAGCGGCGAGAAGCGCCGCGAAAAGGCGAGTCTTCATGAAGCTAAACTCTCAAAAGCCCGATTAACCGGGACTGACGAAAAGTAAACGCCTGGAAAGTCGCGATAGTTGCGGCTCAACCGACCGCCTGGGTCAGCGCCTCGGCCTCGCGCCGCAGCCGTTCGCCCACTTCGGGTCGCCGCGCGGCGGTCAGGCGCTCGGCCGGGCCGGTCAGCACGAGCGCGCCCGCAGGCACGCCCTGGCGCGAGACGATCGCCGAAGCCATGGCCACCGCGCTCGGCGCGACCTCGCCGTCGTTGACCGCATAGCCGCGCGTCAGGGTCGCGCGGAATTCCTCGCGCATGGCCGACGTCACGCCCCGTCCCAGCAGGCGTTCCTGCTCGGGCTCGGGCAGGTGCGGCAGGATCGCCCGCGCGGTCGCCGTACCTTCGACCAGTACGACCATGCCCACGGGCTGGGCCATGCGCAGCAGGTGCTCGCTCTCGATCGCGTCGATGACGACGAACTGGTCGCCGTCCGGCACGGTCAGGTAGGCGGTCTCCCCGGTCTCGCTGCGCAGCCGCTCGAGCGCGGGCCGCGCGCGCTGGCGCAGGCTGTCGGTCGAGTGCGGCGGACGCGCGATCGTCAGCACGTGTGGGGTCAGCTCCCATTGCCCCGACGCGCCGACGGCGCCACGAATCCAGCCGGCGTCGGCGAGGGTCATCAGGTCGCGCTGCACGGCCGACTTGTCCGCCTCGAGCACGCGCGCGAGGGCGCTGACGCCGATCGGCTGGCTCGCCGCAATCTCCTCGAACACCTTGAGCACGCGCGAGGCGCTGGAACTCCGCTTGACCGCCATGCCCATCCCTGCAATGTTACTATTCGATAAATCATATTACATTGTAATACGAATAGCGCAAGCGGAGAGATGGGGCGATGGCACGGATCGATGTCGACGGACTGGAGATCGACTACGAACTGATCGGCGACGAGAACGCCCCGCCGCTGATGCTGACTCCGGGCGGCCGCTACCCGCGGGATACCGCCGGCGTACCCGAGCTGGCCAGGATTTTCGCCGACAACGGCTATCGCGTGCTGATGTGGGACCGCCCGGGCTGCGGCGCCTCGGACATCGCCTTCACCGCGCCCAGCGAATCGGTGATGAACGCCGAGGCCGGTGCCGGCCTGATCCGCGCGCTCGGTCTCAAGGACATCACGCTCGTCGGCGGCTCGGCCGGATCGCGCATCTCGTTGATGATCGGCACGCGCATGCCCGAAAACGTCAAGAAGATCGCGGTCTGGTGGCTGTCGGGCGGCGCGATCGGTCTGGCCGGCCTCGCCTGGTTCTACTGCGGCGATCAGGTCGCGGCCTGCTCGAAGGGCGGCATGGAAGCGGTCGCCGCGCTGCCGAGCTGGGCCGATCAGACCGCGCGCAACCCGCGCATCCGCGAGATCCTGCTGCGCCAGGATCCCGACACCTACATCGCAACGATGCAGAAGTGGGCCGCCGCCTTCAACTATCGCGAAGACACGCCGATGCCCGGCCTCACCGAGACCGACTTCGCCAAGCTGACGATGCCGATTCTCGTTTTCCGCAGCGGCAAGAGCGACATGGCGCACACCCGCCGCACCAGCGAATGGGTCAACGAACTGCTGCCCAATTCCACGTTCCGCGAGCCGCCCTGGGACGACCAGGAGTGGAACTACGTCTCGACCTTCCCGATGGATTCGGCCAATCGCCGCGGCCGTTTCGAACGCTGGCCGCTGATCGCGCCCGACGTGCTGGAGTTCCTCAAGGACTAGCCCTGGTCGTCGCATCGCCCCCACGGAAAACCGGCGCCCACTTTTCCGCGCGATGCTCTGGCGATAGGCTTGCGCGCAAGCGAACAACGGGAGACGGACATGGCGATCGATGCCGAACTCGAGCGCAAGCTGCGCGAACAGGTGGACCGCAGCGAAATCTGGCGCGTGATGCAGAAGTACGGCCGCGGACTCGACCGGCTCGACAAGCCGCTCGCGCTGTCGTGCTACTGGGAGGACGCCATCGAGGACCACGGCAACTACGTTGGCCATCCCAGCGATTTCATCGACTGGGCCGACCAGTCTACCCTCGCCTTCCAGTCGAGCCAGCACGGCCTGCTCAACCATTCGTGCGACCTCCAGGGCGACGACGCCTATTGCGAAACCTATTACCTGTTCAGCGGCGTGACCGGCGGGCCGACCAACTTCATGTCCACCGGCCGCTACATCGACCATTTCCAGAAGCGTGACGGCGTCTGGAAGATCGCCAACCGCGTCTGCATCATCGAGGGCAAGTTCGACGTGCCGGCGTCGCAGTTCGGCGCCGACCTGCCGGAGGCTTACACGCCCGAGGAGCCCTGCCAGGCCGCGCGAGACCGCACCGACGTGTCCTATCACCGCCCGCCGGTGCCGCGGCGGCCCAAGCAGCTGGCCTGACCATCGGGAACCCTCCTTCGCACCGGGCATTGCACCCGGCGTAGAAGGAGGCCCCCATGTCAGCAGCGAATCCCCTGACCATCGCTATCGTCGTCGGCAGCCTACGCCGGGAATCGATCAACCGCCGCTTCGCCGAAGCGCTGACCAGGCTGCCCGGGGCCAAGGGCATCGGCTTCACCTGGCCCGCGATCGGCGACCTGCCGCTCTACAATCAGGACGACGACGCCGATCAGCCCGCGGCGACCAAGCGCCTCAAGGCCGAGATCCGCGCCGCCGACGGCGTGATCTTCGTCACCCCCGAATACAACCGCTCGATCCCCGGCGTGCTCAAGAACGCGCTCGACCATGCCTCTCGCCCCTATGGCGACAGCGCGTGGGCAAAGAAGCCGGCGGCGGTGATCGGCACGACGCAAAGCCCCGCAGGCACCGCGCTGGCACAGCAGCACCTGCGCAACGTGATCGCCTATCTCGACATGCCGACGCTCAACGCGCCCGAGGTCTATATCCAGATGACCGACGCGCTGATCACGCCCGAGGGCACGATCGGCCCGAAGAGCGCCGAATTCCTCGACAGCTGGATGCAGGCCTTCGTGGCCTGGGTCGAGCGGCACCGCAGCTGATTGCGGCGGCCCGGAATTTATTGGCCAGGCGATACCGCGCGCGGCAAACTGGCCGAACACGAACGAGGGAACATTGAGATCATGAAGCGATTGATCCTGCCGGCCGTGCTGTGCCTGGCGCTCGCCGGGTGCGGCGGTAGTCCCGATACCCCTGGCGCCAAGGCGGCGCACGATCGCCACGAGAATTTCGAAGCGATCGGCAAAGCCTTCAAGACGATTGGCGACGAACTCAAGAAGGGCGCCCCCGACCTCGCTGCGATCAAGACCCAGGCCACCAAGATCAATGGCTTCGCGCCGCAGGTGAAGGACTGGTTCCCCGCCGGCTCGAGTCCGAAGGACGGCGTCAAGACCGACGCGCTCGCGGCGATCTGGGAGCAGCCCGACGAATTCGGCAAGGCCGCCGCGCGCTTCGCCGAAGCTGCCGCAGCGCTCGACGCCGCGGCAGCTTCGGGCGATCTCGCCGCGGTGCGCGGAGCCACCGGCCCGCTGGGCGCCGCCTGCAAGAGCTGCCACGAGCGCTTCCGCGAAAAGGATTGATCGCACCGTTGTCCCGCGTCCCCGAGCTGGGGAACGCGGGAGGCCGGCTATCACGGAGCCGTTTCCGCTTCCGCCCGCTCGCGCCGCTTGCGCGCCCAGATGTTGAGCGCTTCGACACCGGCCGAGAAGGCCATGGCGACGTAGATGTAGCCCTTGGGTACGTGCACGCCGAAACCATCGGCGATCAGCACGACGCCGATCATCAGCAGGAAGCCCAGCGCCAGCATGACCACGGTCGGGTTCTGGTTGATGAACTCGGCCAGCGGATCGGCGGCGACGAGCATGACCACGACGGCCGAGATCACCGCGATCACCATGATCGGCAGGTGATCGGTCATGCCCACGGCCGTGAGGATCGAATCGATCGAGAAGACGAGATCGAGCAGCAGGATCTGGACGATCGCCGACCCGAAGCTCAGCGCCGCCTTGCCGGCGACGCCGCTCTTCGTCTCGCCACCGCCGAACACGCTCTCCGCCGGGCGCGGATCGACGTTGTGGTGGATCTCCTTGGTCGCCTTCCACACGAGGAACAGGCCGCCGGCAATCAGGATCAGATCACGCCAGGAGAACTGCGTCTCGAACGTCGGTTCGCCGTGTGGGCCGGGCATGCCCTGAAGCCCGAGGTCGATCACCGGTGCGGTCAGGCCGACCAGCCAGGCGATCGTCGTGAGCAGGCCCAGACGCATGATCAGCGCCAGCGCGATGCCCGTGCGCCGCGCCTTCTGCCGCTGCTCGGGCGGCAGCTTGTTCGAGAGGATCGAGATGAAGATGAGGTTGTCGATGCCGAGCACGATCTCCATGATCACCAGAGTCAGGAGCGCGGCCCAGACGGCCGGATCGGAAAATAGCGTGACAAGTCCGTCCACGTTGGTCCCTTTACATCAGCGAGGCCATGGCCTCAGCGGGGCTGGTGTCGATCGGGTCACGCGCGGTGAATGAGGCCAAGGATTGGGCCGCCTGCACCGAGAGTGACTCGATGCGGTCCGACATCACGATCGTCGCTGAACGATCGCCAGAGGGGCCCGGGCCGCAGCTCGATACTATGAGCAGTCGAGTAATCCATCAAGCCAGTCTCGGTTCCCGGATCAGGCGCGCTCGTCCTTCGCCGATTCCATGACGATGTAGCTGGTGATCGTCGCCACCTGCGGCAGGGCGCCGAGCACTTCGGTGTGGAAGTGCTTGTAGGCGGCAAGGTCGGGCACTTCGACGCGTAGCAGGAATTCGATCGAGCCCGTGACGTTGTGGCATTCGCGCACCGCCGGCGCTTCCAGCATGGCGCGTTCGAAGGCGCGCTGTTCGTTGATCGTATGCCGCGATAGGCCGACCGCGACATAGGCGATGAAGCCCCCGCCCATGGCGATCGGATCGAGCACGGCGCGGTAGCCGCGGATCACGCCGATGCGCTCGAGCTCGGACACGCGGCGCGAACAGGCCGAAGGCGAAAGCCCGACGCGATCGGCGAGTTCGGCATTGCTCAGCCGGCCCTCTCGCGAGAGCTCGTGCAATATTCCACGGTCGATCCGATCCATTTCCGGCGATCCTTGCAAATAAACCGCAACC
This sequence comes from Novosphingobium anseongense, assembly GCF_037482895.1. Taxonomy (NCBI): domain Bacteria; kingdom Pseudomonadati; phylum Pseudomonadota; class Alphaproteobacteria; order Sphingomonadales; family Sphingomonadaceae; genus Novosphingobium; species Novosphingobium anseongense. Next base: position 516,936 of record NZ_JBBHJZ010000002.1, on the reverse strand, counting down.
TGATCGAGGATATGCACCCAATCGCCGCGCGTCACGCGCTATCATTGCGCTATCATGCTCGACACCGGCACCCTCATAGCGCTCGCGGTCTTCGCTTTGGTCTCTTCGGCCACGCCCGGGCCCAACAACCTGATGCTGATGGCATCGGGGACCAATTTCGGCTTCGCGCGCAGCAGCGCTCACATGCTGGGTGTGGCCCTGGGGTTCGTAGCGATGATCGTCGTGGTCGGAAGCGGCGTCGGCCTTGCTATCCATTCGAGCTACTACGCCGGGCTGACGCTCAAGGTCGCGAGCACGGTCTACATGCTCTACCTCGCCTGGAAGATCGCCACGGCGCCGCCGCCGAATGTCGAACTGCGCGCCGGCGGCAAGCCGATGACCTTCGTTCAGGCCGCGGCGTTCCAGTGGGTCAATCCCAAGGCCTGGGCCATGGCGCTGACCGCGACCGCGGTCTACGTGCCCGCCGACAACCAGGCGCTCGGGCTCGTCCAGGTCGCCGTTGTCTTCGGCATGATCAACCTGCCCGTGGTCAGTATATGGACCGCGCTAGGCGTGCAGCTGCGCCGTCTGCTCGACCGCCCGCAGACCCTGCGCGCGTTCAACGTGGTGATGGCGCTGCTGCTCGTCGCATCGCTCTATCCGACGCTGACGATGGAGGCGTGAGCCGGGATCAGATGATCCCGACCGTCCGGCCCGCGCGTTCGAACATGCCGATGATCGTCTGAACCTGCTCGGCCGAATGTTCGGAGCAGAGCGAGCAGCGCAGCAGGGTCATGTTGGCCGGGGTCGCCGGCGGCCGCGCCAGGTTGACGTAGAGGCCTTCCTTGAGCAGCGCTTCCCACATGCCTGCGCCGCGCTCGAGATCGGGCATGATGACCGAGATGATCGCGCTCTGCGGGTTGTCGGTGCCGAGCTGGAAGCCACGGTCCTTGAGGCCCTTGTGCAGGGTGCGCGAATTTTCCCAGAGGTGCGCGCGCTTGTCGCCGGCATGCATGAGCTTGCGGATCGAGGTCGCGGCCGTGGCGACGACGCTGGGCGGCAGGCTGGCGGTGAACACGTAAGGCCGGCAGACCAGCCGCAGGATCTCGAACTTGGGATGGTTCGACACGCAGAAGCCGCCGACCGTGCCGACGCTCTTGCTGAAGGTGCCGATGACGAAGTCCACCTGGTCGAGCACGCCCTGGTCCTCGGCGACGCCGCGGCCGTTGGGACCGATGAAACCCATCGAATGCGCCTCGTCGACCAGGACCATCGCGCCGTTCGCCTTGGCGACCGCGATCATCTCCTTGAGCGGGGCGATGTCGCCCATCATCGAATAGACGCCCTCGAGGATGACGAGCTTGCCGGCGCCCTCGGGAATGCGCTTGAGGCGCTTTTCCATCGCCTCGATGTCGTTGTGCTTGAACGGCACGACTTCCGCGTCGCCCATCTTGCAGCCGTCCCAGATCGAGGCGTGGCTGTCGATGTCGAGGACGATGTAGTCGCCCTTGCCGGCGATCGTCGAGATGACACCCAGGTTCGCCTGGTAACCGGTCGAGAACACCATGGCGTGGTCCATGGCGTAGAAGTCGCAGAGCGCCTGCTCGACCGCCTTGTGTCCCGCATAGGTGCCGTTGAGCACCCGGCTGCCCGTCGTGCCCGCGCCGAAATCGTCGAGCGCCTGCTTGCCCGCGGCGATCACGTCGGGGTCGAAGGTCATGCCCATGTAGTTGTAGGTGCCGAGCAGGATCGTCTCGCGACCGTTGCAGATCGCCGTGGTCGGCGAGAGCACCTTCTCCATGACCAGGCTAAACGGATCCTCGACGCCCGAGGCCAGCAGCCCGGCGCGCAGGTCGATGATCGGCTGGAACTTGTCGAAAAGATCGCCCCTGGGCGCCGTGTCGTGCGCGGTATCGCTCATGTCCCGATCAGCCCTGCAGCTTGACCACGGCATCGACGAGCTGGCCGTAGGTCTCGATCTCGGCCTGCTGGTTCATGCTGATGATGATGTCGAACTCGTCCTCGATCGCCGCGACGAAATCCATCACGGTCAGGCTGTCGAACTCGAGGTCGCCCGAGAAGGTCGAGGCGTCGGTGATCGCGATGCCCTTCTTGTTGAAGGGCGCGATCAGCGCTCCGATACGATCGGCAGTGGCGGCGCGGTCGATGGTCAAGAAGATGCTCCCGAAACAGGTCTGGCGCTCTGGCCAAGAAATGCGGCGCAAAAGCGGCGCTTGGACACGGTGTCAAGTCTAAGGGAAACCGTGCAGGTCGCCAGAGCTAGAGCGCGGGCCGCTCTACGAGGCCCTTCACCGCCACCATGAACGGACCGATCGACACCGGCTTGGCCAGATAGGAATCGGCGCCCGCCTCGCGGATGCGCTCCTCATCGCCCTTGCCGGCATAGGCCGTGACGGCCAGAACGGGAATCATGCGCAGCAGCGGATCGGCCTTGGCGGCCTCGATCAGGTCGAGTCCCGAGACGTTCGGCAGCTGGATGTCCATGATGATCAGGTTGGGAACGAAGTTTTTCGCCTTGTCGAGCGCGTCGAGTCCATCGGACACGGGTTCGACGGCGTAGCCCTGACTCTTCAGGACATCGCAGAACAGCTTTCGATTGAGATCGTTGTCCTCGACAACGAGGATTCGCTTTGCCATTCGCCCGCCCGCGCACCATGTTGCGTGCTGCCCCTCTAGGCGCTGCAAGCGAGGCTGACAATTCCGGTAAATCCTTCATCCCCCGTGCCAAAATTGGGCGTTGACGCCCAAACGCTGGCACTTTCCGCTTTGGGCTGGGTCCTGAGCGATCAGGACCGTGCCGAGCGCTTGCTCGCCCTGACCGGATTGACCCCCGAAAGCCTGCGCGAAAGACTCGGCGATCCCGCGCTCATGGGCGCCGTGCTCGACTTCCTCTGCGCCCACGAGCGCGACCTCGTGGCGGCGGCCGAAGCGCTCGACGTGCCCCCGCAAACGCTTGCGACCGCGCGCGAAAGGCTGGTCTCGTGAGCCGTCCCTTGATCATCACCGATTGCGACGAAGTGCTGCTGCACATGATCGTGCCCTATCGCGACTGGCTGGCAGAGCAGCACGGCATCGCCTTCGACCTCGGCCGCGGCGATTTCGCCCAGTCGATGACGCATGTCGGCACCGGCGACCAGATCGCCCCCGACGGCGTCTGGCGCTACCTCAACATGTTCTTCGACGACGAGATGCACCGGCAGTTTCCGATCGCCGGCGCGGTGGACGCCATGAAGGCCTTGGCCGAACATGCCGATGTGGTGGTGCTGACAAACCTGCTCGATCATCGTCAGCCGACGCGGACCCGCCAGCTCCGCGACCACGGCCTCGACCTGCGCGTCTTCACCAATCAGGGACCCAAAGGGCCGGCGCTCAAGGCGATTCTCGACGAATATCGGCCGAGCCGCGCGGTGTTCATCGACGATCTCGCGCAGCACCACGATTCGGCGGCGAGCCTGGTGCCCGAGCTACACCGCCTCCACCTCTGCGGCGAGCCGCTCCTAGCGCCGCACATCGCCTGCGCGCACAGCGCGGGCCACGCCCACGCCCGGATCGACGATTGGGCCAGCGCATTGCCCTGGCTGCTCGACAGCCTCCACACCGAAAAGACCCGGCAAAACGCTCCTGGGGAGACTGCATGACCACCGACGCCGCAATCGATGCCAAGCTTGCCGAACTGGGCCTGGTGCTGCCCGCACCCGCTGCGCCGGTGGCAGCCTATGTCCCGGTGGTCGTGGCGGGCGGGCTCGCGCATGTGTCGGGCCAATTGCCCTTCGTCGACGGCGCGCTGGTCAAGGGCCGGCTGGGCGAGAACGTCAGCGCCGAGCAGGGCTACGAAGCCGCACGCGCTTGCGGCCTCATGATCCTGGCGCAGCTCCGCGCCGCACTCGGCTCGCTCGACCGCATCGAGCGTATCGTCAAGCTGGGCGCCTTCGTGAGCTCGACCGGCGATTTCACTGAGCAGCCGAAAGTGGCGAACGGCGCCTCGGAACTAATGGCCGCGCTGTTCGGCGAGGCCGGCAAGCACGCGCGCAGCGCCGTCGGAGTGCCGGTGCTGCCGCTGGGCGCTGCCGTCGAGGTCGATGCGATTGTCGCCGTTCGCGCCGATTGATCGCTGGCTGGCGCCGGCGCCCGACCCCGCCCGTGTGGCGTGGATCGGCGCGCACGTCTTCGCGCATCGCGGACTGCACGGCGCCGATAGGCCCGAGAATTCGCCGAGCGCCTTCGCTGCGGCGATTGACCGCCGTTTCGGCATCGAGTGCGACATCCAGCGCTCGGGTGACGGCCAGGCCATGGTCTTTCACGATTGGGAGCTCGAGCGCCTCACCGGTGCGAGCGGCCCTGTCGCCAAGCGGACGGCGGCCAATCTCGGTTCCATCGCGCTGAGCGGCAGCGGCGACACCATTCCGACCTTGCGCAACCTGATCGATCAGGTCGCCGGGCGGGTGCCGCTGCTGATCGAGATCAAGTCGCGACGCGACATGCGCATCGCGCCGGTCTGCCTGGCGGTGCGCCGCGTGCTCGAAGGCTATCGCGGCGCCCACGCGGTGATGAGCTTCGACCCGCGCGTGGTCCATTGGTTCGCGCGGCAGGCACCGCTGACCTTGCGCGGTCTCGTCGTCACCGAAGAAAATGCCAAGGACGCGATTGGCGCCTTCAAGCGGCATCTCGCGCTGTGGCGGGCCAAGCCGCATTTCCTCGCCTACGATATCCGCGACCTGCCCAGCGCTTTCGCCGAGAGCCAGCGCAAGCGGGGTCTGCCCGTCGCGAGCTGGACCGTGCGGAGCGCCGAACTGCGCGCGCGCGCCGCCGAGCATGCCGACGCGCCGATCGCCGAGGGAGCCGGCATCGCGTGAGCGAGGCCGATCTCACCGTCCGGGTCCTGTCGGCGGTCGGCGAGACCGAGGCCGCCGAATGGGACGCGCTGACCGCCGAAGATCCCGGTGGCGCCAACCCCTTCGTCAGCCACGCCTTCCTGACCGCGATGGAGGATTCGGGAAGCGTCGGCCAGGGCACCGGCTGGCTGCCGAGACCACTGGTGATCGACGGCCCGGACGGCCGCCTCGCCGGGGCTCTCCCGGCCTATGTCAAGGCGCACAGCCAGGGCGAATACGTGTTCGATCACAGCTGGGCCGATGCCTGGCACCGCGCTGGCGGGTCCTATTACCCCAAGCTGCAGATCGCCGTACCGTTCACCCCGGCGACCGGCCCGCGCGTGCTGACGCGCGAATCCGCGCTGGCCACGCCGCTGCTACATGCGGCCGAGCGGTTCTGCGCGGCACAAGGTCTGTCCTCGGCCCATGCGACCTTCATCGCGCCCGAACAGGCGCCGCTGTTCGAGAGGGCCGGTTGGCTGCTGCGCGACGACATCCAGTTCCACTGGACCAACCGCGGCTATGCCAGCTTCGACGATTTCCTGGGGGCGCTGTCGTCGCGCAAGCGCAAGGACCTGCGCAAGGAGCGGGCGGCGGCGCAGGAGGGCGTGACGATCCGCGCATTGCGCGGCGACGCCATCCGTGCCGAACATTGGGACGCCTTCTGGCATTTCTATCAGGACACCGGCGCGCGCAAATGGGGTCAGCCCTATCTGACGCGCGAAGCCTTCACCCTGCTCGGCGAGCGGATGGCGGACAAGATCCTGCTGGTGCTGGCTTTCATCGAGGACACGCCGGTGGCGGGCGCGCTCAACTTCATCGGCGGCGACGCACTTTACGGACGGTACTGGGGCGCCGTGATCGACAAGCCGTTCCTCCATTTCGAGCTCTGCTATTACCAGGCGATCGACGCGGCGATCGCGCTCGGGCTCGAACGGGTGGAGGCAGGCGCGCAAGGCGGCCACAAGCTGGCGCGTGGCTACGAACCGGTGCGCACGATTTCGGCGCATTACATCGTCCACGCGGGCTTTCGCGAGGCCGTGGCCGATTTCCTTTTGCGCGAACGCGAAGGGATTGAGAGCGATCAGCTTTATCTCGGCGGTCGAACGCCGTTTCGTAAGGATGACATGTCCCGGCCCTGATCCGGGACTGGCAGGACGCTCAGCGCTGTCCTGCTGTGATAGTCGGCGTATCCGCCTACGCCGCTATGGTCTTCAGGCCGCTTTCCGGCTTGTAGCAGCCAGCCACTGGCGCGCTCGGCGCTGGGCTTCTGCGATTTCACGCGCAGTCATCTCTTCGGAGATGTCGGCGCGGCACATCTGGGCTTCTTCGTGACCGACGACCGCGGCCAGGTTGAACCACTTGTGGGCTTCGACGAGATCGACGGCAATGCCGTGTCCGCCGGTCGAGAAGGCAACGCCGAGTTCGAAATAGGCGTTGATGTCGCCGTGCGCCGCATTGGCGAGGCAACGGGCCACCATCATGTCGCCGGCCGTATCGTGGCACTCGCTGACGGTGGAGAGATCGACTTCATGTAACCATGCTTTGCTCATCGGGATGCCCCTTCATAAAAACCGGGCCCTCCTTCGCCCGTCCATGGCAGGAGAATTGCCAGATTTATGGTCAACAAAGCGTTAACGCCGCACGCAAAATCGCGGGATCGCACTTCGACATAGGTCTAACCCTGAAAGCGCATCGAAATTTCGCGTAGGACAACCGCCATTGCCGCTTGTGCGGTTCCGGGGGGGCAACTATAGGCGCGACAACCGTGGCTCGCTCTACGTCACCGGCAAAAGCCGGGACAGCATAACGCAAGCGGCCCTGGGGAGGAGTGGTGCGGAGACTCTGATGGCGACTGCCCTTGCTGATGAAATCGACGTTCTTGCTAAGGCCAAACGTGCGATTGGGGGGGATTACGCCCCCAGTGAAGACGAACCCTACATGTCCGAGGCGCAGCAGGATTATTTCCGCCGCCTGCTCGGTGAATGGAAGAAGTCGATCCTGAACTCTGCGGCGGACACGCTACAGCAGCTCCAGGAAGGCCCGATCCGCGAGCCCGACCTCAACGATCGCGCATCGAGCGAGACCGATTGGGGTATCGAGCTGCGTACGCGCGATCGCCAGCGCAAGCTGATCGCCAAGATCGATTCGGCGCTGCGCCGCATCGAGGAAGGCGAATACGGCTACTGCGAAGTCACCGGCGAGCCGATCGGCATCGGTCGACTCATCGCGCGACCCGTCGCGACGATGACGGTCGAGGCTCAGCAGGCACACGAACGCCGCGAAAAGATCTCCCGCGACGACTGACGGCCTTCGTTTCCGATACGGATCTACCAAGGCTCCGATTAAGGCTTTGTTGGGCAGTTCCATTTATCAGTCGGCGAGGTCACAGCCGGTATGATAGAGACTTGGCTGCACATGAGAGTCGCAGGATGGCGCTGGGCAATCGGCTAGGCGAGATGATGGACGGAAGCGAAAATAGGCAAATCGCGCGCGACAGCCTGTTCGTGATGGCCGACTTGCGCCTGCCGGGTTCGAACGACGAGCACCGAATCAAAGTGCGCAATCTTTCGGCTGGCGGCTTGATGGGCGAAGGTGCGGTGCGCGTCTCGCGCGGCGACGAAATCGAAATCAAGCTTCGCAACGTCGGTTGGGTCGCAGGTTCGGTCGCCTGGGTGCAGGACGACCGATTCGGCGTGGCCTTCCGCGACGAGATCGATCCCAAGGTCGCGCGCGCTTCGGTCGGCTCTGACAGCGCCGTCTCGCCGCTCCATCGCCCGGCGCCACGCGAAGCCCGCGCGCTGCGCAAGATCTGATCGCGGCGGACCGCAAGCGCGATCCGCATTTCCGATTCTCGGCAAAATCCGGTAGTCCTCGCGCCGTGCGCAAGGCTTTCCAGATCGCCACCCGAAATCTTTGGCTCTCCGCCTTGCTGCTGCTGGCCGCCTGCGGTTCCGGCCAGGATGCCGCGCTGAGCGTCGTCGCGATCGGCAGTCCCGCCACGCCGTTCGAAAGGGGCGTGCGCCTGCCACCCGCGGCGCGGCTGATCCGCGGCGCGACGAGCGAGGGAATCGTCGCCTTCGACGAACAGGGTCAGGTCGTACCCGCGCTGGCCGATCGCTGGATCGTGACCGATGACGGCCTCAGCTACATCTTCCGGCTGCGCGACGGCACCTGGGCAGATGGCAGCCCACTGACCGCGCAGACGCTGCGCACCGCCCTGCGCGAGACCATGGCGAGCCTGCGCGGAACCCCGCTCGCGCTCGACCTCGCAGAAATCGGCGAAATCCGCGTCATGACCGGGCGCGTCATCGAGATCCGGCTCGCCGCACCGATGCCGAACCTGCTGCAGCTCCTCGCCCAGCCGGAACTCGGCATCGCCCCGAATGGACGCGGCACCGGGCCGATGCGATTGGCGCGCCAGGGCGACGTCGCCATGCTGACCCCGATCGCCCCCGAGGCGCGCGGACTGCCCGCGGTGGAAGGCTGGGCCGGCCACGTGCGTCCGCTGCGCCTCCGCGCGCTGCCGGCCGAGCAGGCGGTGGACCTGTTCAACAGCGGCGAGGCCGACGTCCTGCTCGGCGGCCGGATCGAGGACTTCCCGCTCGCGCGGTCGGTCGGGCTGATCCGCGGGACGATCCAGCTCGACCCCGTCATGGGCCTGTTCGGCCTCGCCGTAGCCGACGGCCAGGGCTTCCTGGCTGCTCCGGAGAACCGCGAGGCGGTAGCCCTGGCGATCGACCGCGAGGCACTGATCGCACCGTTCGGCCTCGGCGGCTGGACCCCGACGACCCGAATCGTCGGCACCGGCGTGGCCGACGATCCCGGCTCGATCGGCGAACGCTGGGCCGGGCTCAATATCGACGAACGCCGCGCACAGGCCGCCGCGCGCGTTGCAGGCTGGCGCCGCGGACATGGCAATGCGCCGCTGTCGCTGCGGCTAGCACTGCCGGGCGGCCTGGGTGGGAAGTTCCTGTTCGAGCGCCTCCAGGCCGATCTCGAGGCGATCGGCGTTCAAGCGCTGCGGGTTGGTGCCGACGACGACGCCGACCTGCGACTGTTCGAAGCGGTGGCGCGCTATCCGCGTGTCGGCTGGTACATGAACCAGCTGAGCTGTGCCGGCCAGCGGGGGCTCTGCAGCGAAAGCGCCGACCGCACGCTCGAGCAGGCCCAACGTGCGATCGATCCCGCGGTTCGTGCCGAGCTTTTGGCCGATGCCGAGGCCGAATTGACCAAGGCCAACGTATTCATTCCGTTCGGTCCGCCGATCCGCTGGTCACTGGTCCGCGGCGACGTTCACGGCTTCGCCACCAATCGTTGGAACGTTCATCCCTTGATGCCCATGGCCCAGCGCCCCAAATAGGAGGTAGGGCCGCCGCCTTGCGGTTGCGGACGATGAACAGGATTAGGAGCGAGATGGCCGGTTCGGCACAAGAGGCGCGCCGCATGGCGCCCGAATTTCCTCTCGGCCGTGACGGCGCTTCGGTGCGGCAGCGCGTCGAGGCGGTCGAGAAGCTGCTCGAGCGCAGCTTCACCCTGCCGGGCACCAACCAGCCGGTGGGTCTCGACGCGATCATCGGTCTGGTGCCTGTCGCGGGCGACGCGGTGGGTGCGCTGATGGGGCTTTACCTCGTCTGGGAAGCGCGCAATCTCGGCATGTCGAAGTGGCAGATGACTCGCATGCTGGGCAATGTCGGGCTCGACACGGTGATCGGGGCGATCCCCTTCGTCGGCTTGGTCGGCGACTTCCTGTTTCGTTCGAACAGCCGCAACCTCAAGATCGTGCGCAAGCATCTCGACAAACACCATCCTGGCTCGCGCGTGATCGAAGGCTAGCGGTACCGGCGCCATGGGCTATGATGGCTCCATGCGAATGGCCCTTCCTCTGGTCGTCCTGCTGGCGCTCGCCGCCTGCGGCAAGTCGGACAATGCGCCCGGCCCCGGCGGGGTCACGGTCGGCGAGGCGCGCGCGCTCGACGAGGCGGCCGAGATGATCGAGAAGCGCCAGCATCCCATCGCTCAGCCAACGACTGCGGCTTCGCCCATTACCCCTACGCCACCGTCCTAGAATCAGTCGAACTTCACCTTGCCGCGCCCGGCCTTGACGGCGCCGCGGATTTTCTTGCCGGCCAGGCGCTGAACCTTGCCGACGCGGTTGAGCCGCGATTTCGCGCGCTTCTCGGGCAGATTGTGCGCATCGCGCAGCAGTTCGGCCAGGCGCTCGCGCGCATCGGTGCGGTTGGCCTCCTGTGTGCGGAAGCGCCGCGCGGTCATGATCAGCTCGCCCTTGGCGGTCATCTTGCTGCCCGCCAGCTCGCGGAAGCGGTGGAACACCGCCGGCGCCAGCCGCACCGCGAAGACGTCGAGCCGGATCTGCACCGCGGTGGCGACCTTGTTGACGTTCTGCCCGCCGGGTCCGGCCGCGGCGATGAAGCTCTCCTCGATCAGCGAGAGCGCGCGCGCGATGACCGTGTCGACGGTCTCAGGCATCCGCGAAACCGAGTGCGACGAAGTCCGCCGGCAGCGGCGCCACCGCGACGATCGCCGGCTTGGTCTCGCGCTGGACGGTCAGCCCGGCGCCGTGGAGCATCGTGCGACCCGCACCGCCCGCCGTGCCGTAGACCGGATCGCCGAGCAGCGGCACGCCGAGGCCGGAGGCGGCGTGGACGCGGATCTGGTGGGTGCGGCCGGTCTCGGGGCGGAATTCGACCAGGGTCAGCCCGCCCGCGACCATGAGCTTGCGCCAATGGGTGATCGCGGGCTTGCCCTTCTTGGCCGGGATCATCCGCCAGCCCTTCTCGGCGCTGGAGATCTTCGACAGCGACAGCTCGATCGTGCCCTCGTCGGCCTCGAGCAGCCCGGCAACGATCGCGACATAGCGCTTCTCGACCAGCCGCGCCTCGAAGGCCGCGGAGAAGCGCTTGTGCGCCTTGGGATTGCGCGCGAGCAGCAGGCAGCCCGAGGTGTCCTGGTCGAGCCGGTGCACGGGCAACGGCTGGCGTTGGAAGCCGAAGCGCAGGTCGTCGAGGTAATCCTCGAGGCTGCGCCCGCCGGCGCGCGGCTGGTCGAGCGGCAGGCCCGCGGGCTTGTCGATGACCAGGGATTCGCCGTCTTCGAAGAGAATGGGTATGTTCATAGGGTTTCACGCGAAGCCGCGAAGGCGCGAAGAGGTCGCGCTGCGCTGCAGGCTTCGATCGTCTTTCTGAACTTGAGGCAGGAGAGAGCGGCTGCGCCGCCAGCGGGTCTTCTTTGCGTCTTCGCGGCTTCGCGTGAACTGACAGTCACGCCACAGCCTTGGCGATGCGACGCATCGCCTCAGCCAGGGTGGCATCGTCCGCCGCGAAGCTGATGCGGAAGCCATCCGCCCCGCCGAAGGCCGAGGCCGCGACGATCGCGACGCCGTGATCTAGCAGGTGGAAGGCGAGCTTCTCGTCGTCCCCGAACCGCGTCATCAGCGGCGCGGCGTCGACCATGCAGTAGAAGGCGCCGTCGGGCACGGGGGCCGACAGGCCCGGAATCGCGTTGACCGCGCCAACCACCAGGTCGCGCCGCGCGCGGAAGCGTTCGCGCCAGTCGAGCAGGAAATCCTGCGGGCCCTCGAAAGCCGCGACCGCCGCGGCCTGGCTCACCGAAGCAGGGTTGCCCGACGAGTGCGACTGCAGCTTTTCCATCGCCTGGATCAGCCAGGCCGGACCGGCGGCGACGCCGATGCGGAAGCCGGTCATCGCGTGGCTCTTCGACACGCCCGATACCGTCAGCACGCGGTCGGCCAGGTCGCGGCATTCGACCGCGAGCGTCGCGTGGGCGCCGTCGCCATAGCGGATCGGCGCATAGATATCGTCGCTCATCACCAGCACCTGCGGGTGACGGCGCAGGACTTCGCCGATCGCCTGCAGTTCCTCAGCGGGATAGGTCGCGCCCGTGGGATTGCCCGGACTGTTGAGCAGCAGCCAGCGCGAGTGCGGCGTGATCGCCGCCTCGAGCTGCGCGGCCGTGATGCGGAAGCCGCCCGCGGCATCGGTCGGCAGCTTGACCACTTCGCCACCGGCGAAGCGGACGATCTCGGGATAGGAGACCCACCACGGCGCCGAGATCAGCACTTCGTCGCCGGGATCGAGCGTCGCCAGCAGCGCGTGGAAGATCGCCTGCTTGCCGCCCGCGCTGATCGTCACCTGCGACGTCGGGACCGCGATGCCGAGATCGCGCGCGAAATGCAGCGCCGCCGCCGCCTTCATCCGCGCGGTGCCGCCGACCGCGGTGTACTTGGTGTCGCCGGCATCCATCGCAGTCTTGGCCGCGGCGATCACGTGCGCGGGCGTGGCGAAGTCGGGCTCGCCGACCGACAGCGAGATGATGTCGCGCCCCTGCGCCTTGAGCGCGATCGCGCGGTCGGTCATGGCCGTGGTCTGCGAAGGGGCGATGCGCGACAGCGCGATAGAGGTCTGGGTCATGGCAAAAGTCTGGCCGGCATCAGCCCGCGCAGGGCATTGCCGATCAGGAAGCCGGGGCCGAGGTCCGCCAGGGTCAGCTCGGCTTCCTCGGCGCGACCGTCCTCGATCAACTTGCGGCGCAGCACGCCCGGCAGCAGGCCCAGGCCGAGCGGCGGGGTCAGCAGCTTGCCGTCGCGCTCGACGAAGATCGTGGTGAAGCAACCCTCGGTGACGAGCCCGTCGCTGCGCAGGAACAGCGCCTCCTCGGCGCCTTCCCGGCGGGCGGCGGTGAGGCCGATCTCGTAGAAACCGCGGTCCGAGTTCTTGTGACGCAGCCGCCAGTCGCCGGGATCGACGGGCAGCCGGAACACCGCGCAGGGCGCGGGATCGGGCAAAGGCGGCGGCAGGTCGGCGAGTTCGAGGCTGAACGAACCGCTCTTGGCCACGACCAGCCGGAGCTTCGAGGGCTGATCGGCCTCGAAGCAGAGCGCCTGGATCGCATTGCGCACGGCGTGGCGATCGAAGACGAAACCGAGTTCGGTGGCACTGGCCTTCATCCGTTCGAGATGGAGCTCGAGCAGCGGTATGCCGTCGTCGGGCGTGAAGGCCATGGTCTCGATCAGATCGAAACTCTCGGCAGATTCTCGCACGAAACCCCCTTTGACCAGGCACTCTCGCCATTCGCCCGGCGCATCGGAATCGGCGACGATCGCCGAGCCCACCCCTAGCACCGCACGGCCCCCGTTCTCCCCGGGGGTCAGACGCAGAGTGCGGATTGCCACATTGAACGCGCTATCGCCAGAGGCATCGATTCTGCCGATAGATCCGCAATATGCGCCGCGGGCATCACGCTCGACCTGATGTATCAGTTCCATCGCCCGGATTTTCGGCGCGCCGGTGATCGAGCCGCAAGGGAACAGCGCGCGGATCATGTCGACCGCGCCTTTGCCCGGCAGTAGCCGCGCGCGGACGGTCGAGACCATCTGGTGCACGGTCGGATAGGTCTCGACTGCGAAAGCCGCCTCGACGCGCACTGAGCCCGGCTCGGCGACACGCGACAGGTCGTTGCGCATCAGATCGAGGATCATCAGGTTCTCCGCGCGGTCCTTGACCGACGCGGCGAGTTCTTCGGCCAGCGCGCGGTCCTCCTCAGGCGTGCGGCCGCGCGGGCGCGTGCCCTTCATCGGCTTCACCGTCGCCGCGCCGTCCTTGAGCGCGAAGAACAGCTCGGGTGAGAAGCTGAGCAGCCAGTGCGCGCCGTCGAAGACCAGCCCGCCATAGCCCGCGGCGGCGGCCGGTCGGATCGCCGCGTAGAGCGCCAGCGGATCGCCCGACCAGGACGCGGCCAGCCGGAAGGTCTGGTTCGCCTGGTAGATGTCGCCGGCCTGGATCGCCGCCTGCAGGGTCGCAAAAGCGCGTTCGTAGCTGCCGAAGCTCGTCTGTGGCTCGACCGGACCGATCGTGCCCGGCCCGGCGGCATGGGCTGCCAGCCATTGCGGCATGTCGGCGGCGGCAATCGTCTCGTAGCCCGCGAAGGCGCCGAACCAGACGAGCGGCCCCGCCGCGCCCGCACGCTCGGCCGCGAGCGGCATCAGCCGCGGCTCGAGCGCGAGCCCGGCTTCGTAGGCGAGATAGCCGGCGAGTTCGTGGCCTGCCGAGTGGAGTTCCGCGATCCGCGCGAGCGCCGGGGCGACCTCTTCGGGCCGCCGCGCGACGACCCGCTCGACCGGCGCGCGATAGAGCCGCGCGTCGCTCGCGCCCGTGCTGCGGGCATCGTCGAGCAGGATGAAGGGTTCCGCCATGCCGGGCCGCCTCTAGCCCCATCGTCATCCCCGCGAAAGCGGGGATGACGTGTTGGGAAGAGGGCGACGGCATCGCAAAAAGTCTCTCGCCGCCACCCGCGCCGCCCGGTATCACCCACACCACAAATCGGATGGAGCAGCGGATGAGCGAGATCTACGTCGGCCTGGGCGCGAACGGCGAGCGGCAGGTGCTCCATCTCGGGCGGGCGAACCGCCACGGCCTGATCGCCGGCGCCACCGGCACGGGCAAGACCGTGACGCTGCAGACCATTGCCGAGCAGTTCTCCGCCGCGGGCGTGCCCGTGTTCCTGGCCGACGTGAAGGGCGATCTCTCGGGCGTGGCCATGGCCGGCAGCCCGCAGTTCAAGAACGCCGCGATCCTCGAGGCGCGCGCCAAGGAGATCGGCATCGAGGGTTACGCCTACGGCGACAATCCGGCGATCTACTGGGATCTCTACGGCGAGCAGGGCCACCCGATCCGCACGACGATCTCCGAGATGGGGCCGCTGCTGCTGGCGCGGCTGCTGGGGCTCAACGAGACGCAGGAGGGCGTGCTCAACGTCGCATTCCGCTATGCCGACGACAACGGCTGGCTACTGCTCGACCTCGAGGATCTCCAGGCCGTGCTCGCCGCGACCGCCGAGAATGCGAGCGCGCTGGCGACCAAGTACGGCAACGTCACCAAGGCCTCGGTCGGCACGATCCAGCGCCAGCTGCTCTCGTTCGAGAGCCAGGGCGCGGCCTCGTTCTTCGGCGAACCCGCCTTCGAGATCGCCGATTTCCTGCGCGCCGACGACCAAGGCCGCGGCTACGTCAACATCCTCGCCGCCAACAAGCTGATGCAGAGCCCCAAGCTCTACGCCACCTTCCTGCTGTGGCTGCTGTCCGAGCTGTTCGAGGCGCTGCCCGAGGTCGGCGATCCCGACAAGCCCAAGCTCGTGTTCTTCTTCGACGAGGCGCATCTGCTGTTCGAGGACACTCCCGACGCGCTGATGGACAAGGTCGAGCAGGTCGTGCGCCTGGTCCGCTCGAAGGGCGTGGGCGTCTATTTCATCACGCAAAACCCGATCGACATTCCCGAGAAGATCGCCGGCCAGCTCGGCAACCGCGTCCAGCACGCGCTGCGCGCCTTCACCCCGCGCGACCAGCGCGCGATCAAGGCCGCGGCCGAGACCTTCCGCATCAATCCCGATCTGAATGTCGCCCAGGCGATCACCGAACTGAAGGTCGGCGAGGCGCTGGTCTCGACGCTGCAGGAAGACGGCAGTCCCTCGGTGGTCCAGCGCACCCTCGTGGCGCCGCCGCGTTCGCGGCTCGGGCCGGTAACCGATAAGGAGCGCGCGGTCGTCCAGTCGATCAGCCCCTGCGAGGGCAAGTACGACACCGCGGTCGATCGCGACAGCGCCGCCGAAGTGCTGGAACGCAAGGCGCAGGACGCCGTCGCCGCAGCGCAGGTCGTCGAGGAGAAGGGCGAGGACGCGCAGCGTGCGCAACCGCGCCAGTCGCCCTCGCTGTGGGAGAAAGCGGGCAAGGCTGCGCTCGGCGCCGCCGCGGCTTCGGCCGGGACGATGGTCGCGCGCTCGATGAGCGGCAAGAAGTCGAGCGCTTCGCCGATGGCCTCGGCCGCGACCGCCGCGGTCGGCGCGGTGCTCGGCAGCGGCGCGCTCGGGCGGTTCGCGCGGGGGTTGCTGGGCGGGCTGCTGCGCTGACGGCAGGGCGGCGGCGATGACGCATGGATTTTGCCAATCACCGCGCTAAGCTGGGGCGATGATCCGCATTCTTCTGGCCTCGCTGCTGGCCACCGTTCCGGCGCAAGTTCTCGCCCAAGCTCCCGCTCCGACCGAGTCCGCGCCCTACCCCAAGGGCCAGCTCACAGATGCGGTGCAACCCCAGGACTACCGCCTCGACCTGACCCTCGACCCCGCCAGGGAGGGTTTCTCGGGCAAGGTCGAGATCGACGCGCTGCTCAAGCGTCCCAGCGCCACGATCCATCTGCACGGCCGCGACCTCACCATGCGCAGCGCCACGGCGCGTGTCGGCAACCGGACGATTCCCGGCACCTGGAAGCAGCTCGACGACACCGGCGTCGCCGCGCTGACCTTTGCCGAGACCTTGCCCGCGGGGCCGGTCATCCTGACCTTCGACTACGACGCCAAGTTCCAGGAGGGTCCCGCCGGCCTGTTCCGCGTGAACGTCGGCGGCGTCTGGCACCTGTGGAGCCAGTTCCAGTCGATCGACGCGCGCGCCGCCTTCCCCGGTTTCGACCAGCCCTCGTTCAAGACCTCGTTCACCGTCACCCTGCGCACGCCGCCGGGCCTCAAGGCGGTGAGCAATGCGCCCGAAACGGGTAGCAAGCAGGAGAACGGGCTCGAGGTTCATCGCTTCGCGCGGACCCTGCCGCTGCCGACCTATCTGGTGGCCATGATGGTGGGTCCGTTCGAGACGCTCGCCGGCGAGGTCGCGCCAACGCCCCAGCGCGCGAAACCTCTGCCGCTGCGGGTCGTCTCGACCAAGCAGAACGCAGAAAAGCTCGACTTCGCGCTCCAGGGCTCGAAAGAGATCGTCGCGCTGCTCGAGGACTATTTCGCCGACGGCTTCCCCTATCCCAAGCTCGACCAGATCACCTCGCCGATCATGCCGGGCGCGATGGAGAACGCGGGCGCCGATCTCTACGGCGATCCGATCCTCATCATGGACCGTGACGCGCCGACGCCGCAGAAGCGCCAGTTCGGCATGGTCGTCGCGCACGAGCTCGCGCACCAGTGGTTCGGCGATCTCGTCACCCCGACCTGGTGGGACGACATCTGGCTCAACGAGAGCTTCGCCAACTGGATGGGCTATCGCATCGGCGAGGCCTGGCGCCCCGATCTCAACATCGGCGCCGGCGCGCTGGCCGAGGGCTTCGCGGCGATGGACACCGACGCGCTGGTCGCCGGCCGGCCGATCCACCAGCCGATCGCCACCAACGGCGAGATCGATTCCGCCTTCGATTCGATCACCTACGGCAAGGGCGGGCACGTCGTGGCGATGATCGCCGCCTTTATGGGCGACGCCAAGTTCCGCGACGGCGTGCGCCGCTACATGGCCGCGCACCGCTATGGCAATGCCACCAGCACCGACTTCTTCAAGGCCATGGCCGAGGCCGCGCACGATCCGCGCATCATTCCCGCGATGCAGAGCTTCGTCGACCAGCAGGGTGTGCCGCTCCTGACCTTCAGCCGCACGTCCGAAGGCGGCTACAGCGTCCGCCAGAGCCGCTATGCCGCGCTCGGGAGCACGCCCCCGGCAACGCGCTGGGGCGTGCCGCTGTGCGTGCGCCGCGGCGAGGCGCGCAGTTGCAGCCTGCTGACCGAGGAAAACAACGCGGTCAGCCTGCCGACTGGCAACGGCCCGCTCGTGCCCAATGCCGGAGGCACCGGCTATTACCGCTTCGAACTGCCCGCGGTCGACTGGGATGCGCTGATCGCCGGCGCCGAAGGGCTGAGCGGCGGCGAGGCCCAGGCACTCGCCGATTCGCTCCAGGCCAGCGTGCTCGCCGGCCGCGGCAACGCCACGCGGCTCGCCACTCTGGCCGAGAGGCTGGTCCATCACCCCGACACCTATGCGAGCGACACCGCAACCGACGCGCTGGGCGATCTCGCAGCGATGGGCCTGATCGACGATCGCGGGCGGCGCGGTCTGCGCCGGCTCGTCGAGCGGCTCTATCGCCCGCTGCTGACGCAGTATGGCTTCGATCCGCGCGCCGGCGCCTATGCCGCCGAAGCGCCCGAGCGCGCACAGCGGCGCGTACAGATCGTCGCACGGCTGGCCGGCGCCGGCCGCGACAAGGCGCTGCGCAGCCGCATTGCCGCGGCGACGCGCGCCTTCCTCGCCGGCGACGACAAGGCGCTCGATCGCGCCTGGTATGGCATCGGCTTCGAGATGAACGTGGCCCAAGGCAAGATTTCGGCCGCGAAGGTGCTGATCGACAAGGCGCTTGCCTCGGAAGACCCGGCGTTCCGCCCGGTCGCGCTGGCTGCCGCCGCGAACAGCGGTTCGAAGGACGTCGCCAACTGGCTGCTCAACGGCCTGTCGGACAGGCGCCTGCGCGCCAGCGAGAAGCACGACATGCTGCGCGGCGTGCTGCTGACCGGCCAGACGCGCGAGATCGGCTATACCTATCTGCGAGCGCACCTCGACGCGCTGACCTCTGGCAGCAACGGGATCTTCTTCGCCTCGAAGCTGCCGCAGTTCCTCGCGCGCTTCTGCTCGGCCGAACGCGCCGACGAGTTCGCCCGCGACCTGCGCCCGCGCTTCGCCGGCAAGCCCGGTGCGCTCGAGCTCGAGCGCACGATCGAACGCGTGCGGAATTGCGGACTGCTGCGCGACAAGCGCGAGACCGCGATCTCGTCGGAGTTCGCGCGGTTCAGGTGAGCGGCAGGCTCAAGGTCGCGACGAGACCCATCACCTCGCCATCCGCCCCCCGGCGGTTGGCCAGGGTCAGCGCCCCGCCGTGCTGCTCGGCGATCGCGCGCGCGAGCGTGAGGCCGAGGCCGGCACCGCCGGTAGAGCTGTTGCGCGAGGGATCGCCGCGCGAGAACGGTTCGAGCATCCGCTCGAGATCGGCCTCGGCGATGCCCGGGCCGTCGTCCTCGATCCAGATCACCACCTGGCGCGTCTCGCGCACCAGCGAGACCCGCGCGCGCTGGCCATAGCGCAAGGCGTTGTCGATCAGGTTGCGCAAGCCCCGGCGGAGCCAGGTCGCACGCAAGGGCAGGACCACGCGCTGCGTGTCGAGCAGCTCGACCGGCTCACCCATGTCCTCGTATTCCTCGACCACCGAAGCAACGAGCGCCGAAATTTCCGACTTCTCGAGCGGATCGCTCGGTCGGCCGACGCGGGCGAGCGAGAGAATGTCGTCGAGCGAACGGGTGATGTCCTCGATCGTCGCGGCCATCTTGGCACGTTCGGCATCGTCCTCGACCGATTCGATGCGCACGCGCAAAGCCGCGAGCGGCGTCTTGAGATCGTGGCCGATCGCGCCGAGCATCACGTCCTTCTCGTCGAGCAGGGCGGCGATGCGCGCTTCCATGGCATTGTGCGCGACGATCAGCCGGCGCACGTCGCCGGGGCCCTGCGGCGCGATCTGGCCTTCGGGGCTGCGTGTCTCGGCGAAACGTTCGAGCCGCTCGGTAAGCTCGGCCAGCGGCCGGGTGATCCGCCGCAGGATCAGCGCGATCGCCCCGACGAGGACGATGTAGATGAACAGCGTCTGGAGCAGCAGCGACATCACGATCGCGCGCTCGCCCGGTGGCACGAGGGCGCGGGCGACCACCCAGCCACTGCGATCGGGCATCTGCACCGCGGCGAGGACCACCTGGGTGGGGCTCTGCTCATGCTGTGCGGCGAGCATGCGCTGCTGGCGATCGATACGACGGCGGGTGATCTCGTCGCGCGCGATCTCACGGCGCAGCACGACCACGTCGGCGGCAGCGAAATCCTGGTCGGCAAGAATCCGGCGCAGTTCGCGCGCTGCCTCGGCATCGGTCTTGTCGCCGACCTGCAGCGGCGCGGCGGCGCGGCGTTCGAGGCGGAAGCCGCCGCCGCCGTCCCGCCGCGGCGCCCCGTTGGGACCGCGCTCGCGTCGAGCGTCGGCGTCCCGCTCGCGCGGCCGGCGCTCCTCGCGACGATCCTGATCGTCGTCACGCGCGGTCATCAGCAGGCGGAAGGCGGCCGAATGGAGCAGCGCGGCCTCGCGACGTTCGGCTCCCGCGCGATAGGCGAGCACTGCACCGATGGTCTGCGCCGCGAGGAGCGCGACGGCCACCGCGAGCATCATCTGCCCCATCAGGCTGCGCGGAAGCAGGCGACGGATCACGCGGCGGTGCGTTTCACGTCGGCCGCGAACATGTAGCCGCCACCCCATACGGTCTGGATGAGCTGCGGATTGCGGCTGTCCAGTTCGATCTTGCGGCGCAGGCGACTGACCTGATTGTCGACAGCACGGTCGAACAGGTGCGCCTCGCGGCCCTGGACCATGTCGAGCAGGCGGTCGCGGTCGAGCACCTGACGCGGATGTTCGAGGAAGGCCATCAGCAGGCGGAACTCGACCGAGGAAATGGCGACGATCGCGCCCTCGGTATCGATCAGCCGGCGCTTGAGCGGATCGAGCTTCCAACCCTCGAATTCGAACAGCTCGTTGTCGGTCGGCTGTGCGGCGCGGCCGGCGCGGCGCAGGACCGAGCGGATACGCGCGACGAGTTCGCGCGGCTCGAACGGCTTCACGACATAGTCGTCGGCGCCGATCTCGAGCCCGACGATGCGGTCGGTGGCCTCGCCGCGAGCGGTGAGGAAGATCGTCGGGATCGCCTTGGCCTCGACCAGGTGGCGGCACAGCGACAGGCCGTCCTCGCCGGGCATCATGATGTCGAGCAGGACGAGATCGGGTGTCTCGTCGCGGATATGGGTGCGCGCCTCGGCAGCGCTGGCCGCCTGCGCGACGTCGAACCCCTGGCGCGAGAGGTACTCAGCCAGGGGTTCGCGCAAGGCTGCTTCGTCATCGACAAGCAGCAGCCGGATGGGCGCGGTATCGGTCATCGTCACGTTCTACCGCGCTCCGTTTTCAGTTGGCCTTGGGCGTCGCGGGAGCACCGGCGCGGTTCTGCCACTGCTCGCGCGCCTGATCACGTAGGGCCTGACGGGCGGCCTGGCGCTCTTCCTTGGTCACCGTGCCGTCCTTGTTGGCATCGGTGCGATCGAAACGCGTCAGCGCGGCCTGGGTGAATTCGGCCTGGGTCACCGCACCATTCTTGTCGGCATCAGCACCAGGGCCGAAGCCGCCGGCGCGGCCGCTGCCACGATGGCCCCAATGGCCGCGACCGGGTCCGCCATGGCCGCGCATGCCGGGACCACGCTCACCGGGCGCGCCGGCAGCCTGGGGGCCACGCTGGTGGGCGCCATCGAATTCGGCGCGCGAGATCTGACCGTTCTTGTCGGTGTCGATGCGGTCGAACATCGCAGCACGACGCGCCGCGCGATCGGCCTGATCGACCTTGCCGTCCTTGTTGACGTCCATGCGGGCGAAGTGTTCCTGCGCCTTGGCCTGGGCTTCGGCGCGCGTGACCGGCGCGTCGCGCCGATCCTGCCTGGCGCTCTGCTCGGCATAGGCCGCGCCGGCCAATGCCGTGGCGGTCAGCGAAATACCCAGCGCGATCTTGCGGGTGAGGGTCATGTCAAATCTCCGTCCATTCTGGAATCAGGGGGAGACCGCGATGACTGTGAAGGGAGGGGGAAACCTCACCGCGATCTCTTGTCCTTGCTTCTAGATGCGGAATGTCGCGCGTTTATGCCGGGTTCCGGGTTTATTGTCGTCAATTGTCACAAGCCGCGTTCCTCGTTCATCCTGTCGCAACCGTCAATCGACGGCAAGCGATCGGCTGTGGTGCGAGCGCCGGGGCGGAGCTAGAAGAGCGCCATGCCGCTTCCGCTTCACGCCCGGTTCAGGGCTTCTCCGGCTAGTCCCGCCGCCATGCGCCACCCATTCGCAAGGACCGGTCGCCTCGCACGTCACCGATGGGCACGGGGCCTGATCGCGGCCCTGGCCGCCTCGACGCTTCTCGCCCAGCCCGCCGCCGCCCAGTCGATCCTGCGCGATGCCGAGACCGAGGCGCTGCTGCGCGACATGTCGACGCCGCTGGTCAAGGCTTCCGGGCTCGATCCCAAGAACGTCGACGTGGTTTTGGTCAACGACCCCTCGGTCAATGCCTTCGTCGCCGGCGGGCAGGTCGTCTATCTGCACAGCGGCCTGATCAATACGGCCGATACGGCCAACGAGGTCCAGGGCGTGATCGCGCACGAATTGGGCCACGTCGTCGGCGGGCATGTGATCAGCGACGCCGGCGGCAAGGCGGCCAGCGGCATCAGCCTGCTGTCGCTGCTGCTCGGCGCGGCCGCCGCGGCCGCAGGCGGCGGCGATGCCGCGATCGGCGTGCTGATGGCCGGCCAGCAGGCGGCCATGGGCAAGTACCTCGCCTTCAGCCGCGGCCAGGAATCGAGCGCCGACGCCGCCGGCGCGCAGTTCCTCTCGACCGCGGGGATCAGCGGCCGCGGCTCGGTCGCCTTCTTCAAGAAGCTCCAGAACCTCGAGTTCCGCTATGGCTATTCGCGCAACGCCGACAGCGAGTTCTATTCGAGCCACCCGATGACGGGTGATCGCATCACCACGCTGCAGGACGTCTACGAGAAGGATCCGGCCTGGGCCAAGCCCAGCGATCCGGCTATCGAGGCTCGCTTCCAGCGCGCCAAGGCCAAGCTGTTCGGCTACCTTGCCGAGCCCGCGGATACGCTGCGCGTCTATCCCGAGACCAACACCACCGTCCCCGCGCGCTATGCCCGGGCCTATGCCTGGCACAAGGACGCGCATGTCGACAAGGCGATGGTCGAGGCCGACGCCCTGCTCAAGCAGGCGCCCGACGATCCCTATTTCCTCGAGCTCAAGGGCCAGATCCTGCTCGAATCGGGCCGCCCGACCGACGCGCTGGGCCCGCTGCGCCGCGCGACCGAGCTGACCGGCAACCAGCCGCTGATCGCCACGACCTTTGGCCACGCGCTGATCGCCACCGAGGATTCGAAAAACTTCCAGGAGGCGCAGCGCGTGCTCAAGGCGGCGGTGGCGCGCGATCGCGAGAATCCCTTCGCCTGGTATCAGCTTGGTGTGGTCTATGCCGCCAATGGCGACAATGCCCGCGCTCGCCTGGCCAGCGCCGAACAGCAAGTGCTGTCGATGCGCATGCCCGAGGCGCTGGCCAGCGCCGAGGCTGCCGAAGCTGCGCTGCCCAAAGGTACGCCCGACTGGCTGCGTGCGCAGGATATCGCGCTGCAGGCGCGGGCCGAGATTGAACGCAACCGGAAACGCCGCTAGCTCCGGCCCATGCCGCAAGCTTCCACGCGCAACCGGACGGTCCTCGCCGTCGTCGCCATCCTCCTCGCGCTCGGCGCCGGGCTGCTCGTCGGCTGGTTGTGGCGCGGCACGGCCGTACCGACCGGCGATCGCGCCGCGGTCGAGAAGATCGTTCGCGAATATATCCTCGAACATCCCGAGATCCTGCCCGAGGCGATGCAGAACCTGCAGAAGCGCGAGAACGCCCAGGCACTGTCGGGTATCCGCGACCAAGTTCATGCGCCGTTCCCCGGCGCAGTACTGGGAAATCCGCAAGGCAAGGTCACGCTGGTCGAGTTCACCGATTACGCCTGTTCCTTCTGCCGCCAGAGCGTGGCCGAGGTCGAGCAGCTGATCGCCGCCAATCCCGAGCTGCGCGTGGTCGTGCGCGACCTGCCGATCCTCAGTCCGCGAAGCGCCGACGCCGCCAAGATGGCGCTCGCCGCGGCCGAGCAGGGCAAGTATGCGGCCTTCCACCACGCGATGTTCGCTGCCGGCCAGCCGGGGCCCGAGACGATCCAGGCGGCCGCTCAGGCGGCGGGGCTGGACCTGGCGCGCGCGCAGCGGGTGATTGCCGATCCGCGGATCGAGACCGAACTCGCGCGCAACATCGATTTCGCGCGCCAGCTCGGCTTCAATGGTACGCCGGCCTGGATCGCCGGCGATCAGTTGCTTTCGGGCGCCGTGGGTCAAGCCCGCCTGGCCGAAGCGATCGAGGCCGCGAAGAAGGGGTAACCCTCCCCGGCACGGGACGTGGCAACCCGCAGGGCTGACGAAGCGGGCTCTGGACCAAACCTGCGCTTGCCGAGAACCGCCTCCACCACCGGCTGCCCGGGCGGTCCGCCTCCCCATTCTGGCGAGGATTAGATCCCCTCCAGCCGATACAGCTCGAGCTCGCCCGCATCCTTGGGCAGCGCTCTCAGTCCCACCGAAGTGAACCGGCAATCGCCGCAATCGTCGATCAGCAGCGCCGCGGCGAAACTTTCGGTGCAGTAGACCCCTCCGACCGGCGTCACCGGTTCGATCCGCGCCGTACGGTTGACCTCGCCACCATACCAGATGCGGTTGCCCGTGATGCGGTCTGTGCCCTGCCAGATCGGGCCGTAGTGAACGCCGATTCGCATGCCTGCCTCGGCGCCCGGCGGGATCAGCACCGCGGGAAGGCCTTCGAGCCGCTTCTGCAGGGCCAGCGCCAGCCGCGCCGCCACGCGCGGCTCGTCGACGATCGCATAGATCGCATCGCCCCAGGTGTTGCGGAACTCGACGTGATCGCCGAACTCGGCCAGCACTGCGCCGATCCGGCCCATGACTTCCGCCATGAACAGAGGCAGTTCGCGCTCGCCGAGCCGCGAAAAGCCTTTGTAGTCGGCAAAGAGGATCGAGCGGATCTCGCGCCGGGTACCGCCCGCGACCGGGGGATGGGTGGGAAACACGAGCTCGCGTGGCACCGGGCCGGCAGGGATCGTCACGGTCTCGCGTCCGAGCGCCTGCCACATGCCGATATCGGCGAGCGTCCCCGCCAGCCCGGTCTTCGACAGCGAGCGGAACTTGTCCGAGATCACCGCCACCTGCACGGCCGCACCGCCGGTCTGCTGCGCGCGCAGCGCGGCTAGCCCCATGGCGAGGCGCGTATTGTAGGCGAACTGGTTGTCGTCACCGACATAGGCGCCCGGCGTCGCGAAATGGAGCGAGGCGGCGGCATCGATGCAGGCACGATAGCGCGGCAGCCAGGCCTCACCGCCGCAGAGCACCGATTCGGCGACGAAATCTTCCTCGGCGAAGGGCAGCACGACGTTGAGCTCGCCACCGCGCGCGAGCAGCGCCTCGGCGACGAGGATATCGGCACCGCAGGCCAGCGGGCCGAAGCCAACCCTGGCGCCGAGATCGTCGAGCGCCGCGCCGACCCGCGCGGCGAGTGCCGTTTCCTCGGCGCTGCCGGCGTTGAACATGTGGCCGCAGTAGACGACGACCGGCGGCGCGCCGTCAGTTCCCATC
Source organism: Novosphingobium anseongense (assembly GCF_037482895.1). Classification (NCBI taxonomy): domain Bacteria; kingdom Pseudomonadati; phylum Pseudomonadota; class Alphaproteobacteria; order Sphingomonadales; family Sphingomonadaceae; genus Novosphingobium; species Novosphingobium anseongense. Next base: position 491,921 of record NZ_JBBHJZ010000002.1, on the reverse strand, counting down.
GCGCGCCCGCAGAGTCTGGCGGATCAGCACGGTGTTCTGCTGCTCGATGGCATTGGCGCGCGCCTGATCGACGCGCGGTTCATACCAGGGATACTGGCTGAACCAGGCCAGCAACTCGGGATCCTTGAAGCGGAAGCCATGGCGCGCCGGCATTTCGTTGAGCGCGATCCGGAGCTGGCGCGCGGTCAGCGGCGCAAGCTCCTCGGCGGTCAGCAGGCGCCGGCTTGAGTCGGGGAAGACCAGCCGCGGCCAGGTTACCTTGCGCGCGGGAGCGGCGCTGGCCGACGGGGTCGGTGCGGCGGCCGCGGAGAGCGGCGCAGACGGCATGACCGGCGGCCGCGCGATCGTAACCTGCGGAATCGGCACGACATTCGTGGCGATCGTCGGACGCGGTTCGGGAACGGGGGTCGCGCTCGGATCCGCCGCAACGGCCGCGGCAGTGGGCGCTGGCGCAAGCACAGCCGGCGCAGGAGTCGTATCGCGCGGCGCGAGCAGCGCTCCGCCAGCCGCGGCCAGACCCAGCGCTGCGACGCCGATCCCGGCCAACAGCGGCCAGCGCGCGAAAGGGGGCGCTTCCGCCAAGGGCGGGCGCGGCGGCGGGGTGCCGGGCAGCGGCGTCGCCCGGCGTTCGTCCGAACCCGCCCCGCAAAGCTCGTTCAGGCTGGCCTTGACCTTGCGCCAGCCCCGATGATCGGGCTCGCCGCGCCAGTCGCCGATCTCGGCGAACTGGATCTGGTTGAACGGCAGCGGCGGCATCGCCGCGTCGACTGCGGTCTGGATCAGCTTGTGCTGGTTGCGCGCCATGTCGGCCTCGGCCCGCACCCATTCGCTCTTCACCGCGTCGGCCGACCAGACGACCACCGTCGCCTTGGCTTCGGCGATCTTGTCGGTGATCACCTCGCCATAGGACTTGTGCGGCGGCAGCTCGGCGTCCCACCACACCGCATAGCCTTCGGCGATCATCGCTCGCGCGAGCACCGCGACGAGCGCCTCATCCTTGCGCGAATAGGAAATGAACACGTCGACCATGCGGCCTCTTCCCCGTTTCCGGCCTGCTACTGGTAGCGGCCCTCGGCCTGCTGGATCAGCGCGACGTTCTGCTTCTCGATGTCGTTGAGTTCGACCGTGTCGAAGCGCGGCTGATACCACGCATAGCGGCCAAACCAGTCGCGCAGCCACGGATCGGCAAAGCGGCGGCCCTTGCGCGCATAGATCTCATTGCGCGCGACGCGCAGCGTCGTCGGGCCGAGCGGCGCGATCTCGGCCGAGGTGAGCAATCGCGTGCTCGAATCGGCGAAGGTCATGTCGGCCGGATTGGGTGGCGGCGCATCCTCGGCGCCGTCGGAGACGGGGCCTGCTTCGGGCGTCGCGCTCGATGTCGGCGCCGCGGAAGGGACCGGCCGCGCTGCGACCGCCGCGGTCGAGGCCAGGGTCGCGGTCGGGACAGGCGCCGCGGTCTCGCCACCGCTGCGGCCGAGCAGCACGCCTCCCGCCACGGCCAGCGCGATCACGACAGCCCCTATGGCGATCCCCGCGATCAGCCCGCCGCGCGAGCGGCTCTGTGGCAGGGATGCCGCCGGCTGCGGCTGCACGCGTGGTATCGGACGCGCGAGCGGCGGCATCGCACCTTCGCGCGCGCCGCAGAGCGTGGCGAGGCTGAGCTTGACCTTGGCCCAGCCGGGATGATCGTCCTCGCCCTGCCAGTCGCCGATCTCGGCATATTGGATCTGGTTGAACGGCAAAGGCGGTACCACCTGGTCGAGCGCGGTCTGGATCAGCTTGCGCTGGTTGCGCGCCATGTCGGCTTCGGCGCGGACCCATTCGCTCTTCACCGCGGTCGGCGACCAGACGACGATCGCCGCCTTGGCATGGGCGATCTTGTCGGTGATGACGTCGCCATAGGATTCGTGCGGCGGCAGTTCGGCGTCCCACCAGACCTTGTAGCCCGCCGCCTCGACCGCGCGTGCCAGCACCGCGACCATGGCCTGGTCGCTGCGCGAATAGGATATGAACACGTCGACCATCGGCAGCCCCACCTCGGCACCAAGCCTTGGCGGGGAACGATAAAGCCCCGCAGAAGTCTCTCCAAGCAGGGATTCGCCTAAGCGGGTTTTTTCGGTAAGAGTAAGTTCATGGCCGTGCTGCCCTTTCGACCGACGCCGTTCTTCGCCAACAAGAACCAGGCCTTCTGGCGCCTGCAGTCGGCCGGCTGGGCCGGTGCGATGCTGCTGCGCGCCATGTCGAGCCTGGCCAATGCCCAACCGCCGTCGTTCCTCGTCCTGCTGCTGATCGCCACGATCACCGGCTTCTCGATCTCGCTGCTGCTGTCGGTGATCTACCGCCAGCTCATCACGCAGCGTCCGCTGATCACCTGGGGCGTGACGATGATCGTCCTCCCCTTGGCGGTCGGTCTCAACGCCTTCATCGATGCCTGGGTGATCTCGCTCTACCGCGCCGAGAGCGAGGCGAGCTTCGCCCAGCTGTTCATCGGCGTGTTCTATCTCGACCTCACCCTGCTCGGCGCCTGGTCCGCGCTCTACTACGCGATTAACTTCTACCTGCAGATCGAGGAACAGCAGGACCAGCTGATCCGGCTCGAGAACCAGGCGACCTCCGCGCAGTTGACCATGCTGCGCTACCAGCTCAACCCGCACTTCCTGTTCAACACGCTGAACTCGATCTCGACCCTGGTGCTGCTCAAGCAGACCGAGCCGGCCAATGCGATGCTGAGCCGACTGTCCTCGTTCCTGCGCTACACGCTGATCACCGAGCCGACCGGCCGCGTCACCGTCGCGCAGGAAATCGACACCCTGAAGCTCTACCTCGACATCGAACGGATGCGTTTCGAGGAGCGGCTGCGCACCACCTTCAACATCGATTCCCAGACCGAGGCGGCGCTGCTGCCCTCGCTGCTGCTCCAGCCCTTGGTCGAGAACGCGATCAAATATGCGGTCGGCGCGCAGGAAAGCGGCGCCGAGATCACCATCACCACGCAACTCATCGGCCAGAACCTTCGCATCACCGTCTCGGACACCGGCCCGGGCTTGCAAAGCCCCAGCGCCTCCAACAGGTTGTCGGGCGTGAGTTTCGACGGCGGCGAACCTGTTTCCACCGGGGTGGGTTTGGCGAACATCCGTGATCGCCTGGCGCAAGCCTATGGCGAACAGAATCGTTTCGAAACGTTGGAACCACCCGAAGGCGGCTTCGCTGTCGTCATCGAAATCCCCTTCGAACGCCTAGAGGCGACTGAATCGAAACCGATTGCGCCGCGGATCGTTGCTGCGGCGAGCTAAGCCGCGCAACCATCGCACTGGGCGGCGCCAATCGGAATCCCAGCAAAGGTACTTGCATGAGCATCCGCACCATCCTCGTCGACGATGAGAAACTGGCCATCCAGGGTCTGCAGCTTCGCCTGGAGAAGTTTCCCGACGTCGAGATCATCGACACCTGCTCGAACGGGCGCGAGGCGATCCGTAAGATCAAGACCGAAAAGCCCGACCTCGTCTTCCTCGACATCCAGATGCCCGGCTTCGACGGCTTCTCGGTGGTCAAGGGCGTGATGGAGATCGAGCCGCCGCTGTTCGTCTTCGTCACCGCCTATCAGGAACACGCGGTCCGCGCCTTCGAGGCCAACGCGGTCAACTACCTGATGAAGCCGGTCGACGAGGACAAGCTCGCCGACACGCTCGATCGCGTGCGCACGCGCCTGGTCGAGAAGCGCGGCGCCGAAGAGGCGGAGAAGCTCAAGACCGTGCTGGCCGAAGTCGCGCCGGACGCGATCGATGCCATGCCCGAAGAGACCGACGCCAACGCCTCGCGCTACGAAAAGCTGATCAACATCAAGGATCGCGGCCAGATCTTCCGCATCGACGTCGATTCGATCGAGCACATCGAGGCCGCGGGCGACTACATGTGCATCCGCACCGCCGACAATTCGCTGATCCTGCGCGAAACGATGAAGGACCTCGAGCGCCGGCTCGATCCGCGCGTGTTCCAGCGCGTCCACCGCTCGACCATCGTCAACCTCAACCAGGTCCGCCAGGTCAAGCCGCACACCAACGGCGAATGCTTCCTCGTGCTCGATTCGGGCGCGCAGGTGAAGGTCAGCCGCTCCTATCGAGACGTGGTGGCGCGCTTCGTCCACTGATCTGGCCTCGCGCCAGCATCCTTCGACAAGCTCAGGATGAGAGGGTGATGTGTTGGTTTTCAGCCCTCACCCCGCTCAGGCTGAGCTTGTCGAAGCCCATGCGCGACGCTTGACCCGCACCGGCCGGACGCTAGGTCGAGACGCATGACCTTCTCGATCCCCGGTTTCGACCTCGACGCCTTCGTTGCCGCCACGCTCGCCGAGGACCTCGGTGAAGGCTGGCCCGGCGGCGGGCGTGATGTCACTTCGGAAAGCGTGATCCCCGCTGCGGCGCGCTTCGCCGGGGTGATGGACAGCCGCGATGCGATCACCGTCGCCGGCCTGCCGATAGCCGCAGCCTTCTTCCGCAAGCTCGATCCCGCCGTGGAGATCGAAATCCTCGTCGCGGAGGGCGCGCAGGTTCCCGCGGGCTCAGACCTGATGCGGCTTTCGGGCAATGCCCGCGCGCTGCTCACGGCCGAACGCTCGGCGCTCAACACGGTCCAGCACCTCTCGGGCGTCGCCACGCTGACGCGGCAATACGTCAATGCCATGGCGGGGCACGCCACCCTGCTCGACACGCGCAAGACCATTCCCGGCCTGCGCCACCTCGAGAAGTACGCGACGCGCATGGGCGGCGCGCAGAACCACCGTCTCGGCCTGTGGGACGCGGCTATGATCAAGGACAACCACGTCGCCGTCGCCGGCTCGATCGGCCAGGCGGTCGGCGCGGCCAAGGCGGCCGGGGTGGAGCGGATCATCTGCGAGATCGACCACCTCGACCAGATCGAACCCGCGATCGCCGCGGGCGCCAACCACCTGCTGCTCGACAACATGGGTCCGGACACTTTGCGCGAAGCCCTGGCCCTGGTCGCCGGCCGCGTACCCTGCGAGGCCTCTGGCGGCGTCAACCTGCAGACGATCGCCGCGATCGCCGCGACTGGTGTCGACTATGTCTCGGTCGGTCGCCTGACCCAGAGCGCCCCCGCCGCCGACATCGGCCTGGACTTCACGCCGCTTTGAGCTGGCGCACCGCTGCGCTGCTACTGCTCGCGCTCGCGCCGACCCCCGCGCTGGCCCAGGCCTATCAATGCACCGCGCCGCGGCGCTTCGATCCGCCGCGCGCCGTCCAGCCCGACGGCGAAGTGCGGCGCGTGCCCGTGGCGCGCTATATCCTAGCGGCAAGCTGGTCGCCCGAATATTGCCGGCGGCCGCAGGACAAGGGCACGATGCAGTGCTCGGGCCAGAATGGCCGCTTCGGCTTCGTGCTGCACGGGCTCTGGCCCGAGGCCGCCAACGGACCGCCGCCGCAATGGTGCTCGCTGACCCCGCGCCCGTCGCCGCAGGTGATTCGCGGCAATCTCTGCATGACGCCGGTACCCTGGCTGATCGAACACGAGTGGGCCAAGCACGGCTCGTGCATGGCCAGGACGCCCGAGGCCTATTACCGCTCGAGCGCGGCACTCTGGCGCTCGCTGCGCTGGCCCGATGCCGACCGCCTCTCGCGCCAGGACGGGCTGACGGTGGGCGACCTGCGCAGGGCCTTCCTCGAGCGCAATCCGCACTGGCGCGCCGAGCAGGTCAAGGTTCAGTTGAGCCAGGCCGGCTGGCTCCGCGAGATCCATCTTTGCTACGGTCGCGACTTCATGCCCGCGGCTTGCGATCGCCAGGATCGCGGCGTGCCCGATTCGGCACCGCTGAAGATCTGGCGCGGATTATAGGAACTTCCCCGTCCTTTCACCGCCTTTCGCGAAAGAACCCCCGCAGCAGGTCCGCCGCCTGCGCCTCGCCGATGCCCGGATAGACCTCGGGCCGATGCAGGCACTGGTCCTGCTCGAACACCCGCGCGCCGTGCTCCACCGCGCCGCCCTTCGGATCGGCTGCGCCATAATAGACGCGAGCGATTCGCGCATGGACGATCGCGCCCGCGCACATCGCGCAGGGTTCGAGCGTGACCCACAGCTCGCAACCGTCGAGCCGCTCGTTGCCCAGCGCCTGGGCGGCGGCGCGAATCGCCAGGACCTCGGCATGGGCCGTGGGATCGCGCAAAATGCGCGGCGCGTTGTGCGCAGCGGCGATCACCCTGCCATCCTTGAAAACGACCGCGCCGATCGGCACCTCGCCCGCAGCCACGGCCTTTTCCGCCTGGGCCAGCGCAAGCGCCATCGGTTCGGGAAGTGGCCAGCGGGTCATGATGACTGGCGCTATTGCATCCAAACGGCCTGTGCACAACTTGACCTCGGCCGGGTGAATCGCTATGCGGCCGCCTCCACGTTCCAGGTCGTCATCTGGGACCCGAAATCCTTGAAGCGAGTAGAGCCATGTCCCGTATTTGCGAACTGACCGGCAAGGGTCGCCAGATCGGCCACAACGTCAGCCACGCCAACAACAAGACCAAGCGCGTGTTCCTGCCCAACCTGCAGAACGTCACGCTGCTGTCGGATGGCCTGGAGCGCAGCTTCAAGTTCCGCGTTTCGACGCACGGTCTGCGTTCGGTCGAGCACAATGGCGGCCTCGACAACTGGCTGCTGAAGACCTCGGACACCAAGCTCTCGCCGCGCGCCGTCAAGGTGAAGCGCGAGCTGGCCAAGAAGGCGGCCGTCGCCGCCTGATCCGCTTTAAGCGGTAAGCGCAGGGCGCGAGGCTTCAGTCTCGCGCCTTTTTGCGTGCCTGGCGTTTACGCATTGGCGGCAGTCGGGCGGGATCGAGCACGAGCTTCCAAAGCAGGGTGCGCTGGGTCGCCGCGGCGTTCTTGTCGGAGATCAGCCAGACCGTGACCTTGCCGTCCGCGCGCGGCACGATTGCGAGACCTTCGAAATTGTCGACCGGCAGCGGTGCCTCGAGCTTTGCCACCTCGCGCGTGCGCCAAACCGCGCCAGGGCGAATCGTCGCGGGATCGGCGATCAGGATCCGCCCCGCAAAGCGCAGCGGCAACGGCCAGGCGAGCCGCCGCATCAGGATCAGCACACGGCCGTCGGGCAACTGGGCCATGTCGGTCGGACTGTAACCGGTGCTGCCGTCGAACGTGAAGCGCAACGGCGCGACGCCCTTGACCGGATCACCCGGAAACAGGAGGGCCGCATGCTCGCGCCATTCGAACGTGCCGGTGAAGCCCTCGCACAGCACCAGGAACCGCCCGTCGGCGAGCCGCGTCAGCGCCTCGGGGCCCGAGTTGTCGCCCCATTGGCGCATCGCCGGCGGCTGCTGATTGACCATCGTGTGGAACTGCGGATCGTGACGCGAGATCGCATTCAGATACTCGCGCGCCAGCCAGATCGTCCCCGTCGCAGGATCCCGCGTCGCAGCCTCGACGTCGACGTCGAACTTGCGCCGCCGCGCCTCGGGCAGGACGGTGCCACGTTCGGGCGCCAGCTGGGGCGCACCGGGCGGCGAGAAGGTGAGCACACGGCCGCTGTCGCTGATCGCCATGAGCCGCTCGCCCGGCAGCGGCACCAGCGCCGAATAGCCGCCGAAGCCGCTATAGGGGCTCTGCATCGCCCAGGCGCCGACGAGATCGAACGGCCCAAGCGAGGCGGCGCGCTCGGCCCTGGGGGGCAGCTTCAGCGGCTCGAAATGCAGCGAGAAGGCGTCGTTCCAGGGCTCGCCGCGTTCGAGCAGGAAAGTGCCCGGCACGAGCCCGACGAACAGCAGCAGGGCAAGAACGGCGCGACGCACGCCGAGGCCATAGCGGACGCTGCCGGCGCCGCAAGCGTCAGAGCGATGGATAGCCGAAGTGTTCGACCCAGGGACGCAGCACCGGCAGCACCACGTCGAGATGCGCGCGATAGCGCTCCCAGCGCCCCGCGGCGCGCTTGTAGATCGGCTCGGTGACCTGCGAATAGGAGGCCGTGGTGATCAAGCCGCGCGCGCGCGCCGTGCTCGTGTGGTCGAGCACGCTCTCGTCCCATTCGAGCCCGAGCCAGTCGAACAGCGGCCGGACCTCGGCGCCGACGTCTTCGATCAGCCGCTCGTAGACGATGGTGCGGCTGTCGGGTGCGAAGAGCTCGGCCGCACGGATCCAGTGCGTGAAGGCGCGATCGTAGAAGGCGGCGGCGTCTTCGAGCCGCAGGAAGTTGGACATCGCCGAATTGAGCCGGAAGTTGCTCATGAAGCAGCTCAGCACGACGTCGCAGGGATGCCGCATGGCGAGAATGATCCGCGCACGCGGGAACAGCCGCCGGATCAGCGGCAGCCGATAGAGGAACAGCGGCGACTTATCGATCAGCAACTGGTCGGGCCCGACCTCGGCGACCTTGGCGACCTCGACGAAATAGCGATCGCGCGCGGCGGCAATCGCCGTGGCATCGAGATCGGGAAGCGCCGCCATTCCGCCGATCATGTCGTCGACGAGATTGAGCGGCGGCTGCTCCTCGAGCACGACCGCGCGCCGATGACCCATGAGGATCGTGTCGAGCAGAGTCGTGCCCGAGCGCGGAAAACCGACCAGGAAGACCGGGTCCGGGCGCCCCTGATCGAAACGGGCGTCTACAGGCTCCACGGCCCGCCAGCCGTCGCGCCATTCGGGCGTCAGCAGCGCGATCTCGCCGTCGAGCTTGTCACGCAGCGCCGCGGCGCGCGCCAGCGGATCGGTGGGGCTGGCCTCAAGCAGGTGATTGGCCGCGGCATAGGCCGCGTAAGCTTCGTTGGTGCGCCCCAGACGATCGAGCAGGGTCGCGCGGATATGTTCGGCGCGTTCGGGCTCGATCGTCTCGGGCACGTCGGCCATGCGCGCCAGCGCTGGTTCGAAGCTGCCGGCGCGGCGCAGGTCGAGCGCCTCGATCAGCGCCACGGCGCCCGGATCGGCACCGCTGTCGCGCGCCAGGGCGGCGAGCGGCGCAAATTCGCCCTCGCGGTTGGTATGCTCGTACTGGACGGCGAGGCCGAGATAGGCGTCGGTCAGGCCCGGATCGAGCGAGATCGCCCGGCGATAGGCGCGCTCGGCCCCCTCGGTCCGCCGCGCGAGACCATATTCGATGCCGAGCTTGAGCTGATAGTCGGCCGAGGCGGGATCGCGCGATCCCGCCGCTTCGAGCGCGGCCAGCGCCGGTTCCTGCCGTTCCGCGCGCTTGTGCAGGACATAGAGCTCGAAGGCCGCGCGCGGATCCTGCGGGAAATCGTGCAGCGCCTGTTCGAGCAGCGCCTGAGCCTCGTCAGGCCGATCGAGCGCGATCAGCGCGGTGGCGAGGTTGAGCCGGACCGGCGCGGCTTCGGGATCGAGCCGCATCGCTTGGCGCAGACCCTCGACCGCTCCGGCATGATCGCCGAGCCCGGCGCGGGCATTGCCGAGGTTGTTCCAGGTCTCGAAATCGTCGGGCGCCTGGCGCAGGATGTGCTCGTAGGCGGCGATCGCGCCATCGAAGTCGCCGAGCTTCTGCGCCAGGAAGCCCCGATAGCGCGCGACGCGCAGCGAGGGATCGGCCTGCGCGAGTGCCTCACTCGCCACGGCGAGCGCGGCTTCGTCGTCGCCCGTCTGCATCAGCACGGCGATGAGGTTGCAGGCGATCGTCACGTCGGCCGGCTTGGCCACGTGGGCGGCACGCAGATGCGTGGCGGCGAGCGCCGGCTCGCCATCGCGCGCGGCCAGCATGCCGAGGAAGGCGTGGAAGGGAACGGGGTCGGAAGCGCGCCCGAGCCCCTCCGTGGCCAGGGCGCGAGCCCGATCGAGATCGCCGTGCCGCGCGGCGTCGAGCGCGGCGGGCAGGAGCTCTTCGGGATTGGGTTCGGCCATGCGCTCCAGGAACAAATGGAAAGCGGAGGGCCCCCAGGGGAGCCCTCCGCAATCGTGGTGCTACGCCGACTTAGAAGTCAAGCGTGACGCTGGCGTAGAGGTAGCGGCCCAGCGCGTCGTAGGTGCCGGGGTAGGTGTTGCCGTTGCACGGACCGGTCGGGCACAGGTTGGTGCCCGGAACGGCGCCGCTGCCCGAGGTGACGTAGGGCGGCTGCTTGTCGAACAGGTTGTTGACGCCCAGGCGGAACGTATAGGCGTCCTTGAAGTTGTACGACGCCGCCAGGTCGAAGTAGGACTGGCTCTTGATGCGCAGGCCCGGATCGAAGTTGGTCGGCGCGGCCAGCGACGGGTTGTCCGACAGGGTCTCCGCCGTGACCTTGCCGATGAAGCGCCACTGCAGCGAGACACCGATCTTCGATTCGGTGGTCAGCGACAGACGCGCCTTGTGGCGCCAGCGCGGCAGCGGTGCGCCGCTGTCGGTGGTGCCGCCCTTCGAGCAGGTCGGGCCGTAGAAGCCGGCGCAGTCGTAAGCCGGGGTCAGGCCGTTATCGATCTTGTACTGATCGAGGTAGGTGCCGTTGAAGGTCAGCGACAGGTTGCCGAAACCGACGTCGTGCGAATACGAACCGGTGATCTCGAGACCCTTGGTCTGCACCGAACCGACATTGCTCGGCGTATCGATGACATAGCCGCCCGGCGTCAGCCAGAGCGAACCGGCCGCGTCGCGCTTGACCAGGCCGCACGAGACAGGGGTGAAGGTCGCCGTGGCGTTGGTGACGCAGTCGGACAGGATCGCGTCCTGGCCGAACTGGCGGATGGCATCCTGGACCTTGATGTCGAACCAGTCGACCGTCAGCGCGAAGCGCGGCAGGAAGCTGGGCTGCAGCACGACGCCGAAGGTCTTGGTCGTGGCGCGTTCGGGGCGCAGGTCCTGGTTGCCGCCGATCAGGCCGTTGTACTGGCCTGCCGGGTTGGCGACGGTGCCGCTGCCCGCGCGCAGGCCCTGGGCGATACAGCCATAGTCAGCCGCGGTGAGCGTGCGACCCGAGCAGGGATCGCTCGAACCGTTGAGGCCCACGGTCGGCGTCGCGAACAGCTCCTGGATGTTCGGGGCGCGGACGGCGCGGTTGTAAACGGCGCGGAAGCGGACGTCGCTGATCGGCGCGAAGTCGATACCGAACTTGTAGGTGTCGGTGCCGTACTTGCGGTCGGCGCTCGTCTTGTAGTCCGAGCGACGATAGCCGGCGTTGAAAGTCAGGTCCTTGATGAAGCCGTCCTGGACGATCGGCAGCGCCACTTCGCCGAAGAACTCAAGCACCTTGAAGTTGCCCGACAGCGGCAGGGTCGCACCGCCCTGACCGGTGAGATCGCCGGTCGAGAAGGCCTGGTCGGTCTGCAGGTCGAGCGATTCGCGGCGCCATTCGACACCGAAGTTCACCACGGCGCCGTCGTTGGCCCAAGGGGTCTTGAGACCGTAGTTGGCGAGGTCGCCGGTGAACGACAGGTTGGCAACCTGCTCGGTGGTGCTGCCGCTCTGGAAGCCCGTCGCCGAGAGGTAGTTCACCGACGCGGCGCTGGCGCCGCCGGCACCGGCGAACACGTTGTAGGGCACGCAGCTGGTGTCGCTGCCGTCGATCACCGAACGGCAGACGACCTGACCGTTGGTCGCGCTGCCGGGGCGAGTGTCGACCACGGCGTTGAGCGCGCGGTTGAGCTTCGCCACCGAGAACTCGTTGCGGTAGATCTGCGTGTAGTTCGAACGGCCGTACTGGTAGTAGGCGTCATAGGACCAGGCCTCGCCGAGCTGGCCCTTCGAGCCGAGCACCGCGCGGTAATTGGTGTGCTGCAGTTCGGCCTGACGCGCACCGCCCTCGACGTTGCGGCGCAGCAGCTGGAAGAAACCCTGCTGGTACTGCACGCCACGCGAATCGACGAAGTTGATCGGCGCCGCACCCGGATTGTTGTTGTAGGGTGCGCTCTGTGCGAGCGGGAAGGTGCCGAGGAAGCCGTTGATCAGGTTGCCGGGATTGCAGACCACGCCGCGCTGGGTCGCCGACATCAGCGGGTTGTCGCAGTTGATCGTCAGCGTGTTGCCGAAGTTGCCCGACGGCGCGATCTGCGCGACCGTCTTGTCGTCCATGAACATGAACTCGACGTAGGGCTTGATCGATTCGTTGATCTCGTAGTCGGCGAAGAGGCCCGCGGTGTAGCGCTTGTCGGGGCGCTGGAAGTAGTTGAGCGGCGCGAAGTTGTAGAGCGTCGAACCGTTCCGGAAGCCGCCGTTCGGCGCGAAGGTATAGATCGTCGACGAATCGGTGTTCACCGCCGGATCGAACAGCAGGACGTTGCCGTTGTCCGAAGTCGCCGAACCGCCGCACTGCGGACGACCGGCACCGCTGTTCTGCAGCACGCAGGCGCTGTAGTCGCGGTTGCGCTGGGTTACCGGATTGACCTTGCGGTAGCCGAAATAGACCATCGCGTGGCCGCGGTCGTCGGCGAACTTGGTGCCGAAGGCGACCGTCGCGTCGATCGTGTGGCCATCGCTGACGCTGCCCTTGGGATAGTCGTAGCCGGCCAAGCCTGCATTGGCGCGCGTGTCGAGCAGCGGCGTCAGGAACTTGTCGCGGTTGTTGTGCTGGTAGAAGTTGTAGTTCGCATCGACGCGGAAGCCCTCGAAATCGGTATCGAGGATGAAGTTGACCACGCCGGCGACGGCGTCGGCGCCGTAGACCGAAGAGGCGCCGCCGGTCAGCACTTCGACGCGCTTGAGCATGGCGGCGGGGATCATGTTGACGTCGGCGGCCGAACCGCTGGTGGGGCTCGGGTCACCGGGCAGCAGGCGGCGGCCGTTGACCAGCGACAGCGTGCGCGTGGTGCCGAGGCCGCGAAGGTCGATCGAGGCCGTGCCGTCGGCACCGTTCGCCAAGGCGGAGGTCTGGCTGGCATAGACCGAGGGCAGCGAGTTGAGCACGTCTTCGACGCGGCTCGAACCCTGCAGCTTGATGTCCTGGTTGGAGATGACCGAGACCGGCGACGAGGCCGTCAGTTCGGGACGTGCGATGCGCGAACCGGTGACGATGATCGCGTCGCCGTCGTCGGCGGGTGCGGCGGCCGGCGCGCTGTCCTGCGCGAAGGACGGCGTGGCGGCCAGCGCGACGCTGACCGCAAACGCGGCCGCGCCCGCCTTCAGCATGGCAAAGTGAGTGTTGGTGTTCATGGTTGGGACCCCTGAAAAGGGCCACTCTTTCACCTTGCGCATAAACGCATGCCCGCGCTCCGGGAAAAGCGCAGGCGGCAGGCGGTTCGAGCAGCCTCGTGGATAACAACTTACATGTCTGAAAGTTTTTGTTTCAGCCAGTTGCTGACAGGACTGTAGGTGTATTTTTGAACGTATGTAACATTCCTGCAACACGAACCCCCCCGGACACGACCATGCCCAAGGACCACAACCATCTGAAAATAAATAATAAAGTCAGTCGATATCGACTATTGCATCGGTCCCGTGAAAAGGATCGGGTCGAGACGCGCATCGCGCCATTTGACGCTCCAGTGCAGATGCGGCCCCGTTGCACGACCGGTCGCGCCGATCCGGCCGATGATCTGCCCCTGCTTCACCGCCTCGCCCTGACGAACGAGGATCTGCGAGCAATGGAGGAAGGCGCTGTTCAGCCCCATGCCGTGATCGATCATCAGCAGATAGCCCTCGAGCGAGAACGGGCTCGAGGCCGCAAGGATGACCACGCCGTCGGCCGGCGCGGCGAAGGGCGTGCCGCTGGCGCCCGTGGCGATGTCGGTGCCCGAATGGTATGAGCCCGGCACGCCATTGTAGATCCGCTGCGAACCGAACACGCCCGACAGACGCCCCTTGGCCGGCCAGACGAAGCGTTGGCGCCAGCCCTGGCTGCCGCTGTCGATCGCGCGCGCGGCGTTGATCTGCTTGAGCTCGCCCTCGCGGCGGATGCGATAGGCCTCGCTCGGCGGTGTGCCCGGTCGTGGCCCGATCGGAATCCGCTCGAGCCGCCAGGCGCGAGGCGCGATGGCGAGCTTGCGGATCACCGCGCCGCCATCGGCAAGCCGCGCGACGACCCGCGCCTCGGCGCCGGCATCGCGATCGAAGGCCACGAAGAAACTGCGGTCTGGCGCCACGACCACGGGCTTGTCGTTGAAGGTCAGCTCGACGGTGCCCGCGGGCGCCGTGCCGCGTGCCCAGCCGCCCTGAGTCAGTTCCCCCGCGAGCGCGATGTCGCCGGGCGCCAGCCGCGCGGTATTGCCGGCATTGGCTCGCAGTCGGTTCACCCCCGCGCCCGCCGCAAGCAGCAGCGCCGCGCCGGCAAGGCCCAGGCCGATGGCGGCAAACGGCCGCATTACGCGCGCTCCAGCAGCCTCCGCGTCGCCAGTTCGGGACTGGCATAAGCCTCCTGCAGCGCGGCGCTCCAGTAGCGAAGCGCATCGAGCGGGATCTTCTCGCCAGAGACTGCGCAGACCACGTGGCTGCCGGTGGTCACCACGCGAAAGCCGTTGGGACCATAGTGCAGCGTGGCGGGACGATCGTTCGAGGACATCAGCATGACCGCCATTCTAGCGCCCCCCTCCAATCAAAGCAATTTGCCCTGTTCGGGCGGCGAAGGCTTGTCCTTCGGCGCGGCGCGCGCAGGCCGCGTTGCGGCACTGCCGTCGAGCGGCGCCACCGCCAGCTCCCCGTCGCGGAAGTGCAGCGAGAGCGACACCTCCTTCGCTGCCGCCGCCTTGCTCACCAGCGTGCGTCCGTCGCCGGCCGTCACGCGGACATAGCCGCGTTCGAGAATGTTGTCGGGATTGAGCGATGTCATCAGCCGGCCCAGCCCCTCGAGCCGGTCGCGCTGCGAGGCGATCCGCGCCGTCACGAGCGCGGGCGCGAGCCGCTGCGCCACGAGGCGGTGCCGCGCCTGATCGAGCCGGGCGGCGAGCAGCGGCGCCGACAGCCGCGCGCGATCGTTCTGCAGCTGCTGGCGCGCGACGACGATGCGCTCGCCCAGCCCGCGCCGCAGCCGCTCGCCGAGATCGTCGAGCCGCTGGACGAACGGAGCGAGCACGGCGTCGCCCTTGGGCAGGCGCTGGACGCGCGCCTCGAGGCGTTCGCGACCCAGCGCGACCGGGCGCGCCACGGCGCGGCGCTTGCGCAGCGCGAGTTCGGCCACCTGGTTGAGCAGTTCGCCGCGCACCGGCACGGCATGTTCGGCCGCCGCGGTCGGGGTCGGTGCGCGCAGATCGGCAGCGAAGTCGGCGAGCGTGGTGTCGGTCTCGTGGCCCACGGCCGAGATCACCGGGATCGACGAACCGGCGATGGCGCGGACCACGACCTCCTCGTTGAAGGCCCAGAGATCCTCGATCGATCCGCCGCCGCGCGCGACGATGACGAGATCGGGCCGCGGCACGCGACCATCGGCCGCGAGCCGCGAGAAGCCCTCGACCGCCGCCGCCACCTGCTCGGCCGCGCCCTGCCCCTGGACCAGCACCGGCCAGACAAGGACATGGGTGCCGAAGCGATCGGCCAAGCGGTGGAGGATGTCGCGGATCACCGCGCCGGTGGGCGAAGTCACGACCCCGATCACCGAGGGCAGGAAGGGAACCGGCCGCTTGCGCGCGGGATCGAACAGCCCTTCGGCCTCCAACCGCGCCTTGGTCTTGGCGAGCAGCGCCAGCAGCGCCCCTTCGCCCGCCACTTCCATGCGGTCGATGACGATCTGGTAGTTCGAGCGCCCCGGATAGGTCGTCAGCTTGCCCGAGGCGATGACCTCGATGCCGTCCTCGACGCGGAATCCGAGGTTGCCGGCATTGCCGCGCCACATGACCCCGTCGAGCCGCGCGGATTCGTCCTTGAGGCAGAGATAGAGATGGCCCGAAGCCGCGCGCTTCACCCCCGAAAGCTCGCCGCGCACGCGCACGAAGCCGAAGCGTTCCTCGACCGTGCGCTTCAGGCGGCCCGAAATCTCGCTCACCGACAGCGCGGCAGCGTTGTCCCCCGGCCTGTCCTTCGCTACCAGCCCCCCCGGAACGTCGGCGGCATCGTCGTCATAATGAGAAGGCACGGGCAATGAACATCCTGCTGCTGGGCTCGGGCGGGCGCGAACATGCGCTGGCATGGAAGCTCGCGCAATCGCCGCTTTGCGATAGGCTCTTCGCCGCGCCGGGCAACCCCGGCATTGCCGAGCATGCCGAGCTGGTCGCGCTCGACGCCACCGATCATGCCGCGACCGTAGCCTTTTGCGAGGCCCATCGCGTCGGGCTGGTGGTGATCGGTCCCGAGGCGCCGCTGGTCGACGGCCTCGCCGATTCGCTGCGCGCCGCCGGTTTCGCCGTATTTGGGCCCAGCCGCCTCGCCGCCCAGCTCGAAGGCAGCAAGGGCTTCACCAAGGACCTCTGCGCCCGCGCCGAGATCCCCACCGCGGGCTACGAGCGCGTCACCAGCGAAGCGGCCGGTCTGGCCGCGCTCGCGCGTTTCGGCGCCCCGGTCGTGATCAAGGCCGACGGCCTCGCCGCGGGCAAGGGCGTCACCGTCGCCATGACCCTGGCCGAGGCCGAGGAGGCCGTGCGCGAGATCTTCTCCGGCCGCTTCGGAGAAGCCGGTGCCGAGGCGGTGATCGAGGAATTCCTCGAAGGCGAGGAAGCGAGCTTCTTCGCTCTGACCGACGGTTCGACCATCATGCCCTTCGGGTCGGCGCAGGATCACAAGCGCGTCGGCGACGGCGACACCGGCCCCAACACCGGCGGCATGGGCGCCTATAGTCCCGCGCGCGTGCTGACGCCGTTGCTCGAAGGCGAAGTCCTGTCGAAGATCGTCGCGCCGACCGTGCGGGCGATGGCCGACGCGGGCATGCCCTATTCGGGTGTGCTCTATGCAGGGCTGATGCTGACCGCCGAAGGCCCGAAGCTGATCGAATACAACGCGCGCTTCGGCGACCCCGAATGCCAGGTGCTGATGATGCGGCTCGAAAGCGATGTCGCCGAGATCCTGCTCGCTTGCGCCGAGAACCGGCTGTCGGCCTGTCAGCAGCCCGCGTTCTCGCGCGACACCGCGCTGACCGTGGTCATGGCGGCCGAGGGCTATCCGGGCACACCGAAGAAGGGCGGCCGCATCGACGGCATTCCTTCGGCCGAGCTGAACGGCGCAAAGGTGTTCCACGCGGGCACCGCGCTGGGCATCGACGGCGTGCTGACCGCGAACGGCGGCCGCGTGCTCAACGTGACCGCGCGCGGCGAAACCGTGCGCGCAGCCCAGACCGCTGCCTATGCCGCGGTCGATACCATCGTTTTCCCCGAAGGCTTCTGCCGCCGCGACATCGGCAAGAACGAAGTCGCGCGCGAGATCGTACGCGAAGGCTGAGCGTCACACTCCGCCGCGGCAGTTAACCGCGTCCGGCAAGGCGTTGCCAAACCCGGACTCCGAGATAGAGTTCGCTTGCCGAACGACGGCGACGGGGGGAATTGCCATGCGCCGGATCAGTGCGACTTTCACGCTCGGCCTGCTGCTGCTGCTCGCGGGCTGTTCGAAAGGCCATCGCGAAGAGACGGCCAGCGAAGCCCGAGAGCCGCAGAAAGTCACGTCGATCGACCTTAAGGAAAGCGTCGGCGCTCCTGCCATCAACCTGACCGCAGCGCCGGGCGTGGCCTTCGACTATCGCTATGCCTTCGTGCTGCCCGACACCGCGATCTCGGCCGTGCAGGAACGGCACGCCGCGGCCTGCGAGAAGCTCGGTCCGCAGCACTGCCGCATCACCGGCATGCGCTATACGCTGGTCGATGAAGACGAGGTCCGCGGCCAGTTGCTATTCAAGCTCGATCCCGCGCTGGCGCGGAATTTCGGTAAGGAAGGCATTGCCGCGGTCGAACAGGCGAAGGGGCGGTTGGTCGATGCCGCGATCGAAGGCAACGACGTGGGCAGCGTGATCGACCAGTCACAACAGCGCAGCAAGCGGATCGAGGACGAGCTGGGCGGCGTCGACAAGCGCCTGGCAGAAGGCGTGAAAACCGCTTCGGAGCGCGAGGAATTGCAGCGCCGGGCCGAACAGCTGCGCCAGCAGCAGAACGTCGAACAGACCAGACGCGACGAAGGCGCCGAGATGCTGGCCAATACGCCGATGACGTTCAACTATGCCGGCAAGCGCGGCTTCAGCTGGGGCGACAGCCCGATCGGCGATGCCTGGGCGACGAGCCAGTCGAGCTTCACCACGATGGTGAGCATAATCCTCGTCGCGCTGGGGGCGCTGCTGCCCTGGGCCCTGCTCGCCGCGCTACTCGTCGTGCTCTGGCGCAAGACACCGCTGCGCAACCTGCGCCGCAAGCCCAGAGAGGCCACGCCAGCGAGCGAAGCGTAGTTCCTCCCGATCCGGGGAGGAACCGATGCTCAAACCGTCGCGGTCAACGCCTTGAGATCGGCTTCGGGCCGCGCGCCGTAGTGCGAGATGATCTCGGCCGCGCAGATCGCCCCGAGCTTGAGGCTTTCCGCCAGCGATCGCCCGCGGACATGGCCGAACAGGAAGCCCGCGGCGAAGAGATCGCCCGCGCCCGTGGTGTCGACCACCTTGTCGATCGGCTCGGCCGAGACTCGCGCAAAGTCGTCACCGGCCTGGGCGACGGCACCCTCGGCGCCGCAGGTCACGACCAGCAAGGGCACCTTGGCCGCCAGCGAGGCCATGCCCTGGCGATAGTCCTCGATACCGGTCAGCGCCGCCAGTTCGCCCTCGTTGGCGAAGAGGATGTCGATCTCGCCCGCTTCGATCAGCTTGCGGAAGTCGTCACCGTGACGCGAGATGACGAAGGCGTCGGACAGGGTGAAGGCGACCTTGCGGCCGGCCCCGCGCGCCGCGGCGATCGCCTTGCGCATAGCCGCGCGCGGTTCCTCGGGATCCCACAGATAACCTTCGAGATAGAGCACCGCCGCATCGGCGATGACCTTTTCGTCGAGCGCCTCGGCGGGCAGGAACTGCGAGGCGCCGAGATAGGTGTTCATCGTCCGCTGACCGTCGGGCGAAACGAAGATCAGGCAGCGCGCCGTCGGCGGCTCACCCTCGCGCGAAGGCGTGGCGAAAGCGATACCGCCGGCGCGGACGTCGTGCGCGAAGACCTCGCCGAGCTGGTCGTCGGCGACCTGGCCGATGAAGGCGCACTTGGCGCCGAGCGCGGCGAGCCCCGCCAGGGTATTCGCCGCCGATCCGCCAGAGATCTCGCGTGCGGGACCCATGGCATCGTAAAGTTCGCGCGCGCGGTCGGTGTCGACCAGGGTCATGCCGCCGCGCTGCAGGCCGAGCTGGGCAATGAGCTCGTCCGAACTGGGAGCCATGACATCGACGATGGCATTGCCGATGGCGATCACGTCGATCGAGGGCTGGGTCATGGCAGATCCTGTGCTGGGAAAACTATCGGGCGCGCCTAGCGGTCGGCAGGGCGGGCGGCAAGCGCCGAGGTGCCCATCGCCCACCCGCATCGCTACCTCCGGCGTTGACAGCAACCGCCGTCCCGGCGATGCCGCTCGGCGATGCCAAGCTTGCGTGCGATTCCCCTCGTCCTGGCGCTCGCCGCCGTGGTTTCCGCCTGCAGCTCGACGGGCAGCAAGCCGCGCACGGGTACCACGGACCCGCGCAAGTCCCCCACCCTGCGCGAAGGCAAGCCGCGCCAGCCGGTGCGGACACCGGTCAAGCGACCGCCACCCGTTGCGCAGGTCCAACAGCTTCCTGGGCTCGAAGGTGTGATCGGCTCGACCGTCGCCACGCTCAACCGACAGTTCGGCACGCCGCGGCTCGACGTGTGGGAAGGCGACGCGCGCAAGCTGCAGTTCAGCGGCACAGCCTGTATTCTCGACGTCTATCTCTATCCGCGCGCTGGCGGCGCCGAACCGCAGGCGACCTATGTCGATGCGCGGCGCAGCGACGGCCGCGACGTCGATCGCGCAGCCTGCATCCAAGCGCTGCGGAAACCATGAGCGCCCCGGGGTAACGCGGATTTAAGACGGCTCCGGCTAGGTACGCGCCGAATTCGGGAGTTTGGCACCCATGAGTACGCAGTTCCGCGATCTTGCCGCGCAAGTTGCCACCGATGGTACGATCGCTTCCGACGAGATCCTGATCCTGCGCCGCGCCTGCTGGGCAGACGGCAAGATCGACGCCGACGAGGCCGAGGCGATCCTGGCCGTCGATGGCCGGGTCTCCGTCCCGAACCCGGAGTGGACGACGTTCTTCGTCGAGGCGGTTCACGACTTCCTGCTCAATGGCGCCGAGCCGTTCGGCGAGATCGACGAGGCCAAGGCCGACTGGTTGCTGGCCCGCATCGATCGCGAAGCCCTGCCCGCATCGATCGCCGCGCTCGAGCTCCTGGCCAAGCTGTTCGAGCGCCTGACCAACGTGCCCAGCCGGCTGCGCAGCCACGGCATCGCCACGGTCGAACGCAGCGTGCTGGCCGACGGGATCGCCGATCCCGAAGCCCGGCTGCTGCGCCGGCTGCTGTTCGCCCCCGCCAGCGATCGTGCGACCGGCATAAGCCGTGCCGAGGCCGAGTTGCTGTTCCGCCTCAAGCAGGCCGGAACCGCTGGCGGCGAATGGCAGCGGCTGTTCATCCAGGGCGTCGGCAACTATCTGGCGCCCTTCACGCGCTACGACCCGCTGTCGCTCGATCGCGCCGCGGACCTCGAAGATTTCATGACGCGACCCGATGACGGCCTTGGCCGCTTCTTCGGGCATCTGGGGCAGCGCGGCCTGCTGCCGGGCTTCTCGCCCGCAGCGGCCGCGGGCGCTGTCACCGGCGAACTCGACGCTTTCGAGACGGCGCTGATCGACTTCCTCGTCGAGGAACGCCGCTAGCCTTTGCGGAAGGCCGCTTCGATGTTGTTGCCGTCGGGATCGAGCACGAAGGCGCCGTAGTAGTTCGGAACCCCGTCGCGCGGCCCGGGCGGACCGTTGTCGCGCCCACACGCCGCCAGCGCCGCGGCGTGAAAGGCGCGGACAGCCTCTTCGTCGGGCGCGCGGAAGGCGACGTGCATCTGGTTGATGCCGGGGCGCGAGCCCTCGACCCAGTAGGACGGGATCAGGGTGCCGATCCACAGATAGGGTATCGGCTCTTCGGCGTTCTTGCCGAAGAGGAACGAGTCGGGGCCATTGGTTTTGGTGGCAAGCCCAAGCGGCACGGCGATCGCATCGTAGAAGCGGCGCGCCTTGGCGAGATCGGTGACGACGATGCCGGTGTGGTCGAGCATGGACCGGGAACGCCCCGGTCCGTAAAACGGTTCCGCCGTGCTAGACGGTGAAGCTCTCGCCGCAGCCGCAGGCGCCCTTTGCGTTCGGGTTCTGGAAGGTGAAGCCGGCGGTGAAGTCGTCCTCGACCCAATCCATCGTCGAACCGATCAGATAGAGCACCGAGGCGCTGTCGATGAAGAACAGCCCGCCCGGCGTCTCGATCCGCTCATCGAAGCCTTGCGCCTCGGTCACGTAGTCGACCGAATAGGCGAGCCCCGAACAACCGCGGCGCGGGGTCGAGAGCTTGACACCGATCGCATCGGCAGGCGCCTGGTCCATCAGCTTGGCGATCCGCGCTTCGGCCGAAGGCGTCAGGATGACGGCGGCAGGGCGCTGGCGGGTCTTGACCTCGGTCATCACAACATCCCCAGTTCGAGCTTCGCTTCGTCGCTCATCTTGGCCATGTCCCACGGGGGATCCCAGACGAGATTGACCTCGGCATCGCGCACGCCGGGCACCGCGCTGACGCGCATCTCGACCTCGCCGGGCATCGATTCGGCGACCGGGCAATGCGGTGTGGTCAGGGTCATGGTGATCGCGACCGAGCCTTCGTCCGACACCTCGACGCCGTAGATCAGGCCGAGCTCATAGATGTTCACCGGGATCTCGGGATCGTAGATCTCCTTGAGCGCCTCGATCACGCCATCATAGATCGATCCGCCAGGCTCGCCGGCAGCAATGCCTTCTGGCTTGGCCGCGAGGAAACCCTCGAGATAGTCGCGCTTGCGCTCCAGCTTCTCGGCCGGAGCCTCGATGTCCTCGACGCGCGCCCGTGGCGGCGGCGAGACGGCCTCGACCTCTTCCACGCTGAACTTGGTCTCTTCCTCACTCATCCGAAGATCCTCTTGGTCCTCTCGATGCCGCGCAGCAGCGCGGCAATGTCGCTTTCGTCGCTGTAGACGCCGAAGGAGGCGCGCGCCGTCGCCGGCACGCCGAGCCAGTCCATCAGCGGTTGCGCGCAATGATGCCCGGCGCGGATCGCCACGCCTTCCTCGTCCAATATGGTGCCGAGGTCGTGCGGATGCACCCCATCGAGCGCGAAAGAGACGATGCCCGCCGATTCCTCGGGTCCGAACACGGTCACCGAATTGAGCCGGCGCAGTTCATCGCGCGCCTGGGCGGTCAGCGCCATCTCGTGCGCGGCGATCTTTTCGACGCCGAGCGCCTTCACATAGTCGACCGCCGCGGCGAAACCGATCGCCTCGATGATTGCGGGGGTGCCGGCCTCGAAGCGCGCCGGAGGCGGCGCATAAGTCGTCTTCTCGAAAGTCACACGATCGATCATCGCACCGCCGCCATGCCAGGGGGGCATCGATTCGAGGATTTCGGCTCGCGCCCAGAGCGCGCCGATGCCCGTCGGGCCATAGATCTTATGCGCCGAGAACACGTAGAAATCGGCACCGAGCGCCGCCACGTCGATCGATAGGCGCGGCACGGCCTGACAGCCGTCAATCAGCACCTTCGCACCGACGGCCCGTGCAAGAGCCACGGCGTGTTCCACGTGGAGCATCGAGCCGAGCACGTTCGAGACATGTGCCAAGGAGACGAGCTTGTGCGCTGGCGTCAGGATCTGCTCGGCCGCGACGAGATCAATCAGGCCGTCCCTGGTCAGCGGACAGACGTCGATCTCTATGCCGACACGGTCGCGCAGCAGCTGCCAGGGAATGATGTTGGCGTGATGCTCGAGCGTCGAGAGCAGCACGCGGTCGCCGGCCTTGAGGTGGGTGTTGCCCCAGGCGTGGGCGACGAGGTTTATCGCCTCGGTCGCGCCGCGGGTGAAGACCAGCTCGTGCTCGGGCGCGCCGACGAAGCCCGCGATCGTGCGTCGCGCCGCTTCATAGGCCAGCGTCATGTCGGCCGAGCGCGCATAGACGCCGCGGTGGACCGTCGCATAGTCGGCGCCCATCGCGCGCACGGTCGCGTCGATCACCGCCTGCGGCTTCTGCGCGGTCGCGGCGGTGTCGAGATAGTGCCAGGGCTTGCCCTCGGCGGTCAGCAGACCGGGAAAGTCGTCGCGCACCGAACGCAGGCTCATACGATCGCCTCCAGCCGCGCGAGCGCGAGCGCCTGCAGGCGCTCCTCTTCGGGCGCACCGGTGAAGGCCTCGGCAATGAAAGCCTGCAGCATCAGCCGCTTGGCCTGCGGCGGGGTGAGGCCGCGCGACTGCAGGTAGAACAGGCCCATCGCGTCGAGCTCACCCACCGCGCAGCCGTGCGCGCACTTGACGTCGTCGGCGTAGATCTCGAGCTCGGGCTTGGCATTGGCCGTCGCCGTGCGGTCGAGCAACATGGCGCGGACCGACTGGCTGGCATCGGTGCCATCGGCCCCGCGCGCGACCGCGACCTTGCCGAGGTAGGTGCCCGTCGCCCGTTCGCCGAGAACCGAGCGGACGATCTGGCTGCTGGTGGCGTTCGGCTCCGCATGGCTGACCTCGGTGACGATCTCCAAGGTCTGCGCGCCCGAACCGAGCTGCGCCGCGCCCAGGGTGAAGTCCGCGCCCTCGCCCAGCCGCACGTCGACCGCGACGCGGCCGAAGACGTTGCCGGCGTTGAGAATGCGCAGGTCGAACCGGGCGCCGGCCTCGATCTCGATCAGCAGGTGTCGCGCCACCGCGCCCTCACCCTCTTCGACCACGCTCAGCGATGTGCTTTGCCCGCTCGGCACGAGAATTTCTTCGCGCGCGACGGGCCAGACGCCGGCCAGGGCATCGAGATCCGAATAGCGAAACGCCTCGTCCTTACGCGTGGGAAGTTCGGCGACTTCGCTCACGCCACCGCCTCGTAGCCCTGTTCCTCGAGCTCGAGCGCCAGCTCGGGCCCGCCGGTCTTGACGATGCGGCCGCCGGCGAGGACATGGACGAAATCGGGCTTCACGTAGTCGAGCAGCCGCTGGTAGTGCGTGATCAGCAGCACGGCCTTGCTCGGCTTGCGCATGATCGCGTTGATGCCTTCGCCGACGATGCGCAGCGCATCGATGTCGAGCCCCGAATCGGTCTCGTCGAGGATCGCCAGCTTGGGATCGAGGATGCCCATCTGGACCATCTCGGCGCGCTTCTTCTCGCCGCCCGAGAAGCCGACGTTCACCGGCCGCTTGAGCATGTCCATGTCCATGCGCAGCAGGCCCGCCTGCTCCTTGGCCAGCTTGAGGAACTCGCCGCCCGAAAGCGCCGGCTCGCCGCGGCTCGCGCGCTGGGCATTGGCCGCCTCGCGCAGGAACTGGACGAAGGACACGCCGGGGATCTCGACCGGATACTGAAAGCCGAGGAACAGACCCGCGGCCGCGCGCTGGTAGGGCTCGAGTTCGAACAGGTCCTTACCGTCGAAATCGACCGAACCGCCGGTCACTTCATAACCGGGCCGGCCGCCGAGCGTATAGCCGAGCGTCGACTTGCCCGCGCCGTTCGGCCCCATGATCGCGTGGATTTCGCCTGCATTGATCTGCAGCGAGAGCCCCTTGAGGATGGGCTTGTCGGTCCCGGACGCGGTGACGTTGGCCTGGAGGTTATCGATCTTGAGCATCGGTGTCCTTACGGCGCCGCCTGCGGGCGCCCTGAATGATCGGAAAAGCGACGGCGACCGCGATCCAGCTAGCCGCGCTCATCGGCGGCTGTCCCTGTCGCGATCGCCCTTGTAGCCACCGCGGCCGTTGCCGCGCGGCCTTGCGCGCTGCTCCGCATAGCGCGCCTTCATCTCGGCGACGATCTTGGCGGTGACGGCCTCGACATCGGCCAGCACCTCGGCCGCGGGAAAGCGCAGCACCTTGATGCCGACATGCTCGAGGCTGGCGTCGCGTCGCCGGTCGAGCTCGGCATTGGCGTCGGGCTCGTCGATCTCGACGACGATCTTGAGCGACTGCGAAGCGAAGTCGACGATCGCCGAGCCGATCACCACCTGCCGCCGGAAGCGAAACTTGCCGAGCTCGGCCGCGACCAGCGCCTCGCCCAGCAGGCTCTGCGCCTCGGTCGGCGCGCGGCGCATCTCGCGCGCAGTCTCATGCAAGGTATCGAGCCGCGATTCGGCAATATTCCAGCCGCGCCCTTTCTTCTGGAGCTGCGGCGCCTCGGCGCGCTCTTCGGGCGGGAGGACGGAGAGAGTCTTTCTGGTCAACCGACCGATCCTTCAAGAGAAATGCCGAGCAGCTTCTGCGCCTCGACCGCGAATTCCATCGGCAGCTGCTGGAGCACTTCCTTGGCGAAGCCGTTGACGATCAGCGCCACCGCCGATTCCTGGTCGAGCCCGCGCTGCATCGCATAGAACAGCTGGTCGTCCGAAATCTTGCTGGTGGTCGCCTCGTGCTCGATCTGCGCGGTGGGATTGCGCACCTCGATATAGGGCACGGTGTGCGCGCCGCAGTCGCCGCCGAGCAGCAGGCTGTCGCACTGGGTGAAGTTGCGCACGCCCTCGGCCTGGGCGCCGACGCGGACGAGACCGCGGTAGGTGTTGTTGCTCTTGCCCGCCGAAATGCCCTTCGAGACGATCGTCGAGCGGCTGCCCTTGCCGTTGTGGATCATCTTGGTGCCGGTATCGGCCTGCTGGTAATTGTTGGTCACCGCGACCGAGTAGAACTCGCCGACCGAATCCTCGCCGTTGAGCACGCAGGAGGGGTACTTCCAGGTGATCGCCGAGCCGGTCTCGACCTGGGTCCACGAAACCTTCGAGCGCTTGCCCTGGCAGAGCGCGCGCTTGGTGACGAAGTTGTAGATGCCGCCCAGCCCTTCGGCATTGCCGGGATACCAGTTCTGCACGGTCGAATACTTGATCTCGGCATCGTCGAGCGCGACCAGTTCGACCACGGCGGCGTGGAGCTGGTTCTCGTCGCGCATCGGCGCGGTGCAGCCTTCGAGGTAGCTGACATAGCTGCCCTTGTCGGCGACGATCAGCGTCCGTTCGAACTGGCCGGTGTTCTCGGCATTGATGCGGAAATAGGTCGACAGCTCCATCGGGCAGCGCACGCCCTCGGGAATGTAGACGAAGGTACCGTCGGAAAAGACCGCGCAGTTGAGCGCCGCGAAGTAGTTGTCGTGCGTCGGCACGACCTTGCCGAGCCACTTCTTCACGAGATCGGGATATTCGCGGATCGCCTCGCTGATCGAACGGAAGATCACCCCCGCGGCCTCGAGCTCCTTGCGGAAGGTCGTGGCGACCGAAACCGAATCAAACACCGCATCGACCGCGACCTTGCGTGCGCCGGCGACCCCGGCGAGCACTTCCTGCTCGGCCAGCGGAATGCCCAGCTTCTCGTAGACGCGCAGGATCTCGGGATCGACCTCGTCGAGGCTGCCGAGTTCCTTCTTCGCCTTCGGCGCGGCGTAGTAGTAGGCGTCCTGGTAGTCGATCGGCGGCACGTTGAGCTTGGCCCAGTCGGGCGGCGTCATCGTCAGCCAGAGGCGATAGGCCTTGAGCCGCCATTCGAGCATCCACTCGGGCTCGTCCTTCTTGGCCGAGATGAAGCGGACGGTATCCTCGGACAGGCCCTTGGGCGCGAATTCGGTCTCGATCCCCGACGACCAGCCGTGCTCGTAATCGGCGACCTTCGCGGCGGCGTCGCGCGCGGCCTGATCCTTCAGGGTGATTTCCTCGGTCATAGGGCAGTCTCGGCCAGATAGGGCTGTGCGGGTTGCGGCTGAACCTCGGCCAGCTTGGTCAGCGACACCTGCGCCAGTGCACCGCGCAGGGCGGCGGTGACGATCGGCCAGTGCGGACGGACCATGCAGGCCGATTCGAGCGTGCAGTCGTTGCGGCCGTGTTCGACGCAGGCGGTCAGCGCGATCGGCCCTTCGACCGCCTCGACGATATCGGCCAGGGTGATTGCCGCCGCAGGGCGCGCGAGCTTGAGTCCGCCGCCGACGCCGCGCGACGAGCGCAGCAGGCCCGCGGCGGTGAGCCGGCTGACGAGTTTCTGCACGGTGGGTGCCGGGAGGCCGGTCTCTTCGGCCAGTTGCGCCGCCGAAACGCGCGCGCCACCGCAGTGCCGCGAAGCCGCAGCCATCGTGACGACGGCATAGTCTGCCATGCTCGACAAGCGCATCTTGAGAACCGTTCGCAAAATCGGAGTGATTCGTTCCGGTTTCAACTAGGAGCCATGCGCCGACAATTCAACCCGGCGCTTCCCGTCGCGGCTTGCGAGCAAAAAAAGGCGGCCCCTGGTCAAGCCGGGGGCCGCCGCTAAAGTCGAGAACTCGCTGCAGAATTGCTGCGAGCCCTTCGGGTCGCACGGCCGCGTTATGCCTGGCGCCGCCCAAAAAATTGTACGAATGCGACACGATAGCACTCCAACCTCGTAGTTTTACGATGAATGGATCGGTGGGCGATCGTGATGTCGCAGATTGAGCCAGATGCCCGACCGAGGCTATGGCGGAAACGATGTTCTATTCCCTGCTCCGACCCGCCTTGTTCCGACTCGACGCCGAACGCGCCCACGTGCTCGCGCTCAATGCGCTCAAGCTTGCCCCCGCCGGCCGTCGCGCGCCGACCGGCGGACCGCTGGCCGTGAACGTGGCCGGCCTGTCCTTTCCCAATCCGGTCGGCATGGCGGCTGGCTTCGACAAGGACGGCGAAATTCCCGACGCGCTGCTGGGCTTGGGCTTCGGCTTCGCCGAGGTCGGCTCGATCACCCCCCTGCCCCAAGCCGGCAATCCCAAACCGCGCCTGTTCCGCCTGGCCGAGGATCGCGCGGTCATCAACCGCATGGGCTTCAACAACCGCGGCGGCGCCGAGGCGGCCGAACGGCTGCGCGCGCGCAACGGGCGGCCGGGCGTGGTCGGAATCAATGTCGGTGCCAACAAGGATTCGGCCGATCGCGTGGCCGACTATGCGATGATGACGCGGCTGATGGCACCCTATGCGTCCTATCTCGCGGTCAACATCTCCAGCCCCAACACCCCCGGCCTGCGCGCCCTGCAGGACGAAGGCGCGCTGACCGCGCTGCTCGACGCCGTGCTCGAAGCGCGAGGCCAGCCAGGTCCGCCGATTTTCCTCAAGGTCGCGCCCGATCTCCAGCCCGCCGACATCGATGCGATCGCGCGGATCGCGCTCGGCAAACAGCTCGGCGCGCTGATCGTCTCGAACACGACGATCTCCCGCCCGCCCCTCCAGTCGCGCCATGCGGGCGAGGCCGGCGGGCTCTCGGGCGCGCCACTGCGCGACCTGGCGCAGCAGCGGATCGTCGACTTCCGCAAGGCCACGGGCGGCGCGCTGCCGCTGGTCGGCGTCGGCGGCATCGCCACGGCCGAAGACGCCTGGGCGCGCATCCGCGCCGGCGCCAGCCTCGTCCAGGTCTACAGCGCGATGGTCTACGAAGGCCCCGGAATCGCCCGCAAGATCGCACGCGGTCTTGAAAATCTGATGCGACGCGACGGCTTCTCCTCGATTGCCGAGGCGGTCGGAAGCGGTTAGCCCTGCTGCAATGCAACACAGGCTTCTCGCTTCGCTTGCCGCCGCCCTGCTTCTCGCGGGTTGCGCCACCGCTCCGCAGACTCCGACCGCAAGCGTCCCGCGCTACGACAAGGGCATGGTCAGCGCCGCCGATCCGCGCGCGGCCGAAGCCGGCGCGCAGGTGTTGCGCGAAGGCGGCAGCGCCACCGATGCGGCGCTCACCATGCTGCTCGCGCTCAACGTGGTCGAGCCGCAAAGCTCGGGCATCGGCGGCGGCGGTTTCCTCGTGCTCGACGACGGGAGGGGCACGGTAGAGACGATCGACGGCCGCGAGACCGCGCCCGCTGCGGCAACGCCGCGCTGGTTCGAGATCGGAGGCAAAGTTCTGACGACGGCCCAGGCCATCCCCGGCGGGCTCAGCGTCGGCGTACCCGGCAATCTCAGCCTGATGGAGCAGGCGCACGCCCGCCACGGCAAGCTCGCCTGGAAGCGGCTGTTCGATCCCGCGATCGCGCTGGCCCGCGACGGCTTCGCGATTTCGCCGCGCATGCGCCAGTATCTCGATCGCTCGCGCGGCACCGGGGCAATGACCGCCGAGGGCCGCGCGCTCTACTACGGCGCCGACGGCAATCCGCTGCCCGTGGGCGCCTTGGTGAAAAACCCCGCGTTGGCCGCATTTCTCACCCGGTTGGCGAACGAAGGCGCCAAGGCTTTCTACACGGGCGCCAATGCCGAGGCGATCGCCAAGGCGGTCTCCACCACGCCGCGCAACCCCGCACCGATGACCGTGGCCGACCTCGCCGCCTACCAGGCCAAGCCGCGACAGCCGGTCTGCACCCTGTACCGCGCCTACAAGGTCTGCGGCATGGGACCGCCCAGTTCGGGCGCGACGACGGTCCAAGGCGTGCTCGGCATGCTCGAGCGCTTCGACATCGGCGCCATGGGCAAGGATTCGCCGCAGGCCTGGCACTTGATCGCCGAGGCCGAGCGGCTCGCCTATGCCGACCGCGACCGCTATCTCGCCGATGCCGATTTCGTATCGGTGCCCGTCGCGGGCCTCGTCGCGCGCGACTATCTGGCCCGGCGCTCGCAGCTGATCGCCCCCGACCGGACGATCCCCGCGGTCGAGCCGGGCACGCCCGCCGGGGCCAAGGCTGCGCTGGCCGACACGCTGACGCCCGACGTGCCCTCGACCTCGCACTTCGTCGTGGTCGACCGTTATGGCCGCGCGGTGACCAACACCTCGACGATCGAGAGCTCATTCGGTTCGGGACTGATGGTCAACGGCTATTACCTCAACAACGAGCTCACCGATTTCAGCCTGGCGCCCGAACGCGACGGCAAGCCGGTGGCCAACCGCGTCGAAGCCGGCAAGCGCCCGCGCAGTTCGATGGCGCCGACCCTGGTCTACGGCCCCGACGGCAAGCTGCGGCTCGCGGTCGGCGCGGCCGGCGGCGCGACGATCCCCGTCCAGGTGCTGCGCGTCATCATCGGCGTGATCGACTGGAACCTGCCCGTCGGCGATGCGCTCGCCCTGCCCGTGCTCTTTGCGCCCGGCGGCACCCAGGTCTTCGTCGAGAAGGGTTCGGCGCTCGAAGCCATGATCCCCGCGCTCCAGGCGCTCGGCCACGCCGAAGTCGGGGCTCGCGAACTGCCGCTCAAGGCCAATGCGATCGAGGTCGTCGGCGGCAAACTGCGCGGCGCCGCCGACCCGCGCAGCGAGGGCGCGGCGGTTTCCGAATAGCCGCGCCTTGCTGGCAGCCTCTGCCCGCCCTAGACGTTACGCCATAGTCATGGTGAGAGGCGAGCAGGGGTGCAGCTTTCCGATTTCGATACCAGTAACAGTCTTGTTGCCCTGTTCCTGTCGCGCGCCGACGAACTGGGCGACAAGCCCATGCTCTGGGCCAAGCGCGACGGCACCTGGCAGTCGATCTCCTGGGCGGAGGCGGCGCGGCGCGTCTGCCTGATCGCCGAGGGCCTGCGCGCGCTGGGTCTCAAGGCCGGCGACCGCGTGCTGCTCGTTTCGGAAAACCGCCCCGAATGGTGCCTGGCCGATCTCGGCGTGATGGCCGCGGGCTGCGTGACCGTACCCGCCTATACGACCAACACCGAGCGCGATCACCTCCACGTCCTCGAGAACTCGGGCGCCTGCGCGGTGATCGTCTCCGACGCCAAGTTGGCCAAGGCGCTGCTCCCCGCGGTGCTCCGTTCGAACCTCGCGCAGCACGTCATCAGCCTCGAACCGCTGCGCGCCAGCCAAGCGGGCGCGATCGCCTACCACGCCTGGGACAGCCTGCTCGCAGGCGACGCGCAGGCCGCGCGCGCCGCGGTCGAGGCGCGGCTGGCGACGATCGGGCGCGGCGACCTGGCCTGCATCATCTACACCAGCGGCACCGGCGGCGCGCCGCGCGGGGTCATGCAGCACCACGGCGCGATCCTGCGCAACGTCGATGGCGCCGCCCATGTCCTCGCCGAGGATTTCGGCTGGGACCGGTCGGCCGAGCAGGGCGAAGTCTTCCTCTCGTTCCTGCCGCTAAGCCACGCCTACGAGCATACCGGCGGGCAATACCTGCCGATCGGCATGGGCGCGCAGATCTATTACGCCGAAGGGCTCGAGAAGCTCTCTTCGAACATCGAGGAGGTGCGCCCGACGATCATGGTCGTCGTCCCGCGCCTGTTCGAGGTGTTGCGCACGCGGATCATCAAGCAGGTTGAGAAGCAGGGCAAAGTCGCGTCCTACCTGATGGACCGCGCGCTCGCGCTCGGCGAACGCAAGGCGCAGGACAAGTCGCGGTTGATCGACCGGCCGATGGACCTGATCCTCGAGCGCACCTTGCGCCCCAAGATCCGCGCGCGCTTCGGCGGGCGGATGAAGGCGCTGGTTTCGGGCGGCGCGCCGCTCAATCCCGACATCGGCGTGTTCTTCGATGCCATGGGCCTGGTCCTGCTCCAGGGCTACGGTCAGACCGAGGCAGGGCCCGTGGTCAGCGTCAACCGCCCCAACGTCGGCAGCCTCAAGGGCGACGGCATCAAGATGGACACGGTCGGCCCGCCTTTGCGCGGCGTCGAAGTGAAGATCGCCGAGGATGGCGAGATCCTCGTCCGCGGCGAACTCGTGATGCACGGCTACTGGCGCAACGAGGCCGAGAGCGAACACGTGCTGCAGGACGGCTGGCTCTCTACGGGCGACATCGGCCATCTCGACGCGCACGGCCGCATCGTCATCACCGACCGCAAGAAGGACATGATCGTCAACGACAAGGGCGACAACGTCTCGCCGCAGAAGGTCGAGGGCATGCTGACGCTCCAGCCCGAGATCGCCCAGGCCATGGTCGCGGGCGACAAGCGGCCCTACCTCGTCGGGCTGATCGTGCCCGATGCCGAATGGGCGCTCGAATGGGCGCGCGCCAACGCCGAGAAGTTCGACATGAAGGCGCTGCAACGCCTGCCCGCCTTCCGCACCGCGGTGCGCGAGGCGATCGACCGCGTGAACCGCGACCTCTCGGTGATCGAGAAGGTCCGCCAGTTCTGCTTCGCCGACGAGGCCTTCGCGATCGACAACGACGAGATGACGCCGAGCCTCAAGATAAAGCGCCACAAGCTGCGCGATCGCTATGGGGCGCGGATGGATGGATTGTACAAGGGGTAGTCCGATCCTCTCTCTTGGCTAAGGCACCAGGGTCGTGAACAGCCAGGTCGCGAAGATCACCAGGTGGACGACGCCCTGCACCACCGTGGTGCGCCCCGTGCCCAAGGTGAGTGAGGCCACCAGCAAGGTCAGCGCCAGCATGACGACGCCGTGCATCGACAGGCCCAGCTCGAGATCGAGCCCGATCACCAGCGCGGTCACCGCCACGGCCGGGATGGTCAGCCCGATCGTCGCCAGCGCCGAGCCGATCGCCAGGTTGAGGCTGGTCTGGACGCGGTTGACGCGCGCGGCGCGATAGGCGGCGAAGCCCTCGGGCGCGAGCACGAGCGCGGCGATGATGATGCCGACCATCGCCTCGGGCGCTCCGGCCGCCCGCACGCCGGCCTCGATCGACGGCGACAGCGCCTTGGCCAGCATGACCACGCCGACCAGCGCGACGAGCAGCATCGCCCCCGCCGCCAGCGCCTTGGTGCGCGTGACCGGCGCTTCGTGCGCGTGATCGTCCTCTTCGGGATGGAGGAAATGGTCGCGGTGACGGATCGTCTGCGCGACCACGAAAGTGCCGTAGACCACGAGCGAGATCACCGCCGCGAAGGCGAGCTGGGTCGGCGAATAGAAGGCGCCGCGCGCGCTGGTGGTGAAATTGGGCAGGACCAGCGTGGTCACGGCCAGGGTCGCCAGCATGGCAAGCCCGGCGCTGACTCCCGACTGGGTATAGGATTGCTCGTGATGCCGCCGCCCGCCGGCGAGCAGGCAGACGCCGACGATACCGTTGATCGTGATCATGATCGCGGCGATCAAGGTGTCGCGCGCGAGACTGGGGGCGCCGTCGCTGAGCATGATCGAGACGATCAGCGAGGTCTCGATCACCGTGACCGCGAGCGCGAGGACCAGGGTGCCGAACGGCTCGCCGAGGAAATGGGCGAGGATCTCGGCATGATAGACCGCGGTCATGACGATCGCCGCCAGCAGGACGGCGACGATGAGGACGAGCGTGAAGGAGGACGGCTTGCCCAGCGCGATCGCGGCGAGGCCAAGCAGCGGAACGGCGATCGCCCAGGGAGCGAGACCGAACGTGGGAAAGCCGGATCGTGCCGGTGCGGGATGGTTCATCGCGGCACTATAGCCGCGATGCCCGTCAGGCCAAGGCCGGTGGGGCCTTGGGAAACCTTAGCTTACGCGGCTTCCTTCTCGATCCACTCGGGGAAGAAGCAGGGTTCGCGCGTCGACCAGCCCGGCGCCGTGGCGGCGGCTTCGCTGATCGAGTGCAGCAGCTTCTTGCGGCGGTCGGGACGGATCTGCGGCAGCGCGGCGGCAGCACAGAAGGCGCTGGGCAGCCACGGGCGGACCGGGGCGCCGAGCAGACGCTCGTAGAGGAAGCGATAGGCCGAGAAGCAGGTGATCCGCTCCTGGGCGAGGTCGAAGCCGGTCACGCGGACCAGCTTGCCCATGAATTCGTCGAGGCCTTCGAAGCCGTTCTCGTCGGGGGTCACGCCGCGCAGGGCCTTGAGCTCCTGATAGGCGACGTACTGCGATCGGATCGAAGCCACCTCGGCGGCATCGCGCGCCCAGAGCTTGAACGCGTCCTGACGGCCGAGGCCGATGTCGAGGCTGCGCCGGATGTAGCGCTGCTCGCAGGAGCTGAAGCTGGCGAACTCGCGCAGCTCATTGATCGTCAGAGAAGCCGTACCCGTGCTGGCCATGACTAAAGACCCTCGTCGCGGGCCTGATCGCCCGACAAGCAGACTTCACCAGAATAGGGTTATCATCGGGTTAACCACGCCACGCACGACGCCCGATCGGGCGTTAGACTTTGGTGGGAGGGGGGAGGATTTCGATCCTCCCCGGCACGGGGAGGTGGCGCAATCTAAGCGCGTGACGGAGGGGGTTCTCCGCCAACGCAGCGCCAACCGACAGCCCCCTCCACCATTCGCTTCGCGAACGGTCCCCCTCCCCGTACCGGGGAGGATAAGCCTCAGATCAACCCCGCCAGCGGGCTCGACGGGTCGGCATATTTGCGCGTCGCCATGCGGCCCGCCAGATAGGCGTGGCGTCCCGCCTCGACCGCGAGCTTCATCGCGCGGGCCATGCGGATCGGGTCCTTGGCCTCGGCGATCGCGGTGTTCATCAGCACGCCGTGACAGCCCAGCTCCATCGCCACGGCCGCTTCCGAAGCCGTGCCAACGCCGGCGTCGACGAGCACGGGCACGTTCGCGCCCTCGACGATCAGGCGCACGGTCACCTTGTTCTGGATCCCCAGGCCCGAACCGATCGGCGCGCCGAGCGGCATGACCGCCACGGCGCCGACTTCCTCGAGCTGCTTGGCCGCGATCGGATCGTCGACGCAGTAGACCATCGGCAGGAAACCTTCCTTGGCCAGGATCTCGGTCGCCTTGAGCGTCTCGCGCATGTCGGGGTAGAGCGTGCGCGCCTCGCCCAGCACCTCGAGCTTGACCAGGTCCCAGCCGCCCGCCTCGCGCGCCAGCCGCAGCGTGCGGATCGCGTCGTCGGCGGTGAAGCAGCCGGCGGTGTTGGGCAGGTAGGTGATCTTCTTGGGATCGATGTAGTCGGTCAGCATCGGCGCCTTGGGATCGCTGACGTTGACCCGGCGCACGGCGACGGTGACGATCTCTGCGCCCGAGGCCTCGACCGCCGCGGCGTTCTGCGCGAAGTCCTTGTACTTGCCCGTGCCGACGATCAGCCGCGAGCGGAAGGTGCGGCCCGCCACGGTCCAGCTGTCGTCATCGCTCGCAGCGTGATCGCCGCCGCCGACGAAGTGGACGATCTCGAGCACGTCGCCATCGCCCATGACCGCTTCGGCCAGGGTCGAGCGCGGCACGATCTCGCCATTGCGCTCTACCGCGACCTTGAGCGGGTTGAGCTCGAGGCTCTCGACGAGCTGGGCGATCGTGGCGCCGGTGGCGATGCGGCGCGGCTCGCCGTTGACGGTGAGGGAAAGTTGCCCCGAGGATTCTTGAACGGTCATGCCGCAGGCAGATAGCGCTCAGGCGGCGTGACGCAAGTTCCGTATATGGGCAGTTGCCACGAGCGCGACGCCGGCGATCGTCAGCACCGCCTCGGGCAGGCCATGGCCGACGAACAGCGCCGAAGTCATCAGCGCCAGGCCGGCGCCACCGATCAGCAGCGGGCCGGCGCGGCCGTGGCGCAACACGCCAAGGCCCAGGGTGAAGATGCCGACGACGATCGCGAGCAACAGGCCGATCTCGTGGATCGCCGGCGCGAGCAGAGCCTGGCCGCCGAGGCCCAGCACCGAGACGAGCACGATTCCGGCGATGCAGTGCAGCGCGCAGAGACCCGAAAGGAGCATCCCGACGCGATCGAGCCGGTCACGAATCGAGAGAATGGCGCGTGTCATCCCGCCGAATTATGTAATGTTGTATCATCGTGCAACCCATCAGCGCGGAATTTTATGCGATGGCGCACCTCGGAAAGCCCGGCTTGCGATTTCGTCTGCTCCGGCGCAGGACGCGATCATGTTCGATTCCACCCCTTTGCGGCCCGTCACGGCCAAGCCGCTGGCGCTGGCGCACTGGCTCTTCGCGGTTGCGGCGATCGTCATCCTCATCGTCGCGGTCGGGGGCATCACCCGCCTGACCGAATCGGGTCTGTCGATCACCGAATGGAAGCCGGTGACGGGCGCGATCCCGCCGCTGACCGAGGCGCAGTGGCAGGCAGAATTCATCCGCTACCAGCGAATCCCGCAATACACCGAGGTCAACGGCCCCGCCGGCATGACCCTGGCCCAGTACAAGTTCATCTACTTCTGGGAATGGGTCCACCGCCTGCTCGCGCGGATCGTCGGCCTGGCCTTCGCGCTGCCGCTCGCCTGGTTCTGGGCGAAGCGCCAGATCCCGGCAGGCTACAAACCGCGCCTGGTCGCGCTGCTCGCGCTCGGCGGGCTGCAGGGCGCGATCGGCTGGTGGATGGTCTCCTCGGGCCTCACCCAGGACGTCAAGGTCAGCCACTTCCGCCTTGCCGCGCACCTGCTCGTCGCCCTCGCGACCTTGGGCGGCCTCGTCTGGACCGCGCTCGACCTGCGCGCGCTTGCCCGCGGCGAACCGCGCTCGCGGCTGAGCTCCTTCACCGCGCTCGCCTTGGTCATGCTCGTGGTCCAGCTGTTCTTCGGCGCGCTCACCGCGGGCCTGCGCGCAGGCCACGTCGCCAACGACTGGCCCTTGATGCAGGGTAGCCTGTTCCCCGAGGGTGTCGAATGGGCGCTGGGGCCGATCCACACGCTGTTCAACGATCCTTATCTGATCCACTTCATCCATCGCTGGTGGGCCTGGGCCGTCGTCGCCGTACTGGTCGTCATGGGTCGCAAGCTCAAGGCGCACGGGCAGCGCCGGCCCTCGATCGCGCTGCACAGCGCTTTCGGCACGCAAGTGATCCTCGGCGTGTTCACCGTCTGGTCGGGCATCGCGCTGTGGCTCGCCGTGGCGCACCAGCTCGTCGGCGCGCTGCTGGTGGCCGCGACGGTCTGGGGTGCGCATGCGCTCGGCGGACGCGGTAGGACCGGACGGGGCGACTGATGCAACAGCTCGGCCCCGCGCTGATCTGGTGCCCCTTTCCCGACGCTGCGACGGCCGCTGCCACCGCAAAAACGCTGCTTGACGAAAGGCTGATAGCCTGCGCCAATATCGTGCCCGCCATGCTCTCGCTTTTCGAATGGAACGGCGAACGCGGCGAGGCGACGGAGGCGGGGGCCTTGCTCAAGACGGACGCGGCATTGCTGCAGCGCGCGATCGCGCGACTGGGCGAGGAACATCCCTATGAGGAACCGGCGATAGTCGCCTGGCGCTGCGACGAAGCGGCGCCCGCGACCGCCGCCTGGCTCGGAGCGCTGACGCGGTGAGCCGCGCGATCTGGATCGCCGGCGCCGCTGCGATCATGCCTTTGGCGGCGATCGGTGCCGCGCAGGCCCCGGCCATGGCGGGAGCCTTCAATCCGCCCGCCGCGCCACTGCTTCTCACGCGCACCCTGCGGCACGAGCTGCACGACGGCCAGGCCGTGATCACCCGCCGCGCCTATCGCGTGCAATTCGTCGCCGAGCGCGACGGCTTCCGGCTCGACGGTACGCTCGCCGAAGTCACGGTCGAGGCACCGCCAGGCCTCGAAGCCCTCGCCGCGCTCGAACGCAAGCGGCCCGACGCCGCGCTGTTCCCGATGCAGCTCGATGCCGGCGGCCGGCTGCTCGCCGCGCCCGAAGTCGCGCCGAGCCTGGTCCAGCGCCAGGCGATCGGCGTGGCCGCCTCGCAGATCGCGCAGATGGACCTGCCACCGGGCGACGCGGCCCAGGCGCAGGGGTTCGTTTCGCAATTGCAGGCGCGTCCCTATCGCACCGCCTGGCCGCTCGACCTGTTCCGCCCCCAGCCCGGCGACCGGCGCGAGAAACGCGCCATTCCGCTCGCTGACGGCCTCAACGGCCAGGTGACCACCGAGATCGCCGCGCGCGCCGATGCCGCCTCGGGCTTGCTGGCCGCTTTCAGCCGCAAGGTGACCACCGATCTGGGCGGCAACACGCGCGTCGTGGTCGAGGAATGGACCCTGACGCCGGCGCCCGAGGCCTAGAGGTATTATTTTACCTCCTCGCAAAACGCCTGATTTGCTTGACTTCCGAAGCGCTTTGCACGAATGGCCCGCCTTCGCTGCGCCTCTCGGTAACGGGATTCGCACGTTACCAAGGGAATAGACCCTCCTTTATCATAAGGAAGATTGAGCCATGAAGGCGCTCAGCAAGGTCACCCGGTCGATCAAGCCGGCCGAGGTGGAGAAGAACTGGCATCTTATCGATGCCGACGGTCTGGTGGTCGGTCGCCTCGCGGTGATCATCGCCAACATCCTGCGCGGCAAGCACAAGCCGAGCTTTACCCCGCACGTCGATTGCGGCGACCACGTCGTCGTGATCAACGCCGACAAGGTGCGTCTGACGGGCAACAAGCTCAAGCAGAAGACCTACTACAAGCACACCGGCTATGCCGGCGGCATCAAGGCGGTCACCGCTGCCAAGGTTCTCGAAGGCCGCTTCCCGGAGCGCGTCCTGGAGAAGGCCGTGGAGCGCATGATCCCGCGCGGCCCGCTGGGCCGCGACCAGATGCGCGCGCTGCATCTTTACGCCGGCGCCGAGCATCCGCATGGTGGCACCCAGCCCCAGCCGCTCGACGTTGCCAGCCGCAACCGCAAGAACAAGGTGGGTGCCTGATGTCCGATAACACCGTCACCGATCTGGCCGACCTCGGCCAGCTCGCCGCCGGCGCTCCCGCCGCTGCTCCGACCGACGACGCTGTCGAAGCGCCCGTCGTGCGCACGGGTCCGCCCGCGCCGATCCGCGAAAAGGAAATCGACGCCCAGGGCCGCGCCTATGCGACCGGCCGCCGCAAGGACGCCGTCGCCCGCGTGTGGATCAAGCCCGGCTCGGGCAAGATCACCGTCAACGGCCGCGATCAGGAAGTCTACTTCGCACGTCCGACGCTGCGTCTGGTCATCAACCAGGTGTTCGACGTCGCCGATCGCGCAGGTCAGTACGATGTCGTCGCGACCGTCAAGGGTGGTGGCCTTTCGGGCCAGGCCGGCGCGGTCAAGCACGGCATCGCACAGGCCCTGAGCAAGTTCGAACCGCTGCTGCGCAGCTCGGTGAAGTCCGCGGGCTTCCTGACGCGCGATCCGCGCGTCGTCGAGCGCAAGAAGTACGGCCGCGCCAAGGCACGCCGCTCCTTCCAGTTCTCGAAGCGCTAAGCGTTTCCTTCCGGAACACGAAAAGGGTCAGCTTCGGCTGGCCCTTTTTTTGTGCCTGCAATCCGCGGCCCGCCTGGCCGACAGCAGCCGACTGTCGGGCCATTGTCGAGCGGCTGTCGTTGGGCGACAAGCTTGGCCTCGCTAGTCCGGAAAGCGAACGAAGGAGGCACCATGATCGTCCAGAAGATGCGGTTGCAACGTGGCTGGTCCCAGCAGCAACTTGCGGATCTCAGCGGACTGAACGTCCGTACGATTCAGCGCATCGAAAACGGACAATCGGCCAGCCTCGAATCGTTCAAGGCATTGGGCGCCGCGTTCAATGTCGATTTTTCCGAACTGCAGGAGGAAGCCGTGCGCGACATTGCCCGCAATCCCGAACAAACCGAAATCGCCCTGGCCTTCAGTCACGTTCGTGAGGTCCGCCAGTTCTATCACGGCCTCATCGTCTACGTGGCCGTGATGAGCGCGCTGGTCGCCTTCAACCTATCGGCTACGCCGCGCGTACTCTGGGTGATCTTCCCTGCGATCGGCTGGGGGCTCGGCCTGGCGGGCTGGGCTCTACGTGTGTTCGAAGTCATTCCATGGTTCGGTCCGGAATGGGAACGACGTCAGGTCGAGAAGCGGCTGGGTCACAAACTCTAGCCTTTAGCGCCATCCGACCTTCAAGGCCGCGGGAAACCGCGGCCTTTTTGCTGCCTGCGCCGGTAACACGCATAAATAGGAACCACGCATCACAAGCTATCTTGCAATGAACAATACCATGTTATAGACAGTCTCCATAGCAGGAGACCGATTCGTGCCAGAGGCCATCGAAATACAGCTCAAGAAGGGGGTGCTGGGACTTTGCGTCCTGGCGCTGCTCTCGCGAGGGAACAGCTATGCCTACGAGATCGCCAGCACGCTCTCGCATGCGGTGGATATGGGGGAAGGCACGATCTACCCCCTGATGCGGCGCATGCAGAACGAGGGGCTGGTCGCGACCTATCTCGAGGAATCGCCCTCGGGCCCGCCGCGCAAGTATTACAAGCTGACCGAGGCCGGCCATGCCAGTCTCAACACGCAGATCGCCGAATGGCGTTCCTTCACCGCCGCCGTCGAGGGCCTGATCGGCCAGGTCGGCGCGGCATCCACACCCATCGACAACGACAACCGCGCGGGAGGCAATCATGACGCGTGACGAATTCCTCAAGCGCATGCGGCGCGATCTCGCCGGCCTGCCCGCGGATCGCATCGACGACGTGCTCAACGACTACACCGACCACTTCGACGCCGCCCGCGAGGACGGTCGATCCGAAGCCGAAGTCGCCGAGGCGCTCGGCGATCCCGGCCGCCTGGCGCGCGAGCTTCGGCTCGAGGCCGGGATCAAGAACTGGGAAGAGGTGCGCTCGCCGTCCAACGCCTGGACGGCGGTAATCGCCCTGCTCGGGCTCGGCGCGATCGACATCCTGATCCTGCTGCCGATCCTGGCATCGGTGGTCGGCGTCATCGTCGGCTTCTTCGCCGCGATGATCGGCCTGTTCATCGGCGGCGGCGGTGTCCTCATCATCGGCCCGTTCCAGGGCTTCCCGGGCGGCTCGGCCGCGGCGATCCTCACCGGGCTCGGCATGATGGCCGCCTCGGTCGCGGGCACCGCGCTGCTGACCATCGTCACAATTTGGCTGGTCAACGGCCTGATGTGGTTCGGCCGCCTCCACTACCGGGTGGTCAAGCCCGCCATCGACGCTCAAGCCTGAAGGGGCCCGTGACATGATCAAGAAGCTGCTCATCGTCTTCGCCAGCGGTCTCGCGCTGTCGATCGTCGCGCTCAGCGCCGCCTGGGTGATCGGAGGTCAGGAACTGATGACCCGGATCCAACGCGACGGCCATTTTTCCATCGACGTCGATGACGACAAGGCCGACACCACGCCGCAGGCGACGCGCACGCTGACCTTCGACGGTGCCCGCCTGCTGACCGTCAACGTGCCCGTCGAAATGCGGTTCATCCGCGGCGACAAGGCCGAGATGACCGTATCGGGACCCGCCAGCGTGATCGACGCGCTGACCTGGGAGAACGACGCGCTCTCGCTGCGCGACAAGATCCGGCACAACCGCGGACTGCGCGTCACGATCACCGCGCCACAGCTCGCCGGACTGATCCTCAACGCGCCGGGCGACATCGATCTGCGCGAGCTCGATCAGCCCTCGCTCAAGCTCGAGGTCCACGGCCCCGCGAGCGTCGAGGCGCGCGGTCGGGTCGACAGCCTGGACGTCAGCACCAGCGGCGTCGGGTCGCTCGACCTCGCGCATCTCGATGCGCGCGACGCCAAGGCCGAGATCTCGGGCGTCGGCTCGATCGATCTCAATGCCTCGGGCAAGGTCGATGCGAGCATCTCGGGCGCCGGCTCGGTGAGCCTTCACCGCAAGCCGGTGGCGCTGACCAGCCGCGTCAGCGGGCTGGGCGCGATCGACCACGATTACTGATCCAGCCTGACGGCTGGTTGCGGCACCGGCCCGCGCCGTAGGCAATCCCGGATGGGATTGCCACCCCGAGCCTCAATGCACGGGCGGGTCCTCGGCGGGCACCGCCTTGACCGGCGCGACCGGTTCGTCGGCGTTTCGCGGCGGCATTGCGTCCTCCGGAACCTCGTCGATCTGCATCGCCGGGGTCGGCACGGCCTCGAGGTTGCGCACCTTCACCGCCACCTCGCGTCCGGTGATCGTCAGCTCGTTGAAGCTCGGCGGGGTCGAGCGGATGCGGCGGGACAAGGTCCCCGCACCGATCATGCGCACCGGCCCGAACCGCGTATCGTGCGAAAGGTCGAAGGCGTCGTGGACATGACCCGACAGCACGGCGAGCACGTTGCGCGTGGCCAGCGCCTCGAGCGCACGCTGGCCGCCGCGGGTGAGCGCGGTCCCGCGCGTGCCGGTCTCGACCAGCGGATGATGGCAGGCGACGAGCACGCGCGTCCCCGTGGGTAGCGCGTCGATCTGCGTCAGGGTGTGTTCGAGCGCCGCCTTGGTCACCCAGCCCTTCGACCAGTTGAGACGCCACTGCGCGCGCGCCGTGGTCTTGAGCGGGACGATGGCGATGCCGCCCGCGCCCTGACGCAGCTCGAGCTTGCGCTCGACCAGGGCCTCGATCTTGCGAAAGCGGCGATAGGGATCGGTAAAGCGCTCGATCAGGTTGAAATAGGGCAGGTCGTGATTGCCGACCTCGACCGTCACCGGGGCCTCGAGGCCGAGGAT
This sequence comes from Novosphingobium anseongense, assembly GCF_037482895.1. NCBI lineage: Bacteria > Pseudomonadati > Pseudomonadota > Alphaproteobacteria > Sphingomonadales > Sphingomonadaceae > Novosphingobium > Novosphingobium anseongense. The sequence continues at coordinate 449,803 of NZ_JBBHJZ010000002.1, read as the reverse complement.
CCAGTCGCAGGCGGCGCCGAACTCGTGGCGGCGCGCACGCATCGTCAGGTCGCCCGTGATCGCGATCGCCGCGGGCATCTCGCCGCGGATGCACAGCTTTACCCAATCGAGCGCGCGCCGGTCCTCGAGGCCGAAATGGATATCGCTGAAATGAAACAGTTTCAGCGGGGCGGGATCATGCGCCATCGACCGTCGCCAACAGATCGACCTCGCACAGCGCGAGGTCGAACGTCTCCTCGGCCGCCGCGGCGTTCTGCTCGCCGTCGATCAGCAATCCCATCTCTTCCCCTTCCGGACAAGCGAGCCGCACCGCGTGGTGGCACCCCAGATCGTCGTGCGGTCCCTCGCGGAAATTGCGCCGCAACAGCGCAATCCCCTGCTTGGCATAGTCGCCGATTGTTTCGGCATAATAACCTTCGACGGCAAGTCCAGCCGCGGTGGGAACCACCTGTATCGCAGAATATCCCTCGGCGCGGCCGCAATCGGGATTGCGGCAGAAGACCTTGGCGCCGCCTGTCGATTCGCCGATCGCTTCAGCCGCGCCCTTGATCGTGCCGAGGAGATCGGTGTCGCGCATCGCCTCGCGCACTTCGGCCCAGGCGGTGCCCGGCCCCACGAGTACGCCAGAAAGCCCGTCGCCCAGGCGCGAGCGGACCAAAGTCGGACGAATGCGACGGGCCTTCCCTGCCCCGACCTTGGCAATGATCTCGACCGGCGTCGCATCGCCGTGCAGCCGCCCCGCCAGGATGTTCATCGTCCCGCCGGGCAGCACGAGCACCGCACCCTCCCAGCCGTAGAGCGCGGTGACGATCGAATTGACCGTGCCGTCGCCGGTGAAGATCACCAATATGTCGACGCCCTCGCGTCGCAATTCGTCGATGGTCGGAGCGCCTTCCTCGTGGAAGCCGATCCGCCGCGCGACCAGGCAGGCCGCATCGGCGAAGGCCTGCTCGAGCTCGGTCAATGCCGCATCGTTGTTGCTGCCGCTCGCGGCGTTGACCGCTAGCCAGATTTTCTTGCCTTCGAACATGTCGGATCAGCGCTTTCCGCGCGGGGAGGTTCCCTAGAACTTGTCTTGTTCGAGCGGCATCGGCCCGCTTCAGCCGTCAGGCGGAAAAATCAAACTCTCCCCGAAAGGATCAGCCAGGCCGACAGGCCGTTGATCAGGCTGTAGATCGCATAGCCCCAGGCCCAGCCGATCGCGCCCGCATCGACCATCAGCATCGCACCGAGCAGCATGAGGAATTCGACCACGAGGCTGAACCGCCCGCCGAGCATGTGCACGAACCACGAGACCTGGCCGAGCAGAACGTGCCCGCTCTGGAGCACCGCCTTGTGCATCGCGAAATTGGCGATGCCGAGCAGGAAGAGCGCGACGATGGCCACCACGCGAGTCTAGGCCGGACCGGCGGCAAAGGCCAGCTTTCGCCCAACTTTATCCATGCCGCCCCTCCCCCGTTCCATGACGTTCGTCGACCCGAGATCGCCGCTCGTCGAGCGTCGACGTCCTTGATCGTCCGAAGCCGGCTTTGGTCGAAGGATGCGGGAAGCGTCGCGGTGGGCGGGGTAATAGTCCTTCCAGGAATTCAGGAAGGAAGGGAAAACGAAATGCGCAAGATCTTCATCAACTCGCTCGCAATCGCCGCCACGGTTCTGGCCGCCACTCCGGCTTTCGCCGCCGACGCCAAGCTGGTGTGGAAGGACCTCGATCTGACCACCGAGGCGGGCAAGGCCGAACTCGACAGCCGCATCGACGCCGCCGCCACGCAGGTCTGCTCCCCCGGCGCGATCACCGGCAGCCGGATTTCGCGTGGCGCTTCGGCGACCTGCCTCGCCGATGCCCGCAATGCGATGAAGACGCAGATCGCGGCGAAGACGGCCCAGGGCCGCGTAGCCAGCAACGTCCGCTAAAGCGTCACTCGCGCGGGGCAGCCCCCTCGCACGACCCGAGCCAGCGGACGGGACTCCGGCTGGCTCACCTTGCCCGGTCCGGCTTCAAGCCGGGCCGGGCATTTTCATGCCGCTCTAGCGCCCCGCCATGGCCTTGGCGCGCGGCAGGTAGGTGCGACCGATGCGGACCAAACTGCCGTCGTCGAGCTCGGCCGACCAGGTTCCAAGCCCGTCGTGCCTGAGCCCGCGGATGCGGTCGCGACGCAGGATGCACGAGCGGTGGAGCCGGATGAACCGCGCCGGATCGAGCCGCGTCTCGAGCCCCGAGACCGTGTGGAGCAGCAGATAGCTCGTCTCGCCGACGTGCAGCCGGACATAGTCGCGCTCGGCATCGATGCGATCGACCTCGGCCGCGCCCACGCGCAGCAGCTCCGAACGATGCGGCACCCAGAACTCGTCGAGCCATTCGCCCGAATCGCGCTCGCTCGTGGCGCGACGCGCCAGCGCGCGGCCCACGGCGCGCTCGAGCCGATCGGGCGCGACGGGCTTGAGCACGTAGTCGACCGCTTCGAGATCGAAAGCCTCGACCGCGAAGTTCTCGTGCGCGGTGACGAAGATCACCACGGGCGGCACCCCGCCCGCGGCCCCCGTCTGTTTGGGCGGCGCCTGCCTGGCGAGCGCGCCGGCAAAGGTCAGCCCGTCCATCTCGGGCATGGTGATGTCGAGCAGGACGAGATCGGGCGTCAGCGCCTCGATCAGCCGCAGCGCCTGCGCGCCGTCGCTCGCCGTGCCGACCACGGCGATGCCCGGCAGACCGGCGCAGACGATCTGCAGCCGCTCTACCGCCAGCGGTTCATCGTCGACGATCAGCGTGCGAAGGACCTCACCCATGCCCCAAGGGTAGGCGAATCACCGTGGCGAAACCACCCCCCAGCCGCGGTCCGGCTTCGAGGCTGGCCGCCCCGTCGAACCGCGCCTTGAGCCGGTCGCGGACATTGGCGAGGCCGATGCCGCAGCCATCGGACTTGGCGCCGCCCGGGCCAATACCGGGGCCGTCGTCGCTGACCGTGAGCACCAGGGTCCGTTCCTCCGCGCGCGCGGTGATCGTCACCGTCACCGGTGTCCTGCTCGCCGCCACCGCATATTTGATCGAGTTCTCGACCAGCGGCTGGAGGATCATCCCCGGCACCGGCGCGTCGGCGAGCGCCTGGGCCACCTCGATCGTGGTGCGCAGGCGCTCGGGAAAGCGCACGGCCTCGATCTCGAGATAGAGCTTCTGCAGGCCGATCTCCTCCTCGAGCCGGACGTCGCCGGTCGAATCGCCGGTCAGGCTACGGCGGTAGAAGGTGGAGAGCGTCTGGATCATCCGCTCGGCCGCCTCGCCCTTGCCCGTCATCACCAGCGCCGACAGCGAGTTCAGCGTGTTGAACAGGAAATGCGGGTTGATCTGGTAGCGCAGCGAACGCAGCTCGGCCGCTTGCGCCGCGCGGCGATACTCGCCCTCGCGCCGCTCGGCCCCGCGCGCCTGCTCGGCGCTGGCCAGCGCCAGATAGATTGCCGCCCAGGCCAGCAGCAGGAAATAGCGGCCGAGAATCAGGTCGGCGTTGTCTTCCCAGAAGCCCGCCTCCTTCTTCTTCTGCGCGACGATCACGCGCGTGGTGCTCTTCGCCGCGTCGGAAGGGATCGACGACGCGTCGGACGCTGGCGGTGCCGGCGGGCTCGGTGGGGCCGGCGGCGTGGGCACTTCGGTGGTCTCGTCGCCGTTGCGGATGATCAGCCGGCCGTTCTGCATCTCGACGACGCGACCGCTCTTGCTACGCACGACGAGCCGACCATCGCCCATCTCGACCGAGGAACCCTTCTCGTCGCGCAGGATGTCCATGCCACCCTGCGCCTCGAGCCGGGTCTTGGCCTGGTGATCGAGATCGGCGAAGACCTGGCCGTTGATCATGGTCAGCCCGATGGCGAGCGGCAGGCCGAGCACCATGACCGCGCCTATCCGCTTCCACAGCGGCTGACGCGCCATGGCCACGAGCAGCGGCCAGAGCAGCGCGGTCCCGACCATCGAGGCCAGCGTTACGAGCAGCCGCCGCGAAAAGAAGGCCTGGTTGAACTCGTAGTCGAGCACGACCCCGCGCAGGGTCGCGAGGAGGAAATAGGTGGTCCAAAGCCCGAAGATGGAGGCCAGGACCAGCCGCGGCGGAACGCGCACGGGCCCGGCATGGGATTCGCTCATCGCCAGCGGAATAGCGCGATCGGAGCCGATCGCGCCAGTCGCTTGGTCGATCCGGGTAGGACGTTGGTGGATTAGGATCCTCCCCTGCAAGGGGAGGATCCAGCAATTACGATACCGGCAGCAGCCCCTCGTCGGCGATCTTCTTCTGCCAGACCGGCGGCGCCAGGGTGTGGACGTTGTTGCCCTCGCTATCGACCGCGACCGTCACCGGCATGTCCTCGACGGTGAATTCGTAGATCGCCTCCATGCCGAGGTCGGCGAAAGCGATGACCTCGGCCTTCTTGATCGCGCGCGCGACCAGATAGGCGGCGCCGCCTACCGCCATCAGGTAGGCCGACTTGTGCTGGGCGATCGACTGCGTCGCCGCCGGGCCACGCTCGGACTTGCCGACCGAGGCGAGCAGGCCGAGATCGAGCATCGTGTCGGAGAACTTGTCCATGCGCGTCGCGGTCGTGGGACCGGCCGGGCCGACGACCTCGTCGCGGACCGGATCGACCGGGCCGACGTAGTAGATCACGCGACCCTTGAAATCGACGGGCAGTTCCTCGCCCTTGGCCAGCATGTCGGCGATGCGCTTGTGCGCGGCGTCGCGGCCGGTCAGCATCTTGCCGTTGAGCAGCAGACGATCGCCTTGCTTCCAGCCCTGCACGTCTTCGGCAGTCAAGGTATCGAGATCGACCTTCTTGGCTTCCTTGCTCGGCGCCCACTGGACCTTGGGCCATTCGTCGAGCTTGGGGGTCTCGAGGAAGCTCGGCCCCGAACCGTCGAGCGTGAAATGCGCGTGGCGCGTGGCGGCGCAGTTGGGGATCATCGCGACGGGCTTGCCGGCGGCGTGGCACGGCCAGTCGAGGATCTTGACGTCGAGGATCGTGGCGAGACCGCCGAGACCCTGCGCGCCGATGCCCAGCGCGTTGACCTTGTCGAAGATCTCGATGCGCAACGCCTCGATGTCGTTCTGCGGGCCACGCAGCTTGAGCTGGGCCATGTCGATCGGCTCCATCAGGCTCTGCTTGGCAAGCTTGACGCAATGTTCGGCCGTACCGCCGATGCCGATGCCGAGCATGCCCGGCGGGCACCAGCCGGCACCCATCTGCGGCAGCATTTCGACCACCCAGTCGACGATCGAATCCGACGGGTTCATCATCTTGAACTTGGACTTGTTCTCGCTGCCGCCGCCCTTGGCCGCAACGTCGACCGAGATCTTCGAACCCGGGACCATCGAGACCGACAGCACCGAGGGGGTGTTGTCCTTGGTGTTGCGGCGGGTGAAGGCAGGATCGGCGAGGACCGAGGCGCGCAGCTTGTTTTCGGGGTGGTTGTAGGCGCGGCGCACGCCCTCATCGACGACTTCCTGCAGCGACTTTTCGCTCTCGAGCCGGCAGTTCTGGCCCCATTCGACGAAGACGTTGACGATGCCCGTGTCCTGGCACAGCGGGCGGTGGCCTTCGGCGCACATGCGGCTGTTGGTCAGGATCTGCGCGATCGCGTCCTTGGCGGCCGGGCCCTGCTCGGCCTCGTAGGCGTCGCCGAGTGCGCGGATGTAGTCCATCGGGTGAAAATAGCTGATGTACTGGAGCGCGTCCGCGACGCTTTCGATGAGGTCTTCCTCACGGATGGTCACCATGTCGGCCATTGTGCTTGTCCCTATGCTCGCCTCTTCGGGCCAGAAATGCGCGGTCGCCATAGGCGCGAGAGCGGCCTCCGTCAAAGCGCTTGGCGAGCTTGCGGGCTTCGCCTAGAAGCGGGCGGCTTTGCGCCGGGGGAATGGGCAGAACGGGGCCTTTTCCCCAATGGACGCGCAATGGAGCGCAATAGGGATTGCATTCGATGACTTTGACCGAAAACCGGCCCGCTACGGCTTCCGACGCGGCCCGCCGCGCGATGATCGACAGCCAGCTTCGCACCAGCGGCGTCAACGAGCCCTGGGTGCTCACCGCCATGTCGCGCGTCGCGCGTGAGGACTTCGTTCCCGAGAACGCCAAGGCCTCGGCCTATATCGACCGCGCCGTGCCGCTGGGCGAAGGCCGCTTCCTGGCCGCACCGGTGGTCCACGGCATGCTGCTGACCGAAGCCCGTCCCACCGCCGAGGACAAGGCGCTGATCGTCGGCGACGCCAAGGGCTATCTCGCCGCACTGCTCGGCCCGCTGGTCGGCTCGCTCGACGCGATCGATCCGGCCGACGCCGCCAAGCGCCGGTCGAAGGGTCCCTACTCGCTGATCGTCGTCGACGGCGCGATCGAGGAACTGCCCGCGGCGCTCGGTGCCCAGCTCGCCGAAGGCGGCCGCATCGTCACGGGCCTGGTGCTGCGCGGCGTGACGCGTCTGGCGGCCGGCCGCAAGGCCGCGGGCGACGTCGCCCTGCTGCCGCTCGCCGAGCTTGGCATCCCCGCCCTTCCCGAATTCGCAGCTCCGAAGCGCTGGAGCTTCTGAACGTGCCATCTATCGGTCCACGGGTCTGGCTGCTGGCCGGAGCCGCCCTCGTGGCGACTCCGGCGGCAAGCCCGGCGTGGGGCGAAGACCTGCGGTCCGCGCTGATCGCCGCCTACAATACCAATCCGACGCTTCAGGCCGCGCGCGCCAACCAGCGTGCCACCGACGAAGACGTGGCGATCCAGAAGGCGCCCGGTCGCCCCTCGATCACCGGCCAGGCGACGCACACCGAATTCGTCCGGCAAAGCGGCAACAATTTCACCGCGCCCGACCGCAATCTCAACGCCCAGCTCTCGCTGTCCGTGCCGATCTATTCGGGCGGATCGGTGCGCAACGGCGTGAAAGCGGCCGAGACCCGGGTCGAAGCCGGCCAGGCCGACCTGCGCGGCACCGAGAGCTCGGTGTTCAGCCAGGTCGTCGGCGCCTATATGGACGTCATCCTCAACGAGGCCGTGGTCGGGCTTAACCGCAACAACGTCCAGGTGCTCGAGGTCAATCTCCAGGCGACGAGCGACCGGTTCGAGATCGGTGACCTGACGCGCACCGACGTCGCCCAGTCGCAATCGCGGCTGGCCCTCGCACGGGGCGATGCGCGCACCGCCGAGGCCAACCTCGTCGAAGCGCGCGAACGCTATATCCGGCTGGTCGGCCTGACGCCGGGCCTGCTCGATGCGCCGCCGCCGTTGCCCGGTCTGCCCGCGAGCCCCGACGAGGCGGTGACCGTCGCGATCGACAACAATCCCAACCTCGTCGCTGCGCACGAGCGTCGCAAGGCGGCGGGCTACGACGTCAAGGTCGCAGGCTCGGGCCGACTGCCAACGCTGAGCGCCTTCGGCCAGGGCGCCTACAACGACTATTACGGCACGCTCGGCGGCAGCCTGGGCGGAGTCCAGACCTTCGCGCAGAACGAGACCACCGCGCAGGTCGGCCTGCGCGCCTCGATCCCGATCTTCCAGGGCGGCCGCCCCGCCGCGCAGCGCCGCCAGGCCCAGGCGCGCGAGGGCGCGGCGATGGAGCAGGAGATCGAAGTCGAGCGCGGCGTCATCGCGCAGGTCCGCTCGGCCTATTCGTCGTGGCAGGCCTCGAACGAGATCATCGCCTCGACCCAATCGGCGGTCGATGCGGCGGGCTTGAGCCTCGAAGGCGTGCGCGCCGAGAACTCTGTCGGCAATCGCACGATCATCGACATCCTCGACGCCGAGCAGGAATTGCTGCGCGCGCGGGTCCAACTCGTCACCGCACGGCGCAACGCCTATGTCGCCGGCTTCTCGCTGCTCGCGGCGATGGGCCAAGCCGAAGCCCAGGATCTCGGGCTCGAAGGCGGGCCGCTCTACGACCCCGAAACCAACTATAAGCGCGTGCGCGGCAAGTGGTTCGACTGGGACGACGATCGGGCGCCGAAGCCGCAATCGACACGCACCGTTGACACGCCGCCCCAGGACGGCGAAATTCGCGGTTCGGAAGCGACGACGATTCAGTCGACCAATACCAGTGCGCCAGGGGGTCAATAGCGCAGATGCGTAATGCCGGAGAGCCGACCGTCGAGGAAATCCTCGAATCGATCAAGAAGGTGATCGCGCGCGACAATCGCGCCGGTGCCGTCGAGACGCGTCGTCAGCGCGAAACCCACGGCGTGACCGAAACCGCCTTCCCGCAGGCCAAGGACGCGCCTGAGGAAGACGTGCTCGATCTCGCCGACGAAGGCCAGTTCGCCCCGGTCGACCTCGCGCAGGACGACGAGGACGAGGATGAAGCCCCCGAGGCCCCGCTGCTGACCGACGACGTCCGCAGCTCGATGCAGGATTCGCTCGCCGCGCTCGCCATGCTGGCGCAGCCGGGCGTGCCGCCGCAGATCGTCCGTTCGGGCGAAACCTCGCTCGAAGGCATGGTGCGCGACCTGCTGCGCCCCGAGCTCGCCAAGTGGCTCGACAAGAACCTGCCGCCGATGGTGGAGCGGATGGTCGCCACCGAAATCGCCCGGATCGTCGGCAAGAAGGGCTGATCCGGCTCTTCCCGCCAAGGCCATTTCGTCATGCCCAAGCCCGATCCCGCGCTGCTCGACCCGGCGCGCTACCCGTTTAGCTGCGCCATCGAGACCCGCTTCAGCGACATCGACGTCAACCAGCACATCAACAATGTGTCGCTGGTCTCGATGCTGCAGGAAGCGCGCGTGCGCTTTCACCGGGCGGCCGGCTATACGCCGGGTGCCAGCGAAGATGAGGGTGGCGGCCCCAGTTCGATGGTGGCCAGCATTACGGTCGAGTATCTCGGCCAGAGCCACTTTCCCGCGCCGCTCGAGATGCACGTCGCCCCCGCGCGGCTGGGCAACACCAGCTATACGCTGAACCAGCTCGTCACCCAGGACGGCCGGATCGTGGCCTATGCCCAGGCGGTCATGGTCTGCGTCGACGCACAAGGCCCGGCGTCGCTGCCCGAAGCCTTCCGGAGCAACTCCGAGCGCTGGATGATGCGCGCGTGAGCGAAGCCGCAGCGCCGGAGACGGTCGCTCAGGCCGAACGTGCGCTCGAGATTCTCGGCGGCTTCCGCACCCAGAGCCACATCATGATCTGTGCCGAGGCCGACAAGGCCAAGTGCTGCGACTACGAAACCGGCGCCGAGGCCTGGGGCTTCCTCAAGAAGCGGCTCAACGAACTAGGGCTGGGCGGCAAGGCCGGGGTGCTGCGCAGCAAGGTCGGCTGCCTGCGCGTCTGCATGGCCGGGCCGGTGGCTGTCGTCTATCCCGAGGGCGTCTGGTACCACTCGTGCACGCCGCCCGTGCTCGAACGGATCATCCAGGAGCACGTGATCGGCGGCGTTCCGATCGCGGAATACCGGCTCGATCCGCCGATCGACTAACGCTGGTCTTCCTCGTCCTCGAGCGGATCAACGATCGCCTCGTCATGACCCGTGCCGTGCGAGAGGAACACCAGCCCCATCAGCGCCGACATCAGCAGCATCATGAAGCCGATGCCCAGCGCGGTCGCGATGTAGAAGTGGACCGAGACGAAGCCGTTCTCGCGATAGAGCAGCACGCAGGCGCCGATCACCATCGTGATCGTGACCGACAGCATCAGCCACATCAGCCGCCGGAATCGCGCCCAGGCAAAGGCGGCAACCGCGGGATCGTCGAGGGGCGAACGGGGAATCATCGCATCGCCTTGCGCCTTGCCGCGGCTCGTCGCAAGCATCGATGCGACGAACTGGCACTTCCCCCCGCGCTGTGGCATAGTCTGCTGCCCCCAGTCCTGAACGACGGCGAACCGGGAGAGCAGCCAATGACCATTGCGCGCCTGATCGAAGGCAGAGACGCTGCCATCGTTACCTGCAACACCGATACCCTGGTACGCGAGGCGATCGCGCTTCTCGCCGAGCGCCGCATCGGCGCGATGCCCGTGCTTGAGAACGGCAAGGTCGCCGGCATCTTCTCCGAACGCGACGTGATCTACCAGCTTCAGGCCCAGGGCCCGGCCATGCTCGAAGCGAAACTGGGCACAGTCATGACCAGCCCCGCGGTAACGGTCGATCCCGAGACCTCGGTGCTCGCCGCGCTGTCGCTGATGACGCGGCGCCGCATTCGCCACCTGCCCGTGGTGCGCGGCGACGACATGGTCGGTCTGGTCTCGATCGGCGACCTCGTCAAATACCGCATCGAGCGCATCGAGTCCGAGGCCGAAGCCATGCGGGCCTATATCCAGACCGCCTGATCGACCGATGTTTGCAGAAGAAACGGCGGCGTGCGGCCGCCGAAAAGGAATCATGACCGTCAGAATCCTGCTGGCCGCCCTGGCCGTCGCTCCCGCAGTCATTTCCCATGCCGCCGCGGCCCAATCGGCCGGCGATGCCCCGCCGGCGGCCGACGTCGACGCACTCGATCCCGGCATCCGCAAGATGATCGATACGGCGATCGCCAAAGGCAACGAGGCCACGGTCACCAGCGTGCTCGCCGTCGCGCGCCAGGCGGCACCCGACGCCAAGGCCGAGATCGACCAGCTCGAACAGCAATGGCGCAGCCAGTTGGCCGACCAGAAGGTGCGGGCCCACGAGCGCCACCTCGCCGAGCTGCGCGCCGCCAGCGCGCTCGAGAACTGGAAGGGCGAGGTCGAATTCGGCGCCTCGCGCTCGACCGGCAGCACCACCAATTTCGGTCTGCTCGGATCGCTCGACCTCAAGCGCGAGGGCATCGACTGGACCCACCAGCTTTCCGCGCGCGCCGAGGTCCAGAGCACCAACGGGATCACCACGGCCGAGCGGACCTTCGCCGCCTGGCAGCCCAATTACCGCGTCCAGGCCAAGACCTATGCCTATGGCCTCGCGCAGTACGAGCACGATCCCTTCGCCGGCTACGACAGCCGCTACACGCTCGGCGGCGGCCTCGGCTACCGCGCGCTGAGCTCGGATCGCGTGAAGCTCGAGTTCGAGGGCGGTCCGACCCTGCGCCGGGTGCTCGAAGTCGACGGCGACGTTCAGTCGCGCCTGGCCGGACGCGGTTCGATGAATTTCGCCTGGCGCGTCACGCCGACCCTGAGCTTTTCGCAGAAGACCGCGGTCTATGTCGAAGGCGCCGACGGCAACGTCGTCGCCAACACCGCACTCGACACCAAGCTGATCGGCAATCTCAAGGCGCGCTTCTCGTACAATGTCCAATACGAGCGCAATCCGCCTATCGGCACGGCCGGTGTCAACACGCAGAGCCGCGCAACCTTCGTCTACGGGTTCTAGGCGTCCCGATCGTTCCCGGTCCGGGGAGGGGAAGCCGATGGTGGTGGGGGCTGTCGGCAAAAGCAGCGCTGCCTGAGAACCCCCTCCGTCATCGCTGCGGGACGCCGCCTCCCCGTGCCGGAGAGGAAGAAGACGCGCCCCCACCGCTTGCCGCGCCGTCGCCCAGCCCCTACATCGGGCCCATGGACAATGCCTCGCTGACTCTGAGCCCTTCGGCCGCCGCGCGCGTGTCGGCGATTGCCGCCAAGACGGGCAAGCCCGCGATCCTGCGGCTTTCGGTCGAGGGCGGTGGCTGCTCGGGCTTCCAGTACCAGTTCGGCCTGGCCGAAGCGCCCGATGCCGAGGATCTCGTGAGCGAGACCGACGGCGTCAAGCTGGTGGTCGATCCGGTGAGCCTCGATCTCGTCTCGGGTTGCGTCGTCGATTTCGTCGAATCGCTAGGCGGCGCGGCCTTTCGCGTAGAGAATCCCAATGCTGTTGCCGGCTGCGGTTGCGGATCCAGCTTCGCCGTCTAAAACCGCGCGATGATCAAAGTCGCCACGTTCAACATCAACGGGGTCAAGGCCCGTCTGCCGCGCCTGCTCGAATGGCTCCAGGAAACGCGTCCCTCGGTCGCCTGCCTGCAGGAGATCAAGAGCCAGGATGAGGGCTTTCCGATCCAGGATATCGAGGCGATCGGCTACAAGGCCATCTGGCACGGCCAGAAGGGCTTCAACGGCGTCGCCATCCTCGCCGACGGGGTCGAGCCCGTCGAGGTCCGCCGCGGGCTCGAGGGCGAGCCCGAGGACGAGCATTCGCGCTATATCGAGGCGGACGTGTTCGGCCTGCGGATCGCCTGCATCTACCTGCCCAACGGCAATCCCCTGCCCGGCCCCAAGTTCGACTACAAGCTGCGCTGGATGGAGCGGCTGCGGAAACGCATGCGCGAGATCAGCGCCGAGGAAGTGCCCGCGATCGTCACCGGCGACTTCAACGTCATTCCCGAGGACAAGGACGTCTGGTCGCCGTCCGCCATGGCAGCCGACGCGCTGATGCAGCCCGAATCACGCGATGCCTATGCGCGGCTGCTCGGCGACGGCTGGACCGACGCGCTCGACCTGCACAATCCGCGCGGCGGGGTCTGGACGTTCTGGGACTATCAGGCGGGCGCCTGGCAGCGCGATCACGGCTTCCGCATCGACCACGCGCTGCTGTCGCCCGAGGTGGCCGACCGTCTCGTCGCCGCCGGTGTCGACAAGGAATATCGCGGTCGCGAGAAATCGAGCGATCACACCCCGGTCTGGGTGCAGATCCGCGATTGAAGCCAGACCGTCATCCCCGCGAAAGCGGGGACCCTTGGCCATCTTGTCCCGAGATTTCGGAATGAACCGCCAGCGGTCCCCGCTTTCGCGGGGATGACATGGTCAGGATTGGAGGGCACGCCGGTCCGGCCTAGCCGAACCGGTCAAGCCATCACCGATAGAAGACGTGATTGTCGATCCGCGTGACGCGGGCGAGGCGCCAGCCGGGCGAGACGCGCGCGGCGTGGAAGAACAGCGCGCCCTCGGCGGGGCTGCGCCAGGAACCGGCATCGGCGATCCGCGCGATCGCGACGGCTTCGCGCCAGTCCTGCGACCCGGTGTTGATCGTGGGCATCGAGCGGCCGCGCACGAAAGAGAACTGCGAAGGCTGGTAGACGACGCCGCAGTAGGATGCGGGGAAGCGGCCCGACTTCGAGCGGTTCACGACGACGCGACCGACGGCGAGCTGGCCGGGGAGCGATTCGCTCTTGGCTTCGAAGTAGATCGCACCGGCCAGGCAACGCATCTCGGATGAAAGCTCACCGCTCGATTCCTGATCGGCGACGAGTTCGGCGAGCGAAGCGGCGGGCGTGTCGGCCTCATTGTCCTGCGGTGCGGCGTCTGCGCTCTGCACCTGCGCTTCTCCCGGAAGCGGCTGGACGACGGGCTCGGAAATACTGTGGAGGGGTTCCATCATCACGGGCTCGAACGCTTTGTCCTGAGCCACGGCGCCCGAACCCTGGGCGCTTGCAAGAGCCGTCACGAGCGTAGCGGCGATCGCTACCGTGCTGGCCGGAAACAACTTGAATTTCATCAAACCAAATTCGAGTGCGGTGAACGCGCCCGACGCAGAAGGAACGAACCGCCGCGAACGGCGTTGAATATTCGTGGGCTCCTGCCGGCTGCCCCCCGTCTGCGTGCTTGCGAGGATTGCCGATCCGCAAATCCCGCCGCCTGCGCGTAGGTGAGGCGCCCCTCTGTTGCCCGTTCAGCCCGGAGTCAACTTTTGACTTCGGCTTATCCGATGAATCGTTCCGCCTGAGCGATGTCCAGCTCTATGATCCACAAGTCTCGATCCTGGGCTCCGCGGCGCATCACATAATCCCGGAATTCCTGTTTGTTTTCAGGATCTTCCACGCGCGATTCCTGCCATTTCCGGCTGCCGTCGAGCTGCGGCATGCGCTCGTAAGTGCGTGCGTTCGTGTCATTTTCGCACAGAACAAGCAGGATCGTTCCGGCCTCGCGTTCGCCCTTCTGGAGCACGGTCGCAAAGCCACCTTCGGCCTGGATTTGCCGAATCAGCCCCGCCGCTTCGAGATGGGCCGGAAGCCGTGAGTCCATGCTCAACGCAGCGCTTCGGCATAGCCCGCGAGCGAGGCCAGCGAGATTCGCGAACGCTGGAACGTCCCCGTACCGCGACCGATCTCCTCGCCGTCGCCGTCGATCAGTCGCGATTCGGCAACGAGCACGCGACGGCGGCCGCTGATCCAGCGGCCTTCAGCGATGACCGGACCGACGCGCACCGGCCGGGTAAAGTGGAGGTTGAACGAGGTGGTCAGCAGGAAGCGATCGGTAACCAGGGTGTTCGCCGCATAGAAGGCCGCGTCGTCGAGCATCTTGAAATAGATCGTCCCGTGCGCCGCGCCGGCTGCGTGATAATGGCGTTCCTGAACCTCGAAGGCGATCCGCGCCCGGCCTTCGCCGAGGACTTCTAGCCGGGAATCGAACAATTGGTTCACCGGGGCCGAGGCATAGAGCCCTTCGAGCGCGTGCCAGTGTAGCGCCGCACCCGAAACCTCCGGCTGCGGCGCGCTGTCAGGCGGCGTCGCGATCGATGACATTGCAGAGCAGGCCGTAGATCGCCTCGGGTCCCGGCGCGGCCGTCAGCGCCGCGTGCATTTCCTCGTCGCGCATCAGCCGCGAGATCGCCGCGAGCGCGTGGAGATGGGTGGCGCCGGCGTGCTCTGGCGAGAGCAGGCCGAAAATCAGATCGACCGGCCGGCCATCGACCGAGTCGAAGGCGACGGGCGCTTCGAGCCGGAGCAGCGCCGCGACCGGACGGGTGACGCCCGCGACGCGCGCATGCGGAATGGCGACGCCGCGGCCGAAACCGGTGCTGCCCAGCTTCTCGCGCTGTTCGATCTTGGACAGCACTTCGCCACGGTCGAGCGCGTAGACCGCGACAAAGCGATCGGCGAGCAGGCCGAGAATCGCGGACTTGCTATCGGCGCGAATGGCACCGACGGCTTCCGGAAGGAGGGTGAAGAGAGCAGCCATTACCCGTCAAACATAGTCCACCGCCCGTTGCCAGAAGGTGTAAGCACCGCGACCCCGGGGTTTCCCGGGGGCGCGGCATTTCCTGGTCTGGAAGCAGGCGCGATTGAAAGCGTCAGGACGGCTCGACCCAGCCGATCGACCCATCGCCGCGGCGGTAGACCATATTATGCTTGCCGGTACCAGCGTTTTTGAACAGCAGCGCATTGGTGTTGCGAAGGTCGAGCATCATGACAGCGTCCGAAACGGTCGCTTCGGGAACGTCGACGCGAGTCTCGGCGATGACCACCGGGGCATCGACCGTGATCTCGTCATGCTCGTCGGCCGGCTCCTCGAAAATCACATAGGCCGCATCTTCGGCCTTCTGCGCATGCGAGCTCTGCTCATGACGATCGGTCAGACGCCGCTTGTAGCGACGCAGCTGCTTGTCGATCTTGTCGGTCGCCTGGTCGAGCGCGATGTGCGCGTCCTGCGCGATACCGGCGCCCTTGAGCACCAGGCCATGCATGACGTGGGTGACGATGTCGCAGCGGAATGCACCGGCCGGCGCACGACCGAAGGTCACCTGCGACGACAGCGCGCGGCTGAAATACTTGTCCACCACGGTGGAGAGACGCTCGCTGGCATGGGATTGCAGCGCTTCGCCCGTACTCATCTGATGACCGGATACTCGGATTTCCATGGTTCATCCTCCTTTGGGCTAAGGCTAGGGTGTCTCGACGCTCCAGAGAGGAGCTTTGAGAGTCTTGATAAACTCCGCGTGGGCCGCAAGTTCCGTCTCGCTCGCCGCATGCGGTCGGGCCGGGCGGAACACGCGGTCGGTGCGGATCGTAACCGTGGTCACGATGTCGTCGCGTTGATCCGCCGCAAGTTCGAGCCCGATCTGCCGACCGCCGCGCAGCTCGACATAGACCTGTGCGAGCAGCTCGGCGTCGAGCAGGGCACCGTGCTTGGTGCGGTGACTGCGGTCGACACCGTAGCGCGTGCAGAGCGCATCGAGCGAGAGCTTCGCCCCGGGATGACGCGTGCGCGCTATGGCGACGGTATCGACCATGCGCGAGCGACAGACCGGATCGAGGCTGCAGACCGCCAGTTCGGCGTTGAGGAAGCCGAAGTCGAAACCGGCATTGTGCGCGATCAAGGGAGAGTCGCCGATGAACTCGATCAGTTCTGCGGCGCGCTCGACGAACTTCGGCTTGTCGGCGAGGAAGGCCGCGGACAGGCCGTGAACGGCCTCGGCCTCGGCCGGCATGTCGCGCTCGGGATTGAAATAGGCGTGGAACGTGTTCCCGGTCAGCACCCGGTTGACCATTTCGATGCAGCCGATTTCCACCATCCGGTCGCCGCGCTGCGGATCGAGGCCGGTCGTCTCGGTGTCGAAAATGATCTCACGCATTAGAAGGAATATCTGCCTCCGCGGCGCGAGAGGCAAGGGGAAACGGCGATTAATCGCGTCCGGTCAGCCGATGGACCAGCTGCTGCACCGTATGACGCGTCTCGGCGAGCGAAGTGCCGGTATCGACGAGATAATCTGCCCGCGCGCGCTTCTCGGCATCGGGGACCTGCAGCTTGAGGATCTGCTCGAACTTCTCGACGGTCATACCGGGCCGGGCGAGAACTCGCGCCCGCTGGGCTTCGGCCGAGGCCGATACGACGACGACGGCGTCGACCTGCTCCCAACCGCCCTTCTCGAACAGCAACGGGATGTCGAAGACGATCAGCGGGGTCTTCGCATGTTCGGCGAGGAAGGCCTGGCGCATCGCCCCGACCGCGGGATGGACGATCCGTTCGAGCCGCTTGAGCGCGTCGGCATCGCCGAAGACCGCGGCGCCGAGCTTGGGCCGATCGACCCCGTTCGGCCCCGTCGTCCCGGGAAAGGCCGCTTCGATCGCGGGGAGCAGCGCGCCGTTGGGCCCCTGCAACGCGTGAACCGCGGCATCGGCATCGAACACCGGCACGCCGAGGCCCTCGAACATCGCCGCGACCGCACTCTTGCCCATGCCGATAGAGCCGGTGAGGCCGAGAATGAAGGGGGAGCGGGCGCCGTCCTCGCTCATGCGGCCAACCGCGCCCGCAGTTCGGCGTCGTGTTCGCGCGGTGGCTTCACGCCGAAGAAATGCTCGAAGGCTTCGGCGGCCTGGCCGATCAGCATGGCCAGGCCGTCGATCGTCGCGAAACCGGCCGAGCGCGCGTTCCGGAGGAAGGCCGTGTCGAGCGGGTGGGTGACGATGTCGTAGACCACCGAACCCGGCGGGGCATGGCTGAAATCGAAAGCCAGCGCCGGCTGACCGTCCATGCCGAGCGGGCTGGCGTTGACGATCAGGTCGAGACAATCCTCACGATCGTCGAAGGTGAAATCGGTCCGGTCGGCAAAGTGGCTCAGTGCGATCGCGTGGTGGTCATTGCCTTTCGCCAACTCGTCGAGCAGCGCACGGGCCTTGGCCGCGTCGCGTCCCGCCAGGACGACGACACAGCCGCGGTCCGACAGCGCCGCGACGATCGCGCGGGCCGCGCCGCCCGTGCCGAGCACGCGCGCCATGCGGAAGTAGTGCTTGCGGTCGAGCAGGAGCCGCAACGGCTCGAGGAAACCGCCCGCGTCGGTGTTGTAGCCGATGAGCCGGCCGTCGGTGCCGCGCACCACGGTGTTGACCGCGCCGATCCGCGCCGCCAGCGGATCTATCGCATCGAGCAGCGGCATGATCGCCTGCTTGTGCGGCATCGTGACGTTGCAGCCGCGCCAGCCTTCGCGATCCCGCGCCCGCGCGACGTAGTCGGTCAGATCCGCCGGCGTAACGAGGTTGCGGCCATAGCTGCCGTCGAGCCCGAGCTTCTCGAGCCAAAAGCCGTGGATCGCGGGCGACTTGGACTGGGCGATCGGATCGCCGATCACTTCGGCATAGGGGCGGATCATCGCGGCAGAGCGTGCAGGTCGCGCAGCGCGCCGAGCACCGGCAGCAGCGGCATGCCGAGCACGGTGAAGTGATCGCCGTCGATCTCCTCGAACAGCTGCACGCCGAGCCCTTCGATGCGGAATACGCCGACGCAGCCCGCCACCGCCGGCCATTCGGCATCGAGATAGGCGGTGATGAACTCCTCGGACATCTCACGGACGTGCAGCGTGGCCGTGGCCGCATGAGTCCACAAGGTCGCACCGTCGCGCACGAGCGCTGCGGCGCTGTGCAGATGCATGACGCGTCCGGAAAAGAAGCAGAGGTGCGCCTCGGCTTCCTCGCGGCTGTGCGGCTTGTCGAAGCGCTTGCCGTCGACCGCGACCAGCGAATCGCTGCCGAGCACGAGCGCCTCACGATGCTCGCACGAGACTGCGAAGGCCTTCTGTTCGGCGAGCAGCAGCGCGATCACTTCGGGCGGCTTGCCGCTCTGGCTCTCCTCGATCGCGCGTTCGTCGATATGCGCAGGCACGGCCTCGAACACGACGCCGGCGGCCTGCAGCATCGCCTTGCGCGATCCGCTCTGCGAAGCGAGGATCAGCATGGGCTCCGCAGTCATAATGGGTTGGCTCCGGGGGCTGGCTCGCCCGCAGCGTGGCGTTCGTTGAGCAGGTTTATCACGGCGGCAGCGGTTTCCTCGATCGAGCGTCGGGTGACGTCGATCACCGGCCAGCCGTTATCGGCAAACATGCGTCGTGCGAACTGCACTTCGCGATTTACCTTCTCGATATCCACATAGGCGGTCTCGGGTGCCTGGTTGAGCGAGAGCAGGCGGTTGCGGCGCACCTGGATCAACCGTTCGGGCGCGGTGGTCAGGCCGACGATCAGCGGCCGGCGCAAGCCGAACAGCTCGGTCGGCGGCGGGCTCTCGACCACGATCGGAATGTTGGCGACCTTGTAGCCGCGGTTGGCGAGGTAGATCGAGGTCGGCGTCTTCGACGAACGCGACACCCCAGCAAGCACGATGTCGGCCTCCTCCCAGTCCTCCCAGGCAACGCCGTCGTCGTGGGCAATGGTGAACTGGATTGCCTCGACACGCTCGAAATAGGCATCGTCCATCAGGTGCTGGCGGCCGGGCTTGCCCTTGGCCTCTTGTCCGAGCACGTCCTCGAGCGCATCGGTCACGGCATCGAGCGCCGGCACCGATGGCAGGCCGAGCGCGCGGCAATGTTCTTCGAGCCGGGTGCGCGTTTCGCTGTTGACCAAGGTGAACAGCACGAGCCCGGGATTGGCGGCGATGTCGGTCATGATCCGGTCGAGATGCTGGCGCGAACGGACCATCGGCCAGAAGTGGCGGATGACGTCGGTGTCCTCGAACTGCGCGAGCGCCGCCTTGGCCACCATCTCCAGCGTTTCGCCGGTGGAATCCGACAGGAGATGGAGATGAAGACGCGACATGGATGCTCTTCTTGGACCGTGCCCTGGGGCGAGGGAAGGGCTGGGGATAAGCGCATGCATAAACCATGCGATAAGAGGTCTGACAACTTCGGCACGGGATTCGCTCCCCGATTCCCGACTCTCCCACCGCTCTTTGTGGACAGGTGGACGCGGCTACCCACAGGCTGAGGATAGGGGGGATAAGCCGTGCTTGACGGTAGGAGTCACGGAGTCGGTCCCCGCTGCCCTCTGTTCAGGACGGGACAAATCGGGCAAGGCGCCGCAAACCCCGATATCCACAGGGCCAACTGCTTACAGAATCCTTATATAAACTCTTTATTTTATTGGATTGGACCTATCCGAGATGCCCGGTCTCCTCCTGAGAACCCTGCGCGGTGAGAATGCTTCCGAGCGTCCGGTCTGGCTCATGCGCCAGGCAGGACGATACCTTCCCGAGTACCGCGCGCTGCGTGCCGAGAAGGGCGGATTCCTCGCGCTCGTCTACGATACCGACGCCGCTGCCGAGATCACGCTCCAGCCGATCCGGCGCTTCGGCTTCGACGGCGCGATCCTGTTTTCTGACATCCTGATCGTGCCCTACGCCATGGGCCAGGATCTCGAATTCCTGGTGGGCGAGGGGCCTCGGCTCTCGCCCAAGCTCGTGGACAGCACGCTGGATAGCCTCAGGGCCGTCCCTGAGCGCCTCTCGCCGATCTACGAGACCGTGTCCAAGGTCCGCGCCGGCCTCGGCGCTGGAAGGACCCTCCTGGGCTTTGCCGGCAGTCCGTGGACCGTGGCCACCTACATGGTCGCCGGCGAAGGTAGCCGCGACCAGCATGTCACGCGCGCTCTGGCCTATCGCGATCCGCAGGCGTTCCAGGCGATCATCGATGCGATCATCGCGGTCACCGTCGAATATCTCGCCGGCCAGGTCGCCGCGGGGGCGGAGGCCGTGCAGCTGTTCGATTCCTGGGCCGGCAGCCTTTCGCCGTCCGAATTCGAACGCTGGGTGATCGCGCCGAACGCGACGATCGTCACCGCGCTCAAGCGGCGTTTTCCCGAGCTTCCCGTCATCGGTTTCCCCAAGGGGGCCGGCGAGAAGCTGCCCGCCTATGCCCGCGAGACGCGCGTCGACGCGCTCGGCCTCGACGAGACGATCGATCCGCTGTGGGCGGCCAAGACCCTGCCCGAAGGCCTGCCCGTCCAGGGCAATTTCGACCCGCTGCTGCTCGAGGCCGGCGGCGCCGAGATCGACATCCAGGCGCGCCGGATCCTCGACGCCTTCGCCGACCGGCCGCACGTGTTCAACCTCGGCCACGGTATTGGCCAGCACACGCCGATCGAGCATGTCGAACAGCTGCTGGCCTTCGTCCGCGGCTGGCGGCGTCCGTAGCGGCTCGCTATGTTCAGTTCATGCAGCAGGTTCTCGCGATGACCTATCTCTGGCTCAAGGCTGGCCATATCATCTTCGTGATCTTCTGGATGGCCGGGCTGTTCATGTTGCCGCGCTATTTCGTCTACCATCAGGAGGCCGCGCCGGGTTCGCCCGAGGAAAGGCTGTGGATCGATCGCGAGCGCAAGCTGCTCAAGATCATCCTCTGGCCGGCGCTGACCGTGGTATGGGTGCTCGGCCTCGCCCTGGCCGTGTCGATCGATGCCTTCGGGCAGGGCTGGTTCCATGCCAAGCTTGCCTTCGTGCTGGCGCTGACCGCTTACCACGTCTGGCTGGCGGGCTATGCGACGGCCCTGGCCCGGGGCGAACGCAAGCTCACGGGCAAGAAGCTGCGCCTGCTCAACGAGGTGCCGGGTATCGCCGCCGCGCTGATCGTCGTGCTGGTCGTGGTCAAGCCGTTCTGAC
Organism: Novosphingobium anseongense; assembly: GCF_037482895.1. Classification (NCBI taxonomy): domain Bacteria; kingdom Pseudomonadati; phylum Pseudomonadota; class Alphaproteobacteria; order Sphingomonadales; family Sphingomonadaceae; genus Novosphingobium; species Novosphingobium anseongense. The sequence continues at coordinate 428,791 of NZ_JBBHJZ010000002.1, read as the reverse complement.
CGAAGGGGTAACCGATGTTCTCGTTCCTGCTCGCGGCCGCTGCGGCCAACCAGGTGCCCTTCTCGAAGGATCGCGACGTACGCTGCCTGGCCGCCTATCTGGTCGCGGCGGGCGAGGCGCAGGACGATGCCTCGGTCTCGGCCGAGGACAAGGCCGGCATCCAGTCGATCGTCATGTATTTCCTCGGCAAGCTGTCGGCCAGACGTCCCGATGCCGATCTGCGCGGCGAGGTCATGACGCTGGTCGGCTCGCCCGGCTATTCGGCCCTGCTCACCGCCGATATCCAGAATTGCAGCGCCGAGGCCGAGGAGCGGGGCAAATACCTGTCGAGTTTCGGTGACACGCCCGATCCCGCGAAACCCGCCGCAGCGAAGCCCTAGTTCGGCGCGCACGCAATTGACGCCGGCGCGGCGTCCACCTATGTAGGACACCGTCTCTACCGGCAGATGACGGCGATTTTTCGCGCCATCACGATCCGCTTTCTCCAAGCCCTTCGATCGGCCGGCCATCCAGACGCTCAAACATCCGCAAAATCGGACTCACAATGCATCTCAAAGAACTCAAGAAGAAAACCGCTGCCGAGCTGGTCGAAATGGCCGAAGAGCTCGAGATCGAAGGCGCATCGACCCTGCGCCGCCAAGACCTGATGTTCGCCATCCTCAAGGAAGTGGCGGAAGACGGCGAGGAAATCATGGGCCTCGGCACGATCGAGGTCCTGACCGACGGCTTCGGCTTCCTGCGCAGCCCCGAGGCGAACTATCTCGCCGGTCCCGACGACATCTACGTCTCGCCGAACCAGGTCCGCAAATGGGGCCTGCGTACGGGTGATACGGTCGAAGGCGAAATTCGCGCGCCCAAGGACGGCGAGCGCTATTTTGCCCTGACCAAGCTGACCAAGGTCAACTTCGACGATCCCGACGCCGTGCGTCATCGCGTCAACTTCGACAACCTGACCCCGCTCTATCCCGACGAGCGCCTCATCCTCGACACGTCGGACCCGACGCTCAAGGACAAGTCGGCGCGCGTGATCGATCTGATCAGCCCGCAGGGCAAGGGCCAGCGCGCGCTGATCGTCGCGCCGCCGCGTACGGGTAAGACCGTCCTGCTCCAGAACATCGCCAAGGCCATCACCGACAACCATCCCGAAGTCTTCCTGCTGGTCCTGCTCGTCGACGAGCGTCCCGAGGAAGTCACGGACATGCAGCGCTCGGTGAAGGGCGAGGTCATCTCCTCGACCTTCGACGAACCCGCGCAGCGCCACGTCCAGGTCGCCGAGATGGTCATCGAGAAGGCCAAGCGCCTCGTCGAGCACAAGCGCGACGTCGTCATCCTGCTCGATTCGATCACGCGTCTGGGCCGTGCCTACAACACCGTGGTGCCGAGCTCGGGCAAGGTCCTGACCGGCGGTGTCGACGCCAACGCCCTGCAGCGTCCCAAGCGCTTCTTCGGTGCGGCGCGCAACATCGAGGAGGGCGGTTCGCTCTCGATCATCGCCACGGCCCTGATCGACACGGGCAGCCGCATGGACGAGGTCATCTTCGAAGAGTTCAAGGGCACGGGTAACTCCGAAATCGTCCTCGATCGCAAGGTTTCGGACAAGCGCATCTTCCCGGCGCTCGACATCGGCAAGTCGGGCACACGCAAGGAAGAGCTGCTGGTTCCCAAGGACCAGCTCTCGAAGATGTGGGTCCTGCGCCGTATTCTCATGAACATGGGTACGATCGACGCGATGGAATTCCTGCTCGACAAGCTGAAGGACTCGAAGACCAACGAGGACTTCTTCGCGACCATGAACCAGTAAGCGCGGAGCATGATGGACCTCGCTCTCCTCGCCGCGGCGGCTTCGGCCGCTGCACCCGATCTCACGGCCGGCAACATCTGGGACCTGATCGTCAAGGACTTCGCCAACATCGGCACGCCGACGGCCCTCGCGGCCTTCGCGCAAGTGCTGATGATCGACATTGTCCTGGCCGGCGACAACGCGATCGTCGTCGGCGCGCTGGCGGCGGGTCTGCCGGACTCGCAGCGCAAGAAGGTCATCGCCATCGGCGTGCTCGCCGCGCTGGTGCTGCGCGTGATCTTCGCGCTGACCGTGACCTGGCTGCTCGGCATCGTCGGCCTGGTCCTTGCGGGCGGCGTCCTGCTGCTCTGGGTGGCCTGGCGCATGTACCGCGACATCCAGGGCCATAGCGGCGCCGAACAGTCGCCGGGCTCGCCCGAGATCGAAGGCGACGAGAAATCGGGCCTGACCGCGTCGAAGAGCTTCGCCTCGGCCGCCTGGGCCGTCGCCGTCGCCGACGTCTCGATGAGCCTCGACAATGTGCTCGCCGTCGCCGGCGCGGCGCGCGAGCATCCGGGCATCCTAATCGTCGGGCTGATCTTCGCGGTCGCGCTGATGGGCGTCGCGGCGAACATCATCGCCAAGTACATCGAGCGCTATCGCTGGATCGGCTGGATCGGTCTTGTCGTGATTCTCTACGTCGCGGTGAAGATGATCATCGACGGCTGGGCGGAAGTGACGCCCTACGTTTTCGGATAACGACGTTTTCGAACAAACGGAAAGGCCGGCGAGGGAAACCCCGCCGGCCTTTTTCGTTCGCGCTCTGACCTGAGGTCAGGGTAGCAAAATCGTCGATCCCGTCGTCTTGCGCGCCTCGAGCGCGCGGTGCGATTCCGCGGCCTCGGCGAGGGCGAAACGCTGGCCGATCACGGCCTTGACCACGCCGCGTTGCATGCGGTCGAAGAGCCGTTGTGCCGTATGCGCGAGGTCGGCAGGGGTGGCGATATAGTCGGCCAGGGTCGGCCGGGTGGCATAGAGCGAACCGCCGCGCATGAGCTCGAGCAGGCTCACCGGCGGCACCGCGCCCGAGGCATTGCCATAGCTCGCGATCAGCCCGCGCCGCTTGAGGCAGGCGAGCGAGGCCGCCCAGGAATCCTTGCCAACGCCGTCGTAGACCGCGTCTACCCCATTGGGCACGATTTTGCGAACGTGCTGTACCACATCGGTGAACGATCCGGTCAGACTGTGATCGGCGTCGACGCTCGCGGCCTTCTCGGGCGTGCCGGCGTGAGCGATCACGACCACGCCTTTGTCGCGCAGCCAGGGAACGAGAATCGAACCGACCCCGCCTGCCGCCGAATGCACGAGCGCGACCTGGCCGGGCTGCAGCGAAATCGTGTCTTCGGCCAGATAGCAGGCGGTGAAGCCCTTCAGCATCGTCGCCGCCGCATCTTCGGACGAAATGCCGTCAGGGATCGCGACGATCCGATCGGCGGGCAGGATCCGGTGCGTGGCATAAGCGCCCGGCGCGGAAACCGAGCCGACCCGGTCGCCCACGACAAAGTCGCCTACCCCGCGGCCCAGCGCGACCACCGTGCCCACGCTCTCGGAGCCGAGCGCGATGGGGAAGGGGGCGTCGTAGAGGCCCGTCCGAAAATAGGTGTCGATGAAGTTGAGGCCGATCGCCTCGTTCGCCACCAGCACTTCGCCCGGACCGGGCTGGCCCGGGTCGAAGTCCTCGCGCTCGATCACTTCAGGCCCGCCGAACTTGCGGACCACCATGCGCCAGGGCTGGGTCACGGCTCAGCCCAGATGCTGCGCGAAGAAGTCCGCGGTGCGCTTGTCCGCGAGCTTCGCGGCCTCTTCGTTGCGGCGCACGCCGTGCTCGGCGGCGAAGCCGTGATCGAGGCCCTCGTAGTCGTAGAGCGTGACATGCGGATTGTTGTCGAGGCCTGCATGCATCGCCTTCTGCGCTTCGGGCGAGACGAAGCCGTCGGCCGTCGGCACGTGGAGCAGCAGCGCCTTGGCGATCGCGTGCGACTCGCCCAGTATCTGGTCGATGCCCACGCCGTAGTAGCCTACCGAGGCGTCGATATCGGTGCGCGCGGCGGCCATGTAGGCGACCTTTCCGCCCATGCAGAAGCCGACGAGCCCGACCTTGGCGACGCCCTGTTCGCGACGAATCCAGTGGATCACGGCTTCGACGTCCTGGATCCCCAGGTCGAAGTCGTGCTTCATCATGTAGCCGACGGCTTCCTGGAACTGCTCGGGAATGTCGGAATCGAGTTCGATGCCCGGCTTTTGGCGCCAGAACACGTCGTGCGCCACGGCGAGATAGCCCTGGGCCGCCCAGTCCTCGACCTTCTTCTCGATACCGGGATTTACCCCGAAGATTTCCTGGATGACGATGATCGCACCGCGCGGCGTGCCTGCCGGCTTGGCGACATAGGCGGGGATGGTGCCGGCGCCGTCGAGCGTCGGGAGCGTCGTGTTGGTCGTCATCGGGGCTCTCCTGCGGGGTAGGGGGTCGCTATTCCTAGGCCCCGGCGATGGACTTTGCCAAGGGCGTGTGTCACCCATGCTACATCCGCGCAAAGCCCGAGGAAGCGTCATGAAAGTCAATGTCGAGATCGATTGCTCGCCCGAGGAAGCGCGGCGGTTCCTGGGCCTGCCCGACGTCAGCAAGGCGAATGAGGCCTATGTCGACGCGACGATGAAAGCGATGCAGGGTGTCGGCTCCTTCGAGCAGCTGCAGGAATATGCCAAGCAGCTCGCGCCGATGGGGCAGATGGGCATGAAGCTGTTCGAGCAGTTCCTGTCGGCCGGCGGAGTCGGCTCGAAGAAATAGCCGCTCCGCGTGATGCTGCCCCGGCCATGACCGATACGATCTTCGCGCTGTCGAGTGGCGCGCCGCCCGCGGCCATCGGCGTCGTCCGGATCAGCGGGTCGCGCGCGGGCGAGGCGCTGATCACGCTCGCGGGCGCGCTGACCCCGCCACGTCACGCCGCGTTCCGTCGCTTGCGCGATCGCGCAGGGGCCGTGCTCGACGAGGCGCTGGTGCTCTGGCTGCCGGGGCCCGGAACCGCGACCGGTGAAGACACGGTCGAACTCCATTGCCATGGCGGCCGGGCGGTGATCGCCGCGGTCGAGACAGCGCTCGAAGCCTGCGGCCTGCGTCGCGCCACCGCTGGCGAATTCACCCGTCGCGCCTTTGCTCACGGCCGCATCGATCTCGCCGAAGCCGAAGGCCTCGCCGATCTGCTCGCGGCCGAGACCGAGCTTCAGCGCAAGAGCGCGCTGGCCATGGCCGGCGGTGCTTTCTCCCGCCAGGTCGAGCTTTGGCGCGAACGCGTGTTGGCGGCCTCGGCGGCGGTCGAAGCCGTGCTCGACTTCGCCGACGAGGACGACGTCGCGGTGCTGCCCGATGACTTTGCCGCGCGGCTCGAAGCGCTCGAGGGGGAGATCGGTGAGTGGCTCGAACGTCCGCGCGCCGAAGCGCTGCGCGAGGGGTTCCGCGTCGTGCTCGCCGGCCCGCCGAATGCGGGCAAGTCGACCTTGTTCAACGCGCTCGTCGAGAGCGAGGCGGCGATCACCGCGCCGAAAGCAGGAACCACGCGCGACGTTCTGACGCGGCCTGTGGCGATCGCGGGCGTGCCGTTCCTGTTCGTCGACACGGCCGGGCTGCGTGACGAAGCCGGGGATGCGATCGAAGCGGTCGGCGTCGAACGCGCGCGCGATGAACTCGGCCAGGCCGACCTAGTGCTGTGGCTCGGCGACGAGGGCGGAGGGCCCGAGGCCGCATGGGAGGTCGAGCCGCAGGCCGATCGCGCCGATCGCACGACCAAGGCGGCGCCGCGGCATCGTGTGTCGGCGGTGACGGGGCAGGGTGTGCCCGAGCTCCGCGCCGATCTCGTCGCCACGGCGCGGGGCCATCTGCCCAAGCCGGGCGAGGCGGCGCTCAATCGACGACAGCATGGTTTGCTCGCGCAGGCGCGCGCGGCGCTTGCCGATGCGCGCTCTGTCCGGGATCCGCTTCTCGTCGCGGAAAATCTCCGCCGCGCGCGACTGGCCTTCGATGCGATGATCGGCCGCGCCACCACCGAGGACATGCTCGATGCGCTGTTTGGGCGCTTTTGCATCGGCAAGTGAGACGATCTGTTCCACGTGGAACATGTCTGACACGCACGGGCTTTGACCCGAGTCCGCGGCTCGGGTAAGGGCAGGCCATGCAGAGCTTCGATGTCATCGTGATCGGCGGCGGCCATGCCGGCGTGGAGGCGGCGGCGGTCGCCGCGCGCATGGGCGCGCGCGCGGCGCTGGTCTCGTTCGATCTCGAGGCAATCGGCGCGATGAGCTGCAACCCGGCGATCGGCGGGCTCGGCAAGGGTCACCTCGTGCGCGAGGTCGATGCCTTCGACGGGCTGCTCGCGCGCGCTGCCGATGCCGGCGCGATCCACTATCGCATGCTCAACCGCTCGAAGGGGAGCGCCGTCCAGGGCCCGCGCGTCCAGGCCGACCGCAAGCGCTTCAAGGCGGCCATCCACACGCTGATCCGTGCACAGGGCGATCTGACCTTGATCGCGGGCGAAGCCGCCGAACTCGTTCTAACCGGCGCGCGCGTCGCCGGCCTGCGCCTGGCCGATGGCACCGAACTGAGTGCGCCCGCGGTCGTGCTCTGCACCGGCACCTTCCTCGGCGGGACCTTGTTCCGCGGCGAGGAGCGGATGACCGGCGGGCGTATCGGCGAAGCCTCGGCCCAGGTTCTCGCCGCGCAGTTGCGCGCTGCGGATTTGCCGATGGCGCGGCTCAAGACGGGCACGCCGCCGCGGCTCGATGGGCGGACGATCGACTGGGCGCGGCTCGACGAACAGCTGTCCGATGTCGAACCCTGGACGATGTCGCCGCTCGGGGCAGGGCGGATCAATCCGCAGGTGTTCTGCGCGATCACGCGCACCAACGAAGCGAGCCACCAGGTGATCCGCGACAACCTTCATCGCTCGCCGTTGTTCAGCGGCGCGATCGGCGCTTCGGGTCCGCGCTATTGCCCGTCGATCGAGGACAAGATTCACCGCTTCGCCGATCGCGACGGCCATCAGATTTTCCTCGAACCCGAAGGCCTCGACACGCCGCTGGTCTATCCGAACGGCATCAGCACCTCGCTGCCCGCCGACGTCCAGCTGGCGATGCTGCGGACGATGGAGGGGCTTGAGGCGGTCGATATGGTCGTGCCCGGCTATGCCGTCGAATACGATCACATCGATCCGCGCGCGCTGCGGCACAGTCTCGAGCTGCGCGCTATCCCCGGGCTCTACTGTGCCGGGCAGATCAACGGCACGACGGGTTACGAAGAGGCCGCCGCCCAGGGTCTCGTCGCCGGGATGAACGCCGCGGCGAAGGTGCTCGGTCGCGAACCCGCCGCGCTCGATCGCGCCAATTCCTATATGGCGGTGATGATCGACGACCTTACACTCCAGGGCGTGAGCGAGCCCTATCGCATGCTCACCGCGCGCGCCGAATATCGCCTGCGTCTACGCGCCAACAACGCCGGCACTCGGCTGACGCCTCTGGCGATCGCGGCTGGTTGCGCCGGACCCGAAAGGAAGGATTGGTTCGCCCGCCGTGAAGAGGCGAGGGCGCGGCTCTCGGCCGAACTCGATCGCGAGGTGACCGGCGCTGTGCTCTCGGCTGAAGGCTTGCCGGTGAAAGCGGACGCCGGACGTTCGTCGCTGCGCGACTGGCTGCGTTTCGACGGCATCGATCTCGCGGGTCTGTCACCATGGATCGACGATGCCAACCTCGCCGATACCGCGCTTGCAGAAGAGGTTACCGAAGACGCAGCCTATGCGCCCTACCTCGCGCGCCAGGAAAGCGAGCTCCGCGAACTGCGTGCGAGCGAGGCGCTACCGCTCGGCGATTCGTTCCCCTATTCCGCCATACCGGGTCTGTCGCGCGAGATGGTGGAGCGTCTTTCCAAGGCGCAGCCCGCGACTCTCGCCGCAGCGGGACGCGTGGCGGGAATCACACCCGCTGCCCTGGCCGCCCTACTCGTCCATGCCCGCAGGCTTGCCGCATGATCGAGACCGAGGCGCAGGCCCGAGACTGGCTGCGCGAACTTCCCGACTGCGACGATGCGGCTATGCTTCGGCTCGAACGGCTGGTCGAATTGCTCAGAGAAGAGAACCAGCGGCAGAATCTCGTTTCGGCCGCGAGTCTGGGCGAGGTTTGGCGCCGACATATCGTCGATAGTGCGCAGCTGCTTGCCCACGTTCCACGTGGAACATCGCCATGGCTCGATCTGGGCACCGGCGCAGGCTTCCCCGGCCTTGTGATCGCGACACTGCGTCCTGATTGCGAAGTGCGGCTCGTCGAATCGCGCAAGCGCCGGATCGAGTGGCTCGAACGCGCTGCGCACGATTTGCGATTGCCGCATGTCAAAGTGCACGGCGCGCGCCTCCAGGATGTGCCAAGCCGAAACGCCGCCATCATATCGGCCCGGGCCTTCGCGCCACTGGACCGATTGCTGGAACTATCCGCACGATTTTCCACAAGCGACACCATCTGGCTGTTGCCCAAGGGGCGGTCGGCGAAGCAAGAATTGCAGATGCTTCGCGGATGGCACCACACGTTCCACGTGGAACAATCGCTGACCGATATCGAAGCCGGCGTTATCACCGGGACATTGCAGGGATCGGCCAAGCCGGTTCGGAAGGGAAAAGCTTCGTGATTCGCGTAGCCATCGCCAATCAGAAGGGCGGGGTGGGCAAGACCACCACCGCGATCAACATCGCCACGGCCATGGCCGCGACGGGTTGGAAGACCTTGCTGATCGATCTCGATCCGCAAGGCAACGCCTCGACCGGAATAGGCATCGCCGCGGCCGACCGGCTGCGCTCGTCTTACGACCTTCTCGTCGACGAGGCGACCGTGGCCGAATGTGTCATGCCGACCGCGATCCCCGGGCTCGACATCCTGCCCGCGACGGTCGATCTCTCGGGCGCCGAGGTCGAGCTCGTGGCGGTCGAGAACCGCACCGATCGCCTGCGCAATGCGCTCGCACGCGAAAACGGCTACGACATCGCCTTCATCGATTGCCCGCCGTCGCTCGGTCTGCTCACGCTCAACGCGCTGACCGCCGCCGATACCCTGCTCGTGCCGCTGCAGTGCGAATTCTTCGCGCTCGAAGGCCTGAGCCAGCTGCTCCAGACGGTCGAGCGCGTACAGCAGCGCTTCAATCCCGAGCTCGGCATTATTGGCGTCGCGCTGACCATGTTCGATCGCCGCAACCGCCTGACCGACCAGGTTGCCGACGATGTGCGTTCTTGCCTGGGTGCGCTCGTGTTCGATTCGACGATCCCGCGCAATGTGCGCCTGTCCGAAGCGCCGAGCCACGGTCTCCCCGCGCTGGTCTACGATCACGCCTGCGCGGGCAGCCGCGCCTATATGGCGCTGGCCCGCGAGCTGATCGCCCGACTGCCCGAACAGAGGAAGGCCGCATGAGCGAAGATCCCGTCGTCCGCATATCGGCGCCGCCGGCAGCCAAGCGTAAGCCGCCGGCGCTCGGTCGCGGCCTCGGCGCGCTGATGGGCGAGACGCGACGCGAGGAACCCGTCGCTGCTGCGGCGCGTGGCGAAGGTGGCACGGCGACGCCAGTGAAGAGCGGTCTTGCGACCTTGGCCGTATCGGACATCGAGCCGCATCCCGAGCAGCCGCGCCGGCATTTCGACGAGGCTGCGCTCGACGAGCTCGCCGCGTCGATCGCGCAGCGCGGCGTGATTCAGCCCGTCATCGTTCGTCCTCTGAGCGGCGGCGGCTATCAGCTCGTCGCCGGCGAGCGTCGCTGGCGCGCGGCGCAGAAGGCACAACTGCACGAAATTCCGGCGATCGTCCGCGAGCTGTCCGAGCGCGAGGTCATGGCGCTGGCGCTGATCGAGAACCTCCAGCGCGAGGATCTCAATCCGATCGAGGAAGCGCGCGCCTATCACCGTCTCGCCGAGCACGAAAGCCTGACCCAGGCCGAGATCGCGCGGATGGTCGACAAGAGCCGCAGCCACGTCGCCAATATCCAGCGCCTGCTGCTGCTGCCCGAAAGCGTGATGTCGCTGGTCGAGCAGGGCAAGCTGTCGATGGGCCACGCGCGTGCGTTGATCGGCGCCGAAGGCTGCGAAAGTCTCGCCAAGGACGCCGTCGACAAGCAGCTGTCGGTGCGCGAGGTCGAGAAGATCGTGCGCAGGCAGACGCGCGGTGACACCCCGCCGAGCGCACCGCGCACTGCGCGCGCCGAACGCAGCTCGGCCGACGACGCCGATATCGCCGCGGTCCAGGGCCATCTCGAGGAGTTCCTTGGCCTGCCGGTCAAGATCCTCGCCGATGCCGATCCACGCTCGGGCGCGGTGACGATCCGCTATCGCACGCTCGACCAGCTCGATCTGATCTGCCAGCGGCTGACCGGTGGTGGGATTTAAGATATTGATATTAAATACATTAATCCTCCCCGATACGGGGAGGTGGCGCGCGTGTAGCGCGTGACGGAGGGGGCTATCGGCTGACTATGGTGCTCGCGGAGAGCCCCCTCCACCACGATCTCCGCTCGCGGTCCCCCTCCCCGTACCGGGGAGGATGACAAGCCAATCTTTCCGCTCGCAACCTGATCGCGCGGGCTCTATTTCTTCCCGCATGAACCCTCGTCTGCGCAAGCCGCTCATCACGCTCGGCGTGATCTTCGTCGTCCTCCTGGGCCTGTTCCTCTGGATCCAGCACGGCAATCCGTCGAACCGTCCGAGCGACGCGACCACGGGCAAAGATCCGCTTCTCGTCGAAGCCGAAGCCGAGCGCATTCCTAGCGTCGGGCTGGCCGAGACGGTGGGCTGGAAGGCCAACGAGGCACCCCAGCCGGCGCCGGGCCTGGCCGTCGCGCGCTTTGCCGAAGGGCTCGACCATCCGCGCACGCTCTTCACGCTGCCCAACGGCGACGTGCTCGTGGCCGAGACCAACAGCCCGCCGCGCGAGGGCGGGGGCATCACCGGCTGGTTCATGAAGCTGTTCATGGGCAAGGTCGGCGCCGGCGATCCCTCGCCGAACAAGATCGTCCTGCTGCGCGACGCCGATGGCGACGGCAAGGCCGAGACGCGCTCTGTGTTCCGCGAGAAGGATCTGGCCTCGCCCTCGGGCATGGCTTGGGCAGCGGGCAAGTTCTACGTCGCCAATCACAACGCCGTGCTGTCCTTCGACTTCACCCCCGGCGCGACTGCGCTGACGGGCGCGCCGAAGAAGCTGATGGACCTGCCCGCGGGCGGCAACCACTGGATGCGCAACCTGCTGGTCAGCGAGGACGGCAAGAAGCTCTACGTCGCCGTCGGTTCGGCATCGAACATCGGCGAGAACGGCATGGCCGTCGAGACCGGCCGCGCGGCGATCTGGGAGATCGATCTCGCCAGCGGCAGCCGCCGGCAGTACGCCGCGGGCCTGCGCAATCCCAACGGCCTGGCCTGGAACCCCTCAACCGGCGAACTCTGGACCACGGTCAACGAGCGCGACCAGCTCGGCCCCGATCTGGTGCCAGATTATCTGACCAACGTGCCGGTGGGCGCGCAGTATGGCTGGCCCTGGGTCTACTGGAAGGATGTGATCGACTGGCGCGTCAAGGATCCGATGCCCGACTATCTGACCGAGTATACGCGCAAGCCCGAGTTCGCGCTGGGTGCGCACACGGCGTCGCTCGGCCTGCTGTTCTCGACCGGCGGCAACGTTATGGGCCCGGCCTACGGCAACGGTGCCTTCATCGCGCGTCACGGTTCGTGGAACCGCAAGCCTCTCGCCGGTTACGACGTGGTATTCGTCAAGTTCGACGCCAACGGTAATCCGCTGGGCAAGCCGCTGCCCGTGCTGACCGATTTCCTCACAGGCGACGGCAAGACCCACGGCCGCCCGGTCTGGCTGGCCTGGGACAAGCCCGGCGGGCTGCTGGTCAGCGACGACACCGCGGGCGTGATCTGGCGCGTGGTTGCGCCCGGGGCGACGCCTTCTGTTGCGCCCAAGGCGGTGGTGACCGCGCCGATGCCCGTGCAGAAGGGGCTCAGCGATCCCCAGGCGCAGTTCGAAGCGAAGCTGGGCGAGGCGGAGAACACGATGGAGCAGAAGTAGGGGCCGATGAAATCCTCCCCGTACCGGGGAGGATGATTAGATCGCCGTGCCCGCGCGCCCTGCCAGTTCGGTGACATAGTGCCAGGCGACGCGGCCCGAGCGCTGGCCGCGGCGGCGCGACCATTCGAGCGCGTCGGCGGCCTCGAATTCGAGCCCGAAATGCGCGGCATAGCCGGCGATGATCGCGAGATAGTCGTCCTGGCTGCAGTTGTGGAAGCCGACGGAGAGGCCGAAGCGGTCGGCCAGGGCGAGCTTGTCGTCGACCGCATCGCGTGGATTGATCGGATCATCCTGCTCGCTGGCGTGGCGTGGCAAGATCGCCCGGCGGTTTGACGTCACGGCCAGGCGCACGTTGCCCGGGCGGGCCTCGACCCCGCCTTCGAGCCACGAGCGCAGCAGGCGCGGGCCGCTGCCGTCGCCCTCCTCAAAGCCGAGATCGTCGATGTAGACGAGAAAGCGGCGGTCGATCCTGCCGAGGCCGGTGAACAGGCCGGCGATGCCCGCCATCGCGTCCTGCGCGACCTGGACCAGCGCGATGCTCCCCGGATGGGCGGTTTGGGCGGCGACGACACTTGCGCGGATCAGCGCCGACTTGCCCATTCCGCGCGAGCCCCAGAGCAGCATGTCGTGCGCGGCGTGCCCGGCGGCGAGACGCGCGACGTTGGCCGTCACAGTTTCCTTCTGCGCATCGATCCCCAGCAGCAGCGCGAGCGCAGGGGCGTGAATCTGCGTGACCGGGCGTGCGCCGTCACGATCCCAGACATAGGCGGGATGGACGAGCCAGTCGGTCGTCGGCGGAGCAGGGGGCACCAGGCGTTCTAGCGCTTCGGCGATACGGGCGAGTGGCTCGCCCTGGTCGAGGATCATGCCATCAGGCTTTCGGTATCGAGTTCATAGAGCAGGGCTGCACCGGCCGTTGCGCCGGCCTGGAGCCCGAGCGCTTCGGGAACAATGCGCGAGAGGAAGTAGCGGGCGATCACAGGCTTGCTGCGCGCGATCGGGCCCGGGGTCCCCTCGGCGGCCGCCGCGCGGCTCTGGCGCAACAACTGCCAGCCGGCTACCGCCACCGCGCACATCGTCTGGAACGGCACCGAGCCGGCGAGCCTGTCGTCGAGGCTGGCTTCACCGGCCATCCATCTGCCGACGGTGGCGCAGGCCCGGGCGAGTTCCGCCAGCGTCGTGACGTCACCGGACTCGCGGGCGATCTCGGCCATCAGCGCGGCCAGCACCTCGCCGTTGTCGAGGCCGAGCTTGCGCGTGACGAGGTCTGCCGCCTGGATGCCGTTGGTGCCCTCGTAGATCGGCGTGATGCGCGCGTCGCGATAGTGCTGCGCGGCGCCGGTCTCTTCGATGAAGCCCATGCCGCCGTGGACCTGGACGCCGATCGAGGCGACCTCACAGCCGATGTCGGTGCCCCAGCTCTTGATCAGCGGCACTAGCAGTTCGGCGCGCGCCTGGGCGGAGGCATCGCCGAGGCTGCCGCGATCGACCTGGCCGGCGGTATAGTAGAGCAACGCGCGGGCGGCTTCGGTCAAGGCGCGCATGCGCAGCAGCATGCGCCGCACGTCGGGGTGCTCGATGATCGCCACGGGGGTCTTGTCGGGCGAGCCGGCGCGCGCCGACTGCACGCGATCGCGGGCATAGGCCATCGCGCGCTGGGTCGCGGCCTCGGCCACCTGCACGCCCTGGCTGCCGACGTTGATCCGCGCCGAATTCATCATCGTGAACATGGCGCGCAGGCCACCGTTCTCGGCGCCGACGATCTCGCCGAGGCAGTCGTCGTTGTCGCCGTAGCTCATCACGCAGGTCGGCGAGGCGTGGATGCCCATCTTGTGCTCGAGGCCGACCACCTTGAGATCGTTGCGAGGCCCGGGCGTGCCGTCGTCCTTGGGCAGGTACTTGGGGACCAGGAACAGCGAGATGCCGCGCGAGCCGTCGGGCGCGCCGGGCACGCGCGCGAGAACGAGATGAACGATGTTGTCGGCCAGCTCGTGCTCGCCGTAAGTAATGAAGATCTTGGTGCCCTTGATCTTGTACTTGCCGGCGTGTTCGCCCTCGGTGATCGGCGTCGCGGTCGTGCGCAGAGCGCCGACGTCGCTGCCGGCCTGCGGTTCGGTCAGGTTCATCGTGCCCGACCATTCGCCGCTGATCAGCTTGGGCAGGTAGAGCGTTTTCTGATCGGCGCTGCCGTGATGGTCGATCGCCTCGATCGCGCCGACGGTGAGCATCGGCAGCAGGGTAAAGGCGAAGTTGGCGGCGCCCAGCGTCTCGAGCGTGCAGCAGGCGAGGGCATAGGGCAGGCCCTGGCCGCCGAAGGCCTCGGGCGCCGAGACCGCGCCCCAACCGGCGGCGACGAAGCCCTTGTAGGCCTCGGCATAGCCCGCGGGCAGCCTGACCAAACCGTTCTCGAGCTTTGCGCCCTCTATATCGCCGACGCGGCTCAGCGGGGCCCATTCGCCTTGGGCGAACTGGCCGATGCCCTCGGCGATCGCTTCGACCATGTCGGGACTGGCGGCCGCGAAGCGGTCGTGCGCGGCGAGCTCGACGATACCGGCGTTGACCTTGAGCGCGAAGATCTGGTCAGGGGTGGGGGGCGTGAAATCCATCTCGGCTTGTCCTCGGCTGCGTGCCTTTTTCTTGGCTCAAAGCCTTTTTCTTGGCTTTAGGGGGCCAAGGCCTATAGCGGCGAGCCATGACGGGCAACAGCCAAGCCTCGATCCGCCCAACCCCGATTCGACAGGCCGACGCCGCGGGGATCGCCAGCGCCGCCGAAGCGCTGCGCGCCGGCGGGCTCGTGGCGCTGCCGACCGAGACCGTCTACGGCCTCGCCGCGCGCGCCGATAGCGATCGGGCCGTGGCGGCGATCTACCGCGCGAAGGGGCGCCCCGATTTCAATCCGCTGATCGTCCACGTTCTGGACCTGGCCGAGGCCGAGCGCCTCGCCGTGCTCGACGAACGCGCCCAGCGACTGGCCGAGGCCTTCTGGCCGGGGCCGCTGACCCTGGTCCTGCCCAGGCGTGCCGAGGCGCCGCTCGCGGCCGCCGTCACGGCGGGCCTGGCCACGGTGGCGCTGCGCTGTCCCGCGCATCCGATCATGCGCGCGGTGCTGGCTGCGGCGGGCCTGCCGCTGGCGGCGCCTTCGGCGAACCGCAGCGGCGCGGTGAGCCCGACACGCGCCGAGCACGTCGCGGCGTCGCTGGCGGGGAAGGTCGATCTCGTGATCGACGGCGGCGCCTGCGAGGCGGGCATCGAGTCTACGATCGTCGCGCTGCGCGGCGACGGCGGCTGGCAGGCGCTGCGGCCGGGACCCATCGCACAGGCGCAGATTTCCGCGCTGCTCGGACCGCCGAGTGACGTCACGCTGTCGGCTTCTGGGACGGGCATCGAGGCACCGGGCCAGCTCGCCAGCCACTATGCGCCGGGCAAGCCGGTGCGGCTCGGGGCGGCGGCAGCGGCGGCCGACGAGTTCCATATCGGTTTCGGCGCGGTGGGCGGTGACGTCACGCTGTCGGCCGAAGGCGATCTCGCCGAGGCCGCGGCACTGCTCTATGCGGCGCTGCACCAGGCGGCCGCGGCGGCACAGCCGCGCATCGCGGTCGCGCCGATTCCCGACGACGGCATCGGCCTGGCGATCAACGATCGATTGCGGCGCGCGGCGGCCTAGTTGCCCAGCGCCTGGCGCGCGGTCTCTGCGGCTTCGGCGGCGGCAGCGGCAGCCGCACCGGCGTTCGACCCGGCCCGGCGCGGCGCCGGATCGGAAGCCTCTTCGCCCTCTTCGCGACTGTCGACCAGCAGGTCCGCCGGAACATCGGGTGCGAGCGGGATCATTGGTGGCGCGAAGGCAGGCGTCGGGCCCTTGGCGCGCTCGGCGGCGACCATTGCTTCCTCGGCCTGAAGGCGCGCGTCGGCGAGCTGCTGCTTGAGGAGGTCGTTCTCGTCCTCGAGCTCGGAAATCTTCGCCTCGAGATCCTGGCGCGAGGATTTGTTGCCGCAGGCCGACAGCGCGAGCACCAGCGCGATGGCAGCGACGTGCGTCAGGCGGGGCATGGGCATCAATTCCCGATTTCGATTCCTGGGAGGCCTCAGGGCCAATTGGCGCGCAGGTTCTGGATTTCGCCGTAGTCGAGCCGGGCCTGTTCGCAGGCCTCGCGATCGCCGTCCATGCAGTCGCGGTTGTGGCGCTCGTAATTGCGCTGGAGCTTGCCGAGCCGCTCCTCCTGCTTGCGCATGTTGCGTCCGCGCTTCTCGTCGGCTTCGGACTGGCTGGTGGTCATCATGTCGACGCCCTTGCCGGCCATGCGCACCGGCGCGGTGACGAGGCTCGCGGCGGTGCTGGCGATGCAGCCCGACAGGAGCAGCGAAGCGGCGAGCGCGGTCAGCGCGAGGCGAGGGGTGCGGTACATGGCGCCTTCCATAGGCGCTCAGGGCTTACCGTCCCATGAATTTGCGGCCAGTGGAGGCCCTTATGAAGCGGAGCGCCGACAAAGAAGAAGGGCCGCTCCTTGCGGAACGGCCCCCTTGGTGATCCCGAAAGATCGGAACGCGGCGCGATCGGCTCAGGCCGGTGCAGCCTCGTAATACTTGGGCGCATATTCGTTGAGGATCGCGAGGATCTTCTTGAGCGCTGCCGGTTCGTCGGTCTTCTCCATGGCGGCCAGCTCGCGTGCGAGACGCGACGAGGCGGCTTCGAAGATCTGGCGTTCCGAATAGGATTGCTCGGGCTGGTCGTCGGCGCGGAACAGGTCGCGCGTGACCTCGGCGATCGAGACGAGATCGCCCGAATTGATCTTGGCTTCGTATTCCTGGGCGCGACGAGACCACATGGTACGCTTGACCTTGGGCTTACCCTTCAGCGTGTCGAGCGCCTCGCGCAGAGTCTTGTCCGAGGACAGCTTGCGCATGCCGATGGCTTCGACCTTGTTGACCGGAACGCGCAGCGTCATCCGTTCCTTTTCAAAGCGAAGCACGTAGAGCTCGAGCTGCATCCCGGCGATTTCCTGCTTTTGCAGTTCGATGACCCGGCCCACACCGTGCTTCGGGTAAACAACGTAATCACCAACGTCGAAGGCGTCAGCCTTGGCTGCCATGTATAGTCCTTTCGCCTGCAGGGCGCCTGGAACGGCGTAAGGATCGGAGATGGAGAAAGACCGGCGAATCACTTCGCACGGTCCGATGAGGCCCATCAACCGATCTGTTTGCGACCCTGCCTTTCGTGATGCCAGCTGCCGTCTGCGGACGGATAGCCCCGGCAGTCGGTGGTCTATATAGCAGCTCTGTAACAAAATTGCCAGAGGCGAGAATCCTGCTGGATTCCCGCCTCGATTGTTCACAGCGGAACGGGCACCGGGGCATGCCGGTGCCGCACGATCAGATTGCGATCAGTCGCCTTCGCCGGGCTCAGGCGAGAACAGGTTGTCGAACTTGTTCTCGACGCCCTTGAACTCGTCGGCGTCGGGCGGGGTTTCCTTCTTCGAGGTCAGGTTGGGCCATTCCGCCGAATACTTGGCGTTGAGCTCCATCCACTGCTCGAGACCGCTCTCGGTGTCGGGCAGGATCGCCTCGGCCGGGCACTCTGGCTCGCAGACGCCGCAGTCGATGCATTCGCTGGGGTTGATGACGAGCATGTTCTCGCCTTCATAGAAGCAGTCGACCGGGCAAACTTCTACGCAATCCATATACTTGCAGCGAATGCACTGGTCGGTGACGACATAGGTCATGGCTGCAGATCCTCTGTGGCAGCGTCGGAACGATTCGGCGCTGCTAAGGGGAAATCGCCGCCCTCGTCAAGCACGCGGTAGCAGCTCTGCGCCTCTGGAGCCGGGCCGCGGCGCGTGGGCAACACCAGCAATTCGATCACGCGAACGCGCAGACCGAGCGGCAGGGTCAGCACGTCGCCGGGCGCGACCTTCTGGTGTGCGCGATCGATCCGGCGCGAGTTGAGGCGGATATGGCCCTCTTCGGCCAGCGCCTGGGCCAGACTGCGGCTCTTGGCGAGCCGGAGGTACCAGAGCAGCTTGTCGATCCGCATGGCGATTCGAGCCCTACCGGACCAGTTCGGCGAGCGCCGCGAAGGCGCCCTCGGGGCGGCGCGCGGGCGCAGGTGCTTCGGGCTCGGCCTGGCGGCGCGGCGGACGCCAACGCCAGGTCAGCGGCGTAGGCGGGCCATGCGCGCCTTCGCGCAGCGCGCGCGGCACCAGCGGCTGGAACCCAGCGAGCCGCAGCAGCTGCGCATAGCTCGCGGTGGTCAGCCCCATCGACACGGCTTTGGCCGGATCGAGCGCGAAAGGCCGGCGGCCGGCGGCGATCCGCGCGGCATGGGCGTCGCGCAGCAGCTTCTCGGCCATGTCGAGCCGCAGCCACTGCTGCCCGAGCGCGCGATAGCCGGGCGGCAGCGCGTGCTTCGCGGCTGTGAGCGTCGGCGGCATTGCGGCGTCGGGCAGGCTCGCCTTGCCGCCTCCGAGCGCGCGCCAGGCGATTCGTGCGGCGGGCCGCAGCATGCCCGGCACGAACAGGTCGAGCGCGCCGACGCGCAGGCCCAGCCGCGCCAGCATCGTGCGCTGCCCCTTGTCGAGCGCGTCGAGCCCCGAATCGGCGCGCGTCATCAGCCCGCCGGCCTCGACCAGGCGGATCAATAGCGCGCGCAGCTCGGGCCCGGCCTCGGGCGCCGTCGTCGCCTCTTCGAGCTTGCGCAGCGGCGCCAGCGGTTCGAGCGCGCGGGCGAGCCAGACCTCGATCGCCGCGACCAGATTCTTGCGCGCCGGCGCGGGCAGGGAGTCGAGCGCGGCATCGGGCACGATCGCGGGCGAAAGCAGGCTGCGGCCGCGCGTCAGCCTGGCCAGTTGCTGGTCATCCCAGGCAATCGTCCCTGCCTGCAGGGTCAGTTCGGCGGTCCCGTCGGCCAGGTCCCGCGCAAGATCGGTGGCGCGCTCGGCGAGCAGCGCGGGGACATGGCGCTCGGCCGCGGCGAGCAGCAGCTTGCGATCGGCGTGGCGCAGGGTGGCGTCGACCACGAAGCGGAAACCCTTGAGCGTGCCGATCGCTTCGCCGTCGACCTGGACCTCCTCGCCTTCGAGCCGGACAGGCAGCAGCGCGGCGTCGGGGCCGAGCTTCTTCATCAGCACGGTCGTGCGGCGGTTGACGAAGCGCTCGGTCAGCCGCGCGTGGAGCGCGTCGGACAGCCGCGCCTCGACCGCGCGGGCCCGCGCCGCCATTTCGTCCTTGGCGATCACCCAGTCCGGCCGCTGCGCGATATAGGCCCAGGAGCGGATCGAGGCGACGCGGTGCTGGAGCGTGTCGATATCGCCCGAGACGTTGTCGAGCGCGGCGATCGCGCCCGCGACATAGTCGCCGCCGAGCGCGCCGCGGCGCAGGTCTTCCCAGATACGCGCGACGAAGCGGCTGTGCGTCTCGACCCCCTGGTGGCGGAAGTCGGGCAGGCGGCAGGCGTCCCAGAAGCGGCGCACCGCGGCCTTCGACCGCAGCGTGCCGGCGATCGCCGGGTCCTCGGCCAGCCGCTTAAGCACGGCGAGGTCGATCGCCTCCGGCGCGGCGACGAGCTCGGGCGAGCGCGGCGGCGCCTCGAGGTCTGCGATCAGATGGTCGACCGAATCGAAGCGCGGCTCGGGTTCGCGCCAGAACAGCCGGGTCAGCGGCGGGAAGCGGTGTTCCTCGATCGCGTAGACCTCTTCGTCGGTGAAGGCCGCGTCGTGGCTGCCGGTCCCGGCGAGCGTGCCGAAGGTGCCGTCGCGCTGGTGCCGCCCGGCGCGACCGGCGATTTGCGCCATCTCGGCGGTGGTCAGCCGCCGCTGGCGCACGCCGTCGAACTTCGATAGCCCGGCGAAAGCGACGTGGGTGACGTCAAGGTTCAGCCCCATGCCGATCGCGTCGGTGGCGACAAGGTAGTCGACCTCGCCCGACTGGTAGAGCGCGACCTGGGCGTTGCGCGTCTGCGGGCTCAATGCCCCCATCACCACCGCGGAGCCGCCGCGAAAGCGGCGCAGCATCTCGGCAATGGCGTAGACCTGCTCGGATGAGAAGGCGACGATCGCGCTGCGCGGCGGAATCCGCGAGAGCTTGAGCGCGCCGGTATGGCTCAAGGTCGAAAAGCGCGGACGGGTGACCACTTCGGCTTCGGGCACCAGCGCCTTGACCATCGGCTCGAGAATCGACGAGCCGAGGATCATCGTCTCCTCGCGGCCGCGCATGTTGAGCAGGCGATCGGTGAAGACGTGGCCACGCTCGCGGTCGGCCGCGAGTTGCGCCTCGTCGAGCGCCATGAAAGCCAGATCCCTTTCGAGTGGCATGGCCTCGGCCGTACAGAGCAGCCAGCGCGCCTCCTTCGGCTCGATCCGCTCCTCGCCGGTGATCAGCGCGACGCGGTTCTCGCCCTTGATCGCGCAGACCCGGTCGTAGACCTCGCGGGCAAGCAGGCGGAGCGGGAAGCCGATGGCGCCGCTCGAATGGGCGCAGAGGCGCTCGATCGCGAGATGGGTCTTGCCGGTGTTGGTCGGACCCAGCACCGCCTTGACCCGGGAATCTGCCTGTACGGGCGGATAGGTGGCCATGTCGAAAATCAATGTGGCATCGGCACTTGGCACCCGCAAGCCGTGCGCCACGATCCGGCCCGCCTCTGCGCCGGAATCCACAGGTTTTAGCCGAAGATTAACCTTGATCGTGCAGGGGGGAGGGATCGCCGGTCCCGATCGACCGCGCGCGGGGATTCGCCGCTTGTACAGGCCACACGACGAACTCGACGGTTTCGCTGCCGGTCCCCGGGCCGATGCGGTCCCGCCGGCGCGCGTGGAATTTCCATCGCGGCCGACTTGGCGCGCGCGGATCGAGCGGCGGTTTCATGCGCTCGATCTCGTGCACGATCTCGCCGAGGAGATCGGCACCCGGCGCTGGTATCGCGGGATGGGCACGATGCTCGCGCTCGGCACCGTGGCGCTCGCCTTCTGGCCCGATTTCTCCGCGGTCGAAGCCGCGACCGGCTCCCACCCCGACGACGCCGTGCGCCGCGAGCTGCGCGGTCAGGCGATCGCCCCGCTCGCGCTCGGCGCCGGCAGCGGCCTGCGCACGCGCGCCGATGCGCGCGTGATCCCGCTCGCCGGCGTGCCAGAGCGCGCGAGCCTGCAGATGGTCGCGACGCTCGGCGAGGGCGACAGCCTCGGGCAGATGCTCCAGCGCGCCGGCGTCGGCATCGTCGACGCCGCCCAAGCCTCGCAGATGGTCGCCGCGGTCATGCCGCTCAGTGACGTCAAGGCGGGCACCCAGTTCGCCATCACGCTCGGCAGTCGCGCGGCGCCGGGCGAGCCGCGCACGCTCGACAAGCTCACCTTCCGTGCGCGCTTCGATCTCGACCTTGCGATCGCGCGCCAGAACGGCGGCCTCGGCATCGCCCGCCAGCCCGTCGCGGTCGATGCGACGCCGCTGCGCGTGCGCGGCACGGTCGGCGCCAGCCTGTTCCGCTCGGCCCGCGCCGCCGGCGCGCCGATGAAGGCGATCGAGCAATATCTCCAGACCCTGGCCGCGCACGTCAGCCTCGACGGCGGCGTCACGCCCAGCGACCAGTTCGACATGATCGTCGGCTACAAGCGCTCGGCCAATGGCGAGAACCAGGTCGGCGATCTCGTCTATGCCGGGCTCGAACGCGAGGGCAAGCCGGTGGCCGAGCTCGTGCGCTGGAAGGACGGCCAGTTCGTCGACGCCGCCAACAGCGGTGGCGGTATGATGGCCGCGCCCGCGCAGGTCCTGAGCGGCGGCATGATCATGCCGGTCAACGGCCGCATGACGTCACCCTTCGGCGCACGTCGCCACCCGATCCTCGGCTATGTCCGCATGCACGCGGGCGTCGATTTCGGCGCGGCCTGGGGATCGCCGATCTTCGCCACGGGCGAGGGCGTGGTCTCCTTCGCCGGGCGTCACGGCGGCCACGGCAACTACGTGCGGATCGAGCATGGCGGCGGGCTCGGCTCGGGCTATGGCCACATGAGCCGCATCGCCGTCTCGCCGGGCGCGCGCGTCTCGGCCGGGCAGGTGATCGGCTATGTCGGCTCGACCGGGCTCTCGACCGGCCCGCACCTCCACTACGAGGTCTACCAGCACGGGCGCACGGTCAATCCGCTGTCGGTCAGCGTCAATTTCAAGACCGTGGGCGGCGCGCCCGCCGGCATGGAGAAGGGCCAGCTCGACGCGCTCAAGGGCAAGATCGCCCAGCTCAAGGGCGTCGCCCCCGGCGCGGCGCTGCAGAAGCTCTCGCCCAAGTACCCGCCGGTGAAGGCGCTTTCGGGCAAGGTTCCCTAGCGACAACGATTGAAGCGGCGGGGGAATTCCGCCTAGAAGCGCGGCATGACCGCGAACTACCCCGCCCTGCGCCTCCGTCGCACGCGCGCCACGGCCTGGAGCCGGGCGATGCACCGCGAGAACTTCCTCTCGCCCGCCGATCTGATCTGGCCTTTGTTCGTCACCGACGGCTCGGGTGTCGAGGAGCCGATCGGCTCGCTGCCGGGCGTCTCGCGCTGGTCGCTCGACGGCATCGCCGCGCGCGCCAAGGAGGCGGTGTCGCTCGGCATTCCCTGCCTGGCGCTGTTCCCCAACACCCAGCCCGGCCGACGCAGCGAGGACGGGCGCGAGGCGCTCAATCCCGACAACCTGATGTGCCGCGCGATCAAGACGATCCGCGATACCGTGGGTGACGGTCTCGGCGTGCTGACCGACGTCGCGCTCGATCCCTATACCAGCCACGGTCAGGACGGGCTGATCGACGCCAAGGGCTACGTGCTCAACGACGCGACGGTGGAGGTTCTCGTCGGCCAGTCGCTGAACCAGGCCGCGGCCGGCGCGGACATCATAGCCCCGTCGGACATGATGGACGGTCGCATCGGCGTGATCCGCGCCGCGCTCGAAGAGGCCGGCCACCACAACATGCAGATCATGGCCTATGCCGCCAAGTACGCCTCGGCCTTCTACGGACCGTTCCGCGATGCCGTGGGTTCGGGCGGGCTGCTCAAGGGCAACAAGATGACCTATCAGATGGACCCGGCCAACGGCGAGGAAGCGCTGCGCGAAGTCGCGCTCGACCTGGCCGAGGGCGCCGACAGTGTCATGGTCAAGCCGGGCCTGCCCTATCTCGACATCGCCCGCCGCGTGAAGGAGCGCTTCGAGGTGCCGGTCTTCGCCTATCAGGTGTCCGGCGAATACGCGATGATCGAGGCGGCGGTGACGGTCGGCTCGGGCGATCGCGACGCGCTCGTGCTCGAGACCCTGACCGCCTTCAAGCGCGCGGGCTGCTCGGGCGTGCTGACCTACCACGCCGCCCACGCGGCGCGGCTGCTGAACGCGTGATCGAAACCGATCGCTTGGTCATCCGGCGCTGGCGCGACAGTGATCGCGCGCCGTTCTGGGCCATGGCGCAGGACGAGGAGGTCATGCGCTTCCTGCTGCCGATCGCGAGCCGGGCCGAAAGCGACAGCGTCATCGACCGGATGCACGCGGCCCAGGGTCAGCACGGCCATTGCTTCTGGGCCGTCGAGCGCAAAGATGACGGCCGCTTTCTCGGCTTCTGCGGCCTGATGGCGCCGCGCGCGCCCTTGCGCGAGACCGAGATCGGCTGGCGCCTGGCGAGGGATGCCTGGGGGCAGGGCTATGCGCGCGAGGCGGCCGAGGCCTGCCTCGCCTGGGCCTGGCGCGAACTGCGTGCGAAAACGATCGTGGCGATCACGGTGTCGGCCAACGAAAGGAGCTGGGGGCTTATGGAGCGGTTGGGCATGACACGCGATCCGGACGAGGACTTCGATCATCCCGCGGTGCCCGACGGCGATCCGCTCAAGCGGCACATGCTCTACCGGATCGATCGCCCGCAATGAGCGCGGATCAGCCCGCCGGCAGCCAGCCGGATTCGCAACGGCCGGACTCGCAGCAGCCGGTCAGGCGCGCGCTGTTCATCGCGACGATCCTCACGGGAAGCTTCCTGCTGTTCCTGGTCCAGCCGATGGTCGCGCGCATGGCGCTGCCGCGGCTGGGCGGCGCGCCCAACGTCTGGAACAGCGCGATGCTGGTCTACCAGGCGCTGCTGCTCGCCGGTTATGCCTATGCGCACAATCTTGGGCAGATGCCGATCCGGCGTGCGGCCAAGCTGCACCTGATCCTGCTGGTGGTCGCGGCGGTCACGCTGCCCGTCGCGCTGGTGGCCTTGCCCCCACCCGCGCCGGGCTGGGAAGTGCTTTGGGTGCCTGCGCTCTTCGCCGTGACGATCGGCCCGGTGTTCTTCCTCGTCTCGGCCCAGGCGCCGCTGATGCAGCGCTGGTTCTCGCTCCATCCGCGCGCGGGCGAGCCCTGGGCGCTCTATGCGGCGTCGAACGTCGGCAGCTTCGTCGGCCTCGTCGCCTATCCGCTGCTGGCCGAGCCGCTGCTGTCGATCCACGCGCAGAGCCTCGGCTGGAGCCTCGGCTATGCCGCGCTGATCGTGCTCGTCGTCCTCTCGGCGCGTGCGCGCTGGCGGGTCGAGGCGGCTCAGCCCGAAACCGCGCCGTCTGTCGAGGACGAAGCCGAAGCGATCGGTTGGCCGCGCATCTTTTTGTGGCTGGGCCTGTCGGCCGTGCCTTCGGGCCTGATGCTGTCGACGACGACGCACCTCACGACCGATGTCTTTGCGATGCCGCTGCTCTGGGTGATCCCGCTCGGGCTCTACCTGCTGAGCTTCGTCGTCGCCTTCTCCGATCGGCGGGCACTCGCCGGCACGATCACCCTGGCGGCGCCTGCGGTCATGCTGCTTGCGGGCGGCACGGCGATGATCTCGCGCAGCTCGGGTACGATGATGCTCGCTATGGGCTCCGTCGCGTTGCTCTTCGTCGTTGCGGTCGTGCTCCACGCGCGCATGTACGAGCTGCGCCCGCCAGCCTCGAAGCTGACCTTGTTCTATCTCGTCATGTCGGCCGGCGGCGCGCTCGGCGGCGTGTTCACCGCGCTGATCGCGCCCGTGGTATTCGACTGGGTCTGGGAGCATCCGCTGCTGGTCATCGCCGCGGCGCTGCTGATGCCGCTGCGGCCGCTCGAAGACCTGCGCCGGCTGCCCGGGCTCGATCCGGGCATGGCACGGCTTGCCGCCTACGTGCTCTTCGCCGTCGCGGCCTTCCTCTGCTGGCAGCTGGCGCAATATGCGATTATGCCCGATCCGCCCGTCACGCGGCTCTACTTCACCACGGGCATCGTCCTGATCGGCCTGGTGCTCGTTCCCTGGCGACCGTTGTTCGCCGGGCTGCTCGTCCTGCTGATGCTGGCGCAGGGCGGGATGGAGACGGTCTACGGCTCGGGCCAGGGCAACCGCACGCGCAGCTACTTCGGCATCTACACGGTGCGCGACTACGACACGCTCAAGCTGCGGTCGCTGGCGCACGGGACCACGCTGCACGGCCAGCAATCGACCGACAAGGCGCTCGAATGCGCGCCGATGACCTATTACGGCGCAAGTTCGGGCGTCGGTATCGTCATGGGTCAGGCGCAGAAGCTCTACGGGCCCGGCGCGCGGATCGGCGTGGTCGGGCTCGGCACGGGAACGCTCGCCGCCTATTACCAGCCGGGCGAGCGCTGGCGTTTCTACGAGATCGACCCGGCCGTGCTGCGCCTGTCGCAGAACGGCACTTTCACCTACCTCTCGCACTGCGCGCACAACCCGCAGGTGGCGATCGGCGACGCGCGGCTCGAACTGGCCAAGGCGCCGCCGAGCTCGTTCGACGTGCTGGCGATCGACGCCTTCTCGTCCGATGCGATTCCGCTGCACCTGCTGACCGACGAGGCCGTGGGCGTCTATCTGCGCGCGCTCTCGCCCAGGGGCGTGCTGCTGATCCACATCTCGAACCGCTACATCGGGCTGCAGCCCGTGCTTTCGGCGATCGCGCGGCATCGCGGCCTCACCGCCGTGGTGCGCGACGACAACCCGCAGGACCGCACCCTGCTGACGCCTTCGGCCTGGGTGCTGCTGACGCGCGATCCGGCGCAGCTCCAGACTTTGTCACAGTTGCGGCCCGACGCGCCGTGGACGAAGCTGGCCAAGCCGGGCGCCCAGGTGTGGACCGACGACCACGCCTCGATCCTGCCCTATATCCGCTGGAACAACATGATGAGACAGCCATGAGTATCGCCGACCTGAGCAAGCGTACCGACATCTCGCTGATCGCGATCAATGGCAAGGCGCCGCGCATCCATTCGAGCGCCTTCATCGCCCCGGGCTGCCGGATCATCGGCGACGTCGAGATCGGCCCCGACGCTTCGGTCTGGTACAATTGCGTGATCCGTGCCGACGTGAACCGGATCGTCATCGGCGCGCGCACCAACATCCAGGACGGCAGCGTCGTACATTGCGACAGCCCCAAGCCCAAGCGTCCGCAGGGCTTCCCGACGATCATCGGCGACGACGTGCTGATCGGCCACCTCGCCATGGTCCACGGCTGCACGCTCGAGGACCGCGCCTTCGTCGGGCTCGGCGCGATCGTCATGGACGGATGCACGATCCATTCGGACGGCATGCTCGCCGCGGGCGCGCAGCTGACGCAGGGCAAGGTCATCGATTCGCGCCAGCTCTGGGTCGGCCGGCCCGCCAAATATGTCCGCGACCTCACCGACGAGGCCTTGGTCGACATGCAGGCCGGCGTGAACGGCTACGTGATCAATGGCCGGATCCACGGCGCTGCGATCGATGGCGCGAGCCAAGCCTGAGGCGCCGACGGCCGAAGCGATCCGCGCGCTGGTGGACGGCGAAGGCCGGCTGGCCCTGCGCGTGACGCCCGGCGCCCGGATCGAGATGCTGGAGATCGCCGAGGGCCGATTGCTCGCGAAAGTCCGCGCCAAGCCGGAGGACGGCAAGGCCACGGCGGCCGTTCTCGCGCTCGTGGCGCAGGCCCTGGGTATCGCGCCCTCGCGCGTCACCTTGTTGCGCGGCGCAACTTCGCGCGGGAAGTTGCTGCGGGTGAGATGAGGGGGCGGCCTTGTTCCTCGAAGAGGCTGTTGCCGATCAATTGACCTGATCCCGATCCGACCTGCCCTGACCTGACCCAATACTTCCTCGTCACCCTGAACTTGTTTCAGGGTCCAGCGGGTCGGAAGCGCGGTCAGCGCGGAAAATCCCGGCGGTACGGCCGCGCTACCCGGCAGAGCTTCGGTGGCCGCGGAGAAATGGACCCTGAAACAAGTTCAGGGCGACGGAGTTGGTTTTGGACAGGGGCATAGACGGCCGTTCTGGAGCGCCTCGCCGCTCAATCAGCCCAATCCAAGCCAGCGACCGCGAACTCGAAGCGCGGCGTGCCCGCGCCGAGCATGGGCTTGCCGATCGTCACGTGTTTCGCCTTGGTCAGCGCGGCGATGAAGGGCTTGGGCTCCTTGACGAAGACGGTGTTGGTGCCGCTTTGCAGGAAGCCTTCGAGGCGCAGTTCGCGCGTCGGTCCTTCGTCGAAGCGCACGGTGCCGGCGCAGCCCGCATAGGACGGGCACATCAGCTGGCCCGAACTGACGCGCAAGGTCACTTCGGGCCTTTCGCGGTCTGGCCGACGATCAGTTCCATCGTCGTTTCGGCCTCGTAGGGCGGCTTCTGGCGCACGCGGTTGCTGCTGAGCAAGGTCGCGAAACGATCCTCGCTGCCCTCGGCGCCCTTCTCGGTACTGTAGATCCAGGCGCCCGAAGGCGCGTGCGCCGCATCGAAGGCGAAAGCCGCGGCGATCGTCGCGAGCACGGCCAGGCCGGGCAGGGCGAGGCGGCGCAGGCGCGAACGCGCCGGTGGGGCTGGCGGAGTCGTCATCGGACTCAGTCTTTGACCAAAGCGCGCAGCGTGTCGATCCGGTCGGCCTCGTGCGCGGGCTTGTCTGCGCGGATGCGACTGATCCGCGGGAAGCGCATGGCCAGCCCCGACTTGTGGCGCTTGCTCGCGTGGACCGAATCGAAGGCGACCTCGAAGACCAGGCTCTTGTCGGTCTCGCGCACGGGACCGAAGGTCTTGACCGTGTGCTGGCGGACATAGCGGTCGAGCCACTTGAGCTCCTCGTCGGTGAAGCCGAAATAGGCCTTGCCGACGGGGAGCAGTTCCGCCCCCCCATTTTCGACATCGTCGGGATCGCCGTCCCAGCAGCCGAAGGTGTAGTCCGAGTAGAACGAGCTGCGCTTGCCCGAGCCGCGCTGGGCATACATCAGCACGCAGTCGATCAGCAGCGGATCGCGCTTCCACTTGTACCACAGGCCCGTGCGCCGGCCGGCGACATAGGGGCTGTCGCGGCGCTTGAGCATCACGCCTTCGATCGCCTCGTCGCGCGACCGCTCGCGGATCGCGGCGAGCTCGTCGAGCGTCGCGGCCTCGATCACGGCGCTCACGTCGAAGCGCGCCGGATCGAGGCGCGGGGCGAAGCGCTCGAGCAGCGCGCGCCGCTGCTCCCAGCTATGCTCGCGCAGGTCCTCGCCCTCGACGATCAATGCGTCGTAGAGCCGGACGAAGGCCGGGTACTCCTCGAGCATCTTCTTGGAGACGGTCTTGCGACCGAGCCGCTGCTGGAGCGCGTTGAAGCTCGCCGCGCCGGCCTGTTCGGCGCGCTCGCCACCCTGGTGGCTGCCGCGCACGAGCAATTCGCCGTCGAGCACCGCGGGAATGTCCAGAGCTGCGGCGATCTCGGGGAAGGTGGCCGAGATATCGTCGCCCGAGCGCGAATAGACGCGCGTCTCGCCGCCGGTATCATTGGCGACATGGACGAGCTGGACGCGGATTCCGTCCCATTTCCATTCGGCCGCATAGTCGGCCATGTCGACCACGGTATCGTCGAGCGGATGCGCGAGCATGAAAGGCCGGAACAGCGGCATGTCTTCGCCCGAAGGCGGCTCCGCGCCGTTCGCGGCCCAGTCGAACAGCGGCAGGTAGGGCGCGGTCTGGCCGTGCCAATATTCCTCGACGTCGTCGACCGAGACCGCGAAGGCCTGGGCGAAGGCGGTCTTGGCGAGCCGCGCGGAAATGCCGATGCGCATGGCCCCGGTGGCGAGCTTGAGCAGGGCATAGCGGCCATAGGCATCGAGCTGGTCGAGCAGCGCGGGCAGTTCGCGCGAGACCGTGGCACGCGTCATGCCGGCGAGGATGTCGACCGCCTCGGACACGGTCGGGGGCGAGGGTGGCGCGGGCGGTTCGGGCCAGAGCAGGCTCGCGGTTTCGGCCGTATCGCCGACATAGTCGCGCGACAGCGCGTAGAGCACGGGATCGACGCGCTCGATCAGCAGGTTGCGGATGACGGCGGACTTGACCGCGGGGAAGTCGAGCCCGTCGGTCAGCGCGGCGAGCGCCCAGCCGCGATCGGGATCGGGGGTCCGGCGCAGGTAGTCGGCGAGCAGCCGCAGCTTGGCGTTGCGGGAGCTGGTGTAGACGAGCGCGTCCAGTAAGGCGGCGAAGGCTTCCACGCTTTAGATCCTCCCCTGTAAAAGGAGGGGGACCGCCGACGCAGTCGGTGGTGGAGGGGTGTCACCCTCACCGAAATGGGGACACCCCTCCGTCAGCGCTTCGCGCTGCCATCTCCCCTTGCAGGGGAGGAACTGGACGGCCCCCTCAATCATCCTCGTCCTCGTAACCCACCATGGCCAGCGCGCGGGCCTTGCGCTGGTGGAGCTCGCACCAGCGCAGCAGGGCTTCCTCGCGGCCGTGGGTGATCCAGGTCTCGGCGGGATTCACCTCCTCGATCGTGCGCGTCAGCTCGTCCCAGTCGGCGTGGTCGGAGATCACCAGCGGCAGTTCGACGTTGCGTTGCCGCGCGCGCTGGCGGACGCGCATCCAGCCCGAGGCCATCGCCGTGATCGGATCGGGCAGGCGGCGGCTCCAGCGGTCGTTGAGCGCCGAGGGCGGGCATACGACGATCTGGCCCATGAGTGCGGCCTTCGGCAGGCCGGCGACGGGCTGGAGATCGCCGAGGTCGATGCCGTGGTCCTGATAGAGCTGGCACATCCGCTCCATCGCGCCGTGGAGGTAGATCGGTTCGCGATAACCGGCGATCCGCAGCTCGGCGATCAGCCTTTGCGCCTTGCCCAGCGCATAGGCACCGATCAGCACGCAGCGATCGGCATTGGCCTGGCGCGCGGCTAGCAGCTTGGCGATCTCCTCGGCGATCGGCGGGTGGCGGAACACGGGCAGGCCGAAAGTCGCCTCGGTGATCAGCACGTCGCAGGCCGTGGGCGCGAAGGGCGGGCAGGTGGGATCGGGGCGGCGTTTGAAATCGCCGGTGACGATGACGCGCTCGCCCGCATGTTCGAGCAGAATCTGCGCCGAGCCGAGCACGTGCCCCGCGGGCAGCCAGGTCGCGGCCACCCCACCCTTGAGTTCGATCGTCTCGCCATAGGGCGCGGGGGTCGCCCGCCCGATATTCTCCGCCTCGACGCCGTAGCGCAGGCTCATGATGTCGAGCGTCGCCGGCGTGGCGACGGTGCGGCCATGGCCACCACGCGCGTGATCGGCGTGGCCATGGGTGACGAGCGCGAGATCGACGGGCCGCGCCGGATCGATCCAGCAATCGGCGGGGGGAATGTAGATCCCGTGCGCTTCGGGACGAATCCAATTGGCGGCGGGCATTGAGGAAAGATGGTTGGACGCGGCGGTTTGTTCCAGCCCCAACGAAAACGGCCGCCCCTTTCGGGACGGCCGTTTCAATGTCTGGGCTATGGCTTATTCGCCGTCGGTGCTGGGCTCCGAGGACGAGGCCTTCTTCGCGGCCGGCTTGCGCTTGGTTGCGGTCTTGGCCGGTGTTCCCTTCGCGGCACGCTTGACGAGCTTGGGCGGCGCCGGAGTCAGCTCGAAGTTCAGCGCGTCGTCCTTGACCGAGACGTGGACCTCGCCGCCGTGCGCGAGCTTGCCGAACAGCAGCTCTTCGGCGAGCGGCTGCTTGACCTTGTCCTGGATCAGGCGGGCCATCGGGCGGGCGCCGTAGAGCTTGTCGTAGCCGCGCTCGCCCAGCCAGCCGCGCGCGTCGCCGTCGAACTGGATGTGGACGTTCTGGTCGGCCAGCTGCAGTTCGAGCTGGAGGATGAACTTGTCCACGACCCGGCTGATGACTTCGGTCGGCAGGTAGGAGAAGGGCACAATCGCATCGAGGCGGTTGCGGAATTCGGGGGTGAACATCCGCTTCACCGCTTCGTCGCCGGCGTCTTCCTTCGAGACGTCGCCGAAGCCGATGCCCTGCTTGGCCATGTCCGAAGCGCCCGCATTGGTCGTCATGATGAGGACGACGTTGCGGAAGTCGACGGTCTTGCCGTGGTGGTCGGTCAAACGGCCGTTGTCCATCACCTGAAGCAGGATGTTGAACAGGTCGGGGTGCGCCTTCTCGATCTCGTCGAGCAGGAGCACGCTATGCGGCTGCTGGTCGACCGCGTCGGTTAGCAGGCCGCCCTGGTCGAAGCCGACATAGCCCGGAGGCGCGCCGATCAGGCGGCTGACCGAGTGGCGCTCCATGTACTCGGACATGTCGAAGCGCTGCATCGGAATGCCCATAATCGCCGCGAGCTGCTTGGCGACCTCGGTCTTGCCGACGCCGGTCGGGCCCGAGAACAGGAACGAGCCGATCGGCTTGTCCGGATCGCGCAGACCCGCGCGGCTGAGCTTCATCGCGATCGAGAGCTTCTCGACCGCCTTGTCCTGGCCGAAGACCACCCGCTTGAGGTCGCGGTCGAGATGTTCGAGCACCTTCTTGTCGTCGCTCGACACCGACTTGGGCGGGATGCGCGCCATCGTCGCGATGACCTGTTCGATCTCGCGCGCGGTGATGGTCTTCTTGCGCTTGTTCGGCGGCACCAGCATCTGCATCGCGCCCACCTCGTCGATCACGTCGATCGCCTTGTCGGGCAGCTTGCGGTCGTTGATGTAGCGCGCCGAGAGCTCGACCGCGGTCTTGATCGCGTCGGGGGTGTACTTGACCTTGTGGTGGTCCTCGAAGGCCGAGCGCAGACCCTTGAGGATCTTGATCGTGTCCTCGATCGTCGGCTCGTTCACGTCGATCTTCTGGAACCGGCGCAGCAGCGCGCGGTCCTTCTCGAAGTGGTTGCGGAACTCCTTGTAGGTGGTCGAGCCGATGCAGCGGATCGTGCCGCTGGAGAGCGCCGGCTTGAGCAGGTTCGACGCGTCCATCGCGCCGCCGCTGGTGGCGCCGGCGCCGATCACCGTGTGGATCTCGTCGATGAACAGCACGGCTTCGGGCATCTTCTCGAGCTCGGAAACCACCTGCTTGAGGCGCTCTTCGAAATCGCCGCGATAGCGCGTGCCCGCGAGCAGGCTGCCCATGTCGAGCGAATAGATCACCGCGTCGGTCAGGACCTCTGGCACTTCGCCCTCGACGATCTTGCGCGCCAGGCCTTCGGCGATGGCGGTCTTGCCCACGCCGGGATCGCCCACGTAGAGCGGGTTGTTCTTCGAGCGGCGGCAGAGGATCTGGATCGTGCGATCGACCTCGGGGCCGCGGCCGATCAGCGGGTCGATCTTGCCGGTCAGCGCCTTCTCGTTGAGGTTGACCGTGAACTGGTCGAGCGCCGAATCCTTCTTCTGGCTCTTGCTCTCGTTCTTTTCCTCGGCCTGCGGGGTCTCGCTCTCGCTGTTGCCTTTGGGCGTGCGATCCTCGATGCGGCGGCCGCCCTTGCCGATGCCGTGGCTGATGAAGCTCACCGCGTCGAGCCGGCTCATGTCCTGCTGCTGGAGGAAATAGACCGCGTAGGAGTCGCGCTCGGAGAACAGCGCGACGAGCACGTTGGCGCCGGTCACGGTGTCCTTGCCGCTCGACTGGACGTGCAGGATGGCGCGCTGGATCACGCGCTGGAAGCCCGCGGTGGGGGCGGGGTCGCCCTTGTCCTGGGTCTTGAGCGACTGGTATTCCTGGTCGAGGTACTGGCGCACCACGTCGCCGAGATCGCCGAGATCGACGCCGCAGGCCTCCATGACCTGCGCGGCATCGGCATCGTCGATCAGCGCGAGGAGCAAGTGCTCGAGCGTCGCATATTCGTGACTACGCTCGGAGGCCTGGGCCAGCGCCGAATGCAGCGTCTTTTCGAGGTTCTGGGCGAAACTGGGCATTATCGGTCTTTCGCTGAGGAGAGAGAGTCTCCGACGACACGGAAACATGAAGATAGATGGTTAACGAATCCCATATGGGAAGCATCAGGGCCATTGCGAAGGCCGGGAAAAGATCCGGGCCGCGTCACGGTACCTTGGGCTTGAAGAAGGCGTCGGCGGCAAGCCGGTGCGCGGCGGCTCGGTCCTTGTGGGCGGCGACGCGGGCGATCTCGGCCTCGAGCAGTTCGACGCGTAAGTCGAGCTCCTCCTGCGAATAGCTGTCGAGGCTCTCGCCGGCGAGTCGGCTGGCGGAATCTCCGCGTGGCCGTGGTCGATCGTCGTCGTCCATTGCGATCGAAACATCGGACGCTCTTGGCTTGCTGTCAACCGGCACCATGACGTAGGACTACGGCAGGGGATTTCCCGGCTCGAAGGGGGCTCAATGCCGGCAAGCGTTCCGCAGACCATGACGGCCATAGGTTTCGACACGCCCGGCGGGCCCGAGGTGCTTCGGCCGCAGAGCCTGCCCGTGCCCAGGCCGGGCCCGGGCGAAGTCCTGATCAAGGTGGGCTTCGCCGGGGTCAATCGCCCCGACGTGGTCCAGCGGCTGGGCCTGTACCCTGCGCCTCCCGGTGCCTCGCCGATCCCCGGCCTGGAGATTTCGGGGCAGGTGGTCACGCTCGGCGACGGCGTGGTCGAACTCATTCCCGGGCAGCAGGTCTGCGCCCTGGTCGCGGGCGGCGGCTATGCCGAATATTGTCTCGCCCGCGCCGATCACTGCCTGGCCGTGCCCGAGGCGCTGTCGATGGCCGAGGCCGCGGCGCTGCCCGAGACGCTGTTCACCGTCTGGCACAACGTGTTCGAACGCGGCTGGGCGATGGAGGGCGAGACGATTCTCGTTCACGGCGGCACCTCTGGCATCGGCACGATGGCGATCCTGCTCGGCCGGCTGTTCGACCTGACCGTGATCGTTACCTGCGGCGGTCCCGAGAAGTGCGCGAAGGCGCTCGAGATCGGCGCGGCCCATGCGATCGACTACAAGGCGCAGGACTTCGTCGAGGAAGTGCGGCGGATCACCGATGGCCGCGGCGTGCAGCTCGTGCTCGACATGGTCGCGGGCGACTATGTGCCGCGCAATCTCAAATGCCTGGCCGAAGATGGCCGCCACGTGACGATCGCGGTGCAGGGCGGGGCCAAGGCCGAGGTCAACATGGCCGTGGTCATGAGCCGGCGCTATACGCTCACGGGCTCGACGCTGCGCCCGCGCTCGGCCGAATTCAAGGCGCTGCTCGCGCAGGAGATCGCGCGCAATGTCTGGCCCTTCGCCGAACTCGGCCAGCTCCGCCCGGTGATGGACCGCACTTTCCCGCTGGCTCAGGCCGCGGCGGCACACGCCCACATGGAAGCAGGCGATCATATCGGGAAGATCGTGCTCGAGGTATAAGCCGGGCTTGTCGCTCGTGCCGTATTTTCCGGCAGTCGACGGGTCCCGGCCGCGCTAGGATTGCGCCATGGAAACCCTGATCCTCCACGAAGATCCGTGCAGCGGCAATTGCTACAAGATCCGGCTGACTGCGGCGCTGCTCGGCCGGTCGCTCGAACGGCGCTTCTACGACATCACCAGGGGTGAGACGCGCACGCCGCAGTTCCTTCGTGACGTCAATGCCAATGGCCGCATTCCGGTGCTGCAGGTCGGCGCCCATGACGAGGGGGGCGAAGGCGCGCGCTTCCTGCCCGAGAGCAATGCGGCCTGCTGGTATCTGGCCCACGGCTCGGCTCTCATCCCAGAGGATCGCTTCGACCGCGCCGACATGCTGCGCTGGATGTTCTTCGAGCAGTACAACCACGAACCCAACATCGCGACCCTGCGCTTCTGGCTGAGCGTGGTCGGCGAGGCGAACCTCACCGAGGCGCAGCGCGGCCAGATCGTTGCCAAGCGGGCGGGCGGCGAGGCCGCGCTGGCGCTGATGGACCAGCACCTCGCGCAGCGTGAATGGCTGGTGGGAAGCGGACCGACGCTCGCCGACATCGCGCTCTATGCCTATACCCATGTCAGCGAGGAAGGTGGCTTCCGTCTGGCCGACTATCAAGCCGTCGTTGACTGGCTCGCACGACTTGCGGCTCTGCCCGGCCATGTCGTGATGGACCGGCGCTAGCGACGATTCGCGGCAATACTTGCGCGCCGCCGCGTTTGACTTGCCGAACCCGGCGATTGCGCCTAAATGGTTCGCGGTACGGCCGCTCCGCAAGGGGCGGCCCTTATTATTTCAGCTTGCAGGGCGGCCTTGGAATCGAGGCCCCTTCGGGAGAATCACCGTGACCCAGCCCACCCCGTTGATGCCGCACGCGACTGCGTCCTGGCTTGTCGAGACGACGGCGCTGACCTTCGAGCAGATCGCTGATTTTTGCGGCCTCCACATCCTCGAGGTTCAGGCCATGGCCGACGACCTGACCAGCAGCAAGTATACGGGCCGCGATCCGGTACGCTCGGGCGAGCTCACCATGGCGGAGATCGAGAAGGGCCAGGCCGATCCCAGCTACGCGCTGCGGATGCAGAAGGCGCCGGTCACGGTTAACCGCACCAAGGGTCCGCGCTACACGCCGGTCTCGAAGCGCCAGGATAAGCCCGACGGCATCGCCTGGATCCTGCGCCACCACCCCGAGATCTCGGATGCGCAGATCGGCAAGCTGATCGGTACCACGCGCAACACGATCGCCGCGATTCGTGATCGCTCGCACTGGAACATCGCCAACATCCAGCCCAAGGACCCGGTGACCCTGGGCCTCTGCTCGCAGCGCGAACTCGACGGACTTGTCGCCAAGGTCGCGAAGAAGGCCGGCGTCGTCGATGATGGCTTGGCCGAACAGCGCCTGGGCGACGATCGCGAAGCGCTGATCGAAGAACTGCGCGCCGAGCGCGAAGCCTCGACCAAGGCCGCGGGAGAAGCTGCGCAGGAGGCCGAGGCCGCGGCCTGGCTCGAAGCGAAGCGCGCTGCCGAGGCTGCCGGCCAGGCGTGAGACTCGCGCGAGCGACTTAACAAGCCACTCCAGGTTCCTCCTCTGCAAGGGAGGTGGCATCCCGTAGGGATGACGGAGGGGTGTGTTCACCCTGCAATGGTGTGACACCGCCTCCACCACGCGCTTCGCGCCCGGTCCCCCTCCCCTGCATCGGATGGTAAGGTGCTCGGCTGCACCTCACTGACATCCATGTAAACTAGGCCCCTTGCCCTTCGCGCGGCGAGCGTACACACTCGTCCCCATGACGAACGGGAGCGGGACGGAAATCTGGCGGACGCGCTATGCGCATCCGTGCGCCTGGGATCAGCAGTTCCCGCCTCTGGCGATGACCGAGCTGTTCGCTCAGGCAACGGCGGAGAAGGGTGATGCGCCGCTGGTCGACTTCTTCGGCCGCCTCTACAGCTACAAGACCTTGATGGCCGAGGCGCGCTGCTTCGCCGCGGGTCTTCAGGCGATGGGCGTGACCAAGGGCGATCGCCTGGGGCTCTACCTGCCCAATGTGCCGGTCTACATCCCGGCCTATTTCGGCGCGATGATGGCCGGCGCGACCGTGGTCAACTTCTCGCCGCTCTACACCGCGCACGAGCTCGAGGCGCAAGTCGAAGATTCGGGGACGAAGATCATCGTCACGCTCGACGTGCCCGCGCTCCAGCCGACCGCGCTCGAAGTGCTCAAGAGCTCTTCGCTCGAGAAGCTGATCATCGCCCGGCTCGAGCATATGCTGCCTTTTGTCCAGTCGATCGGCATCCGGCTGTTCCGCCGCAGCGACATCATGGCGATCCCGCAGCAGGACGGCGTGATCGAGTGGCGCCAGGCGCTGGTCGACAAGACGCCCGAGCCTGTCGCCATCGATCCGCTGACCGATCTCGCGCTGCTCCAGTATACCGGTGGGACCACGGGAACGCCCAAAGGTGCGATGCTCACGCACCAGAACCTATCGGCCAATGCGCGCCAGGTCGTGGCGATCGATCCGCACCGCGGCGAGCGTGACATGATCGTCGGCGTCCTGCCGTTCTTCCACGTCTTCGCCAACGCCTGCGTGCTCAACCGCACGATCCACGACGGCGGCTGCATCGCCATGCTGCCGCGCTTCCAGTCGGGCCAGGCGCTCAAGACCCTCGCGCGCGCACGCGCGACAGCGATGCCCGGCGTGCCGACGATGTACCAGGCGCTGCTCGATCATCCCGACCTGCCCAAGACCGACTTCTCGTCGTTGCGCGTCTGCGTCTCGGGCGGGGCGCCGCTGCCCGCGCCGCTCAAGCAGCAGTTCGAAGCGGCGACCGGCGCCAAGCTGATCGAAGGTTACGGCCTGACCGAGACCTCGGGCGTGGCGACGAGCAATCCCTATGAGGGTGACGAACGCCCGGGCACGATCGGCCATCCGCTGCCCGGCACGCGGCTGGCGCTGCTCGACAAGGAGGATCCCACGCGCTGGGCGCCTGCGGGCGAGCCCGGCGAACTCGTCGTGCTCGGCCCTCAGGTCATGCTCGGCTACTGGAACCGGCCCGAAGCCGCGGCCTCGGCCTTCGCCGATATCGACGGCGAGCGCTGGCTGCGCACGGGCGACATCGCGGTGATCGAGGCCGACGGCTTCACCCGCATCGTCGATCGCAGCAAGGACATGATCGCGGTCGGCGGCTTCAAGGTGTTCCCAAGCCAGCTCGAGGCGGTGATCCTGCAGAATCCGGCGATCAAGGAAGCCCTGGTCATCGGTGTGTCCGATTCCTACCGCGGCGAAGTGCCGCGAGCCTTCGTCACGCTGCAGGATGAGGCGCAGGACGGCGCCGATGCTCTCAAGGCCTGGGTCAACGACCGTCTCGGCAAGCACGAGCGCGTCGACTCCGTGGTGATCCGCGGCAGCCTGCCCAAGACGATGGTCGGCAAGCTCGATCGCAAGGCGCTGCGCGAGGAAGTCGCGGCCGAAGGCTAGGGGGTTTTAAGATCTCCCCCTGCAAGGGGAGGATCTTAGTTTCTGCTCAATCCTGCGAGGCGGCCAGCACGAGGTGCGTTTCGTGCTCGGGCACCTTGGCCGCGCGCGGCGAGAGGCGGCCGTCGACCTGCGCACCCTGCTCGATCGTCAGTGCGTCGTAGTGGACGTCGCCCTCGATGCGTGCGGACTTGAGGATCACCAGCTCGCGGACGGTGATCGTGCCCTTGACCGAACCGGCGAGCCGCGCGGTCTCGGCGGTGACCGCGCCGATCACCTGGCTCGATTCGCCCTGGACGAGCGCGGCGCAGGTGATGTCGCCTTCGACCTTGCCGTCGAGATGGAGGTCGGCTGAGGCCGAGATGTCGCCGCGGATCGCGGTGTCGGCGCCGAGGACGGAAAAGGTGGAACCGCTCATGACGGGGTTACCGGCGCCCGCCGGGTTGGCCGGTCCGGGCTTCTTCGAGAACATGGGGCGCTGCCTCCAGAAAGGGTCGCGGATTGACGGGCCGGTCGTTGATCCGGACCTCGAAATGCAGGTGGGGGCCGGTCGAGCGGCCCGAACTGCCGATCTGCGCGACGAAGTCGCCGGCCTTGACCGGCTGGCCGACGCGCGCGTGGAACGCGGAAAGGTGCGCATAGCGCGTCAGCAGGCCGTTGCCGTGGTCGATCTCGAGGCAATTGCCGTAGCCCTGCTTCTGGCCGACGAACGAAACCGTGCCCTTGGCCGCAGCATGGACCGGCGCACCGATCGGGCCCTTGAAATCGAGCCCGGCGTGGAACGCGCCCTCGCCGGTGAAGGGGTCGGCGCGATAGCCGAAGCCCGAGGACACATAGTCCATGTCGGCCGGCTCGACCTGCGGGATGCCCGCGAGGCCGCGCTCGAGCAGGTTCATCCGCGCCAGGCTCATACCCATGCGCTGGAAGCGCGGGTCGATCGCGCCATTGGCGGAGGTTGCGAGGTGAAGCAGCGGTCCGCCCTGGGCGGTGCGATCGTCGAGCTGCGCGATCATCTGTTCGGGATTGAGTCCGAGCGAACGGATCGCCTGGGCGGCGCGGCCCGAGCGACGATCGGCGAGGCGGGTGAGCTGTTCGACGAAGGCCAGCTGACGCGCCTCGATCCGCGCGAGGCCGGCGGCTTCGGGCAGGGCGGCGCTGACCTTGTCGACCGTGCGCCCGGCTTCGCCGCGGCTGTCGGAGACGGTCTCGCCGGCCTGCACGTCGCCGGGCAAAGCCCCCATCTCGGACTCGACCATCTTCTGGATGAAGTCCTGACGGCGGTCGAGATCGGCCGCTACGGCCTTGAGATCGTTGCGATATTCGGCAACGCGGCTCTCCGCCGTGGTCACCTTGGCCTCGCGGTCGAGCAAGGCGACGCGGTCGCGCGTGGACAGCAGTTGCGAGATTGCCACGGTGGCCATCGTGACCACCCAGGCCAGCAGCAAGGCCGCGACGATTCCCGCAGCCGCCATCTGCAGCTTCGCGGAAATCTTGATGAAGCGGACCTGCCCCTGCGAACGCATGAAGAACTCGCGTTCCGGGAAGTGAGTCCGCAAGCGGTCCATTACGCCGCCAGCGCTCATACCTTTCAAGACGACCCCGTGCTTAATCTTTTCCCACCGGCGCGGCGGCTAGCAGTTTGCAAAGTCGGGCGCGAATCCAGGCACTCAATTCACGCCGAAGCGAGGCTTGTCGTCGACGAACCGAGTGGCTGCGCGGAAACCATTCATCATGAATCGATCCGAACCGGAGGAATCGATTCGAATTCGCGCGCGTTGCCGAAGTAAAAGCGCGTGGATGACAAGCTTGGGGCGCGATGCTAGCGCCCGGACATGGCAACGCAGACTCTCGACCCGGCAACCGCGCAGGAAACCCCCGAAGCGCTCGTCGCGCGCATGGCCGCGGCCGGCCGCGCCGCGCAGCGCCAGCTCGCGCTGCTGTCCGATGCCGACAAGGCCGCCGCCCTGCGCGCCGCGGCCCAAGCGCTGCGCGCGGACGAGGCCGAGATCCTCGCGGCCAACGCCCGCGATCTCGCCGCGGGCGAGGCCAACGGCCTGACAAAGGCCATGCTCGACCGGCTCAAGCTCGACGCCGGCCGCCTTGCGGGCATTGCCGACGCGGTCGACCAGGTCGCGAGCCTTGCCGATCCGGTCGGTGAGGTGATCGACCGCGCCGAGCGTCCCAATGGCCTCGTGCTGACGCGCGTGCGCGTGCCGATCGGGCTGATCGGCATCATCTACGAGAGCCGCCCCAACGTCACCGCCGATGCCGCTGCGCTCGGCTTCCGCTCGGGCAATGCCGTGCTGCTGCGCGGCGGCAGCGAGGCGGTCCATTCGAACCAGGCTATCCTTGCCGCGCTGAGCCGCGGTCTCGCGTCGGTCGGCGCGCCGGTCGATGCGATCCAGCTCGTGCCGACGCAGGACCGCGCGGTGGTGGGCGCCATGCTGACGGCCGCCGGGCTCATCGACATGATCGTCCCGCGCGGCGGCAAGAGCCTGGTCGCGAGAGTCCAGGCCGATGCCCGCGTTCCCGTGCT
The DNA here is from genome assembly GCF_037482895.1 of Novosphingobium anseongense. Taxonomy (NCBI): domain Bacteria; kingdom Pseudomonadati; phylum Pseudomonadota; class Alphaproteobacteria; order Sphingomonadales; family Sphingomonadaceae; genus Novosphingobium; species Novosphingobium anseongense. The sequence continues at coordinate 388,350 of NZ_JBBHJZ010000002.1, read as the reverse complement.
CGCGCACCTCGACGGCATCTGCCACACCTATGTCCACGTCGCCGCCGATCGCGAGATGGCGAAGGCGGTCACGCTCAACGCTAAGATGCGCCGCACGGGCATCTGCGGGGCGATGGAAACCCTGCTGCTCGACGCGCGCTTCCCGCACAACGCCGAAGTCGTCGCGAGCCTGATCGAGGCCGGCTGCGAATTGCGCGGCGATGCCCGCGCCCGCGCGCTCGATCCGCGCATCCAGCCCGCCAGCGACGAGGACTGGGACACCGAGTATCTCGATGCGATCCTCTCGGTCGCCGTGGTCGACGGGCTAGATGCGGCGCTCGATCACGTCGCGCGCCATTCGTCGAACCACACCGACGCGATCGTGACGGGCGACGACGCCGCGGCGACGCGCTTCCTCAACCAGGTCGACAGCGCGATCGTCATGGTCAACGCCTCGAGCCAGTTCGCCGACGGCGGCGAATTCGGCCTCGGCGCCGAAATCGGCATTGCCACGGGCCGCCTCCACGCGCGCGGCCCGGTCGCGCTCGAAGGCCTGACGACCTACAAATGGGTCGTGCGTGGGACGGGCCAGACGCGGCCCTAAGCCCCTTGCGCCGACGGGCAGGGTCCGCCCATCCTGGGCGCCAACGAAAGGATCCTCCCCCATGCGCTACAACCGTCTCGGCTCCACGGGCCTCGTCGTTTCCGAGCTGTGCCTCGGCACGATGACCTTCGGCACCGATCCCGGCCGCTTCTCGGCCATCGCCGGGCTCGATCAGGCAGAAAGCACCGCGCTGGTGCGGCAGGCGCTCGACGCCGGGATCAATTTCCTCGACACGGCGAACATCTATACGGGCGGGCAGTCCGAGCGCTTCACCGGTCAGGCGCTCAAGGACCTCGGCGTGCGGCGGAGTGACGTCATCGTCGCGACCAAGGCGATGGGCCGCATGGGGCAGGGCGTCAACGACGGCGGCACCAGCCGTCTGCACCTGATGGCCGAGATCGATGCCAGCCTCGAACGGCTCGGGCTCGATCACGTCGATCTCTACCAGATCCATGGCTGGGATGCGCACACCCCGATCGAGGAGGCGTTGCGCGCACTCGAGGACATCGGCCGCTCGGGGCGTGCGCGCTATATCGGCGTGTCGAACTGGGCTGCCTGGCAGATCGTCAAGGCGCTGGGCATTGCCGAGCGTCGCGGCTTCGACAAGTTCGTCAGCCTGCAGGCCTATTACACCGTGGCGGGCCGCGATCTCGAGCGCGAGCTGGTGCCGATGCTCGAAAGCGAAGGCTTGGGCCTGATGGTCTGGAGCCCGCTTGCCGGCGGGCTGCTCTCGGGCAAGTACCGCAAGGGCACTTCATGTGAGGGTGAGGGACGTCGCGCGCAGTTCGATTTCCCGCCGGTCGATCTCGGCCGCGCCTATGACGTCATCGAGGCCATGGCGCCGCTGGCCGAGGCGCGCGGCATCGGCATCGCCCAGATCGCGCTGGCCTGGCTGCTGCACAAACCGGTGGTCTCGACCGTGATCGTCGGCGCCAAGCGCGCCGACCAGTTGGCCGACAACATTGCCGCCTGCGAAGTCGCGTTGACCGCCGCGGAACTGGCTGCGCTCGATACAGTGAGCGCTTTGCCGCGCGAGTATCCGGGCTGGATGTTCGAAACGCAGGGCGCGGGCGCCGATCTCGCCTCGCCGCGGCGGGAGATCCGATGACGCGCATCGTCGGCCTCCTCGGCGGGAGCTTCAATCCCGCCCATGGCGCCCACCGCCGAATCAGCCTGTTCGCCGCCCAGGCTCTCGGCCTCGACGAGGTCTGGTGGCTGGTGTCGCCGGGCAATCCGCTCAAGCCTGCCAAGGGCATGGCGCCGCTGCCCGCGCGATTCGCCTCGGCACGTCGCCAGGCGCGCGGCACGCCGATCCGGGTCACCGCGATCGAGCGCGAACTGGGCACGCGCTACACGGTCGACACGCTGCGCGAACTGGCCCGTCGCTGGCCCAAAAGGCGCTTCGTCTGGCTGATGGGCGCAGACAATCTCGCGCAATTCGTGCAGTGGAAAGGCTGGCGGCAGATCGCCCGGACCATGCCGATTGCAGTTATGGCGCGTCCGGGGTATGATCATGCCGCTGTCGCGAGCCCTGCGATGGCCTGGCTCAGGCGTTACCGGACGTCTGCTGCCGGTATCCGCAACCGGATTGGATGGAGCGCTCCGGCGCTGGTGTACTTGCGTTTTGACCCCGATCGGCGTTCGGCCACGGCAATCCGCCAAGCCGATCCGCATTGGGCAGACAGCCTCGCAACAGGTGGTCTGCGCGACGGGGTTTCGCACCGTCCGATCCCGGCAGATGCGGCGTGAGCGTGCAGGGCCTCCCGGGTCCTACGCTGACTTCCTTCGGTCACACACTGCGATCAATTCTTGATCCCGTGGTCTTTGACCGATGCGACGTGCGTCTCATCTTTCGGCCGGCTCTTTTCGGTCCGGCCGTCCCCGACAGCATCGTTTTACAGGAGCATTTTCGACTTACATGAACCAGGCGCAAAACCAGCCGGCCACCGCCGGCGCCGCCGCCCCGGCCCCAGCTCCCATCGCTGCCGAGCCCGACTCGCTGCACGCGCTGGTGCTCAGCTCGCTTGACGACGATCAGGCGCAGGAACTCGTCTCCATCCCGCTCGAAGGCAAGAGCTCGATCGCCGATCACATGATCATCGCTTCGGGCCGCTCGACGCGCCAGGTCACGGCCATGGCGCAGAAGCTCGCCGAGCGGATCAAGCATGCCGGTTTCGGCCATGCCCGCATCGAAGGCCTGCCCGCCGCGGATTGGGTCCTCGTCGATGCCGGGGACGTCGTCGTTCATCTGTTCCGCCCCGAAGTGCGCAGCTTCTACAATCTCGAGCGCATGTGGGGCTTCGGCGACGGCCCGGTCGGAGCCGCGTGATCTGAAGCTGCACGTCATTGCCAGGGGCAAGATCGGCCGCTCGCCGGAGGCCGATCTCGTCGATCGCTATGCCAAGCGGATCACCTGGCCGTTCAAGATCAGCGAGCTGCCCGATGTGGGTGGCACGCTGCCGGCGCCCTCCGCCACGCCATTCCGCGAAGTGCTGCTCGACGAGCGCGGCCGCCAGCTCACGTCGGAGGAATTCGCGACGCTGCTCGGGCGTTGGCGCGACGAGGGCGTGCGCGAGACGCGCTTCCTGATCGGCGCGGCCGACGGACATGGCAACGCGATGCGCGACAAGGCCGACCTGCTGATCGCCTTCGGCAACATGACCTGGCCGCACATGCTGGCACGGGCCATGCTCGTCGAACAATTGTGGCGCGCCACCAGCATTCTCGCTGGCCATCCCTACCACCGATCTGGTTAGACGTGCGACGATGACGTCGTCGCGCCGTATTCTGCATCTGTTGCTGCCTGCGAGTCTGCTGGCGGGCCTGAGCGCGTCGGCTTCGCTCGATGCGCAGCAGGCCGCGCGGTTCGACGATGTCGGCGATGCGCGCCGCGCGCTGGCCGAGGCGCAGGCGCAGGGCGCCGCCGCGCGCACGCGGGCCGAGCGGCTCGAGGGCGAGGCATCGCGCGCTTCGGCGGCGGCGGAAAAGACCGCGCGCGAAGCTGCGGCGATCGCCGCGCGTATCCAGCAGACCGAGGCCGAGATCGCCGGCCACCAGGCCCAGGTCGCGCTGATCGGCCGCGAGCGCGAGGTGCTGCGCGCGCGGCTGGCCGAACGCCAGCGCCCGGTCGTGCGGCTCACCGCCTCGCTGCAGCGGCTCTCGCGTCGGCCGCCGGCGCTGGCGCTCCTGCGCCCGGGCTCGGTGCGAGAGACGATGTACATGCGCGCGCTGCTCGCGACGATGTTGCCCGAAGTCCAGCGCCGCACCGCCGCGCTGCGCGCAGAGATCGAGCGAGGCAAGGCGCTCCAGCGCCGCACGGCGCTGGCGACGAAGAACCTGCGCGAGAGCCAGCGCCGGCTGACCGTGCGGCGCGGCGTGCTGGCCGGACTGGAGACCCGCCAGCGCCTCGAATCGCGCCAGGTAACGGGCGCCGCCGACCGCGAGGCCGAGCGCGCGCTGGCCCTGGCCGAACAGGCGCGCGATCTCGGCACGCTGACCGACGATCTGCGCAAGGCCGGGGCGCTGCGCGACCAGCTCGCGCGGTTGCCCGGGCCGATCATGCGTCCGGCGCGGCCCGAGGCGGCGCAGGTCACCAGCCTGGGCGATGCGCCAAGCCCCGCGGCTTCGGGGCTGCCTGGCTACATGCTGCCCGCGACCGGGCGGCTCGTCAGCGGCTTTGGCGACACCCAGCGCGGCGGCGGCGCGCGCGTGCGCGGCATTGCCCTGGCGACGCGCGCGGGCGCGCAGATCGTCGCGCCGGCATCGGGACGCGTGGCTTTCGCGGGGCCCTATCGCGGCTATGGCAACATCGTCATCGTCGAGCATCCGGGCGGCTGGACCTCGCTGGTGACCGGGCTCGCGCGGCTCGACGTCGGCGTCGGCGGGCAATTGCTCGCGGGCTCGCCGCTCGGAGCCGCGGGCGGCGACCAGTCGCTCGTCACGCTCGAGCTGCGCCGCGACGGCGTGCCGGTAAATCCGCTCGAATTCGTCCAGTCGCGGTGATCCTTGCGCCGCTCGCGCGCTTTTCGCTGGCATTCTCGCGACAAAGCGCCATCTGGCGTTCATCGTCCGGGCGCGATAAAAGCGCCGCTCATGGTTGAAAGACGCACGATGCCCGCCCTTACTCGCAAATCCTTGGCTTCCATCGCCCGCGCCGCGCTGCTGGTCAGCGCCGTCGCGCTGCTGCCGGTAACGACGCAGGGTCTCGCCGCGGTCGACGGCCGCTCGGGCCCCGAATTCGGCAAGCTCGTCGCGGTCTACCAGCTCGTCCGGCAAAACTACGTCGACAACATCGACGACGACAAGCTGCTCAAGGGCGCGATCAACGGCATGCTCGAAAGCCTCGACCCGCACTCGTCCTACCTCGACGGCGCCAGTCTGCAGCGGCTCGAGACGATGATCGACGGCAACTACTCGGGCCTCGGCCTGTCGGTCGTGATGGACGACGGCGCGGTCAAGGTGGTCTCGCCGTTCCGCGGCAGCCCGGCCGAACAGGCGGGGATCAAGGCCGGCGACTTCATCACCCATCTCGACGGCAAGCTCTACTACGGCGGCGATCTCGACGAGGCCGTGGCCAAGATGCGAGGGGCACCGGGCACTTCGATCCGCCTGACGATCTTCCGTCCGGGCCGCGACGATCCCTTCGACGTCACGGTAAGCCGCGGCGTGATCCAGCTCGAGCCGGTGACCTCGAAGCTCGACGGCAATGTCGGCGTCATCACGATCAACGAGTTCTCGCGCGACGTCGGCAAGGACGTGAACCTGGCCGTGGCCGACCTCAAGGCCAAGAGCGGCGGCAAGCTCAGCGGGCTGGTGCTCGACATGCGCTCGAACCCGGGCGGCTCGCTCGACGAGGCGATCGGCCTGTCGGACCTGTTCCTGACTTCGGGCGACATCGTCTCGCAGCGCGGCCGCGTCGCCAGCGAGAACGAATATTACAAGGCCGAATCGGTCTACAAGGGCGACGTCGCCAAGGGCCTGCCGATCGTCGTGCTAGTCGATGCCGGCAGCGCATCGGCCTCGGAGATCGTCGCCGGCGCGCTCCAGGATCAGGACCGTGCGATCGTCATGGGCGAGCGGACCTTCGGCAAGGGCTCGGTCCAGTCGATGTTCACGCTCGACCGCGGCTCGGCGGTCAAGCTGACGACGGCGCGCTACTTCACGCCGTCGGGCCATTCGGTTCAGGAAGGCGGCATCGAGCCCGACATCCGCGTGCCGCAGCTGTCCGATCCCGATGCGCGCAAGCGCTCCGAGCGCGCGCTGCGCGAGAGCGATCTGCGCGGCCACCTGATCAACGAGGTCAATCTCGAGGACAAGCAGCTCGAGACCGACAAGCAGGACGATCCGCGCTTCAAGCAGACAGCCGAGCAGCTCAAGGCCAAGGGCATCACCGACTTCCAGCTCCACTATGCGGTCGACACCTTGCGGCGCACCGCGCAGCCGGGTTTGCTGGCGGCACGCAAGCGCTGAGCGGCGGCATGAATCAGGGGGGACGCACGGCGCTCAAGCTCGCGCGGCTGGTCGCGCTGGCGACGCCGCTGGCGCTACTCGGCGGCGCCTACATCGGCCAGTTCGCCTTCGGCCTGTTCCCCTGCGAGATGTGCTGGTGGCAGCGCTATGCCCATTTCACCGCGCTGGGCCTTGCCGTGGTCGCGCTGTTCCTGCGCGAGAGCCGCGCGATCGTCGGCCTCGCGGGCTTTGCGATCGCCGTCGCTGGGCTGATCGGCCTATTCCACGCCGGGGTCGAGTACCACTGGTGGCAGGGCTTCACCGCCTGCACCTCGACCGCGGCGGCGGGCGGCGATCCGCTCGCGGCGATCATGAACGCGCCGCTGGTGCGCTGCGACACGGCGCCCTGGGACCTGCTGGGCGTCTCGCTCGCGGGCTGGAACTTCCTGTTCTCGGGCTCGGCCGCCTTGGCGATCGCGTTCCTGCTGCTGCGTAGCCGGGAGACGGCACGATGAAGCCCGATACCGAAACCATGCTGCGCGTCGACCAGGCGGGCGAATACGGCGCGACGCGAATCTATGCGGGCCAGCTCGCGGTCATGGGCAACCGGACGCCGCGCGCGGCCGAAATCGCGGCGATGGCCGCGCAGGAAGCCGAGCATCGCGCGCGCTTCGATGCGCTGCTTGCCAAGCGCGGCGTGCGCCCGACGGCGCTGCAGCCGCTGTGGGACGTCGCCGGCTTCGCGCTCGGTGCGGTCACGGCGCTGGCCGGCCCGACGACTGCCATGGCCTGCACCGCGGCGGTCGAGGAGGAGATCGACCGCCACTACACGCGCCAGCTCGAGGAGCTCGGCGACAGCGATCCCGAACTGTCGGAGATGATCGCCGATTTCCGCGACGAGGAGCGCCAGCACCGCGAGGCCGCGCTGGCGGCGGGGGCCGAAGACGCGCCCGCCTATCCCCTGGTCTCCGCGGCGATCCGCATGGGTTGCCGTTTGGCGATCCGCCTGTCTGAGCGGATCTGATCCCCGTTGTGCAGGAACAATGGCGCGCCGCCGCCGCTTAATTTAGCATTCACGGGCGGCGACCGTATATCGTCGATACGTCAGCCAGACGCCCAGCAAGGAGCTCCGCCGTGTCCCGCTTTTCCCTGATCGCTGCCGCAACCCTGACGTCCATCCTGCTGCTTCCTGCCGCTCCCGCTATGGCGCAGAGCCCGGACGAGAAGGTCAACCTCGTCATCGTCTACGGCCAGGACGCTTGTCCGCAGGGTAAGGACGACGAGATCACGGTCTGCGCGCGCAAGGAGGAATCGGAGCGCTATCGCATTCCCGAGGCGCTGCGCGGGAGCGACTCGCCGCGCAACGATGCCTGGAACAACAAGGTCCTGGCTTATGAGACCGTAGGCCGTACCGGCACGCAGAGCTGCTCGCCGGTCGGCGCGGGCGGGGCGCTCGGCTGCACCCAGCAGCTGATCAACCGCGCCTATGCCGAAAAAGGCCAGGATCCCTCGATCCGCTTCGGCGAACTGATCCAGGCCGAGCGCGAGAAGCGCCTGTCGACGCTCGATGCCGAAGCCGCCGACACCCAAGTCCGTGTCGAAGAGGCCGAGCGCCAGTACGACGAGCGCAAGCGCCGCGAGGCTGAAGGTGGGACGCCCGTGCCGGCGGGGAACTGACTCGCCGCCCCCGTTCAAGGTCCGCTAGCTCCTGACGGAGCAAGCTACTCTTTCCTTCGACGCCAGCGGCAGAAGTTCGGACGCGCTTCGTCTGCTCTCACGTTGGCGGGAGAGGCAGCTAAACTTGCTGAACGCAGTGAAGATATTCGTAGCGGTGAGGGTGGTGCGTCGCTGCGCTCAAACCCGCCGCAGCACTGCATGCACCGCGCAGAGATATTCGCGCATGTGACCCGCAGTGGCGTCGGTCAGCGCGATCAGGTCGCGGCGGCCGTCGCGCGCGTCGGGCCAGCGGCGCAGCAGGCCACTGTCGGTCATCTGGCCGACCCAGCGCAGCGCCGTGGACATCGGCACCGAAGCTGCGATGCAGACGCTCGACACCGAGACCTCCTGATTCTCGAGTTGCGCGCGCGTCAGGTCGAGCAGAATTTCCCAGGCCGGATCGGCGAAAAGCTGACTTGAGAAGAATCGTCCGCGCAGCGCGCGCGAAGTGATGATCGCGCGCAGGGTCGCGGCGAGATCCTCGTTGGTCGGCGTGCGGGCGAGGCTGGTATCGTGGCCGCGGCTCTCGAGCGCCGAAACGAGCCGGTTGAGCTGGCTGCCGAAATTCGACAGGCTGGCCTGCTGCTGCAAGTCCTCGCGGCTGCGCAGATGGGCGACCGCACGCCGCAGCGCGGCCGAGCTCGTCATCAGGTCGAGCGGCCGGCAGAGCACGTCGACCGCACCAAGATGCAAGCATTTCATCGCCAGTTCGGCCGTGATCGCATCGGTCAGCACGATGGGCGCGATGGCGCGCGCTGTGCCCAGCCGCGTGCGGATTTCCTCGATCATCGTCAGACCGTCCATCACGGGCATGCGCTGGTCGGTCAGGACGATCTGGATCGTAGTGTCGCGGCAGACGCGGTCGATCGCCTCTTCGGCACTGGTCACGCCCGAATGAGCGTAGCCCAGCGTTTTGAGCACGCTCATGCAGTGCGTCAGACCAGGATCCTCGCGTTCGACGACGAGCACCGATGGCAATTGAACGGGCGAGGAATCGGCGACGAGCGAAGGTACTTCCAGAAGTTGGGTTGCCATCACTGATAAACCTTTGAACCCTGAACCTTATGCGACGCCTGCGTGACTATCAGACAGATCGACTAGCAAGCCGGCGGCTTTTTCACGAGGAAAATCGCTTGGTCACCGCTGCGACTAGTCGCGTCTTGCCCACATGACATCCCCCAAATAACCCTCGGTTCTGTGCGAGCAGGCCCAAAACGCGGCATATTTTCGACCCGACCCGGGTGGTTGGCAGCCGCTTAGGCGCTCCATCGTGAAATCCACAGATATGGTGAAATTTTGCGTGTTAAATTTGCATATACTCGGTAGAGGCATCGCGACTCGCGACAACTGGGATTTCGACGGCAGATGGAGGAGGACGCCCAGGACGTATTGACGATCGACGCGGCCGATCCGCGCTGGAAGGAACTGGTCGAGTTTGACGCCAAGCTCTTCAAGAAGAAGAAGTTGCGGCTCCTCACACCTGAAGCGCGGGTTCTGCTCTGTCTGATGATGTCCGGACCACTGCGCGTGAACGAGGCGATGCAGGTCGCCGGCACGTCGTATCGCGGATTCTACGCGGTGCTGGAACGTCTCAAGCAGGCCGGATTGGTGAACATTTCCAAGGACGAGCAGGATCAGCGCGCGCGCAACCTGACCGTCGAGCAGCAGGGATAGACATGATGTTTCGGGGCATCCGGCAGCATCAACTAGGATCGAACTTTGGCTTTTGAACGCAAAGCTGGCTCGCGCGCTTCCCGCAGCGCCGCCCCGGTGACCATTGCGGTGACCATGGCGGCGGCCATCGCGCTGTGGCCCGCGCTCGCCACAGCGCAGAACGCGAAGACCAGCACGGCGACCAATGCCGCCGTTCAGGGCGATTCCGCGATGACTGCCGATCCAGGGACTATGGCCAAGCCGGTCGATGTGCCGCCGGCCACGCCCGATCGTGGCGGTGCGCGGCTCCAGCCCGGTCAGACTCCGACCTTCGATCCGCCGACGGTTCAGGGGCCCGCGGTCGAGGTCTACGGTCCGCCGGCGCCCAAGGCGACCAAGGGCAAGATACCGCAGATCGGTTGGACCGATGCGCCGCCGCAAGTGCCGCCGGCGCTCGATGAAGCCATTAGCATCGTCACCCGCAATTATCCTTCCGCAAAGTCAGCTCGCGCGGCTCTCGCTGCCGCTGCCTCTGACGTCAGTGCGGCAAAATGGCTGCGTTTCCCGAACCTGACGGGAAATGTAGCCTACCTCGATAACAACAGCTCGCCGGATCCGCAGGTCGCAGTTGAACTGCCCGTCTGGACCGGTGGCCGCATCGGAGCCGGTATCCGACGGGCCAGGGCTGCAGAGGATGCGACCTCGGCTGACTATGTCGTGACTATCCAAAGTCTGGCTCAGACCACGTCTCAAGCCTACTTCGAAGTAGCGCGGCTGGCCCAGCGCGAGCAGCTGCTGGCCGACAGCGTGCGCGAGCACCAACGCCTGGTTGGGACGATGGAGCGCCGTGTTGAGCAGGAAGTCAGCCCACTGGCCGATCTTGAGCTGGCGAGATCGCGCGCGGCGCAGATCGAACAGGAATATACGGTCACGCGCGCACAGCGCCGTTCGACGCTGCGCATCCTCGCCGAATTGATCGCCGATCCTAACTACGATCTCGGGCCGATTCCCCCCTACAAGATCGTCGAACTTCCGAATCGAGATTCCCTCGAGGAGCAGGCAATCGCGTATGATCCGACGATCAAACGTCTGAACTCGCTTGTCGATCTTGCCCGCGCTGATTTTGACGCGCGAAAGGCTTCGCTGTTTCCGCAGCTCAACGCTCAGTATTCGTACGATAACGTCTTTGGCAGCCGTGTCGGTTTCGTGTTGCGTCAGCAGGCGACGGGGGGGCTTAGCCAGCTTTCGCAGGTCGATGCCTCGCGGCTGCGCATCCAGGGCGCGCTCGAGGACGTGCGCGTCACCGACCAGCAGCTGCGCCGCGAGATCGCCAACGACCTAATCGAGTACGATGCCGCAAAGGCGCGCGCGCAGATCTCGACCGGTGCTTCCGAAACCGCATCGCGCGTGAGCGAGAGCTACATGCGCCAGTTCATTGCCGGTCGTCGATCGTGGCTCGACGTCATGAACGCGCTGCGCGAGGCCGTCACCGCCCAGATCGGCAAGGTGGACGCACAGGTCGGGGCGATGTCGGCCTCGGTGCGGCTCCTGCTGCGCAGCGGCCGCTGGCATCCCGTCTTCGAACAACCGGCCACGGTGCCGGTCTCTAAGGAAAACTAAACGTGTCGAATTCGATTGTCGCGGCGATCGCGACCCTTGCCCAGATGCGCCGGATCGACCTGAGGCCCGACTGGGCCGATGCCGCCGTGCAAGTTGGTCGAGATGATCAGGAGGCGCTCGACCTCGTCTGCCAGGCGATCGGGTGGGCACCAGCGACAAAATATAGTGAGGCGCCGCGCGCGCACGAGTTTCCGTTGCTCGTCTACCATGACACGAACGGCTGGGCCGTGGCCGAGCGAATCGAGAACGACAATCGGCTGGGTATCGTCAAGGAAGGCATTAGCACGACCTGGCGCGATGCCGATCAGGCGCATCTCTACGACATCGTCATTCCGCTGCCCGCCGGAAAGCTGACCTTCGACAACGCGTTCGACGTGTTCAAGTCGGCCGTGTTCCGCCGCAAGAACACGATCTTCTTTGCCGTGCTTGCGACTTTCGTGGTCAACCTCATTGCGCTGGTGACGAGCCTCTATTCAATGCAGGTCTATGACCGCGTCGTACCGCGCGGCGCTTTCTCGACGCTATGGGTGCTCTCGATCGGCGCGATTATCGCGATCCTGTTCGACTTCGCTCTGCGCGTTATCCGCGCCAACATGCTCGAGGACGAAGCGGTCAAGATCGACACCGAAGTCTCCGAATTCTTTTTCTCGCGCACCGCTGAAGTCCGGCTTGACGCAAGGCCGCCGGCGATCGGCACGACCGCAGCGCAGCTAAGAGGTCTCGAGCAAATCCGTGTGATGCTGTCGTCGGCCGCGCTGTTCGCGCTGGCCGATCTGCCTTTCGCGATTCTCTTCATTCTTGTCATTGCCAAGCTGGGCGGCATCATAGCCGTGGTCATGGCAATCTCCTTCCCGATTGCGATCGGCGTCGCGGTGATCTTCGCCAAGCTGATCCGCGAGGATACGGCAAAGGCCCAGATCAGCGGTAACCGAAAGAACGGCCTACTTGTCGAATCGCTCGATGCGGCTGAGACGGTTAAAGCGAACCGCGGCCAATGGTACCTCCTGTCCCGCTGGAACCACCTTCTTGAGGAGGTTCACGAAGCGGAAATCCCGGTACGCCGGCTGCAGACCATCTCCGGCACGATCTTCGGCACTTTGCAGCAGATTTCCTATATCTGCCTGATCGCCTGGGGCGCGGTCGAAGTGTTCGAGAATCACATCTCGATGGGCGCGCTGATCGCCTGCTCGATCCTCTCAGGCCGCGTCAATGGGCCGCTGCTCGGCCAACTGCCTTCGCTGCTGGTCCAGTGGACCTATTCGAAGATCTCGCTGCAGATGCTCGACGGTATTCTCCAGCTGCCAGTCGACCGTCCGGCCGACGTAGAGCAGCTGCGTCCGAATCGCCTGGCGCCGGCGCTGTCGTTCTCCAACGTCGGCTTCGCCTATCCGGGTGCGCGCACCGGCGTCGGCGTCCAGCGGCTCGAGATCGCCGCGGGCGAGCGCATCGGCATCATCGGCGGTGTCGGCTCGGGCAAGTCCACCCTTCTCAAGCTCATGGCCGGTCTCTATGCGCCGCAGCAGGGCCAGATCCTGATGGACCGGCTCGACATGAACCAGATCGCCGAGGACGTGCTGCGCGGCCACATCGGCTACTTGCCGCAGGACTATCGCCTGGTGAACGGCTCGCTGCGCGACAATATTACGCTCGGCCTGTCCGATCCCGGCGACGAGGCGATCATGGAGGCCGCTCGCGGCACCGGCCTCGCCAGCCTGATCACCGCCCACCCGCGCGGGCTCGACCTCCAGATCAGCGAGGGCGGCCGCGGCCTCTCGGGCGGCCAGCGCGTGCTGACCGGTCTGACTCGCCTGCTGCTTGCCAAGCCCAAGCTGATTCTGCTCGACGAGCCGACCGCAAATCTCGACATCGATACCGAAGCGCTCGTGCTCAAGACGCTCGCCGCTAGCCTCCAGCCCGACACGACATTGATTCTCGTGACGCACAAGCTGCAGCTGGTGAACATGGTCGGCCGCGTCTTCGTCATGGGCAATGGTTCGATCCTGCTCGACGGGCCGACCGGCGAGGTCATGAAACGACTGCAATCACCCGCCGCCGCGCCGCCACCGGCGCAGGCGCCGGCCATTGATGCTGCCGAGGGGGCTGGAGCATGAAGATCTCACCTGCATTCCGCAACCGCTGGCTCAGCCCGTCAAAGCTGATCATACTCGGCATCATCGGCTTCTTCGCCATCGCGCTTGCTTGGTCGTTCTGGGCCGAGCTCGACCAGGTCAGCCGCGCTCCCGGGCAGATCATTCCGACCGGCCGCGTCCAGGTGATCCAGTCGACCGATGGCGGCAAGATCGACCAGATCCTCGTCCGCGAGGGCGACAAGGTGACCAAAGGCCAGGTCCTCGTCGAGCTCGACTCGACGAAGATCTCCGCGGCGGTCGGTGAGGCGCGCGGCAAAGTCGCCTCGCTGATGAGCTCGATGGCGCGCATCAACGCCGAGCTGTTCGACCGCCCGCTGATTTTCCCGCCCGAAGTCGAGGGCTTCCCCGACTTCATGGCCAACCAGACCCTGCTCTACCAGAAGCGCCGCCAGGCGCTGCAGGATCAGCTCGGCTCGCTCAAGTCCATGCTCGCGCTGATGCAGCAGGAACTCGACATGAACATGCCGCTGCTCAAGCAGGGTGACGTCAGCCGCGCCGACGTGCTGCGCCTCCAGCGCGGCGTCTCGGACATCAAGTCGCAGATGGTCAACGTCCGCAACAAGTACATCCAGGACCTCCAGGCCGAATACACCAAGACCGAGGAGGATCTCGTCACCGCGCGCGAGGTGCTCGCCCAGCGCAGCGACGCGCTCGCCGACACGCGGATCGTCGCCCCGGTCGACGGCATCGTCAAGAACATCAAGCTCACCACCCTCGGCGGCGTCCTGCGCGCTTCGGAAGAGGTGCTCTCGATCGTCCCCACCGGCGACAAGCTGATTCTCGAGACCAAGATGAGCCCGCGCGACATCGCCTATGTCCGCATCGGCCAGGGCGCCTCGGTCAAGTTCGACGCCTACGACAGCTCGATCTACGGTTCGGCGCTGGGCCGGGTGACCTATGTCAGCCCCGATACCCTGACCGAGCAGACCCCCCAGGGCGAGCAGGTCTTCTACCGCGTCCACATCACCGCCGACCCGAGCCCGATGAAGCCGCACCTGCCCGGCGAGAAGGTCGAGATCCAGCCCGGCATGACCGCGACGGCGGAGATCCAGACCGGCCGCAACACCGTCTGGCACTACCTGACCAAGCCGATCAACAAGACCATGAGCGAGGCGATGACGGAGAAGTGATTCTTTGTGGGTCCGCCGAGCCCTCCGGCTCGGCGGGCGGCACCGGCCCTCTCCCACGATTCTTTGTTGGGTGCGGTCAACCCATCCGGGTTGACCTGCGGCACCGGCCCATGTCCCCACCCGACCACCCAACGATAGTACCCTAGTGGGCGGTCGGGTGGGGGCGTGGGCCGGTGCCGCCCAAGGCAGGGGCGGATGCCCCTTCCGCACCGACAAACAATCCTCACCTTCCTCATTAACCGTGAATTCACCTTTGGATTCCCGCCGGAAATTACCCTCAACACTCTACCAAAATGGTTGCAATTGCCTTGGCCAAAGCCGGCGGCCGTTGCTACCCACGCGGCAGCGGGTGGCGTGTGCCCCCAGCTTTAGGCTTCCATGTTGGGGGATTCGATGAGTAAAACTGTCGTGACGGCGACCACCGCGGCTCGTGCAAAGGCGCAGGCCCGGGCCAAGGCCCTTAAGGGTGAACAAAACAAGACGGCCGAAGCGGTCGTTGCAGAACACGCAAATGACGATGCCCAGGCCCTGGCCGTGCATGACGTCAAGGGCGACAGCACCCTCGCTGGCGATTTCTCCTTCTCGGGCGTGATGGCCGATGCGGCTTCGTCGGCTTCGATGATGGAAGCCACGGGCGCCTCGCTCGGCGGCGTCCACAGCTTCGCCCAGGATTCGGGCGGTGAAGGCGGCGGCGCTTTCGGCGGTGACAGCACTCCGCTGATCATCGGCGGCGTCGTTCTCGTCGGCGCCGGCATCGCCATCGCCGCTTCGGGCGGTGACGACGACAAGACCCCGACCCCCACGCCGACCCCGACCCCGACCCCGACCCCGACCCCGACCCCGGCTGCCAACAAGGCGCCCACGATCACGGCGCCAGCAACCGTCGCGATCAACGAGGACTCGAAGGCAACCGGCAAGATCACCGCGACCGATCCCGATGGCGATGCGATCACCTTCGCCGTCAAGGGTACCGCGCCGCAGGGCTTCGTCCTCAACAAGGACGGTTCCTACACAATCGACACCACGGGTTCGGACTATCAGTCGCTGAACACGGGTCAGAGCAAGGACTACACGGTCACTTTCACCGTCACCGACGCCAAGGGCCTCGGCACCGACGGCACGCTGACCTTCAAGGTCGCTGGCGCTGACGAAGCGAACGCGGTCACGATCTCGGCTGCTGGTACGAACAACGCCGCTGGCGCCAACGTCACCTACACCGTGACGGCGGGCAACTACGTCAACACCATCAGCGGCTTCGGCGCTGGCGACAAGATCATCAGCCCCGCCGGCAACCCCGGCACGCTGGAGAACTCGAGCTTCACCGATGGTAAGGCTGTGATCCAGTACGCCAACAATGGCCAGGTAACCCAGATCGAACTGACCGGGCTCTCGGCCACCGATGATGCGAAGCTCTTCGGCACCAGCGACCTGAACACGGTCTTCGGCGCGGGAACCTTTGCCTGATCTAGGAGTCTCGCCCTTTGGGGCGAGACTTTCTCCATTCAAGACCAAACGACCTAACTGGGGCACCCAGTTTTCTGGAGCATGAAAAATGGCTAATCTCTATCTTGCGGCGGGCGATAATATCTCCGGCCTGACCTTCGGCGGCAACGTGTTCGGCAGCACCGGCAGCGAATCCGTCACTTACGCTGCCGGCGTGACCGGCATCGTCGCTGACCAGAATGTCGAGCAGGTTCGCCTCGCTGGCACCACCGGCAGCTACACCTTCCAGCAGTCGGGCAACCAGCTTCTGGTCTTCAGCGGCGCAACTCAGGTTGCGCGCATCACGCTGCAGAATGATGCCAATGGCACGCTGATCACCTTTGGTAACGGCACTGTCGAAGCAAAGGTTTCGGCTTCGGGCATGACGCTCGGCGGCGGCACCGTTCCTTCGGCTGCTCCCTCGGCTGTCGTTCCGACCGCAATCGACACCAGCAATACGACTGGCACGCTTCAGTTTGTTCTGACCGCGGGCATCGACGCCCTGACCGGTAGCGGCGGCGACGACGTGTTTGTCGGCGATGCCGCGACGATCACCGCAGCCGACTCGATCAACGGCGGTGGCGGTAACGACTCGCTGAACATCTTCGGCGCGACTGGCGCGACTGTCGTTCCGCAGCTGACGGACGTCGAGAACGTTAACTTCAACGCCCCGACGGTTGATATCGCTGTGAACACGCAGTCGGCAACCGGCGTGAATAACATCGGCCTCGTCAACACGGCTACGAAGGTGTTTGCCGGTCTAACCATCGGTGCGACCCAGAACATCACCTTCAACAACGTCACCGGTGGCCTGGGTCACACTGTTACAACGACTGCGACCGATACGGCCGTTGGCGTTGGGCTGACCGGCTCGACGCTTGGCACGCTGGCGCTTACCGGCGCTGCTATCACCTCGGTTAATGTCACGTCGAACGGCACCGCCAACACGATTGGTGCGCTCACGACCACTGGCGCTGAAGACACTGTGAACGTTACCGGTGCTGCTGATCTCAAGATCACGACTGCTCTGGATACCACGGTCAAGACCGTTAACGCTGCTGCTGCAACCGGCGCTATCAATGTTGGGATCACGACGGCTACGACCGCAGCGATCGCCGCTGACGTCTCGACTGGCTCGGGCAAGGACACGATCGCCGTCGCAACCACGGGTACGGGCACGACGACGGTCAACGCTGGCGCTGGCAACGACACGGTTAATATCACCGCTCGTTCTTCGGGTAAGCTGACCGTCAACCTTGGCGCTGGCGACGATACGCTCAACATCACGGGCGCAGCGATTGCTGCCGGTGACGTGATCGACGGTGGTGACGGCAAGGACACGCTGCTTCTCAGCATCGTTGGTGCTTCGAACATCGCCTCGTTCTCGAACTTCGAAGTGTTCGACGCCAAGGGTCTCGGCAAGACGCTCGATATCGACATTCTCGCCAGCAAGAACACCGTTACCGAAATCATCACCACCGGTGACGTCGGTGCAACGGCTGCTCTGACGAATGTCGGCGCGGGCGTTGGGTACCGTGTCACCGGCGATACCGACGTGACCAAGGCACTCACGCTGACGCAGAAGGCAGCGGGTGCGCTCACCGTCACGATCGATATCGACGAGCCGGCGACGACTCCTGCCGCTACCACGACGGCCTCGACGGCGCATGACGCTGCAGTGGTCGCCGCGAACGCGACTTCGCTGAAGGCGGTCTTCGACTCGGCGTTCTTCGACAAGGCGACTGGCGCTGGCGATAACGTTGCTAACCTGGCGCTGACCGGTTCGGCTGCTACCACCCTGGAAATCGTCTCGGGCGGCACCAACGCTGTGAACGATCTGGACTACACCACGGGCAGCGCTTCCTCGAAGGGTGTGCTGACCTCGGCGACCATTTCGGGCACGCAGGCGATTGATTTCGACGTGACCTCGGCTGATCCGACGCAGCTCGCAACTGTCAATGCTTCGACCCTTACCGGTGCGCTGACGTTCAGCCTGAACGATCTCAAGCTCGCAACGGTTGCTGCAAACAGCAAGGATCAGGTCTTCAACGGTGGCACCGTTACGCTTGGTTCGGGCGCTGACATCATCACGGCAGTGACCGCCGCGAATGGCTCGACCATCTCGGGTATCCAGAAGGGCACGGGCGAAGATCAGACGACCGCTGGCGCTGCAGACACGATCAAGATCGCTGCTGCGGTTCAGGCGAGCGACGTTGCCGACACTGGTGTCTTCGCCGTTAAGGACGGTCTGCTGACCTTCAGCGGTGCAGGTCCGGCGACGCTGCAGGCCGCTATCTTGATCGCTCAGGGTGCTGCCGAAAGCGCCAATGAGACCGTTGTCTTCCAGTATCTGACTGACAGCTACGTCTTCGGTCAGGGCACGACCAATGGCACCGGCGATGACGTTGTCATCAAGCTCGCTGGTACGACGAGCCTGGTTGGTCTGGACAACTACTCGGCCGGTAACGTCTACGTCTTCTGATAGAAGAGTAACCGCTAGCTCAGAGGTTTCGGCCTAGGAGAGACAGGCCCCCGGTTGAAAGACCGGGGGTTTTGTCTGTCTAAGTCCCGCGACAAAACGAGTTGCCACCCGCCGTTTCCGTTTGCGCGCAAGGCCTTGGCTGGTATGCCTGTCCCTCGACAAAGATGAGGGTTTTATGAGCGACTGGACTTCGGGCTATGTGGCCGACATCGGCTACACGCATGGTTTCTACCGCGAGCTGACCCCCAAGGTGCTTGACTTCGTCGCGCTGTCGAAGGGGCTCCACAGCCCGGACAGCGCCGGCCCCCTCGCCTATTGCGAGCTCGGCTGCGGCCAGGGCTACTCGGCCAACCTGCTCGCCGCCGCCAACCCGCAGGTCCAGTTCCACGCCACCGATTTCAACCCGGCCCACATCGTCGGCGCCCAGGCGCTCGCCCGCGCCGCCGGGACCGAGAACGTACATTTCTACGACGATGCCTTTGCCGATTTCCTCGATCGGCCCGAACTTCCCCAGTTTGACGTCATCAGCCTCCACGGCATCTATTCGTGGATCGGCGCCGAGCACCGCGCCACCATCGTCGAATTCATCCGCCGCAAGCTCAAGCCCGGCGGCCTCGTCTACATTTCCTACAACTGCCTGCCCGGCTGGTCCCCCGGCGCCCCCGTGCGCCACCTCATGTACCTCCACGGCAAGGCCCAGGGCGGGCCGACGATCGGCCGCCTCGACCCCGCGCTCGGCTTCATCGACAAGCTGATCGGTGCCGACGCCAAGTATTTCGCCGCCAACCCCGCGCTCAAGGCCCGGCACGAGGCGCTGACCAAGCAGAACAAGAACTACCTCGCCCACGAGTACCTCAACGACGCCTGGACCTTGTTCTACCACTCGGACGTCGCCGCCGAACTCGGCGAGGCCAAGCTTGGCTATCTCGGCTCGGCCAACCTGCTCGATCACATCGACGCGGTGAACTTCACCTCAGATCAGAAGGCGATCCTCGTACAGGTCACCGATCCCGTCCTGCGCGAGACCGTCCGCGACTACATCGTCAATCAGCAGTTCCGTCGTGACGTCTTCTCGAAGGGCGCGATCCCCTTGCCCGATTCGGTCCGGCGCGAGGCCTGGCTCGATCAGCGCTTCGCGCTCATGGTCGCGCGCCCCGACGTCTCGATGAAGATCCGCGGCGGCATCGGTGAGGCCGATCTCCACGCCGACGTCTACGGCCCGATCCTCGATGCCCTCGCCGGCGGCCCGGTCACCGTGCGCCAGCTCGTCGACGGCAACCCGGCCGTCGCCGCGCTCGGCTGGAACCGCCTGGCCGAGGCCCTGGTCATCCTTGTGGGCTCGGGCCAGGTCCAGCCCTGTCTTCCCGCCCGCACCGACGCCAAGCGCCACAAGTCGACCAAGGCTTTCAACTCGGCCGTCCTGCGCCACGCCCGCGACAGCGCCGATCTCCAGCAGCTCGCCTCGCCTGTCACCGGCGGCGGCGTCCCCCTTTCGCGCTTTCAGCAACTCTTCCTCCTCGCGCTCGAAAGCGGCCGCAAGGGCACCGACGACGCCGCGCAGTTCGCCTGGGAGGTCATTCAGCAGCAGGGCCAGGCCATCCTCAAGGACGGCAAGCCGCTCAACACCCCCGAAGAGAACCTCGCCGAGCTCCAGCGCCAGGCCGCCGCCTTCTTCGAAAAGCTCGTCCCCGTCCTCCGCCAGCTGCAGGTCATCTGACGACCAACCAATTCCTCCCCGAGTTCGCTCGGGGAGGGGGACAGCCGGAGGTGGTGGAGGGGCACTTTCCCGCTCGCCCCGAGCGAATTGCAGGGCCCCCGGAACCCCTCAACGGCAAGCACCCCGCTTGCAGTCCCCTTGCAGTGCCGTTGCAGTCGTCTCGCAGCGATCGTGCATGCCCCGAGCGCGTTCCGCCGCGGAATCGGCCCATTCCGGCCATCCCGCGCCCGCACGCCCTTGCGTTCGCGCCGCTTTTCCGCTCTGGCTGCGGGCACCACGCGGGATGGGGTCTTTTGAAGAAATTCAGATTTTTCAGTGCTCTGTTGGCCGTCTGCGCGCTTCCGGGCGTCGCCCTGGCGCAGTCGGCAGAGGCCCCGCGACCCGACGCGAAGGGCTTCGGCGACAGCCAGTTCGACCGTATGATGCAGGGCTGGCAGGCCGAACCCAGCCGCGTCCCCCAGCTCGCCGCGCTCCTCGACGCCGCCCCGAATAAGTCTCTTAATTCAACGGTTTCGGCGCTTCCTGTCGAGGGGCAGACCCCCGCCGGCCTCCCCCTGGCCTCGTTCCGCCAGACCAGCCAGTTCGGCCTGCGCCTCCATCCGGTGCTCGGATTGTTGAGGAATCACAAGGGCATAGACCTCGCTGCGCCGCTCGGCACGCCTATCCGTGCTACCGCCGACGGCACCGTCTCCCGCGCCGCCTGGGCCGGCGGCTATGGCCTCATGGTCGAGCTAAGCCACGGGAATCGCACCGAAACCCGCTACGGCCACATGTCGCGCCTGGCCGTCATGCCCGGCGAGAAGGTCGCGAAGGACAGCATCATCGGCTATGTCGGCTCGACCGGCCGCTCGACCGGCCCGCACCTCCATTACGAGGTCCTGATCGATGGTCGCGCCGTCGATCCGCTTGCCTTTAAGCCTTGATCTAACGCGAGAATTTCACGATCCGCACGACCGGTCCGCCGACCTTGCCGGGCTCCGGCCGGAACGTCGCGACCAGTGTCCCCCGCGCGATCAGCTCCCGATAGGCCGCCGCTTCGACCGGGAAAGCCCGGCTTTCCGCGGCATAGCGATCCGCCTGGGTCAGGATCGCATAGTCGGCCGCGCAGGATTCCCGCTTGTCCGCCGCCACCGTGCCGTAGTCGATATTCGTCCGCGTCCCGCGCCCGGACTGGACCGTCGAGAGCTGGATCTTGCCGCCCAGCGTCGCCCGCGCGTCGATGCAACCGACGGAGCCGAAAGGAAAAAGAAAGCGCCACGGGCGCGGCAGCAGGTCGAAGGCGAAATGCTCGAGCAGTACCGTCGAGCCCGGCGCGACGTGGGCTGCGGCCCATCGCGAGGCGAACTGGCGCGTATCGTCGAGCCGCGCCCGCGTGTCAGCCTGGGCCCGCAGCGCCGGCGGCACGAGAAGCGCCAGCCCCACGACCGCGATCGCACCACGAGCCAGGGGCCGAGGCAGCCGGGCCGTGCGGCCGACGAGGTCGCGAAAGGCAACCCCGGCGGCGATCGCCAGCAGCGGCATCAGCGAGAGCACCCAGCGCTCCCAGACGAGGTTCTGCACGCAGAGCACCAGCGCGAAGCCGATGACGACGGGCAGCACCACCGCGGCGGCCTCGCGTCGCCGCACCATGATCGCGAGACCCCAGCCGGCGAAGGCCAGGCCAAGGCCGCCGAGCCCTGTGGCGAGGGGACCGGTGAGATACCACCAGGCATTCTCCCACGGCGTGCCGCCGGTCGCCCCAAGGTGGTGGATCTGGGCCTCGCCGTGCATGTTGCGCAGCGCGGTCTGATGATCGAGCAGCAGGTAGGGTGAGATCAGGAACAGGAAGACGAGCGCCAGGACGCCGCATAGGGCGAGCCGGATCAGGCCGGGCAGGCGCTCGGCCGGGTGGGCGACGCCCCGCGCCACCACCGCCGCGATCACCGCCAGGGCGGTGAGCGCATAAGGCCATTTGGTCGCCATCGCGGCGCCCAGCCAGAGCGCGGCGAGCACGTAGTCGCGCCAACGGTCGTGGCGCAGGATGCGCAGCGCCGCGAGCATGCCGAGCAGCATGAAGAAGCAAGCCATCATGTCGGAGCGGATGATCTGCGACCAGGTCACGTGCACCGGATTGATCGCCAGCAAGGCCGCGGCGGCGAGCGCGGTGTTCCGATCGAACAACTCGCGCGTCAGGCGATAGGCGAGGTAGATCGTCGCCACAGCGAAAAGCACCATGGCTACGCGGCCGGGCAGCAGGGCCCAGCTCGGATCGGCGTAGAGCGCGTCGGCGAAGGCTTCGATCGTCGGAAAACGGCCGAACAGGTGGCCCAAGCCAAAGATGGCGATGGTCAGCACCGCGAGGACGTACATCGTCGTGGTCGCGGGATGTCCGAACCAGCCGGGGTTGAGCGTCGGCCCGCTGAGCATCTTGATCGCGCCGAGCTCGAAGGTCAGCTCGTCGGGATCGTTGAGCGCCGGGAGTCCGAAGGCAACGCTGTAGAGCCGTACGGCGGCGGCGAGGAGCAGGATTGAACCGAGCAGAAACATCCCGCGACGCGTGGACGACGCTTTGCCGGCTGCGATCCTATCGTGGGTATCGGAGTGAGCGTTCATAGAGAATCCGCCAGAGGGCGGCGCAAGGGCGGCCGTTTCATGCTGCCTGCGGCGGACGCGGGCGTTGAATCCACGGGAGCGGGTTCGCGTCGCGGCGGAACCGCCAGCGGGTGGCCCATCCCTGCTGTCGGATATCGATCCAAACGTCTGCAATCGTTCGGAGGGAAAGCAAGACGGGAATCGCCAGGGTCAGGACCGGTCGTATGAATGGGCCGATCTGCACCACATATTCGACCAGGATCGGGCGCTGGAAAAAGAACGATTCCTTTACGAGCACCGGCAGGCGATCGACGTTGATGTCGAGCGGAATGCAAATGAGGTAGCCAATGAGGATCGCTGCGCGCCTCAGCCCGCCCCGCGATGGCTCCATGAAGCAAAAAAGCAGCACGAGGATCTGCGTGTAAGAGCTGACTTCAGTCGATAGGAGCGCGATTCCGATCGACAAGGTCAGCATGCGATAGCGGGGTACGGCTTCCGGCCTGACCAGGCAGGCCAGCGCGGCGAAGGCTATGAGAGCTTGCGCGGTGCGCATGATGATCGGAATGATGAACGAGATCACGGTGACCGCGTCGGAGCCGAAATAAAGGGCAGTAGGGAAAATTTCCGATCGCATCAGTTCCTGAAGGGGTAGCAGTGAGGACGCCATCCAGATGTCGAGAGGATTGTTGATGACAAGCCCCTCGGCGAAGGAAGTAATGTTTTCGAAGATCTCGAGCGGGCTTCCCGTGCCGAATGCAGCGTAGGTCAGCAGATACACCAGCACTGTTGCGATCAAGGCGCCTTCGGCCCAGCGCCAGCGGCGGTGGAGCAACTGGGCGGCTAGAGCGCCGATCAGATAGATCTTCATGTTGATCGCCATGCCGGCAAACAGCCAGCGTACACGCGCCGACTTTAACAGTGGACCGTAGGCCAGAAGCACGAAAATGTAGGTGATCAGGATGACGTTGCCGCGGTCCAACGCCCAGAGCATAGGCAGACCGATCGACACGGCTATCGATCTCGGAAGCGCAGTCCGACGGTCGATCTTGAGAAACACTTTCGCCGTAAGAAAAATGCAGAGCACGTAAATCAGGTGCAGCGAAGCGATCCCCAGCACGTCGCATTCGCGCCCGAGGCCGGCGCCGCCGTTCTCATAACATGAACCTTGGGTTATGAGATTAAGGATCACATAGGTCAGGGGCGGGTAGATCGTCTTGTAGGTGTCGTAGGCACCTGGACGATGCGAGAAATCGGCAGGATTGAACCAATCCATCCAAGTGTCGCCGACGTCGTAAAACATTGGCTGAGGAAAGTACTGGTTCTCGAAGAAAAACCAAAAGTCGTAGATAAAGCCGCAGGCGACAAGCGCCGCCAGGCAGTATTCCAGCACGATAAAGGAAGGCAGCCCGCGCTTCACGCTCTTGCCTTCTTAAACGCGAGACGGCCTAGCACGAAATAGTTGATGATCGAGACGAGCACCGTGGAGATCAGGCCTGCGGCGTAGGGCGACGGCCAGACTTGCATGCAACTCCAGATGAAGCCGAGCCCCAAGAGGTAGTTGACGGCGTAGGAGACGACGAAACCGCTTTTGGAGGCCTGCCGATCCCGAAATGCGTAGCGACTGTAGGTCAGATAATTGAACGCCATCCCGGCGACATGCGATAGCGCTTGCGCGGCATAGAGATTGACGTGCGCGGCGACGAGGATCGAGAACAGCCCGTAGCCGAACAGCGTGTTCAGAACGCCAGCTTGGTAGTAACGCCAGAGCCGCTTCCATTCGGCGGGCGAACGCCAATCGAACATACTAGTAGCCGGCAGGGAAATTGATGCGCTCGCGTTCGAGCACGAGCGGTTGGTTGCGTGTTCGTTCTGAAACCAGGGCAATCTGGACGCCCAAGAGGCCTAGGAATAGAAACAGCAGGCAGAACTGGCTTTCGATCATGGCGGCGAGGAGCCACAATTGCACCGATCGGCCGGTGAAAGCTGCTAGAATAGCGCCGGAAAGGCAGATCAGCGTCAGGAGGCCCATAAAGAAGGCAACATAGAGCGGCGCGCGCAGCAGATTCTTCGATGAGCCTGCAAGGCCGTTCAGCGCGAAATCAAGCAATGTGAAGAAGTTGTTGTTTGAGCGCCCGCCCGCGCGCACCGGTCGCTTGAACGGGATCGTCTCGATCTGATAGCCGGTCTCGACCAGGAGGCCGCGGAAAAACGGCTCGGGCTCGTTGAGCCTGCGGATCGCTTCTACCACGCGGCGATCGTAGATACCAAAGCCTGTGGCGTTGGGAATGATCGGGTAGTCGCCGAATCGCTTCTGTAGTCGGTACGACAGATTGCGCATGAAGCTAAGAACGGCGCCCGACTTCTCGCTTTCGCGAATGCCCAGCACGATATCCGTCCCCGCGCGCCAGCGGCGCACGAATTCGGGGAGCAGCAAGGGCGTATCCTGAAAGTCGGCGCACATCGAGATGACCGCACGACCGCCCGCCTGGTAGATACCGTGCGTGGGCGAGCGCATCTGGCCGAAATTGCGAGTATTGATGATCAACCGGATGCGCGGATCGCGCGCGCACATACCGCGAATGATTTCGACCGTGCGGTCCTGGGACTCGTTATCGATGAAGATGATGTCGAAGCTCTCGCAGACCTGTTCGAGCTGCTCGATCACGGCCGCGGCAATGGCCTCGGCGTTGTCTTCCTCATTTCGACAGGCGATTACGACCGAAACTTCCGGACTAGCCGACATAGCGGTCCTCCGCCTCGAGCCGGGCGCCCAGCGGCGGGCGCAGCCGATAGAATTCGATCGACAGCCAGAGCATGATCATCGCGAGGGCTGCCGCCAGCGCGGGCCACCAGACCTGCCGTTCGGTGTCGATAAAAGGAGGTTCCAAGATGCGCACGTTGGCCGACGACGTCAGGTCTTCCACCGCGGTGCCCTGCAAAAAGCGCAGGTAGCTGTCGTACAGCGTTCGAGCGACCATAACCTCGCGCTCCAGCCGGAACAGCTGGCTCGAGGTCGCAACTGCCTCGCCGACTGTGGCGTTGTTGCCGACACTCGCGTCGTTACCGTTCGTGGCGCGAACCTGCGCCAACTGCTGCCGCAACATGGCCAATTCGGCATTCATCTGGCGGATGATGCTGTTGTTGTCGCTGTACAGCTCGCGCGCGGCCGCGATACTGATAAGCTTGGCTTTGATGGCGCTCTCCAGCATCGGAATACGCGACGAAACCGCTTCGACTGCTAGCGCGGGGAGAGGGGTTCTGTTGCGCAACCGGAAACGGTCATAAACGGCCTGAGCCTTTTCGAGCTGGTCCGAGGCTTCGTTCACGAGTTGCTCGAGAACCTTGCGCTTGTAGGACGTCTGCTTGCGGCTAATCTCGGCAAGCTGCTCCTGCATCGCATCGCCGTAGGCCGCGACGACATCGCGCGCCAGTTTGGGGTCGCGGTTCTGCATTTCAATCGAAACGATACCGCCGCGCAGTGACCGGATGGTCACGCGCTTGTCCAGCCAGCGGTGGAGCTCCAGTCGGTTAGACATGTCCAGGCGTTTACCTAGCGCTAATCGATGGATCACGAGATCGCGAACGTAGACGCCCTTGCCCACGCGCAGGGCCACTTCGACGGCAGCCTGATTGCCGAAGACATTGTTGATGGCGCCGAGCTGCCCGAGAGCGCCGCTGAGGCCCAGGCTCTGCGGATCGGTTGGCGTCAGCGTTACGGCGGCGCGGTAGCGCTGCGGAAATAGCGCAAGGGCCACGAAAAGAAGCGTAAGTAGCCCGAATATCAAGGCTCGGGTGTGGAAACGCGCCAGCCAGCTATGGCTGGTCAGCGTGCCGACGAAGCTGCGGGGCGGGGTCATTTCGTCACCGCCACAACGGTCGCGGCGCTCAGACCCAGCTGGAACAGCGTCTGGGTGATGTCCTTGAATTTCGCCCAGAACGAATTGCCCTGGGTGCGGACTGGGACGAAAACGATGTCGCCGGGGAGCACCCTTGCGCGCAGCGAACCGCGCTTCTTCGAAACAACTTCGCCGTTGGCGCGGACGAGAAAGATATTGCCCCGATCGGCCGCGCGCAGCGTACCGCCGGCTTTCTCGATATAATCAGCGACGCGGATGGGCTTGCCCTCGCCGACGAAGAACGAGGCGGGGCGATAGACCGCGCCAAATATACCGACCGTCGTCGGCCGCGGCGGCACGTAGATCGCATCGTTGTTCTCGAGCAGGATGTTGCCCGGTATCGTCTGCGCGTTGGGTGGCAGCTGCAGCACGACGCGGCCGTCGGGCTCGGCCTGGCGCAGGCGCTCGAGTACCGAGCGGGCCGCGGCGATCTGGTTCGCGCGCTCGCTTTCGCTGACCGAGGTGCTCGCCGACAGCGGTGCCGCGGCCAGGCTGAGCTCGAGCTGGCGCACAGCTTCGCGGAAGCTTTCCTGCTGCTGGATCTTCACCGATTGACGCGTAAACTTCGTGCCATAGGGGAAAGCGATCGAGGTCATCCCGCCGGCCTGGGCTACGATGTCGCTGGTGGGCGTGTTAGGCGCGACGAAGTAGATGCCGGGCTTGCGAACCTCGCCCTCAACGCGGACGAGGACCGACTGGCGCTCGATCGGCATCGCCAGGCTGCCCGTGGATAGCACTTGGACGATGTCGGCTCCGCGGATCGGCTGCAAGGCGGCCTGGCCGATTGCCATCTCCTGCGGGCCGACCATGTTGATGTCGCCGGTCCGGTAGAGGATGAAGCGCGATCGGTCGGCCAGCGTATTGGGGCCGCCGGCAGCTGCAAGCATGTCGGCTATGGTCTCGCCGGGCTTGGCCTCGTAGATCGCTTCTTCCTGGACAGAGCCGATCACGGCGACCTGCTCGCCCGCAGGCGGGATGAAGAGAACGTCCTCGTTCTGCAGCGGCACATCGCTGATGCGGCTGCCGCCGCGCATCAGCTGGTAAAGGTCGAAATCAGCGATTTCCGCGCCGTTGCGGTACAGCTTTACGCTGCGCCAGCTACCCCCGCTGGACGGGCCGCCAGCCTGGAAAACGGCGTTGGCAAGCGTCGAAAGACTGCTGACCGTAAAGGCACCGGGATTGTTGGCGAGACCGGTTACGTAGACGCGAATCCCGCGTACTTGCCGGACGCTGACGGAAACCGTGTAGCCACGGTACTGGCGGCCGACCGCGTTCGAGATGACCCCGCGCAGATCCGAATGGCGCACGCCGGCGACCTTGATCGTACCTACGCCGGCCAGGAAGATGTTGCCGTTGGTATCGACCTCGCGGCTGACGCTGCCGTCGATGGAGCCCGACAGGGCGATGACGATTTCGTCTCCGGGCTGGACGATGTAGCCGGGAGGCACGGTGGCGGTCGCGGGCGCGGCGAAGTCGCGCAGCGCAGGCAGCACGAGGTTCTCGCCGAAGCGCGGCAGCTTCCGTCCAAGCAGTCGCGTCGTGTAAAGCTCGAACTCGCCGGGTTTGGGCAGAGCCTTGGTCAGCGTGCTGCTGGAGTCGACCGGATTGCTACTGCGCGCGTTTAGCAGTTGCTGCAGACTCAGAGCCGAGTTGTCCTGATCACCCACGCTGCGCGGTTGGAGGATCTGCTGGCCCACGAACGGGTTCTGCTCGCTCGAGCCGCCTGATGCTGAGTTTTGCGACGCACCGCCTTGCGCCGTAGCGTTAGGGTCAAGCGGCGAGCCCGAGGGCATGCGGTTGTCGTTCCCACCCTGCTGCGCAAGCGCGGTGGATGCCGCTCCGAGCATGAGAGCGAGTGCGATAGCCTTCCCGTACGAGCAACCGTGCGCGATCTTCGTTTTCAAACTTCGGTCCTTTGAATTGCAGGGCATTTGGCTGCCGACGAGTGCATGTCGGCGGTGCACCTCACACCAAGCGAAACCCGCCGCGCTGCTACCACCTTGTCACGCGCTTAACTAGACGTCGCGGTGCGTGTTCGCGCGCCAGATAGGCCATGGTTTCAGCCAATTGATCGGCCAGCGGCACGGGCGCCATGCCGAAGCCGGCGAGCGCTCGCTGCCACGCCGCATCGTCCCCGATGTAGCGATTGTCGCCCGCTTCGGTAATCGGTCGCCGGCGGACCTGGCCGCTGACTAGATCGGCGACCACCTGCGCGACTTCGCCGAGTTCGAGCGCTTCGCCGCCCGTATCAATCCGAAGCGCCGCGGGGCCGCTACCGGCCAGAAGCTGCGCAAATACAAAGGAGATCAGCTCACGCACAGCGACATAGCTGCGCAGCACACGCATCGGCGCGCGCACTTCGATCGGCCGCCCGGCAAGCGCGTCGGCGATGAAGCTCGCGAGGGCATAGGTCTCGTGCTTGTTTATGTAAGGGCCGGAGACGCTGTAGATGCGTGCAATTACAGCGCGGCGATGCGCTGGCTGCGCCTCGGCCCAGTCTGCGAACAGATCCTCGTCGGCGCGTTTCAGCGCGCCGTATAGCCGCAGGTCGGACGCAGCCGCAGGATCGTCGGCAAAGGCCGCGGCGCCCGAAGACGCTATGAAGAGCCGGTCCACGCCGATCGGGTCGAGCGCTTCGAGCACGCTGCGTGAAAGGGCCCGGTTGGTCTGCGCATAAGTGTCGGCGTCCATACCGGCCACCTTGTCCTTTGTAAGAAAGGCCAGGTGGAAAAGGACGCTTGGCATCGTATCCAGCGCGGAAAGTTCCGAAAGCGGGCGCTGGCTCAAGTTTGTGCCGTCGTCGAGCGTTACCGTCGCTTCGGCCGATCCGAAGCACACCACACGCCGCATGAGATCGCCGGGACCCAAGGCCTCGTGCAGCAGCGTCAACAGGCTCCGTCCGATCCATCCGCGCGCGCCGACGAGCACGATCCGGCGGTTGTCCGCCGAGATCATCCGGCGGGCCGGCTCGCTCAGTCTGGCGTTGCGGCGGTCAAGATCGCGGTCGTAGGCCACGTGGCGCTCAGGCGTCGATCGGCTGCTCGGTGAGATAGTCGATGTCAGGGCTCATTCGATCGATCGGATTGGATTCCATCGACCCCGAAGCGGTGATCCGGCTGCTGATCTTCGGAAAATAGGTCTGTTCGGGATCGACCGGAACGATGAACCCATGCGGTCCGGGCGCTGAGAGCTTGGCGATGAATTCGGCGTTCTCGGTGAAGTCGAGAGGCACTTCCATCACCGGAATGTCCCATGCCGCGAACAGCTTCGCCCACTGCGGCAGGCCCAGACCCGAGGCGCGATCGCAGCCCAGGTACTTGCCGTCGAAATAGTTGCGCTGCGTCATGCGGATCGAGGCATGGCCCTGATCGTGGAAGATGAACATCTTCAAGTTGAGATCGTTCACGGCCACGGTGCCGAGTTCCTGCATGTTCTGCGCGAAGCCGCCATCGCCTTCGACTAGGATCGTACGCCGGCCTTCTGGACCGGCCGCCGCGCCCGCAATCGCAGCGCCGATCGCACCGGAAAGCCCATAGCCCATCGAGGCAAGCGACTTGTTGGTGAGAATGCGCTGGCCGAGCTTCTGCTTGTAAAGCTGCATCGACAGCGTGAAAGCGCTGCCGCTAGAACAGGGAATGACGAGGTCGTCGGAATTGGTCAGCGTCTCGAGCCCGACGATGAATTCGTAAGGCGAAAGATAGCCTTCGCCGGTGTGGTTGACCTCCTCGATCCGAGGAACGGCCTTGCGGATCTGCTGCGCCTTTTCCAGCCAGTTCGGCTTGGCCGGCAGATCGTGAGCGACCAGGCGTTCGAGAAAATCGTTCGCATCGACTGCGAAACCGTGATCGACGCGCGGATGGCCTTTTTCCAGTTCCTGCGGGTCGATCTCAATCTGGACGATCTGCGCGTCGCGGCCGAATTCCTGCCAGTTGAAGCCGGTCTGCTGCAGGCCGAGCCGCGTACCGACGGCAAGGATCAGGTCGGCATTCTGGATGACGATATTGGCGGAGCGCTGGCCCCAGGTGTTCGGTCGGCCCAGATAGTTGGGCGCATCGCCATCGAAGCGGTCGGCGCCGTTGTAGGTCGTCATCACAGGCATCGCGAGCGCGTCGATCCGAGCGCGGAGGCGTTCCGTGGTCGCATAGTCCACACCGCCGCCGACGAGCAGAATCGGGCGTTCGGCCTTGCGATAGAGCTCTGCGACGCCAGCGATATCTGCATCGGTGGCCACCGGTAGTGGCGGGTCGCCGATGGGAGGAAGGGGGGTCTCGTCGACGGCTGCTCCCTGCACGTCGAGCGGCATCTCGAGGAACACCGGCCCCTTGCGCGGTTGCCAGCTCTGCTCGATCAGCGAGAGGAATTCGGCCGCGTCGATGGGCTCGAGAAAGCGATAGGACGCCTTGGCCGTCGATCGCATCAATTCGACGCCGTCGATTTCCTGGATTCCGCGGCTGCGAACCTTGCCGAGCGCGAGATCGCTGGTCTTGACCTGTCCGCCAATCACCAGCAACTCGCGGCTCTCGAGCCAGGCGCCGCTGACGGCGGTCACGATGTTCGTAGTGCCCGGGCCCGTCGTGACGAGCGCCAAGGCCTTGGCCGGTGCCGCGATCTCGTTGAAATACTCGGCGGCGATGCCGGCGGCGACCTCGTGGACGACCGGCACACCCTTCAGGTAGCGATCGAGGCTCTCGGTGAGGTGCATGATATTGCCGCCGCCTACGAAGAAGTAGTGCGTATATCCTGCGGCCTTGAGCCAGGCGCCGATCTGGTCGCTATACTTCACGTGCGATCCTTTTCTGCGATCGTCAGCAGAGACGAAATGATCGTGTGTACCTGGTTGGCCGAGAGGCTGCAGGGCGTTCCGTTGTCGTAGCCCCAATCGGCGTGGAGCGGCAGATGGATCTGGCCTTCGAACGGTTCGAGATGGCTGTTCATGTCATCGACATAGACGACGAACCACTTGCCGCCGTCGAGCCAACGCTGATCCGTGGCGACGGCGAACTTGCTGCCGAGCCGGCGAATGTCTTCCTGGCCGAAGATCTTGACCACGTCGGCACCGTGAAAGGCCATCGTTTCGCGGATCGATTGGATGTTGCGCGTCGAGAGAATAGCGAAACGCTCGGGATGCTTGAGGAGCAGCGGTTTCAGCAGGAAGAAGAAATCGTAGGGCGGCATCACCTTGGGCCACTCTGCGTCCTGCATGATGACCTCGCGCGCGGCAAAGAAATCGCGTGCGAAGGCCCAGTCCCTTTCCTCTGGCTGAAAGTCGTGCAGCGCTTGAGCGGGCAGGGACTGTTCCCGACAGTACAGTCGGTTGTATTGCCAGGCATCGGTCACGAAAGCCCGATAGGCGAGGAATTCTTCGTAGGTGATGTCCTGCCGGAAAGCGGGATTGCCTTCTATGGCCTTGTTGGCCACGGAATAGGCCTCGAACGCGCTGTTGAAGAGCACGCCATCGAAATCCAGAACGAACTTGATTTCCATTACAGGCGACCCCGCAACTGACCGACGCGATCGTTCGCGGCCGTGGCGATCGTTCCGTGATAGGCGAGCTGGAGTTCGAGGAGCGCTTCCTCGATCGCGAAGGCCGCTTCCAGGGCGCCATCCTCGAGGAATTTCGCCACCGGCATCACGCATTTGCGCGTTTCGACGCAGGCAACCAGGCCGCGCAGCTCTTCGTCCTCGCGGAGCAGCGCGATGGTCTTGGCGTTGACCGAGCCGCCCATCGTGGTCTTCAGGCCGCGCTTCTGCGCAGCCCTAGCGACCGTCTTGACCATGGCGATCGTTTCCGCGCTGTCGACGCCGCTGCCGCCGAAGCTGGCGGTCAGGTCGGTGCGGCCGACGGTAACTTCGCTGAGCTTGACGCCAGCGTCCAAGACCGCTTCGATCCGCTGCACGGCATCGATCGTCTCGATGGTGACGCCAACGTGTTCAAAGGCTCCGGCGGGCAGCATGTCCTGATACTTGCGCATAGCGAAAGCGCTCTCGATCATCGGAGCGACGATGCTTTTTACGCCGATCGCCATCAGGAAGCGCATGTCTGACTTAGCTTCGCAGCCACCGATCTTGACCAAATAGGGAAGCCCGTTACGCGCGGCGAACCCCGCCTCGGCCGCTACGCTGTCGCGGGGCAGTCCTTCGGCCTCAAATTCCCCCTTCAACGAAACGACTTTTGAAAAATCCATCTTTCTCTCTCTCCGAACCACTCGTTCTTGCGCGAAGCCTAAAGCCTTATCGCGCGCGCTTCTCGGCCACGAACTTCGCAATAGTTTCGACCGCGTAGGCGAGGTGGTCCGCGGTCAAGCCGGGGAAAAGGCCGATCCAGAAGCAATTTCTGGTGACGATGTCGGCGTTCGTCAGATCGCCAACTACGCGATAGTTCTGGCCCTTCATATAGGGCTGACGCAGCAGGTTGCCGCCGAACAGCAGGCGCGTGCCGATCTTGTACTCGTTGAGGTACTGGACGAGTTCGTCGCGATCGACGCCGCTCTTCTCGCGGATGGTGATCGGATAGCCGAACCATGAGGGTTCGCTGTTTGGCGTCGCCTCGGGCAGGATGAACACGTCCTCGAGCGGGCGCAGCAGTTCGGTCAGGATGTCGAAATTGCGCTGGCGCGCGGCAATGAATCCCTCGAGATGGCCGAGCTGGGCGAGACCGACCGCGGCCTGCATGTCGGTGATCTTCAGATTATAGCCGACGTGGCTGTAGGTATACTTATGATCGTAGCCTTTGGGCAGGGTGCCCAGCTTTTGGCCGAAGCGCTTGTTGCAGGTGTTGTCGACACCCGGCGCGCAATAGCAGTCGCGACCCCAGTCGCGCATCGTCTCGATCGCGCGCTTGTAATTAGGCTTGTTGGTGAAGACCGCGCCGCCTTCACCCATGGTGATATGATGCGCGGGATAGAAGCTCAGAGTGCCGATGTCGCCGAAAGTACCGACGCCTTTGCCATCGTAAGTCGCGCCCAGCGCGTCGCAGCAGTCCTCGACCACGAGCAGGTCGTACTTCTTGGCGACGCGCATGACCTCGCCGAGGTCGAAGGGATTGCCGAGCGTGTGCGCGACCATGATAGCGCGCGTCTTGTCGGTGATCGCGGCCTCGATCATCTCGGGCTTGATGTTGTAGGTCGGGATGTCGACGTCGACGAAAACCGGCACCAGCCCGTACTGCAGCGAGGGATTGACCGTGGTCGGGAAGCCCGTCGCCACGGTAATGACCTCGTCGCCCGGCTTGAGCGCCTTGTCGCGGACATAGCGTGTCGAGGTTAGCGACGAGAGCGCGAGCAGGTTCGCAGAGGAGCCCGAATTGGTGGTCAGCGCAAAGCGCACGCCCATGCGTTCGGCGAGCTTGGCTTCGAACTGCTCGTTGAAGCGGCCTGTGGTCAGCCAAAAGTCGAGCGAGGAATCGACGAGCATCCGCATGTCGGTCTCGTCGTAGACCTTGCCCGAGACCTGCACCGGGCTCTGGCCCGGAACGAAGGGCTTGGGCGCATGGAAGCGGCGGGCATATTCGCCCGTCATGTCCAGGATGAGTGCGCGCAGCTGCGCTTCATCCAGGCCGGACGGATCGAACATCGGAGTATCGGCGGTCATGCAGCCCCTTTCTGGGAGAGCGCGCGGCGGAAACGGTCGCGGTAATCGTCGAGCTGGGCCAGCGAAATGGCCCGGGCATCGCCGCCATCGGCGACGTGGCGATGCCATTCAACGATGCGCGTCAGCGCCGTGTCGAGGGTATAGGCGGGGCGCCAGCCGAGTTCGGCGTGGGCCTTTGTGCAGTCGAGCTTGAGCAGCTTGGCCTCGTGCGGCTGGGGGCCGTCGGGCTGGTCCCAGCCAGGAGCGCCCCAGGCCTGGGTCATGTGCTGGGCGATCCAGCGCACCGGCCGTGCATCGGCCTCGGCCGGGCCGAAGTTCCAGCCGGTCGCGGCCCATTCCCGGCCGTGGAACAGGTGCTCTGCGATCATCAGATAGCCGCCCAGTGCCTCGAGCACGTGCTGCCAGGGCCGGATCGAATCGGGCGAGCGGATCAGGGGCTTTTCGCCGGCAATCATCGCGCGGACCAGGTCTGGGATCAGCCGGTCGGTCGCCCAATCACCGCCGCCGATAACATTGCCTGCACGAACCGAGGCAACCTTGGTAGCGCCATCGGAGAAGAAGCTGCGCCGATAGGTCGAGACGACCAGTTCGGTCGCGCCCTTGCTCGCGCTGTAGGGGTCGTGCCCGCCCATGGCGTCGTCTTCGCGGTAGGGGCGGTTGGTCTCGCGGTTCTCGTAGCACTTGTCGCTGGTGATCGCGACGATAGCCTTGAGCCCGGCGATCCGGCGGCAGGCGTCGAGCACGTGAACCGTGCCTTGGACATTGGTCGCGAAAGTTTCCACCGGCGTGCTGTAGGACAGCCGCACGAGCGGCTGCGCGGCGAGGTGGAGGACAACCTCGGGCTGTGCCGCTTGCATCGCCGCCTCGACCGCCGCGAGATCGCGGATATCGCCTTCGACATGGGTGACCAATTCGGCCACGCGCGCTTGGTCGAACAGGCTCGGACTCTCGGCGGGCAGTGAGAAGCCGGTTACGTCGGCGCCCATGCGCGTTAGCCAGAGTGCCAGCCAGGCACCCTTGAAGCCGGTGTGCCCGGTCAGGAAGACCCGGCGACCGCGCCAGAAGGCTTCGTCGACAGTCAGGGGGGTCACCAGATCTTCCACGGCGCCCCGTCCTGCCAGAGCTGCTCGAGGTTCTGCTTGTCGCGCAGCGTGTCCATCGGCTGCCAAAAGCCTTCGTGCCGGAAGGCTACCATCTCGCCCGAAGCGGCGAGATGCTCCATCGGCTCTTTCTCCCATATCGTCTCGGGTGTCTCGATAAGGTCGATCACCGAGGGGTCGAGCACGAAGAAGCCGCCATTGATCAGGCCGCCGTCGCCGGCGGGCTTTTCACGGAAACTGGTTACCTTGTCGCCGTCGAATTCGAGCGCACCGAAGCGACCCGGAGGGGCGACTGCGGTGATCGTCGCTCTTTGGCCATGCGCCTTGTGGAAGGCGAGTTGCGCGGTCACATCGACCGATGAGACTCCGTCACCATAGGTGAAGAAGAATGGTTCGTCCTCATCCAGGAAGCGGCGCACGGCCTTGAGGCGGCCGCCGGTCTGCGTCTCCGCGCCGGTTTCCACCAAGGTGATTTTCCACGGCTCGGACCGCTTTTCATGAACCTCCATGCTGTTCTGCACGAGGTCGATGGTTACGTCGGCGGCATGAAGGAAGTAGTTCGCGAAGAACTCCTTGATCATGTAGCCTTTGTAGCCAAGGCAGATCACAAAGTCGTTCACGCCATGAGCGGAATAAATTTTCATGATGTGCCAAATGATCGGCATCCCACCGATCTCGACCATAGGCTTGGGCCTGAGTGAGGTTTCCTCACCCAGCCTCGTGCCTAGGCCTCCGGCCAGAATTACAGCCTTTGGCAATCATTTGCTCCTGTCGAACACCCCTGATCGAGAGGTCATTAGGTACCAATACCGTCGTTCGTCAACGTTCGTGAACGGGGAACGTGCCGACGCAACCACGGCTCTCTTGGGCGCGCCTTTGTTGCAGGTTGGCTGAACGTGAGATTTATGCGGGCAACTAGATGGAATGAAGGCGCCGTCAGCACCCGTCGTCGGGCCATCATGACCGCAGAGTCCTTGCCGCGCAACGCGTAGAGGAAGCGCAGCGATCGGTACGCGCGAACAGTTCCGCGCGCGCTGGACCACGCGATATTCTACTGCGACCGCTCTAACGGACGCGTTTTCCGGCGCTTGTCTCGCCAATTTGCCATGCGTCACCCGGATTAACGCTCGGCCACGCACGGTTTGCCTAACGCGATCCTCGCGAAATCTTGGTGGTCAGGCCAATTTTCTTGCGCAGAAATAGCGACCAAATCCGCAAGATAAAAGTTGGGGAAACACAAAGCATTTCCCCATACATCGGTAATTTTTGTTAAAGCCCTGATCAAGTTTTCGTTCGGCCGAAAAGGCAATGATCGGAAGCGGATTTCGTGTTTCCGCGACCGCGACCGCGGCACGGCCTCAGCCGAACGTCTGAAGGCTGAGCGTACCCGTTGCGGCATTCCAGACATAATCGCCGTCCGCAAAGCGGATAAGCTCGATTCCCGATAGCTGATCGG
The DNA here is from genome assembly GCF_037482895.1 of Novosphingobium anseongense. Classification (NCBI taxonomy): domain Bacteria; kingdom Pseudomonadati; phylum Pseudomonadota; class Alphaproteobacteria; order Sphingomonadales; family Sphingomonadaceae; genus Novosphingobium; species Novosphingobium anseongense. Next base: position 351,756 of record NZ_JBBHJZ010000002.1, on the reverse strand, counting down.
TCCCGCTCGATGCGTGGGTGATTGCAGCACCGGTATTGCTGCTCGCGACCGTATAGGCCGCGCGAGCGAGCGTGTAAGTTGCCACGTCCTGCCCGGCGCCGCCGATGATCGTGTCGTTGCCGGCGCCGCCGATGAAGATGTCCTCACCGTCGCCGCCGTTCAGCGTATCGTCGCCGCTCGTCCCTTCCAGCGTCTGGTTGCCGGCACCGGCCGTGATCGAGAGGCCCTTCGTGCCGAGGCCGCGGATGGTGGAAACCGATCCGAGGACTGAGATCGACCCCGAAGTCAGCAGCGTGGTCCCACCGACGATGTCGAGTTTGAGGTTCTCGGTGATTGTGGCGCCGACGGTTACGGTGCCCGAAAGGCCGCCGCCCGAGATGGCGATGGACTTCGTACCACTGCCGACGTCGAGCGTGTAGCCGCCGCTGGCATAGGTCGATACCGACGTCGTTCCGACCTGGACGGTCAGATCGCCGCGGCCTTCGCCGACCGAATAGAACTTGTCGCCATTCGTGTCGTTGTAGGCGACGCCGGTGACGAAGACCTTGCCCGTGCGGCCACCCAAATCCTGCGTGACAACCCACGGACCGACTTTGGTGGCGGCATTGGTCTCGGCCGTGACCGCGATGCCGACTTCGGTCAGGTTGGCCGACATGATGTTGTTGCGATGGCCGGCCGGCGACTGCATGCCGCTCGGGCCTTCGCCCCAGTCAATCATGAAGCCGGCATGGCCGTGAATGACGCTCTGCGCATAGGAATAGACGTTCTCGCCGGCGCGCGTGAAGTTGTAACCCTCGGCCTTGAGGCGGTCGCCCAGGCTCAGTTCACCGGCAACCTGGTGGGATTGCTCGTCGGCTGCGATGAGCGCGGCGTTGTGCTTCTGCGCCGCAGCGGCGAGGCTGCTGTTCCAGGCCAGTGGCGCCACCGGCGTGAGGGCCTGATAGGCGGCCTGGAGATCGGCGCCCACGACGGCGAAATAGTCGATCGCGTTTTGAATCTGCGCGTCCTTGGCCGTCAGCGGCGTGTAGGACGAAAGATAACGCGAGGCGTCGAGCATCGGATTGAGTCGCGTGTCGTTCAGCAGTTCGAGGTAGAGCTGCTCCTGCGCCGATGGCGCGGGCGAGGGGCCCGTGCTCGTGCCACTGCCGGCAGTGATGGGGCTGGGCGCGGTCGACGAGATCTTGACGTCGCCAATGGTCATGCCCGCGGCAGAGACCTTGACCGAAGCTAGCTTGTCGGCGAACTGCACCTGCGTGCCGTCGGCATCGCCCTGGACGGCGATCGTGGCGACCTTGCTGGCGCCGTTGAAGACGACGAGCTGATTGCCCTGCTGCTGGTACGTGTAGGCGGTCGAAAGCGCCGTGAAACTGACCTTCTCGATATTCTGGTCGAAGAGGGCGCCGCTGGCGCCGGCCGTGAGGCCGATGCTTTCATTGCCGGCCGTTCCGAAGAACCGGGCGTTGGTGAAAGAGATGTCAGCGATCGACTCGCCGTTGTAGAGGTATACGTCAGGCATGGGCGGGCCATACCGGATTATGGTTAACGTTTCCGTAATTGCCTCTGGCTACACCCCGTTATAGGCGGCAGGCCGTTGTCAGATGCGACGCCCCGCAAGGCTGTGATTGACAACGCCACGCGTCTGGCCGGTGCCAGGAACGCTAGTCGCGCGCAGCTTTGTCGAGACGGGACGCGTCCGTGGGTTTTGCAGCACGACCCCGACTGCTTAGCCTGTTGCGAGTTTGTGCCCCGCTCGCTGAGCAACTTACGTTGGCAAGCATTTGCGGAGAGACCTTCCGGCACAATCACGCCTGTGACCCACTGGACAAGCCGCTATCGGTTCAGGTGATATAGCGCACTGCTCCGGCAAAATTAATCATGTCCGCGTCCGGTGGGCGTGGCGCGATCACGGCGACCTCTGGAAGGAAAAGCAGGCTGTGCTGTGGTTGAAGGTAGCAGTCCTCCAAAATCTGACACAACAAGAGCAATGCGACGTGGGGCAATATTGCCTCAGGTCATGTACCCATTGATTTCCCGGTCTTGGCGCGAGGAATCGGTTCTGTTAAAGTGCCGCTGCGCTGTGCAAACGGCAGCGCCGGGACTGGTAATCCCGCTTGTGAAGCAGCTCGGAAACCTCGGTTTCCGGGGTGTCGTCGTGCATGTCCAGACCTTCGGGTTAAAGGCGGCGACGCATGTCACAAGCATGTTACCAGCTCCGGCGGCTCCCGCGCCCAGCGTGCGGGAGTTCGGGACTTCATTCCGCATCCGTCTCGCCTTCCGCGTAATCGCTACGATGCGGACCGGAGGTTCTATGGACAACCTTAGCCCTGCTACATCGCAGCGCCCCGCGCCCCGTGCTACGGTGACTCAAGCCGTTTTGGGATCGATAGCGCCTGTCGCGGTGTTCCTTGACACCACGCGGACTGGGGCGTGGGCGACTTACGAGGCCGACCCAATTCAACTCTTGCGAACTCGTGAAGGGCGGAGACTGAGCCGAGCGCGCTATTTGCGCGCAAACGAATTCATGCTGCCCCTTGCCCATGGCGGGCCTGGTGACTGGCCAGACTATCTCTATGGCGCCGGTATCGTCGCTCAGCTTGTCCTGTCTTCGCATCTGATGGACGTTGGATTTCCTGACGCCTGGTGCGCTCGCCACATCGGCCTCCATGTTGCCAGATCGCTGGATTTCGCACAGGCGACCGGACTAGGGCTCGATTGCCCAGAGACAGTACGGCTGGTTCAAGTACTCACACCCTACAGTAAGTGGAACTGCCTCTCGCTAGCGCATGGCCTGAGGCCAGATGACGACGGCTTCACATACGAGGAGACCCAGGCGCTACTGCGGGCACTGATCGATCATGTAGGGTCGGTTACCGGCCATCGCGATTTGCAACCTCGGGCTCGATCTAAACGCTCAATCAAATCGTGATGTCCTCGGACGATGAGATCACTGTAAACATCGCAGTCTTGACACGATTGAGCAGTCGGTGGTCCAGGCGTGCCGTTATCTGGGGCCGATTATCTGTGACTATGTGAGTGATCTCGTCTCCATGGGATCTTGCCCTGCGACCAGCTCGACACTCCAAGCTCGTCGGCTCAGGGCGCGTCCTTTTGCAGTTTGTAACAATAGCTTCCATCCGGGCTCACATCTCCCGGCTCCCCCACGATCAGGCGCACCTCGCCGTCGGCCTCTTCACGACGCACCGACAATTTCTCCCATCGGTCGAAGCCGATCGCACGGTTCAGCATGATCGCGGCGGGGTTGGTGGACAGGACGTAGCCCGTCACCGTCCTGACGCCGGCGGTCGCGAACAGCCAGTCGATCAGCGCGCGGCCGGCGATCTGCAACAGCTTGGGATGTCCGCCGCGCTCGCCGCGCATCGCGTTGTCGAGCAGCACGGTCTCGTGGGTCAGGTCCTTGAAGCCGAAATGACCGATGAGCACGTCGTCGGCATAGATCAGAAACATCATCTGCGAAGTTGAGGCGAAGACCGCGTTTCGCAGCCAGCTGCGCGTGCGTTCTGGTGTGGCGGTGAACTGGGTGAGGAAGGAGCCCATGCTGGCGTTGCGCCAGTCGGTGAGCTTGCCGATCACTTCGTCGTTGGCCAGATGCGCTTCGGTCAGCGGTACCAGCCGGCCGATCGCGGTGCCGTCATCGTCGTTGAGGTCGATCACGATCGTCTCGCGCCCCGCGATCACGTCGCGGACGAGCATCTCGATCCGGTTCGCGGGCTCAGGCGACATCGTCGCGCGCCAGCAGGGCGCCGGCCTCCACGTCGCGCGCCAGGGTCCGACCGATCAGCGCGTCCATTTCGGTCGGGGGGATGCCGTCGCCGGGGCGTTTGGCCTCCAGATCGCCGGAGGCCAGGACTTCACCGGCTTTGAGGGCGCGCGCCGTGACAACGCTGCGCCGCATCTTGGGGATCTGCGCCAGTTCCACGTCGGTCAGCAGACGCTCGGTTCCGCCCAGCGCCGCATGGACCTTGCGGCAGGCCGCGATCATCCGCGCCATGCCGTCGGGTTCGGTCGCCATCTGGTTGTCCATGCCGATCTTGCTCCTGTCGAGCGTGAAATGCTTCTCGATCAGACAGGCGCCCAGAGCCACGGCTGCCGCCGGAATCTCGCTGCCAAGGCTGTGATCGGAATAGCCGATGGGATGGCGGGGGAACGCGCTGCGCAGCCCTTCGACGTTGCGCAGGCGGATCGTCTCGGGCGGCGACGGATAGACCGAGGTACAGTGCAGGATGACGATCTCGTCGTTGCCCGCCGCCGTGATCGTGGACACCGCGCGCGTGATCTCGTCGAGCGTGCCCATGCCGGTCGACAGCACCAGCGGCACGCCCAGCCCCGCCAGGTGGGCGAGAAAGGGCAGGTTGTTCAGTTCCATCGAGGCGATCTTGATGAAAGGTACGCCGCAGGTCTCGACCAGGAACTCCGCTTCCGCGTGCGAATAGGGGGTCGAGGCGAAATCGATTGCCACCGCCCGGCAATGGGCCGCGAGTTCGGCCAGTTCGGCATCGTCGAGCGCGAACTTGGTGACCATGCGTTTGGCGATCGGGTTCTGCCGGTAGTGGTTGTCCGAATAGAGCGATTCCGCGCTCCACGACTGGAACTTGACGCAGTCGCAGCCCGCCGCTTTCGCCTGATCGATCATCGACCGCGCCACATCGACATTGCCGAAGTGGCTCGTGTTGAGTTCGGCGACGAAATAAGGGGCGAGATAGTCGCCGACCACGCGCCCGTTCGGAAGTCTTACCTGTGACATGGCGTTCTCGTTACTGGTCGATCGGCCTATTGATCGATGGGGTCGACGATCATTTCCGACAGGAACAGATCGCGGTCGAGGAACGGCGCCTGATCCTCGAGCGGACGGCGGACGAAGCGGCGGTCGACGGCGCTGCGCGTGTGCCAGAGTTCGATATAGCCCTGATCCTCGCGGCCATGAATCTCGCAGAGCACCGGCCCGCTCCGCGCGAACAGGTCGGCCAGGCCGGCGCGCAGGTCCGCCGTCGTCTCTATCGCCATATAGTCGAGGCCGAAACAGGCGGCGACTTTCGAAAATTCGGGGCAACTCACGCCATTTGCCGGGTCGGTGCCGATCACGCGCTTGCGGAACAGTTCCTGCTGCCGCCGCCGGATGATCGAATAGACGTTGTTGTTGATGACCACGATCTTGAGCGGGAGGCCGCGATAGCGGACCGTCTCCAGTTCCTGCAGGTTCATCATGATCGAGCCGTCGCCGATCACCGTCACCACGGGGCCTTTGTCCGCCATGCAGGCGCCGATCGCCGCGGGCAGGGCAAAGCCCATCGCCCCCTGCATCGCCGGGTGAATGCAGGCCTGGCCCTCGGCGAAGCGCACGTTGCCCGGCAGGATGACGTCGTTGAGGCCCGAATCGACGACGAGCGTCGCCGAGGCCGGCAGCAGGTCGGAGAGGGCTTCGGCCAGTTCGTAGAGATCGACCCGCTCGGCATCGCGGAACGCCGGCTCGACGCCCGCGAACAGCCTCTTCCAGTGCAGGCATTTGTCCACCCATGCCGCATCGGTCCGCCGCGGCGGCTCCTCTCCGATCGCGGCCAGGAAGCGCGCGATGTCGGCAGGGATGAACTGGTCGATCCGGATGCCTTCCTTGCTGTGCTCCACGGGATCGATGTCGACAACGATCGTCCTGGCGTCGCGCGCAAACTTGCAGAAATCCGGGCCGGTGACGAGCGAGGTCAGCCGGCATCCGAGCACGAGCACGAGGTCGGCGTTCTGCACGGCGAAATTGCCCGCGCGCGAACAGCCCTGCGCACCGACCGAGCCCAGCGAGAGGGCATGGGCGCTGCCATAGCTGTCGGGCGCCGACGGCGCATAGGTGACGGGGATGTTCCAGTCCTCGGCAAAGCCGCGCAGCGCGGCCTCGGCCCCGCTCGAACGCACGCCGCTGCCGATCAGGATGACGGGACGCTCGGCTTCCGTCAGCGCATCGACGACCTGCCGGACCGCCGCGGCATCGGGCTGCGGCCGATGCTCTTCGTCGTCGAACCGCGGTGCGGGAAGCGCTTCCACATCGATCTGCGCGCTCTGCAGGTCGAGCGGCACGTCGATCCAGACCGGCCCCTTCCGCCCGGAACTGGCCAGATGCAACGCCGTCTCCAGCGCCTCGACGATCTCGTCGGCCGAAGTGATCATCCGCGCATATTTGGTGATAGGCTCGACCAGCGCGACGATGTCCGCTTCCTGCTGGCCATAGGTGCGCAGCGGGATGCCGGTGAACCGGGTCGTTTCGCGCAGCACGTTCTGCCCGGAGATGAAGATGCAGGAAATGCCGTCCTGCCAGGCCGACAGCACGCCGGTAATCGTATTGGTCGAGGCGCAGCCGGTCGACACCAGGCAGGCGCCGAGGCTGCCGGTCCGGCAGGCATAGCCGACGGCGGCGAAGGCGGCCGATTGCTCGTGATGGACCGACACCGGCTGGAGCTCGGGATGCTTGGCCAGGGCATCGGTCAGGAACAGCGCGCCGCGCCCCGTGACCAGGAATACCGACCCGATCCCCGCCTGCGCCAGGCGCTGCATGATGTAGTCGGCAACTCTCATGACGCTCGTCTATCGCCTTACGTCCGGGGTTTGAAGCGGTCCAGGATCGCGGGGACCGCGACGACGAAATCGCCGCTGCAGGCCGGCTCGCCATCGACCGCGCTGCGCACCGATCCCATCGCGATGCCGCGCTTGAACGATCGCAAGGTCGCCTCGATGGTCAGCACGTCGCCGGGCACGATCTTGCGCTTGAACTTCACCTTGTCGATCGAGACGAAGCTCGTCTTCATGCCCTGATATTCGTCCATGCAGAGGAAGGTCATGATGAAGGTCTGCGCCAGCGATTCGATCTGGACGAAGCCCGGCACGTTCGGATCGTCCTCGAAATGCCCGGGAAAGAACCACTCGTTGTAGGTGTAGCACTTGATGGCCGTGGCGCTCTTGCCCGGATCGAAGGCGGTCACGCGGTCGATCAGCAACACCGGAAAGCGGTTGCGCTGGTGCCGGATGATCGCGTTGATGTCGAGCGTCGCCGCGGCCGGTGCTTCGCTCATCCGACGGGCTCGACCTGCACGTCGTATTTGGCGAGGATCGCCTTGCCGGCCTCGTAGCTCGAGAACTCGATGATGTCGTCGATGTCGAGTTCGATGCCGAAGGCCTCTTCGAGCGCCGCCATCAGCGCCATGTGCCCGACGCTGTCCCAGGATTCGACCTCCTGATACTTGAGCGCCGCCAGATCCTTCGGCTCCAGCATGAAGGTCTCGACGAAGGCTGCATCATATTTCTCGGCGCTGCTCATTTCCTGCCTTCCTTGCACGTTCGCATGTCGCAAATCTCAGCCGCTATGCACGATCCGCGAGAGTTCTTCGACCAGCATGTAACCGTCCCAGACGACGCCCATGTCGAGCGCCTTGCCCACCGGAACCACCCGGTCGATCCCGAGCAGACCCCGCTCGACGACGAAATCCACCACCGCCTGTCGGTCCAGCCCGAAGCAGGTGACGGTCTGATAGCGCTCGGTGACGATATGCGCCAAACCCTCGAGGCCGTCCGCCACATGTTCGAAGAAGGTGCCGCTCTGGCCGCGATGCCGCTCGATATCGACCGGCATCGCATCCAGGGCGATGCGGTAGATCAGGTTGTCGTGGCGAACGGCGCCGCGCACCGCTTCGACCGTGCCGGCCGTCCGGCACAGGTGCGCGAACTTGTCGACGGCCCGCGCGTCGGTCAGCGGGTAACGGTCGCGCACCAAGGGTTCGAGCGCCGGCCAGAAGCGTCGCTGCGCCGCCGCAGATGCCTCCGCCGACCCCTGCCACAGGACGAGGTGCGGTGACGAACAGCCGTTCTGATCGAACAGGTAGCTGTCGTTGAAGAAGCCGCGGGCAAGGTCCGCCAGCGCCTCTTCGCTCGCCGCAAGGACCGCCTCGGCGCCCAGCAGGCACAGCGAATAGCGATCGGCGAAGGCGACGTCGACGCAGCGCGGAGGCGCGGGCAGTTGTTTCAGATGCGCCACGGTCGCGTCGCCGCCCCAGATCATTCGCGCCTGGCATTCGGCCGAAAGCGCGGTGGTGATCGCGTCGTCGCGCGGATAGCGCACCAGTCGGTTCATCGCCGCCACCCGCGCATGGTCCGGCATGGCGAACAGGGCGGCAATGGCGTCGCAGATGATCTCCACTTGAGCAAAGCCATCGGGAATGCGCACGATGTTCGCATTGCCTGCGAGCAGGCCGAAAGCGAAGGAGTAGGCAAAATTCACCGGCACGTTGCTGGGCGCGACATGCAGGACCAGCCCGCGCCCGATCCGCGCATGACGCCGGTCGAGCTCTGCCGACAGCCGCGAGAGATTGGCCGGGCGGCACCAGAAGGCGAAGGCCGCGATGTCGGGATGGTCGCGGACCTCCGCGCGGCCGAGCAGGGCTTTCGACAGCGCCGAGAGGAACGAGAGCACCGGCTCGGCATAGGGCCGCAGCGGCCGCCGTTCCAAGGCGTCCAGCGGCCCGCCGACGCGGATCGTCAAGGGCAGGTCAGGCAGCAGGTTCATAGGTGTCGCTGCAGCCGCGGACTTCGGCCTTGGCCACGCGTCCGGCGATGGTGAAATGGGTGCCACGCCGCCCGCAGGCGCAGCCGTCGAGCCCTTCGATCCGGCCGAGGTCCTCGGTCAGCAGGGCATGCCCGGGATAGGAGCGGGGGATCATCGAGAGCACTTCGACCAGACCCGTCTGCCCCGGCGGCAGGGCGCTGAAGTCGGCGACGTCGCGGATGATGACCTCGGCATAGGCGGGCGCATGGAGAAAGCCCCGGTCGCATTCGAGAAAGATCGACCCCGTCTGCTCGACCATGCCGTAATAGTTCACCACCCGGTCGATCCCGGCGCGCTCGCGCAAGGCCGCGTGGAAATCCCGGCTGGAGACCGCCTCGTCCTGCAATTTCTTCCAGCCCCCGCCATGCAGCAGCACGCCCTGGTCGATGGTCAGCCGACGTCCCAGAGCCTGGAGCGGCTTGTAGAAATGCTGCCAGATCATGAAGGTGAAGCCGAACAGGAAGACCGGCTGGCCGGCATGCCGCTCGAGAAAGGCGTCGATCGCCGGCAGGTCGAGGTTCATTTCGGCGTCGAGCGCATAGGTCACGTTCTGGCCGAACATCGAGAAACCGAGAATGCCCGCGCCGCGCGCCGAGAAGGCGTTGCGGTCCTTGAGCACGCTGGCGGAATCGATGACCAGCATCGGCAGGCGCTTGCGGCCGATCACCTCGCCCATGAGACGCGACAGGATCTTGGTCTGTAGCGCAGCAGTCTCGCGATCGAGGAAGATCTTCGACACCTGCTGGCCGCTGGTGCCCGACGAGGTCATGGTCTTGAACACCTGTTCCTCGGGCACGCTGCGCAGGTCCATTTCCTTGAACAGGCGAACCGGGATGAACGGCACGTCCGCCAGCGTCGCGATCGGCCGGTCCGCATCGGTGGCCACGTCGAGAATGCGCGCATAGGCGGGGCAGTGCTGCCGGTGCCATCGGGTCAAGGCGTCCATGGCATGGGTCAGCGCCGCGGCCTTCGCACCGGCGGGCATGGCGAAGGGTGACTGGTCGAGCCAGAAGGCCGGATCGAGCCCCGTCATGCCAGCGTCCTCCTCTCCAACCCGTTCAGCTCGCCATATAGGATCTTGCCCGCTGCATTGCGCGGAACCGCATCGATCGCCAGGACGCTGATCGCGTTGGGGGTGAGCTTCAGGTGCGAGACGAGGTGCTTCTTCACCTGCCTTGCCCCGTCGGGCGTCGCTTCGGCGAGATAGACGTCGAGATGATCGTCGCGCCCGGCACAGACGGCCTGATGGCCGGCCGCCTGCAAGCCGGCTTCGACATCCTCCAGATTGACCCGGTTGCCGAACAGCTTGAGGAAGCGTTTCAGGCGGCCGACGATCGTGAAATCGCCCTCGGCATCGCGCTTGGCGAGGTCGCCCGTGTGCAGCACGCCGCCCCAGTCGTCGCCGCGAGCCAGGTCGGCATGGCCTTCGGCATAGCCCAAGGCCACGTTCGGTCCGCGATAGACGATCTGACCCACGCCGTCGGGGCGGGCGATGCGATCGCCGTGCTCGTCTTCGAGCCACATCTCGCCACCCGGTATGGCCTGGCCAATGCTCCCCGCCTTCACCGCGACGTTCTCCGGCGGCAGATAGGCCATGCGCGCGGTCGCTTCGGTCTGCCCGTACATGACGAAGAGTCGCCGGTTCGTGTCGCGGCACAGCGCGGCGAAATCCTCCACCAGCGCCGGTTCCATCCGCCCCCCGGCCTGCGTCATGACGCGCAGGTCGGGCAGGTCCATCTTTCCGAAGCGCAGCTTGGCGAGCATTTCGTAGTGATAGGGCACGCCGGCGAAGCTCGTAATCCGGGCATCGCGCATGAAGTCCCAGAAGCCGCGATCGAACAGCGTCTTGTTCGTCAGCGCGATCGTGCTGCCCGCGAGCACGTGGCTATGCAGCACCGACAAGCCATAGGAATAGGCCAGCGGCAGGCTCGTCACCGGGACATCGTCGGCGCCGATGTCGAGATAGCTGCGGATCGCTTGGGCATTGCTCAGGACATTGTCGCGCGACAGCCGCACGAAGCGCGGGCTGCCGGTGCTGCCCGACGTGCCCAGCAGCAGCGCCAGCGTCTCGTGCAGGGGGGCGCAGGCCGCGGGCCGCCTGGCCAGCAGGCAATAGCCCCGCTCCGACAACACGATCTCGGCATCGGCCACGGCTGGAACGCGCGCTTCCGGCAGCCAGACGAAGGCCGGTCCGTACCGCTCGATCAGCGCGCGCAACGGTTCCTCGGGCAGGCCCGTCGCCACCATCATCGGCACTGCGCCGACCTGCATGAGCGCGAGGTAACCGAGCGCACCGCCGGGATCGTTGTCGCACAGGCACATCACGAGGCGGCGCTGGCACGCCCTGATCGCAGGCCGCTCCGCCAGATCGGCGAGCGCGGCGACCGCGATCGCCGCGCCATCGTCCGTCCGGAACAGCGGGCGGTCGCCATAGGCGGCCGCCATGTCCGCGAACGGATCACCCATGATGGCCTGCCGCTATCGTCATGACCCGATGCGTTTGAGGAAACCGTCGGGCGATACGGTGATCTGCAGCTTGTGCTCGATGGCCCTGTCGATGACGAAATCATCGCGGCCTGCCAGGAAGGCATGGACCGCGGTCTTGGGATTGTTGCCCTTGCCCCAGGGCCGGTCGGCCGAGAGATGCTCGGGCGCGTCTTCGACGATCGTGTCGCTGACCACGCAATAGCAGCCCGCCGTCACCAGCGGCGCATAGAGCTCGAGTTCGCGCAGCACGTGGTCGTGGGTGTGGTTGGAATCGAGGCAGACCATGATCCGCGCATAGTCGCCGGCAAAGGCGCGGACCTGCTCGGCGATGTCCGTGTCGATGCTCGAACCCTGGAGCATGTGCACGCGCGGCGCCATCGGATGGGCTTCGATCGCCGCGCGATTGTGTTGCCGGATGTCGATGTCGAGACCCAGCACCTTACGCTTCGGCGCGCGCGGATCGACGACCTCGCCCGCCTCGAAGGCATCGGCATAGTCGAGTAGCGCCAGGGTAGCGGCATTGGCGATCAGCGAGCCGCCATGGGCGATACCCGTCTCGACGATCAGGTCGGGCCTGGTCTCCCAGATGATTTCCTGAAAGGCGATCATGTCCTGCGGGAACTGGATGATCGGCCGCCCCAGCGCGCGGAAATTGTAAGTATACCGGTGCCGCGCCGAGGCCAGATTCCAGTCGAGCGACTGGCGCTGGAATGCCGCGTCGCGGCCCAGGCCTTCGATGTTGTCGCGAACTTCGTCTTCAAAGGCTTGCATGGGGCTGTCCTTGCCTCTCTCCGTCATCGGGCGAGCGCCGCGACGACTGCGCAGACCCGCGCAATATCCTCGTCCGTCATGTCGTGATAGCTGGGCAGATTGATCGCCCGGCGGGGAATGTCCCAGGCGTGGCGGTTCTCGCGCCGCGCTTCGAACATCGGCAGTTCGGACAGCGGATGGAAGAACACGCGCGCGTCGACGTTCGCCTCGGCGAAGGCCTGCTGCATGTCCTCGCGCGTGACGCCGCTCTCCTGCGAGAAGACGACCGTCGGCATCCACGCGCCGTTGACCGTCCCTGCGGGTTCCGGGTTCATCGACACGCCGGGCAGACCGCAGAGTTCCGCGCGGTAGCGCGCGAAGATCGCGCGTTTGCGCGCCACCAGATCCTCGATCCGCTCGAGCTGCGCGCAGCCCATCGCCGCCTGCACGTTGGACATCTTGTATTTGAAGCCGACCATGTCGGGCCAGAACTGCTTGACCTGTCCACGCGCACGACCGTGGTTCGACAGCGTCAGCACGCGTTCGTAGAGCTCGGCGTCGCTGGTCACGAACATGCCGCCTTCGCCCGTCGTCAGCGTCTTGGTGCCGTGGAACGAGAAGGTGCCGAACCGCCCCATAGAGCCGGCCCGCCGCCCGCCGTGCCAGGCCGAGCCGATGGCTTCGGCGCCGTCCTCGACGATGGGAATGCCGGCCTGGTCGCCCAGCGCCAGCAGCGCGTCCATGTCCGCGAGATTGCCGTAGACGTGCGTGGCGATGATCGCCCGCGTCCGCGGCGTGATCGCCCGTTCCGCCGCCTGCGGATCGATGCACCAGCTTGCCGGGTCGATGTCGACGAAGACCGGCGTCGCACCCAGATGGACGACGGGCGCGACCGTGGCGACCCAGTTGGTATCGGCGAGCACGACCTCGTCGCCCGGCCCGATGCCCAGCGCCGCCAGGCCCATGTGCAGCGCGCCGGTGCAGCTCGACGTCGCTATGGCATGGTCACTGCCAAGCCAGGCGCCGAACTCGCGCTCGAAGCGGATGATGTAGTCATAGCATTGCGCGCCCCAGCCGTTGGCGGCGGCGTCGGCGGCATAGTCTCGTTCCAGCGCGGTGATGGACGGCTTGGTGTAGAAAATCCGGTCGGTCACCGAGAATCGCTTTCGTGGCCGCGCTCAGAGCAGGACGTGTTGAGTCAGGTCGAGATCGGAGAAGATCACGGTCGGACGGTAGCCCTTGGCCAGATAGTGCTCGCGCCGGGCTTCCTCGCTGACGAAGACGATCGAACCTTCGATCAGGGCTTCGGCGGACAGGCCTTCGGGCTCTTCGGCGACGATCGCGACTTCGGTGGGTACGCCGAGATCCTGGAGGAGTTCGGCCACCATTTCGGGGTCGGTCATGCCGTCGAGGATCAGGCGCTCGATGCCCGTCATCGCGCCGACCTTGCCGGCCAGGGTCTGGAGCCCGACCATCGCGGGCAGGGTGTCGGCGACCTTGGTGACCTCGACGTTGTCGCCGTGGCCCGCGAAGATCATTCGCGCGCAGAGCTCGTAGGCCTTGATGTAGTCCTTGCGCGCGAACCAGAACCGGATGGCGACGCCCATGCGGACCATCATGAAGTGTCGGCACATCTGATCGTAGGCGATGCGCGATTCGTCCGACATGTCGATGACGCCGCGCTTGGCGCCGATATGCAGGAAGTATTCGAGCCCGCCGCGATAGCGGTCCCACGAGGTCACGACGTCGTCGAAGCCCGCTTGCTGCCGCGACGGGGCGATCTTGGAAACCGCCACCGAGCGGTAGAACGGCGTCTTGAGGAAGGTGACCGCGCCCATGTCGAGGAAATGGGCGAGATGCGAGAAGGCGTAGAAGCAGAGCTCGCGCGGCACCCAGGCCGAGCGCATCGCCGACGAGCGGACGATGGCGATCTCGGGGAAGATGTGCCCTTCGAACAGGAAGCAGAACATCTCGAAGAAGTCCCGGCGTTCGAACTTGCGGTCGGCGGCCACGGCGTAGAACTGCGACAGGTCGAGGTCCTGCACCTCGTCGTAGATCGTCCAGGGGGCATGCGCCGCGACGACGTCGGGGTTCTCGTCGAGATAACGGACCACGTTCTCCACCTCGGGCGCGATCAGCAGATCGTCGTCGGCGAGGTAGATCGTATATTCGCCCAAGGCGTGCTGGAAGGCGTTGATCTGGTTGGGCGTGGCGCCGCCGTTCACCGCCCGTCGGAAATAGCGGATTGGCAGGCCGCGCTCGATGAACCCCGCGACCATGCTTTCGGTGCCGTCGGTCGAGGCGTTGTCCGAGATGACGATCTCGTAGGGGAAGCTGAAGGCAAAGCCTTCGCAATATTCCAGAGCGTTCCGGAGATAGGCCTCGCGGTTGTAGGTCGGAATGCAGATGCTGAGCTTCACCGGACTATCTCCTGACATAGGACGGATAGGTCGCATCGCGCTCTCCGATCACCACCGGCGCAAAAGGCCAGTCGATGGCGAACAGCGGATCGTCCCACCGAACCCCGCGGGCGAGGTCCGGGGCGTAGTTGGACGACAAATGGTAAATAAGTTCGCAACCATGTTCTAGGGTCAGGAAACCGTGCGCGCATCCCTCCGGAATGGCGAAGGCGTTGCGCCTTTCCGCGCTCAGCTCGACCGAGGCCCATTGCAGGTAGGACGGAGAATCTGGCCGCAGGTCGACGGCGACGTCGAACACCGAGCCGCGCGTGGCGCGCACGAGCTTGGCCTCGGCCTGCGGGGCGATCTGGTAATGCATGCCGCGCAGGGTGCCGCGGCTGTTGTTCACCGAGACGCTGCATTGCGGATAGGACGACACCAGCCCCTGGGCCGCGAAGGTTTCCGCGCAGAAGGTGCGCGCGAAAAGGCCCCTTTCATCCACCCACGGCTCGACCTCCACGATGAAGGCGCCGTCGATGGCGGTGGGCAGGAATTTCATCCGAAAACCGTGAGTTCCGGCACTGCGACGACGAAGCGTCCGCCCCATTCGGCGATCCCGCGATTGATCGCGACGACCTCGTCGAGAATGTTCCACGGCAGAATCAGGACATAGTCGGGCCGCGTCTCGAAAATGCGCTCGGGCAGCAGGATCGGCAGGCGGCTGCCCGGCATGAACCGGCCCTGCTTGGCCGTATTGGCGTCGACCGCATATTCGACGAGATCGGTCGTGATGCCGCAGACGTTGAGCAGGGTATTGCCCTTGGCGGCGGCGCCATAGGCGGCGACCGTCTTCCCTTCGGCCTTGGCCTGCTCGAGGAAGGCCAGCAGGCCCTCGCAGATCGGTGCCACGCGGCTCTGGAACCCGGTGTAGACGTCTACCTTGTCGAAGCCGGCGGCGGCTTCGTCGCGGCGGACTTGCTCTACGGCCGGCGTCGCGCCGTCGCGCATTGCCGCGGTTCGGCGCGCGAACACGCGCAGGCTGCCGCCGTGCGTGGGCAGCTCTTCGAGGTCGAACACCGCGAGGCCATGCGCGGCGAAGATGTTCTCCACCGCCAGCAGGGACAGATAGTAGAAATGCTCGTGATAGATCGTGTCGAACTGTGCGCCCTTGATCAGGCGCAGGAGGTGCGGGAACTCCATGCTGAGCACGCCCTCGGGCTTGATCAGGCGCGCTAGGCCGCCGACGAAATCGTTGACGTCGGGGGCGTGGGCCAGAACGTTGTTGCCGATCACCAGATCTGCGGCGAGCCCGCGGGCGACCAGGTCGTCCGCCACGTCGCATC
Organism: Novosphingobium anseongense; assembly: GCF_037482895.1. NCBI lineage: Bacteria > Pseudomonadati > Pseudomonadota > Alphaproteobacteria > Sphingomonadales > Sphingomonadaceae > Novosphingobium > Novosphingobium anseongense. The sequence goes on along the minus strand of NZ_JBBHJZ010000002.1, from coordinate 336,181 downwards.
CGAAGAAGGAGGCTTCGGTCGGGACGCCGATGGCGCGCGCGATCCGGGCGACGTTCTCGGCCGGCTCGACCCCCAGGACGGGGATGCCCGCGGCGACGAAGTGCTTGAGCAGGTAACCGTCGTTGCTCGCGACCTCGATCACCTGCGAACTTGCGTCGAGGCCGAAACGTTCGCGCGTCGCGTTGGTGAACCGGCGCGCGTGCTCGACCCAGCTCTCGGAGACCGAGGACAGATAGGCATAGTCGCTGAAGATCTCCTGCGGGGAGACCGCGACATCGGTCTGCACCAGCCAGCAGCGGTCGCAGACGGTGACCTGCAGCGGATAGGTCGGTTCGGGCTGTTTCAGCTGCTCGGCGGAAAGGAAGCTGTTGGCCAGCGGGGTCGTGCCAAGGTCGATGAAGTCGTGCTGCAAGACCGCATCACAAAATCGACACCGCCGCTCGCTCATCATTCAAATCCTCACAAGCCAAGCGGATCGAGGCGAAGCCTTGTCAGGCTGCCCCGATATTCCAGTGTTCTCTTTGCGGTTCATATAGGCCGCTCGAACTTTCTTTTTCTTTACCGCCTGCGCTGCAGCGGGCCTGTTCTGGGTGAACCAGGGGAGACATCTCTCCGTCCGATACGTCAGGCGCATCGGAAGCCCGTCCCCCACAAGCTCCCCAAGGCGGGACGTAGCGGTCCAGGGGCCGCCACACAAGGCGACACCGCCTGTTCCGCTCGTCTCCAAAGCAGATTTCGACAAGGTTCGATCGGGGGTGAGGGCCGGTCCACGGCCGCCGCCCCGCGAAGCCATCACACCAGGCTGATGTCGGGCGCGTCTTCTTGCTTCATGCCGACGACGTGATAGCCGGCATCGACGTGGTGGGTCTCGCCAGTGACGCCCGACGACAGGTCGGACAGGAAATAGAGCCCGGCGCCGCCGACGTCCTCGATCGTGACGTTGCGCCGCAGCGGTGCGTTCAGCTCGTTCCACTTGAGGATGTAGCGGAAGTCACCGATGCCGCTGGCCGCCAGGGTCTTGATCGGGCCGGCCGAGATCGCGTTCACGCGAATGTTGCGCGGACCAAGATCGTTGGCGAGGTACTTGACGCTGGTCTCGAGCGCGGCCTTAGCCACGCCCATAACGTTGTAGTGCGGTACGACCTTCTCGGCGCCGTAATAGGTCAAGGTCACGACCGAACCGCCGCTTTCAGGCATCATCGCCGCCGCGCGCTTTGTCACGGCGACGAGGCTGTAAGCCGAGATGTTCATCGTCATAAGGAAATTTTCGAGGCTGGTGTCGACATATTTGCCGCGCAGCTCGTTCTTGTCCGAAAAGCCGATGGCGTGGACCACAAAGTCGATCGTCGGCCAGCGGGCGGCCAGCGTGTCGAAAGCCGTGTCGAGCGCGGCCATGTCGGAAACGTCGCATTCGATCAGGAAATCGCTCCCCAGGCTTTCCGCCAGCGGCTTTACCCGCTTCTCGAGCGCTTCACCCTGGTAGGAGAAGGCGAGTTCGGCGCCGTGTTCGCGCAAGCGCTTGGCAATTCCCCATGCTAGCGACTTGTCATTGGCGAGACCCATGATCAGGCCGCGCTTTCCCTCCATCAGACCCGTCATTCTTCGATCGTCCTGCTTTCTTTAAGTGTTGTGCGCGCTCTGTCGTCAGTCTGGCCAATCGCGTCGCGTTCTTCTGGCGTCTCGGCGAGCGCCGCGTTGAGCTCGGCCCCCATGACCATCCCTAGGCCAACCAGCCAGAAAAAGAAAAGCGCGATCATCACCCCGGCCAGGCTCCCGTAAGTCAGATCGTAGGAAAACAGATTCCTGAGGACACCGGGCAGCAGTACCGTGATCGCCACCCACCAGGCCGTCACCAGCATCGCTCCGGGCCACTTTGGATAGCGCCGGTTTCGATAGGCCGAGGGCGTCAGCGACAGGAACAGGACGTAGATCGACAGGTAGAGCATCGCCGCCGGGATCAGACGCGACGTGGTCAAGGTCAGCGTCCAGGCGTCGAGCAGCGGGAACCAGGCGGCGATCACCTCCTGCGCCGCAGTGATCGCCACCTGGGCGAACAGCGAAAGCAGCAGCAGGATGACCGCAATGACGATAAAGCCGGTGGAGAAGAGGCGATAACGCCAAAAGGCCGCGGTCGGGCGTGTGCCATAGGCACGGCGCAGGATGTCCCGGATCGTCTCGATCAGACTCGACACGGTCCACAGGCCGACAAAGCCTCCGACCCACAGCAGCCAGCCGCTGCGCGCCTCGCTGACGCTGAGCGCGACCGGCTCTATCGCGCGCGCCACCACGGGCGGCGCGGCCGATAGAAAGGCGCGGATCGACGCTTCGCGCTGGCCGCTCTCGCCGAGCGCGGTGAACACCGCGGCGATGACGATGAAGAAGGGAAACAGCGCCAGGATCGCGGTGTAGGCAAGATTGCCCGCGTGGATGAAGCCGTCTGACCAGGCGCCAACGAGCACGCGCTTGACCACGGTAAAGAATCGGCTGGCGGGGCCGAGATTGCGATCGAACCGCGCCTGGAGTTTGTCCCGTTCGACTTGCGCGCGGCGGCGGCGGGCCTCGGGCGACTGGTCGTTGCGTTCAACAGTCGCTTCGATCGGAACTTCCCCCACGGCGCCTCAGACGCCGAGCTTGGCGCGTAGCGGCCGGGTGTCCTGCCAGCCCTCAAGCCGACGGATCAGGTCTTCGTCACTCTCGGGCAGATGGATCTCGAGCGTGACGAGTTGGTCGCCGCGGCTGCCGTCCTTGCGGCTCATGCCCTTGCCCTTGAGTCGCAGGGTCTTGCCGGAACTGCTGCCGGGCGCGACCGTCAGCATCACCGCGCCGTCGACCGTCGGCACCTTGACCTTCGCGCCGCCCACCGCCTCGTCGAGGCTGATCGGCAGGTCGAGCCGCAGGTTGTCGCCGTCGCGCTTGAAGAAGGCGTGTGGCTCAATCTGGATCGTCACGATCGCATCGCCGGCGCCGCCCGGACCGGGTTCGCCTTTGCCGCCGAGCCGCATTTGGGTGCCGTCCTCGACCCCGGCGGGCAGCTTGAGGTCAATCGACTTGCCGTCGCCCAAGGTCACGCGCTGCGGTGCGAGCTTGGCCGCATCGGTGAGCGAGACGCTGAGCCGGTATTGCAGGGTGTTGCCGCGCGGCGCAGCGCGGCTGCGCGCGCCACCGAAGCTCGCACCGGGACCGCTACCCTGACCGCGGCCGCCGAAGATTCCGCCGAACAGGTCGCCGAGGTCGATACCCTCGGACTGGAAGCCACCGCCACCAAAGCCCTGGTGCCCGCCGCCGCCGAAACCGCCGCCGCCGAAGCCCATGGGATTGCCGTCGCCGTCGATCTCGCCGCGGTCGAATTGCGCGCGCTTGTCCTTGTCGGACAGCAGATCGTAGGCGCGCGTTACCTCGCTGAAGCGCTCCGCCGCGTTGGGATTGTCGGTGTTCCGGTCGGGATGGAGCTCCTTCGCGAGCTTTCGATAGGCGGACTTGATGTCCTTCTCGCTCGCGCTGCGCGCCACGCCGAGAGTTGCGTAAGGGTCTGCTGCCATGCGCGACTAACTAGGTGTGCCTTGGCGGTTGGACAAGCGCGCTTTCCTACCGATTGCGCGGCGGCTATTCGTCGTGCGACGCAGCCTTCGCTGCTGAAGCGCATTTTATCACCAGGAATGGGTCAACTATGCCAACTTCGTCACCTGTACGGGAGCCTGCGTTGGAAGCTGAACAGTTCGCCGATACCATTACCACCGGCAATCCCTTCACCTTGTTCGACAGCTGGTATCTCGAAGCGCGGGGGGCGGAAGAGGATTCCAACGCCATGGCGCTGGCGACCGCAACGCCGGGCGGGCTGCCTTCGGTTCGGATGGTTTTGCTCAAGGGGCACGGACCGGGCGGGTTTGTGTTCTATACCAATAGCCACAGTCGCAAAGGGCAGGAGATACTGGCCAATCCCAACGCCGCGCTGTTGTTCCACTGGAAGTCGCTGCGCCGGCAGATCCGCATCGAAGGGCCTCTGACCCCGGTTTCGGCCGAGACGGTCGACGCCTATTTCGCCAGCCGTACGCGCGATTCGCAGCTCGGCGCCGTGGCCTCGGACCAATCGTCACCGCTGGACTCGCGTGCGACCTTCCTCGAGCGCTTTGCCGAAACCGAGGCGCAATACGCCGATCGCGAAGTCGAGCGGCCCAAGCACTGGCTGGGCTTCTGCCTGACGCCAAACGCGATCGAGTTCTGGCAGGATCGTCCGCATCGCCTTCACGAACGCCGCGTGTTTACGCGGGCCGATGGTGGCGACTGGGCGAGCACGCTGCTGTACCCTTGAGCCCGGATCGGCCTTGAGCATCGATTCGAACGTCGCGCAGCTCAACCGCAGCGCCGCCTATGCCTCGATCGGCGTGGCGCTGCTGCTCGTCGCGCTCAAGCTCTGGGCGGCCTGGTCGACGGGCTCGACCGCCATGCTCGGCAGCCTCGCCGATACCGCGCTCGATCTGATCGCCAGCCTCGTCACCCTGGTCGGCGTCCACGTCGCCGCGCAGCCGGAAGATGATCAGCACCGCTTCGGCCATGGCAAGGCCGAGGCGCTGGCGGCGATCTTCCAGGTCACTCTGATCTCAATCTCGGCCTTGGCGCTCGCGGCGCGTGCGATCGAGCAGGTCTTCGTCGGAGGACGCACCGAGAGCGCCGAGGGCGGCATCGCCGTCTCGCTGATCGCGCTGGTGGCGACCCTGGGCCTGCTTGCCTGGCAGCGCCACGTCATCCGCCGCACGCGCAGCCTCGCGATCGAAACCGACCACGTCCACTACCAGTCGGACCTTCTGCTCAACCTCGCGGTGATTGCGGCCCTGGCGCTCGATCAATACGTCGGGCTGGCCGGGGTCGATCCGCTGTTTGGCCTGTTGATTGCATGCTGGCTCGGCTGGGGCGCCTGGAAGGCCTCGCAGCGTGCGATCGACGAGCTAATGGACAAGGAGTGGCCCGCGGAGAAAAAGGCGCGCTTCGTCGCCGTCGCGGCGCGGCATCCCGAGCTCAAGGGCATGCATGACCTGCGCACGCGCACCTCGGGCAACCGCGATTTCGTCCAGTTCCACGTCTGGGTCGATCCGAAGATGTCGATCCGCGCCGCGCACCAGGTGATGGACGAGATCGAGGCGCGGCTGCAGGCCGAATTCCCCGACGTGGAAATTCTCATTCATCCCGATCCCGAAGGCCTGATAGACGAGGCCGGACGGGCAGCCCACGAGGTGCTGCCACAAGAGGATCCCGCGTGATGCTTTCCATTCCCTACTGGCACGTCGATGCTTTCGCCGATCGTCCTTTCGCGGGGAACCAGGCCGCGGTGATGGAACTCGACGCCTGGCTCGACGATGCCGTGCTGCAGGCGATCGGCGCAGAGAACATGTTCGCAGAGACCGCTTTCGTCGTACGCAACGGCAGTGAGGTGTCCGACTGGGAGCTGCGCTGGTTCGCGCCCGAGGCCGAAGTGCAGCTTTGCGGTCATGCGACCCTGGCTTCGGGCCATGTCCTGCTGAGCCGCGATCCCGGGCTCGAGCGCGTGCGATTCCAGACGCGCCAGGCTGGTGTGCTCGAGGTGCGACGCCAAGGCGCGGGTTACGAAGTTGGCCTGCCGGCGATAGCGACCGAACCCGGGGCGTTCGCCGAGGCGGTAGCGGCGCTCGGCGAGACACCCTGCGAGGTCTGGCGCTCCCCGCTTGGCTATAACGTTGCCCTCTACGAAGACGAGGCGACGGTGCGCGCGCTGAGCCCGGATTTTCCGGCCTTGGCTGTGCTGGGCGGTCAGTTCATCGCCACCGCGCCCGGTCGCGACACCGACGTCGTCAGCCGTGTCTTCGTGCCCGGCGCCGGCATCGACGAGGACAGCGTCACGGGTTCGGCCCACGCCGTGCTGACGCCGTTCTGGACCGACCGGCTGGGCCGCGACAGCTTCACCGCCTTCCAGGCCTCGGCTCGCGGTGGCGCGCTGACCTGCTGGCTCGAAGGCGACCGCACCTGGCTTGGCGGCCGCTGCGTCACCCTCGTCGAGGGGCGGTTCTTCCTCTAGTCACGCGGGAAGACGGCGAGAATGTCGGCCAACCGCTCGCGCAGGCGGGCGCGGTGCTCGCCGTCGGTCTTGCCGAGGCGCACGAGCGTCAGCTTCTGGCCTGGAGAGACGATGACATATTGGCCGAGGTGGCCGATGCAGGCGAAGGCGGTCCGCGGCGCGCGATCGGGGAACAGCATGTCCTCGCCCTCCGCAGGCTTGTTGAGCCAGAGCTGCGCGCCATAGGCGGCATTGCGCGGGCTCGATGTCTTCATGAAGTCGATCCAGCCGCGCGGGACGAGTTGGGCGCCGCGGACGGCGCCGCCGTTGCGCAGGAATTCGCCGAATTTCGCCCAGTCGCGCGCGGTCGCGTGCATCAGGCTCGAACCGATCAGGGTGCCCGCGGCATCGAACTCGACCACGGCTGATTTCATCCCCACGGGATCGAGCAATCGCGTGTGCAGATAGTCGCGCACGGCCTTGCGGCGGAAGGCGGGATCGGGATTTTCGCTCAACGCGCGCGCGGCGAGGTCAGCGAGGATCACCGTGGTGGCCGACGAATATTCGAACCGGCGCCCGGGTTCGGCCTCGAGCGGCTGGGCCTCGGCATAGGCGGCCATGTCGTCGCGCCCGTCGAGGAACAGCATGCGCACCTCGTCCGATTCGTAAACCGGCGATCCCGCCTCGGTGTGGCGCAGGCCCGAGCGCATCTGGAGGAGTTGGCGCAAGGTGATCTCGCCGCGCGGATCGCCCGAACGCTGCCAGGTCGGAACCGGGGCGGTCTCGTTGAGCCGCAGCCGGCCGTCGGCGACCAATTGCCCGATCATCACCCCGGTCACGGTCTTGGCCATCGACCAGCCGATCAGGCGGCTGTCGCGGTTGTAGCCCTCGCCATAACGCTCGGCGATGATTCGGCCTTCGGAGAGCAGGACCAGCGCGCGGGTCTCGCCCGCATCGTCGTCGGCGAACAGCGCATCGACCGCGCGCGCCAGTCGTTCGCGCGAGACGCCGGGCTTGTCAACGACGGCGGACAGTGCCGCGGGTTCGAGCGGTGGCGGTGCATTGTCTCCGCGGCCGCAGGCCTGAAGGCTTGGCACCAGCAGCAGGGCGAGGATAAGGGGCAGGCGGCGCATCGTCATGAAGCGTCGTCCATGCGCAAGCCGGAGTCCAATGGCAACAGCCAAGCCTATCGCCCGATCGGGTCCCAAAAGCCGCTGGAAACTCCGGCTGGCCCTGCTGCTCGCGGTGATCGCCTTCGCCGCGGCAGTGTGGTTCTGGCAGCCGCTGCGCGCCTATGCGCTGACCGGTGCCTCCTACGGCGCGCGCGTCGCCTGTTCGTGTCGCTACGTCGAAGGGCGGCCTTTGGGCTCGTGCCGCGACGATTTCGAGCCGGGCATGGGCCTCGTCCATCTGAGCGAGGACGACCAGGCGCGCAGCGTCACCGCGACTTTCCCGCTACTTTCGCGTCAGACTGCGGTGTTTCGCGAAGGCGAGGGCTGCGTGCTGGAGAGATGGGAAAACTAGGTCGCGGCCTCTTGAATCGCGGCCGCGGTCGAATCGATCCAGCCGCCGCCGACCACGCGGTCGCCGGCATAAATCACGGCGGCCTGGCCCGGTGCGACGCCGAATTCGGGGCTGGCGAAGCGAATCGTCGTATCCTCGCCGTCGCCGAGCGGACCGTCGAGCACGATCGGCACGGGTTTCGCCAGCGAGCGGACCTTCGCGGTCAGCGGCGCATCGGGTAGCGGGCCGATGCGATTGGTCTCGGTGATCCGCGCCGATGCGACCGCGAGCAGGTGCTTTGGTCCGACGAGCACGCGGCGCGCGGGAGCGTCAATGCCGGTGACGTAGAGCGGCTCGGGCTGGCCGCCGATCTCGAGCCCGCGGCGCTGGCCGACCGTGTAGTGGATCACCCCGCGATGTTCGCCAAGGACGGCACCGCTCGTCGCGTGGACGATCTCGCCGCTCGCCGCGCCCTCGGGGCGGACCTTGCGAACGACCGCCGCATAGTCGCCCTCCGGGACGAAGCAGATGTCCTGGCTGTCGGGCTTGGCTGCGTTACGCAAACCGGCAGTCTCGGCGATGCGGCGCACTTCACTTTTCGGCAATCCTCCCAGAGGGAATCGCAGGAAATCGAGCTGGGCCTCCGTCGTCGCATAAAGGAAATAGGATTGGTCGCGCGCGGGATCGCTGCCTCGGTGCAGTTCTGGGCCGGCCGCGCCGAGCGCGCGGCGGACGTAATGGCCCGTCGCCAGGCAATCGGCGCCCAGCTCGCGCGCCATGGCGAACAGGTCGGTGAACTTGGGCCCCATGTTGCAGCGGATGCAGGGAATCGGCGTGCGTCCGGCCAGATAGTCGTCGGCGAACTTTTCGACGACGTCCTCGCGGAAGCGCGACTCGTGGTCGAACACATAGTGCGCAATGCCGAGCCGGTCGGCGACGGCGCGTGCATCGCGGATATCCTCACCCGCGCAGCAGGCGCCCTTGCGGCCGGTGGCGGCGCCGTGATCGTACAATTGCAGGGTCACGCCGATAACCTCTGCCCCGCTCGCGGCGGCCAGCGCGGCGACGACCGAACTGTCTACCCCGCCCGACATGGCGACCACGATCCGCTTGCCGACGAGCGGCTCGGGCAGCTGGAAAAGCGCGGCGGCATCGAGACCGGGGAGGGCAGCGGTTGCGGGCATGTGCCGCCCATATAGGGCCGGCCGCAGCTTGCAAACAGGGCACTTCCGTTCGGTTAACCTATGTCAATGGGTGGTAAAGCCCGCTTTTACCTCCTTTTGACCAGTCCGCCGTATAAGCATCGCCATGAACGTGGATTTTGACATGGAAAACCGGCTCGCGGCTGCGGCTGCGGGAATGACCGGAAACCATGCGGCGCAGCCGCTGGACTGGCAGGGTCTGCGCGCGCGCATGGCCGCTGCCTATGCCGTGCGGCCCGTCCTAGAGCCCGTGAAACCGCAAGAACCCGTGACCGATGGCGGAAGCTTCGATCGCGGTTCTGCACGCGCTCTGGCGGTCTACGGCCGTGGCCAAGGCGTTGGGTTAGGCGCTGTTAACCCAACTGCTTTAGCTAATGGCAATTCAGGGTGCGACACAGATGCGGACGTCGCCGGATCACAAACGGCCGGTGATTGAGGATAGAGATGATCGAAAACCAGAAAATCCGTCCTGCTATGGTGATCGGGCCTCTCGGTGAGCCCCTTAGCGTGGATTCATTGCCGCCGCCGTCGACGACCCGCTGGGTGGTACGGCGCAAGGCGGAAGTCGTCGCAGCGGTCAATGGGGGCCTGCTGACGATCGACGAAGTGTGCGAACGCTATTCGCTGACGCTCGAGGAGTTCGCCTCGTGGCAGCGCGCGGTTGATCGTTCGGGTATGCAGGGTCTGCGCGTCACGCGTATCCAGCACTATCGCGACCTCTACGAGCGCCAGCAGAAATACTGAGCTCTGCGGCGGCCGCGGCCGCCGCTTTTCCCGCCGAAACCTCGCTTTCCGACTCATCCGGCCGCATGCGGCAGGGCGACGGCGCATTGCCTCGCGGCAAGCGCGGGTCTATGTCGCGAAACGAATATTCCCCGCGCCGCGGCATCCATGGTGATGCGCGCGGCGTTTGGAATCGGACAAAGGCAGGATGTCACGACGCCAGATGAGGCGCCGCGGCGCGACCCGGGTGAGCTCGATGAACTACGACGCCAAGATCGACGCGACCGGCGGAGAGGAGGATTCCTCCTTTAATCCGCTCGTGGCAGGCGATGAGGATCGTGCATCGACCCGCCGAATGTGGATTCTCGGCGCGATCGGCCTCGTGCTGCTGATCGGGCTCTGGTTCGTGCTCCACAGCAAGGATGCGCCCCCGCCGTCCGATGCTGCCGCCCAGGTCCCCGTTGTCACCGTCATCGCGCCCGGGCGTGGCACGATCGCGGGTGAAATCAGCGCGACCGGCACGGTCGGCGCGCGGCGCGACATGCCCGTGGGCTCTGTGGGTGAGGGCGGCCAGATCGTCGAAGTCCGCGTCGAGCCCGGGCAGTGGGTCCGGCAGGGCCAGGTCCTGGCGGTGATCGATCGGTCGGTCCAGTCGCAGCAGGAACTGGGGCTCGGCGCCTCGGTCCGCGTGGCCGAAGCCGATGCGCGCCTTGCCCAGGCCAATCTCGAACGCGGCCAGAAGCTCGTCGGCCGCGGCTTCATTTCCAAGGCCGACATCGACCGTCTGACCGCGACGCGCGATGCCGCCCAGGCGCGCGTCGGTCTGGCCCGCGCCCAGCTCGGCGAACAGCGCGCGCGCATCGGCCGCCTGTCGATCGTCGCGCCGGCCGACGGCCTGTTGCTGTCGCGCCAGGTCGAGCCCGGCCAGGTCGTCAGCGGCGGCAACACGCCGCTGTTCCGCATCGCCAAGGGCGGCGAGATGGAAATGCTCGCGCGGTTGACCGAACAGGATCTCGCGGCGCTGTCGCCCGGCGTTTCGGCCTCGGTGACGCCGGTCGGATCGACCAAGGCGCTGACCGGTCAGGTCTGGCAGATTTCGCCGATCATCGATCCGCAGACCCGCCAGGGCACGGTCCGCATCGCTTTGGCCTATGCTCCCGAACTGCGTCCGGGCGGCTTTGCCAATGCGCGGATTGCCTCAGGCACGGTGGTAGCGCCGATCCTGCCGGAATCGGCGCTGCTGTCCGACACCAAGGGCAGCTACGTCTATACGGTCGGCAAGAACGAGAAGATCGAGCGCCGCGACATCAAGACCGGTGCGATCACCGATCACGGCGTCGTCGTGCTCGAAGGTCTTTCGGGCAGCGAGCGAGTGGTCCTGCGGGCCGGCGCCTTCCTCTCGGTGGGCGAGACGGTGAAGGCGAAAGCCGCGCCGAAGAGCTGAGCCATGGACTTCAGCAAGATCTCAGCCTGGTCGATCAAGAACCCTATCGTTCCGATCGTCATGTTCACCGCGCTGATGCTCGCGGGCATCGTCGCGTTCATGCGCATGGACGTCCAGCAGCAGCCGGACATCGAATTTCCGATGGTGATCGTCACGATCAGCCAGCCGGGCGCCGCGCCGACCGAGATCGAGAACCAGATCACCCAGCGGATCGAAAGCTCGATCCGCTCGATCAACGGCATCGCCGCGATCAGCTCGACTGCCTCGGAAGGCAGCAGCCAGACCCAGATCGAATTCGAACTGGGCGAGGACATCAATCAGGCGGTGAACGAGGTCAAGAACGCCATCGATCGGGTGCGTGGCGAACTGCCCGACGGCATTCTCGAGCCGCAGGTGTTCAAGGCCAACACCTCGTCGCAGCCGATCGCCTATTTCGTCGTCGAGGCCGACGACATGACGATCGAGCAGCTGTCGTGGTTCATCGACGATACGATCGCTAAGCGCCTGCTCAACGTCGAGGGCATGGCCGAAGTGACGCGCAACGGCGGCGTCAACCGCGAGATCCTGGTCACGCTCGATCCGCCGCGCATGCAGGCGCAGGGCGTCACCGCGAGCCAGGTCAACCAAGCGCTGCGCGGACTCAACGTCAACGCCGCGGGCGGCAAGGCCGAGATCGGCAGCACCCGCCAGTCGCTGCGCGTGCTCGGCAATGCCCCCAACGCCTATGCGCTGTCACAGACCGACATCCCGCTGGGCATGGGCCGCTCGGTCAAGCTGGCGGACATCGCCCGGGTCGAGGACAAGTACGGCGAGATCACCTCGATCGCCAAGTTCAGCGGCAAGCCCGTGGTCACCTTCGGCATCGCGCGCGCGCGCGGCGCTTCCGACGTTACCGCCTATGACGGCGCGATCGAGGAAATCGGGAAGATCGAGAAGGAATACCCGGGCATCCACATCAAGAGCATGTTCACCCAGGTCGACTATACCAAGGAGCAGTACGAAAGCTCGATGGCGTCGATGGTCGAGGGCGCCATCCTGGCCGTCGTCGTCGTGTTCTTCTTCCTGCGCGACTGGCGCGCGACGATCATCGCTGCGATCGCCATTCCGCTGTCGGCGATCCCCACCTTCTGGTTCATGGAGCTGATGGGCTTCAGCCTCAATCAGCTCTCGCTGCTGGCGCTGGGGCTGGTCGCGGGCGTGCTGGTCGACGATGCGATCGTCGAGATCGAGAACATCGTGCGCCACATGCGCATGGGCAAGACCGCCTATCAGGCCTCGATCGACGCGGCCGACGAGATCGGCCTGGCCGTCGTGGCGACGACCTTCTCGATCGTCGCGGTGTTCCTGCCGGTCGGCCTGATGCCGGGCGTCTCGGGCGAGTTCTTCAAGAACTTCGGCCTGACCGTCGTCGCCTCGGTGCTGATGAGCCTGGCCGTCGCGCGCATGATCACGCCGATGGTCGCGGCCTATTTCCTCAAGGCGCACGGCGAGGAGGAGCATGCCGGTGGCCCGCTGATGGAACGCTATCTGACCGTGCTCCACTGGTCGCTCGACACGCGCAAGGCGGACGCGTTCCGCGCCGAGCGCCGTCGCGCCGACGGCACGCTCTCGTGGATGAACCGGCTACGCGCCAGGCTGCGCGATCATCGCGTGTGGATGATGGGGACAGGGATCGGCTCGCTGGTGCTGACCGTGCTGCTGTTCGGCGTCATCCCGATGGAATTCTTCCCCACCCAGGACAACGACACCAGCGCCGTCGTGGTCGACATGGTGCCCGGCACCACCCTCGCGCAGACCGAAGCGGTATCGGATCAGGTCAAGCGCATCCTCGCGGCCCAGCCCGAGACGGGCAACGTCTACCAGCGCATTTCTGAGGGCAACAGCCGCGTCATGGCGATGCTCAAGGACGATCGCGCGCGCACCAGCCTGAAATTCGAGGCCGATCTTACCCCGCAACTGCAGGCGATCCCCGATGCGCGGATCACCTTCCAGAACCTCAACAGCGGCCAGACGGGTACGGGCCGGCCGATCTCGGTCATGCTGTCGGGCTCTGACCCGGTGGTGCTCGAACACGCCGCGGCGACCCTGGTCGAGCAGATGAAGGGCGTGAAGCAGGTCGTCGCGCCGCGCATCAGCGCCGACATGCGCCGCCCCGAAGTGATCATCAAGCCGCGGCTCGACCTCGCCGCCAGCCTCGGCGTGTCGACCCAGGCGCTGAGCCAGGCGATCCGCATCGCCACGATCGGCGAGATCGACCAGAACGCGGCCAAGTTCTCGCTGGCCGACCGCCAGGTGCCGATCCGCGTGCGTCTGCCCGAATCGGCGCGGCGTGACCTGTCGACCATCACCAACCTGCCCGTGCCGACCGCCGACGGCGGCTCGGTGCCGCTGTCGCGCGTGGCCGAGATCTCGCTCGGCTCGGGCCCGACGACGATCCAGCGCTACAACCAGCAGCGCCGTATCTTCGTCGGTGCCGATCTCGCGCGCGGTGTGGTCAAGAGCGAGGCGACCGACGCGATCAACAAGCTGCCGGTGATGGTCAACCTGCCGCGCGGCGTCAGCAATGCGCCCTATGGGTCAGACCGCTGGCAGGCCGACATGCTGAGCAGCCTGATGGTCGCCGTGCCTTCGGGCATCCTGCTCGTCTTTGCGGTGCTGGTCCTACTCTACCACCGCGTGATCTCGCCGCTGGTCAACATGAGCTCGCTGTTCCTGGCGCCGCTGGGCGGTCTGCTGGCGCTGCTGATCACTGGCCAGCCGCTGTCGATGTCGGTCTTCATCGGCATCCTTATGCTGTTCGGCATCGTCGCCAAGAACTCGATCCTGTTGATCGACTTCGCGATCGAGGAAATGAAGGCGGGTGCCGGCAAGTTCGAGGCGATCATGGAAGCGGGCCACAAGCGCGCGCAGCCGATCATCATGACCACCGTCGCGATGACCGCTGGCATGCTGCCGACCGCGATTGTCATCCCCGGCTGGACCTCGGGCGACGGCGCGTGGCGCGCGCCGATGGGTACGGTGGTGATCGGCGGCCTGATCGTCTCGACCCTGCTTACCCTGTTGATCGTGCCCGCCGCCTTCAGCCTGGCCGATGGCCTCGAGAAGCGGCTCGGACCTAAGCTGCGCCGCGGCATCCTGACCTACGAGCCCGAACATGGTGAGGCCGCGCGCCGCAAGGAACGCGAAGAAAGCGCCTTGCCGGCCGAGTGAGCGAGAACCTCACTTCGGACCGGGCGCGGCGCATGCGCCTGATCGCCACAGGCCTGCTCGTGGTGATGGCGGTCAGCTTCCTCGCCGCGCGCGAGCTCGCCACGCTGTTTCCGCATCCGGCTTGGGGCTTCGTCATCGCCTTCACCGAAGCGGCGATGGTCGGCGGCCTGGCCGACTGGTTCGCGGTGACAGCGCTGTTCCGCCACCCGCTCGGCCTGCCGATCCCGCACACCGCGATCATACCCGAGAACAAGGACCGCATTGCCGACACCATGGCGGTGTTCCTGCGCACCAATTTCCTCACGCCGGCGGTGGTGGCGCGGCGTATCCACGGTTTCAACCTCGCACTCGCGGCGGGCCACATGCTGATCGAGCAGCGCCGCGGCATCCAGTCGCGGCTGCGCGAGGGCGCCGCCAACCTTTTCGCCGATCTGCTCGAATCGCTCGATCAGGAACAGTTCGGCGGGGTGGTCAAATCGGGCCTGCGCAAGCAGCTCGCCAAGCTCAACCTGGCGCCGCTGCTCGGCCAGCTCCTCCAAACCGCGATTGCCGACAAGCGCCATCTACCCGTACTCGAAGGGCTGATTCGCTGGGCGGCGTTGACCATCGAGGCCAACGAGGACCTGCTACGGCAGATCATCCACCAGCGCGCCAATACCCTGCTGCGATGGACCGGGCTCGACGACAAGGTCGCTAGTGCCGTGCTCGACGGGCTCTACAAGCTGCTCGCCGAGACCCTGGTGGTGCCCGACCATCCGATCCGTGCGAAGATCGAGGAAGGCCTCGAAACGCTGGCGCATGCGTTGCTGCACGATCCCGAGATGCAGGAGCGTGTGACCCGGCTCAAGGACGAGGTCCTGGCCAATCCGGCGATGGCCGCCTGGATCGACGGCATGTGGGAGCGCACGCGTGCGGGCCTGCTCAAGGCTGCGCGCAATCCGCAAGGGCTGATGTCGGGCGGGCTTGGCGTTAGTCTCGAACAGCTGGGCAAGACCCTGGCCGAGGATGCGCCTCTGCAGTTCATGGTCAACCGCTTCGCGCGGCGTACCCTGGTCGGCGCGGTCTCGCGCTATGGCGACGAGATCGTCCGCATCGTCTCGGAGACAGTCAAGCGCTGGGATGCGCATACCGTGACCGATCGCATCGAAGGCGCCGTCGGCCGCGACCTCCAGTTCATCCGGATCAATGGCACGCTGGTCGGCGGGCTCGTCGGCGTGCTGATCCACTGCGTGGACGTGCTGCTGTGATCGGCGACCCGGTCCTGCGCACCGAGCGGCTCGAGCTGTGGCGACCGGGACCCGGCGATCTCCAGGGCTTGGTCGATCTGATTGCCGACGAGGAGACGCGCCGTTTCCTCGGACCCTGGCAACCGGGGCCGAAGCCGCAGTTCGACCGCCTGATGCGGCACGGCGGCAGCTGGAGCTTCTACGGCTACGGCTCGTTCTTCGTGCGTCTGCCCGGCCGAGCGGAGATCATCGGCTCGTGCGGCATGTTCCATTCGTGGCGCGGCTTCGGCAAGGGCCTGGACGACGCCGCCGAGGCAGGCTGGATCATTCACCGTGACCATTGGGGCCTGGGCTATGCCGGCGAGGCCATGGCGGCGGCGATTGCCTGGTTCGATGCCACGCAGGGTCCGCGCCGGATCGCGGCGATGATCGACGCCGACAACTTCGCCTCGCAGAAGGTCGCCCGCCGTTTCGGCTTCGACCGTTACGGCGAGCACGACTACGAAGGCTCGCAGGTGTACCTCTACGAGCGCTTGCCGGCCTAGGCTGTGACCTCGTGCAGCCAAGGGTTGCCTGCGTGGTTCAGCCCCAGCGCGGCATAGGAATGATCCTCCTGCCCGCGCCGCGTCGGTTCGAACCCGCGTCCGGCCAGGAAATCCGCCTCGATCGGCTGCGAGTTCGACCACTCGCGCACGCAGATGCGCTCGCGGATCCGCCATTCTCCGCCCTCGCGCACCAACCGGTCGACATAGCGCCCGCCGAGCTGGTTCAGCCGGTCGGCCGTGCCGTTGCGGCCCGGATAGATCAGCGTCGCGATGAAATAGGTCTCGGCGCCGGCCGTATTACCATCCACCTTGATCAGCGACTGGCCGAGCTGATGACTGACGACCTTGGTCGTGCGCAGCGATTCCTCGACCGTCTCGATCGAAAAACGCCGCCCCTCCATCTTGCGCGGGCCGTGGTTGTCCCAGGACTCGGCGGCGTAGGTCCCCGCCATCTCGACCTCGTCGCCGCGATCGCAACCGTGGCAATAGGTCGCCAGGAGCTGGCGAATCTCGTGGTGGTCGAGCATGTCCTGCAGGCGTGGATCCAGATCCATCTCTTGGCCTCTCCTCTTTTTATTTTCGCGAAGACTATCGCGCCGCGCGGTCTTGGCAAGCCGGCCCGAAAATACGCATGGCCGTCGCGGTCATGGCGAGCGTGAGGCGCCGGTGTTAGGCGGGTGAATGGCCGAAGTGGAACTGAGCTGGGCGGGCGCGGTGGCAACGATCGCGCTGACGCGTGCGACGAAGCGAAACGCCGTGACGATCGCCATGCAGCGCGCGCTGTTTGCCGCGCTCGGGCAAGTGGCCGGCAATGCCGAGACGCGGGCTCTGGTCGTGACGGGGCAGGGCGGCGATTTCTGCGTCGGCGGCGATCGCGCGATCATCGCCCGGCTCGGTGACGATACCGCCTTCCGCGCCGAGACCGCCGGCCTGCACAACCGGCTGTTCCGTCGCCTCTTCGCACTCGACATCCCGCTGATCGCCGCCGTCGAGGGCGCGGCGCTGGGCTTCGGTGCCGAGCTCGCCGCTGCCTGCGACGTGGTGCTGATGGGCGAGACCGCACGGCTCGGCGATCCGCACGTCCGCTTCGGCCTGCCGCCGGCGCCGGTGGTGCTGCTCGTCTGGCCCCAGCTCGCCTCGCGCCTGGCCGTCGCCGAGCTGGTGATGACCGGACGCGATGTCCCGGCGACCGAGGCGGTCGCGCTCGGGCTCGCCAGTCGCATGGTCGCCGCCGGAACCGCTCTGGCCGAGGCGCAGGCGCTTGCCGCGAGCATCGCCGCGCTGCCGGCGCACGGCGTCACCCAGGCGCGGCGCGCGATGCGGCTGGAGATCGCCGACCTCGACGGGTTCTATCTCGAGGCACCCTGACGTCCGATCGTCGATGCAGATCGTATTCGGGCTTGGCCCCGAGGCAAGGCGCCACCTAGACTGGTCCTGCACAGCTGGGCGGCATCCGATCGCCCTGACACGGCATGGGAGTTGGCGATGGAGACCAAGATGCTCGGTCCGGGATTCGCGGTGGAAGTCACCGGGATCGATCCCCGTGAGGCAACCGCCGGAGCTGCAGAGTTGCGGGCGCTGCTCGACGCGTATGGCCTGCTGGTCCTGCGTTGCCCGGATCTCTCCGCCGACGATCACCTCGCCTTTGTCGGCCTGTTCGGCCGCATCTATGACGAAGCGCGCGACAAGAGCGGGCTGTCGCACGTCTCGAATGTCTTCGGCAGCTTCCCCACGGGGCGGCTGCTGTTTCACCAGGACTTCGCCTTCACGCCGAACCCGCATCCCGTGCAGTCGCTCTATGCCGAGGAGGTCGAGGGCGCGGTCGCGCCGACGCTGTTCGTCAGCAACGTGCTGGCCTACGAGAAGCTATCGCCCGCCCAGCGCGAAGGTTGGGCGGGCCTGACCGCGGTCCACGCGCGCGATGCGACGCGGCGGGGCAATGTCGACGACGAATTCGTGCGCATCCGCTTGCTGGACCTGCCCGATGGCGATGACCCGATCCGTTATCCGCGCGCGCATCACGCCGTGCTCAAGCGGCATCCGCGCACCGCGGCGCCGCTGCTTTTCGCCAACGAGTACTATACGAGCCACATTCTCGAACTGCCGCCCGAGCAGGGCGAACCGATCATCCAGGAGGCTTGCGCGCTGCTCTACGCGTCCGAGGCGATCTACGCGCACGAATGGCATGCGGGAGACCTCGTGGTCTGGGACAACATCGCGCTCCAGCATGCTCGTGCCCAGGTTCGGCCCGAGACGCGCCGGACCCTGCGGCGCATCCTGGTCAACGACGCGGTCTGAGCCCAAACAGAAAGGGCGGCCGTTGCCGACCGCCCTCTCGTAAGTCTTGCCGAACCAAGGTTCAGAGCTTGCCAGTGAGTTCCGGCACGGCCGTGAACAGATCCGCGACCAGGCCCAGGTCGGCGACCTGGAAGATCGGCGCATCCTCGTCTTTGTTGATGGCGATGATGGTCTTCGAATCCTTCATGCCCGCGAGGTGCTGGATCGCGCCCGAGATGCCGACCGCGATGTAGACTTCGGGGGCGACAATCTTACCGGTCTGGCCGACCTGGTAGTCGTTGGGCACGTAGCCCGCGTCGACCGCGGCACGCGAAGCGCCGACGGCGGCCTTGAGCTTGTCGGCGAGCGGGAAGATGACCTGCTCGAAGGTCGGGCCGTCCTTGAGCGCGCGGCCGCCCGAGACGATGACCTTGGCGCTGGTCAGCTCGGGGCGCTCGCTCTTGGCGATTTCGGCGCTGACGAAGCTCGACAGACCGGCGTCGCTGCCGCTCGAGACGGTCTCGACCGCGCCCGAACCGCTTGTCGAATCGGCCTTGGCGAAAGCCGTGCCGCGCACGGTGACGACGAGCTTGGCGTCGCTCGATTCGACCGTGGCGATGGCGTTGCCGGCATACGTCGGACGCGTGAAGGTCTTGGGGCCTTCGACCGAGAGGATGTCCGAGACCTGAGCGACATCGAGCAGCGCGGCGACGCGCGGCGCGATGTTCTTGCCGTTGCTCGTGGCCGGCGCGACGAACACGTCGTGATGGCCCATCAGCTCGACGATCAGCGGCGCGACGTTCTCGGCGAGGGCATTGGCGAAGGCCGGGTTGTCGGCGAGGTGGACCTTGCCGACGCCGGCGATCTTGGCGGCGGCATCGGCCACGGCCTGGGCACCCGAACCGGCGACCAGCAGGTGAACTTCGCCGAGCTGCGAAGCGGCGGTGACGGCCGACAGCGTCGCGTCCTTGACCGAGGCGTTGTCGTGTTCGACCCAAACAAGCGTTTTCGTCATGTGTCTGTTCTCCCCTGGGAGCTTACAGAGCGGGGACGGCCCTTAGGCGATCCCCAGCTCCTTGATCTTGGCGACGAGGGCGTCGACGTCGGCAACCTTGATGCCGGCGCTGCGCACGGGCGGCTCGGAGACCTTGAGGGTCTTGAGGCGCGGCGCGGTGTCAACGCCGTAGTCGGCGGGCGTCTTGTTCGCGAGCGGCTTGGACTTCGCCTTCATGATGTTGGGCAGCGAAGCATAGCGCGGCTCGTTGAGACGCAGGTCGGTGGTGACGACCGCGGGAAGCGAGAGCTTCACCGTCTCGAGGCCGCCGTCGACTTCGCGCTTCACCGTGACCGAATCGCCTTCGACCGTGACTTCCGAAGCGAAAGTGCCCTGCGGACGACCGAGGAGCGCGGCCAGCATCTGGCCCGTCTGGTTGCTGTCGTCGTCGATCGCCTGCTTGCCGAGGATGACGAGACCCGGGGTCTCTTCCTCGGTGATCGCCTTGAGGATCTTGGCGACGGCCAGCGGCTCGACCTCATCGTCGGTCTGGACGAGGATCGCGCGGTCGGCGCCCATCGCGAGCGCGGTGCGCAGCGTTTCCTGCGCCTTTTGCGGGCCGACGGAGACTGCGATGATCTCGGTCGCGACGCCCTTTTCCTTCAGGCGGATGGCTTCCTCGACGGCGATCTCGTCGAAGGGGTTCATGCTCATTTTGACGTTGGCGAGGTCGACGCCGGTGCCGTCGGACTTGACCCGCGGCTTCACGTTGTAATCGATCACCCGCTTGACGGGCACGAGGATCTTCATGGGATGAGGTCCTTCCTCTCGGCAGTGAAAACTGGGCGGCAGTGAAATTTGGCCAGGCGCTTAACCGGGCGATTAAACTCAATCGCCGGACGCCATTGCCGGATAGGCGCAGAACGTCAAGCCCCGCTGCGACTGGATCGCAGCGGGGCTCGGGTAGGTCGTCATCAATTCGTGGAAGCGATGAAGGCTCAGGCGGCCTTCTTCACCTCGGCGACGATCTTCTTGGCGGCGTCGCCCAGGTCGTCGGCGGGGACGATGGCCAGGCCCGAATTGGCGAGGATCGCCTTGCCCTGATCGACGTTGGTGCCTTCGAGGCGGACGACGAGCGGCACCGAGAGGTTCACTTCCTTGGCGGCCGTGACGATGCCTTCGGCGATCGTGTCGCACTTCATGATGCCGCCGAAGATGTTGACGAGGATGCCCTTCACCGCCGGATCGGCGAGAATGATCTTGAACGCCGCGGTGACCTTCTCGGTCGTGGCGCCGCCGCCGACGTCGAGGAAGTTGGCCGGGAACATGCCGTTGAGCTTGATGATGTCCATCGTCGCCATGGCGAGGCCGGCGCCGTTGACCATGCAGCCGATGTCGCCGTCGAGCTTGATGTAGGCGAGGTCGTACTTGCTGGCTTCGACTTCGGCCGGATCTTCCTCGGTCTCGTCGCGCAGCGCGGCGATCTCGGGGTGGCGGAACAGCGCGTTGCCGTCGAAGGAGACCTTGGCGTCGAGCACCTGGATCTTGCCGTCGGTGGTCTCGATCAGCGGGTTGATCTCGAGCATTTCCATGTCGGTCGCGGTGAAGGCGTCATAGAGCTGGCGCGCGACGAGCTGCGCCTGCTTGTTGAGATCGCCCTTGAGCTTGAGGCCGAACGCGACGGCGCGGCCGTGGTGCGGCTGGAAGCCCTCGGCCGGATCGATCGTGATCGTGGTGATCAGTTCGGGCGTGTTGTGGGCCACGTCCTCGATGTCCATGCCGCCTTCGGTCGAGACGATCATGGCGATGCGGCCGCTGGCGCGGTCGACGAGCATCGACAGGTAATATTCCTTGGCGATGTCGGCGCCGTCGGTGATGTAGAGGCGGTTGACCTGCTTGCCGGCTTCGCCCGTCTGGATCGTCACCAGCGTGTTGCCGAGCATGTCGGTGGCATTGGCGCGGACCTCGTCGAGCGTCTTCGACAGGCGGACGCCGCCCTTGGCCTCTGCGCCGAGTTCCTTGAACTTGCCCTTGCCGCGGCCGCCGGCATGGATCTGGGCCTTAACGACGTAGAGCGGCCCGGGCAGCTTGCCCGCGGCTTCCACGGCCTCATCCACGGTCAGCGCGGCATGTCCCGCGGGGACGGCGACGCCGAATTTCGCCAGCAGTTCCTTGGCCTGATATTCGTGAATGTTCATGGAAGTGTCGCTTTCCGCTGGGCGCCCATGATCCGGGGGAGGAGGGCGGGTTAGTGCGGCGCCGCATAAGCACAACGCGGGCGGCTTGAAAAGTCCCGCGAACAAGCCGATTTCGACTCTTTCTCTCGGAGACAACACGGAGACCGTACGGGGCCGCATGATCGATCGCCAGCGCCTAGAAGCCATCCTCCGCGAAGCCGGCCGCATGGCCATGGCCTCCTGGCCGGGTGACGGGCACGCATTACAGGCCTGGGAGAAGGTCCCGGGCAGCCCCGTCTGCGAGGCCGATCTCGCCGTCGACGCCTATCTTAAAAGAGAGCTCACTCGACTTCTCCCCGCCGCGGGCTGGCTTTCGGAGGAAACCGTCGATGCGCCGGAACGCCTTTCCGGCGGGCTGATCTGGTTGGTCGATCCGATCGACGGTACGCGCGATTACATCGCCGGGCGGCGCGGCTGGGCGGTGTCGGTGGCGCTGATCAGCGCGGGCCGGCCGCTGTTCGGCATGCTCTGCGCCCCGGCGCGGAAAGAATTCTGGCACGCCGAAGCCGGGCAGGGCGCCTGGCGCAACGGCGAGCGGCTGATCGCCTCCACGCGGACCGAGCTGCCCGGCGCGCGCGTTCCGGCCAAGATCATGCCGCCCGAGGACGCCGATCTGGTCATGGTTAACCAGCCCAATTCGATCGCGCTGCGCATGGCGCTGGTCGCGGCGGACGAGGCCGATCTCGTCGCGACCTTGCGCTGGGGTTTCGAGTGGGACATCGGCGCGGCCGCGCTGATCGCGCGCGAGGCCGGGGCGACGGTGACCGACGCCTTCGGCGGGCCGCTCAACTACAACAAGCCCGATCCGCGGGCCTTCGGCCTGCTCGTTACCGCCCCGACGATACATGCCGCCGCGGTCGCGCGGCTGGCCGATCGCGCGAAAGTGCTGGCGGCGAAAGGCTAGCCGGCCAGCACGGCCGGGATCGCCGCCGCGCTGGCGCGCGCGGTTGCGACGAGGCGCTCGCCGTCCCATCCCTCGCGTGCCCGCGCCGACAGGCCCGAGAGCAGCACGTCGACCAGATCCGCAGTCGATTCGGCGCGGGCAGGCAGGGTCGTCGCGACGAAGTCGTGGACCAGCGCATGGGTCGCGGCGCGATAGGGCTCGGCGGCGGTCGTCGGCACTTCGTCGGCGCCCGGATGCACCGTCTCGAGCACCAGGCAGCCGCGCGCCGACGGCGTCTGCGCGTAGATTCGCGCGGCCGTTTCGACCAGGTCTCTGAGCGCTTCGGCCGGATCGCGATCGGGCCGCAGGATCGTGTCGAGCGGCAGCGCGGAGGCCGCATAGCGTTCGAGCACGCGCGCGAAGAGGCCGGCCTTGCTATCGAAGGCGGCGTAGAAGCTCGGCGGGTTGATCCCCAGTTCCTCGGACAGCGTCGCCACGCTCACGCCGTCGTAGCCGCGCGCGTGGAACAGCGCCTCGGCCTTGGCCAGCGCCGTCTCGAGATCGAAGGCACGGGGCCGTCCGCGCGGCTTCTTCGCTTTTTCTGTATCGATCACTACAAAATACCTTGACGTGTTCTCCTGGTGAATTATGTAGTGGGTAATACAGATTGATCAAGGAGCTTTCCCATGACCCAGTTCACCGACAAGAACGTCCTGGTCATCGGCGGCAGCCGCGGTATCGGCGCTGCCGTGGTCGAGCGCCTCGCCGCCGACGGCGGCCAGGTCGCCTTTACCTATGCCGGTTCGCAGGACGCCGCCGCGGCTCTCGCCGAAAAGACCGGCGCCGAAGCCATCCGCTCCGACGCCGCCCATCGCGCGGCCCTGGTCGAGACCGTCGCCAGCCGCGGCGCGCTCGACGTGCTGGTGTTCAACGCCGGCCTGCTCGTGCTCGGCGATCCGCTCGAACTCGATCCCGACGCGGTCGACCGCATGATCGACGTCAACGTCCGCGCGCCCTACCACGCCGCGGTCGAGGCGGCGCGGCAGATGCGCGACGGCGGGCGTATAATCGTCATCGGTTCGGTCAACGGCGATCGCATGCCCTTCGCCGGCGGTGCCGCCTATGCGCTGACCAAGTCGGCGCTGCAGGGCATGGCCCGCGGCCTGGCGCGCGATTTCGGCCCGCGCGGCATCACCGTCAACGTGGTCCAGCCCGGACCGACCGACACCGACATGAACCCGGCCGACGGCCCGATGGCCAACGACATGCACAGCTTCATGGCGATCAAGCGTCACGGCACCGCGGCCGAGGTGGCAGGCCTCGTCGCCTATCTCGCCGGTCCCGAAGCGGGCATCGTCACGGGCGCGTTGCACACGATCGACGGCGGCTTCGGCGCCTGATCCCGGCGGCTCCCGGATCGCGGCGCTTGTCTTTCCGCCTGTCCGCGGATAGGGAGGCGCCGTCATCTGGGGAGTAGCCAGCCGCCTTCGGGCGGGCCCTTGCGTCAACATACTTGGTCGAGAGGCCATGGCGCAGGGGGAGCGGGAATACCGTTCGGGCGAGACCAATGGCATGGCGCCTCCGCCTGGCCGGGCGGGATGCGCGATGCCGTTGTCTTGTCTAACGCCCGGCCCGGAGACAGTTCTTGGAAGCCCTGCTCACCTCCACCGCGGTCGTCGCGCTCGCCGAGATCGGCGACAAGACGCAATTGCTTGCGATCGTCCTGGCGACGCGGTTCAAGCGGCCAGTGCCGATCATCGCCGGCATCCTCTTCGCGACCCTGGCGAACCACTTCCTCGCGGCACTCGTCGGCGAGCAGGCCGCGGCCTTCCTCGACGGCCTGTGGTTCCGCTATGCCGTCGCTATCTCGTTCATCGTCATGGCCGGCTGGACTCTGATACCCGACACGTTCGACGAGGACGAGGCCAAGCCCGCGAAGTTCGGCGCTTTCCTGACCACGCTGGTTGCCTTCTTCCTCGTCGAGATGGGTGACAAGACGCAACTCGCGACGATCGCGCTCGGCGCGCGCTTCCAGGCGGTCGTGCCCGTCATGCTCGGCACGACCCTGGGCATGATGCTGGCGAACGTGCCCGCGGTGTTCCTCGGCAATGCGCTGATCAAGCGAATCCCGCTGAACACGGTGCGCGTCATCGCGGCGCTGCTGTTCCTCGCGATCGGCCTGTGGCTGCTGGCGCAGACCGCCGGCTGGATCTGAGGAGAGGGAGAGGCGGGTATCGCCCGCCTCTCGGCCCTTAGTACCCCTGCTGCTTCGCCGCCTGGACCTGTTCCTGGCTGATCGGCACGATCTTGATCTCGACGCGGCGGTTGCGGCGGCGGCCTTCGTCGGTGGCGTTATCACCGATCGGCAGGGTCTCGCCGAAGCCCTGGCTGCGGATGCGCGCGCCCGAAACGCCCTGCATCGTCAGATAGTTCGCCACGGTGCGTGCGCGCGCCTCCGACAGCGTCTGGTTGTACTGGTCCGATCCCGTGGAATCGGTGTGCCCGTAAACGTCGACTAGGCTGTTGGGATACTGGTTCAGGCTCTGCCCGATCTGGTCGAGCGTCGTGCGGAAGCTCGGCTGCAGCGCCGCGCTGGCGACGTCGAAGGTCACGCCCTCGGGCAGGTTGACGAGGATCGCCTGGCCGTTGTCGGTCGGAGTGATGTCGACCCCGCTGCCCGCGGTCTGCTCGCGCAGCTCCTTGATCTGCTTGTCCATCGTATAGCCGATGGCGCCGCCGGCGAGGCCGCCGATGCCCGCGCCGATGATACGGCCCGTGCCGCCGCCGATCAGACCGCCGAGCAGGATGCCGCCGAGCGTACCCACGCCCGCGCCGATCGCGGTGCGCGAGACCTTGCGCTCGCCGGTGTTGGGGTCGGTGACGCAGCCCGAGAGCGAGACCAGCGAGATCGCGGTCACGCAGGAGATCAGCAGACGGGATTTCGGCATGGTTTCAACCCTTTCATTCTCGAAAGCCACGGCAGGCCCTGTTGTTCAGGCTTGTCGATTTGCCAACATGAATGGGCGCTGCACGGGGCTTTTGTCAACGAAACCGGGCGCGTGAGTCTCTTGCCGGTCGCGCAGTCGCGACGCCCCTTCGCGTAGCCGCCTTATTCTGCTAGCTCCCAGCGCGTGACGCCGTTTCCCTGGACCGATGTCCTCATCATCGCGGGTCTCATCCTGCTCAATGGCCTGTTTTCCATGTCGGAGCTGGCGATCGTCTCGGCGCGCGTCGCGCGGTTGAAGATGGCGGCGGACAAGGGCAGCGGCGGTGCCAAGTGCGCGCTCTCCCTGTCGCAGGATCCGGGCAAGTTTCTCTCGACCGTGCAGATCGGCATCACCCTCGTCGGCATTGTCGCCGGTGCCTATTCGGGCGCCAGCCTCGGCGGACCGACCGGGGAGCGCCTCGTCGCGCTGGGTGTGCCCGTGCGTGCCGCCGATGAACTGGGTTTCGCGCTCGTCATCGTCGTGACCACCTATTTCAGCGTCGTCGTCGGCGAACTCGTGCCCAAGCAGGTGGCCTTGCGCCTGGCCGAACCGATCGCGCTGCTCGCGGCGCGGCCTATGACCTGGCTGTCGACCGCGATGGCGCCCTTCGTCTGGGCGCTCGACAAGTCGTCGCGGGTGATTCTGGGTCTGATCGGCATGCGCCAGTCGAGCGATCAGGAAGTTACGGCCGAGGAGCTTCACATGCTCTTCGCCGAGGCGACCAAGTCGGGTGTGCTCGAGGAAGAGCAGCAGCAGATCATGAGCGGCATCATGCGCCTCGCCGACCGGCCCGTGCGTGAGCTGATGACTCCACGCATCGAGATCGACTGGGTCGACATCGGCGCCAGCGAGGACGATCTGTTCGCGCGGATTCGCGAGACCCCGCATTCGCTGATGCCCGTGGTCGAAGGCGCGCCTGACAACATCGTCGGCGTGCTCAAGATTCGCGACCTGCTTGCGCAGCGTCTGGCCGGCGAGCCGATCTCGGTGGCCAAGCTGATGCGCAAGGCCGAGGTGATCCCCGACCAGCTCGACGCGATGGACGCCTTGCGGATTCTCCAGCAGTCCGACGTGTCGATGGCCATGGTCCACGATGAATACGGGCATCTCGAAGGCGTGGTGACCCCGGCCGACCTGCTCGCGGCGATCGTCGGCAATTTCGTCAGCCATCAGGACGAGGGCGACGAACCGATGGTGGTCGAGCGCGAGGACGGCTCGCTGCTGATCGCCGGCGCTTTGCCCGCTGATGCCCTGGCGCAGCGCCTCGGCCTCGAACTCGACGACGACCGCGAATTCGCCACGGCCGCCGGTTACGTGCTCTCGGTGCTCAAGCACCTGCCCAAGGAAGGCGAGCATTTCGACGACCAGGGCTGGCGTTTCGAGGTGGTCGACATGGACGGTCTCAAGATCGACAAGCTGCTGGTCGCGCGCCGGCATGGCGGCGAGGAACAGGATGTCGCGGAGAGCGCGGCCTAAGGGCGATGGGCTGAAAGGCTGGAGCGGGTAAGGGGAATCGAACCCCTCTAGCTAGCTTGGAAGGCTAGAGCATTACCACTATGCTATACCCGCGAAATCAACCACTTAGCGTCGTCGATCCGGTATCGTTTTCCACTTCGTTTTCCAAAGCGTCCGCGATCCGACGTCCGATTGCCACCACGATGGCCGCCTCGTCAACATATACCTTCCTGATCGCGGCGACCTGTTTGACGCTCCATCCCATGATGGTCGCTATCTGATCGTCGGTCAGGCTTCCGCCCGGCAATGTCATGAGCTTGGTCGCGAAGGTGCCGCGCAAATCGTGGAGCGTCTTCGCCCGGTCGGGCTCGTCGTCATAGGTGCCGCGGTGCCAGATCCCCTGCTTGTTCTTGGCCTCGGCGCGCCACTTGATGAAATTGGTAGTGAGGGAAGGGCCGGCGATCGGGTTGCCGTGGGCGTTGACCAGCACGGTCTCGACGCCCGGCGTTCTCGGCCGCGTCTTCAGCTCTTCCAGCAGCGCTTTCAGGCCCGGCACAATCGGCATGACCGTGCGGCGGCGCTTGCCCCGGCTCTTCTTGCTCGCGGTGCGCGCAATGTGGGTATCGCTGATCTCGTCCCAAGTGAGGGCGATAAGGTCGGCGCGACGCAGGCCGGTGAATTCGACCAGGCGGCGCACGTCGACCATATACCGCGGGATCTTCGGGGTCGCATCCCAAGCCGCGCAGTCCTCAGGCGTCCAGATGATCTCTTCGCGGTTGCCGCCCTTGTAGATGCGCGGGACCGGCGCGGCTGGGTTGCAGAGCAGCAGGCCGCGCAGCAGCCCCCAGGCGCACATCTGCTGCACGACCTTGATCTGCTCATCGGCCGCGCGCGGGCCATTTGCTTCGGCCGCGTCGTCGCGCCACTTAACCAGCTTGGAGACCATGCGCGGATCCGCGAGGCGCGGAGCGAGGCAAAGCGCGATGCCTAAGCTCGGCCTTCGCCTGGCCGGCGCGGCTGGCCTGATCGCTTCCGTCCTGGCCGGGCTCTATGCCCGTGAGGGCGATTACGTGAATCACAAGGCCGACCGCGGCGGCGCGACCCGTTGGGGCGTTACCGAGGTGGTCGCGCGGGACTTCGGCTATCGCGGCGACATGCGCGTGTTCCCGAAGCACTGCGACGCCGTCACGCCCATCTGCGCCGATCGGATTTATACGACGCTCTATATTGAGCGGCCCGGGTATATGCCGTTTGCCGCCATCGAGCCGGCCGTGCTCGACGAGCTGGTCGACAGCGCCGTGCTCCACGGTCCCCCGCGTGGGTCCGGCTGGCTGCAGGCAACGCTGAACGAAGCGTGCGGCGCCGATCTGCAGGTCGACGGCAAGGTCGGCGCGCGCACCGTCTCGGCTTACGAAACCTGCCAGGTGCGCGTCGGCCGCGTCACCGCCTGCCGGCTGGTCCTCGACACCATGGACGCCAAGCAAGCCGCGTTCTTCCGCGCGATCGTCGCGCGCAACCCTTCGCAGCGGGTCTTTCTCAAGGGCTGGCTCGCGCACCGCGTCGGCAACGTCGACCGGGCCAAATGCGGCAAGGCCGCCTGATGGAAAGGAACGAGCCGATGAAGCACGCCCTACGCGTTGCCTATGAGGTTGCCCGCGACATCACCGTCATGGGCGGCATCGTGGCGATCATCTTCGCCGTCTTACGCTGGGCGATCAGCTGATGGTGCCGCCCGACAAGGCGCTCGCCGTCCTCAAGTCGCGCTGGCTGCACTACGCGGTGCTGTTGGTGCTGCTGATCCTGGCCGTGCTCTGGGGACGCGCCGGCTGGCGCGACGCTGGGAGCTGGGAAACCGCCCACAACAATCAGAAGGCGGCGACGATCGCCACCCAGAAGGCCGCGGAAGCAAAGGCGCTCGCGGTGAAGATCCAAACGGAGAACCGCTATGCCGAAATTGCCGGCGAGGCTGACCGCCTTGATTTGTCCGATGCTCGCGCTCGTGCTGCTGATTACGCTCGGCGCATGCGGGCCGAAGTCGCTTGCCATGCACCCCGCCGACCCGCTGCCGCCGCCCAAGGTGAGGCTCCCCCGCTCGATAACGGCGTGCCCGCAGATGCCGTCGTTCTTACTCGGCCCGAATATGACCTGTTCGTCGAAATCGCCCTCGACCGCTGGCGGAATTACGAATGGGGGCAGTCACTGATCCGGGATGGCCTTGCCGAGCCGATGCCCGAGGTCGCGCTTAGCGCCAATGTTCCACCTTAGAACGATGGGCGAACGCATCTCGAACATTCATCCGCTGTCATCAGCCGTCATCCGCTAGCGAGTGGGTCGTGTCACACTTGTGGGACAAACCGGGGTCATTTTGCCCTCAGAGGGCCCTTGGAGCGTTTAAACGCCCTAACGGCACTCCGATAGTCGCAGCGGGGGAAAGGTGGCTGTAAACGCCTAATAAGCGATTAAGCCTCTTGTGGAGGCAATCGAGTCAGTTCATACAGAAAAGACCCGGAAACGCTTGCAGGCGCTCCGGGTCTAAACCGCGATGGAACCGCGGCATTGATCAGGTATTATCAACGCCCGGAATCTTGCATTCCGGGGTACCGAAGTCAACCCGGTTTCATCGCTTTCGGTCGAAAGGACCAGCGAATGAAACGGACTCCTTCCCCTCCGATCTGCCCGAAATTGGCGGCTCACATCAGGTTTTTGGTGCACGAGCAGGGCCTCTATCAGCACCAGGTCGCGGCGCTCGTGGGCGTGAACCAGGGCCGGGTTTCGGAGGTCGTGAACGGCCTCCGGCACCCGGGCGTTCCGCCCGCGCAGGGCTCCTTCCCGTTCTGATTGCAAACTAGGGAAAAGGCGCCCCGCTTCGGTCAGGGCGCCTTTTCTAATCCTCGTTGCGGGGGCTTGATCCGCTAGGCAGCTTTTTCGACACATTCTGGCGTCGTAGCGACTGTCTTATAGATCAAGTAGCAACCATTCTGGCCCAACTGTTCCTCCCACGCAGCCGCATCTGCGACGAGGATCATCGCCTTAGTGAGGCGAGGTTTCTTAATGTCCAGGGTTTGGAGGCGGAAATCGAGCAGCCCGACCATGGCGTAGGAATGCGCTTTGGCCATGGGTGCAAGCCCGCGTTCAGACAGCCGTCGTTCGATCGCTCGGCCGAGGAAGTATATAATCTTGAACTCGTCTACACTCGCGTCTGCACGTATCAGGAAGAAGTTCAGATACTTGTTGATGCCACTTGCAGCCGCTCGGAAAACATCGTCGCGGTAAGACTCGATTACAGATTTGTAGACTGCAAAGTTCTTTCCGTAGTCGGCTGGCTCGCCCCCGGCTTTAAAATAGGCACGAGGAAACGAGCGGAGATAAACTCCGACCAGCTTAATAAAAGAATCTTTGAGAACAATCTCGATTGCGCGAGACACAGCTAAACCACCCCCGTTGCGCGTCCTTCAGTCTGAAGGACGCCGAACGGTTCAAATGGCAGCTAGAAAGTCGTCCGTCAAATGGTCGCCATTCTCCAAGCGCTCAAGGAACGCATTATCAAGAGAATTGCTACCGTTTGCGGCTTCAGCATCGATCAAATCGAGGTGTAGGCCATCAGTGGACATGTCGGCCAGGCGCCCGCAAAGATCACGGGCAGCCTCAGAAGCCTCCGCTTCCCACTGCTTGAGCTGGATTTCCGTCATATTTCTCACCGAATCATATACACATCGACGCAACGCATTGAACCCTGGAAGGTTTCGGTCGCGTTAACGTGTATCTTTGCCCCTGTCTGGCTGTGCGGATAACACGATATAAATTGGAGCGGAAGATGCAATCGCATCGATCGATTGCCCATCGATCCCCGATCGCGATTTTCACCGACATTACCGAATGACGTCCGGCAAACGCGACAGCATGCATATAGGAGGGGAACGGCGGGTTTACACCCCCTTGGCGATGAACTTTGCGAGATATCAAGGATGCCCTTAAGGCGAACACCGTGACAGTGTCCGACACCCTTGCCGACCTCCACCGGTTGAACTGCAACCTCTGGGCCCAATGCCTTGGCTGCAATAAGATCAACACGCTGATGACGTCGGTTCTCGCCGGCCGCATCGGCAACCCCGGCGGCTATCACGAGGGTATGGAGAAGATCACGATCGGCGACGTCCTGGCCCGCATGAAGTGCTCGAGCTTCGGCGGTCGGGACTTCGATTGGCGTGCTATGAAGCGGGGACGGTAGAGCCAAAAGCGTTTTCCGCCCCGGGCATAACCTATTGATATGTTTGGGGGCGAAATCGGGCCGTTTTCCATGCGGAACGGCAGATTTCCGGGCTTTCCCGTGGGCTTGGAAGGCTAGAGCATTACCACTATGCTATACCCGCTCGTGCGGCGCTTCCAATGCCCGAGCGCGGCTGCCCGGTCAATCGTTGAGGCGGTCAATCGTTTGAGCCCAGTGGCGTCGATCCTTCGCAAGGCAACCGTCGCATGCCTGCAACATCCGCCACGCCGCAGCGTTGAATCGCTTCACCGCGTCCACGGGCACTTGTCACGGCATTGTCAGGTCATTCATTCTAAACGGACTGTGGTTAAGACGAATCGTCAGGACCGGCGCTCGTCGTCCGTCCTGACGGGGAAGAAGGATTTGGCGATGGATATGCCCCGGTCGCGCCCTGTACGGCGCAACCCGCTCGAGCTCGTGATGAATTCGCGGCTCGGCAAGCTGCTCTCGCGGATCGGCATCGCGCCGCGTCCGGCCAGCAGCGAAGGACTGCTCGACCTGGCTGGCGCGCTGCTCTCGCTGCGCGGCAAGGCTTCCGGACCGGCGCTCGCATCGGCCTTCTTCGATCTCTACGAAGCCAGCGACCTCAAGGCGCGCCAGGCCTTCCTCGCACAGATCCACGACCTCCACCCGCGCGACGCCGTGGCGATCGACAAGGCGATCGCGCGTTGGCAGGACAAGCGCGACGAGGCTTCGGCCAAGGCGATCAACGACGCCAGCGAATCGCCGAGCCAGAAGCTCATCGGCATGCTCAACCTCGCGCCGCAGGGCACGCAGCGGCTGATCGCGATGCGTTCGGACCTGCTCAACGCGCCTGACCAGACTCCGGGCCTGAAGGCCCTCGACAAGGAGCTCGAGGACGCCTTCACCGCCTGGTTCAACGCGGGCTTCCTCGAACTGCGCCGCATCGCCTGGGATTCGCCCGCAGCCCTGCTCGAACGCATCATCAAGTACGAGGCGGTCCACGAGATCGCCGGCTGGGACGAACTGCGCCGCCGCGTCGAGCCGGTCGATCGCCGCTGCTACGGCTTCTTCCACCCGCAGATGCACGACGATCCGCTGATCTTCGTCGAAGTCGCGCTGACCGACGAACTGCCCAGCGGCATCGCCCAGATCACCGCGGAGAAGCGCAAGACGGTCGACCCGCACAAGGCCAGCCACGCGATCTTCTATTCGATCTCGAACTGCCAGGACGGCCTGCGCGGCATTCCTTTCGGCAACTATCTGATCAAGCGCGTCGTCGGTCTGCTCAAGGAAGAGCTGCCCCAGCTCAAGTGCACCGCGACGCTCTCACCGGTACCAGGCTTCGCCAAGTGGCTGGCCGCGGAGCGTGGCAAGGATGCCAAGGTGCCGGCGGCCAAGGAGCTGCGCCGCGAGGCCGCACGCTACCTCACCACGGCGCGCTCGAAGCGGGGCGGCCCGGCCGATTCGGTCGCGCGCTTCCACCTCGGCAACGGCGCTCGGCTCGAGGCGATCCATGCCAATGCGGACCTTTCCGCCAACGGCCTGCGCCAGTCGCATGGCGTCATGGTCAACTACGTCTACGACCTCGCCGAGATCGAGGCCAACCACTTCGCGCTGATGGAACTCGGCACGGTGGCGGCCTCGAAGACGGTTCACGTGCTGGTCGAGGAAGGCCAGCCGAAGGACGTCAAGGACGCCAAGAAGGTCGAAAAGGCGGCTTGAAGACCAACCCTCTCCCGCTGGCGGGAGAGAAGCGAGGCTTGGCAGCTTTCTGCCTAGTCGCAGCGGTGAGGGTGGCTGGCCTGGCGCTACACCACCCTCATCTAAGCTTCGCCAGCTCTTGACAGAGCAAGCTGTGCCATCCTTCTCCCGCCAGCGGGAGAAGGGGTGATCAATGTCCCGGGAAATCCATCAGCGCCGTGACCCTGAGGCCGGCCGCGCGCAGACGTTCGCCGCCGCCCAGGTCGGGCAGGTCGATGACGAACAGCGTGTCCTCGACCAGGGCACCGGCCTTGCGCAGTAGCTGCGTTGCGGCGAGCGCGGTGCCGCCCGTTGCCAACAGGTCGTCGATCACCACCACGCGCTGGCCCGTGTGCACGGCATCGGGATCGATCTCGAGCGTGCCCGTCCCATATTCGAGCGCATAGTCGAGCGCGAGCACGGGGACGGGCAGCTTGCCCGGCTTGCGCACGGGCACGAAGGGCAGGCCGATCCGCGCTGCGGCGGCCGCGCCGAAGATGAAGCCGCGCGCCTCTATCCCCGCCAGCGCCTGAGCGCCCATCGCCTGTGCCCGCTCGGCGAGCAGGGCGACCGTTGCGGCGAATCCGTCGCCATGGCCGATCAGCGTGGTCACGTCGCGGAACAGGATGCCCTGGATCGGGAAGTCGGGAATCGAACGCACCAGCGCCTTGAGCTCATCGACGGTCATCGCGGCATCCTCAAAAGAAAAACCCCCCGCATCGCGTGGATGCAGGGGGCATTTCGTTCAGCCTCTGGGGCCTGGACCTCAGTGCTTCTCGTTACGCCACACGTTGCGGTAGGCGAGGTTGCCCAGGACCGTGGCGAACAGCAGGAACAGCAGCACCGGCCAGCCCGTCTGATGACGCTTCTCGAGCTTGGGCTCGGCGGTCCAGACGAGGAATGCCGAAACGTCCTTGGCCATCTGCGAAACCGTCGACTTGGTGCCGTCACCGAAGGTCACCTGGCCTTCTGCGGTCAGCGGCGGTGCCATCGCGAGGTTCAGGTTGGCGAAGTAGGGGTTGTAGTGGAGCCCCGGGCCGGTCTTCGAATCGGGGAACTTCTTGAGCAGCTCGGCCGGCTGGTTCTGATAACCGGTCAGCAGCGAGTAGACGTAGGCGGCGCCGTCGTGGCGGGCCTTGGTCATCAGCGACAGGTCGGGTGGAACCGCATTGTTGTTCGCGGCGCGCGCGGCGATGTCGTTAGCGAAGGGCTTGGGGAAGTAGTCGGTCGCCAGACCCGGACGGGTGTTGGCTTCGCCGGTCGCGGGATCGAGGCCGGGGACCTGGAAGCCGGCGGCGATCGCCTTCACTTCGTCGTCGTTGTAGCCGAGCTGCTTCAGGTCGCGGAAGGCGACGAGGCGCAGCGAGTGGCAGGCCGAGCAGACTTCCTTGTAGACCTGGAAGCCGCGCTGCAGCTGGGCCTTGTCGAACTTGCCGAAAGCGCCGTTGCTGGCGAGCTCGAGCTCCTTCGGGTGCTTGTGGAACTCGTGCTCCGCGGTCGGTGCCGCGGGCTCGGTGATCGCCTGGTAGGCGCCGTTACCGAACGACCACGCCAGCGCGACCGTGAAGAACAGCCCGACGAGGATGGAGAGGATGCGGATCATGTGTCTGTCTTTCCGTCTCTCTGAGGGTCAGGCGGCCGGAGCCGAGGCGGGCTTCTCGTCGTGGCCGAGAACGGCCTCGGTGATCGAGAAGGGCAGCGGTTCGGGCCGTTCGATCGAAGAGACGATCGGCACGATGATGAGGAAGTGCGCGAAGTAGTAGAACGCCGCGATCTGGCTCAGCATCACGTAGGGCTCTGCAGCCGCCGCACCACCGAGGTAGAACAGCGCGGCCATTGCCGGGATCAAGCCGAACCAGAAGAACTTCCGATAGAGCGGGCGGTAGTTGCCCGAGCGCACCGGCGACTTGTCGAGCCAGGGCAGGAAGAACCAGACCAGGATCGCACCGAACATCGCGAGCACGCCCATCAGCTTGGCCGGCACGATGAAGAAGTCGAAGGTGAAGGCGCGCAGGATCGCGTAGAACGGCCAGAAGTACCATTCGGGCACGATGTGCGCCGGGGTGCTCATCGGGTTCGCCGGGATGTAGTTGTCCGGGTGGCCGAGCATGTTCGGCGCGAAGAACACCAGCGCGGTGTAGAGGAACAGGAACGCGCCGAGCGTCCAGCCATCCTTCGCGATGAAGAAGGGATAGAACGGCACGGTGTCGCTCTCGCTCTTCACTTCGACGCCGGTCGGGTTCGACGAACCCGGGATGTGCAGCGCCCAGATGTGCAGCACGACCACGCCGACGATCACGAAGGGCAGCAGGTAGTGCAGCGAGAAGAAGCGGTTCAGCG
Source organism: Novosphingobium anseongense (assembly GCF_037482895.1). Lineage (NCBI taxonomy): Bacteria > Pseudomonadati > Pseudomonadota > Alphaproteobacteria > Sphingomonadales > Sphingomonadaceae > Novosphingobium > Novosphingobium anseongense. The sequence goes on along the minus strand of NZ_JBBHJZ010000002.1, from coordinate 301,159 downwards.
CGGCGTTGTCGGGGGCGAAACCGCCGAGCAGCCACTGCTGGATCGGCTCACCCACGAGCGGGATCGCGCCGAACAGACCGGTGATGACCTTGGCACCCCAGAAGCTCATCTGGCCCCAGGGAAGCACGTAGCCCATGAAGGCCGTGGCCATCATAAGCAGGAAGATCACGACGCCGAGCAGCCAGACCATCTCGCGCGGGGCCTTGTACGAACCGTAGTAGAAGCCGCGGAAGATGTGGATGTAGATCACGATGAAGAACGCCGAGGCGCCGTTGGCGTGCGCATAGCGCAGCATCCAGCCCCAGTTGACGTCGCGCATGATGTGCTCGACCGAATCGAAGGCGACGCCGGCATTGGCCGCATAGTGCATCGCCAGGATGATGCCCGTGACGATCTGCAGCGCGAGGCAGGTCAGCGCCATGAAACCGAAGTTCCACCAGTAGTTCAGGTTGCGCGGAACGGGATAGCCCGAACCGACGGCATTATAGACGAGGCGGGGCACCGGCAGGCGTTCGTCCATCCACTTGGTGAACGGATGCTGCGGGTTGTACGTCTTGGCCCAGGGAAAGCTCATGGTTTGTCCTCAGCGTGTCTGTGGTCTGGCCGACCTGGGGCCTCAACCGATCTTGACGACGGTGTCGGAAGTGAATTCGTATGCCGGAACCTCGAGGTTCTTGGGCGCGGGGCCCTTACGGATACGTGCGGCGGTGTCGTAGTGCGAACCGTGACAGGGGCAGAAATAGCCGCCGAACTCGCCCTTCACCTCACCCTCGCCGGCGCCGAGCGGCACGCAACCGAGGTGGGTGCAGACACCCATGGTGATCAGCCAGTTTTCCTTGCCGGGCTTGGTGCGCTCGGCCAGCGACTGCGGATCGCGCAGCGACGAGACGGAGACCTTGTCGGCCTCGGCCACTTCGTGCGGCGTCAGATTGCGCAGGAACACCGGCTGCTTGCGGAAGATGCCCTTGATCGCCTGACCCGGCTTGATCTGCGAAAGATCGACCTCGACCGAGCTTTCGGCCAGAACGTCTGCCGAAGGAGCCATCTGGCTGATCAGCGGGATCAGCGTGAGCGCTCCGCCCACGCCAGCCGCGCTGACTGCAGCAATGTTGATGAAATCGCGCCGCCGCACCCCATCTCCGGCAATAAGTTCCGGAGTGTCAGTGCCCGCATCATGTGCCATGGTTGACCTTGCCTTGCTTGATGCCCGCAACCAGAAAGAGGTGCGGACCTATTCGCCCAGTGCTACGCGAAGTAGCCCCCTGACGCCGGATTCTGCACGGTTTTACCCATGCCGGACCCCGGCTTGGCGCGCTGATAGACGCGAAAATCCACCGTGCCAACAGCCTTTTTGGCGATTTAACCGCGCCCGGCGGCGGGGTTAACCTAGCCTTCGGACAGGCCGATCAAGGCCATCTGCCGTCCATAGGCAGGCTCGCTGCGATGTGTCGCGCGGCGGAACGAATAGAACCGGTCGGCCTGAGCATAGGTATCGAGCGCCAAGTCCTCGACTTGGGCGATCCCCGCGGCGGCCAAGCGCGCGGCGACATAGGCAGGCAGATCGAACTGCCAATGGTCGGGCTTTCCCGCGGCGAAGAACCGTGCATTTGCCGAATCGGCATCGAGAAAACGCGTGCGAAAGCCTTCGTCGATTTCGTAGCTGGCCTGGGTGATCGTCGGGCCGATCGCAGCGACGATCGCCTCGCGTCGCGCACCGAGCGTCAGCATGGCCGCGACCGTATTGTCGGTAACCCCGCCGATCGCGCCCTTCCAGCCGGCATGGGCCGCGCCGATCACGCCGGCCTCGCGATCGGCGAAGAGCACCGGCGTGCAGTCGGCCGTGACGATTCCCAGCAGGAGGCCCGGGCGGTTCGTTGCCAGAGCGTCGGCCTGCGGGCGCTCGGCGTCGCTCCAGGGCGCGGTGACGGTCACGCAGGCGGGCGAATGGATCTGATAGCAGGAAACGATCGGCGCGCCGGGCAACACTGCCTCGGCGCCGCGCGCGCGGTTCTCCGCCACGGCCTGGTCATCGTCGCCCGAGCCGAGGCCCATGTTGAGCCCCGCGACCAGCCCCGTCGAGACACCGCCGCGCCGCCCGAGGAACCCATGGGGTGTTCCGGCGAGGACGTCGGCGCGGTTGACTTCGATGGGTTCAGCCAAGGCTCTTGGTCACCTGCTCGAGCGTGTCGCGCGAGAGCTTGGGCGCCTTGGCCACGCGCTCGAGCTCGGCGCGCATCAGGGCCGAGCGCTTGGGCTCGATGCGCCGCCAGCGGCCGAGCGGGGCGACGAAACGCGCGGCGGTCTGCGCGTTGATCGGGTCGAGCGCGAGGATCAGGTCGGCGATCGTGCGATAGCCTTCGCCGTTCTCCCCTTCCTGATTCAGCGCGTGGAACGCCTTGGGATTGACCGCGCAGGACATGTAGAGCGCGCGCACGCGGTTGGGGTTGGTCAAGGTGAAGTCGGGACTGTCGGCCAGGGCGCGGACGTGTTCGAGCACCTTGGGGTGCAGCGAGCCCGCCTGGAGCGAGAACCACTTGTCGATTACCAGGGCATTGCCGTCGTAGCGCTGGCGGAAGTCGGCGAGCGCGTCGTCGCGAGCCGGCGTGTCGAGCCCGCAGAGCACCATCAGCGCGCCCTGGCGGTCGGTCATGTTGTCGGCGGCGGCGTACTGTGCCGCCGCGCGGCTTGCGGCTTCCTCGGGGGCGCCGGCGGCAAGATAGACCAGGGCCTGCGTTTTGAGCTTGCGCGCGCCGCGCGCATCGGCACCGCGGCCATAGGGGAGGGCGGAGACGCGATCGTGCAGCGCGGTCAGCCGGTCCTTCAATTCGCGGCCGAGCCAGGCCTTGAGCCCTTCGCGCTCGGCGTGAATCGCGCCGGGATCGGCAACCTTGAGCTGTTCGGAGAGATAGGCCTCGGAGGGCAGGATCATCAGTTCGCCGCGCATCAGATCGTCGAGCGCGGAGTCGTCGATCACTGCCGCCAGGGCGCGACCGATCGCGTCCCGGCCGGCCTGGCGTTCGGCGTCGCAGAGAATGCCACCGCCGACCGCGGCGACGAGGTGCTGGACGATCAGGCTCTGCATCGCCTCGTAGCGCGCGAAAGGGTCGTCGTCGTTGGCCGCGAGGAACACGAGGTCGGCGGTCGGCACGTCGCTGGTGATCGCCACGGGCGCGGTGAAGCCGCGGTTGATCGAGAGCACGGGGATGCGCGTGAAGCCCGAGAAGGCAAAGCTCGCCTGCTCCGCGTCGAGCACGATCAGCTCCTCGCCGCGGTGCTGGCCGGTGTCGCGGTCGAACAGCGCGAGGCGCAGAGGGATCGGCATCGGCTGCTTGACCGGCTGGCCCGGCGTTGCCGGCACGACCTGTGACAGGTGCAAGGTGGCGACATCACCCTCGTGATCCAGCCGCACCTTGACCTGCGGCGTCCCCGCCTGGCTGTACCATTGGCGGAATTGCCTGAGATCGAGCCCGGCACCATCCTCGATCGCCACGACGAAGTCCTCGCAGGTCGCCGCCTCGCCGTCGTGACGCGCGAAATAGAGATCGGTGCCTTTGCGGAAGGCCTCGACCCCGGCCATCGAGCGCATCATGCGGATCACCTCGGCACCCTTGTTGTAGACGGTCGAGGTGTAGAAGTTCGAGATCTCCTGGTAGGAATCGGGCCGGATCGGGTGTGCGAGCGGCCCCGAATCCTCGGGGAACTGCGCCGATCGCAGCACGCGTACGTCCTCGATGCGCTTGACCGCCGCAGAGCCCATGTCGGCGCTGAACATCTGGTCGCGCAGGACCGTAAAACCTTCCTTGAGGCTTAGTTGGAACCAGTCGCGGCAGGTGATGCGGTTGCCCGACCAGTTGTGGAAGTATTCGTGGCCGATCACGCCCTCGACCGCGTCGTAGTCGGCATCGGTCGCGGTCTGGGGGTCGGCGAGCACGTAGCGCGTGTTGAAGACGTTGAGCCCCTTGTTCTCCATCGCCCCCATGTTGAAGTCGGAAACGGCGACGACGTTGAACAGATCGAGGTCGTATTCGCGGCCGAAAGCCTCCTCGTCCCACTTCATCGAGGCGATCAGCGAATCCATTGCGTGCTGTGTGCGATCCTCGTCGCCCGGGCGGACCCAGATGTTGAGATCGACCTTGCGGCCGCCAGCCGTGGTGAAGCTGTCGTGGTTGGCGATCAGCTCGCCCGCGACGAGCGCGAAGAGATAGCAGGGCTTGGGCCAGGGATCGTGCCACTCGGCCCAATGGGTACCGTCGGCATTCTCGCCCTGGGCCGTGCAGTTGCCGTTCGACAGCAGAACGGGGAAGCGCGCCTTGTCGCCGGCCATCCGCACCGAATAGGTGCTGAGCACGTCCGGGCGGTCGGGGAAGAAGGTGATGCGACGGAAGCCTTCGGCCTCGCACTGGGTGCAGAGCATGCCGTTCGAGGCATAGAGCCCCATGAGCTGGCTGTTGCCGGCCGGGTTGATCACGGTTTCGATCTCGACCGTGTGGTTCTGCCCGGTCAGTTCGATCAGCAGGTCCTGCCCGTCCATTCGCCAGTCGTTCGCGGCCTGGCCGTCGACCGTCACCGTGCGCGCGGCAAGACCATCACCATTGAGCCGCAGGGTCTGGCCGCCCGAGCCCTCGGGATTCTGCCGGACCACGAGCGTGGCCGTGACCTTGGTCGAATCGAGGTCGAGCGCGAAATCGAGCGCGATCTCGGGCACCAGCCACTCGGGCGGCTGGTATTCCTCGCGCCGGATCACCGCGGGGGCCTGCGGCGGCACGGCGGCGTCCGCCGTCTCGGGGTTCTCGATCGGGGTCGACGGTCTGCTGGCGATATCCATGCAAACTATCTAGCGCGCGTGCTTCCGATTGCCAGCGGCTGCGCTATCAATCGTCGTCATGAAACGCCTGTTTATTTTCGGTCTCGGCTATTCGGCCGGGGTGATCGCCCAGAAGCTGCGCGCGCAGGGCTGGATGGTCGAGGGGACCGGCGGCGGCAACCTGCGCTTCGACGACGAGGCGCGCGTGCGCGAAGGCCTGGCGGCGGCGAGCCATGTCCTGTCGTCGGTGCCGCCGGCCGAGGGCATCGATCCGGTGCTGACGCGCTATGGCGATGCGCTTGGGCACGGCTGGCTCGGCTACTTGTCCTCGACGGGCGTTTACGGCGATACCGGTGGCGCCTGGGTCGACGAGACCGCGCCGATCGGCGGCGGCCGTCGCTCTGCCCGCGCCGAGGCCGATGCGGAATGGCTCGAACGCGGCGCGCGCGTGTTCCGCCTGCCGGGAATCTACGGGCCCGCGCGATCTGCGCTCGACCGCGTGCGGGCGGGCAAGGCGCATCGCGTGGATCTGCCCGGCCAAGTGTTCAGCCGCGTCCACGTCGAAGACATCGCAAGCGGGGTGATCGCCGCGCTGGAAGCTCCGGCGGGGGCCTACAATCTTGGCGACGACTTGCCCTGCAGCCAGAATACGGTGATCGAGGAGGCTAGCCGCCTGCTCGGCCTCGCGCCGCCGCCGCTGCTGTCGCTCGACGAAGCCGGCCTCTCGCCCGCCGCGCGCGGTTTTTATGCCGAGAACCGCCGCGTCGCGAACGGCAAGGCCAAGCGCGAGCTCGGCTGGCGGCCGCTTTATCCGACCTATCGCGAAGGGCTGCGGTCGCTCGTCTAGAGCGCGGCGATCGCTTCGGCCAGCGCCTGGCAATGCTCGCGCTGACTGTCCCACGCGGTGACGAAGCGCGCACCGTCAGCGCCCTGGTCGTAGAAGGCAAAGCCCTGCTCGCGCAGCTTTGCACGCTCCTGCGTGCTCATGCGCAGGAACAGTTGGTTGCCCTCGACGGGTTCGAGCAGGCGGTCGGCGGCACCGTGCGAGACGATCGCCGCCGCCTCGTTCGCCGCCATGGCATTCTCGAGCCACAGCTTGCCCTCGAGCATCGCCAGGATCTGCGCGGCGAGGAAGCGACCCTTCGACTGCAGGTGTCCGGCGCGCTTGCGGCGATAGCCGGCGATCTCGGCCAGGCCCTCGTCGAAGAAGACGATCGCCTCGGCGCTCATGCCGCCGTTCTTGATGCAGCCAAAGCTCAGCGCGTGGACTCCGGCGTTGCAGCTCACCGCCGCGGGCTCGCAGCCGAGGAAGGCCACGGCATTGGCGAAGCGCGCGCCGTCCATGTGCAGCCAGAGCCGCCGGCCTTGCGCCATCAGGCCGATTTCGGTGACCTCGGCGGGGGTATAGACGCGGCCGAGTTCGGTCGCCTGGGTGATCGACACCGCCGCCGGCTGCACCCAGTGGACGCCGCGCTTGATCGGATCGATGACCGCGGCGATCCCCGCGGGCGTCAGCTTGGCGCCGTCCCCTTCGGCGAGCAGCAGTTTGGCGCCGTGGGTGAAAAAGCCCGGTGCGCCGCCCTCGTCGCGCTCGATATGCGCGAGCCTGTGGCAGACGGCGGCGGCCTGCGGCGGCACCATGGTTGAGAGGGCCAGGCAGTTGGCGGCCGTGCCGCTGGCCACCCACAGCACCCAGCAGGGCCGGCCGAAAACTTCGGCGAAAGCCGCGTCGAGCCGGGCCGAGAGCGCGTCGCCGTCATAGGGTGCGTCGGGCGCATCGGCGGCGAGGAGCGCGGCCCAGACCTGCGGATGGACCGCGGCGGCATTGTCGGACATGAACTGCATGACCATATGCCTTGCGGCGGGGAGCGGTTCCGTCAAGCGTCAGGAGTCAGTCCATGGAAGGTCTCACCATCACCCGGCACGATCACGCCACCGGCGGCGAATACCGCGCGCACGTGCCCGGCACGGAGACGGTGGGCCGGCTGACATGGGTCGACGCCAAGGGCGTCAAGGTGGCCGACCACACGCTGGTTCCGCCCGAGATCGGCAACCGCGGCATTGCCGCGAAACTGGTCGAGCGAATGATCGAAGACGCCAGGACCGAAGGCTTCAAGATCAATCCGCTGTGCAGCTACGTCGCGGTCGCCTTCAAGCGTCACCCCGAATGGGCGGACGTGCACGCCTGAGGATTTCTGCCCCTTCGTTTTGTGGGGCGATCTGCTGAGCAAATGGTCAGTTTCTGACTGCGTCGGTAGGGGCCGACGGGGGAAAATTGACTCATCCAGCAAAGGCCCGGGACGCGGTCGCAAATCGCGAGACTTGGCGATCCAATCATCTATGCACCCGCTTGCCCGGCATCATGCCGATGGGAAGTCGGGCGATCGCGCTGCCGCAAAGATGCGGAGTTTCCGGCTGACAAGCCGGCGCACGGCGACAGAGCGAAGCCGTCGGCCATAGGGAGGGGACACATGAGAAAAGCAGCACTCTTGGCGGCCGTTGCGGCACCGGCGATCGGAATCTGGGCCACGCCCGCCTTCGCGCAGGAGACCGAGGAACCCAAGACCTCTTCGGCCTACGTCGCCAATGGCGACATCATCGTCACCGCGCGCAAGCGCCAGGAATCGATCCTCAAGGTGCCGGTCATCGAAACGGTGCTGACTCCCGAAGTCCTGGCCGATCGCCAGGTCACCAATATTACCGGTCTGACCCAGCAGGTCGCCGGCCTGCAGATCGGCAACAACGTCTTGTCGGTCGGCGCGCAGATCTCGCTGCGCGGCGTCGGCACGAGCTCGCTCGATGCGGGCGTCGACCAGTCGGTCTCGCTCAATATCGACGGTCTCCAGCTGACCCAGGGCGCGAGCTATGCCGTCGGCATGTTCGACATGCAGCAGGTCGAAGTGCTCAAGGGCCCGCAGGCGCTGTTCTTCGGCAAGAACAGCCCCGGCGGCGTGATCTCGATCCGCACCGCCGATCCCGGCGACGAGCTCGAGGTGATCGCCCGCGCAACCTATGGCTTCGAAGCGCGCGAGAAGCGTGGCGAGCTGATCTATTCGGGTCCGCTCAGCGACACCGTCGGCATCCGCATCGCCGGCATGTATTCGGACGACGACGGCTACTTCTTCAACAAGGCGACGGCCGCGCCGGGCACCGGCGCCAAGACGCCGAGCAGCAACCGCTACAATGCCACCGAGGAATATATCCTGCGCGGCACCTTGGTGTGGAAGCCCGATGCCGACGTCAACGTCCGGCTCAAGGTCAACAACACCAAGAAACGCGTCATCGGCGGCGGCGCGCCGATGGGTTCGTGCCCCGACGGCAACGGCGCCCCCGCGGGCATTCCCTTCATCAACCCGGCCGACGACTGCAAGATCGATCGCAACGTCTACATTGTCGACGTCCTGCCTTCGGCCTTCCCCGAAGCGCGCAACGGCGGCACGCCGTTCCAGCAGTACGTGACGAGCTTCGGCACGCTCGAGATTGGCTACAACGTCGCCCCGCAGATCAGCCTGACCTCGACCACGGGCTACTACAACACGCGCTTCGATGGCCTGCTCAATGGGGTCAATTCGGGCTTCGCCGGCCCGACCCTGATCGCCGACAACCGCTTCAAGCGCCGTGACTGGACCCAGGAACTGCGCCTCGAATCGGATTTCTCGACGCCGCTCAACTTCCTGCTCGGCGGCTATTACCAGAACGCGCGCGTCTCGAACCGCATCTGGGTCGGTGGCAACACCGCCTACGGCTTCCCGGGCACGCTGACCTCGGGCATCAACGACGTGAAGATCGAGGCCTGGTCGCTGTTCGGTCAGCTCCGCTGGAAGCCGGTCGACGTGATCGAGATCGCCGGCGGCGTCCGCTACGCCGACGAGCGGCGTCATGACGATGCCGCGAGCGCGACGAGCTATTTCTCGGCGTTGACCCCGATCACGATCGCCAACCCGACCCTGCGCGCCAAGAACTGGTCACCCGAGCTGACGATCACCTATACCCCGACCGACGATCTCACCGTCTTCGGGGCGCTCAAGCAGGGCTACAAGTCGGGCTCGTTCATCATGACCGTGCCGGCGACCCCGGGCGGCGACAACTCGTTCGGCGACGAGCGCGTGCGGGGCGGCGAAGTCGGTATCAAGGCGCGTCTGGCCGATCGCGCGCTGAGCATCGAAAGCGCGTTCTATTACTACAAGTACGACAACCTCCAGGTCGGCGCCAACGAAGTGGCGCAGGGCGGCCTGCCGGTGATCCGCACGATCAATGCGGGCAAGTCGACCGTCTACGGCGTCGATTTCGAGGCGACCTACCGTCCGCCGTCGCTCGAGGGCCTCAGCGCCCGCCTCGCGGTCAACTGGAACCACGCGCGCTTCACCGAGTTTGCCAATGCACCCTGCGCCGGCGGCCAGACCATCGCCGAGGGTTGCAACCGCGTGCTGAACCCGACCACCGGCCGGTTCCAGGCACAGGACCTCGCTGGTCTGCCGCTGCCCAAGGCTGCGGACTGGACCGCCAACGGCGGGCTCGACTACGACGCCACCGTGGGCGGCGGCCTCCAGCTCGGGCTGGGCGTCAATGTCCAGTATTCGTCGAAGTTCCTGAAGAATCTCGGTCGCCGCGCCGACTTCTTCCAGCCGAGCTTCGCCAAGCTCAACGCCAATGTCAGCCTCGCGTCGGAGAACGATTCGTGGGAGCTGGCGCTGATCGGCAACAACCTGACCAACAAATACACTGCGGGCAATTGCACCCAGTTCAGCGGTGCCACCGGCCAGGTGCTCGCGCCGCCGCTCAGCGGTGCGCCGGGCCGCAACGCCTCGGGCGTCGACGAACTCGCCTGTATCGCCGATCCGGGCCGCCAGGTGTTCCTGCGCCTGACCTTGCGTCCGACCGCGTTCTGACGATCGTGGGGATTCCGGGTTCGCCCGGGATCCCATGCGAAAACGCCGTCCTCGCTGGCGCGGGGGCGGCGTTTTCGTTTTGCGGACCAGAATTCAAGCCGAGGCCTGCATCCTCAGGGCCGCGGGTACTTGGCGCGGATGCGATCGAAGGCCGTTCCCGGCCCTTCGGCCAGCCGTGCCTCGATCATTGCGGCTACCGCTTCGGGGCCGTGGATGCTGGTGTCGACGGTCAGATCGGCCTCGTCGTTGGCATAGACCGATTCGTAGAACCATGGCCGCAGCCGCGTCAGCCGATCGACGATCTTGCGCGCAGCGTCCTCGCCGAGCAGGTCAACCGGAATCTTCTTGTCCATCTGCCGCTCGGCCACGCGCTTCTCGAGGACTTCGAATGGCGGCTTGAGCGTGACGAGCAGCACGGGCAGGCCCTCGAGCCGCCAGGCGCAGTCGGCGAGCACGGGCGTCTGCGTCATCAGCAGGTGATCGAACACGATGTTGCAGCCGACGCGCGACGCGGCGGCGAGCCACTCGTGCAAGGTCGCGAAGGCCTGGACACCCTTGGGGCCGAGCACCCATTTGAGCGGCCCATCGGGATTGGCCGGATCGGCCGGTTCGGCGTGGATACCCTCGCGCGACTTGGGACCGTGGTGCCCGTATTGCGCGGGCTGGCTGCCGGCGAGGAAGTGATCGATGCCGTAGAGCAGCCAGTAGTCGTCCGAGCGCTTCTGCAGCAGTTCGGCCGTGGTCGACTTGCCCGACCCCGACGTGCCGTTGATGACGACGATCTGTCCGGGAGCCGGGCTGGGTGCGGTGTCGGCCATGATCACTCTCCCAGCTTGATCTCGCCGCGCGCGAGCTGGCGGAACGGCTCGGCGGGCGAGAATTCCTGGTTGTCGCCCCAGTGCTTGACCCCGTTCCAGTCCCATTCGGCCAGCGACCAGACCACGCTGTGATCGGTATAGCCGGTGAAGATCAGGCCGGGGTCAACCGTACCCGTGGCGGTCATCGACCGGCCCAGCGTGTCGGTGCCCGTGAAGGCCACCTTCGACGGGCCGAATTCGCCGAATTCGAGCACCGATCTCTGGCCCGAGACGAGGCTGGCCATCTCGCCGTCCTGCATGATGTAGCCGCCGATGCACTTCGCCTCGCGGCCGTAGAGCCCTTCGCTGGTCATGCAGAGCGCGTGGAACGAGCTGTTTTCCGAGATGCCCCAGAAATAGCCGCCGGTCGCCAGCGATTCGTATTCGCGCGCGCCGTAGGACGTGTCGCGCATCGAGAAGCAGTCGATCGCGAAATCTTCGCCGTGGCGGCGCACTGTGCCCGTCATCCGGCCGGGCTGCTCGATGTGGAACTTGGCGGTCGACTGCTGGCCGGGATCGCCGGTCTTGAGCTCGTGGCAGGGGCCGATCGCCTCCCACACGAGGTCCATCTCGAAGCCTTCCTTGTCATAGTCGATCTTGTAGCGCTTGAGCGGCTCGAGCATCTTGACCTTGAGCGAATTGCGCGCCTGCATGTCGAACTTCTGCGCGCCCGCAGGCATGCCCTGGAGGTGCGCCCAGTTATAGTAGAGCGCGTTCCACTGGTAGGTGCCCGAGGCGTCCCACATGCAGGGACCGCCGTTGAGCATGCCCATGTTCGGGCGGAAGTAGTACTGCAGCATCCCGTGAATCCGCCGCTCGGGGATCGAGAACGAGAACCAGACGCTCTCGTTCCAGTAGGGATTGTCGTCGCGGCCTTCGCCGAAATAGTCGGCGAAGCTGAGGTCGGCGGTCATGCGGGTTCGTGTCCTTCGGGCCAGGTGATGTCGAGCGAGAGGCGGGTCAGGGTCAGCGTGGCGATGCGCCAGGCGCCGTCCTCGCGGCGGTAGGTTTCGTGGTAGTGCCCGCGGCCGAGGATCGATTTCCAGCCGGTGCGCGGATGGCGGTCCTCCCAGGAGATGACGTCCTGCATCGCCCAGATCGCGCTGACGGTTCCGTCGGCATGAATCTCGACTTCGCCGGCTAGCCCCTGGTGGACCGAGACCGCATGCTCGAGCGAGTGGCGCAGGGCCTTGGCATAGGTGTCGCCGCCCTCGGCGTAGACCTTTCCCTCGGGGGTCAGGACCTTGAGATCGTGAGTGAACACCAGGCGCAGTTCGTCCCACTGCTTGGTGTCCATCAGCCGGAAATAGCGCGCCTTGAGACTGCGGATCGCCTCGATCGCTTCCAGCCGCTCCAGCCTATCCATGTCGCTCTCCTCGGCGGCGAGGGAAGGCGAAGCGCGGCATCAAGGCAATGACCGGCGCGGCAATCGGGATTGCAGGGGCTTTGCTTATGCGAAGCCGTTTTCCAGGAAATCGGCCGCAAGCCCCGCGAGGAACGCGGCGCCCTGCGGCATGACGCTCTCGTCGAGCATCATCTTGGTCGAGTGGATGCCGCAGCATCGGGTCCAGTCCTCGCCGGCGTGGCTGACGCCGAGGAAGAACATCGCGCCGGGCACCTTGTCGAGCACATAGGCGAAGTCCTCGGCGCCCATGATCGGATCGTCGAGCCGCAGGAAGCTCTGGGTGCCGAACATCTGCCGGCTCAGGTCCTCCCCGAACGCGACCGCGCGCGGATCGCAGATCGTGACGGGGAAGCCCTCGGTGATCGTCACCTCGGCGGTCAGTCCGTGCGCGCCCGCGATCCCCGCCGCGAGCAGCCGCACCGAGTCGGCCAGAGCCGCGCGGTTCTCGCGGCTCAGGCTGCGCATCGTCCCGCGCAGCGATACGCGGTCGGGAATCACGTTGTGCGCGGTGCCAGCCTCCATCTTGGTGATCGTCACCACCACCGGGTCGTGCGCGTTGAACCGGCGCGTCACCATCGTCTGCAGCGCGAGCACGAGCTCGGCCGCGACGGGCACGGGATCGAGCGTCTGGTGCGGCATCGAGGCATGGCCGCCGTGTCCTTCGATCACCACGTCGAGCTGGTCGGCGGCGGCGAGCAGCGGGCCCGAGCGCCCGGCGATCAGCCCGTGCGGCGCGGTCGGCATGACGTGGAGCGCGAAGGCCGCGTCGGGGAGCGGGTCCAGCAACCCGTCCTCGAGCATGAAGCGCGCGCCGTGATAGCCTTCCTCGCCCGGCTGGAACATGAAGCGGATCTCTCCCGCGAGCGTGTCGCGCCGCGCGCAGAGCAGCTCGGCCGCGCCGGCCAGCATCGCGGTGTGCGCGTCGTGGCCGCAAGCGTGCATCGTGCCCGGAATCGTCGAGGCGAAGGCGAGTCCGGTCTCCTCGGGCATGGCCAGCGCGTCCATGTCACCGCGCAAGAGCACCGAGCGGCCCGGCTTGGCGCCTTTCAGCGTGGCGACGAGCCCGGTGGTCGAAGGTCCCTCGCGCCATTCGAGCGGCAGGTGGGCGAGCGCAGCGCGGACCTTGTCGCGCGTCTTGGGCGTGTGCAGGCCCAGTTCGGGCTCGGCGTGGATCGCCCGGCGCAGCTCGGTGATGCGGGGCGCGAGTTCGCCGGCTCCGGCGATCAGGTCTTGCAGTGTCATCGGGCGCTCCGGCTGTCGGGCCGTGCATGATAGCCTTGCGCGAAGCCCTGTCGAGCCGGAGGCTTAGGCGCCGATCTCGGCGGCAATGCGGCGGGCGGCGGCATTGTGCATCTTGACCGAGATCACGAGCAAGACGTTCAACACGACCGCCTGGTAGAGGAAGTACCAGATCGGACTACCCGCCAGCATCGAGGCGCCGAGCACCAGCGCGCGCGGGTTGGGGCCGAGGAACTTGCACATCAGCAGCAGCGGCGGTGCTTCGGCGCGGACGGCGGCGCGGATCAATTCTGCCCGCGCGGGATCGCCCTTCGCCGCCTCGACCGCGGCATCGATGCGCAAGGCGTGCGGCGTCATGCCCGAGGCGAGTTCCAGGTAGGCGGCGACGATCGCGCCGAGCCCTCCCTTGCCCGTGGCGTCCTGGCCCTTGGCCGTATTGCGCAGCCAGGGCGTGCCGTAGACCCACCATTGGTATTGGCGGCGCTGGACCTCGACGTGGTTGGACTGGACGATATGGCTGAGCCCCGCGGGCACCATGAACAGCCAGGCGGTCCAGCCCATCTGCTGGTCGAGCAGCCAGCCGAGCACGAAGTAGAGGACGATGTGGCTCAGATAGTCGCAGAGCCCGTCGACGAGTTCACCCGTCGGGCTGCTCTTGCCGGTGATCCGCGCGAGATCGCCGTCGGCACCGTCGACCACGTGCCAGGTCATGTGCAGCACCAGGCCGAGCAGCGCGGGCCCGGGCCAGCCCGGCTGGGCATAGGCCACGGCCGCGCCGATCACGCAGAGCGCACCGATCACCGAGACCATGTTGGGCGTCAGCGGCGTATGTGCGAGGCGCTTGGCTAGCTGCCAGGCCAGCGGATGATAGAGATAGTGGTTGAGCGGATCCTGCAGCTCGCGGGCGCGCACGGGGCGGCTGACCTTGCCTTCGGCGCCCATTCCGGAGCCTGTCCCAGAGCCTGTCTTGGTCACGCGAGGAACTCCCGGTGGGGGCTGCGGCGGACCCGCACCGCGCGGACCCGGCCGCTCCCTAGAGAGCGACGCGCGCGAAGGCAACCGGCGCGGCAGAGCGGGAGCAGACGTTTCGCAGTGGACGTGGCTGGGGCGAGCACCTAAATTGCCTGCAAGTTTTACGCATCTTCGGTTTCCGCCATAGCAATGTCCGTTCCTTCCTCCGCGGTCTCGCCGGACTTCTCGGTCGCGATCCCGACATCTCCGTTTCTTCGCCAGCGCATGGGCGGTCTGACCGGCATTGGTCGTTCGGTGATTCTCGCCGATCTCGTCGGCGCGCGGACGATCTACGTGGTTTCGTCGCGCGCCGAACCGACCGACTGGCTGCGCAGCTTCGCGCTGCGCGAACGCCCGCTGCCCGAAGTCGTCTTCGTCGCCGATGTCGGCGAGATTCCGGAAGCCTCCCAGGCGCGGCTGGTCACGGTCCCGGCCGATCGCCTGCCGACCGCGCAGGGCCTGCGCCGGCTGGTCGCGGATCCCGCGGCCGCGCTCGATGCGCCCGGCGATGGTTTCGGACCGGGCTCGCCCGATGCCGTGACCTGGCAAATGCTGCAGGCCTCGATGAAGCCGAGCGAGGGCTGGTTCGGTCGCCATCTCAACCGGCCTATCTCGTTCCGCACGGCCGCCTGGCTGATGAAGCGGGACGTCTCGCCCAATGCCGTCACTTGGTTCACTTTCGCGATCGCCGTGGTGATGACGATCCTGCTCGCGCATGGTGGCCTCTGGTGGCTGGCGCTCGGCGGCCTGCTCTACCAGGTGGTGTCGGTGGTCGATTGCGTCGACGGCGATATCGCCCGCGTTAGCCATCAGACCAGCCGCTCTGGCGCCGTGCTCGACACGGGATTCGACATGCTGGCCAATCTCGGCTTCGTGGGCGGGCTCGCCGTGGGCCTCGTGCGGACCTACGGCATGGGCCAGCTCCAGGTCGCCGGCGCGATGGTCGTCATCGCCGCGCTGTGCATGAGCCTGATGGCGCTGCTGGTGCGGCTCGGCCCTCGCCGCGGCAGCTTCGACGTGCTGCGACAGGCGCTGGCCTTGCGCCTCTCGCATACGCCGCGCCTTGCCGCGGTCGTGCTCACTGCCGAGAAGCTGTTCAAGCGCGATTTCTACGCCCTGTTCGCCGCCTGTCTCTGCCTCGCCGGCGTCCCCTGGCTCGTGCCGCAGCTCGCGCTCGGCGGCATCTGCATCTGGCTCGCGGCGATCCTTTGGTGCGCGCCGGTCATCGTGGCCGACAAGGGCGGCGACCTCCTGCCCGCGCATCTGAAGGCCTGAACGCCGCTGGCGCCATTTGCGTCGACTCTTAACGCAGGTTCTTGACGGTGTGACCGTGCTTCGTCATCGCGCTGCACGATGCGTGTAAAGTCCAAGTCATAACGATGAGGGGTGTCATTCTCGCTGCCGGGCGCGGCAGCCGACTGGGCGAGGCGACCGCGTCGCTGCCCAAGCCTTTGCTCGTGGTCGGCGGGCGCGCCTGCATCGACTTCGCGGTCGAGGCGCTGCTGAGCGTCGTCTCCGAAGTGATCGTCGTCACCGGCTATCAGGCCGATCAGGTCGAGGGCCATCTCCGGCAGCGTTGGCGCGACAGTCCGATCCGCACCGTGCGGAACCTCGATCTCGAGGCTGGCAATCTCACCTCGCTGCGCGCCGCGCGTGCCTCGCTGGGGCGGGATCCCTTCGTCGTCACCAACGCCGATCACCTGTTCCCGGCTGCGATGTACACGCGTCATTTTCAGCCTGGCGCCGACGTGACGATCGCCTGCGAGCGTGACCGGACGATCCTCGACGACGAGATGAAGGTCCTTGCCTCGGGCGAGCGCCTGACCGACATCGCCAAGACGCTGACGCAGTACGATGGCGCCTATATCGGTACCACCGCGGTCGGGGCAGACATGACCACGCGCTACTGGGGGGCCTTCGATGCGGTCGCGGCCGAAGCCGACGTCCGCACGGCTTCGGTCGAGATGGTGCTGGCGCGGCTGGCCCGCGATACCGCGACGGCGCCGCGGCTGCAGTGGATCGAAGGCCTGCGCTGGTACGAGGTCGATACCCAGGAGGACCTCGACCTCGCCCGCGAAGGGCTGGGGGCATGACCGTCGCCCTGCTCGTCTTCGACCTCGACGGCACGCTGGTGCCGACGATGGAGGACTATGCCGACCAGGCGGCGAGCTTGATGGAGGCCCATCTCGCCACGCCCTGGCACGACGCTCGGCGCGACTATTTCCGGACCTCGGGGCTGCCGTTCCAGAAGCAGCTGCGCCAGCTCTATCCCGACCGCGACGATACCGACTCCGTGGCCGAGCGATTCGAGCAATGGAAGGACGGCTATCTGCGCGCGATTGCCTTGCCGGCTCCGGTAGAGCGGCTGTTCGGCGAATGGCGCGATCGCGGCTTCCGCATCGCGATCTCGTCGAATAACATGCAGGCCTACGTCGATCGGCTGGCGCAGGACTGGCCGGTGGACTTCGCGCTCGGCTTCCGGCCCGAGGACGGCTTCGCCAAGGGCGAGGATCATTTCCGCACGCTCGAAGCGCGCTTCGGTTTCGGTCGCGAGCGGATGGTCTTCACCGGCGATTCGCCCAACGATGCGCGGATCGCGCGCGACACCGGGGTGGCCTTTCGCGCGCTGCTCACCACGGCGTTCCGGCCCGAGGACTTTCGCGCGGTCGATCCCGCGATCGTCCTGCTCGATGGGCTCGACCAGCTTGTCGCGACGCTTCCGATCGGTTAACGGCGCGCGCCGGCGCAGTCGGGCGATTCGCAGCGGCTGGCAAATCCGCCACACGAGGGTTGGATAATGGCGGGTTGTCCCCATCATGCCCAACCATCCGACTTGACCGCGTGCAAACTTCTTGCTTTTGCCGCGTGATTTCACAATGACGTGCGAATAGGGCGCCAAAGCGTCTTTCGAAAGGGATCGAAATCTGATGAAGCCAATCAAGGTCGCCGTGATCGGCGTGGGCAACTGCGCCAGTTCGCTGGTGCAAGGGGTTGCTCACTACCGCTCCAACAATTCCTCGCAGGGCCTGATCCATGACCGGATCGGTGGCTACGGCGCCGGTGACGTCGACTTTGTGCTGGGTGTCGACGTTGACGCACGCAAGGTCGGCAAGGACATTGCCGAAGCCATCTTCGCGGCTCCCAACAACACGGCCGTGTTCCACGCCGACGTGCCCGCCACGGGCGCGAAGGTGATCATGGGCCGCGTCTCGGACGGCGTCGCCCCGCACATGACCGACATGGGCGAGCGCGGCTTCATCGTCGCCGACGAAGCCGAAGCCACCAAGGAATCGATCGTCGCCGCCATCAAGGCGTCGGGCGCTGAAGTCCTGGTGAACTTCCTGCCCGTCGGTTCGCAGGAAGCGACCGAGTTCTACATGGAATGCGCGCTCGAAGCGGGCGTCGGTGTGGTCAACTGCATGCCGGTGTTCATCGCCAGCCGCCCCGAGTGGGAAGCCCGCTTCCGCGAGAAGCGCCTGCCGATCGTCGGCGACGACATCAAGGCGCAGGTCGGTGCGACGATCGTCCACCGCGTGCTCTCCAGCCTCTTCGCCGCCCGCGGCGTCCAGGTCGAGCGCACCTACCAGCTCAACACCGGCGGCAACACCGACTTCATGAACATGCTCGACCGTCAGCGTCTGGGCAGCAAGAAGGAATCGAAGACCGAGGCGGTTCAGGCCATGCTGGCGGAGCGTCTGGCCGACGAGAACATCCACGTCGGTCCGTCGGACTACGTTCCCTGGCAGAAGGACAACAAGCTGTGCTTCCTGCGCCTCGAAGGCAATCAGTGGGGCAACGTGCCGATGAACCTCGAGCTGCGTCTCTCGGTGGAGGACAGCCCGAACTCGGCCGCTTGCGTCATGGACGCGATTCGCTGCGCCAAGGTTGCGCTCGAGCGCGGTGAGGGCGGCGCCCTGATCGGTCCGTCGGCCTACTTCTGCAAGCATCCGCCGCAGCAGTTCAACGACGACGTCGCCGCGCAGATGGTCGAAGAGTACATCGCTGACACGGCGCTCGCCGCCGAGTAAGCGCAGCGATCTGCACATTGACGGCGCCGGTCAGCTCGTTCTGACCGGCGCCGTTGTCATATTACCGGATGGGACGATGCCGAAAGGGACGATGGAAGCGCTGATCATCGCCGCGGGATACGGCAGCCGCTTGCGGGACATCTCCGAATCGAAGCCGCTGACCCCGGTCGCGGGCGTGCCGCTGATCGAACTCGGCGTGCGCCAGGCCGCCGCCGCGGGGGCGACGCGCGTCGTCGTGGTCACCGGCCATGCGGCCGAGCGCGTCGAGGCGGCGCTGCCGGGCCTAGCCGAACTGGCCGGCATTCCGGTCGTCGCGGAGCGCGTCGAGGACTGGTCGAAGCCCAACGGCTTCTCGGTCATGGCCGGCGCGGCACGGATCGACGGCGACTATCTGCTGATGATGGCGGATCACATTTTTTCGGCCGGGATACTCAAGGATCTGGCGCGTGCCGGCTCGGACGAGCGCGGCGTGACCCTGGCGGTCGACCGCCGCGTTACCAGCCCGCTGATCGACCCCGACGATGCGACCTGGGTCTCCACCGACGATTGCGGCCGCATCCGCGCGATCGGCAAGACGATTCTCGAATACGATGCGGTCGATTGCGGCGCCTTCCTGGCGACGCCCGAACTGGCCAAAGCGATCGCCGCGGCCGTTGCCGCGGGCAAGGCCGGCAGCCTGTCCGACGGCATGCAGCGGCTCGCCGACGCGGGTCGCGCAGGCACGATGGACATTGGCGAGGCCTGGTGGCTCGACGTCGACGATCCGCGCGCCCACGCGCTGGCCGAGGCGGAGGCCCCGGCCGAGCTCAAGGAAATCTACGGCTAACACCTGATCCTCCCCGTGTCGGGGAGGGATCTATCCGCTTACGGATACTTCATCTGGACGCGCGTGGTCAGGCCCGAGCGCGGGATGTTGAGGCGGACCGAGCGGAATGACGGCAGGCCGGCAAGCGTCGGCGGGTTGTTCGAGAAGCCGAAGCCCTCGGCCGGGAAGCCGATTCCGGTGCGATCGAACGAACGGTTGCCGTTCTCGTCGTGATAGAGCGCCAGCGCATAGACGCCGGGTTTCGGCACGAAGATGCACATGCGCGTGGTGCCGGCTTCCGCGTTGACGCGGCCGACGTAGAGCGAGCCGTGGCGAACCAGGAACTTGCTGGGCTTGTCTTCGTACAGTGTAACCGCAAGCAGTCCGCTGCCGCTGCGCAGGCCCTGCGCGACGACGTTGATCCAGGTCGAGCTGGGTGTGCCGGTGCAGCCCGGAGGCGGCGCGGCGGCCGGCTGGGCGGCAACGGGGCTCGCGGACAGGGTCAGTGCGGCGGCGCAGGCGAGCGCGGCGGCGCTCAGACGTCTGGGCAAGGTCATGGGCTAGTCGGTCCTGACAATGAATCGGGTATGGCGGGGGCGGCTTTCTCAGCAACAATGTGTTGCTTTCAAGGCGAAGAGGCCAGCGCGAGGGAGCCTGCGCCCCCTTCGAACAGGCTCCATATGCGATTCGGGCGCTGAATACAGACTGAATTTGCGCAACCCCCACAGCCCGCAATCCGGCGCAAGCTCTGCTGCGGTCGTCGCATAAAGCCATCGCGTGTGGAAAAAGCCACGTCCCGTCCTTGTCGCCCCAAGATGTGGTGTCTAATCGCCGTGCCAAGGAGCTAGTTCCATGTCCGCGCCGTTGATTTCGCCTTCGATCCTGTCCGCCGACTTCTCGCGCCTCGGCGAGGAGGTGCGCGCGATCGACGCTGCCGGGGCCGACTGGATCCATGTCGACGTCATGGACGGACATTTCGTCCCCAATATTACGATCGGCCCGATGGTGGTGAAGGCACTGCGTCCGCACACGACCAAGCCCTTCGACGTTCACCTGATGATCTCGCCCGTCGATTCCTATCTCGAGGCCTTCGCCCAGGCCGGCGCCGACATCATCACGGTTCATCCAGAAGCCGGGCCGCACATCCACCGTACGGTCCAGGCGATCAAGGGTCTGGGCAAGCAGGCAGGCGTCTCGCTCAATCCGGGCACGCCGGCCAAGATGCTCGACTATCTGATCGACGACATCGATCTGGTCCTGATCATGAGCGTCAATCCCGGCTTCGGCGGTCAGAGCTTTATCTCGAGCCAGCTCCGTAAGATCGAGGCGGTGCGCAAGATGATCGACAAGTCGGGCCGCGACATTCGGCTCGAGGTCGACGGCGGCGTCGACGTCGGGACGATACGGTCCTGCGTCGAGGCCGGTGCCGACGTGCTGGTCGCGGGTACGGCGACCTTCCGCGGCGGGCCCGATCGCTATGCCGCCAATATCGCCGCACTCAAGGCTCTGGGCGACTGAATGATTGGCGAGACGGCCATTTCCGATCTCGCCGCAACGCGCCGCTCCGGCGCCGACAACGGAGCCATTCCGCTGGTCGCAGCGGGCGAGGAGAGCGGATTGATCGAGACGGGCGGCAGCGATCCTGATGCCGAGACCGAAATCGCGGCAGGACGCGGCGAGCTGATCGAGCCCGGCCGCGCGTTGGCGCTCGCCGATTTTTCGCCGCCGCCCCTCGGCGCCGGCGAATGGCTGGTTCGCTTCGCCTACCGGCTCGGCGTGCCCGGCTCGATGCTGTCCTCGCCTATGGGCAAGACCAGCAAGACCCGCCTGCTGGCCACCGTTTCCAATCCGCTGCCCGGTGATCGCGCCGGCGGCACCGCGCTGCGCGCCGGCCATTTCCTGGTCCACGGCGCCAAGACGCCGATCGCGCAGATCGACTTTGCCGGCGCCGGCCGGATGACCCCGCCGCTCGAGCGCGTGGTCCATTCGTTCGCCTGGCTCGCCGATCTCGAGGCGAGCTGCCCGCGCGAGCAGGGCGCGCCCGTCGCGGAGCGGATCATTGCCTGCTGGCTCGATGCCAATGGCAAGCCGCCGTCGAAGCCCGGCAAGGGGCCGGCCTGGAGCCTGGCCAATGCCGGCGCGCGCCAGCTCAACTGGCTGGTCCAGGCGCCGCTGATCCTGTCAGGCAAGGACAAGCGCCTGCGTGCGCGGATTCTCAGCGCGATCAGCGAGGGCGCGCGCTGGCTCGACAAGAACGTCGCCCGCGCCGAAGACCTGCTCGGCGCCGTCGCCGGCTGGTGCGGTATCGTCGCCGCGGGGCTGCTGCTGCCCGACGGTCGTGCGCGCCGGCTCTATGGCGAGGCAGGGCTGATCCGCGCGCTCGGCGATCTGATGGGCGACGACGGCGGCGTGCTCTCGCGCAGTCCGCTCGGCCAGATGGAGGCGATCGCCCTCCTCGTCACCCTGCGTGCCTGCTACCGCGCGACCCGGCGCGAGCCGCCAGCTTCGCTCGACAATCTGATCGCCGTGCTCGTGCCGCCGTTGCTGGCACTGACCCATGGCGACGGTTCGCTCGGCTCGTGGCAGGGCTCCTGGGCAATCGACGCCGAGACGATCGCGCGGCTGGTCGATGCCAGCGGCGTACGCACGCGGCCTTTGCGCGACGTGCGCCAGTGGGGCTTCCAGCGCGTGGTCGCGCAAAAAGGGCTGCTGCTGTTCGACGCGGCGCCGCCGCCGATGGCGAAGCACGCGCGCAGCGGCTGCGCCTCGACCCTGGCTTTCGAATTCTCGCAGGGCGGACACCGCATCGTCGTCAACTGCGGCGGTTCGGGCTGTGCCGGCGGGCTCGTCCCGGTACGGCTCGAACAGGGCCTGCGCGCCACGGCGGCCCATTCGACCCTGGTGCTCGACGACGCCAATTCGACGGCGGTGCTGATCAACGGCGGTATCGGTTCGGGCGTGTCCGAGGTCGACATCGACCGCCGTACGCTCGAGGGCGATGCCGGTACCAAGGGACGCGGCCGCGCGACCCGGCTCGAAGGCAGCCACAACGGCTACGCCGCGCGCTATGGCCTGGTCCACCGGCGCATCCTGATCCTGCGCGACGACGGTAACGAGCTGCGCGGCGAGGATCTGCTCGTGCCCACGGGCAAGAAGGGCAAGCGTGGCAAGGTCGGTTTCGCGATTCGCTTCCATCTTGGCCCTAATATCGAGCTCGGCCTGTCCGAGGACGGCAAGGGCGTCGGCATCGCCTTGCCCGACGGCTCCTACTGGCAGTTCCGCGCCGCGGGCGGTGACGTTTCGGTCGAGGATTCGTTCTGGGTCGACGGGCAGGGCCGGCCGATGCCGATCCAGCAGCTCGTGGTCAGCGGCCTGGTCTCGCGCGGGGGCGGCAACTTCGCCTGGCTGCTCAAGAAGATGAGCTGAGAAGAGTAGGGTTTCTCACGCGAAGACGCGAAGAATAAGCGCCCGCGGCAACGCCGCTTTCTCCCCATGGCATTGCGATGATAAGCGAGACCTTTGGCCAGGCGTCAGTTCTTTGCGTCTGCGCGTGAATCCCGTTTCTGCTTTTTCCAATCGTTCGAACAGCGGAAAAACGCCCGCCAGCGCTGGCGAATCGTGCGCAAAGGCCTATGGGGAGCCGCGACTCCTCCGCCAGCAACGAGAGCCCCACCCATGACCGATGTGACCGTCCGCCGCGCGCTGCTTTCCGTTTCCGACAAGGCGGGACTCGCCGATCTCGGCAAGGCGCTCGCCGCGCGCGGGGTCGAGCTGGTGTCGACCGGCGGCACGGCCAAGGCCCTGCGCGATGCCGGGCTGACGGTGAAGGACGTGTCCGAACTGACTGGCTTTCCCGAGATGATGGACGGTCGCGTCAAGACCCTGCACCCCAAGGTCCACGGCGGGCTTCTGGCCGTGCGCGACGACGCCGAGCACGCCAAGGCGATGGCCGAGCACGAGATTGGCGCGATCGACCTCGTCGTCGTCAACCTCTACCCGTTCCGCGAGACCGTGGCCAAGGGCGGCACGCGCGACGAGGTGATCGAGAACATCGACATCGGCGGTCCCTCGATGGTGCGCTCGGCGGCGAAGAACCACGCCTATGTCACGATCCTGACCGATCCCGCCGACTATGCGACCCTGCTGACCGAGCTCGAAGAGACGAACGGCGCGACGCGCATCGACTTCCGCAAGGCGATGGCGGCCAAGGCTTTCGCCGCGACGGCGAGCTACGATGCCGCGATCGCCGGCTGGTTCGCGCGCACCGACCAGCAGCAGCACTTCCCGCCGACGCGCGCGGTCGCGAGCAAACTCGCCACGACCCTGCGCTATGGCGAAAACCCGCACCAGACCGCGGCGCTCTACCTGCCGACCTTCTCCTCGCTCGGCACCGGCATCCCCCAGGCCGAGCAGGTCCAGGGCAAGGAGCTGTCGTACAACAACTACAACGACGCCAATGCCGCGCTCGAGCTGGCGGGCGAGTTCGCCGGCCAGGCGCCGACGGTCGTTATCGTCAAGCACGCCAACCCTTGCGGCGTCGCCACGGCGCCGACCCTGCTCGAAGCCTGGGAAGCCGCGCTGGCTTGCGATTCGGTTTCGGCCTTTGGTGGCATCGTCGCCACCAACGTGCCGCTCGATGGCCCCACCGCCGAGGCGATCTGCAAGATCTTCACCGAAGTCGTCGTCGCCCCGGGCGCTGATGCGGCCGCGCGCGAGGCCTTCACCAAGAAGAAGAACCTGCGCCTGCTGATCAGCCAGGGCCTGCCCGATCCGCTGCGCCAGGGCTTCAACCAGATCGTCATTGCCGGCGGCCTGCTCGTGCAGGACCGCGATACGGGTTCGATCACGCGCGATCAGCTCAAGATCGTCACCAAGCGCCAGCCGACCGACCAGGAGGTGCGCGACTGCCTGTTCGCCTGGACCGTGGCCAAGCACGTCAAGTCGAACGCGATCGTCTATGCCAAGGACGGCGTCACCGCGGGCATCGGCGCGGGTCAGATGAACCGCCGCGATTCGTCGCGCATCGCCGCGATGAAGGCCAAGGAAGCGGCCGAGACCTATGGCTGGGCCTCGGCCCGCACGGTCGGCTCGGCGGTCGCTTCGGATGCTTTCTTCCCCTTCGCCGACGGCCTGCTTGCTGCGGCCGAGGCGGGTGCCACTGCGATCATTCAGCCGGGTGGCTCGATCCGCGACGACGAAGTCATTGCTGCGGCGAACGAAGCAAATCTTGCGATGGTCTTCACTGGAATGCGGCATTTCCGTCACTAAATAGACGGTTCGATCCGCGTCCGGCGCATTTCGTCGGTTCGGCCGCGGGAATGTGGCTTTATTCACTTCGTTGCAAGAGCAGCGGTGGCATGGAGCCTTCCTACCGACGAATCACGAGCTGCTGCCATGACCATCTTCAACGCCGAGTTCTATCGCTACCTCGCCCTGGGCTTCGGTGCCGGGGCGATGCTCGTGCTCGCGACGATCGGCATCGGCGGCACGCAGGAACAGCCCGGCGGCATGGTGACGTCCGCTGTCGCGGCGCCGGCTCAGTAAGCGCGCGGCGGTGAAGCTCTCCGCTTCTCTCCGCCGGCTTCTCCTGCTCCCAGCGCTCGCGGCTATCGCCGCCTGCCAGCAGCTTGCTACCAGCCCTGCCCAGGCGGCCGAGGCCACCGTGGTCGCGCCCCTCGCGCAGCGCCAGGCGAGCGAACCGCGCGGGCTTAAGACGGCGATCTTCGCCGGCGGCTGCTTCTGGGGCGTGGAAGGCGTGTTCAGCCACGTACGCGGCGTGACCAGCGCGGTCTCGGGCTATCATGGCGGCGATGCGAAGACCGCGCGTTACGAGCGGATACACGGCGGCGCGAGCGGCCACGCCGAATCGGTCCGCGTGACCTACGATCCCGCGCGCGTGCGCTACGACCAACTGCTGCGTGTGTTCTTCTCGGTCGTCACCGATCCGACCCAGCTCGATCGCCAGGGACCCGACGTTGGCCGCGAATATCGCAATGCGTTGGTGCCGCTGAGCGCCGAGCAGCGCGCGGTCGCCGAGGCCTATCTCGCGCAGCTGCGCGGCTCGGGCGTCTGGCGCGCGCCGATCGTCACGCGGATCGAGGCCTACCGGCAGTTCTTTCCGGCCGAGGCCTATCACCAGGACTTCATGCTGGCGAACCCGGATCATCCCTATATCCGCCGCTGGGACGCGCCCAAGGTGGCAGCGCTGCGCCAGCTATTCCCCGGTTACTACAAGGCCGGCTTCACCAGCCGCTGATTGCTGCCTATATCGGTGCCATGTCCGGGCAACATCATCATCACGAGCACAGCGGCGAGAACCTGATCGACGCGGCGCGTCACGCGCTCGTCGATTCGGGCGAGCAATGGACCGACATGCGCGCCGACGTGTTCACCGCGCTCGCCGAGCGTGACCGGCCGGCTTCGGCTTACGACATCGCCGAGGCGGTCTCGGCGCTGCGCGGCAAACGCGTCGCGGCCAACAGCGTCTACCGTATCCTCGATCTTTTCGTGCGCACCAACCTCGCGCGGCGGGTCGAGAGCGCCAACGCCTATGTTGCCAACAGCCATCCGGGCTGCCGCCACGACTGCATCTTTCTGATCTGCGATTCGTGCGGGCAGGTGGTCCACATCGACGACGACAAGCTGACCGGCGCGCTGATCGGTGCGGCCAAGCAGGCCGGTTTCGCCGACGTGCGCCCGGTGGTCGAGCTGCGCGGCATGTGCGAGGCCTGCTCCTAGGCATGATTGCCGTCCTGGGAGCCGATAGCCCGATCGGCCTTACCGTGATCCGCGAACTGGGCGAACGGGGGCTGCCCTTGCTGGCCCAGGGCAAGACGCCGCAGGCGCTCGGCCGCTATTCCAAGCACGTGAAGCATTTCGTGGGGACTTCGGCGCCAATCGCCGAATGGCTGCCGCAGCTCGTCGCCCAGCATGGCATCGAGGCGATTCTCGCCTATTCCGAGCATCACCTGCTGCAACTGGCGGCGCTCAAGGGTGCGCTTGGCGACTGCCGGGTGCTCGTCCCCGATGCCGGCAGGCTCGCGACGGTGCTCGACAAGCAGCGGACCTTTGCCGCCGCGGCGCGCGTAGGGATCAGCGTGCCGGCGAGCTGGTCGCCCGCTCTGGGCGAGAACTTCGCCGAAAAGGCCGCGGCGCTGGCCTATCCGGTCGCGATCAAGTGGCCCGATCCCAACGATGTCGCCTCGGCTCTCGCCGCGCAGGGGCTCGATCTCGAGAAGGTCGAATATGCGAAGTCGGCCCAGGAACTGCTCGCGATCCTGCGCCGCTACGATGCCGTCGGCCTCTGGCCGCTCGTCCAGACCTGGTGCCCGGGCCAGGGCCTTGGCCAGATGCTGCACATGCACGGGGGGCGTGCGACCTTGCGCTTCCAGCACAAGCGCCTGCGCGAATGGCCGCCGACGGGCGGCGTATCGAGTTTCTGCGAAGCCGTGCCGCTCGACCAGCATCAGGCGCAGATGGACCTCTCCGAGGCCCTGTTGCGCGAGATCGGCTGGGAAGGCCCGGCTATGGTCGAATATCGTCACGATCCCGCCACCGGCAGCTACTGGCTGATGGAGATCAACGGCCGCTTCTGGGGTTCGATCCCGCTGGCCTATCATGCCGGCGCGCATTTCGCCTGGGAGACCTATCGCTGCCGCGTGCTGGGTCAAAGCGATGCGGCGCAGCCGGAGCTGAAATCACGCCGGGCGCGCTATGTCATCCCCGATAGCAAGCACATCGTTGCGATCCTGCGCGATTCGCGCCTGCCGCTGGGCAGGCGCCTGCGCGCAACGATCGGTTTCCTCGCCGATTTCGGCGATCCGCGGGTCCGCTACTACGTCTGGTCCTGGCGCGATCCCAAGCCGTTCTTCGGTGACATGCTCGCGATCGTCAGGCGCGCCTTGCGGCGGGGAAGCTAGCGCAGAGCCGTTCGACTGCATCCTCGACGCGCGTCAGGCAGACGCGGGTATAGCCGTCGCCGAGCTTGTAGGGATCGTGCAGATGCGGCAGCGGAAGCCCGGCATAGCTGCCGAGCAGCCCGCGCGGCAGGGCCGCGATCGCCGGAATCGTCGCCATCTTGCGCAAGTGGCGCACTTCCATCGCCAGCAGATAGTCGCCGGGCAGCGGCACGAAGTCCTCGACCCGTGTCGTGCGGTGCGGTGACAGATCGAGCCCTCGCTCGGCGGCGATGGCGGCAATCGGCGGATGCGCGGGACTACCGGTGCTGGTCGAGAGGCCGAACGAGGCCGTGGCATAGCCCTCGCGCTGCGCGATCGCCTCGGCGAAGGCGCTGCGGCAGATGTTGCCGTGGCAGACGAAGACCAGCCGGCGCACCGCATCGCGCTCCGGGCGTTGGATCGGTGCGAAGCCCCCGGCGACTTCGGCATAGGACAGGCCGAGGCGCACGGCGCCGCGCGGCGTTCCGAAGCGATCGTCGATCCACTGACGCATCAGGCGCCTCCGTAAAGCGCGTTGGCGGCGGCCTGCTCGACCAGGCGCAGGCCGGTGCGCCAGGGGTTGTGTGGCAGCACGCGCTGCGGCGCGGGCGTGCGGGGGAGCCGGGGCGGGGCATCGGCATAGGTCGCCGTCGTGACGCCCTCCATCCGCGCGAGGCCCGCGCAGACCTGCTCGAAGCGGCGCTTGACGATCTGGTTGGTGCGCAGGCGGTCGCGGCTGGCGAGTTCGAAGCTGTGCGAGACGAGGGTGAAGCTTTCGCCGCCTTGCGAGCGCGTGTGGCGCAGCGCGGCGAGGATTTCGCCGGCCGAAAGCGCGGTGAGCTGGCCGTGGCGCAGTCCGTCGCCGCGCGTGGCTATCGCGCCGATCGGCACTTCGATCACGCCGTAGCGCTCGACCGGCAGGCGATCGTCGGCGCCGAGGCCGATCGCGCAGTCCGATCCGGCGATTCCCGGGCAATGGCTGGTGTCGTAGGCCAGGCCGATTTCGGCGAGCGCGCGCAGTGTATCGTCGTTGGCGCCGTAATTGCCCGCGCGGAAGGCGATCGGTGCGGGTGCCCCCGCGGCGATCAGCGTGTCGCGCGCATAGGCGAGCAGGCGGCATTGTTCATCGAAGGCGAAGTCCTTGATATGCGTGCCGGTCCGCGTGCCGAGCGGATTGGCGCTCCCCGCGAATTCCAGCCATTCGGTGTGCAGGTGAAGCTGGACATCGTGCCCGCGCGCGACGATCGGGCCGACGACGTCAGCGATCGCCGCGACGCCCCAGACCAGTGCCGGCATCGGATCCACGAAGAACACCGCCTTGAGTCCATGACGGTCGAACCGGTCGAGCTGGTAGCCGATGCCGACCGGTCCCGAGGGCGTCTCGCAGGCGATGGCGCGGGCGAAGTTCTCGGCGCGGCAGTCGGTGCCCTGCTGCACGACCATGCCCGCCGAATATTCGGTATCGATCGTGATGTAGACCTGAGTCACCGGGATCAGCGGCCCAGCCCGCCGCGCAGCTTGCGGATCGCGCGGTGGCCCAGCGACTTGGCGAGGTTGCGGTTGGGGAAAGGCGCTGGGCTCGCGGGACTAAGGCCGAGCCCGCGCAGCATGTGATTGAACGCGCGCGCATCGGCTTCGGCGAAACTCCACTCGGAGCGCCAGGTGACCGACAGCGAGATCGAGACTTCCGGACCGTTCTTCACCCAGTGCGGCGCCTTGACCGGCACGTAGAGTGCTTCGCCGGGCTCGATCGTCATGGCCTGGCCGGCGGCGCCGAATTCGTCCTGCCAGGGCAGGTTGCGGTGATGCTGGCCGAGGTGGAACGCCTCGTGGATGCGCGGATCGGCCAGGCGGTCGTCGTGCGCCGGGAACACGGTCATGGTTTTCGAGCCGCGCAGCTGCAGCAGCACGTTGTGTTCGGGATCGAAGTGGAACGGGGTGATCGAACCGGGCGAGGAAATGAACACGAAGCCTTCGAGCTCGAGCATCGGCCCGGTCCGAGGCCGGACGACGGGTTCGAGCTGCGCCAGCACGCTGCCGAGCAGCTCGGCATAGCGCGGGTCCTGCTCGATCCGCTTGAGCACGGCCCAGGACTTGCTCTCGTCGATCGTGCGGATCGTCTCGACGATGCCCAGGTCGCTGGCGGGAATGTCCTGCGGGTCGATGCCGATCGGCATGGCGCCGAGATTGTGCTCGACGCTGTCCGCCGGAAGCGTACCGGCAAGCTCGGCCAGGCTGTCGAGTGCGAGCAGCGGGTGGCCGATCAGGCCATGACCGATCCGGCACGGCGTGTTCGGATAGGCTTGCTTGAGCGTGGCAAGCGCCGCCGCGGGGAACAGATCGCTGGTCATGGCAGGCTTACTATAGTCGGCAGGGGTTAACGGTGGGTTCGCCTTGCAGGCCGTCTGGTCTCCCCTGTCCCGGGGTTTTCGCGCTCTGCTTAACGAGGTCGAAAGCCTTGGGCGTTACACGCTCGTCGCTTGGAACCGTGCAGAGCGCGCAGGAGACGATCGCCGCATGAACATGCTTACTCCTCTGGGAACCAGCGCGACCGAGCGCCGTCGCCGGAGCGAACGCCGGCAGACCGAACGGCTCGACGCCCGCGGCGCGGCGATCGCTGTCGCGCGCGGCGATGGCACCGCGTCCGCGCTCTGCGGCGACATTTCAGGTCATGGCGTGCGCCTGTCGCTCGACCGGCCCATGGCCGTGGGCGAGACCGTCGCACTGCGTTTCGGCCCCGATCTCGATCTCGTCGGACGCGTCGCCTGGGTGAAAGGCGCCGAATGCGGCATAGCCTTCGAACGCGCGGTCGACGGGCCGGTCGGTCTGCCCGCGGTCCGGCGCGACCGGCGGCGGGCGCAACTCGTCTCGCTGCGCCACAACCGGCGCTTCCGCGAAGGCCTCAGCGTCACGGTCGTCCTGCCCGACAGCGAGCACAAGGCGGTCCTGCGCTGGACCGAGGACGATTTCGTCGAGATCTCGATCCTGCCCTGACCGGGGGCTTCAGGTCCCGTCGTCTTCGAGGAAGGCGACGAACCTGCCCGTCAGGCAGCCGGCCACTTCTCCGCGATAGATCAGCTCCGAGCGCACCGCGATTCGCGCGCGTTTCCTGCGCGTAAGCATCCGGATGAAACCGGGCCAGGCCTCGACATCGGCGAGCGCGGAAACTGCAGTGAACGCGCCGGCGATCGGGCGATCGTAGTCCATGCTGTTCGACTGGATGACGATCTCGCCGCGAAGATTCTCGGCGGTCAGACGAAGGTGGACCAGCGACCAGGCGGCGAGAATGCCGAGGGCCGAAACCGAGCCGCCGAAAGCCGTATGCTTGTGATTGATGTTGGGTTCGAGAGGCGCGGCCAGCACGACCGAATCGGGCGCAGCCGATCGCACCGCAACTTGCATCGCCGCCGAGAGCGGGATCTGGCGGTGCAGGTATTCTTCGAGATCGCGAAGCTCCATCACGCGAACTGCGTGAGGCTCAGCACGTTGCCGTCGGGATCGGTGAACCAGGCGACCTGCGCGCCGCCGCCCGGCGGGCTCCAGATCGCGTCGGCGTCTTGGCCGAAGCCCTCATAGACGCGAAAGGTCACGCCCTTGGCCTTGAGTTCGGCCGCCGCGGTGCGGATGTCGGCCACGCCCCAGCCGAGCACGGTGTGGCTCGCGCCGGTGTGGCCGGGCAGGTCGGTGAGTCGGATCGTGGCGCCATCGCCAAGATCGAAGGTCACCGCGAAATCGTCCTCGGAGAGAATCGGCAGGCCCAGCGCGCCGGCGTAGAACGGTTTCGCCTTGCTCCGGTCGGCCGTCAGTATGAAGGCGATCGGCTTTGCGGTCAGCAGCGACATCGGCATTTCCCCCTGGCTCTGCACCTTTGCAGGCGACTGGTAATATTGCGTAAGGCCTCAATCGACACCAGATAATCGAGGGTGTAAGGGCCTTTCAATGACCGCCGATCCGGCTACGCCGCTGCTCGACACGATCGATAACCCCGACGACCTGCGCAAGCTCGCGCCCGAGCAGTTGCGCCAGGTCGCCGACGAGCTCCGTTTGGAGACGATTTCCGCCGTCGGCCAGACCGGCGGACACCTCGGCTCGGGGCTCGGGGTGGTCGAACTGACCGTCGCGATCCACTACGTCTTCAACACGCCGGCCGACCGGCTGATCTGGGACGTCGGCCACCAGGCCTATCCGCACAAAATCATCACCGGCCGCCGGGATCGCATCCGCACCCTGCGTCAGGGTGGCGGGCTTTCGGGCTTCACCAAGCGCAGCGAGAGCGAATACGATCCGTTCGGCGCGGCGCACAGCTCGACCTCGATCTCGGCCGCGCTGGGCTTCGCCGTGGCCAACAAGCTCGCGGGCACGCCGGGCCGCGGCATCGCCGTGATCGGCGACGGCGCGATGAGCGCGGGCATGGCCTACGAGGCGATGAACAACGCCAAGCAGGCCGGCAACCGCCTCGTCGTGATCCTCAACGACAACGACATGTCGATCGCGCCGCCGGTCGGCGGGCTTTCGGCCTATCTGGCCAAGCTGGTCTCCTCGCGCCAGTTCCTCGGCATCCGCGATCTCGCGCGGCGCATCTCGCGCAAGCTGCCCGAGCCGCTGCACCGCGCCGCCAAGAAGACCGATGAATTCGCGCGCGGCATGGCCATGGGCGGCACCTTCTTCGAGGAGCTGGGCTTCTACTATGTCGGCCCGATCGACGGCCACAACCTCGACCAGTTGATCCCGGTGCTCGAGAACGTGCGCGATGCCGCTGAAGGCCCGTGCCTGATCCACGTCGTCACCACCAAGGGCAAGGGCTATGCCCCGGCCGAGGAAAGCGCCGACAAGTATCACGGCGTGCAGAAGTTCAACGTCGTCACCGGCGAGCAAGCCAAGGGCGCGGCCGGTCCGCCAAGCTACACCAATGTGTTCGCCCAGGCGCTGATCGCCGAGGCGACGCGCGACAGCACGGTCTGCGCGATCACTGCGGCGATGCCTTCGGGCACCGGGCTCGACAAGTTCGGCCAGACCTTCCCCGATCGCGCGTTCGACGTCGGCATTGCCGAGCAGCACGCGGTGACTTTCGCCGCGGGTCTCGCCGCACAGGGCATGCGCCCGTTCTGCGCAATCTATTCGACCTTCCTGCAGCGCGCTTACGACCAGGTGGTCCACGACGTCGCGATCCAGAACCTGCCCGTGCGCTTCGCCATCGATCGCGCCGGCCTGGTTGGCGCCGACGGCGCGACTCACGCGGGCTCGTTCGACGTGACCTATCTCGCCAGCCTGCCGAACATGGTGGTCATGGCCGCGGCCGACGAGGCCGAGCTCGTGCACATGACGCATACAGCGGCCTGCCACGATTCGGGCCCGATTGCCTTCCGCTATCCGCGCGGCAACGGCACCGGCGTACCGCTGCCCGAAAATCCTGAACGGCTCGCGATCGGCAAGGGCCGGGTGGTGCGGCAGGGCAGCAAGATCGCGCTGCTCTCGCTCGGCACGCGCCTGGCCGAAGCGCTCAAGGCGGCCGACCAGCTCGAGGCCAAGGGGCTGTCGACAACGGTTGCCGATCTGCGTTTCGTCAAACCGCTCGACGACGAACTGATCCGCAAGCTGATTGCCACGCACGAGGTGGTGGTCACGATCGAGGAAGGCGCGATCGGGGGCCTCGGCGCCCACGTGCTGACCATGGCCAGCGACGAGGGGCTGACCGACGCCGGCCTCAAGATCCGCACCATGCGGTTGCCGGATGTGTTCCAGGATCACGACAGCCCGGACAAGCAGTACGACACCGCGGGCCTCAACGCGCCGCAGATCGTCGATACCGTGCTCAAGGCGCTGCGCCACAACAGCGCTGGGGTCAGCGAAGCGCGGGCGTGAGCCGGCGAGCCGCTATCGGCTCGTTTGACTCCGCGCCTGTCGCGTCCCATCATCACGCTATGCCGAACCCGGTCGTTACCAGCCGTTTCCGCTTCCATGGGGGGCAGCTTCTCGCGGGCATCTAGCCCCGGGTTCCGGAGCCTTGCGCCCCGAGCCCGGGGTGACCAGCGATCCCCGCGCGCGTGATCGCGCGCTCTCCGGAAGGTATTCAGGCATGACGAACGACCAGGCCGCGCCGCGGCCGCCGATACATATGATCGACAGCGAAGCCGAGACGCTCTCCAATCTCGCGCTCGGCATCGAGGACCGGCTTCCCGACGTGAGTGCGATGCTCATCGAGGAGATCAGCCGTGCCACGCTCCACCCGCGCGCGACGATCGCGCCCGAGGTGGTGACGATGAACGCCGAGGTGAGCTTCATCGACGAGGCCAGCGGCGCCGAGCGCTGCGTGCGGATCGTTTTTCCGCGCGAAGCGGACATTGCCGCGGGTCGTATCTCGATCCTGACGCCGGTCGGCGCCGGGCTGATCGGGCTGGGCATGGGCCAGTCGATCGTCTGGCCCGATCGCGACGGGCACGAGCGGCGGCTGACGATCGTCGCGGTAAGTCAGCCGCCGGCCTGAGGCACGATGGCTGGCCGGTCGGGGGCGGGCGCCCCCGGTCGCCTCAGACCTTGGGCAGGCCGACCACCGCCGGCTCGCCCTCGCCGCCGCCCGGCACGTTCGCCTGATCCGCCGGCGTCACGCGATCCTCGAGCGTGTCGAGGTGCATCCATCGCTTCACCCAGCGAGAGAGCACCAGCACCACGACGGCGACGACGATCGTGGTCCAGCCGATCTTCTCGTAGATGCCCAGGGTCAGTTCCTTCGACATCTCGCCGCTTTCGCCGCCGGTGGCTTCGCCGATCTTGCCCGCGACGAAATTGCCCACCGCGGTCATGTAGAACCAGGCGCCCATGATGAAGCTGCCCAGGTGCAGCGGCGCGAGCCGGGTCATTGCCGACAGGCCGACCGGCGAGAGGCAGAGCTCGCCCGTGGTCGCCAGCAGGTAGATCAGGAACACGAAGATTACCGGAGTCATCGTCTCGAGGCCGACTGCGCGCGCGCCCCAGACGAAGACGAGGAACGAAAGTCCGACCTGGATCAGCGCGAGGCCGAACTTGGCCGGAGCCGAAGGTTCGAGTCCCTTACGGCCCAGCCACTGCCACAGCGCCGCGAAGATCGGCCCAAAGATCACGATGTAGATCGGGTTGATCGACTGGAACAGGCTGGTCGGCACGCCCTGGCGATCGACGAAACGATCGGTGTAAAGGCTCAACGAGCCGCCGGCCTGCTCGAACAGGCCCCAGAAGATCGGGTTGAGCGCAATCAGGAACAGAATCGCGAACATGCGCTCGCGCGGCTCCTTGGGGAGTTTGAACGCCTCGTAAAGCGTGTAGCCGAGCATCGCGATGCCGCTGACGATCAGCAGGTTCTGGATCACGCCCTGATACTGGATCAGGAACCAGATCACCGCCACGGCGCCCGCACCGACGCCGTAGAGTGTCCATTCGCGGCTGCCGACCAACGGCTTGGGCGGCTCGCCCTGGCCCTTAAGCGCGGGCTTGCCGATCATGAAGATGATCAGGCCCAGCACCATGCCGATGCCGGCGAGGCCGAAGCCCCAGGACCAGCCGATCGTCTCGCCCAGATAGCCGACGAGGATCGTGCCGAGCGCGGCGCCGACGTTCACGCCCATGTAGAAGATCGTGTAGGCAGCGTCGCGGCGTGTGTCGCGCAGGCCATAGAGCTGGCCGACGATGACCGAGATGTTGGCCTTGAGAAAGCCCGAGCCGACGCAGATCAGCGCGAGGGCCAGCCAGAACACGTTGATCGCCGGATCGGCCTGCTTGACCAGCGGATCGGTGACGCCGTGCATCCCCTCGACCGCCATGAACAGGTGGCCCAGTGCGAGCAGCGCGCCACCGAAGACCACGGCCTTGCGCTGGCCCAGATAGCGGTCGGCCAGATAGCCGCCGAGCACGGGGGTGATGTAGACCAGACTGGTATAGGCGCCGTAGATCAGGTTCGACTTGCCGTCGCCGAACAGCCAGAACTTGGTCAGATAGAGGATCAGCAGCGCGCGCATGCCGTAGTAGGAGAAGCGTTCCCACATCTCGGCGTAGAACAGCACGAACAGCCCGCGGGGGTGGCCGACGAACTCCTCGCTCTTGCGCGTCGCGATCATCGCGCCGATGCCGAGGAAGGCGAACAGGGCGAAGGCACCGATGGCGGCGATCCAATCGCCTTCGTTCCACAGGGAAATCGGCTTCATCGGCGCGAAAGCTTCATAGGCGGCACGGTCCTTCGATGGGCAGCAATCATGCAGGATAGCCCCAGTTTCCGCGCGAGAAAAGCGCGCTGAGCCGAAAACGGCGTTCTCATGCTCGCGCACGCCAGCGAAATGATACGCAACGGTAAAATTGGGTGACTTAACTTCCGTGTTCCAGCTTTCCGTATTGCGAATACGACACCGAAGTGGCATTTTGTCCTGGCACGAGAATGGCGGGGATGGCCGTTCGCGCAGAGGATCTTCGTCGGAAGGTCCGGGTCACGGTTAAGGGGTACTCATCTTATGATCCGATCCGAGCTTCTGCAGGCCTTGGCCAAGGAGAATCCCGAACTGCGCATCGAAGACGTCGAGCGCGCGGTCGATACCTTTTTCGATGAGGTGACCGACAGCCTCGCGCAAGGCGGCCGGGTCGAGCTGCGTGGCTTCGGCGCCTTCTCGACGCGCCAGCGCGAAGCCCGCAAGGGCCGCAATCCGCGCACCGGCGACACGGTCGAGGTGCCCGAGAAGCGGGTACCCTATTTCAAGCCAGGTAAGGAAATGCGCGCTCGCCTGAACGTCGGGTGAGCCGATAGTGGACGGTTGCTACCGGCCCGCCCGTCTGCGAGAGACGGCGTCGCAGCGCCCCGCGGACGTGGCGGAATGGTAGACGCAGCGGACTTAAAATCCGCTTGGGTATCCCAGTGCGGGTTCGAGTCCCGCCGTCCGCACCAGATCAGTATCGGGTCTCGAATCCCGCGCGATTGCGCGTGCGAGCCCGTGCGCAAGGAGAATTCGACGTAATCGAATGACGAAGAAGGGGAGGATGCAATGAAAACATATAACAGCAAGACATTCGAATCTCGGCGCGGGCTGCGCCTGGCTGCCATGCTCGGCGCGACTGCGCTGGCACCTCTGGCTGCGAGTCCCGCCTGGGCTCAGGCGGCGGCGGAGGCCAGCGTCGACAACAACACGATCGTCGTCACCGCGCAGCGCCGTGCGGAAGCGGTCGAGGACGTGCCGATGACGGTTACCGTCGTCACGCCCGAGACTCTGAGCCAGCTCGGCGTCAACAGCGTTCGCGACCTGCAGAACGTGACCTCGGGCTTTTCGCTCAACAACAGCGGTACCTATCCGCAGCCGGCGATCCGCGGCGTCACCACGACGAACTCCGGATCCTATGAGAACAACGTCGCGCTGTGGGTCGACGGGCTCTATCAGATCACGCCGCAGATTCTGAACATGGATCTGCCCAACGTTCAGAGCATCCAGGTCCTGAAGGGGCCACAAGGTGCGCTCTACGGCCGCAATGCCACCGGCGGTGCGATCCTGCTCGATACGCTCGATCCGACCAGCGACATGAAGGGCAATCTCGAGGTGACCTACGGCCGCTTCGACGATCGGCGCGCACGCGGCTACATTTCGGGACCGCTCAGCGAGAACGTCGGCTTCAGCATCGCGGGCACTTATCGCAAGACCGACGGCTACTACAAAAAGGTCAGCCTCACCGACGTGACGAAGACCGACGGTCGCACGTTCGGGCTCGAGCAGGAATCGGTCAGGGCCAAGCTCAAGGGTGATCTGGGCGCGCTGACGGCCACGCTTGCCTACAATTACACGCGGGCGAATGACCCGCGCGGTGCCTTCTTCACGCCGTTTGAGAATCTGACGGCGGGCTTCACCCCGCGAAACCTGGGCGAGGTTTCCGAAGATGCGGCCGTGCTCGACTTCAAGCAGCACGAGGGATCGCTCAAGCTGGAACTGGATACGGGGATCGGCACGTTGCGCTCGGTCACCGGCTACCAGCACTCGACGCTCGTCACGACCTACGATTCCGATGGCCGCTACAGCGCCTTCGGTCTCACCGGCGTTGCCAACGATACGATCTCGGATTCTCTGATCTACGAGGATACCTGGCAGGAAAACGTCGACTTCACGATCGACGCCATCGAGAATCTCGACCTGATCATTGGCGGCACCTACTTCCAGAACAAGGAGAAGTTCGGGAAGGGACGAGAGAACGCCAACTACGTGTTCCCGAACACGGCCACCTCGGGTCCGGGCACGCCGTTTTCGGCCTACCGCCTCGCCTCGACCAGCGACTATGCGCGCAAGAAAGAGGCATTCGCGCTGTTCCTCGACGCGACCTTCCGCGTGAGCGACAAGCTCAGCGTCAATGTGGGTGGCCGCTACAGCAAGGAAACGCAGGACATCACGGCCGTAAAGACGTCGTACTGCGCCGTGCTGACGGGCTGCGCAGCGCTCGGCGCCACGGCGATCACCATTCCGTTCGGCGCTACGCGCGGGCAGAACTACAACGCGGCCAACGGATCGACGTATAGCAAGTTCACGCCGCGTGCTTCGATCCGCTATGAGATCGCGCCGCGGACGAACGTCTACGCCAGCTATTCGCAGGGCTTCAAGGCCGGCGAATGGAACGGCGTCATTCCGTTCGACAATGCCGCCACCTGGAGGCAATTTGGTCAGATCGGCCAGGAAACGATCGACGCCTTCGAAGTCGGCATCAAGGGCGCGGGCAGCAATTACAGCTTCGATCTCGCCGGCTTCTATTACAAGTATCATGATCTCCAGGTCAGCTCGGTCCAGTTCGTCAACGGCGTCACCGGCGTTCTGCTGCAGAGCATTCCCGAGGCCAGGATCAAGGGTATTGAGGGCAACTTCAGCTTCAACGTGACGCCGGAATTCAAGATTAACGCCGGCGCCACCTGGCTGCATGCGCGCTATGGCGACGGCGCCTATTATCGCGGTACTTCCGTCAACCCGGCGGCCGTGCCGGCCTTCCCCAATTCGGCCGATCCGCTCCGCGGCATGACCAACGTGTTCATTCCGCCGGCCTGGCAGGACATTTCGGGCATGCAGATGGTGCGTGCTCCGGATTTCTCGGGCTTCGTCGGGCTCGAGTACAAGGTGCCACAAGGCGAAGGCGGGCTGACCTTCGCGGCCAACCTCAAGTACACCACGAGCTACGTCGTGACCGATGCCTCGATCTGGGGTGGTGAGACCGATGCCTCGTACACGGCGCGCCTGGCCGCCGCGGGCGGGGGCAACATCGCTCCGAACAACCAGCAGATCTTCACGGCTGCGGGCGCTGCGGGCCAGCCCTATCTCGCCCGCGCGAACGAGCAGCGCGCGCGGCAGGGCGCCTATGCCCTGGTCAACGCATCGGTCACTTGGACCGATCCGACCGACCACTTCTATGTGCGTGTCTGGGGTAACAACCTGACGAACAAGATCTACAAGGTCCATTACCGACCGACCACGCGTACCTATGCGCCTATCGGCGAGCCGCTGACCTTCGGTGGTACGGTCGGCTACAAGTTCTGATCCCAACCGTCGTAGTTGTTTTGAGGGTCCGGTGGCTTTGATGCTGCCGGACCCTTCTTCTTTTGTCCGGTCCGCTCAAGTCCTGAAGTCAGTCTTAATAAGACATTAGGTCGTATCGCATATCCTTCGGTTTGAAATCAGTCACGACGGTGCCCGTCTCCGCACCGTTCGGACAGCCATCAGGTGCGGAATGGACGAAGTGCGGGCCAATCAGGAAAGCGGGCAGCCGCGGCAGGTCTCGGTCGAGGATCTGCGCGCCGCGCCGCGCTTCACGCTGCTGATCCGCAGCGCAAAGCTGCTCTGCGAGCACGGCGAATACCTCTGCATCATCCGCGACGTCTCGGCGAGCGGCGTGCGCCTGCGCACGTTCCATCCGCTACCGGCGATCCAGGCCTTCTCGCTCGAGCTGTCGTCGGGCGAGCGCTTCGATCTGGAGCGGGTGTGGGAGGGCGGCGATCACGCCGGCTTCCGCTTTGCCGACTGGATCGAGGTCAAGGACTTCATCGCCGAAGCCAGCCCCTATCCCAAGCGCTCGCTGCGTCTGCGGCTCGAGTTTCCCGCGAAGCTCGAGGTCGACGGCAACAGCGGCGAGGCCATGATCCGCGATCTCTCGCGTGAGGGCGCGCGGATCGAGAGCGAACTGCCCCTGGCGATCCGCCAGAAGGTGCGGATATCGGCCAAGGGCTTCCCTTCGATCGTCTGCAACGTGGCCTGGCGTTCGGCCACGGCCTATGGCCTGGTCTTCCAGCAGGTCTTCACGTTCGAAGAGCTGGCCAAGCTCGCGGCGCAGCTCCAGCCGGTCAGTCGGTCGATCGCGCCGTCACCGTCGGCGATCGCGCGCCGGATCGCCTGATGCCGGCTCAGGCGGGGCGGAACTGCATCGCCACGCCGTTCATGCAATAGCGCAGGCCCGTCGGCGCGGGGCCGTCGTCGAAGACGTGGCCCAGGTGCCCGCCGCAGCGCGCGCAATGCACTTCGGTGCGGATCATGCCCAAAGTGCGGTCGCGGGTCGTGCCGATGCCCCCCGCCAGCGGTCGATAGAAGCTCGGCCAGCCGGTACCGCTTTCGAACTTGGTGTTGGAAGCGAACAGCGGATGGCCGTCCGCGGCGCAGACGAAGCTCCCGCGCCGATGTTCTTTGAGTAGCGGTGACGTCCCTGGTCTCTCGGTGCCGTGCTCGCGCAGCACGTGGTACTGCGCGGGAGTCAGTCGGCGGCGCCATTCGGCATCGCTGTAGCTGACCGGAAAAGCCGCGGCCGCGGCTGGATCGCTGCCGCAGGCGGCGAGCGCGGGAAGCGCCGCCGAGGCCGATAGCCAGGTCAGGAAGCGGCGGCGCGGAAGGGCGGTTTGCATTCCAC
Organism: Novosphingobium anseongense; assembly: GCF_037482895.1. Classification (NCBI taxonomy): domain Bacteria; kingdom Pseudomonadati; phylum Pseudomonadota; class Alphaproteobacteria; order Sphingomonadales; family Sphingomonadaceae; genus Novosphingobium; species Novosphingobium anseongense. The sequence goes on along the minus strand of NZ_JBBHJZ010000002.1, from coordinate 261,314 downwards.
CAAGATCGGTCGCCCACCGGCGATCGTCAATGCCCGTGCTGGCCAGCTCAGGCGCGCGTCTTTCGCGTGAACAGGCGCCGCCGCCCGGGCTTGCTCCCCTGCGGCCCCGACTTCATCACGCGCTTGCGGAACAGGCGCGAGCCCATGCGCACGAGCAGGACAACCCACAGTACCTGCCAGCCGATCGCGGCGAGATGCGGCCAGACCGCACCGTCTTGCGCCGCGCGCGCGAGCATCGCGAAGGGCGAGGAGAACGGCACGAGCACTGCGGCAAGCTCGATCGGCGAGCCCGGACGCGTCATCGCATAGGTCGCGAAGAAGAAGACGAAGAGCTGCAGCATCGTCGCGGGCATCGACAGAGTCTGCACCTCGCGCACGGTCGTCGCCATCGAGCCGATCGCGAGGAAGACCGAGCCGATCAGCAGATAGGCCATGGCGAAGTAGACCGCGCCCAGCGTCAGGAACAGCGGCCAACCAACCGCCGGATCGGCCAGGCTTTCGAGCGATTGGCCGCCGGCGAGGAGTACCGCACCACCGGTCACGCCCCAGACGCCGATGCCGACGAGCGAGACCCCGAGCATGGCGAAGAGCTTGCCGAAGAACACCGCGTCCATCGGGATCGCCGCGGCCAGGATCTCGATGATCTTGTTGCCCTTCTCCTCGACCAGGTTCGACAGGACCATGCCCGCCAGCAGCATCGTCAGCAGGAACAGCAGGGTCTGCCCGGCCTGGGCCGTGCGCATGCGCGTGTCGGTCTTGTCGGCGGTCGTGGTCGTCTGCGTGCTCGCGAGCGTGACGCTCGGATAGGTCTTCGGCCCGCGCCCGAGCGCCTGGGCCGCGACGATCGAGACCGGCCCCTGCCACCACTCGATGCGCTCCTTGGGACCTGTCAGCACCAGCGCCGCGGGCGAACCGCTGGCGATCGCCGCGAGATTGGCGCCCGTGCCCTTGAGCGCTTCGCCCGGATCGAAGGCCTCGTCCGGCGCGAGCCGTCGGACCACGACGAATTCGGGCAGGCTGGCGCCGATGCGCGGATCGAGCGCGGTCCGTGCCGCGATCATCGCATCGGCGTCGGCCGTCTGCATCGCGATGCCGAGCACGGGTTGCGCGGCGCTCTCCTGGACCTTCTGGCCAATGCCGCCGGCGAGCACGCCCACAAGCACGGGGAACAACGGCCCGAGCAGGAAGAAGATGAAGCTCCGGCTGAACAGGATCGCGGTGAAGTCGCGCCGCGCGATGACGAGCGCGGCGGCGAAGGTCGAGAGGCGGCCTACGGCACGGCTGGTCATGCGCGTTCCTCCGTTTCGCCTTCTTCGAGCGCGCGTGCCGCGGCCTCGCCGGCGATGGCGACGAAGGCGTCGTGCAGGCCGGCGCGCTCGATCGACAGCGAGAGGATACCTGCCTCGCCCTCGATCAGCGCGCGCAGCAGCGGCTCGATGCCGCTCTCGGGCAGGGTGAAGTTCCAGAACCGGCCTTCGCGACGCGCGTCCGCGGGCAGGGCGGTGCGCCAGGCACCGTCTTCTGCGCGCGTCTCCAGCCGCACCTGCGGGCGGATGCGATCGCGCGCCAGGTCGACCGGGCCGGCAAAAGGCACGCGGCCGCCGGCGATGATCGCGACCTCATCGCAGAGGCGTTCGGCATGGGCGATGACGTGGGTCGAGAAGATCACCGTCGTGCCCTTTTCGGCGAGCCCGCGGATCATCTTCTCGAGCTTACCCTGGTTGAGCGCGTCGAGGCCCGAGAAGGGTTCGTCGAAGATAACCAGCCGCGGTTCGTGGACCAGAGTGCCGAGGATCTGCACCTGCTGTGCCATGCCTTTCGAGAGCTGGCGGATCTGGCGGTCGATCGCATAGCCGAGGCCGTGCTCCTCGAGCAGCGCCTTGCCGCGTTTGCGGCCTTCGGCCAGCGGCAGCCCACGCAGCGCGCCGACAAAGGCGATCGCCTCATAGGCCTTCATCGCCGGATAGAGCCCGCGCTCTTCGGGCAGGTAGCCGATCGCGTGGGCGACGTCGTGCGGCCGCTCGGCGCCGAGAATGCGGCGCAGGCCGGCGTCGGGATCGATGATGCCCAACAGCATGCGCAGGGTCGTGGTCTTGCCCGCGCCGTTGGGGCCGAGAATGCCGTAGATCGCGCCTTCGGGCACGGCCAGGTCCACCCCGTCGACCGCGGTGAAATGGTCGAATCGCTTGATCAGCCCGCGGGCCTCGATGGCGAGCGGTCTGCCGCCGGCTGCTGCGTTGCCCGCCAAGCCCTGATCCCCTAGGTCCATCTTCATAGCCTGTGCGATAAATCCGCGGCTGTGAATAGGAACCTGACGGACATTGGTTAACCCCGAAGTCATTGCTGCCCTGCGCGCCGACCTGGCCGCCGAAGCCGCGCGGCTGGGCTTTGCGGCATTCGGCGTCGCACCCGCGAGCGAGAACGCGCGCACCGCGCTGCGGTTCGACGACTGGCTGGCCGAGGGGATGCACGGCTCGATGGACTGGATGGAGGCGCGCGCGCACCACCGCCGCTCGCCGCAGGGGCTCTGGCCCGAGGCGCAGCGGGTGATCGGCTTGGGCATGAGCTATGCCCCGGCGACCGATCCCACGGTGCTCGCGGCCTATCCCGATCGCGCCCGGATTTCGGTCTATGCGCAAGGCAAGGACTACCACGACGTCGTCAAGAAGGCGCTCAAGGCGCTGGCGCGCTGGCTGGTGGAGGCCGGGAAGAAGCGCGGGCTGGGCGACGTCGGCGTCAAGGTGTTCGTCGATACCGCGCCGGTCATGGAAAAGCCGCTGGGCGAGGCGGCGGGGCTTGGCTGGCAGGGCAAGCACACCAATCTGGTCAGCCGCGACCACGGATCGTGGTTGTTCCTCGGCGCGATCTACACGACGCTCGAACTGCCGCTCGACGAACCCGGCGAGGACCGCTGCGGCTCGTGTCGGGCTTGCCAGGACGCCTGCCCGACCCAGGCCTTTCCCGCACCCTACCGGCTCGATGCGCGGCGCTGCATCTCCTATCTGACGATCGAGCACAAAGGCCCGATCCCCGAGGAATTCCGCGAAGCGCTCGGCAACCGCATCTACGGCTGCGACGACTGCCTGGCCGCCTGCCCGTGGAACAAGTTCGCCGACGAGGCCCACGCAATGCGCCAGTTCCTCCCGCGCGCCGAACTCGTCGCGCCGCGGCTGGCCGAACTGCTCGCGCTCGACGATGCGGGCTTCCGCGCGCTGTTCTCGGGCTCGCCGATCAAACGCGTGGGCCGCGACCGCTTCGTGCGCAATTGCCTGATCGCCGCGGGCAACAGCGGGGATGCGGGTCTGCGCGACGTGGTCGCGGGACTGCGCGCCGATCCTGATCCCGTCGTCGCCGAAGCGGCGGACTGGGCCTTTGCGCGGCTTGCGGCTATGACGGGCGCCTGATCACCGGGGGAGCGGGGACATGACATCACGCGTGGCAATGGGTTTCGTGCTGGCCATCGGTGCCGCTCTGCTGGCGCCCGCGGCGCAGGCACGCGGGATCGACTGTAGCAAGGCGACGACGCGGCTCGACAAGATCATCTGCGCCGATCCGCAGATGCGCGAGTACGACGGACGGATTGCGACCGCCTATGCCTCCGCACTGACCGTGTGGAACGGTGCGATCGCCGCCTATGTGCGCCGCGACCAGGCGGCCTGGCTCAGCGCCTTCCGCGCGATCGGCGTCGATGACAACGGCGGCTGCACGCTCGACGACCGCGATTGCATCCGCGCGGAAATGCTGCACCGGACCGAAGACGTCGAAAGCGGCACCTACGTTCACAGCGGCGTCTACCTCGCCGCCGATGGCCGCAAGCTGCTGCTCACGCCGCGCCGGGCCAACGGCTATGCGCTGCGCGTGTTCAAGCTGCCCGATCGCAACGTCACCTCGCTCGACGAGGAGCGCGCGGCGCTGTGGGACGGGCCGAATGCGATGGTCGCAAAGATGGGCGACGCCAACGGCGCGCCGCTGCCCAAGGCCTGCACGCTGCGGCTCGTGCCGACGCCGCTGGCGATCGCGGTGACCCAGACGGGCGCCTGCGACGGGCACAGCTATGCGGGCAGCTATCGCCGCGATCTGAAGCAGACCCTGGCCGACTATCAGTTGGAGCTGTTCTGACCGTGCCCCCGCCTGAGCGGGGGCGGCGGGATTACAGCAGTTCCTTGAGCGGAACCGAGGCGTCAGCGAGCTGGGCGAGGTCGGGGCTCGCGCCCGCCTCGACCAGCTTGCGGCCCTGGACATAGTCCTTGACCATGTTGACGCAGTCGAGCGCGATGACCTTGCCGCCCTTGAGGTAGACCACCGAGAACGAGCGATCGTCGGGATTGCCGCGCAGCACGGTCTGGTCGAAGCCGACCGAGAGCCCCGCGGTCTGCAGGCGCAGGTCATACTGGTTCGACCAGAACCAGGGGAAGGCCTTGTAGGGCTTCTCGTCGCCGAGGATCGCCTTGGCGACGCAGGTCGCCTGATCGTTGGCGTTCTGCACCGATTCGACACGCATCACCGTGCCCGCGGCATATTCGACCGCGAAAGCCGCGCAGTCGCCGATGGCATAGACGTCCGGCAGCGAGGTCCGGCAATATTCGTCGATGTCGACGCCGTTGCCGCCCGAAGCGCCGGCGGCAATCAGCGCGCCGACCGCGGGGACGATGCCGATGCCGACGATCACCGCGTCGGCAGGAAGCACGGTACCGTCGGCGAGCTTGACCCCGTTGACCCGGCCTTCACCGACCAGGCCCTCGACTGCCACGCCGGTGCGCAGGTCCACGCCGTGATCGCGGTGCTCCTTTTCGTAAAATGCCGAGAGCTCTTCGCCGGCGACGCGTGCCAGCACGCGCGGCAGAGCTTCGAGCAAGGTGACATTGCAGCCGAGCTTGGTCAGCACGGCCGCGGCCTCGAGGCCGATATAGCCGCCGCCGATGACGACGATGTTCTTCACGCCGCCGTCGATCTCGCCCATCAGCTGGTCGCAGTCGGCGCGCGTGCGCACGGGGTGCAGGCCGGCGAGGTCCGAGCCCGGGCACGAGAGGCGCCGCGGATCGCCGCCGGTCGCCCAGACGAGCTTGCCGTAGCCCAGCGTCTTGCCGTTCGAGAGCGTGACCTGCTTGGCCGCGGGATCGACCGCGGTGACTTCGGTGTTGAGATGGAGATGGACGTCCTTCTCTTCCCAGAAGGCTGGCGGACGGATGTAGAGTCGGTCGAAGGTTTTCTCGCGCGCGAAGTATTCCTTCGACAGCGGCGGTCGCTCGTAGGGCGGCTCGGGCTCGCGCCCGATCATCACGACCGACCCGGTGAACCCCCCCTGGCGCAGTGCGATGGCGCACTGCGCCCCGCCATGACCCGCACCCACGATGACGACGTCTGCTTGATCCATGCCCGCTCGATTGGCGAAAATCGGGACCGCGTCAATGGGGGCATTACCGGATTGTGATCCTTTGTGGATCATAGGTTGCGAGAGGCAATGCGCTCATCCTCCCCGGAACGGGGAGGATCTGTCCTTACCGCGCCAGCAAGTTCCGGGCCTGGCTGGCGAGCTGGGCGAGGATCGCGGGTGATACCGCCACGGCGGTCTGCGCCCGGGCGATCATTGCGCGGAACTGGCGCACCGCGCCCGCTTGCGCCTCGGCCCAGCGATCGACCGTGGCAACCGGATCGCCCTTCTTGGTCACCGTGCGGTGGAGGAAATCGAGCCGCATCTGCTGGAAATCGCGCGCGAGGCCGGCGACGAGCAGGCGCTCCCACGAATCCGACGGGTTCATGCGAACGGCCGCCGCCTGGGCCCAGTCGAGCCCGAGCCGCGCGCCCAGGTCGATGAAGCCCGCGGTCAGCGCCGCCGCGGTGACGCCGATGTCGCGCGCCAGACTGGCGAGGCCGACCGCGCCGTCCATGTCGAACACGTGCGCGACCATGCCGGTCTCCGCATCGGGTGCGCCGGTGGCACCCAGTTCACTGCGCAGCCGCGTGGAGCTCGCGCGTCCCTCGCTGCCGAGCAGCTTCTGTGCGGCCTTGGCGAGCTGGTCGACGCCCGGTTGGAGCGCTTCGATGAGCACCGAAGGATGCGTCTGCCCGCCGCCTGCGCGCAAGAGGTCCGCGATCTGCGGGCGCAGCGCCGCGGCGGCGCGGTCGAACAGCTGGATGCGCGCGGCCTCGGGCATCTCGCTGGTCTCGATCGCCTGCCAGACCTTGTCCATGCCGAACAGGCGCTCGGCGGCGACGAAGCCCGCGCAAACCTGCGCCAAAGTCGCGCCTTCCTGTTCGACCAGCTCGAGCGGATGCACGATGCCGAGTCGGTTGATCATGCGGTTGGCGAGCTTGGTGGCGATGATCTCGCGCCGCAGCCGGTGCGAGAGGATGTCGCCCTCGAACTTGCGGCGCATCTGCGGCGGGAAGGCGGCGAGCAGGTCTTCGGTCAGGCCGGGGTCGTCGGGCAGCGAGCTTTCCTCGAGCCCGCCCTGGACCGCGAGCTTGACGCTCGACAACAGCACGGCGAGTTCGGGCCGGGACAGGCCGAAGCCTTCTGCCGCGCGGCGCGCCAGGGTCTCGTTGTCGGCGAGGCCCTCGGTCTTGCGGTCGAGCTGGCCGCGCTCCTCGAGCATTTCGATCACGCGGATGTACGACGGGGTTGCTGCCGGTCCGGGCGCTTCGGCGATCGACAGGCCGAGTGCCTGGAGGCGGTTGTCCTCGAGCACCAGCGCGGCGACGTTGTCGGTCATGTCGCCGAGCAGCTTGACTCGCGCCGTTTCGGTCAGACGTCCCTCGCGCTTGGCCGAAGCCAGTGCGATCTTGATGTTGACCTCGTTGTCCGAGCAGTCGACGCCGGCCGAATTGTCGATGAAGTCGGTGTTGATCCGGCCGCCCGCCTGCGAGAATTCGATGCGCCCGGCCTGGGTGCAGCCCAGGTTGGCGCCTTCGCCGATGACATGGGCGCGCACCTCGCGGCCGTCGACGCGCAGCCCGTCGTTGGCCGGGTCGCCGACCTGGACGTTGTTTTCGCCCGCAGCCTTCACGTAGGTGCCGATGCCGCCGAACCAGAGCAGGTCGACCGGGGCCTTGAGAATGGCCGAGATCAGCGTCTCGGGATCGGTGCTCTCGGCGTCGATGCCGAGGACCTCGCGGACCTCCGCGCTCAGCGGGATCGATTTGAGCGAGCGCGGGAAAACGCCGCCGCCCTTCGAGATCAGCGCCTTGTCGTAATCGTCCCAAGACGACCGCGGCAGCGCGAACATCCGGTTGCGCTCGTCCCAGCTTTTCGCCGGATCGGGATCGGGATCGAGGAAGATATGGCGGTGGTCGAAAGCGGCAACGACCTTGAGCGCCTTCGACAGCAGCATGCCGTTGCCGAAGACGTCGCCCGACATGTCGCCGCAGCCGACGACGCGGATCGACTCGCTCTGCACGTCGACCCCGCGCTCGAGGAAGTGGCGCTGGACCGATAGCCAGGCGCCGCGCGCGGTGATGCCCATGGCCTTGTGGTCGTAGCCTTTCGAGCCGCCGCTGGCGAAGGCATCGTCGAGCCAGAAGTCCTTTTCCTCGGCCAGGGCGTTGGCCGTGTCGGAGAAGGTTGCCGTGCCCTTGTCGGCGGCGACGACGAAATAGGGGTCCTCGCCGTCGCGGATGACGACGCTCTTCGGATGGACGACCTTGCCGCCCACGATATTGTCGGTGATCGACAGCAGGGTGCGGATGAAGACCTGGTAGCTCGCCTTGCCCTCGGCGAGCCAGCCTTCGCGGTCGGCCGTCGGATCGGGCAGGCGCTTGGGATAGAAGCCGCCCTTGGCGCCGGTCGGTACGATTACGGCGTTCTTGACGCGCTGCGCTTTCATCAGCCCGAGAATCTCGGTGCGGAAGTCGTCGCGGCGATCGGACCAGCGTAGGCCACCGCGGGCGACCGGGCCGGCGCGCAGGTGGATGCCCTCGACCCGGCGCGAATAGACGAAAATCTCGCGCCACGGGACGGGTCGCGGCAGGCCAGGCACCTGGGCCGATTCGATCTTGAACGCGAGGGCCGTCTCGGGCGCGTTTCGCTGCGGCACGACGAAGGCATTGCTGCGCAGCATGGCTGCAACAAGCGCGCGGTAGTGGCGCAGCAAGCGGTCGTCGTTGATCGCCGAAACCTGCGCGAGACCGTCGCGAATCGCTTCCTCGGCCGCCGCCTCCGCCTTGGCCCTATCGCCGGCGAAAGCGGGATCATGGCGGGCGACGAACAAAGCGATCAGCCCGCGCGCCACCTGTGGTGCGTTGGCTAGCGCGTCGACCACCGTGACGATGCCGAAAGAGAGCGTCGCCTGACGCAAGTAACGATACCAGGCGCGCAGCCAGTTCGCCTCGTGGGCAGCGAGGCCCGTCGCGGTGATCAGCCGGTTGAACGCGTCGTCCTCGGCGAGGCCGTTGAGCACGGCGGCGATGGCGGCCTCGACTTCCGCGGCGCGCGCCAGCAGATCCGGTGCGGTCACTCCGCGTGGCAGGTCGAGCGTGAAGTCGTGGATCGCGCCGAGTTCGCCGCCGTCGGTCTCGGGGGCGTCGAGCAGGGTTGGCACGTCGCCGGCGACACGGAAGCCGAAATTCTCGAGCATCGGCACGGCGTCGGACAGTTCGAGCCGGCCGCGGCGCTGATAGAGCTTGAGCTGGACCTGCCCTCCGCCGCAGCCCTCGGGGCAATGGAACCGCGCGTCGCGGTGCGGCGCGTCGATGACCTCGACCGCCAAGCCGCGCAGACGCATGATGTCAGCTGCCGCCTCGGCCGGGCCGTAATCGGTGCGATAGGCCAGCGGGAACGCCTCGGCGAAACGCGCAGCCAAGGCCGCGGCGCGTGCGGGCGAATCGTGTTCGACGAGTTCAGCCTCGACCGCCGCCGGCCAGCCGCGCACCATCGCTGCGAAGACGCGGTCGAGTTCGGTTTCGTCGGGCGTGGTCGCGTCGTCGTCGATGTCGATGACGAAGCGCATGATTGCCAGGTTGGCGGCGATCTCGAGGTTCCAGTCGATCACCGGCGAATGCGCGGCCTCGGCGAGCAGGGCCTGGACCTGGAGCCGCAGCGCGGTCGACATCGCATCGCGCGGCAGCCAGACGAAGGCGTAGAGATGTCGATCGAGCGCCGAGCGCACGAGCAGGATGCGTGGCCGCGGGCGATCGACCAGGCTCATCATCGCGGTCGCGACGCGGGCCAGGTCGTCGGCCTCGAAGGCGATCAGCAGGTCGTGCGGCAGGGTGGTCAGGGCATGGACAAGCGCCTTGCCGTCATGCCCGCGCCGGTCGAAGCCGAAGCGCTGCATGAGATCACCCAGCGAGGCGCGCAGACCGGGCACCTGATCGGGCGGAGAGGCGAGGGCGGCGCTGGTCCAGAGCCCGGCATGGGCCGAGATCGCGGTAATCTTGCCATCCTCGACGACCGGCACGAACACGAGGTCCACGGGCACGCGGCGGTGGACGTGGCTGATCTCGTCGGACTTGAGGATCATCGGCGCCTGGGCGCGCTTGGCCTTGGTCTGGGCTTCGAACCAGGCGAAGGCGCGCTCGAAGGTCGTGGACGAGGGCATCACGCGATCGTCGAGGCGGCAGATCCCCAGCGCCTTGGTCTTGCGACCGTCGCGCGCGTAGAGAACGTGCCCGAGCTGGGTCATGCGTCCCTCGCGGAACCAGCGCAGCAGCGCGACACCTTCGGTTTCGGCATCGGCGCCGGCCTGAGCGGCGAGCCGATCGGCGTCGGCCGCCATTGCCGCCTGCATCTGCGGCCAATCTTCCACGGCGAGGCGTACTTCGTCGAGCGTGGCCGCCAGCGCCGAGCGCAGCCGCACGCGGGTGCGCGCATCGGCGCGCGGGGTCTCGACATAAACGATCGATTCGCGCTGAACCTTGTCGTTGTCGGGCTCGTCGGGGCCGAGCTCCTTCAGCTGACCGTCGGCGCCGCGACGGGTGGTGATGATCGGGTGGACCAGCCGGTCGATCGCCAGGCCCTCGGCATCGACCGTCGCGGCGATCGAATCGACCAGGAACGGCATGTCGTCGTTGACCACCGCGATGCGGGTGAGGCGCTCGGTGATCGCGCCGGTGACGGCCTCGACGACGATCGCCGATTGTCCCGGCTTACGGTCGAAAGCAGCCTCGAGCACGACGCGCGCAGCCTCGGCCAGGCCGGGCTTGCTGAAGCCCTCCTCGCCGGCCAGCAGCGAGGCCGACAACTGTTCGGCCATCGCGCTTGCCAGATGCTTCTGAGACGACATCGCTTCGCTCCCGTCCTGTTCGGCCCTTATCGCAAGGCCTCAATCGTCAATTGCAAGGAGCGTTCCCGCGCCTTGGGATCCCAGATGGCACCGGCGACGATGATTTCGTCCGCCCGTGTTCGTTCGATAAAGGCGATGACCTGGTCGCGCACCGTCGCCGGGCTGCCGATCGCGCTGGCCTGGCGCGCGAAATCGAGGCCTTCGCGAATGGCGGGCGGCAGGCTGTCGCGATAGCCGGGAACCGGCGGCTTGAGCTTGCCAGGATTGCCCGTGCGCAGCGCGACGAAGGACTGATCGCCCGAGGTCGAGAGCAGCCGGGCCTCGTCGTCGGTCTCTGCCGCGATCACGTTCATCGCCGCCATGACGTGGGGCTTGGCAAGCGTCTCGGACGGCTGGAAGCGCTCGCGATAGACGGTCAGCGCCTGGTCGAGCTGCGCCGGCGCGAAGTGCGAGGCGAAGGCGAAAGGCAAGCCGAGATGCGCGGCCAGGCTCGCGCCGAACAAGCTCGAGCCGAGAATCCACATCTCCACGGGCGCGCCGGTGCCTGGGGTAGCGGCGATGGGCAGAGCATGACCGGCGAAGCGCGCCTGCAGCTCGACAACGTCCTGCGGAAAGCGATCGGCGGCTTCCATCAGGTTGCGGCGCAGCGCCTGGGCGACCTTCTGATCGGCGCCTGGCGCGCGACCGAGGCCAAGATCGACGCGGCCGGGGAACAGCGCGTCGAGCGTGCCGAACTGTTCGGCAATGACCAGCGGGTTGTGGTTGGGCAGCATGATCCCGCCCGCACCGATGCGGATCGTCGACGTCGCATGACCGACATGCGCGAGCGCGACCGAAGTGGCGCCGCCAGCGATGCCTTCCATGCCGTGGTGCTCGGCGATCCAGAAGCGCCGATAACCGGCCCCCTCGGCGACCCGCGCGAGCGCGGCGGTCTCGGTGAGCGCTTGGCCGACCGTGCCGCCCTCGCGCACGGGGACGAGATCGAGGACAGAAAGCGGGATCATCGCGAGGGTTGCTCCGTGGGTTTCGGCGTTGGCTTGCTCGCCAGGGCCGGATCGAGCTGGGCCAGATAGCCCTTGGCGGTGGTCGCTTCGATGCTGCTCGGCGCGGTGGCGACGACCGATTGCCACGACCGGCGCGCGGCTTCGTCGCGCCCGGCCAGCACGGCGATGACGCCGGCTTCGAGCCCGATCGCAGGATCGGCCGGTTTCAGCGCGACGGCCTTCTCGATCCGGCTCTGGGCGTCGGCCAACCTGTTCAGCCGGCGCGAAAGCGTGGCGGAGAGCAGCCAGATCTCGGCATCGTTCGGCGCGGCATCGCGCGCCTGCGCCAGTGGCGCCTCGGCCTCGGCATCGCGCTTGAGTGCGACCAGGGCGCGGGCGCGCAGAAGCGCGACGAAGCCCGACATGGCGATGCTGTCGAGCGCGTCGGGGACCGTGGCATCAAGCGCGGTCAAGGCCGTCGCCGGATCGTTGCCGTTGAGCGCCGCTTCGCCCGCGGCGGCTCCCAGGCGCGCGCGCCACGACGGCGTCCGCGCATCCTGGCGCGCCGCGGCGAAGGCCGTGCCGGCCTCGTTCCAGCGGCCGGTCATGCCCAGCAGGGTCCCGAGACACTCGTTGGCCTTCGCGCGTTCGACGCCGGTGCTCCTCGCCGCCAAGGCGCGCGAGGCATCGGCGTCGGCGGCGAAATCGCCGGTCTGCGGGCAAACGGTCTCCGTCACGACCCGCGGGGCGGGGGCACCGGCGACCTTGGTCCGGTTGCGCGGCGGCCGCAGCGGCGTGGTGTCGCGCTCGTGCGGCAGCGGCGGGGCGGCGCCGGGCGTGTTGAGCGCGCCCACTTGGGCCGCGAGAAGGGCAAGTGCGAAGGACATTCCGGGCTCCGTCAGCCGGCCTCCCCGATCAGAGCCGCCACCGTGCGCAGCAGCAGCGCGATGTCGCCGTCGCGCGAGAGGCGGTGGTCGCCGTCCTTGATCAGCGCGACCTGCACGTCGGCTGAACGCAGCACCGCGGCGATCCGCATCGACACTTCCCACGGCACGTCGGGATCGGCCTGGCCGTGGATCAACCGCACCGGACAATCGAGCGCGATCTCGTCAGCGAGGAGCAGCCGGCGCTGCCCGTCGGCCCAGAAGCCCGCATGGGTCGGGGTGGGTTCGGGACCATACTGGTTGGGCTCGAAAATGGTCTCGCCCAGGATAAGCTTCGCCTTGTCCTCGGGCGCATAGCCCCAGGTCGTGAAGTCGGGCGCGGGCGCCAGCCCGACCAGTCCGGCGCGGTGTTCGGCGGGCAGGGCGAGCGCCACGAGCAGCATCAGCCAGCCGCCCATCGACGAGCCGACCAGCACGACGGGGCCCGGGCACTGCGCCGCGATCAGCGCCAGCACCTCGTCGCGCCATCGCGAGAGCGTGCCGTCGGCGAAATCGCCCGGGCTCTCGCCGCAGCCCGAATAGTCGAGCAGCAGGCAGGCGCGGCCTTTAGCCGTAGCCCAATCGAACAGCGCGGTGGCCTTACCGCCAGCCATATCGGACATGTAGCCGGGCAGGAACACCAGCGTCGGGCCAGAGGCTTCGGCACTTCCGGGGGTGAAGCGGTAGGCGATGCGGCGGCCGTCGGCCAGCGTGTGGAACTGCGTGGGCATCGCCCGCTATGTGGAACCGTCCCGCCCGAAGGGCAAGGGTGTCACGCCACCTTGCGGTCGCTCTTGCGATCGACCGTCGGCCCGGACTCGTAATATCCGTTCACGGCCTCGGCTTCGATCGGTCGGCTGTAGTGATAGCCCTGAACGTGGGTGCAGCCCGCGCTGCGCACGGGATCGACCAGGCCTTCCTCGCTGATACCCTCGGCCACGACCTCGGCGCCGATACGCAGCGCCATGGTCACGGCCGCGTCGAACACCGCCTGCGAGGTCGGGTCCTTGCCCAGGTCGGTGATCAGGCTGCGGTCGAGCTTGAGGCGGTCGAACTTGAAGGTCTTCATCATGCACAGCGACGAATAGCCCGTGCCGAAATCGTCGAGTGCGATGCGGAAGCCGGCGTTGCGCAGTAGGTTGAGCGTCATCAGCGCGCGCGTGTTGCGTTCGATCGACAGCGATTCGGTGACTTCCAGGATCACGCGCTGCGGCGTGATCGCGTGCTGGCGACAGCAATCCATGAGGAAGCCAACGAAGCCGTCCTGCTGCAGTTGCAGCGGCGAGAGGTTGATGCTCATTGACAGGTGCGGCCAGCGCGACAGATCGTCGAGCGCGCGCTGGACGATCCAGTAGCCAAGCTGGACCATCAGGCCTGAGCGTTCGGCTGCGGGGATGAAGCGCGCGGGGCTGATCTCGCCGAGCAGCGGATGCTGCCAGCGAACCAGGGCCTCGACCTCGTCCTCCCCGCCCGCGATCGAATGGATCGGCTGGTAGACCATGCGCAGTTGGCCATCGTCGAGCGCCAGGGCGAGGTCGCGTTCGAGCGCGCGGCTGAGCTCGCGTTCTTCCTCGAGATCGGCGGTGAAACGCGTGGCGCGATTGCGGCCGCCGTTCTTCGAGGCATAGAGCGCGAGATCGGCCTGGTTGATCAGCGCGTTGACCTCGTCCTCGCTCTCGCCCGTGGTCGTTTCGACGAGGCCGAGCGAGATCGAGATCGCGACGTTGTAGTCGCCGAGATCGAAGGGCGCGCGCATGGCGCCTACGAGGTCGGTGCCGAGCGTCGCCGCGGCGGCGCCTTTGGGCAGCATGGTGCAGAGCGCGAATTCGTCGCCGCCGGTGCGCGCGATGATCGCCTCGTTCCCCAGTAGCTCCTTCATGCGTTCGCCGATCAGCTTGACCAGGCGATCGCCGACGGCGTGGCCGTAGTCGTCGTTGACGTGCTTGAAGCGGTCGATATCGGCCAGCATGACCAGGAAGATGCTGCCGTTGCCCGCTCCCAGCTTGCGCGCGGTCCGTTCGACGAAGGCGCGGCGGTTGGGCAGCCCGGTCGAGGGATCGGTGAAGGCCAGGTTCTTCACGGCCTGGGCGTTGCGGCGGAAAGTCTCGAGCGAGCCCGACAGCGCGCGCAGTTCGCGCAAGCGAAAATCGCCGACCTCGAAGTCGAGATCGCCCTCTGCGAGGCGGCGCAGCGCCACGTGCATACGGCGCAGCGCGGGCAGAATGTTGCGCAGCAGATCGATCAGAATCAGCAGGGCAAAGGCGATCGTCACGGTGCCGGCGCCGATCACCAGCATCTGCCAGTTGTGGCTCGACCGGCTGAGCTGGTCGTAGGCGCCGTCGCGGTCGGCGCTGGCCTTGGCTTCGATCGCGGCGGCGAGCGAGGCCATCTGCGCATTGCGCTCGTCGATCGCGCCGCGCTCGGCGCGGCCGGATGCGGGGTTGCCGCGCACCTCGGCGATCGTCGCCACGTGCTGATCGATGTCGTTGAGCACGGCGATGTCCTGCGGCAGGCCATAGAGCTCCATGCCGCTGGCGCGTAGCGCGTTGATCTGCTCGCCGATACGGATGGCGACGTCGGTCATTTCGCCGTCCGCGCGCGCGGCTTCGCTTGCCGAGGCCGGCGACAGATACAGATGCGTCGCCAGCCGGAACTGCGCGACGAGCTTGACCAGCTGTTCGGCATGTTCGGTGTTGGTCGCCGTCGCACGCATCTCCTCGCTTTCCGCGCGCAGCTTGAACGCGCGGTCCTGCGAGATGACCTGCAGTGCGCACGTGCACGCCACGATCAGCAGCACAGAGCCGAGCAGGCGTTTCTCGAGCGACCCGAATATTGCCCCGAAGCCAGCCTTCAGGCTGAACCCATGTACCCGCACCATATCGACCTCATCGACTTATGAACGGCCGCTCCCCGGCAGCCTGACTCGTGACCCGTTGCGGCGCTGGCTAGTCCGGAAAGGTTGAGAAAGTGTCCCCGCGTCATCAAGCAAATCCTTAGATTTCTGCCATTTTTGTGTCATATAGGCGGTGCTTGAGCGTGGTCCTTGGCCATGCTAGTTGGCGGGTGATGGCGCGTGTGATCCTTCTGGCACCGAGCACTACCACCACCCCGGGCGACCGGGGGCGGTTCGTCGCTCGCGCCTAGTGCGCTAGCCGCGCCGCCGTCCGGGTTCGGACAGGCGGTGTCTCCTATCCGAACCTGATCGAATAGACGCCGCCCCTTCCGGTGCGCCGGTCTTTCTGCCAAAGCGCGCCCTGAATTTACCGAGCAGAATTCTTACCGAGAGTCAGCATGACCGAGCTTCTGAAAATCAGCCTGCCCGATGGTTCCGTGCGCGAGATGCCCGCGGGCTCGACTCCCGCCGACGTCGCGGCCGCGATCGGCCCAGGCCTCGCCAAGGCGGCGCTGGCGGCAAAGATCGACGGCGAACTCGTCGACCTGTCGCGTCCCTTCACGCAGGATTCGGCGCTTGCGCTGGTGACCGTCAAGGACGAGGCCGATGCACTCGACCTTGCCCGGCACGACTATGCCCACGTCCTGGCCGAAGCGGTGCAGAACCTGTTCCCCGGCACGCAGATCACCTTCGGTCCCTCGACCGACGACGGCTTCTATTACGACTTCGCGCCGAAGGATCGTCCGTTCACCGACGAGGACCTGCCGGCGATCGAGGCCGAGATGCGGAAGATCATCGCCGCGAACAAGCCGCTCGTGCGCGAAGTGATCGCGCGCGACACCTTGATCGCGCAGTGGCAGGCCGCGGGTGAGAGCTTCAAGGCCGAGTGGGCCGCCGAACTGCCGCAGGGCGAGGAGCTGACGGTCTATCACAGCGGCTCGGACTGGTACGACATGTGCCGCGGTCCGCATCTGCCCAGCACCGGCAAGCTCGATCCCGCTGCCTTCAAGCTGACGCGCGTCTCGGGCGCCTATTGGCGCGGCGACCAGAAGAACGCGATGCTGAGCCGCATCTACGGCACCGGTTGGCTCAACAAGAAGCAGCTCGAGGCGCATCTGCTCCGGCTGGAGGAAGCGGCCAAGCGCGATCACCGCAAGCTCGGTCAGGAGATGGACCTGTTCCACCTCCAGGCCGAAGCCCACGGTTCGGTGTTCTGGCACCCCAAGGGCTACGTCATCTATCGCGCGCTCGAAGACTATATGCGCCGCGCGCTGAGCACGGGCGACCATAAGGAGGTCAAGACCCCGCAGGTGATGGACGCTCGCCAGTGGGAGAAGTCCGGCCACTGGGGCAAGTACCGCGAGAACATGTTCGTCATCCCCGACGAAGTACCCAACATCGACGATGACGGCCCGGTGATCTCGGGCGAGGCCGACTGGATGGCCCTGAAGCCGATGAATTGCCCGGCGCACATCCTGATCTTCAAGCAGGGCATCAAGTCCTATCGCGACCTGCCGCTGCGCCTGGTCGAGAACGGCTGCTGCCACCGCAACGAGCCGCACGGCGCGCTCCACGGGCTGATGCGTGTTCGCCAGTTCACCCAGGACGACGGCCACCTGTTCTGCCGCGAGGACCAGATCGTCGGCGAAGTCCGCGCGTTCTGCGAACTGGCCGACCGCGTCTACAAGCACTTCGGCTTCACCTATGCGATCAAACTGGCGCTGCGCCCGGACAATCGCATCGGCACCGAGGAGCAGTGGGACATTGCCGAGGCCGAGCTGCGCGACGCCGTCGTCGCGGCGGGTCTCGCGACCGCAGACTACGGCTGGGAAGAGCTGCCCGGCGAAGGCGCTTTCTATGCGCCCAAGCTCGAATGGCACCTGACCGACGCGATCGGCCGCACCTGGCAGGTCGGCACGATCCAGTCCGACCGCATGCTGCCCGAGCGGCTCGACGCCAACTACATCGGCGAGGACGGCGAGAAGCATCGTCCGGTCATGCTGCACCGCGCGATCTTCGGTTCGTACGAGCGCTTCATCGGCATCCTGATCGAGCACTTCGCGGGCAAGCTGCCGGTCTGGCTCGCGCCGGTCCAGGCGGTC
The DNA here is from genome assembly GCF_037482895.1 of Novosphingobium anseongense. Lineage (NCBI taxonomy): Bacteria > Pseudomonadati > Pseudomonadota > Alphaproteobacteria > Sphingomonadales > Sphingomonadaceae > Novosphingobium > Novosphingobium anseongense. Next base: position 244,193 of record NZ_JBBHJZ010000002.1, on the reverse strand, counting down.
GTGGCGACGATCGTCTCGGACGCCGACGGCTATGCGGCCGAAGTGGCGGCGAAGCTCAAGGATGCGGGCGTGCGGGTCGAGACCGACCTGCGCAACGAGAAGATCAACTACAAGGTCCGCGAGCACTCGCTGGCGAAGGTCCCGCACCTGCTGGTCGTCGGCAAGCGCGAGGCCGACGAGGGCACCGTCGCGATTCGCACCCTGGGCGAGGAGCGGCAGAAGTTCGTCTCGCTCGACGAGGCGATCGCGCTGCTCAAGGCCGAGGCGACGCCGCCTGATCTGAAATAGTGGCCGACCTGCGGTGATCGTCCGGCCGGGAACCTCGGCCGACGTATCGCGCGCGCTGGAGATCTGGCGCGCCGCGGTCGACGCGACGCATGGATTCCTCACGCCCGAGGACCGCGCGGCGATCGAGCATATGGTCGGCACGCAGTTTCTGCCCTTCGTCGAACTCTGGCTGGTCGACGACGCGCCGGGGCGCCCGATGGGTTTCCTGGCGATGGACGGCGACATGATCGACGCGCTGTTCGTCGATCCTGCCGTCCACGGGCGGGGCTACGGTAGTGCCTTGATAAGACATGCTCTTGCCCTGGCGTCGAATGCCCGCGTCGATGCCAACGAGCAGGCAACGAATGCCTTGCCCTTCTATCTTGCGCGTGGTTTCGTGGTGATCGGACGGTCCGAGACCGATGGCGAGGGGCGACCCTATCCGCTGATCCATCTGCGCCACGGGGGAATCGGGGCATGATGTGCGTGCGATATGTTGCAGGCATTTTGCTGGCGCTTGCCGCCACTCCAGCCGCCGCGCGCCCGGCCTCCGAGATCGAGCGCTATTACCTCGGCCGCTACGTCGTGAAGACCGAGGATTCCGCGCGCACCGTGTGCCGCGCCGAGATCGCCTGGGCCGACGACGTCGGCGGCGAATTCGTTGCTACCGGATGCGGTGCGGTCCCTGCGATCGCCGAATCGGCGCGCTGGTTCTTCGACGAGGACAAGGGCGAGGTTCGTTTCGAGGATCCGCTGCACAAGTCGCGCTTCCGCCTTCGCGAGACCGATGCCGGTTTCATCGCGATCCTGCCCGACGAGAGCCGCTACTGGTTCGAGAATGCGCCGAAGCCGGCCTCAAAGCCGGCGCGACGTGCGCGCCGCCGTTCCTGATCATCCTGACCGGAGGAAATTGCCGATGACCATCGATCTTCGTCGTTCGCTTTGCGCGCTAACGCTCGCCGGCCTCGCCGCGGGCTGCAGCGGTGGCGGTGCGGGAGGCAGCAGCAAGGGCGCCGAATGGGCGGTCGATGCCTGCAAGACCTTTCCGGCCGAAGCCGCGGGCAAGGCCGGCGGGGTCGCCGTGGCCAAGGCCGAAAGCTCGGCCGCAACCAGCAACCAGCAGGTCACGGTGTCGAACTGCACGTATTCGAGCGCCGACGGCAAGGACAACTTCGGGGTGCTGTTGCGTCAGGACAAGGTCAGCGGGCAGACCGTCGACGAGCAACTCGCCGGTGTGACCTCGCAGCCCGACGTGACCGGCCCGGGCGAGCCTGTCGCCATGCCCAAAGGCAAGGCCGTGTGGATGACGAAGCTGCGCACGCTGTCTTACGTGCCGGAAGGTGCGCGTATGATCGTGGTGACGCCGCCCGGCGCGATCGCCTTCGGTCAGGCGCCGGTGCCGGTCGAGCAACTCAAGACCAAGGCCATCGCGATCGCAAACGCGATCGAGGGCTGATCAGAACGGAAAGGCCTGGCCCGCCAGGATCAGCGCGAGCGCGCAGCCGCTGACGATCAGTATGCGCAGCGCCTCGAGCTTGCGATGCTGCGCGACGGTGCGGGTAAGAGCGATGACTCGGGCCATGGGTGTGATTGTGCGCCCATGGCGGTTACCGAGCCGTTAAGAGGCAGCGCTTGCCATCTGCTGGCTCGCGCAGTGGAAGCCGCCGCCGCCCGCGAGCACGGCACCGCCTGGCAGGCCCAGGGTGTCGCGATCGGGGAACAGCGCCGCCACGGCGGCAACGCCCTCGGCATCGTGCGGGCTGCCGAAGGTGGGCACGACCACCAGCTTGGAGGTGATCGCAAAATTCATGTAGCTCGCGGGCTCGATGCGGCCGTCACGTTCGACGCGGCCCGGCGAGGGAACCTCGCGCACCGTCACGCCGAAAGCCTCGGCGCGCGCCTTGGTGTCGGCATAGATCGCGGCATTGGGATCGTCGGCCCCGGTCGCGCGCGGCACGGCGAGCATGCCGGGCGCCACGAAGCGCGCGAGGTTGTCGACATGACCGTCGGTGTGATCGTTGATCAGCCCGTCGCCGAGCCAGAGCACGCGTTCGAAGCCGAGGTCGGCGCAGAGCCGCGTCTCGATCTCGCCGCGCGTGAGCTGCGGATTGCGGTTGGGGTTGAGCAGGCACTGTTCGGTGGTTGCGACCAGGCCGGCGCCATCGGTGTCGATCGCGCCGCCTTCGAGAATCCAGTCCGACGTGTCGATCGCGAGCCCGGCGTCGCGCGCGAGTTCGGCGCCGATCGTCTGGTCGCCGTCCATCAGGTATTTCCCGCCCCAACCGTTGAAGCCGAAGCGCCGCGCGCGGCGATTGCCGGCGCCGTCGAGCACGACCAGCGGCCCGGTATCGCGCAGCCAGACGTCGCCATAGGTGCGCCGCTCGATCGTGACCTTGCTGCTGACCAGCGCTCGCGCGCGCACTTCGTTGGCCTCGTTGCGGACGATCAGGCGGGCTTCCTGGCCGCTCTCGGCGACGGCGCTGGCGAAAGCGGCGATCTGCTCCTGGGCTTGCTCGAGAAAGCCCGGCCATTCCTCGCCCTCATGCGGAAAGCCGATCCAGATCCAGTCCTGCGGATGCCATTCCGGGGGAAAGCGGAAGGTCACTTTCTCGCCTCTCCTCGGCTGGCGTCGCGCACGCGGCGGAACTCGTCGTCGGGGTGCCAGTTGGGCCAGGCGTTGCTCGTCGCGAGGTCGCGCCCGAGCGTGTAGAATAGCTGGACGTCCTGGGTGATGCCCGACCAGTCCCAGTCGGGCGAATATTCGTCGTTCGGGCCGTGGTAGCGATTCTTGACGTAGTCCTCGTTGGCCGCTTCGCCGGCCGCGACACCGCCCTCGAACTGGTCGAGACCGCGCTTGAGATTGTACATCGGCACGCCGCGCTTGGCGAAGCTGAAGTGGTCCGAGCGGTAGTAACCGCCGCGCTCGGCGTGATCCTCGGGTGCTTCCTTGAGCCCCAGCGACTGCAGGGTCGCGCGGAAGCTCGTGGTCAGGTCCGATTTGTCGCCGCCGACCATCTGATAGTCGCGCGCGCGGCCGCTGACGCGCAATGCGTCCATGTTCACGCCCCCGACGGTCTTGGCCAGCGGATAGACCGGGTGCTGCGCATAAAATTCGGAGCCGAGCAGACCCGATTCCTCGAGCGTCACCGCCAGGAACACCTGGGTGCGCGGCGTGCGGCCGGCGGCGCCATTCGCCTTGGCCAGCGCTGCGAGCGCTGCGACGCCGGTCGCGTTATCGACCGCGCCGTTGCACATGTCGTCGCCGGTGGCGTCGGGCTTGCAGCGGCCGAGATGATCCCAGTGCGCCGAATAGAGCACGTATTCGTCGGGCTTGGTCGTGCCGGGCAGGACGCCGACGACGTTGCGAGAGACCGATTTGCGCGCGGTGTTGTCGAACGAGAGGCTGGCTTTCACACCCAGCGGAACCGCTTTGAATCCCTTCTGCTGCGCCGCGGCGCTGAGTGCCGCGAAGTCCTTGCCGGCGGCGGCGAAGATCTTTTCGGCGACGCCTTTCTGGATCCAGCCGTTGGCCTCGGTCTGGCTCGCGCCGTCGTCGGCCGATTGCACGTAATATTGCGCGCCCGACCAGGACGATTCGACCACGTTCCAGCCATAGGCGGCGGGGAACGTGTCATGGACGATCAGCACGCCCGCGGCGCCCTGGCGCGCGGCTTCCTCGTACTTGTAGGGCCAGCGGCCGTACCAGGTCATGCGGCGGCCCTTGAACGGACCCTCCTCGCTCTCGGTCTGGTAGTCGGGGTCGTTGACCAGGACCACCGCGATCTTGCCCTTCATGTCGAGGCCGGCATAGTCGTTCCAGCCCAGCTCGGGGGCGTTGATGCCATAGCCGACGAAGACCAGCTCGGCGTCCTTGAGCGCGGTGCGCGGGGTCACGCGGTACGAGGCGGCGACGAAGTCGCTGCCATAGGCGAAGCTCAGCGGCGCGCCCTTTCCGCCGATCGTCAGCGGCGAGTATTTGCTGCCGGTTATCTCGACCGTGGGCACGTCCTGCAGCCAGCCGTCCTTGCCCGGCTGGAGTCCGGCCGCCTTGAATTCGGCGATGATCGCATCGAGCACCTTGGGTTCGGTCGCGGTGCTCGGCGCGCGGCCTTCGAGCGTATCGGAGGCGAGCGTCTCGACCACGCGCTTCATCAACGGGACGTCAATCTGCGGTGCCGGAGCGGCGGAATGGGCGGGCGCTGCCAGGACGGTGGCCAAGGCGGCGAAGGCGAAAAGCTGTGATTTCATGACCGAATGAACCTCGAAGGGAGGGAATGGCGCGGTTCTAGGAGAGGCGGTCCGAGCGGACAAGCCGGCTTGCCCTGTGCGCTCCGGACGGGCAGTCAGACGTCATGACTGCCGCCCCCCCGCCTTACGATTGGACTGGAGCCCTCGCGCGCGCTGATCGATATGCGCCTTTCCTTTCGCGGGCGATGGGGCGCCTGCCCGATTGCGTCGCGCTGCTCGCGGCCGGCGAGGGCGAAGCGGCGCTGGCCTGGGCCAAGGCACAGGGTGCCAAGACACGGGAAAAGGGCATCGACGACGTCGGTGTGGCGCTGCGGCGCGAGCGGCTGGCGCTGGCCCTGGCGCTGGCGGTGGGCGATCTTGCCGGGGCCTTCCCCGTGACGCGCGTCACCGGGGAGCTTTCGGCCTTCGCCGACCGGGCAATGGACGCGGCGATCGCCGACGCCATTCGCCGCCGCGTGCCCGAGGCGGAGCCCGCGGGCTTCCTCGCGCTGGCCTTGGGCAAGCACGGCGCCTGCGAGCTCAACTACTCGTCGGACATCGATCCGATCCTGCTCTACGATCCTGCACTGCTGCCGCGGCGCGAGCGCGACGATCCGGGCGAAGCGGCCGAGCGGGTGGCACGCACCCTTATGGAGACGCTCGCGCGCTCGACCGACGAGGGCTATGTCTTCCGCGTCGACCTGCGCCTGCGACCGGCCTCCGAGGTCAGCCCGCTGGCGATCCCGATCGACGCGGCGCTGACGCATTACGAAAGCTCGGCTCTCGCCTGGGAGCGCGCCGCCTTCATCCGCGCGCGCGCCTGCGCCGGCGACGTGTCTGCGGGCGAACAGTTCCTCGCGGCGATCCGGCCTTTCGTCTGGCGCAAGAGCCTCGACTTCGGCGCGATCGCCGAGATCGGGCGGCTGACCGCGCAGATCCGCTCGAACACGCGCCAGGCCTGGACCGTCGGGCCCAACTTCGACCTCAAGAAAGGCCGCGGCGGCATCCGCGAGATCGAGTTCTACGCGCAGACGCACCAGCTGATCCACGGCGGGCGCAATCCGGCGCTGCGGCTGCGCGGGACGCGCGCCTCGCTCGATGCCCTGGCCGGGGCGGGGATCATCCCGGCCGACGATGCGCGACTGCTCGGCGAGAGCTACGACCGGCTGCGCACGCTCGAACACCGCCTGCAGATGGTCGCCGACCAGCAGACTCACGCGTTGCCCAACGACTGGGCGGCGATCGAGGAGGTGGCCAGGCTCGAAGGCCTGCCCGATAGCGATACCTTGCTGTCCGAGATCACGCGCATCACCCAGGGTGTCGGCGAGCGCTACGACGCGCTGATCGCCAGCACCGGACCTGGCGAGGGCAAGGCCGCGCCGGCGATGCCCGCCAGCAACGCGCCCGTCGCCGACGAACTCGCAAGCCTCGGTTTCGCCGATGCCGAAGAGCTCGCGCAGCGGATCGACGGCTGGCGCTCGGGCAAGCTGCGCGCCTTGCGCAGCGATGCCGCGCGCATGGCCTTCGAGGCGATCCAGCCTGCGCTGCTCGCGGCCTTCGCCAAAGCGCCCGAGCCCGAACAGGCCTTCCTGCGTTGGGAACGATTGCTCGCCAACCTGCCCACCGCGATCAACCTGTTCAACCTGCTCGAGGCGCGGCCGGCGCTCGTGCAATTGCTCGCGCGCATCCTCAGCCTCGCGCCTCCGCTCGCCGACGAACTCGCGCGGCGCGCCGACCTGCTCGATCCGCTGATCGACGCCAGTGCCTTTGCGCTCCCCGGCGATGTCGAGGCACTGATCGGCGAATTCGCGCACGGCGAGAGCGACGACGACTACGAACGCGTGCTCGATCGCGTCCGCCGCCGGGTGGGCGAGAAGCGCTTTGCACTCGGTGTGCAGCTGATCGAGGGGGCGACCGATCCGCTCGAGATCTCGGCCGGGCTCGCGCGCGTCGCCGAGGCGGCGATCCGTGTCCTGACCGACGCGGCGCTCGTCGAGTTCGAGCGCAACCATGGCCGCATCGCCGGCAGCGAACTTGTCGTGCTCGGGCTCGGCCGCATGGGCGGCGGCGCGCTGACCCACGCCTCGGACCTCGATCTGGTCTATCTGTTCACCGGCGATTTCGCCGGCGAATCCGACGGGCGGCGTCCGCTCGGCGCCTCGGCCTATTACAACCGCCTGTGCCAGCGCGTGACCGGGGCGCTCTCGGTGCCCACGGCCGAAGGCGCGCTCTATGAGGTCGATACGCGGCTGCGCCCCTCGGGCGATCAGGGGCCACTGGCGGTCAGCTTCGACAGCTTCGCGCGCTACCAGCGCGAACAGGCCTGGACCTGGGAGCACATGGCGCTCTGCCGCGGACGGCCGCTCTACGGTTCCCCGGAAGCGCGCGCCGAGCTTTGCGATGTGGTCATCGGCGTGCTGACCGCGCCGCGCGATCCGGCCAAGCTGCGCGCCGACGTGCTCGACATGCGCCGGACCATGGCGCAGCACAAGCCGGCCAAGGGGCCGCTCGACGTCAAGCTGGCGCGCGGCGGGCTCGTCGATGTCGAGTTCATCGTTCACTACCTGCAACTGCGCGAGGGAACAGCGCTGCTGCCGCGCCTCGGCGAGGCGATTCCGGTTCTGGTGGCGCAAGGCTTGCTGCCCGAAACGATGATCGCCGCTCACGGCGCGCTGGCGCGAATGCTGATCGCCGCGCGGCTGCTCGCGCCCGATGGCCAGGAACCGCACGCGGCGGCGCGCGCGGTGCTTGCCAAGGCCTGCGGATGCGGCGATTGGGAGGCGGTGCTGGCCGGACTGGCCCAGGCGCGCGGCGCGGTCGCCTCCGTCTGGCGCGAACTGTTCGGCGAAGACCTGGAGATCGACTCATGACCACCCCCCCCGTCGCCGGTGACGTTCTTCCCGATATCGCGCTCGAGACGCCCGAAGGTGGCAGCATCAAGCCCTCGGACTTCAAGGGGAGGAAGCTCGTGCTGTTCTTCTATCCCAAGGACGACACGCCGGGCTGCACCACCGAGAACCTCGACTTCTCGCGGCTTGCGCCCGAATTCGAGAAGGCCGGCACGGGGCTGCTCGGCGTCAGCAAGGATCCGCCCAAGAAGCACGCCAAGTTCGCCGAGAAGCACGCGCTCGTCGCCCCGCTCGCCAGCGACGCCTTGGAAAACGGTCTGTCGGACGCGCTCGGCATCTGGACTGAGAAGCAGAACTACGGCCGTACCTATATGGGCATGGTCCGCACGACCCTGCTGATCGATGCCGAGGGCAAGATCGCGCAAGTCTGGGACAAGGTGAAGGTCAAGGGCCACGCCGAGGCGGTGCTGGAGGCGGCCAGAGCGCTCTGATGGCTGCGAGCGTCGCGTCCGCGATCCGGTCGGCGCTGCTGACCGCCGATCCGCGCGCCAAGGCGATGGCGGCGCGCGCGGTGGCGCGCGACTGGCGGCTCGGCCGGCTCGGCTTCGCGTTCGACGCGGAGATGCCCGATCGTCCGGCGCGACCCGAGCGGCCCGAATTGCTGCTGCCCAAGCACATGCCCAAGCGTCGCAAGGGCGGATCGGAGCGCGGCCGGATCGCGCTGTGGCATGCCCTGGCGCATATCGAATTCGTCGCGATAGACCTTGCGCTCGACATGGCCGGACGCTTCGGTGCCGGAATGGAACGCGGCTTCGTGGGAGACTTCCTCGCCGTCGCGGCCGACGAGGCGATGCATTTCGCGCTGATCGAACGCCGGCTGCGCACGCTCGGCAGCCACTACGGAGCGCTGCCTGCGCACGACGGTCTGTGGGATGCCGCGCTAGAGACGCGGCATGACGTCGCCGCGAGGCTGGCGATCGTGCCGATGGTGCTCGAGGCACGCGGTCTCGACGTCACGCCGGCGATGATCGAGCGGCTCCGCGCGATGGGTGACGAGCCCGGCGTGAGGCTTCTGGAACGAATCCTTGACGATGAAATTAACCACGTCCGAATCGGCGCAAATCATTTCACCGCGGTCTGCGCGTCGCGCGGCGAAGAGGTTAACGAAACCTGGAATCTGTTAATAACTCGGCACTTTCGGGCGGGTTTGAAAGGACCGTTCAACGACTCAGCGCGTGCGGCAGCCGGTTTACCGCGGCCAACCGAGCATGCGCTTGCCTAGCTTAGTTTCGTCTGGGTAATAGCAATCTGCGAGACGGCGGGGGGGTTCCGACCATCTCCAAAAAAAGGCTTCGGCGGTTCCGCCGCCGGAGAATACGACAGTCGTATCGGCTTCCGCACAGCGGAAATGTCCGACCTAGACGAGGTATTTTTTGAGTGGTCGCTAACGGTCTTTTTGCCACGGTTCGTGCAGTTGCAGGTTCGCTCTTCGCTGCCGCCGCGGTTTTCAGCGCAAGCCCCGTGCTCGCCAACAGCAGTGCCAATGCCGACATCGCTGCCCCGCTCCGCGCCGCCCAGGCCGCGAAGCCGGCGACCGGCGGTTCGGAAGAGCAGTTCAAGCAGCTCTTCTCCAATTGGCAGGCAATCGAAAAGCAGCAGGCGCCGCAGTCGGTCAACCTGGCCGCTTCGTCGCGTGCCGCGCCGGTCGCCACGATCGGCGGCGCCAACCCCTTCCGCCGTTCGGCGGTCTCCATTCCCTCGCGCGTCCCGGTCGAAGGCGTTCACTTCTCGAGCGACTACGGCATGCGCGTCCACCCGGTCCTCGGCGGCCGTCGCGCCCACAAGGGCGTCGATCTGTCGGCTCCGGTCGGCACGCCGATCTACGCCACGGCCGACGGCACGATCAGCCGCGCCGACTGGTTCAGCTCCTATGGCCTCTATGTCTCTATCGAGCATGGCGGCAATCTCGAGACCCGTTACGGCCACATGTCGCGCCTGAACGTCGCGGCGGGCCAGGAAGTCCGCAAGGGCGACATCATCGGTTTCGTCGGCTCCACCGGCCGCTCGACCGGGCCGCACCTGCACTACGAAGTGCGCGTTGCCGGACAGGCCGTGAACCCGGTTCCCTACATGCAGATCGCCCAGATCCGCTAAGCCGATCCGCTGACAGTTTCGCCCCCCTTTGGGGTGGCCGCGAATACCCAGCCCCGAGAAAACAACAGGGGTAGAACAACAAGGGCACTGTGGAGGATGCAATCAAAGGGCGGCGCCTAGCGCCGCCTTTTTTGTTTGTGCGGCGCGGGCGTGGGTCAGACCTCCCCCTTAGGGGTAGGTGGCACGCCGCAGGCGTGGACGGAGCGGCGTCCCCGTCTTTCTTCCTATCCTTCATCGTCATCCCGGATTTGCCCGGGATCCATGCGGCGCAGCGTCGGCCATATGTCGCGCGCTTCGCGAAGCGATGGCGGATCTTTCCTCATGCGGAGCCCGGAATGGATCCTGCCTTTCGTCAGAATGACAGACGATGGTGGGAGGCGTCCCCGGCGCGTGCCTCCGTCCCTGGGAGGAAAAACCCGGGGCCGCATGGCGCGGCCCCGGCTAAGTTGGGGAGGGAGAAAAGGTCAAAAAATGACCCAGGCAACGGACGAGGCCAACGCTTCATCCGCTGTCGAGACCTAGTTATTGCGAATCATTTGCATTTGCAAGAGGAATAGTGTTCTTTGTTTTTCAGGAGAGGGAATCACCCCACCGAGAGAAAACGGGAGCCCAGAATGTACGAATTTCTCGACCGCCCGGTCACCGGTCTCGACCATGGCGGACGCTTCATGGTCTGGTCGATGCGATCCTGGGTCAAGGCGATGGGCGAGCGTCAGTGCCCCGGCACGGCGCTGGGGAGCGCTTTCGCGCGCTGGAACATGATCGCCGGCTTGCAACCCTTCCTGAGGATGATGTCGCTGTTCAACCGCAACGGGCTCGAGACCTTCCAGTTCTGCGCGCTCGCCTGCAATCACGTGTCCGAACATGAGGCGATCATCCTCAGCCTCGTCTGCTCGCTGCGCGACGGCCGCCCGGACATGCTGCGCGACACGCTGACGCTGCTGATCGAGGAGGACTCGATCGGCGACCTCCTCGAGGCACTTTCTGCGTTGGGCCGCATCATGGATGAGGCGACCATCTTTCCGGTGCGCCCGGTTACAGCAAACTGTCAGAATCCACCGCTATGATGCGGTGACGGCCGGTTGAACGGTTAACGGAGGGAGCTCCACCCCGGACAGGCGCCGGCCGGGAGCTCCCTCCAAAGTCCGGTTCCGGGCCCCGCCCTCTCAGACATACCGAAGCGATTGCACCCGCCGGCCGGCTCGTCCAAGATCGCGCGCATGGGGCAGGTAGCGGAACGGGTGCGGCGGCTCGCGACGGGCAGATGGTTCCTGCTGGCGCTCCTCTTCGCGCTGCTGGTCTTCGTCGATTACCGCCATGTCGGCCTCACGCGGATCGCCGACCAGCGCGGCGGCGACGTCCTGCTCAAGTTCAACACCAGCCGACGGCCGCCATCGGACCGCGTCGTCGTCATCGACATCGATCAGCGCTCGCTCGAGATGATGAACGATCTCGCGGGCTCCTGGCCCTGGCCGCGTTCGGTCCACGGCGAACTGATCGACTACGTCACGCAGCAAGACCCTCGCGGCGTAGCCTTCGACATCCTGTTCAACGAGGCCGACATCTACCGCCCCGAGCACGATGCCGCCTTCGCCGATGCCGTCGCGCGCCATCCCAACGTCTGGTTGGCGATGACGCTCAATGAAGACGGCGAGGGCGCCTGGGTCAGTCAGATGCCCGCCGCAGTCGGGGCGCAATCCGCGCGAAACCCGCCGGTCGATGCGCGCGTGCCGCTGATGATGCCTCTCGTCGTGGCGCCCGAGGCGATGCGCGGCGGGCTGATCAATTTCACCAGCGACAGCGACGGCGTCGGCCGCCACCACTCGTTGTACCGCGAGCGTAGCGGCTGGCGCTTTCCCTCGCTCGCGGCACGGATGCTGCGCGACCTCGGGCACCCGCTGCCGCCGGACCGCGAGATCCTGCTCAACTGGCGCAGTGGTTGGAAGCACGTTTCCTTCGCCGACGTCTATCTCGATGCCTTGCGCGAACGTCCCCTGCGTCCACGCGACGAGTTCAAGGACAAGCTGATCGTCGTCGGCACGGCCGCGCCCGGCCTGCTCGACCTGCGGCTGACTCCGCTCGCCAGCACCTATCCCGGCGTGCAGATCCTCGCGACCGCGCTCGACAACCTCGACCGCGGCGACTGGCTGCGCGAGGTGCCGCGATCGGCGGTGATGCCTTTCGCCCTGGCGCTGATCGCGCTCGTGGCGATCGGCCTCGCGCGCAACGTCAGCGCCAACCGCATCGGCTATGTCCTGCTGGCGATCACCGTCGCGGCAATCGCGGTCGGCGCGCTGGCCCTGGCCAACGGGGTCTTCGTCCCCATCTTCGGCCCGCTCGCCTTCGGCTGGACCTTCTATTTCCTCGGCTCCGCGCTCGCCTATTTCGAGGAGCGCAACCAGCGCCTGCGCACCTCGGGCATGTTCAAGCGCTTCCTCGATCCGCGCGTGGTGACGAGCCTGATCGAAACCGGCGAGATCGATCACCGCAACAGCGCCGAATCGCGCGAGGTGTCGGTGCTGTTTTCGGACATCCGCGGTTTCACCTCGCTGTCCGAAGTGTCGAGCGCCGAGGACGTGGTGGCGTTGCTCAACGGCTATTTCTCGCAGCAGGTGCAGGTGATCTTCCGCCACTCGGGCACGCTCGACAAGTTCATCGGCGATGCGATCATGGCCTTCTGGGGCGCGCCGGTCGCGACAGCGAACCACGCCGAGCAGGCGGTCGCCGCCGCGCTCGACATGTCGGCCGCGCTCGAGGCGCTGCGCGGCCAGCTCGGCGCGCTAGGGGCCGAGCTCGAGATCGGCATCGGCATCCATTCGGGCCGCGCCGTCGTCGGCTTCATCGGCTCGAACGACCGACTCGACTACACCGTGATCGGCGACACGGTGAACCTTGCAAGCCGCATCGAAGGCCTGACCAAGGGCATTGCCCGTGTGCTCGTTTCCGAAGCGACGCGCGAAGCCGCCGGCGACGCCTTCGAATGGCGCGACTGCGGCTCGCACAAGGTCAAAGGGCGCGAGGCGCCTGTGCGTCTTTTTGAACCAACGCGCCGGACCTAGAGTCGCGTTTGTACAAGTTTCGTCCCCGGCTTGCCTCTAGGACCGCGGCGGGAATGGGTGTATTCGGGTCGCGCAACCGATCGAGGGGAAAGATGAGACGTTGCGCTGCCATCCTGCTTGCCGCCGTCCTGCTCTGCCGGGTGACGAGCGCCGAAGCGGCCGAAAAGGGCCAGATCCTGCGCGCGGGTGACCTGCTGGCGCAGCCTTTCATCGATGCGGCGAAGTCCGGCCCGGTGACCGCCAACCAGCCGGTGACGATCCTCGAACGGCGTGGCGCCTGGGCTTCGGTCGAGGCAGGCAGCACCAAGGGTTGGGTGCGCCTGCTCAACCTGCGGCTCGAAGCCGGCGCGGCGCGTCCGGGCGCGACGCGGCCCGGCGGCATCGCGAGCCTGCGCACGGGTAGTTCCGGCCGCACCGCGACGACGGGCATCAAGGGCATGGACGAGGAGGACATCCGCAACGCCACGCCCGACTATCAGGAGCTCGAACTGCTCGGAACGCTTGCGGTGACCGCCGACGATGCGCGCGCCACGGCGCAGAAGGCCGCGCTCAAGGAAAACACCGTCGCCTATCTCGACAAGGGGAGGTCGCGGAAATGATCGCTCACCGTATCCTTCTGGCGGCTGCGCTGCTCGCGCTGCCCGGTGTCGCCCAGGCCCAGTTTCCCAACATCGGCGGGCTGGTGAAAGGCGTGCAGAACGTCAAGAAGCTCGGCGATTCGCTGCGCAAGATCCCCGAGCCCGAGGAGATCAAGCTCGGCGGTGATCTCGCCAGCATCATCCTCGGCGCCGCGCCGCTGGTGCAGGACGCCGAGAAGCAGCGCTACGTCAATCGCGTCGGCCGCTGGCTGGCGCTGCACAGCGATCGGCCTGACCTGCCCTGGCAGTTCGGCGTGGTCGAGACCGACGACGTCAACGCCTTTTCGATGCCGGGCGGCTACGTGCTGATCTCGCGCGGCATGTTCGACCAGATGCGCAACGAGGCCGAACTGGCCGGCGTGCTCGCGCACGAGATCGCCCACGTCGCCAAGAAGGATCACCTCGGCGCCTTGCAGGGCAGCCTGCGCAATGCCGCGCTCGGCGATTTCACCGAATATGTCGGCGGCAGCGGGGGCATTGGCGGCGCGTTCAAGTCGGCGCTGATCAACGCGGGCAAGGACATGTTCGCGCGCGGCCTCAACCACGACGACGAGTACGATGCCGATCGCATGGGCGTCGTCATCGCCGCGCGCTCGGGTTATTCGCCCTATGGCCTCGTCGGGGTGCTGCAGACGCTGAGTGCCGCGCCCGAGGAAAAGGGCTATGCGCTGATGAACAAGACCCACCCGCTGCCCGTCGATCGGATCGAACGGCTCGACCGCGCGATGGGCACCAAGTTCGACACGGTCACCGCGGTGGTCGAGGACCTGCCGAGCTTCGTCGCGCTGCGCGCCGCGCCGGCCCCCGCCGCAGCGAAATCGACACCGGCGCGCGCGCCTGCGCGTGCTCGCAGTCGCCGCCGAAACTAGCGCAGCCGCAGGATCAGGCGGTTGCGGCCTTGAGCGCTATCGTAAGCCACGATGTCGCACCAGGCGCCGACGAGCGCCAGTCCGACGCCGCCACCGCGCACCGGTTCGGGCATCTCGGGGATCGGCGCCGTGCGCGGATCGAAGGGATCGCTGTCGTCGTCGAGCACGATATGCGGCCCCGCCGTGCCATGATCGAGCGAGAGCGTGAACGCGATGTCGCGATCGTGCGCGGCGTGGCACAGGAGGTTGCTGACGATCTCCTCGACGACGATCGCCAGCCGCTGCATCGCCGGCGTCTCCAGCCCATGCGACACGGCGAACCGCTCGACCAGCGCCATGGCCGCGATCAGCGTGTCGCCCGCTTCCTGCCCCGCCTTGTGGCAGCGCGAAATGGTTGTGCCGGAAACCATGGCGATGATATGCCACGCGGTGGCGGTCAGGGGAGAATAAAATGCGTCCTCTAGCAATGCTGGTGGCCCTCGCGGCCCTATCGTTCCTGGCGAGTCCGGCCCTGGCCGAGATCGGCCGGGTCAAGAGCAACGTCGGCGCGGCCTCGGTAAACCGGGGCGGACGGATCATGCCGGTGGCCCCCGGCGTCCAGCTCGAACCGGGCGACGTGCTCGTCACCGGCCGCGACGGGCGCATGGGCGTGACCTTCGCCGACGGCACGCGCTTCGCGGTCGGCCCGAATAGCCGCGTGACCCTGACCGAATTCCAGTTCGATCGCACGCGCCAGACCGGCTCCTTCGTCACCAGCGTCGATCGCGGCTCGCTCGGCGTCGTCTCGGGGCGCATCGCCAAGTCGCGCCGCGACGCCATGCGCGTGCGCACTTCCACCTCGATGCTCGGCGTGCGCGGAACCCGCTTCGTGGTGGAAGTGCCCTGAACATGCGCCAGGGGGGGATCGTCGTCGGGCTTCTGCTGACCTCGGCCTGCGCTGCGCCGCAGACCTTGCTGCTGCCGGGCGAGGACGGCCACGGGGTCGGCGCGCTCGCGGTGCTCGAGGCAGGCGGCCAGGAGCAGGTGCTCGACGCGCCGCTGCGTTCGGCGCGGATGACCGCCGGGCGCACTTCGCTGCGTACGGTGAAGGCGATCAAGCCCGCCTACCGGCAGCTGATGAACGGTCTGCCGCCGCCATCGCGGAGTTACACGCTCTACTTCGTCGATGGTGCGACCAACCTCGTTCCCGAATCGCGCACGGTGCTTGATCAGATCCGCGCCGACGTCGCCGTGCGGCCGGGCGCCGAGGTCCAGGTCACAGGCCATACCGACACGGTCGGCAGCGAGGAGGCCAACGACCGCTTGTCGCTCAAGCGCGCCAAGCAGGTCATGAGCGTGCTCGCCGCCGAGGGCTTTTCGCCCGACGCGTTGAGCGCGGTGGGCCGCGGCGAGCGCGAACCGGCGGTCGAGACGGGCGACAACGTCGCCAATGCGCAAAACCGCAGGGTCGAGGTGATCGTCCGTTAGGGCACATCCTCCTTGGTACGGGGAGGGGGACCGCTCGCACAGCGAGTGGTGGAGGGGGCCATCGATTGACGCAGCGCTCGTTCGAGAGCCCCCTCCGTCAGCGCTGCGCGCTGCCACCTCCCCGTACCGGGGAGGATTAAGCCCCCCGATAGCTGAGCGCCAGAATCGTCAGGTCGTCGCTCGGCTCGGTCGGGTGCTCGAATAGGCGCACCGCCGCGACCAAGCTCCGCACCATGGCTTCGGGTTCGTTGTTTGCGCGCTGACCCAGCGTCTTCATCACGCCGTCGAGGCCGAACAGCGCGCCGTCGGCGTCCTGTCCCTCGGTCACGCCGTCGGTTAGCAGGACCAGCGCGTCGCCGGGGGCGAGGAACAGGGCCTCTTCAGGATAGGAGAAGGGCACGACGCAGAACGGCGGCCCGCCTTGCATGGATATCGTGCGCGGTGGCCGGCCGGGCTTGAGCAGGATCGGGTTCTCGTGCCCGGCGTTGACCATGGTCAGCTCGCCCGTCGCGCAATTGGCGAGGACCACGAGCATGGTTACTCCCATGGCATCGTCGGCATCGCGCATCAGTTCGAG
This sequence comes from Novosphingobium anseongense, assembly GCF_037482895.1. Lineage (NCBI taxonomy): Bacteria > Pseudomonadati > Pseudomonadota > Alphaproteobacteria > Sphingomonadales > Sphingomonadaceae > Novosphingobium > Novosphingobium anseongense. Next base: position 228,086 of record NZ_JBBHJZ010000002.1, on the reverse strand, counting down.
GTTGAGCGTGTTGACTGCATGGGCGAGCCCGCCGCGCTCGCGCACCAGCACGCTCTTTGCCAGAGTCTTCGACAGCGCCATGTAGAGCGCGGCGGGCACGCCCTTGCCGGTAACGTCGCCGACGAAGAACAGCAGGCGGTCGGGATCGATGCGGATCGCGTCGTAGAAGTCGCCGCCCACCGAATGGGCGGGTTCGAGCACGGCCGCAGCATTCATACGCGGGTCGAGCCCGGCCAAGCGGTCGCGCGTCGGCACCATGCCGAGCTGGATCGACCGGGCGGCCTGCAATTCGCCCTCCTGCACGGCCGAGGTGACGCGCTGTTCGATCAGTTGCTGCGCGAGCTGACGGCGTTCGGTGCGGTTGCGCAGTGCGACTAGGGTGCCGAGCGCGACAGCGGCCGAAAGGCCGATCAACCCCGGTCGCAGCGGATCGAACAGAAGGCTGCCGCCCTGAAACAGCAGCCAGGACAGCGGCGGCAGCAGGAGGCCGACCGCGCCTGCGACGAACCAGGGCCAGCGCCGGCGGAGACTGCCCGCGAGGCCGACCAGCAGGACGAGCAGCAGGCCTACGGCCCACTCGCTGCCGGCGAGCCAGGCGGGGCGTGCCAGCCAACCGCCGCTCAGCAGCGCCTCGACCGCCTGGGCCTGGACGAAAACGCCGTAGCCCTCGGTCTCGAGCGGTGTCGCGACGAGGTCGGCGATGCCTTCGGCGCCGAGGCCGATCAGGACGATCTTGCCGCGAAAGGCGTCGGCCGGCACGGCCTTGGCCAGCACCCGCGCGGCCGAATGGCGCGCGCTGTCGGGGAAATGACCGAAGCGGAGCTGGACCTGGCCGGCATTGTCGACGGGAATGCGCTGCTTGCCGAGCAGCGCCGTGTCGCCGCGCCAGGCGAGCTGCGGGACGTCCTGCGCAATCCGCGCCAGCTCCGCGGCCATGCCCGGCATCGGCCGCGTGCCGGCGAGCACCGTGAAGGGCACGCGGCGGACGACGCCGTCGTCGTCGGGCGGTCCGTTGAGCATGGCATGGCCGAGCGCGACGTCGTCGAGCTCGGTGATCGAGGTGAGGACGTAGGTATAGCGCGGCGTGCCCCGCGGCGGTCGGCCCTGGACCTCGGGATCGACGAAGACCGCCTTGGGATCGCTGCCGTCGCCGTCGATGCCGAGGCGGCCGAGCACGACGGGTGCTTCGCCGAGCACTTGCGCGAAGCTCGCATCCATCGAGGGCAGCGCACCGATTGCCGCGGCCGCCTGCGGATCGATCTCGGGATAGAGCGCGACGAAGCGATCGGGATTGAGCCGGTCGGCCTCGGCGAAGATCATGTCGAAGCCGATCGCCTTGGGCTGCTGCGCCGCGATCGTCTCGGTCAGCCGTGCCAGATAATAGCGCGGCCAGGGCCACGGGCCGACCGCGGCGAGGCTCTCGCGGTCGATCAGGACGACCGCGACCTTGCCCGCGTCGATCTTGCCCCCTCCGATCTTTCTGGGTGCGAGCACCTGCCACTCGTCGAACAGCGCGCGCCGCACGGGCGGTGCCACCCACAGACTCAGCAGCGCGCCGGCCAGCGCGCCGAGCGCCGCCACCAGCCAGACGAACCGGCGCAGCGGACGGCGCGGTGGCGCGGGTTCAGATCTCGACGGTGAGGCCGTCATAGGCACAGATGACCTTGAGCGGTGCACCCTCGCGGGTCAGTTCCTCGTAGCGGATGGACTCCTGGTGCATCCGCTGGATGTCGGCGTCGCTGTAGGTCGGCTCGTGGTGGAACAGCGCCAGTCGCCGCGCCTGCGCCTGATGGCAGAGGTCGATCGCGACGACATTGCTCGAATGGCCCCAATCCTCCTTCATCGAGGCGGAATCGGCGAGCGAATACATCGTGTCGCAGATGACGAGGTCGCAATCGCCGAAGAAGGCGACGAAGGCGGCTTCCTGGTCCATGCGATCGACCTTGTGCTCGCTGTCGGTGCTGTAGACCACCGACGTTCCGGCCGCGTCAGTGAAGCGGTAACCGTAGCTTTTGTGCGAGTGGTTCTGTTCGATCAGCTCGACCGTCACCGCGCCGATTTCATAGGGCTTGCCCGTCTCGAGCGTGACGAAGCTGATCTGCGCGCGCAGCCAGTCGAAGGCGACGGGGAAGGAGATTTCCTCCTGCTGCCGGCGCAGTGCCTCCTCGGCATCGGCATGGCCCGAATGGATGACGATCTTCGTTTCGGGGTCGAACACCGGCACGAAGAAGGGGAATCCCATGATATGGTCCCAGTGGAAGTGGGACATGAACAGGTGATAGACGCGCGCGTGGCCGCGGGCACAGCGACCCATGGCGTCGAGCCCGAACTCGCGCGCGCCGCTGCCCAGGTCGCAGAGGATGAATGCCTGTTCCCCGTCTTCCGGGCCGGCCTCGATCTCGACGCAGCTCGTCGCGCCGCCATAGGTGCCGCTGACCGCGAATTCGAGTTCGTCGTCGGCGAAGGCGCGCGCCTCGTCGAGGTCGGAAAAGCGGCGTCCGTCGGCCGCGACGAGCGCGGCGGCGATCTTGTCGCGAATGGCCGCGGCCTTCTGCGCCACCGGCAGCGAGCCGCGCGTACCCCAGAACCGGACTTTCATCCCCCCTCCTGACTGTGACTGGCCGCCTGCGAGTGCCCCCCGTGCGGTTCAAACGTCATCGATGTCGTCGAAGACCTGGAAAACCTTGTCGTAGCGGCTGATCGCCAGGATCTCGCGCATGATCTGGTTGGGCCGCGCGAGCACGATTGTGATGCCGCTATCGGCCGACTGGCGCTGCGCCAGAGTCAGGCCGCGTAACCCGCGCGACGACATGTAGTCGATGCTGGCGAGGTCGATCGCCAGGCGGGTCAGGCCATCGCCCGCGGCGCCGCCGATCTCCTGCGCCAGGCGTTCGGCGAATTCGGTGGCGGTCGTCTCGTCCACGCGCCCGATCGGGGCGATCAGGCGCAGGCCCTCGCGCGTCTCGATCGTCCAGTCCAGATTGCCCCGCGTCATGCGGCAAGGTTAAGCGATCGCTAGGCACTTGGAAAGCGCCGGCTTGCCCGTCGCGTGGCCGGGTACCCCGGATCGGGACAGGCTTTAGCGGGGCTTAGGCGGAGGTGCGGGTGCGGCATCGTCCTCGCGCGGCAAGCCGGTATCGCGCGCCTCGCCCTCGATCACCAGGTCGGGCCGTCCGGTGAGCTCGCCGAGCGCGCGCTGGACCTTGCCGATCACCTTGTCGATCGCCTTCGTCGGTTTCGCTTTGGTCATGTCCGATCAACCGCGAGGACCCGACGAAAGTTCCGTCCACACGTTCTGCGGAACGGCAAAGCGGAAATGCGGTGAACTGCGGGACATCGCATTGACGTCGCAGGCATTTTGTTACGGATTCGTGATGGGATGAGTGGGTTCACTTTGCGAGGGGTCGCGGGATCATGAATCGAGACAGATTGCCGGAAGGCAGGGATGCAGCGCTTGCGGATCATCGCGATCTGGCGCTTTTCGTGGCGACGCTGTTCGAGCGTCTGGGCGGCCGGCTCGAGATCGATCGCCACGGGCGCCGTCACGTCCGCCGGCTCGAACACTCGCACCTGCGCCGCGGACCGATCCCGCAACTCGCCGATGCCGCGCCATCCGAGCGCTTCGCCTCGGTCGAGGAATGGGAAGGCGCGGTGAAGCTCGCCGAATACTGGCTGGCGCGGCTCGGAGACGCCGATCGCGAATATGTGTTCACCCTGCTCGGGCGTACCGAACTCGATCTTCCGCACCGCTTCGACTTTCGCGAGAGGCTCTAGCGATTGCCAGCGATACCGACGTTTTTTCTCTGGCAAGGCAACACAGATTAATGTCGCATGCGCGCATGATCCCTAAGCAGGGGCAAACGGGCGCGGGAATGACATGAGGCAAAAGGATATCGACGTGCTCCGCGGAGTGCGGATTCTGATCGTCGAGGACGAACCACTGCTGTCGATGGCGATGGTCGACGAGATCGAAGAAGCCGGCGCGCGGGTGGTTGGCCCGGTCGCTTCGGTCGAAGGGGCGCTGGAGATCCTGGCCACGACGCCGGTCGATGCCGCCATTCTCGACGTCGAACTGCAGAAGCAGTTGGTCTATCCCGTCGCCGATCGCCTGATCGAGCGGGACGTGCCTTTCGTGCTGACCACGGGCCACGATGCCGACGGCCTGCCCGAGCGCTATGCCGCGGTGCCGCACAGCGCCAAGCCGGCACCGGCGAGCGAGGCGCTTACGATGCTGGCGGACCTGCTCAGCCGGCGCTGAAGCCAATCAGGACGGCAGCGCCGGGTCCACGGGAACCGAGCCGATCGAAGCCAGGATGACGTCGATCACCTTGTCGGAGAAAGCGACGATCTCTTCGTCCTCGACATGGCGCTGACCGCTCTCGGCGCGGTGCCAGCCCGATATCGCCGAGTGGAACAGCTGGGCGAAGAAGCTCCAGTCGATATTGGGATCGCCATAGGCGGCCATGTCGCGCTGCAGGGCTTCGACCGAGCGCCGGGTGATGATCTCGTCCCATTCGCGCGCCAGATCGGGAAAGGCGCGAGCGGATTCTGTCAGCAGCGTCGCGATCCGGCGAAATTCGGGCCAGCTCTGCACTTTGACGATCGCACGCGCGTACTGGCGCAGGCGTGCTTCCAGGTCTTCCGGAACGGGTCGAGTCTGCGCCGAGGACCGCTGGCCCCATTCCTCGAGCTGCTGCTCGAGAATCGCGCGGAACAGCGGCTCCTTGCTCTCGTAGCGCGCATAGAGCGTGCCCTTGGAAACCTTCGCCGCGGCGGCGATGGCGTCCATGCTCGCGGCCTCGAAGCCCAGCTCGACGAACAGTTCGAGCGCAGCAGCCCGGATCTCGGCGTCGATCGCGGCGACACGCTCGGCCGTCGGACGGCCGCGCCGGCTCGGCGCCGGCTTGCCGGACGCGTCGGTCGACTGATCGGCCGGCTGCACCATCGTCTGCTCCTAGATCTTGCCCTCGCGCAGGAATTCCACGGCATGGTGGGCGGCCCGCGCGCTCAGCGCCATGTAGGTGAGCGAGGGATTCTGGCAACCGCTCGATGCCATCGCCGCGCCGTCGGTGATGAACAGGTTGGGCACCTCATGGGCCTGGTTGAACTTGTTGAGGACCGAGGTCTTGGGATCCTTGCCCATGCAGGCGGTACCCATCTCGTGGATGCCCAGGCCCGGCGTGCCGGGTTCGGTCGCGGTGCTGACGACGAAACCGCCGGCGGCCTGGATCATGGCCTTGCCATCGTCGAGTATCTGCTTGGCCATCTTCTGCTCGTTCGGACCGTGCGCGCAGTTCACCTCGACGAGCGGGATCCCCCACTGATCGACCTTGCTGGTGCTCAGGGTCACGCGGTTCTCGGGGTTGGGCAGCATCTCGCCGAAGCCCGAGATATAGGTGAACCATGGGCCGAGCTTGCGCGTACGCGCCTTGAGCTCGGCGCCGATCCCGGGCTGGCCGATGCCCGCGCGCCAGCTCATGCGCGAAACCCCGCCCTGATAGCCGTAGCCGCGCAGGAAGCCTTCGCCCGGTTCGGTGACGTTGCGGAAGCGCGGGATGTAGAGCCCGGTCGGACGGCGACCATGATAGAAGCTGTCCTTGGGGCCGTTCGGCAGCAGACCCGCCACCGAAAGCGCGAACAGGTGATCCATCAGGTTGCGGCCGACCATGTCTGAGCCATTGGCGAGCCCGCGCGGCATGGCCGCCGATTTCGAGTTGAGCAGGATCTGCGCGGTGCCGATCGTCGAGGCGTTGAGGAAGACGACCTTCGCCTCGTAGGTCTTGCCCGCCTTGGTGTTGCTGTCGATCACGCGCACGCCGCTGACCTTGCCGGTCTTCGGATCGTGGACCAGCGAGTGAACGATGGCGTCGGTGACGATCGTCAGGTTGCCCGTGCGATCGGCGGCCGGCAGCGACGAGGACAGGCTCGAATGATAGGCGCCATAGGTGCAGCCGCGGTCGCAGAGCGAGCGCGCCTGGCAGGTCATGCGACCCAGCTCCTCGTGGTGCGGCTGCGCCTGCGACAGGTTGGCGGTGCGCCCGGGGATCACCTTGCGGCCGGGGAAGGCCTTCTCGATCGCCGCCTTGAACTGCAGCTCGCCGTCGTTGAGCGCGAAGGCGGGCAGGAAATCGCCGTCGGGCAGCTGCGGCAGGCCTTCCTTCGAGCCGGCGACGCCGATGAACTTCTCGACGTGTGAATACCAAGGCGCAAGGTCGTCATAGCGGATGGGCCAGTCCGAACCGTGGCCGTCCTTGGCGTTGGCTTCGAAGTCCTGCGCCGAGAGGCGGTAGGACTGGCGCCCCCACATGATCGAACGGCCGCCCAGGTGATAGCCGCGGATCCAGTCGAACGGCTTGTCCTCGGGGGTGACGTAAGGGTGCTCGTCGTCCTTGACCCAATACTGCTGCGTCGCCCCCTGGATGAACGAATGGCCCTGAATCTTGTAGTGCCGCGCGAGATCCTCCTCGGGCACCATGCCGGCGTTGGGCACTTCCCAGGGCTGAAGATTGTCGGTGTAGGATTCGCCGTGCACGAGCTTGCGCCCGCGCTCGATGACGAGGACCTTGAGCCCCCGCTCGCAGAGTTCCTTGGCGGACATGCCGCCGCTCATGCCGGAGCCGACCACGATTGCATCGAACATCGTCATAGCCTCCTCAGAACATGCCCAACCCGCCGGTGGCGCGGGTCTCGGGGGTCACCTTGATCGACGGGGTCCAGTCGCCGGGCGAATGCTCGTAAGTCAGCTCGGTGGTCAGGGCCTCTTCCGAATAGTAGTAGAGCACGACGATCAGCTCCTTGAGCTTGGCATAGCCGGGATCGGCAACGGCCGGGCCGGCCATCATCGCCTGCATGCCCGTGAGCTTGTCGGTCCGCGGCACCGGCTTGAGCGCCGCGACGTCGTGGGCGACGAGCAGTTCCTTGCGCTGCTCGGGCGTCAGCGCGACGAAGCCCTGACCCGTCTTTTCGCGCGCCAGGCGGTCGATCGTGGCGAGCGCCCCGGTCAGCTCGGTGCGGCGCTTGGGCGCGGCCCAGTTGACCAGCAGGGCGTCGAACTTGGCGGGCACGCGCGCGTCGACCGCGCCGGGCGTATCGGTCCGGGGAATGATCGTGTCCGCAACCGCGCTCAGCAGCGCGAAGTCGCCCGCCGGGAGCGATGGCTTGGGGCTGGCCGCCGCCTTCGCGAAGGCATCGGGGCTGAAGCCCGCGGTCGCGGTCACGCCCAGAAGCAGCAGCGCGCCTTCGAGCAGCGACCGCCGATCCATGCTGGTTGTCGTCATGTCTGGCCTTTCCCATCCCGTGTGTTTTGCCGTGGCATAAGCCTGGGCAGCGAGGCCTACAAGAGAAAACGAACGAGATCGTTCGATTACCTGTTGCTGCGTTATCCCGCGATCGGTATTCGTTGAGCAACCGCAACAAGTCGGGTGAGGAAAAGTCTAATGGTCGAGGCAGTCAGCCGTCGTTCGCTGCTCGCGGGCATGGCCGCAACGGGAGCTTTCGCCATGTTCGAAGGGACCGCGCTTGCGGCCAAGGGGCGAACCTTCTTTCAACGCGTCGGGCTGCCCATAGGCTTGCAGGTCTATACCCTGGGCGACGAGGCTGGGCGTGACATCGACGCCACTTTCGCGCAGATCGCGGCGATCGGCTATCGCGAGATAGAGCTGCCCAGCCTCTACAACCGCAAGCCCGCCGATCTGCGTGCGGCCGCCGACAAGGCCGGTCTGGCGATCAGCAGCCTGCATATCCCGCCGGTGATGCGCGGCATGGGCGGGGCTGGGCTCACGCTCGGCAGTGCTCCGGCGGAGATCGCCGATGCGCTCGGCGCGCTCGGTGCCAAGCGTGCGGCCCTGCCGATCGCGCCGTTTCCCGACAACTTCCGGCCGCGGCCGGGCGAGGCGATGCAGGCGACGATCGGCCGCACTTTCGCAGAGGCGGGCGCCGATCATTGGCGTCGCACCGCCGCGCAGCTCAACGCGAAGGGTGCGGCCCTGAGGCCGCTCGGCGTGGCGCTCGGTTATCACAACCACAACATGGAATTTGCGCAAATCACCGATAAGACTGGCGGCGAGACCACGGGTTGGGACATCCTGGTCAAGGAGACCGATCCCGCCGCAGTCCATTTCGAAGTAGACGTCGGTTGGGTCGCGACGGCCGGGCTCGATCCCGCCGCGTTCCTGCGCAGGCACCGCGGCCGAGTGGCGCAGCTTCACGTCAAGGACGTGGCGGCGGGCAACGAGACCAATTTCGCGCTGTCGATGAAGCCGGCCGAAGTCGGATCGGGTACGCTCGACTGGGCGAAGATCCTGCCAGCCGCGCACGCGGCCGGCGTGCGCCACTTCTACGTCGAGCAGGAGCCGCCCTTTGCGATCCCGCGCATCGAAGCGGCGCGCAAGGGCTACGCGTTCCTGGCGCAACTGCGCGCCTAGGCCTCTTGCCAGGCGCGGCGGATGAGGTCGAAGCCCTCGGTGTAGACCTCTTCCTCGCTCGCGAAGAAATCGCGCCAGACGCGCGTCGCCGCGGCAAGGTCGGGCACGCCGCGGCCGAAGGCCTCGATTGTCAGCCAACCATCGTAGCCGAGCGCCTTGAGCGCGTGGATCGTCTCGCGGATCGGCGCGTGGCCGCGCCCCGGCGTGCCGCGATCGTTCTCCGAGATGTGGACATGGCTGAGCTGGCCCGAGGCGTGGAGCGCGTGGAGCGCGGCCAGTGGGTCCTTCTCCTCGATATTGGCGTGGAAGGTGTCGTAGAGAATGCCGATGCCGCCTTCTCCGACGCGCTCGGCATAGGCGATCGCCTGGTCGCAGGTGTTGAGCAGGTGGGCCTCGAAGCGGTTCAGCGGTTCGAGGCCGGGGGTGATCCCCGCCGCGCGCATCGCCGGCAGGACCTGGCGGTGGACCTCGGCGCAGCGGTCGAGCTCGGCCTCGCTCGGCTTCTCGCCGGTGAACACGCCGAGCGGCTGGAACCAGGGGCCTGCGACGATCTCGCCGCCGAGCGCGGCCGAGCAGTCGATCACACGCTTTAGATGATCGACCGCGCCCTGCCGCGCCGCGGCGTCGGCCGAGATGGGGCTGTGCGCCTCATCGGGAATGATCGCGACGACCGTACGTTCGAGCCCGATGTCGTCGAGCACCTTGGCAAGATCGCGGTAGTGGCCGACATCGCTCACGTCGAACACCGGGACTTCGACCCCATCGAAGCCGGTGGCCTTGAGCGCCTTGAGGATACCGTGGTGCTCCTGGGTGACGTGGCCCGTCCACAGCAGCAGGTTGATGCCGATTTTCATTCTGCAGGCTCCACGGAGTTGGTGCGGGTGATCGCGCGCGACCGGCGTTCGGCCACCCAGACCGCGCCGAAGATGACGAAAAGGACGAGCGGGATCACCGCGATCGCCTGGAACGACTGCTCGGCGGCATAGGCGAGAACCTGACCGAGCTCGGGTCCGGGCTGCAGCGCCGCGAAGGCGCTTTCGCCGCCGGCCTTCTCGAGCTTGGCGCGGTCGTAAATCGCGCCGATCTGCGGCAGGACGAAATAGATCGCCATGGCGCCGGCGAAGCCGACGATGCCGATCGACCACGAGCCGCCGCGCGGGAACCTGCGCGAGGCTGCGGCAAGCATCGTCGGCCACAGGAAGCAGACCCCGAAGGCCCAGAGCGTCGCGGCCAGTAGCGCGGTGAGCGGCGACGATGCGATCGACAGCCCGTAGAGCCCGATCGCCGCGGGCACGGTCGAGAAGAACAGCAGGCCGATATCGGAGAAACGCTTTTCGAGCGCGCCGGCGAAGTGGCGCATGACGAACATGATCGCCGAGACGTAGACCAGCACGAGGATGCCCGGCATGCCCACGGTCTGCGTCAGCGCGATGTCGACCCACGAACCCGGCGCGAGCTCGGCCGATGCGGTCAGGAACATGATCGCGGGGAAAATCCAGAAGCTCGGCCGCTTGAACGGCTCGGCGATCATCTGCGTGAACGGCACGCCCATCGCGCTGCTCTCGGTCTCGGGAAAGGGCTGGCGCAGTGCGAAGAGCGCGCAGGCGATCGCCGGCACGGGGATCAGCGCGACCGTGGCCTGCCAAGGCAGTTCCAGCTGGCTCAGTAGCAAGACCGACAGCAGCCCGCCGACGATCAGGCCGGCTGGCCACCAGGCATGGAGCGTGTTGAGCCGGTGGGTCTTGTCGTCGGGATAGAGCGCCGCCGTGACCGGGTTGACCGAGGCTTCCATCGCACCCCAGCCGAGCCCGCAGACGACCATGCCGATATTGAGCATGCGATAAACCGCGTCGATCCCGCTCATCTCGGGCGAGAGCAGGATCAGGCCGGGGCCGAGGATGAAGCAGGCGGACGAGAACAGCACGACGCGCTTGGCGCCGATCATGTCGAGCAGCGGGCTGATCGCCAGCAGGCTCAGTGCGAAGCCGAGGAAGGCGTTGCCCAGCGCGGCGGCGATCATTTCGCCCGAATGGAGCGGGGCCGGGCCGTCGAGCAGCGCCGCCTTGATCGCGCCCGAAGCGCCCGTGCGGATCGAGAACGACAGCGCCGCGGTGAAGACCAGCAAAGTGCAGATCCAGAACAGTGATCTGCGGTTATAGCCGTCGCCGGCCTCTGTCTTATCCATGTCGTCCCCTCCCGTTCTTGTTTTCTTCAGCTGAGGCCGAGCACCCTGTCGATCAGCGCCTTGTCCGCGCCGGTGCCGGCAAAGTCGTCGAAGGCCTTTTCGGCCCTTCTGATCATGTGTTTGGCGATGAACGGCGCGCCTTCGGCGGCGCCCTGTTCGGGATGCTTGAGCGCGCATTCCCACTCGAGCACGGCCCAGCCGTCGTAGCCGTACTGCGTCAGCTTGGAGAAGATCGCCGAGAAGTCGATCTGGCCGTCGCCGAGCGAGCGGAAACGACCCGGACGATCGACCCAGCCCGAATAGGAGCCGTAGACGCCGGCGCGGCCGGTCGGGCGGAACTCGGCGTCCTTGACGTGGAACGCCTTGATCCGCTCGTGGTAGATGTCGATGAACGCCAGATAGTCCATCTGCTGCAACACCATGTGCGACGGATCGTAGAGGATGTTCGCGCGCGGGTGGTTGCCGACCGCTTCGAGGAAGCGCTCGAAGGTCACGCCGTCGTGGAGGTCCTCGCCCGGGTGCAGCTCGTAGCAGGCGTTGACGTCGTTCTCGTCGAACACGTCGAGGATCGGCTTCCAGCGGCGCGCGAGCTCGGCAAAGCCTTCCTCGATCAGGCCCGCGGGACGCTGCGGCCAGGGATAGACCGTGTGCCACAGCAGCGCGCCCGAGAACGTCGCGTGGCTCGTCACGCCGAAGCGGCGGCTGGCCCTGGCGGCGAGCTTGAGCTGGCCGATCGCCCAGTCGGTGCGCGCCGCGACGTTGTCGTGGAACTGCGGCGGTGCGAAGCCGTCGAACTGGATGTCGAAGGCCGGATGGCTGGCGACGAGCTGGCCCTGAAGGTGGGTCGAGAGCTCGGTCACCTCCACGCCGTTCTGCGCGCAGATGCCCTTGACCTCGTCGACGTAGTCCCGGCTCTCGGCGGCCTTTTCCAGATCGAACAGGCGGCTGTCCCAGGTGGGGATCTGCACACCCTTGTAGCCGAGCGAGCCCGCCCACTTGGTGATCGCGTCGAGCGAGTTGAACGGCGCCTCGTCACCGGCGAACTGGGCGAGGAAGATCGCGGGACCCTTCATGTGCAGTCCTTTCAGAGATCGGTCCAGACCGCGCCGTCGCGGCTGGACTGGAGCGCGGCGCGCAGGAAGTTCATGCCCGAGAGGGCGTCGTCCATCGTCGCATAGCCGGGATCGGCGCCGGCGACCGGACCGCTGCGGATCTGTTCGCCAAAGGCGCGGTAGATGTTGGCGAAGGCTTCGAGATAGCCTTCGGGATGGCCGCCCGGCGTGCGCTGGATCGCGAGGATATCGCCGGGGACATAGGCGCGGTTGGCGCCTGCGTGGTGGACTTCGTCGGGCCGGTCGCGACGCTTGATCGTGAGGGTGTTGGGCTGCTCCTGACGCCAGTGTAGCCCGGCTTCGTCGCAATAGACGTCGATCGCCAGGTCGTTCATGTCGCCGACGCAGACCTGGCTCGCGGTCAGGGTGCCCTTGCCGCCGCCCGACAGGCGGAACAGCGCGGCACCGTCGTCGTCGATGCGGCGTCCGGGCAGCATGGTCAGCTCGGCGCAGATCTGCGCGATGCGCTCGCCGGTGATGAATTCGACGAGGTTGGCGGCGTGGGTGCCGATGTCGCCAAAGGCACCGGCCTGGCCCGACTGTGCGGGATCGACGCGCCAGGCGGCCTGCTTGTTGTCGATCAGGTCCTCGGGACGCGACAGCCAGTCCTGCACGTACTTGACCATGACGCGGCGCACCGCGCCGAACGCCCCGCCAGCGACGAGCTTGCGCGCGAGCTTGACCAGCGGATAGCCGGTATAGGTGTGCGTCACCGCGATACGGCGGCCGGTGCGCGCGGCGGCATCGATGATCGCGCGCGCGTTCTCGAGGCTGTCGGCGAGCGGCTTGTCGATGATCACGTCGAAGCCGGCCTCCATCGCGGCAATCGCGGGCGGCGCGTGCATGTGGTTGGGGGTGACGATCGCCACCGCCTCGATCCGCTGGCCGGCGGGCAGCGCCGCTTCGCGTTCGAGCATCTCGGCCCAGGAGCCGTAGGTTCGGTCTTCGGGCAGTCCGATCTCCACGCCCGAGGCCCTGGCCTTGTCGGGCGTCGAGGACAGCGCGCCGGCGACGAGCTGCCAGTTGCCGGCGATCGCCGCGGCGGTCCGGTGGACGCCGCCGATGAAGGCACCCTGGCCGCCACCGATCATGCCGTAGCGAATGGGGCTCACTTGACACCTGCCTTCTGCGCCGGATTGGCGCCGCATTCGCTGCCGTTCAACGCCCAGCCAACGGCATTCGTCAGCATCGCGCGATATTCGGGCTCGGCATAAGCGCCGGCCTGGTGGCCCATCGCCGAATAGAGCACGCGGCCCTTGCCACTGCAGTGCCACCAGGCGATCGGATGGTTCGCGCCCATGGCGATGTCGCGGCCCATGATCTTCTTGTTCGGATAGGTCCGCTCGTCGAGCGTCAGCAGGACGTGATAGCCGGGCGCGCCGACGGCCTTGTCGAACGAATACCATTCGTCGGTGCGCTGCCAAGCCTTTGGCAGGCCCTGCGTCGCCGGATGCGTGGGGTCGGCGACGTTGACCGTCGCGCGCTGGAATTGCGGGTTCAGCGGATGGCCCGTGAACTGCGCGCCGATCAGGTGATCGACGTACCATTTCCAGTCGTAGGAGAAATCGCCGCCAGCGCCGTGCACGCCGACGAAGCCGCCGCCGTTCTCGATGAAGCCCTTGAGCGCCTCGCGCTGCTTGGGCGTGAACACGTCGCCGCTGACGTTGTTGAACACGACCGCGTCGAAGCGCGACAGGATCGCCGGGTCGAAGGTGGCGCCGTTTTCGGTCTGGAAATGGCCCCAGCCCCGGTCTGCCGCCATCTTGGCGAATAGCGCATTGGCCGCGGGGATCGCCTCCTCGTGGCGGAAGCCGTTGGTCTTGGAGAAAATCAGGATCGCGGGCCGCTTGATCTCGGCGGGGAGCGGCGGGGGCGTGGTCTCGTAGACGTGCAGACCGCCGAGCATCGTGCGCTGGATCGTGTCCCAGTTGCGCGCGATCTGGATCGCGAACAGGACCAGCAGCGCGAGCAGTGCCCAGAGAACCCAGCGGATGATCTTTCGGGCCATGTCCCTTTCCCCGCTTGCCGTCAGCGTCGCGAGGCGAGGTAGTCGAGCACGGCCGCGCGTTGCGCCGGATCGGTCAGGCTGATGACCATCCGCGTGCCCGGAACGGCGCGTCCGGGCGCGGTCAGGAAGCGGTCGAGCGTCGCCCGGTTCCAGGTCAGACCCGAAGCCTTGAGCGCGGGCGAATAGGCGAAGGGCGTCGCCGCCGCCTTGCGCCCGACCACGCCGGTCAGGTTCGGCCCGAGCGGCGAAGGACGCTGCGGCGTGCCGTGGCACGACTGGCAGCGCTGGCGGAACACCGCCTCGCCATCGGGCTTGTCGGCGGCGACCGCGGGCATGGCGAAAAGCGTCGATGCGACGACGACAATGATGGAACGACGGAATGTCACGAGCCGGCTATCCTCTGGGCGACCGCCGCTGGACCTCATCGGCCCGCACGCGGAATCTTTATCGAACGATATCGTTCGTTTTATCGCATCGAGGCCGGAGTGCAAGCGCGATGAGCGTGCGGTTCCGCAAGATCAGTCTGCGATGATCAGCTCCACCCCGGATTTCCGCACGATTTCAGCCATGTCCGCAGGGATGCCGGCATCGGTGACGATGACGTCTACCTCGTCGAGCGCGCAGACGATCGCTCCGGCCGCGGTGTTGAACTTCGAGCTGTCGACCAGCAGAATCAGTCTCTCGGCGCGGTCGATCAGCCGTCGTTCGGCGGCGACGAGGATGACGTCCTGCTGCATCACCCCCTGCGGTCCGACCGTCGCCGCGCCCATGAACAGCTTGGGCGCGTGGAAGCGCGGCATCGATTCCTCGCCGGCGGGGGCGAGGATGATGTTTTGCTCGCGGAAGATCACCCCTGAGGGCACGAGCAGCCGCGTGCCCGACTGCGGCAGCAGCGCGTCGATGATGTGCAGCGAATTGGTCAGGACCTGCAGGTCGAGCCCGTCGAGATGCGGGCACATCTGCAAGGTCGTCGTGCCGCCGTCGATCATCACCGCCTCGCCCGGCTCGCAGAGCGCGGCGGCGGCGCGGCCGATCGCCTGCTTCTGCGCGAGGTTCTGGGTGATCGATTGCTCGAACGGCGTGCCGGCCAAGCCGGTGCGGCCGTTCTTCGCCTCGGTCGCGGGTTTGGCGCCGCCGTGGACGCGGACGATGGCGCCCGCCTTTTCCAGTCGGGTCAGGTCGCGGCGGATCGTCGCGGGCGATGCGTCGAGGCGCGCTTCGAGATCGCGATAGGCGATGAAGCCGCTGGCTTCGATCGCTTCGAGGATCAGGCGTTCGCGTTGTTCGGCGTGCATTGTTCTAATCCCGGTCGCACGATCAGGCCGCGCCGTGCTGCGCACAAAAGCCTATGGCCGGGATGTGCCGGGAAATCCATGGCCAGGCTATGTTGCGCTCGCCGCGCGCCAGCGCGCGCGATAGGCGCCGAGGTCGCCGGCCAGCGGCGCGACCCGCGAGAGCGAGCCCTGGGGGCGCAACTGCGGATCGACCAGCCGCAGCGCGCCGAACGACACGTCGTTGTGGGCATTGGCCGTATAGACCGTGGTCCCCGGCCGCAGCGCCGCCAGCGCGCGGACGAAGACTTGGGCCTCGGCGAAGCGGCCTTCGACCAGCAAGCGCTCGTGCGCACCGATCAGGTCGAGCGACACGTCGGCGACGAGCGCGGCATAGAGCGAGGCTGCGGCGCGGCGTTCGAAGGGATCGTCGGGCTCGGCGATCCAGCGCGGCCGGGCGTCGGGGAAGGGGCCGCAGCCCGGCGCGAGCGTCGGCAGCATCATCGCGCCGGTGGCGAGCACTGCGGGCACGGCGGCGAGCAGCGCCGGCTGATCGGGCTTGATGTCGATGCGACGCGTGTCGAATTCGATCAGCGTCTCGATCTCGCGCCCGCCCATGAATCGCGCCGAGGGCACGGGGCGGCCATGGACGTCGACATTGACCAGGCAGTCGCGCGCCTCGGGCAGGTCGGCCAGCGCCAGGGGTTCGGCTGAATCGCGCCCGGGCGTTCGTAAGGCTATGAACCAGGTGCCCGTCGACAGCACCGTCGCCTCGTTCTCGGCGATCTCGGCGAAGCCGCGCGCGGCCAGCAGCGCCGCGTTCGAATCGTGCAGCCCGGCGAGCACTTTGGCCGTTGCGGGCAGGCCGGTGCGCGCGGCCAGTTCGGGGCGCAGGGGGCCGATTGCATCGCCGGCCGCGGCCATCGGGGCAAAGCGCGCTGCCCAGCGGCGCCGCTCGGCCATTGGCGCGAAGCCCTGCCGCGACGGATCCCAGAGGTCGCTGTGACAACCGAGACTGGTCACTTCGCTGACCGCGCGGCCCGAGAGGAACCAGGCCCAGTATTGCGCCCAAGGCAGCAGCGTTGCGCCGTCGAGCGTGGCGGGATTGCGCGCTTCGAGCCAGTCCAGCTGGGCCGCAAGGTTGAGCCCGTTTGGCAGGGCCGGCGAGCCCGTGATCGCGAAAGGATCGCGCTGGCGGCGATAGGCGGCGAGCACGGTCTCGGGGATCGCCTGCTCGTAGTCTAGCGGCGCAAAGGCCAGTGAGCCGTCTCGCAGGCCGACGACACCTGCACCGTGGCCCACCGGGATCAGGTACGCGATCGGTTGACCGGCATGGCGGGCCAGCGTTTCGACCAGCCAGTCGCCGATCCCCGCCACGTCGAGCCGACGCAATCCGTCCTGCTCGACCACGGCATTGGCGCGCACTTGTCGGTCGAGCAGCCTGCCCGCGCGCGACCACAGCGTGACCTTGCTCATGGTCTTGCCGATATCGACGACGATGGCGAAAGCTTCGCTCAATTTGGCCCCTCAATGCGCGTTTATGATTGTTTGTTATCGAAAGAGATTGATTGCACAAGGCAAAATCGCTACCGCCCTAGCATGAACGTCCTGACCGTGCCGTCCCAAGCCGCCATCCCTTTCGCCGTTCCATCCAGCCGCTGGGACGATGCGATGGCCGCGAGCCTGTCGCCAGCCGAACTGCTGCTATATCGCTCGAACCTGCTCGGCTCGGATCTGACCGTGACCAATTTCGGCGGCGGCAACACCTCGGCCAAGCTGTCCGAGGTGGATCCGCTGAGCGGCAAGGCCGTCGAAGTGCTGTGGGTCAAAGGTTCGGGCGGCGATATCGGCTCGATGAAGCTCGATGGTTTTGCGACGCTCTATCAGGACAGGCTGCTATCGCTCGAGGCGCACTACGCGGGCCCGGGCGACGACGACAAGATGGTCGGCTACCTGCCGCACTGCACGTTCAACCTGAACGGCCGCGCGGCCTCGATCGACACGCCGCTGCATTCGCTGCTGCCCTTCGCCCACGTCGACCACGTCCACCCCGACGCGATCATCGCGCTTGCCGCGAGCTCCGGCGGCGAGGCGGCGACGTGCGAGATCTGGGGCGGCAAGATCGGCTGGCTGCCGTGGAAGCGCCCGGGCTATACGCTCGGCGTCCAGCTGCGCGACTATGTCGCGGCCAATCCGGGGCTCGAGGGCGTGATGCTCGCCGGGCACGGGATCATCTGCTGGGGCGACAGCGCCAAGGCCTGTTACGAACATACGATCGATCTGATCGCCCAGGCGGCAACCTATCTCAACATCAAATTCGCCGGGAAACCGGCGTTCGGCGGCGTGGTCGATTCTCTCTCCGCCTTGGATCGCGCCGCCGCCTCGGCCGACCTTATGCCCCGCCTGCGCGGTCTGATGACCGGCCAAAAACCAGGTTCTGGGCGTAAGGTCGGTCATTTTTCGGATGATGCCGAGACGCTCGAATTCGTGAACTCGCGCGATTTCCTGCGCTTGGCCGCGGTCGGCACTTCGTGCCCCGACCATTTCCTGCGCACCAAGATCGCGCCGCTGACGCTCGATGCCGCGCGGCTGACCGACGACGCCTATCTCGGTGAGCAGCTCGAAGCCTATCGCGCGCGCTATGCCGCCTATTACGAGCGCTGCAAACGCGCCAATTCGCCGGCGATGCGCGATCCCAATCCGGTGGTCGTGCTGGTTCCCGGCCTCGGTCGCATCACTTTCGCCACCGACAAGACCACCGCGCGCCTCGCGGGCGAGTTCTACGGTAACGCGATCAACGTGATGCGCGGGGCCGAGGCGCTCAAAGAAGACGGGGGCGCCGGCTATATCGGCCTCGACGAGCAGGAAGCCTTCGACATCGAATACTGGCTGCTCGAGGAAGCCAAGCTCCAGCGCATACCCGCGCCCAAGCCGATGGTCGGCCGGATCGCACTGGTCACCGGCGGCGCCGGCGGCATCGGCGCGGCTTCGGCGGCGCGGCTGCTGGCCGATGGCGCCTGCGTCATGCTGGCGGATCGCGACGCGGCGGCGGTCGAAGAGGTCCGCGCCGGTTTCGCCAAGCGCTTCGGCCAGGACGGGGTCCGTGCCGTGGTCTGCGACGTGACCGACGAGGGTCAGGTCCAGGCCGCCTTCGACGCCTGCGCGCGCGAATTCGGCGGGCTCGACATTCTCGTCGCCAATGCCGGCATCGCCTCGTCGGCGGCGATCGAGGACACCACGGTCGACCTGTGGAACCGCAATTACAGCGTTCTCGCCGAGGGCTATTTCCTGACCAGCCGCGCCGCCTGGCCGCTGCTCAAGCGGATGAAGCTGCAGGGCGGCACTTCGGTCGTGTTCATCGGCTCGAAGAACGGCGTCGCCGCGGCGACCAATGCCAGCGCCTATGCCTCGGCTAAGGCGGCGGCGAACCACCTCGCGCGCTGCCTCGCGCTCGAAGGTGCGCCCGAAGGCATCCGCGTCAACGTGGTCAATCCCGATGCGGTGATCCGCGGCTCGAAGATCTGGGACGGCGACTGGCGTCAGGAACGCGCGGGCGCTCACGGCATCGATCCGGGCGCCGAACTCGAAGCGCACTATCGCAACCGCTCGATGCTGGGGCGCGACGTCCTGCCCGAGGATATTGCCGAAGCCGTCTATTTCCTCGCCAGCGATGCATCGGCAAAGTCGACCGGCAACATGATCAACGTCGACGCGGGGAACGCGCAAGCGTTCACCCGCTAGCGACGCAAGCCGGGAGAGAAGAACCATGAGAAAAGCGACGATCTGGACGATTTTGGTAGCGCTAGCTTGCCCCGTGGCGGCTGCGGCGCAGAGCCTCGCGCCGATCGAGCCGCTGGCCGATCCGGCCGCGATCGCCCTGCCGGCGTCCAAGGGGGCGAGCCGTTCGAGCGAGGTCTGGAACATGCTCCAGGCCGGCAACCCGGTGGTCCGCAACGTCACCCAGCCGACGCTGACGCCCGTGCTGCCCGATCCGGCCAAGGCGACCGGCGCGGCGGTGATCGTCGCGCCCGGCGGCGGCTTCCTGATGCTGTCGATGCAGACCGAAGGCTTCGCCGTGGCCAAGGCGCTGGCCGATCGCGGCATCGCCGCCTTCGTGCTCAAGTATCGCCTGGAAACCACGCCGGTCGAGGGCAAGGCCTTCCTCGCCGCGATGATGGAGCGCTTCCGTTCGGCTCCGAACGATCCGGCGGCCGTCCTGGCCGTTCGGCATCCCGATCCGACCGCCGATGCCCTGGCCGCGCTGCGGCTGGTCCGCAGCCGGGCCGCCGAGTGGAAGGTCGATCCCGCACGTGTCGGTCTGATCGGCTTTTCGGCCGGCGCGATGACCGCGCTCGAACTGGTCCAGACTGTGCCGCAGGCCGAGCAGCCGGCCTTCTTCGGTTACGTCTATGGTCCTCAAGCGGTCGAGACCGTGCCCGCTGGCGCACCGCCGATGTTCGACGCAATCGCTTTCGACGATCCGCTGTTCCGCCCCATGACCTTCCCGATCGCCGCCGCCTGGCAGCGGGCCAAGCGCCCCGTCGAGCTCCATGCCTACCAGAAGGGCGGCCACGGCTTCGGAGGCCTCGGCGCGCCGGGCACGACCACGACCCTGCTGCTCGATCAGTTCACCGCCTGGCTCGCGATGCAGGGCTTTCTCAAGAAGGCCGACCGATGACCGTGCTTTCCGAAGACCTGATCGCCGAAGCCAATGCGCGCGAGATCGCCGCGCTCGACGAGGACTATGACGCGCTCGGCCGCAAGCTCGCACGCGGCGGCCTGGCGATCGACGCGATCAAGGACCGCGTCGCCGCCTTCTCGGTCGCCGTGCCGAGCTGGGGTGCGGGTCGCGGCGGTACGCGCTTCGCCAAGTTCCCGATTCCCGGCGAGCCGACCAACATCCACGAAAAGCTCGAGGACTGTGCGGTCATCCAGCAGCTGAGCCGCGTCACCCCGCGCGTCAGCCCGCATTTCCCCTGGGACAAGGTGGGCGACTACAAGGGTCTGCGCCAGGAAGCGGCGGCGCTCGGCCTCGGCTTCGACGCGGTCAATTCGAACACCTTCCAGGACCAGCCCGGCCAGGCGCGGACCTATGCCACGGGCTCGTTGTCCTCGACCGTCGCTGCCACGCGCGCCCAGGCGGTCGAGCACAACATCGAATGCATCGAGATCGGCCAGCAGCTGGGCTCGCGCGACCTCACCGTCTGGGTCGGGGACGGCACCAATTTCCCCGGCCAACAGGACTTCGCGCGCAGCCTCGATCGCTATCTCGACGCGGCGAGCCAGGTCTATGCGGCGCTGCCCGGCGACTGGCGCATGCTGCTCGAACACAAGATGTTCGAGCCGGCGTTCTATTCGACGGTGATCTCGGACTGGGGTTCGTCGATCCTCGCCGCGCAGGAGCTCGGCCCCAAGGCCAAGTGCCTGGTTGACCTCGGCCACCACGCGCCGAACGTGAACATCGAGCAGATCGTCGCCCGGCTCCACCGCTTCGGCAAGCTCGGCGGCTTCCACTTCAACGACAGTAAGTACGGCGACGACGATCTCGATTCGGGCTCGATCAACCCGCACCAGCTGTTCCTCGTATTCAACGAGCTGGTCGAGGCCGAGGCGCACCCGCGTGACGGCTTCGACCCCAGCTACATGATTGACCAGTCGCACAACGTGACCGACCCGATCGAATCGATGCTGTCCTCGGCCGAGGCGATCACGAGCTGCTTCGCCAAGGCGCTGCTGGTCGATCGCGAGGCGCTGCACGCGGCGCAGGAGGCCAACGACACGATGATGGCCTTCCAGGCGCTGCGCCGCCCTTACACCATCGACGTCGCGCCGATCCTGGCCAGGGCACGGGCCGAGGCCGGCGGCGCGATCGACGTGCTCGCGACCTATCGCGCCAGCCGCTGGCGCGAGCGCAAGGCGCAGGAGCGCAAGCCCGTCGGGCTCGGCGCCGGGATCGTCTAAAACCGGCGATAGATAAGAAGGCAGCAGGGAGAGGGCAGTGGCGGAACAATTATCCAGGCGGACGATGATCGCGGGGGCGTTGGCAGCGGGGGGGGCAGTGCCCCTCCTGGGGATCGGGACGGCAGCGGCCCAATCGCCTGCTGCGCTTACCGACGAGGAATACGTCACGCGCTACGTCCATCCCGAGTTGCGGGCGATGGCGCGGCAGTTCGTCGCGATGGGCAAGATGATGCCCGGCTTCACTGCCGCCAACCTGCCGATGATGCGCAAGGGCATGGAAGCGCAGCCGATCAAGAAGCTGGCAACCCCGGCTATCGAGAAGCGCCAGATCCCCGGCGGCCCGGGCCAGCCGCCGGTCACGGTCCATCTCATCAACGCCAGACCGGGTGCGAGCCGCCCGGTCATCGTCCACATGCATGGCGGCGGCTACATTATCGGCAACGCCACGCAAAACTATGCGGACCTTCAGGGCATCTGCCAGGCGCTCGATTGCGCGGCGGTCAGCGTGGACTACCGGCTTGCGCCCGAGACCGGCTACGCCGGCTCGACCGCGGACAACTACGCCGCGCTCAAGTGGACCCACGCCAGTGCCGCCGAATTGGGCATCGACCCGGCCCGCATCGCTGTAATGGGCGAGAGTGCGGGCGGCGGTCATGCTGCGATCCTGGTGATCGTCGCGCGCGATCGAGGCGAGGTGCCGGTTGCGTTTCAGTGCCTGGTCTATCCGATGATCGACGATCGCACCGGTAGCACCCGCCAGCCCGCGCCGCACATCGGTCGCCTGCTGTGGACGCGTGAGCGCAATGCGTTCGGCTGGCGCAGCTTCCTGGGCATGGAGCCCGGCGGTCGGCGCGTGCCGGCCGCGGCCGTGCCCGCGCGCGTGACGAACCTGGCCGGCCTGCCGCCCACCTGGATCGGCGTCGGCTCTCTTGACCTCTTCTACGACGAGGACGTCGACTATGCGCAGCGCCTCAACGCTGCCGGGGTCACGTCGGAGCTGATCGTCGTTCCCGGCGCGTTCCATGGTTTCGACACGGCCGATTCGCCCGTGTCGAAGCGCTTCGCTTCCGCCAAGATCGATGCCCTGCGCCGAGGACTTGGAATCGGCTGACGCTGGCTTCTGGCAACGAATTTCAACCAAAGAGTAGCTGGGAGTACAGGCATGAACCGTTCGATCGCGATCCGCCTTGGCCTGATCGCAGCCACGGCGTTGTCGCCGCTGCTGGCCATGGCGCAGGAAACCGAAAAGGGGGCTGCGCAATCTTCTGCCACACCCTCGCTCGAAGACCAGTTCCGCGATCCGCCGAACGCGGCGCGGCCACGCGTCTGGTGGCACTGGATGAACGGCAACGTCACCAAGGACGGCATCGCCAAGGACCTAGCCTGGATGAAGCGGGTCGGCATCGGCGGGATGCAGAACTTCGACGCCAACCTGATGACGCCGCAGATCGTCAAGGACCGGCTCGTCTACATGACGCCCGGCTGGAAGGACGCCTTCCGCTTCACCGCGAGCGAGGCCGACCGGCTCGGACTGGAACTGGCGATCGCCGCCTCGCCGGGCTGGTCGGAAACCGGCGGGCCCTGGGTCAAGCCCGAGGACGGGCTCAAAAAGCTGGTCTGGAGCGAGACCGAGGTCGCTGGCGGCAGGCCTTTCGCGGGCAAGCTCGCCGCGCCGCCCGCGGTCACCGGGCCGTTCCAGTCGCTGCCGAAAGCGAGCGGCCCGGGCGAGATGATGCAGGGCATCGAGCGCAAGGTCCCCGGCGCTGAGCACTATGCCGACGTCGCCGTCCTGGCCTTTCCGATCAGCGGGAAGGCGGTACCACTGCCGACGGCGCACGACGGCGCGGGCAAGCCGCTCGACGCCGGTCTTCTCGCCGACGACGACATCACCGCCGGCGTGACCCTGACGCAGCAGAAGGACGGTCCCGCTCCGTCGATCGTCCTCGAATATGCCAAGCCGCGGACGGTCCAGGCCGCCAGCGTCTTCGTCAAGGGCGCGGCGATGATGTTCACCGGCGCGCTCTACACGGCGCGGCTCGAAGTGAGCGACGACGGCAAGGCCTGGCGGACGGTGTCGGACATCCCGCTGGCGCAGGTGCCCAGCACTTTCGCCTTCGCGCCGGTCACGGCACGGCAATTTCGCATCGCCTTCAGTCCGGTCAAGAGCCTGGGCGTCAATCTGGGCCCGCCCGCGCCGGGCATCGCCATGGACATCGGCGCGGCCTTCGCCGGGATGGGAACGCAGCCGCTCAAGGTCAACGACTTCCGCCTGTTCGAAACCCCACGCATCGATCGCTACGAGACCAAGGCCGGTTTCGAGCTGACGCAGGACTATTATGCGCTCGGCACGTCTGCGCCCGATTCCGCGGGGGTGGCGCCCTCGGCGGTGATCGACCTGACCGCGCGGCTCAAGCCCGACGGCACGCTCGATTGGACCCCGCCCAAGGGCAATTGGCGCGTGCTGCGCCTCGGCTATTCGCTGCTCGGCACGACCAATCATCCGGCGCCGCCCGAGGCCACCGGCCTTGAGGTCGACAAGTTCGACGGTGCCGCGGTGCGCCGTTATCTCGAGCACTACATCGGCATGTACAAGGATGCCGCCGGCCCGGGCATGCTGGGCGACAAGGGCGTCCGCGCGATCCTGACCGATTCCATCGAAGTCGGCGCGGCGAACTGGACGCCGCAGATGATCGCGCAGTTCCAGCGGCTGCGCGGTTACGATCCGACGCCGTGGCTGCCGGCGCTGACCGGCGCGGTCATCGGTTCGCGCGCCGAAAGCGACAAGTTCCTCTACGATTACCGCCGCACCTTGGCGGACCTCTTGGCCAGCGAGCACTACGGCACGGTCGCCAAGGTCGCGCACGAGAACGGCCTCAAGGTCTATGGCGAGGCGCTCGAGGATCATCGTCCTTCGCTGGGCGACGACATGGCGATGCGTCGCCAAGCCGACGTGCCGATGGCGGCGATGTGGACCCATTCGCGCGCGCAGGGTCCGAAGCTGACCTATCTCGCGGACATCAAGGGGGCCGCCTCGGTCGCGCATATCTATGGCCAGAACCTGGTCGCGGCGGAATCGATGACGGCGTCGATGAACCCGTGGAACTATGGCCCCAACGACCTCAAGCGAGTCATCGATCTCGAATTCGTCCACGGCGTCAACCGGCCCGTAGTCCACACCTCGGTTCACCAGCCGGTGGACGACAAGATCCCCGGCATCTCGCTGTTCATCTTCGGCCAGTACTTCAACCGGCATGAGACCTGGGCCGAAATGGCCAAGCCGTGGGTCGACTACATGGCGCGCAATTCGCTGATGCTGCAGCAGGGCCGCAACGTCGCCGACATCGGCTACTTCTATGGCGAGGAAGCGCCGCTGACCGGGCTCTATGGCGACAAGGCCGTGGCGGATGCGCCGACGGCCTATGCCTATGACTTCGTCAATGCCGACGCGTTGAACGATGCGCTGGCGAACGAGGGTAGCGAAGTGGTGACGCCAGGCGGCGCGCGGTATCGCGCGATCTACCTCGGCGGGTCGTCGCGCAAGATGACGCTGGGTACCCTGCGCAAGCTCGCCGCGCTGGTCGAGGGCGGGGCGACGGTCATCGGCATGAAGCCCGAGGGCAACCCGGGTCTATCGGGTGAGGCCGCGGCGTGGAGCACGCTGGTCGCAAAGCTGTGGTCGGGCCGTGCCGAAACCTCGGTCGGCAAAGGCCGTGTCATCGCCTCGAACGACGTCGAGGCCGGCCTGCGGACGATCGGCGTCACGCCCGATTTCCGCTTCACCGGCGGGCAGGACGGTGCGGAAATTCCTTTCGTCCACCGCAAGCTGACCGATGGCGACAGCTATTTCCTCGCCAACCGCAAGGATCGCGCCGAGACGATCGAGGCGCGCTTCCGCGTCACCGGCAAGGCGCCCGAACTGTGGCATGCCGAGAGCGGCAAGTCCGAGGCCTTGAGCTACCGCATCGAGGGCGGCGAGACGATCGTGCCGCTGACCCTGGCGGCCGACGAGGCGGTCCACGTCGTCTTCCGCAAGCCCGCGGTGGCCGATGCGCTGGCGATCAAGAAGCTGGTGCCGGCCGAAGTCGGTAAGCTGGAAGGCGCCTGGCAGGTCGCCTTCCAGGCCGAGCGCGGCGCCCCGGCGACCGCGACCTTCGCCAGCCTCGCGCCGCTTGACGAGAATGCCGATCCGGGGATCAAGTACTTCTCGGGCGTGGCCACCTACAGCAAGGGCTTCACCGCGCCGAACGGCTGGAAGCGCGGCGAGCCACTGTGGATCGATCTGGGCGAGGCGGAGGAAGTCGCCGAAGTCTGGGTCAACGGCAAGCTCGCCGGCTCGGCCTGGCACGCGCCCTATCGCGTCGATATCGGCGCTACGGCGAAGCCGGGGCGCAACAGCCTGCAGGTCCGCGTCGCCAACCTCTGGGTCAACCGCCTGATCGGAGACCAGCAGCCCGGCGCGACGAAGCTCACCTGGACGCCGCTGCCGACCTACAAGGCCAATGCACCGCTGCGGCGCTCGGGCTTGATCGGGCCGGTGACCTTGCTCGGTCAGCCGAAGTAGGAAAGCTCTTCGCGGGCGGTCGCGCGCAGCCTCAGGCTGGCCGACCGCACCGCACCCGAGGTTAGCAGCACCGGGCCGCCGGCCTCGCGATGCAGCGCGACGATCTCGACGTCGTCGAGGTCCAGCCCGAAACCGATGTCCGCGGGCAGGGCGCGTCGGCCGAGGTTGACCAGCGATAGCGTCATCGTCAGTCCGGCCGCGTCGAGGGCGAAGGCTTGGCTGGCGATGTAGGTACAGTCGCGGCCGACGTGGTGCAGCAGCAGCGTCGCCGAACACGCGCTGCTGCTGGCCACCGACCATTTCCCGCGCCAACCGTGATCGAGCGCGCGGTTGTGCGGGCCACACGATCGTCGCAGCAGGGGCCTTCCGCGCCAGTCGAACCGCGACAAGGCCCCGCCGCGCTCGGCCGCGAGCGTCAGGGCATAATCGCCGGCCGACAGCGCCAGCATCAGAAGCGATTCACGAGGTTTTCCAGCCACTCCTGACGACCGGACTTCGGTTCGGGCGCGCGATTGCTGGTGATCGCATGTTCGGCGACCGAGGCGAGCGTCGCTTCGGGCGCGTGGATCGCCTTGCCGAGTTCGCCCTGCCAGCCGGCATAGCGCTCGGCGCGGAAGGCATCGAGCTGGCCGTCCTCGACTATCGCGGAGGCGCGCAGCAGCGCGCGGGCGATCGTATCCACGCCGCCGATGTGGCCGTGGAACAGGTCGGCCGCGTCGATCGACTGGCGGCGGACCTTCGCGTCGAAATTGAAGCCGCCATTGGTGAAACCGCCGGCGCGGATGATCTCGATCAGGGCGAGGGTCAGTTCCTCGACCGAATTGGGGAATTGGTCGGTATCCCAGCCGTTTTGCGGATCGCCGCGGTTGGCGTCGATCGAGCCGAACAGGCCGAGCGCGCGCGCCATGGCGATCTCATGCTCGAAGGTGTGGCCCGACAGCGTCGCGTGGTTGGCCTCGATGTTGACCTTGACCTCGTCCTCCAGCCCGAAGCGCTTAAGGAAGCCGTAGACCGTCTGCGTGTCGAAATCGTACTGGTGCTTCGTCGGCTCGTGCGGCTTGGGCTCGATCAGGATCGTGCCGGTGAAGCCGATGCGGTGCTTGTGCTCGACCACGAGGTTGAGAAAGCGGCCGAAATTCTGCTGCTCGATGCCGATCTCGGTGTTGAGGATCGTGTCGTAGCCCTCGCGGCCACCCCACAGGACGTAGTTCGCGCCGCCGAGACGGTGGGTGGCCTCGAGGCAGTCGCGCACCTGCATCGCGCCCCACGAATAGACTTCGGGATCGGGATTGGTCGCGGCGCCCGCCATGTAGCGCGGATGGCTGAACAGGTTGGCAGTGCCCCACAGCAGCTTGCGGCCGTGCTGGCTCTGCAGCGCTTCGAGGTGGTCGACCGCCTCGGCGAAGCTGCGACGGAAGCCCGTGGCGTCCTCGGCATCGGCCATGACGTCGACGTCGTGGAAGCAGTAGAACGGCAGGTCGAGCTTCTCGACGAAGGCCAGCGCGGCTTCGCGCTTGGCGCGCGCGCGCGTCGCGTCGTTGGGGCCGGCGTGCCAGGGGCGGTTGAAGGTGCCGCCGCCGAACACGTCGCTGCCCGGCCAGCAGAAGGTGTGCCAGAAGCACACCGCGAAGCGCAGGTGGTCTTCCATGCGCTTGCCCAGGACCACGCGGTCCTTGTCGTACCAGCGATAGGCGAAGTCGCTGGTGCTGTCGGGGCCTTCGAAGCGGACGGTGTCGAAGGCGGCGAAATAGTCGGCGGACATGGGGCTTCCTTTCAGAGATCGCGGATCGCGGCATAGGCCGCGCGGAATTTTGCGAGCTTGGGGGCGAGCGCTTCGACAAGCGCGGGATCGGGCTCGATGACCTCGGCCACGGGTGGCCGCGTGCAGGCTTCGGCGGCGGAGAGGTTGAGCGCGGCCATCCGCGCGAGCTTGGCCGCGCCGAGCGCCGGGCCGACCTCGCCGCCCTCGGGATAGGCAAGCCGCACGCGCAGCGCCGCGGCGAGAATGCGCCCCCAGTAGCGCGAGCGCGCGCCGCCGCCGATGACGAGCAGTTCCTCGACGCGGGTGCCCGCCTCGCGCAGCGCGTCGAGCCCGTCGGCATGGGTAAAGGCAACGCCCTCGAGCACGGCGGCGGCGAGGCTGCCGCGCGTGGTCTCGTTGTCGAGGCGCAGGAAACCGCCGCGCACGTGCGGGTCGTTATGCGGCGTGCGTTCGCCCGAGAGGTAGGGCAGGAACAGTTCGGGTCCGCTGGCGGGGCCGGCCTTTTCGGCCTCGGCGAACAGCGCCGCGGGGCCGTCGAGGCCGGTGAGCTGGGCGCCCCAGTCGATGCAGGCGGCGGCCGAGAGGTGGACCGCCATCTGGTGCCAGGTTTCGGGCAGCGCGTGGCAGAAGGCGTGGACCGCGCGCGCCGGATTGGGACGGAAGTCGCGCGTGGCGACGAAGATCACCCCCGAAGTGCCGAGCGAGAGCAGCGCGTCGCCCCCTCCGTCTTCCTTGGCACCGATCACACCGACCCCGGCGGCGCCGGCGGCATTGTCGCCCGCGCCGGCGACCACGGGCACGCGGTCTATGCCCCAGGCCTCGGCGACCTCGGCGCGGAGCCGGCCGGTGATCTCGCTGCCTTCGAACAGTGCGGGCATCTGCGCGCGCGTCAGGTCGGTCGCGGCGAGCATGGCGTCGCTCCAGTCGCGCGCGGCGACGTCGAGCCAGAGCGTGCCGGCGCTGTCGGACAGGTCGGAGGCCTTGTCGCCGGTCATCCTGAGGCGAACGTAGTCCTTAGGCAGCAGCACCGTGCGGATCTGCTCGAACAGCGCGGGCTCGTGCTTGCGAACCCAGGCCAGCTTGGGCGCGGTGAAGCCGGGCATGGCGACGTTGCCGGTGATCGCCCGCGATCGCGGCTCGCGCGCTTCTAGCTCTTCGCATTCGGCGAAGGAGCGACCGTCGTTCCACAGGATCGCGGGGCGCAGCGGACGATCGTCGGCACCCAGCAGCGTGGCGCCGTGCATCTGCCCGGCAAGACCGATGCAGGTCACTTGCAGGCGCGTCGCAGCGTCGAGCAGGCGCACCGCGATGTCGACAGCGGCCCACCAGTCGTCGGGTGTTTGTTCGGACCACGTTGCCTGCGGCCGGGCCACCGACAACGGCGCTGACGCTTGGGCGCGCAAGGCTCCTGCCGCGTCGAGGACGACGACCTTTACGCCCGAGGTTCCTACGTCGATCCCCAGAAACATCGCTTCTTCCACTCCCAATGTCCGTGTAGTTAGCGCTAACATTGCTGGCGAGCAAGCATCCTCTGCGGCTTGCGTCATCGCCTTCCGCCGCATAGGCAAGAGCGATGGTCGAGGCGGGGCAGACGCGAAAACGCAAGCGGCGGACGCAAAGCGCGCCGACCGTGGCCGACGTCGCCCGGCTCGCCGGCGTCTCGCCGATGACGGTGTCGCGCGTCATCAACCGTGAGACTGCCGTGATGGATGCCACGCGCGACAAGGTCCGCGAGGCGATCCGCGCGCTCGACTATGTCCCCAACTCGGCCGCGCGGAGCCTGGCCGGCGGGCGGCAGAGCCGGATCGCGCTGCTCCACAGCAACCCCAGCGCATCCTATCTGAGCGAATTCCTCGTCGGCACCCTGCAGGAGGCCGGGGCGAGCGACGCGCAGCTTGTGGTCGAACACTGTGCCGCCACCGAGAGCGCCGAAGCGCTCGCCGCGCGGTTGGATGCGCATCGGGTCGATGCGGTCCTGCTGCCCCCGCCGCTTTGCGACGATCCCGCACTGCTCGCCGTGCTTCAGGCGCGCGGCCTGCCGATGGTACAGATCGCCACGGGCCGCGCCGTGGATTTCGCCCATGCCGTCACGATCGACGACGAACGCGCGGCCTATGCCATGACCCGGCATCTGATCGATCGTGGGCACGAGCGTATCGCGTTCATCACCGGCGACACCAACCAGACCGTCAGCTCGCTACGTCTCGAAGGCTATCGGCGGGCCTTGCGCGAAGCGGGCCGGGCACTCGCGCCGGACCTCGTGGTCGAGGGCGATTTCACCTATCGCAGCGGCCTGGCCGCAGCTGAGACGCTGCTCGCGCTGGCCTTGCCGCCCACGGCGATCTTCGCGAGCAACGACGACATGGCCGCCGCCGCCTCAGCGGTCGCGCATCGCCACGGCCTCGACGTGCCGCGCCAGGTGACCATCGTCGGTTACGACGACACGCCGATCGCCACGACCGTCTGGCCCGAACTCACGACGATCCGCCAGCCGATCCAGGACATGGCGCGGCGCGGAACGCAGTTGCTGATCGCGGCGATCGAAGCCAAGCGCCTGGGGCGCGCGGCATCGGTGCATCACGAATGCCTGGATTTCGAACTGGTCCTGCGCGAATCCGACGGTGATCGCCCGCACGACTGAAGTCTTTACGTCGCGATTTTCCGAGCCGGCAGGTGATGTCACCTGCCTCGCAAACACTTTAGCGGAACTGGTAGAGCTGCTCGAGCACCATCGCGGCCGCGCCGCGCGCGTAGCTGCTGTCGTCCATCTGCTTGAACGTCACCCTGTCGCCATCGCGCAGCACGGGCAGCGTATCCTCGTGGAGCGCGGCGAAGAACGGTGCCGCGACGAGGTCGATCAATTCGCGAGACTTCGCGAGGACCACGATCCGTTCGGGATCCTGCATGTTGACGTGGTTGGCTAGGCCGCGACCCAGCAGGCGACCGGCGCGCGCGAAGAGTTCGGCCATGTCCGGATCGCCGGCCTGCGCGGCGTCCACGACATCGGCGAACCGGCGACGGAGCTGGTCGATACCCGGCCGCGGTTCGCCGCGCAGTTCGCAGGCCTGAAAGACGATCGCGCTCACCGAACTGTACGCCTGGAGGCATCCCCGGCCACCGCAATGGCAGGGCCGGCCGCCCTCCGGCACGATCTTGGTATGGCCGAATTCCGCCTCGATGCCGTGGCTGCCGATCAGCAGTTGCCCGGCCTGATACCGCGTCCCGCCGAGGCCGAGATCGAAGACGACGAGCGTGAAATCATCGACGCCGCCGTCACCGAACCAGTGCTCGGAGCGCGCCAGGATGTTGTTGTTGTTGTCGATCCGCGTCGGGATGCGGAGATCGCGCTCGATCGCCTCGGCGAAGGCGAAAGGCGCGCCTTCGAAGGTCTCGAACAACTCGACCACGCCGGTTTCGCCGACCACGATCGCGGGGAGGCCGATGCCGACCTGCGAGATCTGCGCGCGCGGGATCGGGCCGGCCGCGATGGCCGTGGCGATCGTGGCCGAAAAGGCTTCGGCCAGATCGGCGAGCCGCCGCAGCGGCGGCGCATCGGCGACGTGCGACGATACGCTCTGGCCGCGCAGGTCGACGATTTCGGCCAGCAGCTTGCCGTCGTCGGACATCGTCGCGCCGACGACGAAAGCGCCCTCGGGGTTGATCCGCAGATTGACCCGCGGCCGCCCCCGCGGCGAACCGATCCGCTCTTCGACGATCAGCCCCCGCTCGACGAGATCGCGGACGATAGCGGTTATCGTGCCGCCGTTGAGCCCGGAAAGCTGCGCTAGATCGGTCCGCGAGATCGGCTCGGCCGCGCGCAGCTTCTTGAGCACCGACAGTCGGTTGTATGCCTGATCGGACAATCGCATCGCGCCGCTGTTTCCCAGACTTGGCGCGGCCTGCCAAGCCGATTGCATGTTATTTTAGAACATAAAATAAATTTGACAGGCCGGGCGCGGCGCGGTTATCGGCTGGGTCTCAGGGGACGTTCGGCGCGTCCGATCGGGCAAAGGCCCGAAGGTCGCCCGAACCGATGATAGCGCTATCGGACCAATCGATGGGCGGCGGTGTCACAAGACCCGTCAGAGGATGCAGTCAGGGAGGCAAACAATGTCCAAGTCACACGTGCGCGCGTTTCGCGGTTTCACTTTCGCGGGGGTTGCGCTCATCGCGATAGCGCCGGGGCTGGCGCTGGCGCAGAATGAAGATCAGGATGGCGGCAAGGAGATCGTCGTCACCGGCACGCTGATCCGCGGCATCGCGCCCGTCGGATCGAACACGATCGCGATCGGACAGGAGAAGCTCGAGCAGACGGCCTCGCTGACCTCTAACGAGCTGCTGGCGACGATCCCGCAGGTCACCAACTACTTCAACAACGTGCCGGCCGCCGATCTCGCGATCGCGGTGAACCAGTTCCAGGTCTCGCGCCCGAACATCCGCCGGATCTCGCCCAACAATGCCTCGAGCTCGGGCACGCTGATCCTGATCGACGGCCATCGCATCGCGTCGGCCGGTGTCTCGCAGGCCTCGACCGATCCCGACGTCATCCCCACCGGCGCGATCGAGCGCGTCGACGTGGCGACCGAGGGCGGCTCGGCGACCTATGGCAGCGACGCGGTCGCGGGCACGATCAACTTCGTCACGCGCAAGCGGTTCGACGGCCTCAAGGCCGACGCGCACTACGGCATCGCCGACGATTACTGGCAGTGGGACGCGAGCGCGACCGCGGGCAAGGACTGGGGCTCGGGCTCGCTCTGGGTGTCCTACACCTATACCAAGAACCGCGCGCTGTTCGGCGGCGACCGCGACTTCATCCGCCGGTCGAACTATTCGGTGGCGCCGGTCAACGGCGTCTATCCGGGCCGCAGCACGCAGTGCGCCGTGCCCAACATCAACATCGCGACCAATCTGCCGGCCGCCTTCGGCGGCGGGCTGGTCTCGCAAGTCACCTATCCGTACCGCGCCGGTGCCACCGGAGCCAGCCTCGTCGCCGGCACGCCGAACCGGTGCGACGAGCTGACCAACACGGCGATCGTTCCCGCGGCCGAGCGTCACGGCGCGATGGCCGGGCTCTATCAGGAGCTCGACGACACCACGACGATCACCGCGCGCGGCTTCTTCAGCCGTCGCTCGACGCTGGGCACCGCACCGAGCCTCGGAACGGTGACGATCAGCCCCAACAACCCCTTCGCCATCGCCCCCGCCGGCGCGGCGCTCGGACCGGCGACCTGCTTCGGCACGCCGAACTTCTGCACCAACAGCGAAACCGTCGACTTCAGCTTCGCGCCGCTGCTCGGCACGGCCAGCAAGCAGCAGAAGACCTTGCTCCAGGAATGGGGCGCCAATGTCGAACTCGCCAAGAAGCTCGGCGGCGACTGGGAAGTGCGCGGCCTGTTCAACTACAGCCGCAGCAATTCGGGATTCGAGCTGATCGACGCCAACACCACGCGTCTCAACGCGGCCGGGGCGGGGACGACCACCGCGACGGCGTTCAATCCGTTCAATCTCGCGCAGACCAATCCCGCGGTCATTTCGTCGATCATGAACAACGAGATCGCCGGCCAGGCGCGAGATGAACTGCTCGACTTGCGCCTGATCGCCGACGGCAAGCTGTTCGAACTGCCCGGCGGCGACGTGCGCATGGCGATCGGCGCCGAATACATGCACGACAGCTTCCAGAAGCGCTATCAGACCGACATCGCCATCGGATCGCTGAGCCGCTTCCCGTTCATCAGCTACGATCGCAGCGTCAAGTCGGTGTTCGGCGAGATAAACGTGCCGTTGATCGGCGGCAGCGGACCCTCGCTCGTGGTCTCGGCCGCGGGTCGCTATGACGATTACAGCGATTTCGGGCACACCTTCAATCCGAAGCTCGGTGCCACGTTCAAGCCGGTCGACTGGCTCTCGCTGCGCGGCAACTGGGGGACCTCGTTCACCGCGCCGACGCCGCTCGATCAGCTGGGCTCGCTGTCGAACACGATCAACGCCTTCCCCTTCGTCGCCTTCACGCGCCCCGGCGACACGCCGGCGCCCGGTTCCTACACGATCGCGCTGCAGGGCTCGGCGGCCAATCTCAAGCCGCAGAAGGCCGATACCTGGTCGGTCGGCTTCGACGCCGACCTGCCCTTCGTGCCGGGACTCAAGACCAGCCTCAGCTACTACCGCGTGGTGTTCAAGGACATCCTCTCGACCCCTGTCGTCAACTCGCAGATCTTCGCCAACTTCGGCGCGAACATCACGACGAGCGTCGCCGGGCTGAGCGCGGCGCAGCTCAACGCCTTCGCGGCGCTGGCGCCCAACGGCGCGGCGGTGATCAATCCGCTGATCGGCACGCGCCTGGTCTATGAGACCGTCGATTTCCGCACCAACAACTACGGCACGCTCAAGGTCGGCGGGCTCGACGGATCGCTGAACTATGCGACCGCGACGGGCTTCGGCGGCGTCGATTTCGCCGTCAACGTCAACTACCAGCTCCAGCGCAAGTCGCAGGTAACGCCGACCGCGCCGGTCGTCGATCTGCTGGCGAGGGACGATGGCCCCAAGCTGTTCCTGCAGGCGATCGCCGGCATCGACATCGGCGATCTGCGGACCCAGGTCACCTGGAACCACAGCGGCGGCTACGCCATCACGCCGACGGCGAGCGTCCCGGTGCAGACCCGCATCAAGGCGTTCAACGTGATCAACCTGTTCTTCAAATACGAGGTCAAGAGCGACGCCACGGCACTCAAGGACCTGAGCTTCACCTTGAACGTCAACAATGTGTTCGACCAGGATCCGCCGGTCTCGTTCCTGACCGGCCCTGCCGACAACGGCTATGCCAACGGCTTCACCTTGGGCCGGATGTTCGTGCTCGGCGTTTCGAAGAAGTTCTGATCCGCCATATGGGGAGGCCCCTGCGCGGTGCGCGGCGGGCCTTCCTGCAGACTATCGGGATAGGGAGAATGGGAATGCTGAGCATGCGCGCGCTGGCCCGGGGGCTGGCGTTTTCTTTGGCGCTGGGCGGCATCTGCGTGGCCGTTCAGGCCCACCCGGCCCCCACGCCCGCTTCGGCCCCCAAGCCCGCTCCGGGCCGCGCCGCGCCCGCGCTCTATTCGCCCGACAGCGACCCCTTCTTTGCGCAACCCTACATCGATGTCGACGAATGGCGCGACGGACCCGTGCGCCACCGCTACGTCCACGGCGGCTTCAAGGGCACCGACACACGCTTCTCGTTCTATTTCCCGGCCAAGGGCCAGTACCAGGGCCGCTTCTTCCAGCACATCACCCCGGTGCCCGACAACGAGAACCTGGCTCAGGCGATGCCGGCCGGCGAATACAACAAGATCGGTTCGGCGATTGCCGCCGGTGCCTATTTCATCGAGACCAACGGTGGTGGCAAGATCGACCTCGCCAGGGGTTCGCTCGCGCTGTCCGATCCGACCATCACCGCCTATCGCGCCAATGCCGCGGCGGCCGCCTATTCGCGCAAGGTCGCGCTAGAGATGTACGGCGGCAAGCGGCCCTACGGCTATGCCTATGGCGGCAGCGGCGGCGCCTATCGCACGATCGGCTCGATCGAGAACACCCGCGGTGTCTGGGATGGGGTCGTACCCTATGTCCCGGGCTCGACGATGGCGATCCCCAACATGTTCACCGTGCGCATGCAGGCGCTGCGCGTGCTGCGTGACAGGTTTCCCGGCATCATCGATGCGATGGAGCCGGGCGGCAGCGGCGATCCCTATGCCGGGCTGACGCCCTACGAGGCCTCGGTGCTGCGCGAGATCGAGCAGATGGGTTTCCCGATGCAAAGCTGGTTCGGCTACAGGACCATGGGCCTGCACGGCTTCGCCGCGCTCTATGGCGGCGTCGCCCTGGCCGATCCGGGCTATTTCACCGACTTCTGGACCAAGCCCGGCTATCTCGGGCACGATCATCCCGAATACTTCACCAGGGACCGCGTCCAGTTCCAGTCGACGGTGGCCGCGCCGATCACCGCCGCCGAGGCCGCGCGGCTGGGGCTGAGCACCGATCCTTTCGCGGCGAACAACCGCGGCGGGGTCGACACCGCCTACAAGGGCTCGCCCGCGGAAGCGGACAAGGTCGTCGGCTTCCGGCTGAGCAGCATGCCGCCGCCGGTCTATTTTCTCGGCGGCGAACTCGTCGTCTCGAGCGGCGCGGCCAAGGGCAAGAAGCTGATGTTGAGCACGCTGGACGGCGATGCCGTATTGCTCGGCGTCACCGATCCGCGCGCGGTCGATCTGGTCAAGGCCGGCGACGCGGTCACGGTCGACAATTCGAACTTCCTGGCGATGGAGACTTATCACCGCCACCAGGTGCCCGGACCCGACTTCGCGGTCTGGGACCAATTCCGCAAGCCCGACGGTACGCCGATCTATCCGCAGCGACCCATGCTGCTCGGCCCGCTGTTCGTGAAGTCGACCTCGGGCTCGCTGCAGACCGGCCGCTTCGAGGGCAAGATGATCGTCGCCGCCTCGCTCTGGGATCGTGAGGCCATGCCCTGGCAGGCCGACTGGTACCGCGCGCGGGTTAAGGACCATCTCGGCGCCAAGACCGACCAGAACTTCCGCCTCTGGTACAGCGATCACGCCTTGCACGGCGACGAGCCGACGACCGAGGCCTCAAGCCGGGTGGTCAGTTACGTATCCGTGCTGCAGCAGGCGCTCAGCGATCTCGCGGCCTGGGTGGAGAAGGGCACGCCGCCGCCAGCCTCGACCGCTTACCGCATCGACAAGGGCCAGGTCGTCGTTCCGCCTGCCGCGGCTCAGCGTCACGGCATCCAGCCCGTGGTGACATTGCGCGTTGCGGGATCGGACAAGGTCGAGATCGCCGCCGGGCAGACGGTCTCGTTCCGCGGCACGATCGCGGTGCCGCCTGGCGCGGGCTCGGTGGTCGCGGCCGAGTGGGACCTCGAGGGGACCGGCAATTTCGCCCGGACCTCGCCGGTCCGGCGTGGCGCGAAGCAGGCCACCGTCACCACGACCTACCGCTACGACAAGCCGGGGACCTATTTCGCGGGCCTGCGCGGCGTGTCGCAACGCCAGGGCGACGCCGCCACCCCCTACACGCGCATCGATAACCTCGGCCGGGTTCGTGTCGTCGTGAAGTGATGCGGTTGCCACGCGGCAGCGTTCCCGCTAACGATCTATTTCGAGCATAATCGATCGAAAAAGATCATTCGGGGATGATGGAATGCAGCAGGCCGAGGCGATCGCCCCTACGCTAGACGCACCGCAGGCGGGGCCGTCGCCGATGCGCGATTCCATTCTGGCAGGCCTCGCGAACTATATCGACGCGGGTTCGATTGTCGCCGGTTCGGCCGCGCTCGCGCTCTGGGCCGAACTCTACAGCATGACCCCGACGACGATCGGCCTGATCGGCGCCTTCAGCGCCAATGCGATCTCGGCCGGCGTCGGCGCGCTGATCGGCGGCGTGCTCTGCGACCGGTTCGGGCGCAAGCGCATCTACCAGTATGACATGCTGTTCTACGCCTTCGGCATGGCCTGGCTGACCTTCGCGTCGGCGCCGTGGATGATCGTGCTCGGCTTCGTCCTCGTCGGCCTCGCGGTGGGAGCCGACATCCCCGCCTCATGGTCGCTGATCGCCGAGATCGCGCCCAAGCGCGAACGCGCGCGCTACAGCGGCATCGCGCAGATCCTTTGGTATCTCGGGCCCGTCGTGGTGCTGACCCTGGGGCTGATCCTCGCGCCCTTTGGCCTGCTCGGCATCCGCTTCATCTTCGGGCACCTGCTGGTGCTCGCGCTGGTCCTGACCTTGCTGCGTTCACGCATGCGCGAATCGCGCTATTGGGAAGAAGCCCGCGCGGCTGACGATCATGCCGAGAGATCCGATTGGCGGCAGTTGCTCCAACCGAAGTACCTCAAGTCGATGCTGTTCCTCATCGGCATGTATGGCTTTTGGAACCTCTGGGCGGGCACCAACGGCTTCTTCTTCCCCTACATCCTGCGCACCGTCGGCGGGCAGAGCCAGCAGGCCAGCGTCGCGCTGCAGGCCCTGACTTTCGGGCTCGGCATCGTGTCGATCTGGTTCGTCTTCATGAAGCTGTCGGACAAGGTCAACCAGCGTGCGCTGTTCCTGGTCTCGGCGCTGATGCAGGTGGGTGGCATGGCCCTGCTCGCGGTGCTGCCGCTGACCGGCCCGGTCGCCGTGGTGCATATCGTTATCATGGCGACGGCCATGGGCTTCGGCGCGCAGTCGTTCTTCCAGCTGTGGAGCGCCGAACTGTTCCCGACCCTGCTGCGCTCGACCGCCCAGGGCGTCACCTTCGCCGTCGTGCGCATCGGCCTCGGCGTGTTCAGCTTCTTCGTGCCGATGCTGACCGCGACGGGCTTTCACACCTTGGCTTGGATACTCGTCGGGTTCTTGCTAGTTAGCGCTATCATCGGCTGGCTCGGTGCCCCGCGTAACGAGGGCAAGAGCCTCGAAGAAATAGAGGCCGAGCGCGCCTGACGCTCGGCGGCGGGAGAGAGACTATGAAGACATTTGCCGGCCTGGTTCTGGCCGCCGCGATGGTCGCTGGTGTGGCGCAGCCTGCCACCGCCCGCCCCGTGACCGACTGCCCTTTGCGCGATGCGCCGTTCTCGGTCGACTCACCACTGGTCGACATCATGCTGAGCCCCGCGGCCAAGGCCGTGCTCGAGAAAGCAGCGCCGGGCCGCTTTTCTAAGCTGCCGCCGCGCTTTGCCGGCACCACGCCGCCGACCTTCGCGGCTATCCTGAGCCTGCGCGAAGGCGGCGCGATGACCGGGATCAAGGCCGAGGCGCTGCCCGCGATCGATGCCGAACTGCAAAAGCTGCCGGTCACCGCCGCCGACAAGGTCGCGCGTTGCGCCCGCTACGACAACGACGTGCCGCGCTTCGATCTGCCCAAGGGCAAGCCGCGGCTGCTGCTGTTCGAGAAGATCAACGGCTTCCGCGACGGGCCTTCGGTCGATGCCGCGCGCGCGGCACTGACCGCGATGGCCGAGCGCAAGGGCTGGGCTTTCGTCGTCACCGACAAAGGCGGCGCCTTCAACCCGGCGACTTTGCGTCAGTTCGATGCGGTGATCTGGAATAACATCAGCGGCGACGTCCTGACCTTGTCGCAGCGCCGTGCTTTCCAGACCTGGATCGAAAAGGGCGGAGCCTATGTCGGCATGCATGGCAGCGCCGGCGATTTCATCTATTTCTGGGACTGGTATGCCGACCGTCTGCTCGGTGCGCGCTTCATCGGCCACCCGATGGCGCCGCAGTTCCAGGACGCGCGCGTGATCGTCCAGGCGCCCGATCATCCCGCCGCACGCGGCCTGCCGCGCGAATGGACGATGAACGACGAATGGTATTCGTTCCGCACCAACCCGCGCACGATCGGCGCGACGGTGATCGCGACGCTCGACGAAAGCAGCTACAAGCCCGTGGGCATGATGAACCAGAACCTGCGCATGGGTGACGATCATCCGATCGCCTGGACCAACTGCGTGGGCAAGGGCCGCATGTTCTATTCGGCGATCGGCCATCGGCCCGAGACTTATTCAGAACCGCACCATGTGGCGCTGCTCGAAGCGGCGATCGATTGGGCGGCGATTTCCGGCAAGCAGGCCTGCGCTGCGCGGCGCTGAAGCGACGATTGAATTGACAGCGAGCGATCCGGCTGGATAGGTGGCCTGACCAATTTTTGGGAGGGTTCTGTGATCGTTGGTCGTCGTGAACTGCTGCGCGGCGGACTCGGCCTGTCCGCCGCTAGCGCCCTGCCTTCCGCCGTTTTTGCAGCATCGGCGCGCGGACGTGCCGCTCTCGGCCTCGCCGATATCACGATCATGAAGGAACTCGGCCGCGACTATTCCGGTACGCTCCGTGCGATCGCGGCGATGGGCTACAGCCACTTCGGCTTCCGCCTGGCCGGTTACGGCGGCGGAAGTCGCGAACCCTCGGCGCAAGACAAGGCGCGGATGGTGCGCGACGCCGGGCTCGAAGTGGGCGTTGTCCGCCTGCCGCCGGTGCGTCCCGATCTCGATCGCCAGATCGGCGATGCCGTGGCGATCGGCGCCAAGGTCATCGCCATGAGCGCAGCCCCGCCATTCATATCCGGACGGCTCGGCGTGGCCACACGCGCGGCTTTCGACGCCTGGCTGCCCGAACTGGCAGCCCTCGGCGCCAAGTGCCGCGCCGCGGGTTTGACCCTGGCCTATCACAACCACTGGTGGGACCTGATGCCGCTCGACGGCGGTGAGAGCCCGCTCGACATCATCCTGCGCAGCATCGCCCCGGGTGATCTGGCGATCGAGCTCGACCTCGCCTGGTGCTGGTACGGGGGCGTCGCGCCGCTCGAGCTGCTGGGCCGGCTCGGACCGCGCGTCAGCTCGATGCATTTCAAGGACATCGACCGCAAGCGCGGCAAGAGCACGACGGATCATGCCGTCGTCGTCGGCGCGGGCGAGATGGACTATGCGGCGCTGCTGCCGCGCATTCGCCGGTTGACCGCCGCGGTCGGCTATATCGAGGTCGATTCCCCGCCCGACGGCCTCGCGGCGGCCGCGGCAGGCGCGCGCTTCGTGCAGGCGCACCGCTGATGCGCACGATCAAGCACTTGCGCTGGTGGATCATCGGCCTCGTGACCCTGGGCACGGTGCTCAACTACCTCGCGCGCTCGACGCTGTCGGTCGCGGCACCGACCTTGCAGGCCGAGTTCAGCATGTCGACCGAGGAGTATTCCTGGGTCGTGCTCGCCTTCCAGGCGAGCTACACGGTGATGCAGACCGTCGCGGGCTCGGTGCTCGACGCGCTGGGCACGCGGCTCGGTTTCTTCCTCTTCGCCGTAGGCTGGGCGCTGGCGAACATGGCGCACGCCTTCGCGGTCGGCTGGCCGAGCCTCGCCCTGTTCCGGGGCCTGCTCGGTGCCACCGAGGCGGCGGCGATCCCGGCAGGGGCCAAGGCCGTGTCCGAATGGTTCCCCCCGCGTGAGCGGCCGCTGGCGACCAGCGGCTTCCAGATGGGCACGAGCCTGG
This sequence comes from Novosphingobium anseongense, assembly GCF_037482895.1. NCBI lineage: Bacteria > Pseudomonadati > Pseudomonadota > Alphaproteobacteria > Sphingomonadales > Sphingomonadaceae > Novosphingobium > Novosphingobium anseongense. The sequence continues at coordinate 187,802 of NZ_JBBHJZ010000002.1, read as the reverse complement.
GCAACATGATTGCGCCGCCGCTCGTCGCCTTCTGCATCCTCTGGTGGGGCTGGCAGGAGGCCTTCCTCGTCACCGGCGCGCTGAGCCTCGCCTGGGCCGCGCTCTGGTGGTTCGGCTATCGCACGCCCGCGCAGCACAAGCGTCTCTCGGCCGAAGAACGCGCCTATATCGAGCTCGGCCGCAGCCGCGACGATCTGGCCGACAAGCCGGCGACCCGCAAGGAAGTGCTGCGCTCGCGCGGGTTCTGGGCGATCGCCCTGCCGCGTTTCCTGGCCGAGCCGGCCTGGCAGACCTTCAACTTCTTCATCCCGCTCTACCTTGTCGCGGTGTGGAAGCTCGATCTCAAGGCGATCGCGCTCTGGGCCTGGCTGCCCTTCCTCGCCGCGGATTTCGGCTCGCTCGCCGCCGGCCTGCTGCCGCCCTGGCTGATGCGCCGGGGCGCGAGCCTCGTCACCTCACGCAAGGTCACGATGACCTTGGGCGCGGTCTGCATGATCGGGCCGGCCTGCATCGGCCTGGCCGGTTCGCCGGGCATGGCGATCGCGCTGTTCTGCGTCGGCGGTTTCGCGCATCAGTTGCTCAACGGCGCGCTGGTGACCTTGGGGTCGGACCTGTTCGACAGCCGCACGGTGGCGACGGCGACCGGGATGGCCGGGTCGGCCGCCTGGATCGGCGGGATGCTGTTCACGTTTGCGATCGGCAAGAGCGCCGACCTGTTCGGCTACAATCCGCTGTTCGTCGCCCTGGCCGCGCTCGATCTGCTGGCGGCGGCGGTCTTGTGGGGCCTGCTCAGGAAGCGGCCCGAGGATCGCCTGCCGGGATTGCCCCCGGGCGCATGATCGTCCAGCCGGCGAGCGCGTGGCCGGCGCGGGCTGCTTCCGCGATCGGAGCGCCTTTGAGGCGCGCGTCGAGATAGCCGGCGTTGAAGGCATCCCCGGCGCCGCTGGTGTCGATGGGCTGGAGTACGCGCTCGGGTGCAGAAACCGTGCCGTCGGGCAGTCGGCAGCCCTCAGCGCCGAGCTTCACGATGGTTTCCGCGCAACCCAAGGCCGTCCAGTGGCGCGCCACCGCTTCGGCGTCGGCTTCGCCTGATAGTCTGGTCTCGTCTTCCAGCGTCGGCAGGCCGATATCCGCAAGCGCGATGGCTGCGTCACGCGCCTCGCGCGTTTCGGTCAAGCTCCGCCACAGGCGGGGGCGGTAGTTCCCGTCGAACGCAACGCGGCCGCCGCGCATATGTGCGCGGTCGGCGAGCGCGAGAAGCTTGGCGCGGTCTTCGGGCAGGAGGATCGCGAGCGTGATCAGCGAAAAGACGATGAGGTCCGCCTCCTCGGCCTGTGCCAGCACGCGGCTCGTTCCGGGCAGAGCGAACATCTCCCGCGCAGCGCTGGTGTCACGCCAGTAGGTGAAGCTCCGCTCGCCCGAGGCATCGGTGGTGATCGCATAAAGCCCTGCCTGTCGCGTGGGATGTGTCAGGATCAGGCCAGTGTCGACTCCTTCGGCTTGCCACTGTTCTTTCAGCTCCGCGCTGAAAGGATCGACCCCGAGCGCGGTCAGATACGCGACATCATGTCCGGCACGCGCGAGGTGGATAGCGGTGTTGAGAGTGTCCCCGCCATAGCCGAGCCGTGAGGCCGGCTCCCGGCGCGAGAGCTCGAGCATGCCTTCGCCGATGCAGACGATCCGCGCCATCGGCTCAGCGGCAGGCGCGGTTGCCGGCGCCTGCCACGGCGACGAAGACGATGCCCTTGCCGGGCACCGTCAGGCTGCCTGCGGCGGGCACGGCGTCGAGGCCGGCAAGGCTGCCGTTGGCCGAGAGGCTTGGCGCCTGGCCGTTGACCAACAGCGCCTTGCTATCGATCGCGGGCGCGGTCAGCACCCAGGCCTGCGCGCGGGGGCCGACGGCGATCTGCTGGGGGGTATCGCCCACGTTCACCGCCGCCAGGCCGACGCCGCCCTTCTTTCCGGGCAGGCAGTGGGCATAGACGCGGAACTCGGGGCTGGGCGTGACGGGCGGCGCCAGCACGGTCGTGCCCATGGTCCGCTTCCATAGCACCGCTGCCCAGTAGTTGGGACGCGGCGAGAAGTCCTTCTCGTCGAGCAGCGCATAGTCGGAGGCGGCGAGCGTGTTGTGCATGAACACGCGCACGCCCTGGCGGGCCGAGCGGCCCAGCGTGTCGACGAAGCGGAAGCTGTCGGCGAACGTCGCCGCCCAGGGGTTGCCGCCGCAGGCGCCTTCGGCGCTCTCAGTGTTCCAGATCGGCTTGCCGGGGGCGAGGCGGTCGCGGTCATGCGTGACCAGGGCGATTGCCGCGTCCACTGAATCGAGCAGGGCCGGGCTCGCCGCCTTGGCTAGCGCCGAGCCCATCATCGCGCCGCCGCACCGCAGCGAGATGGCGGAGTAGAAATGAAAGGAGAACACGTCGGGCTTGGGCGAATCGAGTGCCAGCAGCTGTTCGTTTTCCCATACGGTCTGCGACTTGCGCATGATGCTGCGCGCGGGTTCGGCGAGTTCGGCCGTGCCCGGTGCCACGATCAGCGTTTGCGGCGAGGCCTTGCGGATCCAGCCGACGAAGCGAGCATAGTCGCGGCGATAGTCTTCGGGCGTATAGCCTTTCGGCGGCTGGGTCAGCTGGATCACGCTGGGCTCGTTGACGAACTCGGCCGCGGCAATCGTGCCGCCGATCTGCCGGGTATAGGCCAGCCAGCGCGCCGCCGTGTCGGTCTGCCATACGCCAGCCGCGTCACGCGTGCCCAGGCTCGAGGCGAAGGAGGTGACGATCTTCGCGTCCGAGGCCTTGGCGAAGCTCACCGCGCTGCGCCACTGCTGGCGGGTCAGCACGGTGTCGAAGCCCGCGGGCGCCTTGGCCGGGGCCGCTTCGGCATCGGTGAACCAAGTCGCGTTGGCCCAAGTGCCGCTGTAGCGGACATAGGCCGGCGCGAGCGCCGCGGCGAGATGGCGCAGCTTGGCCGAATCGAGATCGATCGGTCCGCGATAGGCCTTCGGGCCGCCGGCCGGCGGGGCGCTGTAGGGCTTCCAGAAGTTGCCGCCGGTAACCTCGGCCATCTCGATGTTGTACGACAGGAACCGCGGGTCGACCGTACCCGTCGCCGGTAGCGAGGACAGGCCGGAGCTCCGCTGGCCGGCGCCGAGCGCGGGGGCCGTGATGCCGGCGGCCAGGAAGGCCACCAGCGCGATGCCGGTACGTCGCGTCATGTCCTGTTTCCTCTCACCAGTTCCACATCGTCCCGTCCTCGAGCCGGGCGACCGGCAGGTAGGCGGGCTTGTAGGGATATTTCGCGGCCAGCTTCTCATCGATGTCGACGCCGTGGCCCGGGGTTTCGCCGCAGAACAGCTCGCCCTTTTCGAAGGTATAGTCGTGCGGGAAGACCGCGTCGGTCTCTTCGGTGTGGCGCATGTATTCCTGCACGCCGAAATTCGGCACCCAGGTATCGAAGTGCAGCGCCGTGCCCATCGTGACAGGTGAGAGATCGGTGGCACCGTGGCAGCCCGTGCGGATCTGGTAGAGGCTGGCGAGATCGGCGATGCGCTTGAGATGCGTGACGCCGCCGGCGCCGACGATCGTGCAGCGGATATAGTCGATGAGCTGGTTCTGGATCAGGTCCTTGGCATCCCAGATCGTGTTGAAGATCTCGCCTACGGCCAGCGGCGTCACCGTGTGCTGGCGGATCAGCTTGAAGGCTTCCTGGTTTTCGGCCGGGGTGACGTCCTCAAGCCAGAACAACTGATAGGGCTCGAGCATCTTGCCGAGGTTCGCGGCTTCCTGCGGGGTGTAGCGGTGATGGCCGTCGTGGAGCAGGTGGTGGTCGAAGCCGTAAGTTTCACGCAGCTTTTCGAACAGCTTGGGCACCGTGTTCAGCGCCTTGCGCGTGTCCCATCCGGTGACCGAGGGCAGCGCCGCGTCGGCGGGCTCATAGAACAGCTTGCCGCGGCCCACGCCATAGGCGTCCTTGATGCCGGGCACGCCGGTCTGCGCACGGATCGCCTTGTAGCCCATGTCGATGTATTGGCCGACCGCGTCGACCGTCTCGGCGATATCGCTGCCGTTGGCGTGGCCATAGACCATCACGCCGTCGCGGCTGCGCCCACCGAGAAGCTGGTAGAGCGGCATGTTCGCCATCTTGGCCTTGATGTCCCACAGCGCGACGTCGACCGCGGCGATCGCGCGCATCGTCACCGGCCCGCGCCGCCAATAGGCGCCGCGATAGAGATATTGCCACACGTCCTCGATTCGCCGCGGGTCCATGCCGATCAGGCAGGGCGCGACGTGATCCTGCAGATAGGACACGACCGACAGTTCGCGCCCGTTCAGCGTAGCGTCGCCGATTCCGTAGACGCCCTGATCGGTTTCGATCTTCAAGGTCACGAAATTGCGTCCCGGGCAGGTGACGATGACCCTGGCTGCCGTGATCTTCATATCCTAGGAGAACTCCGCTTCGCTGATGTGCCGAGCAGCGGGCTCGGGCTTGACGCCTTCGTGGCTGACTGTCATGCCCATATTGGTCAGGCCAATGGAAAGCAAGATGCAGGATTTCGCTTCACGTTCGAACGACCGCTTGTACCAGGACCTCGCGCGCAAGCTGATCGCCGAGCTGGCGTCGGGCGCCTATCCCGTCGGCAGCCGGCTTCCGGCCGAGCGCGAGCTGGCGCAGCAGCACAATGTCAGCCGCCCGACCGTGCGCGAGGCCATCATCGCGCTCGAAGTGCAGGGGCTGGTCGAAGTCCGCATCGGTTCGGGCGCCTATGTCATGCGCCTGCCGGGCAAGGGCGATATCGCCGGGTTCAACATCACGGCTTTCGAACTGACCGAAGCGCGCCTGCTGTTCGAGGGCGAGGCGGCCGCGCTCGCCGCCACGCAGATCAGCGACGAAGAGATCGCCGAGATCGAGCAGCTGGTCCGCGAGATCGCGCGCGAGAATCAGGACCCTGGCGGTACGGACAAGGCCGACCGCGCGTTCCACCTCGCCATTGCCAGGGCGACGCGCAATCATGCGGTGCTCGAGACGATCGAGCGGCTCTGGGAACTGCGCTACACCTCGCCCGAAGCCGCGCTGCTGCACGAGAAGGCGCGCACGGCCAACGTCAAACCCGTGATCGAGGAGCATTCGGCCGTGCTCGAGGCGTTGCGCGCGCGCGATCCGGCGATAGCCCGCGCGGCGATGCGGACGCATCTCGCCGCCGTGCTCGACAGCCTGCTCTTCGCGACCGAAGAAAAGGCGGTAGAGGAGGCGCGCCGCGCTGTGGCCGCCAAGCGCGCGCGTTATACCCAGGCGACGCGCTGAATCGCGATGTCTCGTCCGCTTACGCTGCATCCCGACCGGCTGCTGCCCGCCGATCCGGCCACCCGCGCCGTCGCGCGTGAGCTTTATACCGCCGTTGCCGGCCTGCCGATCGTCAGCCCGCATGGTCATACCGATCCTTCGTGGTTCGCGCGCAACGAGACCTTCGGCAACGCCGCCGATCTGCTGCTGCGGCCTGACCACTACGTCTTCCGTATGCTCCATTCGCAGGGCGTCGCGCTCGAAGCGCTGGGCATCGGCAAGGCTGGCCGCGCCGATCCTCGCGAAGCCTGGCGCCTCTTCGCCGAGCGCTATCATCTGTTCCGCGGCACGCCCTCGTCGTTCTGGCTCGACTGGGTTTTTGCGGAAGCCTTCGGCATCGCGGTGCGGCTCGAGGCCGAAACTTCGGACCTCTATTTCGACACGATCACCGCGGCGCTGGCCACCGAGGCTTTCCGGCCGCGTGCGCTGTTCGACCGATTCAACATCGAAGTGATCGCCACGACCGAGAGCCCGCTCGACACGCTCGAACATCATGCTGCCGTGCACGCCGAGAACCAGCGTCCCGGGGGTTGGCAGGGCAAGGTCGTCACCGCCTATCGTCCCGATCCCGTAATCGATCCCGAGTTTGAGGGCTTCAGGGACAATCTGGTGCGCCTCTCGGAGCTGACCGGCGAGGACGCGCTGTCGTGGCAGGGCTATCTCGCCGCCCACCGCCAACGCCGAGCCTTCTTCGCGGGCATGGGCGCGACCTCGACCGATCACGGCCATCCGACCGCGCAGACCGCGGACCTGGCCCCGGCTGCGGCCGAAGCCCTGTTCCGCAAGGTGTCTGCGGACGAATTCACCGCGGCCGAGGCCGAGTTGTTCCGCGCGCAGATGCTGACCGAGATGGCGGCGATGAGCGTCGAGGACGGGCTGGTCATGCAGATCCACCCGGGATCCTTCCGCAACCACAATGCCGATGTCTTCGCGCGTTTCGGCCGCGACAAGGGCGCGGATATCCCGATGCGCACCGAATATGTCCACGCGCTCAAGCCGCTGCTCGACCGCTTCGGCAATGCGCCGGGCCTGTCGATCATCCTCTTCACGCTCGACGAGAGCACTTACGCGCGCGAACTGGCGCCGCTCGCGGGGCACTATCCGTGCCTCAAGCTCGGCCCGGCCTGGTGGTTCCACGACAGCCCCGAGGGCATGCGCCGCTTCCGCCGCGCGACCACCGAGACCGCGGGCTTCTACAACACCGTCGGCTTCAACGACGATACGCGCGCCTTCCTCTCGATTCCCGCGCGGCATGACCTTGCGCGCCGGATCGACTGCGGCTTCCTGGCCGAACTCGTGCTCGAACATCGCCTCGAGGACTGGGAGGCGGCCGAACTCGCACAGGACCTCGCCTACAATCTCGCCAAGCAGGCCTATCGGCTGTGACTCGCCTGTCCGAAATGACGCTGGACCGGCTCACGCCGGAGGTGACGCGCTTCGGCTATGACCGTGCGGCGCAGGCGACGGGCATCGTCCATTTCGGCATCGGCGCGTTCCACCGCGCGCACCAGGCCTGGTACACCGACCGGGCGATGGAGGGCGGCGCCGACACCAAGCATGGGCGCGACTGGGCGATCGCCGGCGTCTCGCTGCGCTCGGCTGGGGTGGCCGAGCAGATGAACCCGCAGGACGGGCTCTACAGCGTGACCGAATGCTCCGCCGCGGTGCCGCGGGTGCGCGTGGTTGGCGCTGTCCGTCAGGTGCTGGTCGCGCCGCAGGATCCCGAAGCGGTGGTCGCCCTGCTCGCCGCGCCGGCGACGAAGATCGCCAGCTTCACGATCACCGAGAAGGGCTATGGTCGCGCCGCTGACGGCAGGCTCGATCCCACGCTCGCGGGCGAGGGATCGATCTACCGTTACCTCGCCGAAGGCCTTGCGCGGCGCAGGGCCACGGGCCTGCCGGGGCTCTCCCTGCTGTCTTGCGACAACCTCGCCGACAACGGCGGCCAGCTCGGTCGGCTGCTCGGCGAACATGCCGCGCGCACCGACGCCGATCTCGCCCGCTGGATCGCCGACGAATGCACGTTCCCCGGCACGATGGTCGATCGCATCGTCCCCGCTACCACTGCGGACGACGTTGCCGCGGCGGAGAGGCTGCTCGGCCTGTCCGACGCGGCCGCGGTCGTCACTGAGCCGTTCAGCCAGTGGGTGATTGAGGATCGATTCGCCCAGGGCCGCCCGGCCTGGGACAAGGTCGGCGCCCAACTTGTCGCCGATGTCGCGCCTTACGAGACCGCAAAGCTCAGGATGCTCAACGGCGCGCATTCGGCCTTGGCCTATCTCGGTCTGGGTCGCGGGCACGTCTTCGTTCACCAGGCCGTAGCCGATCCGGCGATCCGCCCACTGCTCGAGCGGCTGATGCGGCAGGAAGCCGCAGCGAGCCTGACACCGGCACCGGGTCAGGATCTCGAAGCCTATGCCACCGAACTGCTGGCGCGCTTCGCCAACCCCTCGCTCGAACACCGCCTAGCGCAGATCGCGATGGACGGCAGCCAGAAGGTCCCGCAGCGCTGGCTGGAGACGCTGGCGCATCATCAGCATCGCGGGGTCGAATGTCCCGCGATCCTTATAGCGCTCGCCGGCTGGCTGCGGCATATCCGCGGCGACAACGGCGCGGTCGAGGATCCGCTTGCAGAGAAACTGCTGGCCTGCGCGCAGGCCGTGGCACCGACGGACCTGCTCGACGCGCTGTTCGGCGCCGAGGCGCTCGTCGCAGCGGTATGGACGCCGACGGAACGGGATCGGAGTTTCGTAGCGGCGCTGCTCTAGCGCGCGGGGCAGCGAAGATCGCGACCACGTAAAATTACCAATCTCGAACGATCTCCTCGCGCGACAGATTGACACTCCCAAAATTCTAAGCAAGCTTATCAATTGCTAAACTAGGTAAGTAGTTGGGAGACTATAGATGCGTAAATTCCTCGTGGCCGCAACCGCGGCGCTGTTCGTCGTGGGCGCTCCGGTCGCGGTTCTTGCCCAGGCACCGGCCGCCGCGCCGGCCCTGACGACGGGCAAGATGATCTACACCAGCGCGGGCCAGCGCCTCGCGCCGGTCTATCGCGTGAATGCCGCAGGCGATGCGCAGATCATCCTCAACGGCAAGCTCGTGACGATCCCTGCTTCGACCCTGTCCGAAGCCGAGGGCAAGCTGACCACGTCGCTGTCGCGCAAGGAAGTCAGCCAGGCTCGGTGATCGTGTTTCGCGGTGGTGCCGAAAGGTTCGGCACCACCGCTCCCGCGCACTTATCGTCCGCCTGGGAGGCGAACGGCTTGCGCGGGGCCCCGAACGGGCCGCAACCGACGCCAGCCGATGACCACGCCCGAGACCGAGACGATCAGTCCGGCCGCCGACAACAGCCACATCAGCAGATCGCGTAGCAGCCGGTGTTCCAGCAGGAACGGCAGGTCGAAGCTATGCAGCGCCGCGAACAGCCAGCGATAGGAGCGGCTGCCCGATCCTGCTCGCCCCAGCAACCGGCCCGTGGCCGGATCGATGTGCAACCAGGTCTGGTTCGCATCGTCGAACACGAGCCGCAGCACGGGCAGCGACCGCGCATCGCGACGCGGATCACCGGTGGCGTACCAGTAGCGATCGTAGTGTTCGAGGCGTTCGGTCCGCATGAGTTTGCCGTCCGTCACCGCAGACCGCGCGATCGTTTCGATCCGCGCCTTTGCGAGCGAGATGGGCTCGGCGGTTGCACCGTCGAGCAGCCGCTTGTGCTCGGGATCGCGCCAGGCGACGATGACCGGTATACCGCCGAGATGGGTGAACTCGAGCTCGCGCGCATCGCGTGCCGTACCGGCGAGGCCGCGCAGGTCGGTGGTGGCAAAGCCCGGCTTCGCGCCGACATAGCGCTCGGCGATACCCTTGTCCTCGTCGCGGAAGCCGCCCCAGGGGCTCATCGACAACCAGCCGCTGAACACCCAGGTCACCACGAAGACACCGCCGACCAGGCCGACGACATGGTGCCATTTCATCCAGCTGCGATAGGGGCTGACCGATCCCGACTTGTAGCGCTTGCTGATCCGGACCCGCAGTAACCCGATCCAGATCCCCGCGATCGCGCCGAGCATGCCCACGCCCGAGGTCCAGAGCACGGTCTGGCGCCAGGGCTCCTGATAGACGCGCAGCGCCTCGAAGTAGATCCAGTGCGGGACCGCGCCGAGCCAGTTCCAGAAGCGCTCGTGCGCCGTGGTGTTCTGCACGATCTCGCCGGTCTGCTGCATGACGTAGACGTCGGTTGCCGCAGGATCGGCCAGGCGAATGCGCCAGAACGGCGCGATCTTCTTGTAGGCGCGCGTGACGACCCACTGGTCCTGACGAACCGCGACGATCGAGGCGACCGGTGCCTGGACGAAAGCCGCAGCGATCGCGCCGGCCTGCGGCGCGTCGACCGCACGGATTTCCTGCCCGGTCTCGGCCGAGATCGCGCGGCGCCCGTCCGCGGTGGCGACACGATAGACGGGAACGTCGCCCGACATGCCCAGCCGCATCTCTTTCGGGAACGCACTCTCGCGCAAGGTCGTGAGTACGGCATCGGGCGTGACCCTGACCCGCGCCCAGTCGATCGGTACGGCCCCCGCGATCCGCTCGGGCGCGCGGAACGACGGGAACGGGACATACATCATGACGACGCCCGAAACGAACCACACTGCGAAGAACACGCACAGGACGATGCCCGTCCAGCGGTGGAAGAAATAGAGGAAGCGCTTGGTGGCGCGCCATAGCGCTCTGGTTGAAGGGGTATGGGAACGCGCCCGCGGCGCGCTCCCATCGGTGATCGCGATGCCGTCAGAAGGCGACATGGATCGTCGCCTCCACCGTGCGCGGATCGCCGAGCACCCATTGCGAGGCGCCATAGGTCGAGCGCACATAGGTCTCGTCGAACAGGTTGCGCACGCGCAGGCTGGCGCTCGCCGCTTCGACGAACTGCCAGCGAAGGCCGATATCGGTCAGCGTATAGGCCGGGATCACGCGTGTATTCGCGGCATCCTGATAACGCTTGTCGACATAGGACACGCCGCCGTCGATCACCCAGCCTTCGAGGACTTCCCAGCTGACGAAGGCATTGGCGGTCTTCGCCGCGACATTGGTCGGACGATTGCCCGCGCGCTGGAACAGCACGCCGCCGACGGATTCGGAAAAGTCGTCATAGCGCGCGCGCAGCACGGCGCCGTTGAGCGAGATGCTGACGCCCTCGATCGGTTCGAGCGAGAACGACGCCTCGATGCCCTTCGATGATTGCTGCCCGACCTGGACCTGGATCGTCGGGATCAGCGGGTCGGAGGTCAGCAGCTTCTTCTTGACGATGTCGTAGGCGGCCAGAGTCCACTGGCCGCGCCCGCCCCAGAACACGTGCTTGATGCCCAGCTCGTACTGGCGGCCCGTCGAAAGGTCGAAGCTGCTCTGTGCGAGGCTGGTCGAAACCAGCGCGCCGACCGGATCGGCGGCCGTGGCATATTGACCATAGAGCGAGAGCGTCGGGATCGGCTGATAGACCGCACCGACGCGCCAGGTCACCGCATCGGGAGTGCCCGTGAAGTTGTTCGTCGCCGTGACATAGTCGGTCTTGGTAATCTCCGGCCGGTCGTAGCGCAGCCCGCCGACGAGCGAGAATTCGTCGCTGAGCTTCAGCCGGTCCTCGGCGAAGACCGAAAACTGGCGGATCACGTTGGTATAGCGCGGCCTGGTGGTCGCGGTCGGCTGATCGATGAACAGGCCGGGCACCGGGTTCACCACGCTGATCAGTCGCGTGGCGTTGTTGCCCGAATTGCTGACGTTCTTGTAGCTGATGTGGTTGACGTCGAAGCCCACGACGACCTGGTTCTCGACCGTGCCGAAGCTCTGCTTGAGATTGGCGGTGGTCCGGTTCCCGGTCTGCTTCTGGATATGGTAGAGTTCGAGGAAGCTCGACTGGCGGATCTGCGCCGGGCTCGTCGCCGTCGCCGCGACCCAGGTCACGTTCTCGGCGTTCTGCCAGTATTTGTTGGCCCAGAGGTGATAGAAGGTGCTGCGGATCGTCAGCGCTTCGGACGGTGTCCACTCGATCTTGCCCTGGCTCCAGTTGTCGCGGAAGCGCAGCACGGCATCGGTTACGTTGTAGTTGTTTTTGCGGATCGACGTGTCGAGCGCGCCGTTGACCAGCGGCACACCGAACCAGGTGCGCGGCTTCTGCGTGCTGAAGTCGTGCGACAGCGTGATGCTGAGATCGCTCGCGGGCTTGAACCGGATCGCGCCCGACAGCGCGAGTGCGCTGTTCTCGCCGCGCGCCATCCAGCCGTCGGAACGGCGATAGCTGGCGTCGACGCGGAAGCCGACGCTATCGTTGATCGGCCCGCCGGCACCGGCCGCCACGTTGAACGTGTCGAACGAGGCGGCACCGGCGCGGCCGGCCACTTCGAGCGTGTCGCCAGGCTGCCGCCGCACGACGTTGACCGCGCCGCCGATCGCGCCTTCGCCATAGAGCACCGAGGCCGGCCCGCGCAGGATCTCGACGCTTTGGGCCATCCATGGATCGGCCGGGAAGGTCAGCGTGTTGTTGTACATGCGCATGCCGTCGTAGAGCGTCATCACCGAGTTCTGGCCGGTGAAGCCGCGCGACGAGAGGCCGAAGCCGAACACGCCCGAGGTGTTGACGATGCCCGTCGCGCGGGCCGCGGCATCCTGGATGGTCAGGTCGCCGCGCAGGCGGATCGCATTGCCGTCGAGCGTCTCGACGCTGGCCGGCGTTTCGAGCGGCGTGAGATTGAGGCGGCTGGCGCCTTCGGTCTTAACGTTGAGGCGAAGCTGGTCGACCGTGCCGACGACGACGATCGTTTCGCCTTCGGCGGCAGTGGCATCGGCTTCGCCGGCATGGGCCAGCGCAGGCGCGCAGAGAGAGAAGGCCGCGAAAGCAGCCGGTGCAAAAGTCTTCATGATACTCCCCCGTCGGCGTCTCACGACACTGGGCAGGGGCTTGCCGTTCATGAACGGTCGGCAGCGTGCACCGGCCGGACGCCCGGGGGCAACCGGCACACGAAACCGATGCAGCCCCAGCCGCTCGTTCGTCGCTCAGACGGAGTACACCGTGCCGCGGCCATCCCCTGGACCAAGGCAAGAGCGACCAGACGCCGGCAGGTCTCCTGGCTCGCGGGTCATAGCTTGATGCACGACCTTCCCAGGCCTCGCATGATTTAGCGTCCGGCCCAGTGGTTGGCGGCTCGGGATCCTACCCGTCCGCACATGTGCATCGCGCTCGCCGCTTACAGTTGCAGGGACAGCCTCGGATTCGGAAACGCAGGATCGCTCCGGCCTTCCTCACCGCGTTCCCGTTTTAAGCCTCTTGCGAGGCACCGGCGCGATCATGCGTCCGCAATCTTTGGGATCGCGAACGGCGCGGCTGATACAATGGAGATGGGCAAATCACAAGCGCCCGACGAGCGCACTGACGATGTCGCTGCGGAAAGCCGAATCTGCGGATATATGGTGCACCCGACAGGATTCGAACCTGTGGCCTCTGCCTTCGGAGGGCAGCGCTCTATCCAGCTGAGCTACGGGTGCGGGCCGCGTGCGACTAGCAGAGGGCGGCGCACATTGCCAAGCGCAATGTCGTCTATTCCGATCAGGCTGTCGCGGGATCGGCGAGTGGGGCGTCGTGGGGCGCGTCCTCGGCATCGAGATCGGGGTAGGGGCCCAGCATCAGGAACAGCAGCATCGTGCCCAGACAGGCGGGAATCTGAGCCCAGAGTACGATGTCGTAGCTCTTGGTCACGTCGTAGATGTGGTTGGCCAGCACCGGGGCGATGCCGTTGCCGAACAGCATCAGCCCGTTCATCGTACCGAACAGCGCGCCGAAGGCACGGAGCCCGAAATGCCGTGCCGCGAGATAGGCGCAGCAGTCGACCTCGGTGCCGACCGCGAGGCCGAGGATCAGGCAGGCGATCGCGGCGACGCCGGGGCCGGGGAAGGCGAGCAGCAGCAGCACGGTGACCACCGGCATGGCGACGCTCGCGGCGGCGACCTTGGCGGCGTCGAACCGGTCGAGCAGAAAGCCGCCGACGATCCGCCCGGTGATCGAGCCCAGGCCGAGCAATCCGGCGATGCCCGCGGCGCCGGCGGGGGTCAGATCGCGGGCGATCAGCACGGGGACGAGGTTGGTGGTCAGCGCGCAGATCGTCACCGAGAACAGCAAGGTCGCGCCGGCGAGCTTGAGGAACCGCGGCTGGGTGAAGCCTTCGCGCGCCGAGACGCCCTGAACCTGGCGCGGGGTTTCGGCTGCGGCGCCGGCCTTGCCGCCCTCGGCGGGCATGCGGAACAGCAGCCAGGTCACGGGGAAGGTGAGCGCCGCGCCGATCACGCCGAGGCCGACATAGGCCTGGCGCCAACCATAGTGTTCGACCAGCCAATTGGTCAGTGTCGGCACGAAAGCGGCGGCCACGCCCGTGCCGCACAGCGCGATGGCGAGCGCGATTCCGCGGTTCCGGTCGAAATAGCCGTTGATCGCCTTGGTCCAGACCGTCGGCAGGATCAGCATGTTGCCCGCGCCGAGCAGGATCCACAGCAGCCACCAAGATTCGATGCTGGTCGCCTGCGACAGCGAGGCCAGGCCGAAGGCGAAGACGAGAATGCCTGCGAGCGCGATGCGGCGCGGACCGACCTTGTCGATCGCGAGGCCGACCAGCGGCGCCGCGACCAGCGCGATCGTCGAGATGATCATCAGCCCCATCGAGGTCTGTGCGCGCGACCAGCCCATCTCGCGTTCGAGCACCGGGATCATCACCCCCAGCGAATAGCCGTGGGTCGAGCAGAGCATGATGCCGATCATGCAGGGCGGCAGGATCCGCCAGTTCTGCCGCAGCTCACCGAAGCCCGGCCGCCCGCCGTCGATCGCCATCACTCTCTCCAATTCGTATTTTCGCGGCCAATTGACCGTGCTTTGGCAGCGCGCGCAAGAGCAAGGCAGGGGCTTTTAGCGATTTGGCAAGCAAGAATGGCTAGGTCGAACAGCCATGGACGCGACTCCGATCAACTTCGATTCGGCCACGCCGCTCGGTTCGCTTGCGCTGCCGCTGCCTGGCGACCTTCCTGACGTTGCCGTCCGGAAATGGATAGCGCTGCACGACGCGGCGGCGATCGTGGCGGCCCTCGCCGGACTGGCGCCGGAAGCGCCGACCGCAGCGCTGACCGGTTTTGCCGCGGCCATCGGCCAGGCGCCGCACTGGCGCCGCGAACTCGCGGTTCAGGGCATCGAGGATCTTGCCGCCATCATGGAGCCCGGGCTCTCGGCCCTCATCGCGGTCCAGGCTGCGCGCGGCGATGCGGTCGCACCCGCGCATGCGCTGTGGCTCGAATTCGTCGCGGCCCGCGACGCGCTGCTGACGCTCTCGCTTCCGTACGACTGACTCGCCGGGCAAATCCCGGCCCTTCCCAAGTTCGCCATATGTTCCTATGAACGGGCATGGCCGAATCCGATTCCCCGCTCGCCCTTTCGCTCGACCGCATTGCTGCTGAGGCCAACCCGGTAGGTAGCGAGGAACGCCGTGCCATGGCCGTCGCGCGGGGGATCTGCCGCCTTTTCGCGCGCAACGACACCTGGTGCCTCGCCGAGATGCCGCTGCGCTGCGGTCGCCGCGCCGACCTTATGGGCATAGACGCCAAGGGCCGGATCATCATCGTCGAGATCAAGGTCAGCCGCGCCGACCTGCTCGGCGACGGCAAGTGGCCCGACTATCTCGACTATTGCGATCGCTACTACTGGGGCCTGCCGCCCGAACTCGATCGTGGACCGCTCGACACGCCCTCGTTCCTGCCCGAGCGCTGCGGCGTGATCGTCGCCGACGGCTACGACGCCGAGATCCTGCGCCCCGCCGCGCTCGTGCCGCTGGCCGCTGCGCGCCGCAAGGTCGAGACCGAGCGGCTCGCGCGCGCCTCGCTGCGGCGGCTCGTCACCGGCGCCGATCCGCACACGGTTCAATGGGGCGTCGAGGGCTAGGCGTCCATGTCGCGCCCGGCCTCGGGATTGCCGATGCCGGTGTCGGTGCCCTTGGCGACGTGGTCGGCGACCCAGGCGCCGCGTTCGCCGAGCGGCCGTTCGGGGCCACGCGTCGTGTCGCGCGCGGTCTGGTGCTCGAGCTCCGAATTGAGCTCGGCGCCGAAGATCAGGATATAGCTCGACAGGTAGAGGTAGGTCAGCAGGATCACCACGGCGGCGAGCGAGCCGTAGGTCGCGTTGTAGTTGCCGAACTTGCCGACGTAGAGTCCGAAGCCCAGGGTCAACAGCACGAAGGCCACCGCAAACAGCGCCGATCCCGGGGTCAGCCAGGTCCAGCGCGCGCGGTGGCGCGAGGGGCCGAAGCGGTAGAGCGTCGCCGCCACGGCTGCGGCCAGCATCGCCAGGAACAGGTGTGCCGCGACCTTCGAGAGGACGACCGACAGCGATGCGGGAATGAAGGCCTCGACATAGGCGAACACCGCGATCGACAGCATCGCGACGACGGCGCCGACCACCGCGCAGGCGGTGATCGCCAGGGCCAGCAGGTTAACCCTGATGAAGCCGCGCTTCTCCTGCTCCTCATAGGCGATGTTGAGCGCGGTCACGATCGCGGCAGCGCCGTTGCGCGCGCCGTAGAGCGCGATGGCCAGGGCGATCGCCACGCCGAGGCCCTTCTTGCCTTCGGACGTGTGCACCACTTCGAGCAATTGCGCCGCCACCACCTTGGCGACCTCCGCCGGGATCACCGTCATCATCGCGGTCATGTCGTCGAGCACGGTGCTGGGATCGGCGAGCAGACCGTAGGTCAGCACGATTGCGCCGAGTAGCGGCACCAGCGCGAGGAAGCCGTAGAACGAGACGCCGGCGGCGATCAGCCCGACGTTGTCGGCATCGGCCTCCTTCCAGGTACGCACGAGCACGTCTTTCCAGGCGGACAGCGGCATCTGCCACGGCGAAGTGGCATCGCGGCCGTGGGCCCGGGGTTTCGCGATGCTGGTCAAGTTGCGCGCTCCTATGTCAGGATTTCACAACGGGAGGGGGTGGGTCAGGGTTCCGCAAGTTCCTGCTGTCGTGCGACATTCCGGCCGCTAAGGTGGGGTGGGGAGACCAGCCATGCCGTCACGCCGCGACCTGATCCGCATGACGCCCGAGGAGGTACGCAGCTACCTGTCGGGTCAGCGCCGGATCGTGCTCGTCACCATCGGGCCCGATGGCATGCCGCATCCGCTCCCGATGAACTACGGGCTCGACGATGAGGGGCGGGTGCTGATCACCAGCTTCCGCAAGAGCCAGAAGGTCAAGAACCTCGAACGCGATCCGCGCGCAACCCTGCTGGTCGAAAGCGGCGAGGCCTATGCCGAACTCAAGGCGGTCGTGCTCCATTGCGATGTCGAGCTGGTCACCGATCCCGATGCCATTGCGAACCTGATGCGCAATCTACGCGCCGATGCGGCGATGGCGGAAAGCCTCAGCGCGGGCATGAGCGCGCAGGTCCGCGCCTCGCTGGCCAAGCGCGTGGTCCTGCGCTGCACGCCGTTCCGTACCGTGAGCTGGGACCACGCCAAGCTCGACGGGTTCTACTGAGCTTCGCGTTGCCGGTCCGCGAGCCGGCGCAGCAGTGCCCGCTTTTCGGGCACCGCGAGCATGGCCCAGTCGGCGATCTCGTCGAGCGTGCGCAGGCAGCCCGCGCACCAGCCCGTCGCCTGGTCGATACGGCAGACGCCGGTGCAGGGGGAGCGGGGCTGGCCAGCATGCATCGCCGCAACCCCTAGCACCACAAACCTCGCCAGTGGTGAACTACTCCGCGTAATTTTCTTGCGTTTTGCTGCAACGCAAACTAAATGGGCGGTCAGCAACCGGCGCGCGAGCCTTTTCTCGCCGCAATCCGGCGCAGCGTGAGGTCCGCGTTTCCACGCAGGACCGCCCGGCTTAGCGGTTGTACGTATTGCTAGACGCTTCCTTCGTCACGCAGGGTCGCAAGTGAACGAACCCTTGCTTCGCGCCGCGGCCATAGCCCGGCGCGCACGCGCAATTTGAAAGATTTTCATGTCCTATTTTACCGACCTTGGTCTGGCCGAGCCCATTCTCCGTGCGCTTGGCACCAAGGGCTATTCCGATCCCACGCCGATCCAGCAGCAGGCGATTCCCGCGCTGCTCGAGGGTCGCGACATCCTCGGCATCGCCCAGACCGGTACCGGCAAGACCGCAGCCTTCTCGCTGCCGTCGCTCCACCGCCTGGCCGCCAATCCGCAGCCGCGCAAGAACGCCTCGTGCCGCATGCTCGTGCTCTCGCCGACGCGTGAGCTCGCCGCCCAGATCGCCGAGAACATGCGCGGCTATGCCAAGTATCTCGACCTGACGATCCAGTGCGTGTTCGGCGGCGTGCCGATCGGCAAGCAGTCGCGCGCGCTCGTCGGCGGTGTCGACGTGCTTGTCGCCACGCCGGGCCGCCTGCTCGACCTGATCGACCAGCGCGCGCTGACCCTGCGCAACGTCGAGATCTTCGTGCTCGACGAAGCCGACCAGATGATGGACCTCGGCTTCATCGTGCCGCTCAAGCGCGTCGCCAACATGCTCCCCAAGGAGCGTCAGAGCCTGTTCTTCTCGGCGACGATGCCCAAGGCGATCGCCGATCTGGGCAAGCAGTTCATCAACAACCCGGTCCGCGTCGAAGTCGCGCCGCAGTCGACCACGGCCGAGCGCGTCGAGCAGTATGCGATCCACATCAATCAGGCCGAAAAGCAGGCGCTGCTGACGATCTCGCTGCGCAAGGGCCTGGCCTCGCAGGAAATCGACCGCGCGCTGGTGTTCACCCGCACCAAGCACGGTGCCGATCGCGTCGTGCGCCACCTCCACGCTGCCGGCGTCACCGCCGCGGCGATCCACGGCAACAAGAGCCAGGCGCAGCGCACCGCCGCGCTCGGCGCCTTCCGCAAGGGTGACTGCCCGGTCCTGGTCGCAACCGACATCGCCGCGCGCGGCATCGACGTCACCGGCGTCAGCCACGTGTTCAACTTCGAACTGCCCAACGTCGCCGAACAGTACGTCCACCGCATCGGTCGTACCGCGCGCGCCGGCGCCGACGGCGTTTCGATCAGCTTCGTCGCGCCCGACGAAAAGCCCTACCTGCGCGACATCGAGCGCCTGACGCGCGTCACGCTGGCCTCGCTGCCGCTGCCCGAGAGCTTCCTCGCCGAGGCTGCCAAGCTGCCCGCGCCTTCGCGCAAGCCCGAAGAGCAGGCCCGCGACGCCCGCCGCGACGAGCGCGATGCGCGCGGTCGTGGTGGTGCCGGTCAGGGCCGTGGCCGCGGTGGCCAGGGACGCAACAACAACGTCAGCCGTGGCGGCCAGGCGCGCGACGGCCAGTCGCGCGACCAGCACGCCCGCAACGAGCGCCAGGCGCGCCCCGAGCGTGGTCCGGTGTTCAACCCGCTGGGCAACGATGCCCGTGGCAGCGTCGACAGCCGTCAGCCGCGCCCCGAGGGCGAACGCCGTCCGGCGCGTCCCGAGGGTGATCGCCGTCCCGCGCGTCCCGAGGGCGAGCGTCGTCCCGCACGGCCTGAGGGCGAGGGCGGCCAGCGCAACTTCCGCCGTCGTGGTGGCGGTGGTGGCCGCGCTGCCGGCTAACACTATGATCGCGGCGAGGGGCAGGGCATAAGCGCGTCATGATCGACGCCGGTCCAGCGCCCCTCGCCGCGATGCTCTATTCCGCACTCGCCATGACGGCGATCGTCGCGGTGCGCTATCTGGCGACGAGCGGGCTCTTCGCATGGCTTAGCCAGCGGCTGCGGCCCGGCATCTACGCTGGGCTCGGCCCGCAGATGCGGCGCGAGGTGGCCTGGTCGCTGGCCTCTGCGGCGATCTACGGCCTGCCCGCCGGCGTCGTCGCCTGGGGCTGGCAGGCGCGGGGCTGGACGCGGATCTACACCGATCCCGGCGCGTGGCCGCTGTGGTGGCTGCCCGCCTCTTTCCTCGTCTACCTGCTGCTCCACGACACTTGGTTCTACTGGACCCATCGCTGGATGCACCGGCCCGGGCCGTTCCGCCTGGCGCACGCGGTCCACCACGCCAGTCGCCCGCCGACGGCCTGGGCGGCGATGAGCTTCCATCCGATCGAGGCGCTGACCGGTGCTATCGTGATCCCCGCGCTGGTTTTCCTCGTGCCGATCCATGTCGGCGTGCTGGGCCTGGTGCTGCTGACGATGACCGTGATGGGCGTCACCAACCACATGGGTTGGGAGATGTTTCCGCGCCGGCTCGTCCATTCGCGCCTCGGCCATTGGCTGATCACCGCCACGCACCACCAGCGCCACCACGACGAATACCGCTGCAACTATGGTCTCTACTTCCGCCACTGGGACCATTGGTGCGGCACCGACAAAGGCCTGGCAGCGGACTGAAATTCATAAGGACGAGGGTTGCGGCTGGGGGGTGCGCCGCCTAACCGCGATGGGTGGCCGATTTCGAACCGCCTGTTCCAGCGACCTTGCGCGACCGGCTGATGCAGCCCGGGGGCACGCTGGCGCCATTCCGCTCGCAGTCGTTTCGCATGATCTGGTTCGCCAACCTCTCGTCGGCCTTGGGCTCGACGATCCAGTCGGTCGGCGCGGCGTGGCTGATGACCACGCTCACCAAGTCGCACATTCTCATCGCGACGGTGCAGGTCTCGACAACGATCCCGATCATGCTGCTCGGCATCTTCGCCGGCGCGATCGCCGACAATTTCGAGCGGCGGCGCGTCATGCTCGCAGCGCAGGTCGGTATGTTCGTCGCGGCCGTGCTGCTGGCCGTTCTGACCTGGGCGGGACTGATGACGCCGGCCTTGCTGCTGGCGCTGACCCTCGCGGTCGGCACGGGCACCGCGCTCAATTCGCCGGCCTGGCAGGCCTCGGTGCGCCAGCAGGTGGGCACGCGCGATCTGCCGCAGGCGATCTCGCTCAACACCATCGCTTTCAACCTCGCACGCAGCGTCGGACCCGCGCTCGGCGGCGTGCTGATCTCGCTGTGGAACAGCTCGGCGGCCTTCCTCGCCAATGCGATCTGCGTGATGGTCATGATCCAGGTCCTGCTACGCTGGCGGCCCGCGGGCGCCGTGCCCGAACGCAAGCCGATGCTGCCGGCGATCGCGATAGGTCTGCGCTTCTGCGCCCATTCGCGACCGATCCGCCGCATCCTGCTGCGCGGCCTGGTCATCGGCTTCGGCAGCGCCGGCTACCAGGCGCTCGTGCCCGCCGTGGTGCGCGATCGACTGCATGGCAGCGAGATCGATTTCGGCCTGATGCTCGGCCTGTTCGGCATCGGTTCGATCCTGGCGGCGCTGGTCATCGGCAAGGCGCGCCAGCGCTGGGGGACAGAGAGCGTGCTGACGATCGCCACCGTGGCCTTCATCGCCGCACAGTCTTTGCTCGGCGCGGCGCATTCGCTGACCGAGGCGCTGCCCGCCACCTTCCTCGCGGGCGCGGCCTGGGTCGCCTCGCTGACGACGATCAACGTCGCCATGCAGATGCGCTCACCCGAGGAGATCATCGGGCGCTGCCTGTCGATCTACCAGGCGATCACCTTCGGCGGCATGGCGCTGGGCTCGTGGGTCTGGGGTGCGCTCGCCGACATCGAGGACCTGCCCTTCGCGCTCCACGCCGCCTCTGCCTTCCTGCTCGTGACGCTGGTGCTGATGCGCCTGTTCGCGCCGATGCCCAAGCCCCACGAGGGACGGATCGGTTAGAGTTTCTGGCGGGCGTGGGCCGGTGCCGCTTCCGAGCAAAATAGCGCAAAAGTTCCGGCGCGACTTAACCGGTAATTTACCATGTTGCGCCACTACTCGACCCACTGGGGCAGTAGGGAAAGCCAGATGGATACTTTGCGCGGTCGTTTGGATGGCGGGCAGCCGTACGGCGACGGTTACGATTCTGGCGATGACGACACCGGTCGCGATCTGCCGCCGGCCATCATCGGTCAGGACGAGCGCCGCATGCAGGTGCGCGCCTATAATTTCTGGGCGGGCATGCTCGACGACCGCACCTTCCCCTCGGTCGACCAGCTCGATCCGGACAATCTTCCCGACTTCGGTCCTTTCAGCGTGCTGCTCGATTTCACCGACGGCATCGAGAATCCCGGCATCCGCTTCCTGGGCACCAAGCTCGCCGAAGAATGCGGGGCAGAGGGCCCGATCGCGCATCTGGCCGATGTTCCGCGTCGCTCGCTGCTGTCGCGAATCACCGACCACTACATGCAGATTCTGGCCAATCAGGCGCCGATCGGTTTCGAGGCGGAGTTCGTCAACCAGCGCGGCGCGACGATTCTCTATCGCGGCATTCTGCTGCCCTTCGCCGAGAGCGAAGAGACGATCGATTACATCTATGGCGTGATCAACTGGAAGGAACTCGCCGACCAGAAGACCACCGACGAGCTCCTGCTCGAAATCGATCAGGCGCTCGACACCGTGCCCGAGATCGCACTGTCGGCCTCGCCGTTGACCGCTTGGGCCGACGGGCCGGCTGACGATACGGGCGTGCTCGATCTCGTCACTCCGCTCGATCCCACCGATCCGCTCGTCGACTGGCCCGAACCGAGCTTCGGCAGCCTGCCTTATGCCGCGGTCGAAGACGTACCGCTGCCGGGTCTGACCGCAGCCGAGCCCGACGCGGACGAGATGGAACTGGCCGATTGGCTGGCCTCGGCGCGCGAACTCGCCGAGCGTGCTCGCGTCAGCGAGGACCGGTCGCACCAGGCGCTCTACGCGGCGATCGGCCGCGCCTACGATTTCGCGCTCGCCGCCGCGGCAGAGCCCGAACAGCTTCAGGACATGCTCGAGGACGCCGGTCTCAAGGCGCAGGAGCGTGCGCCGTTGACGCCGGTGGTCAAGCTCGTCTTCGGCGCCGACTACGACAAGACGCGCCTTGCCGAATACGCTTCGGCGCTCGGCTATGCGCAGCGTCTCGACCTCGCACGTGGCACGCTCGCCGCGCATCTCGCCGCAGCTCCCGGTGGGCTCAAAGGCGTGGTCGCCGGCGAACGCCGCCTGCGCCGCGAAGAGGCCGGCAAGCTTGTCACCCCGCGTGAGACACCGCGTAAGGCGCTCCAGCGCCAGCTGCGCAAGCTCGCGCACCAGCCGCTCGCCGAAGTCTCGGCCGAAGGCAGCGAATTCACCCTGCTCGTCGCGCGCCGCCTCGACAGCGGCGAAGTGGTCCTGCTGGGCGAAGTCGGCGACGACGTATCGCTGCTCGAACGCGCTGCGAAGCAGCTGGTCGTCTAAGCCTCCAGACCCTCTTATCCCAAGGCGACAGCGTTCATCTTGTTGCCGTCGGGATCGCGCCAATAGGCGCAATACATGCCGTTGGCGCGCGGTCCCGGCGCCCCTTCGTCGGTGCCGCCATGGGCGAGCGCGGCCGCATGGACGCGATCGACCATTGCCTGGTTCTCGGCCCCCAGCGTCGCCATCACGCCATTGCCCCAGGTCGCCGGCTCGCCATTGAACGGCAGAGTCGCCGCGAAGCCGATGCCCGTGCCGGGCTTCGACCAGTAGATCGCCGTATCGGTGGCATGGCTGCGCGCGGCACCGAGCGCTTCGGCGATCGCGTCGTAGAACGTTCCGGCCTTGGCGAGATCGCGCGTGCCGAAGCAGATGTGAATGATCATGAGCCCCTCCTAGAGCGGCCGACACTGTTCCTCGAGCCAGCCTTTGGCTTCACCATCGACCAGCGGCCCGACGACTTCAAGCACGCGTGCGTGATAGGCGTTCCACCAGGCCACTTCATCGCCCGAGAGGAGATTGCGGTCGACCAGCGCGCGTTCGATCGGCACCAGGGTCAAGGTCTCGAAGCCGAGGAACTCGCCTTCGGCCCCCGCGATCTCGCGTTCCTCGACGAGGATCAGGTTCTCGATGCGGATGCCGTATTCGCCGGTCTTGTAGTAGCCGGGTTCGTCCGAGAGGATCATGCCGGCCAGCAGCTCCTGCTCGGTGCCGGCCTGGCCGCCCGCGCCTTTGGCGATGCGCTGCGGACCTTCGTGGACCGAGAGGAACGAGCCGACGCCGTGGCCCGTGCCGTGCTGGTAGTCGAGCCCGACCTGCCAGAGGAATTGGCGTGCCAGACTGTCGAGCTGGCTGCCGCGCGTGCCCTTGGGGAAGACCGCGCGGGCGAGCGCGATCATGCCCTTGAGCACGCGGGTGAAGCGGTCCTTGACCTCGGCCGGTGCCTCTCCCGGTCCGACCCAGACGGTGCGCGTGATGTCGGTCGTGCCGTCGGGGTACTGACCGCCCGAATCGACGAGGAAGACGCTGCCCGGTTCGAGCGGGCGATTGGTTTCCGGGCTGACGCGATAGTGGACGATCGCGCCGTTGGGGCCGGCGCCCGAGATCGTGTCGAACGACAGGTCGCGCAGGTCGCCGGTGTCGCGGCGGAACTGGTGGAGGCGTTCGGCCGCGGTGATCTCGTCGACCCCACCCCTGGGGCCCTCGACGGAAAGCCAGTGGAGGAAGCGTGTCTCGGCCGCACCGTCGCGTGCCTGGGCGGCGCGGTGGCCGGACTGTTCGGCCGCGTTCTTGCGCGCCTTGGGCAGCACCGTCGGGTCGCGGTGCTCGACGATCTCGGCCCCGGCGGCTTCGAGCGCGCCGAAGATCGCCTGCACGGCATTGTCGGGATCGACCGATACGCGCTGGCCCGCAAGTTGTGCCAGAGCCGGCAGGAAGCCCGATCGTGGTGCCAGACGCACCGCGTTGCCGAGATGCTGGCGCAGCTCGGGAGTGACCTTGGCCTCTTCGATGAACAGGTCGGCGGTGCCGTTGGCGCGCGCGATCACGTAGGACAGCGTCACCGGCGTGCGCTCGACGTCGCTCCCGCGCACGTTGAGCAGCCAGGCGATCGAATCGAGCGCCGAGATAACCGCCGCGTCGAGGCCGTTCTCGGCCAGCCATTCGGAAACCTGGGCGCGCTTGGCCTCGCTCGCCTGGCCGGCGTAACGCTCCTCGTGGACGAGTGCGGGCGCGCTCGAGGGAGCGGGGCGGTCCTGCCAGATCGCATCGATCGGGTTGGTCTCGACGGGAACCAGCTCGGCGCCCTTCTCGGTCAGGGCCCGGCTTGCGGCCTGGACCCAGCCCTTGCCGTGCAGCCAGGGATCGTAGGCGATCTTCGCGCCGGCGGGCACGTGCTCGCCGAGCCACTTGGCGATGCTGGTCGCAGGTACGTTCTCGTAAGCATAGAAGCGGCCGTCGACCTGGTCGCGCACCTGCAGGGTATAGCGTCCGTCGACGAACATCGCCGCCGCCGGCGTCAGCGCGGCGTCGGTCAGGACCACGGCCGTGCCGGCCGAACCGCCGAAGCCGGTCAGCCAGGCGAGCCGCTGGGCATAGCCGCCGACATATTCGCTCATGTGCTCGTCGGAGATCGGCACGACGAAGCCGTCGAGTCCGCGCACCTTGAGCTCGCGGCGCAGCGCGTCGAGGCGCTGTTCATGGGTATTCATCAGCATGGGGAAGATGTCCGGCTTGATAGCGTCATCGTGCAAACATAGATGCAGGCGATGGCCAATTCCACCCAGACTCCCGTCCAGCCCCCTGTCGCCGCGAAAAAGCCGCACAGCTTCACCCACCACGGCCTGACCGTCAGCGACGATTACGCCTGGTTGCGGGACCCCGGCTATCCGACGGTGACCGACAAGGACGTGCTCGCACACCTCGAGGCCGAGAACGCCTGGTTCGAGGCGCGAATGGAGCCGCACAAGCCGCTCGTCGACACGCTGTTCAAGGAGATGCGCGCGCGGATCAAGGAAGCCGACAAGTCGGTACCGCAGAAGGACGGCGACTACCTCTACTGGATCGAGTTCGAGGACGGCGCCGAATACAAGAAGTGGTGGCGCAAGCCGGTCGCTGGCGGCGCGGACCAGCTGATCCTCGACGAGGTCGCGCTGGCCGAGGGCAAGAGATACTTCCGGCTGGGCGCGCTGTCGGTCAGCGCCGACGGCAAGCTGCTCGCCTATGCGATCGACGACAACGGCTCCGAGCGCTTCACCGCGCGGATCAAGGACCTGACGACCGGCGAACTGCTGCCCGACGAGATTCCGGGCACGCTCTCGGCGCTGGTCTGGGTCGCGAACGACAAGGGCCTCGTCTATTCGCTCGCCAACGAGAACTGGCGCACCGACAACGCCCGGCTGCACTGGCTGGGCCAGCCGCTCGACAGCGACGTCGAGCTCTATCACGAGGACGACGAGGGGTTCCGCGTCGGGTCGTCGCTCTCGGCCAACGAGAAGTGGCTGATCGTCTCGGCCTCGGACCACGAGACCAGCGAAGTGCGGCTGATCCCGGCGCATGATCCGCTGGCCGCGCCGATCCTGGTCAGGCCGCGCGAGAAGGGCGTCGAATACGATGTCGATGAGCGCGACGACGTGCTCTACGTCCACGCCAACGACACCCACGAGAACTTCCGCCTGGCCACGGCGCCGCTCGCCGCGCCCGGAGAATGGAGCACGGTGATCGAGGGTTCGGACGCGTTCTACCTGACCGGCTTCGACCTCTTCGCCGACTTCTACGTGATCGAAGGCCGCAAAACACTGGGCGCCGGGGCCGGGCTCGATCAGATCGAGCTGCGGCATTACGACGATCCTGCGTATGTTCAGCCGATCGTGTTCCCCGAAGCGAGCTATTCGGCGGGCCTGGCCGACAATCCCGAATGGGCGGTGGACCGCCTGCGGCTGTCCTACGAATCGATGGTCAGCCCGGCGACGGTCTATGACTACCACCTGGCCGACCGGCGCCTCGAGACGCTCAAGGTCCAGGAAATCCCCTCGGGCTACGACGCGTCGCTCTACCGCACCGAGCGGCTCGAGATCACCGCGCGCGGCAGCACCGCGATCCCGGTCAGCGTGGTCATGCGGCGCGACCGGCCTGCGGGCGGCCCGCTCTACCTCTACGGCTACGGCGCCTATGGCATATCGATCGACCCGGGCTTCTCGACCGCGCGGCTGAGCCTGGTCGACCGCGGCTTCGCTTACGCGATCGCGCATATCCGTGGCGGCGACGATCTCGGCCGCGCCTGGTACAAGGCGGGCAAGCTCGACCGCCGGACCAACACCTTCAACGACTTCGTCGACGTCGCCCGCGATCTGATCGCGCGCGGTCACACAGAGGCGGGCAAGATCGCCATCTCGGGCGGCTCGGCCGGCGGCGAGCTGATGGGCGCGGTGATCAATTCGGACCCACACCTGTTCGGCGCCGTCGCCGCGCACGTCCCTTTCGTCGACGTGCTCGCGACGATGCTCGACGAGACCCTGCCGCTGACCCCGGGCGAATGGCCCGAATGGGGCAATCCGATCGAGGACCAGGCCGCCTTCGAGCTGATCCGCAGCTACAGCCCTTACGATCAGGTTTCGGCCCAGGCCTATCCGCCGCTGCTCGTCACCGCCGGGCTCAACGATCCGCGCGTGACCTATTGGGAGCCGGCCAAGTGGGTCGCGAAGCTGCGCGAGCTCAAGACCGACGCCAACGAGCTGCTGCTCAAGACCAACATGGGCGCGGGCCACGGCGGCAAGTCGGGCCGGTTCGAGTCCCTGCGCGAAACCGCCGAGGAGTTCGCCTTCATCCTCTGGCAGCTCGGAGTGAAGGCTTGAGCAACCGTCACACCATCACGCTCACCGCGCTGCCCGAGCACATCGACGTGATGGGCCACGTCAACAACGCGGTCTGGGTGCAGTGGATGGAAGCGCTCGCGACTGCGCATTGGGAGGCCGACGCCGCGCCCGAGCACGTCGCGTCCTATGCCTGGGTCGTGACCCGGCACGAGATCGACTATCGCGGCAACATCACGGTCGGCGAGAGTGTCGAGGCCGAGACCTTCATCCCCGATCCGCCGAGCGGCGCGAAGTTCGACCGGCGGATCGATTTCCGTAGGATTGGCGAGGACGGCCAGGCCGGCAAGGCCGGCAAGGTGATCGTCTCGGCGCGGTCGACCTGGGCGATGATCGATCTCAAGACCGGACGCCTGATGCGCGTGCCGCCCGAAGTGGCGGCGCCGTTCATGCCTGATTGATCAGGCGGCGCGGGGCCTGAGGCCGCCGAAACTCTGCATCTTTTCGCGCATCGTGCGGTTGCGGCCGGCATCCTTGGCTTCGTAGAGCAGGCGGTCGCAATGGCCGTAGAGCACGCCGAACTCGGCGCGCATCCCGCCATCGTCGGGCATCTCGACCAAGCCCATCGAGGCGGTGACCATGCGGTCGAGCCCCGGCACGCGTGCGGCGATGCGCGTGGCAATGGCTTGGCGGCGGCGCTCGGCGCGGTTCACCACGTCGTCGCCGCGCAGCAGAAGCAGGAATTCCTCGCCACCGAGACGGATCGCGCGGGTATCGAGATCGGGCTCGAGCGCTTCGGCCGCGGCGCACAGCACGGCGTCGCCGGTGATATGGCCATAGGTGTCGTTGACCGACTTGAACTTGTCGAGATCGAGCACGGCCATGGCGCGATAGCCCTCGGCGCGCAGCGTCTCGAAGCGGTTTTCGAGGCCGCGGCGGTTGAGCAGCCCGGTCAGCGGATCGCGCTCCGACTGTTCCTCGATGATGCGGATTTCGGCCACGGCGAGGTCGCGCTCGCGCCGGATCGCGAGCAGGCGGTCGAACACGCCGAGCGAGGTGATGACCACTTCGAGCCCCAACGCATAATGCTGCGCGACGAGCATCTCGATCGGTCCGTCGGTCAGGCCGAGCGCCGAGCCGATGCGGATCGACGCGGTCACCATCACCGGGGTCCAGGCTGCCGCCTGATAATAGACCGCGCGGCTGCCGCGCCGCCAGGCGACAACC
This sequence comes from Novosphingobium anseongense, assembly GCF_037482895.1. Classification (NCBI taxonomy): domain Bacteria; kingdom Pseudomonadati; phylum Pseudomonadota; class Alphaproteobacteria; order Sphingomonadales; family Sphingomonadaceae; genus Novosphingobium; species Novosphingobium anseongense. The sequence continues at coordinate 159,709 of NZ_JBBHJZ010000002.1, read as the reverse complement.
ATGACCCAGACGAAGAGCCCCATCGGCGGCAGCAACGAGCCCAGATAGAACGGCGCGACATAGGGACGAAGGCCACCGTCGACGAAGAGGTAGATCAAGGTCACCGGCAGCATCCAGAGGCCGACGCAACGCAGCAGCCGGCGCTGGATCGGATCGAGCTTGCCCGGTTCGATGAGGTCTGCGGAAAAGGCCGAGGCGGCGGCGATCCCGCCTGCGACCGAGAAGGCCGACGCGAGGCTGAGCTGAACGATGTCGAGCGTGAGGAAACGGTTGATCAGCCCCGAGGTCACCAGGGTGTGGACCAGCATGCAGGCGGTCGCGAGGACGTGCCACAATAGGAAGCGTTCGCGCAGCACGCGGAAGAAGGCGAAGTTGAATAGCAGCGGCATGCAGAGCATCCCGCAGAGCCCCGCGATCAGCAGTTCGTGCGACAGCGAGCGGCGATCCGAGGCGCCGGTCAGCTCGGCGAAGGAGATCATGCCCGTGTGACGCGCGCCCTCGATCTCGACGACGACCGTTGCGATCGGGCCGGCGATCCGCGGTAGGTCGATCGACATCATCCAGTCGTCAGTGACCGGCGTCACCTCGTGCTCGGTGACGCGGCGCGTGGCCATGGTGCCATCCTGGCCGATCACGAGAACGCGTATCGACGCGAACCGCGTCAGCCGGGTGGAGAAGGCGGTCGGCGTTTCGGTGTCCGGGTGCAGATCGAAGCGGAGGAAGCTCTTGGCCGATGCGACCGACCAGTCCGAGGTCGTGCAGTTCCAGCGGCGCGGATCGCGAGCGATCGCGGCATAGTCCTCGGCTGCATTCCCCGTGGCGTGACAGGTGGGCCGTGCGGATGGCTCAGCGGCAAATGCCGGCTGTGTCGCCGCAAGGCCAAAGGCCGCGACGAGCCACACCACCAACAGACGTATGGGCCCCCATTCCATACACGATGGGTACGCGGCCGCTGCTCAAGAACGGGTTAACCGTATGCGACTTTGGTCTAAAAAACTTCGGCGAGCGGTTTGAATTCGTAGCCCAGTTCGCGCGCGACGGCCTCGTAGGTGACGTGGCCGGCGTGGACGTTGAGCCCGGCCGCGAGGTGCGGATCGGCCTGCAGTGCACCCTTCCAGCCACGCTCGGCGATCTGCAGGACGTGCGGCAGGGTGACGTTGTTGAGCGCATAGGTGCTCGTGCGCGCCACGGCTCCGGGCATGTTGGCGACGCAGTAGTGGACGATCCCCTCGACGATGAAGGTTGGGTTGCTGTGCGTCGTCGGATGGCTCGTCTCGAAGCAGCCGCCCTGGTCGATCGCGACGTCGACGAGCACGGCGCCGGGCTTCATCGTGGCGAGCATGTCGCGCGTTACCAGCTGCGGCGCGGCGGCGCCAGGTACGAGAACCGCGCCGATCACCAGGTCCGCCTCGGCGACAGAAGCGGCCAGGTTGGCGCGGTTCGAGAAGCGGGTCTTGGCGCGGCTCTCGAAATGGGTGCCGAGGCGTTCGAGCGCGGCGGGATCGCGATCGAGGATCGTCACGTCGGCGCCCATGCCGACCGCGACCTGCGCAGCGTTGAAGCCGACCACTCCGCCGCCGATTACCGCGACCTTGCCGGGCATCACCCCCGGCACGCCGCCGAGCAGGACGCCGCGCCCGCCGTGTTCCTTCTGCAGCGCGGTCGCGCCCGCCTGGACCGACATCCGCCCGGCGACCTGGCTCATCGGCTTGAGCAAGGGCAACGCATTGCCCGGCCCGGTCACGGTTTCGTAGGCGATCGCGGTGACGCCCGAGCGGACGAGATCCGCGGTCTGCTCGGGGTCGGGGGCGAGGTGAAGATAGGTGAACAGCACCTGGCCCTCGCGCAGCTGCGCCCGCTCGCCGGGCTGCGGCTCCTTGACCTTCACCACCAGCTCGCACTGCGCGAAGATCGCCTTGGCATCGGGAGAGATCGTCGCGCCGGCAGCCTCGTAGTCGCGGTCGGAGGCGCCAATGCCGAGGCCCGCACCGCTTTCGACCCAGACCTCGTGGCCGTGTCCGGTCAGCTCACGGACGCTCTCGGGCGTCAGGCCGACGCGATATTCGTGGTCCTTGATCTCGCGAACGGTGCCGACGCGCATACCAATTCCTTTCAGCCGCTCCCCGCCTGCCAACATGGGCAGAGCGGGCCCCGGCTTCAATCGGCGCGATTCAGGCCGTGAACCGCGCGCGGTCGATCGTTAGCGGCCGCGTATAGGAGGGATCGTCGCGGCCGCGCGTCGCGGGGACATAGGCGCTGTTGCCGGCATTGCCGTCGGGCCCCCAGATCTCGTCGCGCACTTCGACCACGCAGACGCGTTCGGCGATGGCCCAGCGGCCCTCGCGCTTCTCGAAGCGATCGAGGTAGCGCCCGCTCGAGATGTTGTACCAGGGCGGCGCGCGGTTGAGGCAGCGGAACAGGTAATAGGACTCGGTGTGGGCGACATCGCCGTCGAGCTCGCAGCGGTGGTTGGTGATGTGGTGCTGCGTGAACTCCTGATAGGTCTCGTGCATCTTGAGCACGACCTCGGCGAATTCCGTGACCGGGCCGACGAAGGTGCTGCCGTGATCGTCGATCGCATCGGGGTGATAGGCCGAGAGCAGCAGCGCGCGATCAAGCCGGTCGATGCCGCGGCAATAGCGCATCACGCAGTCGTAGATCTCGTGGCGGTCTTTCATTTCGCGCGCGATCGCGGCGGCTTCGGCGTCCATGACCTGTCTCTCCCTCGCTCGTTTCGGAGAATTTAGCCACGGCTCCGGCGATGCTGCAAAGACCAATCATGCCGGCGTGCGATGCTCATCCGGCATAGGTCGAGAGCCGGCGGTGGTCGAACAGCCACTCGGCCGGCCACTCGCCGCCGGCGACCGCCGCGGTCCATTCCTCGAAGATCACGCGCTCGACCTCGTTGTAGGTGCTGCGCGGCACGCGCCACAGTGGCTGGACCGCATAGAGCACGGTGCGGTCGATCGCCGGGTCGACGACCGCGGCCGCGACCAGCTCGCCGCGCGCGACTTCGTCGCGGCAGAGCAGCGGCGGCAGGATCGTATAGCCGGCGCCGGCCGCGACGACCTGCTTGGCGAGATCGATCGAATCGACCTCGCTGGCGACGACGAACCGGTCGTCGCCGCGCGCGGCCAGCTTTTCGAGCAGGGTCGGCAGACCGTCGGGCGCGCTCGGCAGGATCAGCGGGAAGTGGTGCAGGTCGGCGAAGGCGATCGTCTCGCGCCCGGCCAGCGCCGAACCGGGGGCGCCGACCAGCAGCAGCGGTTCGCGCAGGACCTCGCTGCGGAACACGCGGTCGTCGGGAGTGACGCCGGTGAGCACGGCGATGTCGACCGCGCCGCGCAGCAGGTCGGCGGCGAGTGCGGCCGAATCGCTCTCGACGAAGCGCAGCCGCAGGTTCGGCAGGTCGCGCGACAGCCGCAGGAACAGCCGCGGGCCGAGCAATTGCATCACGCCCGGCGGCAGGCCCATGGTGAAAAAGACCTCGGCGCGCGCGGCGAGCGCGCGGACGTTCTTGAGCGCGAGATCGAGCTGGGCGAGCGGATGGTCGAGCGCCTCGCGCAGATATTCGCCTTCCTCGGTCAGCCGCATGCCCTTGGGCACGCGGCGGAACAGCTTCACCCCGAGTTCGCTTTCGAGCAGCTGGATCTGCCGTCCGAGCGCGGGCTGCGCGACGCCGAGGCCGCGCGAGGCACGCCCGAGCGAGCCTTCGTGCGCGATGCGCAGGAAATAGCGGAGCCGGCGCAGTTCCATCGCGCCAAGGCATACCATTAGGGCATTGCTGCACCACAGATATTGTAGTGGCAGCATGGGGTCGCGCGGCGCATCCTTTCCGCAACGATCCGGCCGAAGCCGGACGTCGGGAGAACGAGGATGGCCGCGTCAGCCGAGTACAACCTGGGTGAATATGCCTTTCCGCGCGGCTGGTTCGTCGTCACGAACAGCAACGAGATCGACGGCGCGCGACCGCTGAGCGCGCGCTATTTCGGCGAGGACGTCGTGCTGTTCCGCGGCGCGAGCGGCGCGGTCGGCATGGTCTCGGCCTATTGCCCGCACATGGGCACGCATTTCGGCACGTCGAACCATTCGTACATCGTCAGCGCCGGGCTCAACGTCCAGGGCGAGGGCGTGCGCTGCCCGTTCCACGGCTGGCGCTTCAACCGCGAGGGTGTCTGCGATCACATCCCCTATTACGACGGCGCGATCCCGCAGGCGGCGCGGGTCAAGGCCTGGGCGGTCGTGGAGCGCTGGGGCGTGGTGTTTTGCTGGAACGATCCCGAGGGCGGCGAACCCGATTTCGACCTGCCGGTCTTCCCCGAGTGGGACGACCCTGCCTACGTCCGCTGGCAGGGGCTCGACCATCTCGTCGATCTGCCGTGCCATCCGGTCGAGGTGTTCGACAACAATTCGGACTATGCCCACCTCAACTACCTGCACGGCGGCAAAACGCTCTACTACGAGAACGAGGTCCAGGGCGTGCTCTACCACCAGCGCCAGTCGGTGCTCTCGTACCGTGTCGATTTCGGCGAGGAGTGGCAGCGGCATCCAGGCGTGACGCCGGCCTGGGATCAGCAGGGCGAGCAGCCGCTGTCGACCGACAACGCCTATCACGGCGTCGGGCTAAACGCCGCGCGCTTCTTCGAACTCGAGGCGGCCGAACTGATCGCGGCGACGCCGATCGACGACGGCTCGTGCCGGCTCTGGCAGGGGGCCTTGGTGCGCGCGCCGGGCGGGGTGGTCGACGAGGCCGCGCGTGAGCGGGCCAGGATGCTCAACCAGATGTTCGGCCAGGGCCTCGGCCTCCACGACGGCGAGATCTGGCAGACCAAGCGCGCGGCGACGCGGATCATGCAACTGCCCACCGATGGCCCCTTCGGGCAGGCGCGGATCTGGTACAGCCAGTTCTTCAACCCGCGCGCGCGCGCCGCCGAGATCGTCGCGCGGGTCAGCGGCGTGCATCGGGTCAAGGGTGTGCCCGGTGCGCCGGCCGTACAGGCCGCGGAGTAGCCGGCCTTACCATCTGGGGATATTATCGCGTCGCGATCTGCGGAAGGTTCGCGTCGGGCGAAGGAGAGGCCTGTTGGACTATCAGGAACTGGGCCGCAGCGGCCTGCAGGTGAGCGCCTTCGGTCTGGGCGTGATGACCTTCGGCGGCCAGACGCCCGAAGCCGACGCGCTGCGCCAGCTCGACATGGCCTTCGAGGCGGGCGTGACCCTGTTCGACACGGCCGAGAACTATCCCACGCCGACCGGACCCGAGACGCAGGGGCGTTCGGAAGAGGTGCTCGGCCGCTGGATCGCCGCGAGGGGCCTGCGTGACAAGGTGGTGGTCGCGACGAAGGTCGCCGGGCCGGGCAATGCCGCGGGCGACATGACGCATATCCGTGGAGCCCAGCGCCGGCTCGACAGCGCGAACATCCGCGCGGCCTGCGAGGCCAGCCTGCGCCGGCTGGGCACCGATCATATCGATCTCTACCAGCTCCATTGGCCCGAGCGCGCGGTGACGACGCTCGGCCGCTCGCGCTATTCGCGCGTTCCCGATGCGCCCGAGCAGGTTGCGATCGAGGAGACCTTGGCGGCGCTCGGCGAACTGGTCGCCGAGGGCAAGGTTCGCGCGATCGGCGTCTGCAACGAGAGCCCCTGGGGCGTGATGCGTTTCCTCGCCGAGGCCGAGCGTGCCAGCCTGCCGCGGATCGCCTCGGTACAGAACGGCTACAGCCTGCTCGATCGCTATTACGAGCTCGGCCTCGCCGAGATCGGCCTGCGCGAGGGGCTGGGCCTGCTCGCCTATTCGCCGCTCGCGCGCGGCACCCTGACCGCCAAGTACCGCAACCGCCCGGCCGACGCGCTGGGCCAGTCCGAGAGCTTCGCCGCGCGGATGCTGTCGGAGAACCGCAAGCACGCGATTGCCGCCTATGCCGATCTCGCTGCGGCGCACGGGCTCGAACCCGCACACATGGCCCTGGCCTTCGCGCGCCAGCAGCCCTTCATGGGCGCCGTGCTCATGGCGGCAAGCTCGGTTGACCAGCTCCGCGACAACCTCGGCGCGGTCGAGCTTTCGCTTCCCAAGGAAGTCATCCAGGCGATCAACGCGATCCACGACGCCAATCCCAATCCAAAATAAGAAGCCAGGGTGAGACGATGAACTTCGGCCTGAATGACGACCAGCAGATGCTGCGCGACACTTTCGCGCGCTTCCTCGACGAGCATGCCTCGATGCCGCGCCTGCGCGCCGCGCAGGAGACAGGTGGCTTCGACCGCGCGCTCTGGCAGGGCCTGGCCGAACTCGGCACTTTCGCGATGCGCGTGCCCGAGGAGGCTGGCGGGCTCGGCATGGGCACGCTTGACGCCGGGCTGGTTGCCGAGGAGTTGGGCCGCACACTTGCCTCGGGGCCGGTGATCGAAGCCGTGCTGGCGGCGCGGCTGCTTGGCCAGCTGGGCGCCGCAGACCTGCTCGCGGGCGTGGTCGACGGTAGCGCGGTCGCCAGCCTGGCCTTGCGCGACGTGGTCGACCATTCGCTGCAATGGCTGCCCGGCGGGGCCCAGGCCGATCTCGTCCTCGCGCGCCGCGGCGAAGACATCGTGGCGATCGCGGTGAGCGAGATCGACCGCAAGGCCGAGGACAACCTCGCCGCGAACGGCATCGGCGAACTCGATCTCGGCAAGCTCCCGGCCACGGTCCTCGCCAGCGGCCAGCAGGCGGTCGAGACCTTCGCCGGCGGGCTCGAGGAGTGGAAGCTGTTGACTGCGCTCGCGCTCAACGGCCTTGCCCGCGAGGCCGTGCGGCTCGCCGCGGCCTATGCCTGCGAGCGTCAGGCCTTTGGCCAGTTCATCGGCACCTTCCAGGCCATCTCGCACCCGCTCGCCAACTTCCAGGTCGAGGTCGAGGGCGGCAAGCACTTCGCCTGGAAGGTGATCCACGAGATCTCGGTCGGCGACGAGAGCGCCGCGGCCAATGTCAGTCTGGCCTTGTGGTGGAACGCGCAGACCGCGGTGCGCGCGGGCATCCAAGGCCTGCGCACCTTCGGCGGCTACGGCCTGACCACCGAATACGACATCCACCTCTACAACCTGCGCGCCAAGGCCTGGGGCTTGATCCTCGGCGATCCGGCGCGGCTGCTCGAGGAGGCGGGGCGGCGCATCTATGCGGGCGAGGCGGCGGCCTTGCCCGATGTCGGCCCCGTCTCGATCGACTTCGACCTCGGCGAAGAGGCCGAGAGCCTGGCGCGCGAGACCGACGAATTCTTCCGCAAGACCCTGACCCCCGAGCTCAAGAAGCACGCGCACTATTCGTGGGACGGGCATCATCCCGAGGTGCACAGGAAGCTCGCCGAGGCGCGGCTGTTGTTTCCCGAGTTGCCGCCCGAGAAGGGCGGCCGCGCCGCCTCGCCCTATGCCAGCCACGCGGTCGCCTCGGTCTGGGAGGAGCACGGCTGGACCGGACACGCCAAGGGCACGACGATGATGGTCGCGGCGATGATCGACAAGTTCGGCAGTCCCGAACTCAAGGAACAGGTGCTCAAGCCCATCCTCGCGGGCGAGACGGTCTGCTCGCTCGGCTATTCGGAACCGGGCTCGGGTTCGGACGTCTTCGCCGCGCAGACCAAGGCCACGCCCGACGGGAACGGCTGGCGGATCGACGGGACCAAGATGTTCACCAGCGGCGCCAACCTGGCCGACTACGTGATCATGCTCTGCCGGACGAATCCCGACGTCGCCAAGCACAAAGGCCTGACGATGTTCATCCTGCCGCTCAAGGCCGAGGGGATCACCGTCCAGCCGGTCCACACCTTCCAGGACGAGCGCACCAACATCACCTTCTACGACGGCGTGAAAGTGCCCGACACCTGGCGGCTCGGCGAGGTCGATGGCGGGGTGAAGACGATGAGCGCCGCGCTCGAACTCGAACACCGCGGCGGCGGCTTTTCGAAGGCGCACCACGCGATGATCAAGGCGGCCGAGGTGCTCGCGCGCGAGATCCAGTTCGAGGGCCGCCCGCTGATCGAGGACCGCGGTGCGCAAGGCCGCCTGGCGCGGGCGCGGGCGCATGTCGCGATCTCGGAGATGCTCGGCCTGCGCGCGCTGTGGGGCGCCGAGGAGCGGCAGAACCTGCCCGCGGCCGGGCCGATGGCGAAGCTGTTCTCCTCGGAGAAGTTCCTCGAGGATGGCAGCGACCTGCTCGACCTGACCGCGCCACTGTCCTTGTCGAAGCGCGAAGGCGCCGCGCTGTTCGTCAACCAGTCCTACCGCCACGCCCACGGCACGACGATCTATGCCGGCACCAGCGAGGTCCACCGCTCGATGATCGCCGAGCGCGCGCTCGGCCTGCCGAGAAGCCGCGGCTGACCAAGATCCTCCCCTCGTGGGGAGGATCGTCTACGATCGATTCCTCCGCAGAATTTTTTTCACAGATTCACTTTGACTCTTGCGCCCGGCGAGACCGCTGGAAAATCGGCGCGTCGCTTGCCCCGAGTGTGAGTCCGAAAGGCCACTCAAGGCCTTCATCAACCTTTCATTATGATTAACCCTCTTGCGCGCGACTCGGAATTTGCCACTATCGGTTGTGGTTGCGGCGCAGGGGTGCATCTAAACCTTGAATCGAGCGGAGGGGTCGCCACATTGGCCCTGTCCCGCGAAATCAAGTGTCCGGATGCGTCTTCTGACCCGCATCGGCAGTGCAATGGGGGATAAGTTTTTCCCCCAAGCCACGTCGGTATCGCTAGGTTGGGCGCTTGCCCGCTGAGTCGAACGAATGTGGAACACAGGCGAAGCGCATTTTCGAAGACCGGGGGCCGAAACGTGGAATTCAGGAACGGAAACGAGGCGGATATGGACGGTGCTGAAGCGAGCCTGTTCGCGGCGGAAACGCCCACGCTGAACAAGAAGGAGGCGGGCGCCAGCCCGGCAGTCGCGATGACGCAGAAGACCGAAGCCAGCGAGACCGATCTCGTGGCCCAGCTCGGCGCAGAGGCCCTGGCCAATGCGGTGACAGGCGCGATGAAGGCGGCGGCTTCGCCCAAGGAGGATTCGAAGGCGATCGCCGCGCGTCGCTTCACGATCGTCACCGACGACAGCCGCGACGCGCTGCTGACCGATTTCGGCAAGGACACGCTCGACGATCGCTACCTGCTGCCGGGCGAGAAGTACCAGGACCTCTTCGCGCGCGTCGCCGACGCCTATGCCGACGATCAGGACCACGCCCAGCGGCTCTACGACTACATCTCGAAGCTGTGGTTCATGCCCGCGACGCCCGTGCTGTCGAACGGCGGCACCGGTCGCGGTCTGCCGATCTCGTGCTACCTGAATTCGGTGTCGGACAGCCTCGAAGGCATCGTCAACACCTGGAACGAGAACGTCTGGCTGGCTTCGCGCGGCGGCGGCATCGGCACCTACTGGGGCTCGGTGCGCGGCATCGGCGAGCCGGTCGGCCTCAACGGCAAGACCAGCGGCATCATCCCCTTCGTGCGCGTGATGGACAGCCTCACGCTGGCGATCAGCCAGGGCTCGTTGCGCCGTGGTTCGGCCGCCTGCTACCTCGACGTCTCGCATCCCGAGATCGAGGAGTTCCTCGAGATCCGCAAGCCGTCGGGCGACTTCAACCGCAAGGCGCTGAACCTGCACCACGGCGTGCTGCTGACCGACGACTTCATGGAAGCCGTCGCCGCGGGTGACGAATTCCACCTGCGCAGCCCCAAGGACGGCTCGGTCCGCGCCACGGTCGATGCGCGCAGCCTGTTCCAGAAGCTGGTCGAGACGCGCCTGGCCACGGGCGAGCCCTACATCGTCTTTTCGGACACGGTGAACCGGATGATGCCGCAGCATCACCGCGACCTGGGCCTCAAGGTCTCGACCTCGAACCTCTGCTCGGAAATCACCCTGCCGACCGGCGTCGACCATCTCGGCAACGATCGCACGGCGGTCTGCTGCCTGTCCTCGCTCAACCTCGAGACCTGGGACGAGTGGAACGGCGACGACCTGTTCATCGAGGACGTGCTGCGCTTCCTCGACAACGTGCTGCAGGACTATATCGACCGTGCGCCCGACGAGATGGCGCGCGCCAAGTATTCGGCCGCGCGCGAGCGTTCGGTCGGCATGGGCGTGATGGGCTACCACTCGTTCCTGCAGATGAAGAACATCGGCTTCGAGAGCGCCATGGCCAAGGCCTGGAACCTCAAGATGTTCAAGCACATCGCCGCCAAGGCCGACGAGGCCTCGCTGATGCTTGCGCAGGAACGCGGGGCCTGCCCCGATGCCGCCGACATGGGCGTCATGCAGCGCTTCTCGTGCAAGATGGCGATCGCGCCGACCGCGTCGATCTCGATCATCTGCGGCGGCACTTCGGCCTGCATCGAGCCGATCCCTGCGAACATCTACACGCACAAGACGCTGTCGGGCTCGTTCGTCGTCAAGAACCCCTATCTCGAGAAGCTGCTGGCTTCGAAGAGCAAGGATTCGACGAACGTGTGGAACTCGATCCTCGAGCACGGCGGTTCGGTCCAGCACCTCGACTTCCTCAGCCCCGAGGAAAAGGCGGTCTACAAGACCTCGTTCGAGATCGACCAGCGCTGGCTGCTCGAATTTGCCGCCGACCGCACGCCCTATATCGACCAGGCGCAGTCGCTGAACCTCTACATCCCGGCCGACGTCGACAAGTGGGACCTGATGATGCTCCACTTCCAGGCCTGGGAGCGCGGCATCAAGAGCCTCTATTATCTGCGCTCGAAGTCGGTCCAGCGCGCGGGCTTCGCCGGCGGCGTCGAGGCGGACAACACCGTCGAAGCGCCCAAGTACGAGCTGGCCTCGAGCACCGACTACGACGAGTGTTTGGCCTGCCAGTAAATTGGGTCTGTCAGTGAGCTAAGTTCCTCCCCCTTAGGGGGAGGGGGACCGCCGAAGGCGGTGGAGGGGTGTCCCGGCTAGCGGTTACACCCCTCCGTCAGCGCTTCGCGCTGCCACCTCCCCTTGCAGGGGAGGATCGAAAACCTACCGCCCCCGCCGATCCACCGTCGCCGTCACCGCGACGTCCATCGTGACGTTGCCCAGCGTGCGCATGAGGTCGGGCAGCATTTCCACCGCGACGAGCAGCGCCAGCGGCTCGATCGGCACGCCCATGGCCAGCGCGATCGGGCCGATCGCGGTCACGAAGCTGATCGTGCCGGGCAGCGAAACCGAACCGAGCGTGGTCAGCAGCGCGACGCCGACGCCGGCGGCCATGCTAGCGGTGGTGATCGGCGTGCCGGTGAGCCAGGCGACATAGATCGCCACGGCCAGGTTCATCGCCGGCCCGGTCGCGCGGAACAGCGCCACGGCGAGCGGCAGCACGAAGTCGGCGCGGGCCTGGCTGACGCCGAGCGTGCGACAGGCGGCGAGCATTGCCGGAAGGCTGGCGAGCGAGCTCTGGGTCGAGAAGGCGACGGTCTGCACCGGGATCATCGCGCGCGCGAAAGCGCCCAGCGAAAGCCGCGCGCCCGCTACGGCCAGGACATAGCCCGCCGCCAGGACCACCGCGCCGATCGCACTGACGAGGCCGATATAGTGGGCCAGCGCCGCGATGACCGCCGAGCCGCTCTGCGCCGCGACCGCAAACCCCAGCGCGAAGACGCCCAGCGGGGCGAGCTTGAGCACCCAACCGATCACCACCATCATGGCCGCGGCGACGGCGGCGAAAAGTCCGGCCAGCGGATCGCGCTGCGCCGGCGGCAGTCGGGTGGCCGCCAGTGCGAACAGGGTGAAGAACACGATCACCGGCAGCATCGCGTCCTTGGCGGCGGCGTCGACGATGTTGACGGGCACCAGCGAGGCGATGACCTCGGCCAGCCCCGGTACGGCACCGGGATCGGCGCGCGTCATGCCGCCCAGCGCCGCGGTCGCCTCGACCGGAATCGGGAAGGCGCCGAGCAGGGGCGGCACGACCAGGGCGGCGAAGACCGTGCTGCTCGTCAGCACCAGCGCGAAGAGCCCGAGCGTGCGTCGCGCCAGCGCGCCAGCCTGGGCGGCCGCCACGGTCTGGACCACGCCGGTGAACAGCAGCGCCGCGACCAGGGGCAGGATCGTCATCTGCAAGGCGCGCAGCCACAGCGATCCGAGCGGTCGGGCCACGGCCAGGACCGACGTCTCGGCCGCGCTGCCACGCAGCAGCAGGCCGACAAGCAGGCCGGCGATGAGCGCGATGAAGGTCCAGAGCGCCGGAACTCGGATTTCCGGAAAGCCGATACTGGTCTCTTCAGGTGGCGCCATGGGTTTCCTGTCTTGGCTGATCGGTATGGGCCGGACGGGCTTGTCTTATGCCCGCCTCCGGCACATTAACCGCCTGTCGTTACATGGCAATCGAACGCGCAGAACACGGAAACGGGCATGGCAAAGAACTACTTCGGCACCGACGGCATCCGCGGGCGGACCAACGCCGGAGTCATGACCGCGGCCGTCGCGATGAAGGTCGGCCAGGCGGCCGGGCATCGCTTCCTGCGCGGTGACCACCGCCACCGTGTGGTCATCGGCAAGGACACACGGCTGTCTGGCTACATGCTCGAGAACGCGATGGTCGCGGGCTTCACCTCGGTCGGCATGGACGTGATCCTGCTCGGACCGATGCCGACGCCGGGTGTCGCGATGCTCACCCGCGAGCTGCGCGCCGACGTCGGGGTGATGATCTCGGCCAGTCACAACCCCTACGAGGACAACGGCATCAAGCTGTTCGGTCCCGACGGCTTCAAGCTCTCCGACGAGGACGAACTGGCGATCGAGGCGATGCTCGGCGAGGAGCAGCCGCTCGCGCCCTCCGAGGACATCGGCCGCGCCCGCCGCATCGACGATGCGCGGGGGCGCTACATCCACGCGGTCAAGGGCTCGCTGCCGCACGATATCCGGCTCGACGGGCTCAAGATCGTCGTCGATTGCGCCAATGGCGCCGCCTACCAGGTCGCGCCCTCGGCCTTCTGGGAATTGGGCGCCGAGGTCCACGCGATCGGCGTCACGCCCAACGGCAAGAACATCAACGACAAGGTCGGCTCGACCCACCTCGATCTGGTCAAGGAGACTGTGGTCGCGAGCGGCGCCGACATCGGCATCGCGCTCGACGGTGACGCCGACCGCCTGATCGTCGTCGACGAGAAGGGCCAGACCGTCGACGGCGACCAGATCATGGCGCTGATCGGCAGCCAGTGGGCCGCGCAGGGGCGGCTTTCGGGCGGCGGCGTGGTGGCCACGGTCATGTCGAACCTCGGGCTCGAACGCTTCCTTCAGGGGCAGGGGCTCGAACTGTTCCGCTCGAAGGTCGGCGATCGCTACGTTCTGGAGCTGATGAAGGCGCGCGGCTGCAACTTCGGCGGCGAGCAGTCGGGCCACATGATCCTGCTCGATCACGCCACCACCGGCGACGGCACGATCGCCGCGCTGCAGGTCCTCGCCGCGCTGGTGCGCTCGGGCAAGCGCGCGAGCGAACTGCTTCACCTGTTCGATCCCGTGCCGCAACTGCTCAAGAACGTGCGCTTTTCGGGCGGCAAGCCTTTGGAGGATGCGCGCGTCCAGGCGGTCATCGCCGACGTCGAGGCTTCGCTCGCAGGCAAGGGTCGCCTGGTGATCCGACCCTCGGGCACCGAGCCGGTGATCCGCGTCATGGCCGAAGGCGACGATGCGGCGCAGGTCCAGCAATCGGTCGACGCGATCTGCGCGGCCGTGGCCGAGGCGGCTGCCTAAATCTTCCAGAGGGAAGAGGAACGAGAATTCCTTTCCTTCCCTGAACCCCGCTCGCCTAAAGGAGGCACTAGGAGACCTGGCATGCTCGAAATGCGCCCCGATTGCGAGAAATGCGGCACCGACCTTCCTGCCGAGGCGCCCGGCGCCTTCATCTGTTCGTTCGAATGCACTTACTGCGCCGAATGCGCGGAAAGCCTCGACGATCGCTGCCCCAATTGCGGGGGCGAGCTAATGGACCGCCCGACGCGCGCGAAGAAGCATCACGCCAAGAGCCCGCCCTCGACGCAGCGCAAGTTCCAGGGATGACCACACCCCCGCGCATTCTCTCGATCGCCGGTTCGGACAGCTCGGGCGGCGCCGGCATTCAGGCCGACATCAAGACGATCACGATGCTCGGCGGCTATGCGATGACCGCGATCACCGCGATCACCGCGCAAAACACCTTGGGCGTCACCGACGTGATCGCGCTCTCGCCCGAGATGGTCGGCGCGCAGATCGATGCCTGCGTCGGCGACATCGGCGTCGATGCGGTCAAGATCGGCATGCTCGGCTCGCCCGAAATCGCCGCGATCGTCGCCGATCGGCTGGCAGCGTTGGATGCGCCCGTGGTGTTCGACCCGGTGATGATCGCCACCAGCGGTTCGGTCCTGGCCGACGCCGCGACGATCGCGGGCTTCGAGCGGCTGATGGCGCTCGCCACCCTGACCACGCCCAACGTGTCCGAGCTCGAGGCGCTGGGGGGGCGGGCCGGTTTCGCCGCGCGCGGCGTGACCTATCTGGCCAAGGGCGGCGATGCCGAGGGCGACGTCGTCGAGGACAGCCTGTGCTTTCCCGGCCACGCCCCCGTCGCCTGGCGGGCGCAGCGCATCGTCACGCGCCACACCCACGGCACCGGCTGCACCTTGTCGAGCGCGATCGCGACCTACCTGGGCAAGGGCCTGGAGCTCGAGGAAGCGATCTTCGCAGCGCGCCAGTTCGTCCGCGCCGCGCTGGCCGCGGCCCCCGGCTTCGGCCAGGGCCACGGCCCGCTCGGGCATCAGGCGGTGCGACCCGACTGACGTCAGCAGTCGAGGTCGTAGAACTCGACGATCTTCTGCCAGCCGTCCTCGGCGGTTTCGACCCAGTGGAACAGCGCGGTGTCGTTCTCGTTGATCACGCCTTCCTCGGCGAGCGCCTGGAAGTTGATCACGCGGTTCCAGTATTCGCCGCCGAACAGCAGGATCGGGATCGGCTGCATCTTGCCCGTCTGGATCAGGGTCAGCAGCTCGAAGAATTCGTCGAAGGTGCCGAAGCCGCCCGGGAACACCGCCACCGCGCGCGCGCGGAGGAGGAAGTGCATCTTGCGCAGCGCGAAGTAGTGGAACTGGAACGAGAGATCGGGCGTGACGTAAGGGTTGGGTGCCTGCTCGTGCGGCAGGACGATGTTGAGCCCGATCGAATCGGCGCCGGCCTCCATCGCGCCGCGGTTGGCGGCTTCCATGATCGACGGGCCACCGCCCGAGCAGACCACGAACTGGCGCATGCCCTTCTCGACGATCGCGCAGGTGCTGGCGATATGCGCGAGCTTGCGCGCTTCCTCGTAATACTTCGACTTCGCGATCAGGCTCTCGACCACCTTGGCGCGTTCGGGCGTGGTCGCCGTGGCGCGGACGGCCTCGACATGCTCGGGCGAGGGGATGCGCGCGGAGCCGTAGACCACCAGCGTCGAGCCGATGTTCGCCTCTTCCATGAGCATCTCGGTCTTGAGCAGTTCGAGCTGGAAGCGCACCGGACGCAATTCCTCGCGCAGGAGGAAGTCGGTGTCACGGAAGGCGAGGAGGTAGGAAGGGCTTTCGGTCTGCGGCGTCGTGTTGAGCTTCGCATCGGCGAAAGAGGCTTCTTCGCCGGCCTTGTAGAAGCGGCGGTTGGTGAGTTTCTTTTCTTCGTCGGTCATTTCATCCCCAATGCTCCTCCCGACAGGCCGCGTCGAGACAAAATGGCATGGCTTTGGTGGTCGAGCCGGATCAGCTAAGCCTTAACCATGCCCGACTATTGCGACACTATCGGGGAACTGCGAGGGTTGAGAATGGCGACGCGTGAAGAGCTGCTGGCGGCTGCGGGAGCCTTGGGCACGCCGCTCTACGTCTACGACCTCGACCTGATCCGCGCGCGGCTGGAGCGTCTGCGCGACGCCTTCGGCCGCCACTTCGGCGTGAGCTTCGCGGTCAAGTCGAACCCCAACGTCGCGCTGCTCAAGGCGCTGGCGCCGCTGGTCGACAGCTTCGACGTCAGCGCCTTCGCAGAGGCCGAGCGCGCGATCGCCGCGGGCATGGAGCCCGAACGGCTGACCTTCTGCGGTCCCGGCAAGCGGCCCGAGGAGATCCGCCGCGCGGTGCGCATCGGTCTGGGGGAACTCGTCGTTGAATCGCTGCACGAGGCGCGGCTCGCCGATCGCTTCGCCGGCGAGCTCGGCACGCGCCAGACCGTGTTGCTGCGGATCAACCCGGCGACGAGCCCGCGCGCCTTCGGCGTCAACATGTCGGGCAAGCCCAGTCAGTTCGGGATCGACGAGGAGGAGATGGCGGCCGCGATCGACGCGCTGGCCGTGCTGCCGAACCTCGATCTGGCCGGCTTCCACATCTATTCGGGCAGCAACAGCCTATCGCACGAAGGTCTGGCCGAGAACTTCGGCATCCTCACCGACATTTTCCGCCGCGCCACCGCCCATTGGGGGCAGAAGCCGCGCAAGCTGGTCTTCGGCGCGGGCTTCGGCGTGCCCTACCTGCCGACCGATGCCGAGATCGACCTCGCTGCCCTGGCCGCCGAGGTCCTGCCCGGCATCGACGCGCTCAAGGCCGAGCCCGCCTTTGCCGAAACCGAGCTCGAGCTCGAACTCGGTCGCTGGCTGGTCGGTCCCTGTGGCTGGCTGCTGTCATCGATCATCGGTGCCAAGGCGAGTCGCGGCACCGAGCTGCGCATCTGCGACGCGGGCTTCAACACGCACCTCGCGGCTTATGGCATGATGGGCTCGGTGATCCGCCGCAATTGGCGCATCGCGAACCTCTCGAACCCGGAAGGTTCGATCGAGCGCTATACCGTGGTCGGGCCGTTGTGCACGACGATCGACACCCTGGCGACCAAGCTCGAGCTGCCCGCGACCTCGATCGGCGACGTCATCGCGATCGAGAACTCGGGCGCCTATGGCCTGACGTCGAGCCCGACGCGCTTCATCAGCCATCCCGAGCCGCGCGAGGCCCTGCTCGACGGCGGCAGGCTGACCGAGGTCAGCGAAAGCCTGCTCAACCACTGGCGCCTCGCCGACAATTGAGCCGTTTCGGGCTGACGCGCGAATGTCGGTCGCGGTAAACGATTCTTTACCTCGTTTTGCTAGGTAGCGCTCAGGGAGGCTCTATCCTTGCAAATGGAACGCCGTCAGTTCGATCGCGAGACAGCGACTATCGCCGCGGCATGCCGCGTGCGCGGTATCGCCTATCGTGCGCGGCTGAGCGAGGTTTCGCAGCAGGGATGCTGTGCCGAGATGGCTCGCGACGTCGCCGCACCGGGCGAGCGCGTTCTGCTTCAGCTCGGTAGCTTGCTGGTGCTGCCCGCGGTCGTACGCTGGGTGACGGGTGAAAGGACGGGTCTCGAATTCGCCCATCCGCTGCATGGCGCCATGCTGACCCAATACGCTCTCCGTCAGGTCGAACACCGGTCCGACCTGCACTGAAAATTATTTCTCTTCGGGTATCTCCCGAGGGGCGAGTTTAACCGAAATGCACTTTGGAGTGGGTATGCACGCGAACGTGGACACTTCCAATTCCTCGGGAACACTGTTGGGTATGCTGGGCCTGCGCACCAAACCTTCCGATTCCAAGTCGACCAAGTCGGACGTGATGAAGCAAGCGCGTCGGCAGGTGCTCGACGCGATCTGCGACTTCCTGCTCGACAACGACCTGGCGATCACGCCCGACAACCTGCTGGCGGCGCATGGCGCCTTCGCCGGCGGCAACCCGGGGCTTGCGCGGCAGATCGCCGCGCGGCAGCAGAGCGGCGCCCGGGTCGAACAGGACTGGCTCGACGAGGTCACCGCCAACCAGGCGACCGAGCGCAAGGACGTCGCGATCGAGCGGCTGATCGGCAAGCTCGAACAGAACCTCGATGCCTTCACCAAGAGCTCCAAGGCCGCGCACCGTGCCTCTTCGGACTACAGCACGAAGCTCGAGGCGCATGTGGTCGAGCTCGAGCAGGTCGAGGACACCGGCCAGATCATCACCGGTCTCGCCGATCTCGCCAAGGCGATGGCCGAGCGCACGCGCCAGGTCGAGCAGGAGATGCGCAAGAGCGAGGAAGAGGCCAAGTCGCTGCGCCGCCACCTCGACCGCGCCAAGCGCGATGCCGAAGTCGATCACCTCACGGGCCTGCCCAACCGCCGCGCCTTCGAAGCGCTGCTCGACAAGCATTACCGCGAGGCCCAGGCCGAGGTCGACTCGCTGAGCGTCGCGTTCTGCGACATCGACCACTTCAAGAAGGTCAACGATACGCACGGCCATGACGCCGGCGACCGCGTGATCAAGCTGATCGGCGAAGCGCTCGCGCGCATTTCGAACGACAATTGCCACGTCGCCCGCCACGGCGGCGAGGAATTCGTCATGCTGTTCCGCGGGCTCACCACCCAGGAGGCCAAGCAGCGGCTCGACGAGGCGCGCGAGGAAATGGCCGCGCGCAAGCTGATCAACCGCCGCACCGACGAGCCGATCGGCCAGATCACATTCTCGGGCGGCGTCGCCAACGTCTTCGGTTACGAGAACCCGCGTGCTGCGCTCAAGGCCGCCGACGAGGCGCTCTACAAGGCCAAGCAGGGCGGCCGGAACCAGGTCCATCTGGCCTGATACCGCTGCGGCGCGTTACAGCGCCTTGCTGAAGCCGAGCGTCATGCTTGCACCGCGCTTGCGCACGCGATCCTCGCTGCGCAGGACCGGCCCGGTGAGGTCGTTCGCGAAGAACCGCCTTAGCCGATCGTTGCGCAGGCCGTTTATCGCGTTGACCGTGAGCGTGGTCTTCACGCCGCGTATGGCCGTGCTTTCGAGGTAGGCCGCCCAGGCACCGCGTTCGCGCCGCGACGAATCCTCATCCACGAAATAGTAGTCCTCGCGCACGGTCGAGACATAGCGGACCCCCCAGGACATCTTGCCGCGGTCGAGGTCCTGCCGGAATTCGGCGTTCCACGAGGATTCGACCACGCCGTTGATCGGCCGCGACCGGCGCAGCGCGAGATCGAGGACGTCCGATCGCTGGAACAGTCCGTCGAACTTGACCTGGCCGCCGGGCACGAGAGGTCCGAGCGCCAGGGTCGCCTGCGCGCTGAGTCCCCAGACGCGGCCGTCGCCGATCGCGCCGAGTGCCTGGCCGCCGTCCGGTAAGGCGATGAAACCGAGCACGCCGCTGCGCCACTCGTGGAAGCCTTCCGCGGCGATCGCGCTGCCCGTGCCCCAGCGGTGATCGACGCGCAGCGAGGCGCGCTGCTTGCGCGTGGGACGCAGCAGGGCGTTGCCGCCGATCGGGCGGTCGTCGATGACGTTCGTCGAGGCCGCGAAGTCGCTGAAGTCGAGCTGATCGACGGTGCGGCGGATCGCCAGCCGGACCTGCGTCTTGGGCCCGGCGTTCCAGACCAGTGCCGCCGAGGGCTTGAGATAGGAGAGATCCTGGCGATTCGCCTGATCGCCGGTAACGGTGATCCGCGACAGCTCGACCGCCAGACCGGCTTCGAGCGCCAGTCCCGGTCGGAGCGTCGCGGTCAGATTGGCGAAGGCTTCGCCGCGCCATTCCGCGGCGCGTGTGTCCGCACCCGGCAGCGGAATTTCAACAAGTCCGGTGCCCGCGTCCTCGGCGTAGTCGAGCGTGCTGGCCAGCCGATTGTAGGCGATTTCACCGCCGATCTCGGGACGGACCCGGTGTTTGCCACCGCGTACCACGGTCGCGCGCATGACGGCCTCGAGCGGCTTCTGGCTCTGGCGAGAACGGCTGCGTCTGGCCCCGTCGCGGTCGTCCTGATCGATGTCGATACCTTCCTGGCGGACCAGGGCGACGAGTTTCGTCGTCCAGTCGCGACCCAGCGATCGCGTCCAGTCCGCGCCGAGTTCGGCCTCGTGATACCGTTCGGCATAGTCGAACTGCCGCGAACCGAGCACGGGGCCGTCGATCGTCCCAGCGCGGCGGACGATGGCCTGCACCGAGCTGTATTCGTCGATCCCGAAGCGGCCATTGATCGTGAAATCGCCGCCGCCGACGCTGCGCGACGCCGACGCCGCGATGGCGGCTTCCGGGCTTTTCAGCGGCAGGTTTTCGAGCAAGGTTTCGATCGGTGTTCCGGCGCCATCGCGGATGATGTAGCGGCTGTTCAACCGCTCGCGCTCGTATTCGGCGGAAAGTTCGACATTGGTCTGCCAGCCGCCGACCTTGCGGTTGTAGCTGATCGAGCCTTTGCCGCCGAGCAGCCCCCCGGGCATGAGCGTGGCCGATCCGGCGAGCGTTCCCGAGCCCGCGGCATCGGCCTTGAGCACGACATTCGCGACGAGCGCCTGGCCCGCCGCCTGGGCCACGTCGCCGCCGCCGCGGAGCAGCACGATACGTTCGACCTGCCCTGCGGGTATCCGGCGCAACACGTCGGTGATGCCGTTGCCCGCCTTGACCGTCGGCCGCTGGCCATTGATCAGGACGTTGCCTGCCGCGCCGCCGAAGCCGCGCACGTAGTCGCCGGCGTCGACCGTGAAGCCCGGTGTCCGCTCGAGCATGTCGAAAGCGGTCTGCGGCTGAAACGGCGCATAGAAGCTGCCTGGGTAGACCGGATTGTCGGCGGCGCCGGTCGCGGGCGACTCTGTCGCGGAGGCTTCCGCCGCGACGGCTTCGGCCGACCCGGCGCGCTGCCGATCCTGAGCCAGCGCTGGAGCGGTGGTGCAACCCAGGCTCATGACCAAAGCGTGGGACAGATGGAGATGGCGAGAGGCCGTCGTGCGCTGGCTAACCCGTCCTGTCATCCCGCCTTCATATCTTGCTGCGAACGATTTGCAACAAGTCGCCTAAGCGGAGCCGATCGCTTCGAGCAACTGATCGGGATCGATCGGCTTGGTCAGGAAGGCGGTCGCCCCTGCGGCGATACCCTGTTCGCGCGTTGCCGCGGTGGCATAGGCGGTCATCAGGATAACCCTATGGTGCCAGCCGCGGCGGGCCATTTCGGCCTGAAGCTCGAGTCCGGTCATCCCCGGCATGTTGATGTCGGTGACGACGCAATCGAAAGCGGCTTCGTCGGCCGCGAGCAGGTCTGCGGCGCAGGCAAAGCTGCGGCAGGCGATGCCGGCAGAGCGCAGCAGGCTGTCGAGGCTGCGTCGCACGTCGGGGTCATCATCGACGACGGCAATCACGATCGGTGAACTCAACCTTCTGCTCCGGCTGGCGTGGGACTTCGCAGTTGCGGGAATGCCCGCACTGCCAGGTCGGCGCCATCATACTCAGATGTTATAGGCCATATCGATGGATGGTCTCGTCGCGCACGCCGAGCTGCTCGGCCATCCGGACGAGGTCCGCCAGCGACTGCGCCTCCATCTTGCGCATGACGTTGCCGCGGTGGATCTTCACCGTGATCTCCGAAAGGTTGAGCCGACCGGCCACCTGCTTGTTCATCAGCCCCGTGACGACCAACCCCATGACTTCGCGCTCGCGCGGGGTCAGGCGCGCGAAGGCGCTGCGCAGGCGATCGTTGTCGCTCGCCGTGGCCCGTCGGGCGCGATCGGTCTCTATCGCCCGGAGCACGGCGGCGAGCATGTCTTCGGTGCCGAATGGCTTGGGCAGGAAGTCGATCGCGCCGGCGCGCATGGCGCGTACGGTCATGGGGATGTCGCCGTGGCCGGTCATCATCACGATCGGGATCGCGATGGCGCGTTCGGTCAGCAGATCCTGGAAATCGAGCCCGCTCTCGCCGCGCAGGCGGACGTCGAGCACCAGGCAGCAGGCGCAATCGGGCAGACCCGCTTCGAGAAACGCGCTCGGACTCTCGTAGACCAGCGCGGTCAATCCCGCCGAGCGGAACAGGCTGGCCAGGGCGCCGCGCACCTCGTCGTCGTCGTCGATCACGCAGACGCAGCGTTTGTCCGCATCGGTCATGCGCCGCTCCCCTGCAAGATAGGAAGCGTGAAGCGGAAGCTGGCGCCGCCTTCGGCGCGATTGGCCGAGGTGAGACGGCCTGCGTGCCGTTCGATGATCGCGCGGCTGATCGACAATCCCATGCCCATGCCGTCGGGCTTGGTCGAACGGAACGGTTCGAACAGCGGCTCGGTGTCGTTGGGCAGGCCGGGCCCGCGATCACTGACCGCGACGGTGACCTCGCCGCCGTCGCGCGCGGCCTCGAGCAGCAGCTCGCGCCGGCTCGCGGGGGTCTGCGTCATGGCCTGGTCGGCGTTGAGCATGAGGTTCATCAGCACCTGCTGGATCTGCACGCGATCACCCCAGAGCACGGGCAGATCGGGGGCGATCGCGGTGCGGATGACGACGTCGTGCGACTGCAGGTCGCGCTGCAGCAGGGCGACCGTCTCGCTGACCAGTGCTGCCAGGGCGAAATGGTCCTGTCGCGGCTCGGCTCGGCGCGCGATGTCGCGGATCCGGCCGATGATGTCGGCCGCCCGGGTGGCATTGGCGGCGATATGGTCGAGACAGTCGGCCGCTTCGGCGGCATCGGGTTCGGCGCGCGCCAGCCAGCGCTGGCCCGACTTGGCATAGGTGACGATGGCCGAAAGCGGCTGGTTGATCTCGTGGGCGATCGAGGCGCCCATCTGCCCGAGCAGGTTGAGCCGCGAGACGTGGGCGAGTTCGGCCTGAGCCTGATCGAGCCGCGCCTGGGTGCTGCGGCGCTGGTCGATCTCGGCCAGGTGGCGGATCGAGAGAAAGGTCGTGATGCCGTTGGCGACGAGGCTCACGGTCAGGCGCATGGCGGGGGAGCCGAGCGGCTCCGCGCTGTGCGAGATCAGATAGGCGATGGCGGCGAGGCCCGCGCCGACCGTCCCCGCGGCGATCACCAGATCGCGTTTGCCCGTGCGCGCCGCGAGCAGGACGACCGTGGTGTAGAGCACCGCGACCGCGCCCTGGAGCGGGCTCAGCACGTCTAGCGCGAAGATCGCCAGGGCAACGATCGCCGCGCCTGCCAGCCGCAGGTGGATCACCAGTCGCTGTCCCCGCGCGTCGCCGCGCATGATTGCCTCCCGCCAGATCCCGATCCGGCTGCCCCATAACGACGAGAGGCTTACCCGAGCGAGCGGGCGCGGCAACGGGAAAGATGCGAAATCGGCCTCGCTCATCGCGCGGCCACCTCGAGCACGAAGCGCGTGCCGGGCGCGGCATCGTGATAGGCGCAGGTCGCGCCGAGCCGCTGCGCGAGGAGCCGGATCAATTCGGTACCGAGCCCGGTGCCGCGTGCGCCCCGCGCGACCCCGCGGCCGCGATCGGCAACCTCGACCCGATATCCGCCCGCGCCGTGCCGGCACAGCGCCACGGCGACGCCGCCGGGCTCGTGCGCGGCATAGGCGTGCTTGGCGGCATTGTTGACGAGCTCGGACAGGATCATGCCGACGGCTCCGGCCTCTTCGGCGGGCACGGGTACCGGTTCCGCCTCGAGCACGACGGCGCGGTTGCCCATCGCGGTCAGGCCTTTGACCAGGTCCCCGACATAGGCTGCCAGATCGATCGTGCCGCCGGCCGGTCCGTGACAGAGCAGGCGATGCACCCCGGCCATGGCGGCGATGCGGCGCCCGATTCCCTGGATCGCGGCGAGCCCGGCCGGATCGGAGAGTGCCCGCGCTTCGGCGGCGACCATCGCCGAGAGCAGCTGGAGACTGTTTGCGATCCGATGATTGGCTTCGTCGGCCGGGCTCGGTTCGCGCCGCCCGGGGAGCACCGTGATCGTCGCATCGTTCGCTGCGGAGGCTGCCTGCATGATCCCTTACCTCTCGTCCGCATCCACGGTTCGTCGGGCATCATGATCCTGCGATCTGTGTGCGAAAGGTATCATACGCAGGTATGGGAAAGGTGGGCGATCGGGACCCAATACTTAGCTCGATGTTAACCCCCGGAACCTAATCACCTCTCGCCTATGAGAGGATGACCATGTTCGACGTCTTGCTGTGCATTCATGAAAAGCATGACGAGTGGCTCGTCCTCCTGGCTGCGGTTATCTGCATAATTTCGACGATGAGCGCGGTGCTGTTGCTGCGCCACGCCCGGCATTTCGCAGGGATGGTCGCCGCCAAATGGGTGGGTGGCGCCGCGGTCGCGATCGGCTTCGGCATCTGGGCCACCCATTTCGTCGCGATGCTCGGCTACGATCCGGGCGTGGTCGCCGGCTATCACATGCCTGCCACGCTGCTCTCGCTGGTTATCGCTATCGCGATGACGGCGATGTCGTTCTTCGTCTGCCTCGCCTATCCGGGCACGCGCGGACTGGCGGCGGCGAGCCTGCTGAGCGGCGGCGGGGTGGCCGCGATGCACTATCTGGGGATGTCGGCGCTCGAACTGCCTGCCGAGATCACCTGGCGCAGCGGCTATGTCGCGCTCTCGCTCGTCTTCGCGGTGCTGCCGATGTACCCCGCGCTGGCCTTCGCGGTCGGCGGGCGCAGCGTGCGCAGCGGTGTGGCGGCGGGCCTGCTGATGACGCTGTCGATCGTGCTCCTGCACTTCACCGCGATGACCGCGGTCGTGCTCGTGCCGGCGCCGCTCGACGCGCGCACGGCGATGCTGCTTTCGCCCAAGAGCATGGCCATGGCCATTGCCGCGGGTTCGATCGGGCTGCTGACGGTCTGCATCGCGGTGCTCAGCATCGCGCGGACCGCGCGCATCGCGGTCCATGCCAGCCAGCGCGATCTTGCGATCCTGGTCAAGGGCGTGACCGACTGCGCGATCTACATGCTCGATCGCGACGGCAAGGTCGCCAACTGGAACCCCGGCGCGCAACGGCTCAAGGGCTATTCCGCGGACGAGGCGATCGGCCTGCCGCTCGCGCAGTTCTACTCGCTCGAAGATCGTGAGGCCCGATTGCCCGAGAAGGCGCTGGGCATCGCGATCGAGCAGGGCAAGTTCTCGGGCGAAGGCTGGCGCACGCGCCGCGACGGCTCGCGGTTCTGGGCTCATGTCACGATCGAGCGCATTTCCGACGATGGCGGCAACCATATCGGCTTCGCCAAGATCACCCGCGACATGAGCCGCTTCAAGGAAGATCAGGACCGGCTGCAGGAGATGGCCGCACACCTCGACGCGGCGCTCAGCAACATGCATCAGGGTCTCTGCCTGTTCGACGCCGAAGAGCGGCTGGTCATGGCCAATGCGCGTTTCCTCGAGATATGGGGGCTCGACCGGTCGGCCTGCGTGCCGGGCATGACGCTGAATGCGGTGGCGCACCTCGCGCTAGCTTCGCGCACGGGCGGTCCGGTGGCGCAGGAGCGCGTCGACGACCTGCGGCTGACCTTGCGCCAGGCGCTCGACGATCACAGCTTTCCGCCGGTCGTGTCCGAATTCGGCAACGGGCTGATCGTTTCGATGATCAGCCGCCCGATCGCCGACGGCGGCTGGGTAACGACCTTCGAGGACGTCACCGAACGCCG
Source organism: Novosphingobium anseongense (assembly GCF_037482895.1). NCBI lineage: Bacteria > Pseudomonadati > Pseudomonadota > Alphaproteobacteria > Sphingomonadales > Sphingomonadaceae > Novosphingobium > Novosphingobium anseongense. The sequence goes on along the minus strand of NZ_JBBHJZ010000002.1, from coordinate 134,393 downwards.
CCGGTCCGAGGAAAAGATCGCCCACATGGCGATGCACGACGGCCTGACCGGCCTGCCCAACCGCTCGAGCTTCAACCAATGGGTCGACGCCGAGCTCGAGCAGGCACGTCATTTCCACCACAATCTGGCTGCGGTGGTCATCGATCTCGATCGGTTCAAGGAGATCAACGACACGCGCGGCCACGGCGCCGGCGATGCCGCGCTGCAGCTCCTGTCGCGCCGGCTGATCGACATTCTCGACGACGGCGAAATCGCCGCGCGTGTCGGCGGCGACGAGTTCTCCGCGGCCAAGCGCTTCCGCGACCAGGCCGAACTCGCGGGGTTCCTCGATCGCATCGAAAGCTGCTTCGCGACCCCCGTGGGCAGCGAGGACAACCGCTTCTATCTCGGCGCTTCCATCGGCGTCTCGGTGTTCCCCAACGACGGCACGCTGCGCGAGCAGATCCTCAACAACGCCGACCTGGCGATGTATCGGGCGAAGGGCAGCCTGGGCGAGCGCATCGCCTTCTATGAGCCCGAGATGGACGAGACCGCACGCGCGCGCCGGCAGCTTTCCAACGATCTGCGCCATGCTCTCGCCCGCGACGAGCTGAACCTGCTCTACCAGCCGCAATACGATCTCAGAACCGGCGAGCTCAGCGGCTACGAGGCTCTACTGCGCTGGCATCATCCCAAGCGCGGGACGGTGGCGCCCGACTATTTCATTCCGCTGGCTGAGGAAACGGGCGAGATCCTCGCCATCGGCGAATGGGTGCTGCGCCAGGCCTGCCTGGAAGCGCGCACATGGCCCGACGATCTCAAGATCGCGGTCAATCTCTCTGCCGTACAGCTCATGCAGACCGAACTCGTCGAAATGGTCAAAGGCATATTGATCGAGACCGGTCTGTCGCCGACCCGACTCGAGCTCGAGATCACCGAGACCGCGATCATATCGGACAAGCTGCGCGCGCTACACCTGCTGCGCCAGATCAAGGCGCTGGGCGTCAGCATCGCGATGGACGATTTCGGCACGGGCTATTCGTCGCTCGACACGCTGCACTCGTTCCCGTTCGACAAGATCAAGATCGACAAGTCGTTCCTGCTCAAGTCGCAGCAGAGCCCCGAAGCGCGTGCGATCATCAAGGCCGTGCTCGCGCTGGGGCAGAGTCTGAACGTGCCCGTGCTTGCCGAAGGCGTCGAGACCGAGTTTCAGCTCGGCCTGCTGCAGGAGCAAGGCTGCGACCAGGCCCAGGGCTATTATTTCGGCCGGCCGGCACAGGCGCCGAGCATTTCGGCCGAAGACGAGGAAGCGCGCCGGGCGCAACCCTAGGTTGCTGGAGACGCTCTCGATTTAGAGCGGATTGCCGTCGCGGTCGCGGTAGATGTCGCGACGGCCGACGTGGTTGGCCGGACCGACGAAACCGTCGGCTTCCATGCGCTCGACCCATTTCGACGCGGTGTTGTAGCCCACCCCCATCTGGCGCTGGATCCAGCTCGCCGAGACCTTCTGGCTCTCGAACACGAGCTGGCAGACCTGGCGGTACTTGCGCTCCTCGGGGTTGTCCGAAGCCGCGTCGATGTCGTCGAAGCCGAAGCCGCCGTCCTCGGGCTCCTCGGTGACCGAATCGATGTAGTCGGGCTTGCCCTGGGTGCGCCAGTAGTCGGCGACGCGCTCAACCTCTTCGTCGCTGACGAAAGGTCCGTGGACGCGTTTGATCGGGTCCGTGCTCGGCTTGTAGAGCATGTCGCCCTTGCCCAGCAGCTGCTCGGCGCCCTGTTCGCCCAGGATCGTGCGGCTGTCGATGCGGCTGGTGACGGCGAAGGAGATGCGCGTCGGCATGTTCGCCTTGATGACGCCGGTGATGACGTCGACCGAGGGACGCTGCGTCGCCATGATCATGTGGATGCCCGCGGCGCGGCTCTTCTGGCTGAGCCGCTGGATCAGGACTTCGATTTCCTTGCCGACGGTGATCATGAGATCGGCGAGTTCGTCGACGATCAGCACGATCTGTGGCATGGTTTCGTAGTCGAGCTGGCGGTCCTCGTAGAGCTCCTCGCCGGTGTCGGGATCGAAGCCGATCTGGATGCGGCGACCGAGCGGCTTGCCCTTGGCCGCGGCGGCGCGGACCTTCTCGTTGAAGCCCGCGAGGTTGCGCACCGAGATCTCGCTCATCATGCGATACCGGCGCTCCATCTCCTCGACCGCCCACTTGAGCGCGCGCACGGCCTTGGGCGGCTCGGTGACCACGGGCGAAAGCAGGTGCGGAATGTCGTCGTAGGACTTGAGCTCAAGCACCTTGGGATCGACGAGGATCAGGCGGCACTGCGCCGGGGTCAGGCGATAGAGCAGCGACAGCAGGATCGTGTTGAGCCCGACCGACTTGCCCGAGCCGGTGGTGCCGGCGACGAGCAGGTGGGGCATCGTCGCGAGGTCGGCGACGATCGGCTCGCCGGCGATGTCCTTGCCCAGGATGATCGGCAGCAGGCCTTTGTGGTTGGCGAAGGTCTCCGAGCCGACCATTTCCTTGAACGAGACCATCTGGCGATCGGCATTCGGCAGTTCGATGCCCATGACCGTGCGGCCGGGAATCGACGAGACGCGCGCCGAGATGGCACTCATGTTGCGCGCGATGTCGTCGGCAAGGCCGATCACGCGGCTGGCCTTGATGCCCGCGGCGGGTTCGAGCTCGTACATCGTCACGACCGGGCCGGTGCGCACCGCGGTGATCTCGCCCTTGACGTTGAAGTCGTCGAGCACGGTCTCGAGCAGGCGCGCGTTGCGTTCGAGGCTGAGCTTGTCGACCTTGGGCGCCGAATTGGGGGGCGGGTCGGCGAGCAGGTCGAGCCCGGGCAGCTCGTATTCGTCGAACAGGTCGCCTTGCTTGGCGGCAACGGTACTGAACTGCGCGGGCTTGGCCGGCTGGCCGGGTTCGACGATCTCGGTCGGCCGGCGCGGGGCTTCGTTGAATTCGACCGGCGCGGCATTCCCGACGGGCTTGGCTTCGCGGACTTTCTTCTCGCGCGGTGGCGAGATGAAGGGCACACCCTCGGGCATAGTCATGCCGCGCGCGCCGCGGAGACGGCCGGGAAGCGTGAGCAGCGCCGCCCAGTCGAGCGCGAAGACGCGGCCCGCGAGCATCGCGCCCGAGGCCAGGCAGGCGAGCGCGAGCACGAGAATCAGCCAGCCGCGGAATGCCTCGGGCAGCAGGTTGGCGACGCCGCGGATCGTGCCCGAGCCGAGCAAGCCGGCGAGCCCGCCCATGGAGGCCGGCAGACTTCCGCCGGGCTCGGTGAAGGTCAGCGACAAGACGGTGGAAAGCAGGGTCATGCCCAGAAGCAGCACGCCGATCGGGCGCCACCAGCGCTGGTCGCTGTGTTCGAGCGTGCCATCCTCTTCCTCGACCATGCGCCATAGCTTGCGCGCGAAGACGTAGAGCAGCGGCAGGAACAGCACCGAGACGGGGCCGAAGAGGAACAGCGCGCGTTCGGCCGCATAGGCGCCGAGCGGGCCCATCCAGTTGCGCACCTCGCCGCCAGCGGCGGTCGAACCCGACGGGTCGGTCTGGTGATAGCTGGTCAGGGCGAGCGCGAGGAACACCATGCCGCCGAACAGCAGTACGGCACCGCCGATCTCGGTGGACCGGCGCAGCGCACGGCGCAGCACCGCGCGCCAGTCGGGCGCGGCGATCCGTCCGCCGGTCGTTATGGGCCGTGTCGCCATGTCATTCCCCTGCTCAGGTGCGAATTATGCGCCTCGGGGTGACTCCCCGTCAAGAATCCTTGGGAATCAGCCCGTCGATTGCCGCCCAGGCCGGGCTGCCGAGGTGCCGCGCGCGGTCTCTTGTCATGCCCCCCAGCGCAATCACCGGCAGATCCGTCCGCCTTGCGAGCTGGCGAAAACGCAGTGGGCCCAGCCAGCGCCCTCCCGGATGCGATCGCGTCGCGAAGACGGGCGATAGCAGGATCGCATCGGCGCGTGCGCGCCGCGCCGCGGCGATCTCGCGCAGCGAATGCGCGGTGACGAGGCGCATGCCGGCCGGACCGCTGGCGAGCGCGGCAGGCGAACCATAGGCGCCGTCGGCACGCCAGGCGCGGGCATTCGCGATGCTCCCTGCGAGGATCAGCCAGTGGCTGCGACGGCGCGCCAATGCGGCCAGCCGTTCGAACCGCACGCGGCGCTCCGCGGGGGGCAGGTGGTGGTGACGATAGATCAACCCCGAACCGCGCGGCAGGCGGGCCAGCGCTGCTTCCAGCGCGGCATCGTTGCGCGCGTCGCTGACCAGCCACACCTCGGGCCACACGGTTGGCAATGCAGACTGGCGCTTGGGCATCGCCTCGCTATAGCAGCGCGCCATGGAGGAACCAGCCACCCTGCTCGCGGCCGTCAACGACCGCATCGCCGCCGCCGCCGGGCTCGCCCGCCGCAAGCCCGAGGACGTGACGCTCGTCGCGATCAGCAAGACGCAGCCGGTCGAGCGGATCGCGCCGCTGATCGCCGCCGGCCAGCGCGTGTTCGGCGAGAACCGTGTCCAGGAAGCGCAGGACAAGTGGCCGGCGCTGCGCGAGGCGCATCCCGATCTGGCGCTGCACCTCGTCGGCCAGCTCCAGTCGAACAAGGCCGACGATGCCGTCGCGCTGTTCGACTGCATCCATTCGCTCGATCGCCCTTCGCTGGTCGGGGCCTTGGCCCGGGCGATGGACAAGGCCGGGCGACTGGTGTCCTGCTTCGTCCAGGTCAACATCGGCGCCGAGGAGCAGAAGGGCGGCTGTGCGATCGCCGACCTGCCCGCACTGCTGACCGAAATCCGTGCGACGGCGATTCCCGTTGCCGGGCTGATGTGCGTACCGCCCGCGGGCATCGAGGCTGCACCGTTCTTCGCGCTGCTCGGCAAGTTGGCCGACGACAACGGCATTACCGGCCTGTCGATGGGCATGAGCGAGGACTTCGAGACCGCGATCACCCTCGGCGCCACCGACGTCCGCGTGGGTTCGGCGCTGTTCGGCGCGCGCGGCTAGTCGCGCGCGCTGCCGGCGGCGTGGCGCTTCAGCTCGTCGCCGCTCAAGGTCACCACGTGCAGGAGGTTCGTCGCGCCGGGGGTGCCGAACGGCACGCCCGCCAGCGCGATCAGCTTCGAGCCGGCCGTGCCGAAGCCGTGGCGCAGCGCCATGCGGCGGCCCTTGGCGATCATCTCCTCGAACGAGCCGATGTCCTTGGTCAGCACCGGATAGGCGCCCCAGAGCAGCGCCACCTTGCGCGCGGTCTTGATCGAGGGCGTCAGCACCAGAATCCGCACGCCCGGCCGCTCACGCGCGACGCGGCGCGCGGTCGAGCCCGAACCGGTGAAGACGATGACGCCGGCGATCGGCAGGGTCTGGGTGATCTGCGCGCAGGCTTCGGCCAGCGCGTCAGCGGTGGTGGCGTCGGGGCGGACCTCGGTGAAGTGGACGCGCTCGCCATAGCCGGGATCGCTTTCGACCTGGGTGGCGATGCGGTGCATGATCGTCACCGCTTCCTCGGGCCAGGCGCCCGCGGCGGTCTCGGCCGAGAGCATGACCGCGTCGGCGCCGTCGTAGACCGCGTTGGCGACATCGGACACCTCGGCGCGCGTCGGCGCCGGGCTCTCGATCATCGATTCGAGCATCTGCGTGGCGACGATCACGGGCTTGCCCGAGCGGCGCGTCGCGGCGACGATGCGCTTCTGCAGCGGCGGCACTTCTTCGGGATTGAGCTCGACGCCGAGGTCGCCGCGCGCGACCATGATGCCGTCGGCGAGTTCGATGATCTCTTCGAGCCGGTCGATCGCCGCGGGCTTCTCGATCTTGGCAACGAGCGCGCCGTAGCCGCCCATCAGGCGGCGCGCCTCGGCGACGTCCTCGGGCCGCTGGACGAAGGATAGCGCCACCCAGTCGGTGCCATGCTCGACCGCGAAGGCCAGGTCGCGGCGGTCCTTCTCGGTCAGCGCCGGCACCGGCACGACCGCGTCGGGCACGTTCACGCCCTTGCGGTCGGAGATCACGCCGCCGACTTCGGCCGAGCAGAGGATCGCGTTGTCGTCGGCGCGAATCACGCGCAGCCGCAGCTTGCCGTCGTCGATCAGCAGGCGCTGGCCTTTCTGCAGCACGCCGAACAGTTCGGGATGCGGCAGATAGACGCGCGTCTCGTCGCCCGGCGTGGGATCGCGGTCGAGCGTGAAATGGCTGCCGTGGCGGATCACCGTGCGGCTCTCGGCAAAGGTGCCGACGCGCAGCTTGGGCCCCTGCAGATCGCAGAGAATCCCGATCGGTCGGCCGAAGTCCTTCTCGGCCGCGCGAATCGCGGCGATCGTCGCGGCATGGGTCGCGTGGTCGCCGTGGCTCATGTTGACGCGGAAGGCGTCGGCGCCGGCACGCAGCAGCCGGCCGATCATCTCGGGATTGGCGCTGGCGGGGCCGAGCGTGGCGAGGATCTTCACCTTGCGGCCCGCGAGGCTCACTTCGGGGACTTCGGGCTTGGCCAAAACGCTACCTCTTTTGCAATCGCGGCGTCCTATGGCAAAGCCTGCCGCAAAGACCAAGGATGAACGGCATGAATGACACGTTGGATACGCTGGATGACGCACAGGCCGCCGCCGCCTTCCGCCGGCTCGTCCGCCACCTGCAGCACCGCCACGATGCGCAGAACGTCGATCTGATGGGCCTGGCCGGCTTCTGCCGCAACTGCCTGGCCGACTGGATCCGCGATGCCGGCTACGCGGGCGACAAGGCGCAGGCGCGCGAGCTGATCCACGGCATGCCGGCGGGCGAATGGAAGGACAGGCACCAGACCGAAGCCACGCCCGAACAGCTGGCGCGGATGGAGGAAAGCCTGAAGAAGAACGGCGGGTCTCACTGAGGCCGCGGCACTAATCCACAGGCACCGCTTTCTCCGGCAGGCTCGCCCCGCTAAAGGCGCGGGCAACCGATTCACCCTAGCTTCTGGAGACATCCCCGATGGCCGAAACCGACGACCGCCTGCGCCTTCTCATCGAGCGCATCGAACGCCTCGAGGAAGAGAAGAAGGGCATCAGCGACGACATCAAGGACGTCTACAACGAGGGCAAGGCCGTCGGTTACGACGCCAAGATCATGCGCCAGGTCGTCCGCCTGCGGAAGATGCCGCCCGACGATCGCCGCGAGATGGAAACCGTCCTCGACCTCTACAAGGCGGCGCTGGGCCTCGAATAGTTTGCCGTAAAGCCTTCACCGTCATTCCCGCTTGCGCGGGGATGACGCGAGCGGGGCGGGGGTGACGGGCAAGGCCGGATTGCCCGGAACGCCTCTCTGCGCTAGGGGCGCCTCAACGCCCCACCAGCAGACGAAAAGATCGCGAAGGCACTCAGATGGCAGGCCATTCCAAATTCAAGAACATCATGCACCGCAAGGGTGCGCAGGATAAGAAGCGCTCGGCGCAGTTTTCCAAGCTTTCGCGCGAAATCACCGTCGCCGCGAAGATGGGCATGCCCGATCCGGACATGAACCCGCGCCTGCGCGCCGCGGTCAACGCCGCCAAGGCGCAGTCGATGCCCAAGGACAACATCCAGCGGGCGATCGACAAGGCCAGCAAGGGCGATGCCGAGAACTACGAGGAAGTGCGCTACGAGGGCTACGGTCCCGGCGGCGTCGCGATCATCGTCGAGGCGCTGACCGACAACCGCAACCGCACCGCCACCAACGTACGCACGGCCTTCGCCAAGAACGGCGGCAACCTCGGTGCTTCGGGCGCGGTGAGCCACGGTTTCGAACGGCTCGGCCTGATCGAATATCCGGCCAAGGTCGGTGACGAGGAGAAGGTCCTCGAAGCCGCGATCGAGGCCGGTGCCGACGACGTCGAGAGCGATACCAGCGAAGACGGCCTGCACTCGATCTGGACCAGCGTCGAGAACCTGCACCCGGTCTCGCGCGAGCTCGAGAAGGTCCTGGGCGAAGCCGAGGCGGTCAAGCTCGCCTGGCGTCCGAGCCTCAAGGCCGAAGTCGGCGAGAGCGACGCGGCGACGCTGCTCAAGCTGATCGACGTGCTCGACGATGACGACGACGTCCAGACCGTCTGGGGCAATTACGAGATCTCCGACGAAGTCATGGAGAAGTTGGGCTGAGCCGGCGGCGCAGCCCCTTTCCATGATCATCATCGGCATCGACCCCGGCCTCACCTGCACGGGCTGGGGGCTCGTCGCCAAGGCTGGCAGCCGACTGAGCCACGTCGCCAACGGCCAGATCCGCACCGATGCCTCGGCGGGCATGGCCGACCGGCTCGTCGAACTCGACGCCGAACTGACGCGGGTGATCCTCGAGCATCGGCCCGATGCCGGTGCGGTCGAGGAGGTCTTCGTCAACGTCAATCCGCAGTCGACGCTCAAGCTCGGCCAGGCGCGCGGCGTCGCCATGCTCAGCCTCGCGCGCGCCGGGCTCAAGGTCGCCGAATATTCGACCAAGGTGGTCAAGAAGGCGCTGGTCGGCACGGGCGGCGCCGAGAAGGCGCAGGTCCAGGCCATGCTCAAGGTGCTGCTGCCCGGCGTGAAGCTCGCCGGCGCCGACGCTGCCGACGCGCTGGCCGTGGCGATCACCCACGCCAACATGATGGGTAGTCATCGCTAGATTTCCAGCTGACGCTGGGCGGCACCGACCCGCGCCGGTGCCGTTTGCGCTTCAGCCTAGGCGCCCGCCTTCTTCGCCAGCGCTATCGCCACGTCCTTGCCCGCAGCGCCGTCGGGCACCTTTTGCGCGGTGACGACGATCATCCGCGCGTCGTCGATGAAGACCGTGAGCTGATCGATGCCGGGCGCGAAGAAGGCGGCCTTGCCGAGGCCGGGAACGTCTTCGAGCGTCTTGCCGAAGGCCTTGAGCGTCGCCTCGCTGGTCGAGCGGGCCGCGGCGATCGTTTCGGCGGTGTTGTCGTTGATCGGCGACCAGCGTGCCGACAGACTGGCGACATTGCCGTCAGGCCCCGAATAGGTGCATTCGGACGTGCCCGCCTCGGCCGTGCCGGGCTCGTGCACCAGCGACAGGCCCGTCTCGCTGACGTCGCGCTTGAGAATTTCGGCGACGGTGGCCTTGTCGAGGATCGAACAGGCGTCGGTCGCCTTCCAGTTCGCCGGCACGCCGCCGCTGGTGGCCTGTCCGCCACTCGCGGCCGGCTTGTCGGCGGGCGCCTCGTTGGCGCTGCCGCAGGCCGCCAGGGCGAGAGCGCCGCCGAGCGCCGCAAGGGTTAGTATCCGGTATTGCGCCATCGTTCGTCCTTCCTGAAGCGATAGCGACCCGCGTTGTCTTGTCGTTGTGCCGCGAAACTGGCGCATGGCCCGCGGTTTGGCCAGCGCTAGCGGGCGAATTTTCCGGCAAGCGCGTTGCAAGAGAGAGATTCCCTTTTCGTTCCGACATGCTATCAGGCGCGCATGATCGCCAAGCTCACCGGCACGCTCGACGATACCGGCCCTGACTGGGCGGTGATCGACGTTTCGGGCGTCGGCTATTTCGTCCATTGTTCGGCCAAGACGCTGACCGCACTCGGCATCACCGGCGACCTGGTGACCGTGCACACCGAAATGCAGGTCAGCGAGAACGACGTGCGGCTGATCGGTTTCGCCAGCGGCGCCGAGCGCGCCTGGTTCCGCCTGCTTACCGCGGTCCAGGGCGTGGGCAGCAAGATGGCGCTGGCCGTGCTCTCGGCGCTTTCGACCGAGGAGCTGCAGCGCGCCTGCGCGGGCGGCGATGCGGCCACGGTGGCGCGCGCGCAAGGGGTCGGCCCCAAGCTCGCGAGCCGTATCGTCAACGAATTGAAGGACAAGGCCGGGGGCCTGCCGACCGCGCCGGGCGCCGTCGGTGGTGCCGTGGCGCTGCCCGCGGGCCTGGCCAGCGCCGATGCCGTCTCCGCTCTGCAGAACCTCGGCTTCAAGCCGCCGGTCGCGACCCAGGCGGTGGCGCAGGCGCTCGACGAGCTCGGCGAGGATGCCTCGCTCGACGCGCTGATCCGTGCGGCTTTGAAGAGGGCGACACGATGAGGCCCCGTGCTATCCTGTTCCGTCACCCTGAACTTGTTTCAGGGCCCATTTTTCCGCGCGCCCGGCGTCAGCGGAGGCATGCCCAGCCCCACCGCCAGATCAACCCAATGCGGATTGCCGGCATTGATCAGATTGATTTTCCATTGCCGGTGCCAGCGTTTGAGCTGCTTCTCGCGCAAGATGGCCGGTGCCATTTCGCCGAACAGCTCGTAGTGGACCAGGCAGTGCACGCCGAACCTGGCGGTGAAGCCTGGCAAGGCGTCGTTGCGGTGCTGCCACAATCGGCCGATGAGGTCGGAAGTCACGCCGATATAGAGCGTGCCGTAGGGCCTGCTCGCGAGGATGTAGACGCAAGGAACTCGCTCCTCTCGCACGGGGCTGAGCTTGCGGCGCCATGGGCCCCGAAACAAGTTCGGGGTGACGAAGAAGGGTTGGTTTTGGATTCGGTTGTCTGGATCGCTCACGATGGATGACGCGCGCCTGACCGGCCCCGAGCGCCAGCCCGAGGACGTCGACGCGGCGCTGCGGCCCAAGACGCTTGGCGAATTCGTCGGGCAGATCGCGGCCAAGGACAACCTGCGCGTGTTCATCGAAGCCGCGCGGGCGCGTCGCGAGGCGATGGACCACGTGCTGTTCTTCGGCCCGCCGGGGCTGGGCAAGACCACGCTCGCGCAGATCGTCGCGCGCGAGCTCGGCGTGGGCTTCCGTGCCACCTCGGGGCCGGTCATCGCCAAGCCCGGCGATCTCGCCGCGCTGCTGACCAATCTCGAGCACGGCGACGTCCTGTTCATCGACGAGATCCACCGGCTCAATCCCGTGGTCGAGGAAGTGCTCTATCCGGCGATGGAAGACCGCGCGCTCGACCTGATAATCGGCGAGGGGCCTTCGGCGCGCTCGGTGCGGATCGACCTGCCGCCCTTCACCCTGGTCGGCGCGACCACGCGCCAGGGCCTGCTGACGACGCCGCTGCGCGATCGCTTCGGCATTCCCGTAAGGCTCAACTTCTACACGGTCGAGGAGCTCGAGAGCGTCGTCACGCGCGGCGCGCGGCTGCTCGGCATGACGGTCGAGCCCGAGGGCGCGCGCGAGATCGCGCGGCGCGCGCGCGGCACGCCGCGCGTCGCCGGACGGCTGATGCGCCGCGTCCGCGACTTTGCCCATGTCGCCGGCAGCCAGGTGATCGACCACGCGCTGGCCGACGACGCGCTGACCCGGCTCGAGGTCGATTCGCTGGGGCTCGACGCGCAGGATCGGCGCTATCTGCGGATGATCGCCGGCATCTACAAAGGCGGACCCGTGGGGGTCGAGACCCTGGCCGCGGGGCTGTCCGAACCGCGCGACACGATCGAGGAGGTGATCGAGCCCTACCTGATCCAGCTGGGCCTCGTGGCGCGCACGGCGCGCGGGCGCTGCCTCAACGATCTGGGCTGGCAGCACCTGGGAATCACCCCGCCGAGCCGGAGCCAGACCGGGCTTTTCGATTCTCCCGGTGACGATCAATCGTAACCACGCCGGCGAGATTCCTTCGGGTTCGGGCTTCGAACAGTTCCGTTTCGGGACAGTCACATAACTATCGATGTGAATAAGGCGCCATTCTCACTTCGGGACAGGCGAATCACAGTTAACGGCGTTGTCGCATTAATCACTCTCTGCGTTTTTGGTGGCACAGGGTGTGTTGGCTTGGGTGCTTACCAAAGCCTTCGCACGGGGAAACGAAGAGAGCACGCTTATGTCGGTTCGTATGGCCATCGCGAAATTGTCCGCCGCAGTTGCGGGCGGTGCGCTGATCGGGGGTGGAGCGGTTCACGTCGCTGAGCCGCCGGCCAAAAACCCGCAATACGTCAAGCACGTGAAGCAGCCGAAGGCGCGTCGCGTGGTGCAGCGTCGGCAACCGCCGGCACGCCGCGTCGTGGCACCGCCGCGTACGGCCCGTGTCGAGCCGCCGGCGCGCCGCCAGATCGAGCCCCCGGTGGCTATGCCTTACGTTGCACCGCCGCCGCAGGTGGTGGTGACCACGTCGGGTGGCGGGGCGCCGACGATCATCGGCGGTTCGGGCGGCGGCGGCTTCGGCGGCGGCTTCTTCGGCGGCTTCTTCGGTGGCGGCAGCGGTGGCGGCGGTTCGGGCGGCAACATCGTCATCACCTCGACCAGCACCGGTGGTTCGACCTCGACGTCGAGCGGCGGTTCGAGCACCAGCGGCGGGTCCACCTCGACCAGCGGTGGTTCGACCTCGAGCTCGACCGGTGGCGTGACCAGCACGACCGGCGGCATCACCTCCACGACGACCAGCTCGTCGGGCGGTTCGAGCAGTTCGTCGTCGAGCTCGTCGTCCTCCTCCTCGTCTTCGTCGAGCTCCTCGTCGTCGAGCGGCAGCAGCGGCGGCAAGCCCGATCACCCGCATCATGGTTCGAGCGGCAGCTCGGGTTCGAGCGGCTCCTCAGGGTCTTCGGGCAGCAGCGGTTCGTCGGGTTCGAGCGGCAGCTCGGGTTCGTCGGGTTCCAGCTCCTCGTCCTCGTCGAGTTCTTCGTCCAGCTCGTCCTCGTCGTCGGGCAGCAGCGGCGGCTGCGGCAAGCACTGCGGTGCGACCTCGGGCGGATCGTCGTCGAGCTCCAGCTCGGGTTCGTCGGGTTCCTCGTCTTCGACCGGCTCCACCGGTGGGTCGAGCAGCACGTCTTCCTCTTCGTCGAGCAGCACCTCCTCGTCGAGCTCGTCCTCGACCTCGTCGACGGGCAGCACCAGCGGCGGCCACGAAGTGCCGGCTCCGCCGATGCTGATCCTGTTCGGCGCGGCAGCCGCGACGGTCTTCGCACGGCGCAAGATGGCCAAGCGCCAGGACGCCGATTGACGGCCTAGACCGTCTCATAATCGTACAAGTTGAAAAGGGCGGCCCTAGCGGTCGCCCTTTTTGCTGTGATTTCCGCGTGTTCGATCAGGCTTTTACCACGAAACCACCAAAACGGATTCTTCCCAGGGGTGCCTCGCGTCCGGCGAGGCATACACTTTTCCACAGACCGTCCAAGAACGGGCGAGTCGATGATGGGAAAGGTGATGAGCCCGGGTTTCATACCTCAGGTTCGAGCGTCTGCCTTGCAGACCTTCATGAACGTGGCGCGCTTCGTACGCCTGGATCCGTACAGCCTGCTTCGCCAGAACAAAATCCGTCCCGAGGATCTCGAAGATCCGGAGACGATGATTGCCGCCAGTGCACTGGTGAAACTCTACGAAGACAGCGCCGCGCAGTCGGGCCGCGAGGATTTCGGCCTGCTGATCGCGGGCAGCCGCAGTGTCGGCACGCTCGGACCGATCAGCCTGCTGCTGCGCTACCAGCCGACCGTGCGCTTGATCATCGAAAAGGTGATCGGCAACATGAAGCTGCTCAACGACATCGTTTCGGCCAACGTGGATGACGATGGCCATCATGCCATGATCCGGATCGAGCACCTGCCCGGCTTCGCCCAGCGGCAGATCATCGAATCGACCGTGGCGATCGCATGCCGCTCCTGGCGGGAACTCATGGCCGGCGCCTGGCAGCCCGAAAGCGTCCACTTCCGCCATTCGGCGCCGACCATGCTCAACACCCATCGTCGCGTGTTCGGCTGCCCCGTGGTGTTCGACAGCGAGTTCGACGGCATCGGCTGCAGCTCGGCTTCGCTCGACCTCGCCAATCCCTGGAGCGATCCGGCGATGGCGGCGCACGCCCAGCGCTTCATCGACATGCTCTCGCACCAGCGGCCGACGAGCTCGGTGACCGAGCAGGCGCGCCAGGCGATCTTCCTGCTGATCAGCAGCGGCAATGCCACCAAGGAAAAGGTCGCCGAAAACCTCGCTCAGCATCCGCGCGCGCTGCAGCGAATGCTGAGCCGCGAGAACACCAATTTCGGCGAACTGCTGAACGAGGCGCGGCGCGAGCTCGCGATGCGCTATCTCAACGGCTCGAAGCAGACGGTAACCGACATCGCGCTCCTGCTCGGCTATTCGACGGTCAGCTCGTTCACGCGCTGGTTCACCGAGGAATTCGGTAAGTCGCCCGCCGCCTGGCGCAAGTCCTCGCCCGAGGACAACATCACCAAGGTGACCGCGAAGGCGGCTTGAGACCTATTGTGGCGAAAGCGGCGCGTGCTCGGCCCAGCGGCCGCTCGCCGAGATGGCCGCCAGTTCGGTCAGGTGCGTGCTCGATACGGCCCGGCTGAAATAGAAACCCTGCCCATAGCGGACGCCCAGTCTGCGCAGGATGGCGACGTGCTCGGCCGTCTCGATGCCCTCGGCGACGATCTGCAGCCCCATCCGCGTGCCGAGCATCGACATGGCGGCCACGATCGAATCGTCGGTCTCGCTGCCCAGCCCGCTGACGAAGCTGCGATCGATCTTCAAGGCCGAAATCGGCAGCTGCTTGACGTTGGTCAACGAAGCATAGCCGGTGCCGAAATCGTCAAGCGACACGCGCACGCCGGCTTCGGCCAGTTCGACGAGCGCGTGGCGCACATGATCGCGGCCCGAGCCGAGCGCGACGGTTTCGGTCACTTCGACCTCGATCATCGACGGCGCGATGCCGCGCAGCGCGAGGCGGGCGAGCAGCCGGTCGGCGAAGTCGCCCGTGGCGAAATCGAACGAGGTGGTGTTGATCGCGACATGGCCGACGTCGATGCCGCGTGCTCGCGCGTCGGACAGGTCGCACAACACGCTCTCGATCATGCGATCGGTCAGCGCGATGGCGAGCTCGCGGTCCTCGAAGGCGGCGGCGATCGTGCCGGGCAGGGTGATGTCACCCTCGCGCGTGACGACGCGCAGCAGTGCTTCGTGGCCGACGAGCTGGCCCGTCTCGAGATCGACCTTGGGCTGGTAGAACGGCAGGATGCGCCCTTCCGCCAGTGCCGCGCGCGCCTGCTCGAGCATGTCGCGCTCGCTGTCGTAGGCGCGAGCGAGAGCGCTGCTGAAGGCCCGGGCACAGCCGCGTCCGGCGGCCTTGGCGCTCGCCAGGGCCTGGTCGGCCTTGCGGTGGAGCGTGGCGAAATCGTCCGCGTCCTGCGCCGCGGCATAGCCCAGGCTGATGCGGCAGTTGAGGTTCCGTCCTTCGTGCAGGAAGGGCAGATTGGCGGCGTGCAGCAGGGTACCGGCGATCTCGGCGGCTTCGACGATCGAAGGGCACTGCCGCAGCATCACCGCGAATTCGTCCCCGCCGATGCGCGCGGCCAGGGCATCGGGGCCGAGCGTCTCGCGCAGGCGATTGGCCAGCTCGGTCAGCACGAGATCGCCCGCGGCATGGCCGAAACCGTCGTTGACGCGCTTGAGGTTGTCGACGTCGATCAGGACGAGCGCCGGCGGATGCGCATAGTCGAGTGGTGCGCCCACGCATTGTTCGAACGCGCGGATCAGCTGGCTCCGGTTGCAGAGGCCGGTCAGCCCGTCGTGGTTGGCGGCGTGGTCGAGCTTGCGCGAGAGGCGGCGCTCGCGCTCGATCCGCGCTTCCTGGACGAGGATCGCCCGGCGCAGCTCGAGCTGCGCCTCGACCTGCTTGCCGAGCACGGTCAGCGTGTGTGCCTGCACGGCATCGAGGCCCTGCGGACGTGCCGCGTCGTCGACCACGCAAAGTGCGCCGAGCGGCACCCCGTCGCGCGAGAGGATCGGCACGCCGGCGTAAAAGCGCAGCAGGCCGCCGCCGCGGACGAGCGGATGATCGCGAAACAGCGGGTGCTGCGAGGCATCGGGGACAACGAAGAGTCCCGCGCCCCGGATCGTGTGGGCGCAGACCGAATGCTCGATCGGCGTCTCGCTGAGGCTCAGGCCATGGCCGGCCTTGATCCACTGGCGATCGTCGCAGACCAGCGAGATGGCGCTCATCTTGGTTCCGCAGATTTGGGCGGCGAGTTCGACGATCGCATCGAAAGCGGGTTCGGTCGGGGTGTCGAGGATCGCATATTCGGCGAGCGCGCGCATCCGCTCGGCGGCGTCGCCGGCTCGGGCAAGCCCGCGCGTGTCCTTGGCGCCGGCGGCGAGGAACTGCGAGAATGGCGCTTCGAACATGTCCGTCAGGCCCCGGGACATGCGTCCGCCGGTGTGACGATGACGCTAGGATGACGCCGACCCGCCATGGGAGGAGACGGATCGGCGCGCTATCGTGGATGGCACATCGCGCGCCCAGGCGCTCGCCAATCGCCGACAGGGCCTTAGCAGTTCGAGACTCGTCAGCCGGCGGCGGCGCTGTCCCATTCGACGCCCGGATCGGCCGTGCCGATCACGTCGGCGAGTTCCCAGACGTTGCGGTAGCCGTAGCCGTGAAGGTTGACGAAGGTCGGAATATTGAGCGCCAGCGGCGCGCTCTTGAGCGGCACCGGCGCGCGGTGGTCGCGGAAGTTGTTGTTGCAGTAGATGTAGACGGGCCGGTCGCCGGCGGGGCCCAGTGCCGCGCGCAGACTCTCGGCGGTGAAGTCGGTGAAAGGCAGGTTGATCGCACCCTTGATATGACCGCGCGCGAAAGCCGCCGGCGTGCGCGCGTCGAGCAGGATTGCGCCCTCGGCGCGGGCGCGGCGGACGAAGTCGGGCCAGGCCAGGCGATGGCTCGCACGCACCGGGGCGAGTTCGGTGACGAGTCGCGCGAAACCGTCGTAATCGACCTGGGGATTGGCGGGGGCCTGCTGGGCGAACGCCGGCGTGGCGAGGGCCAGGCTCATGAGGGCAATGGCGTGCTTCATCGCGTGTCTCCCAACCCTGAGGATGTCGGAAACTGCGGCCGGCCGGTTTTATCGGAGCTGAACGCGAAAACGCCGCCCCGGGGCGAACCCGGCGCGGCGCTTCGTCGTTCGGTCGGACTTAGGCGGCGAGCTTGCGCAGCACGTAGTGCAGGATGCCGCCGTTGTTGAAGTATTCGATCTCGTTCGCCGTATCGATGCGGCAGAGCGCGGTGAAGGTGAAGGTCGAGCCGTCCTTGCGGGTGACCTCGACGGTCACGTCCTGGCGCGGCTGCAGGCTGGCGACGCCCGTGATCGTGAAGGTGTCGTCGCCGGTCAGGCCGAGCGAGGCGCGGGTGTCGCCATCCTTGAACTGCAGCGGCAGCACGCCCATGCCGACCAGGTTCGAGCGGTGGATGCGCTCGAAGCTCTCGACGATGACGACGCGGACGCCGAGCAGGTTGGTGCCCTTGGCCGCCCAGTCGCGCGACGAACCCGTGCCGTATTCCTTGCCGGCGATGACGATCATCGGCACGCCGTCGGCCTTGTTCTTCATCGCGACGTCGTAGACCGCGCCGACTTCCTCGCCGTAGCGGCTGAAGCCGCCCTCGACGCCGGGGACCATCTCGTTCTTGATGCGGATGTTGGCGAAGGTGCCGCGCATCATGACTTCGTGGTGGCCGCGGCGCGCGCCGTAGGAGTTGAAGTCCGCCTTGGCGACCTGGTGCTCCTGCAGCCACTGGCCGGCCGGGCTGTCGGCCTTGATGTTGCCGGCGGGGCTGATGTGGTCGGTCGTGATCGAGTCGCCCAGGATCAGCAGCGGCTTGGCCTCGATGATGTCCTGCACCGGCGCCGGAGTCATCGACATGCCCTCGAAGTAGGGCGGGTTGGCGACATAGGTGCTGCCCGCGCGCCACTGGTAGGTTTCCGAACCGGTGACGTTGATCGCCTGCCAGTGCTTGTCGCCCTTATAGACGTCGGCATAGCGTGCCTGGAACATCTGGCGGTCGACCGCGCCGGCCATGGTGGTGGCGACCTCGAGGTTGGTCGGCCAGATGTCCTTGAGATAGACGTCCTGGCCGTTGCTGCCCTGGCCGATCGGGGTGGTGGTGAAATCGTCGATCACCGTGCCCTTGAGCGCATAGGCGACGACCAGCGGCGGGCTGGCGAGGAAGTTGGCGCGCACGTCGGGGCTGACGCGGCCTTCGAAGTTGCGGTTGCCCGAGATCACCGAGGCGGCGACGATGTTGTTGCCGTTGATCGCGGCGCTGATCGGCTCGGCGAGCGGGCCGGAGTTGCCGATGCAGGTGGTGCAGCCATAGCCGACGAGGTTGAAGCCGATGTTGTCGAGGTGCTCCTGCAGGCCGGCCTTCTCGAGGTAGTCGGTGACGACCTGCGATCCGGGGGCGAGGCTGGTCTTGACCCAAGGCTTGGGCTTCAGGCCGAGCTTGTCGGCCTTCTGCGCGACGAGGCCGGCTGCGATCAGCACGCCCGGGTTCGAGGTGTTGGTGCAGCTGGTGATCGCCGCGATCACGACGTCGCCGTCGCCGATGTCGTGGTCCTTGCCGGCCACGGGAACGCGCGACTGCTGCTTCTTGTAGACTTCACCCAGGTCATGGTTGAACACGTCGTCGACGTGGGTCAGCACGACCTTGTCCTGCGGCCGCTTGGGACCGGCGAGCGATGGGACGACGGTGCCGAGGTCGAGCTCGAGGCTCGACGAGAAGATCGGCTCGATCGCGGGATCGATCCAGAAGCCCTGCTCCTTGGCATAGGCTTCGACGAGCGCGATCTGGCCTTCCTCGCGGCCGGTCAGGCGCAAGTAGTCGAGCGTCTTGTCGTCGATGCCGAAGAAGCCGCAGGTCGCGCCGTATTCGGGTGCCATGTTGGCGAGCGTCGCGCGGTCGGCAAGGCTCAGCGAGGCGAGGCCGGGGCCGAAGTATTCGACGAAGCGGCCGACGACGCCGTGGGCGCGCAGCATCTGCGTGGCGGTGAGTACGAGGTCGGTGGCGGTGACGCCTTCCTGCAGCTCGCCGAACAGCTTGAAGCCGACGACTTCGGGGATCAGCATCGACACGGGCTGGCCGAGCATCGCGGCCTCGGCCTCGATGCCGCCGACGCCCCAGCCGAGCACGCCCAGGCCGTTGATCATCGTCGTGTGGCTGTCGGTGCCGACGCAGGTGTCGGGATAGGCCACGGTGACGCCGTTCTGGTCGGTCGAGGTCCAGACGGTCTGGGCGATGTTCTCGAGGTTGACCTGGTGGCAGATGCCGGTGCCCGGGGGCACGGCATAGAAGTTGTTGAGCGACTTCGAGCCCCACTTGAGGAAGTCATAGCGCTCGAAATTGCGCTGATACTCGATCTCGACGTTCTGCTCGAAGGCCTTGGGGTGGCCGAACTCGTCTACCATGACCGAGTGGTCGATGACGAGGTTCACGGGGACCAGCGGGTTGATCTTGCTGGTGTCGCCGCCGAGCGTGGCGATGGCGTCGCGCATTGCCGCGAGGTCGACCACGCAGGGCACGCCGGTGAAGTCCTGCAGCAGCACGCGCGCCGGGCGATACTGGATCTCGTTCTGCGATTCCGCGGGGTTCTTCTGCCAGTCGACCAGCGCCTGGATGTCGGCCGTGGCGACGGTGAAGCCGCCGTCCTCGAAGCGGAGCAGGTTCTCGAGCAGCACCTTCATCGAGAAGGGCAGGCGGCTGATGTCGCCGAGCTTTTCGCTCGCCTTCTTCAGCGAATAGTAGGCGATCTCCTTGCCGCCGACGTTCATGGTGCTGCGGGTGCCGAGCGTGTCCTGTCCGACCTGGGTCATGCGCCTATGTTTCCCTCGATGGTTTTTTGTCTGTCCGTGCCGTCGGCCGCGACAGCATGCTGCAACGCGGAAAGTGACGGATTCGTCGCGCCGCCGATGCGCGTTCCGGGCCGCTAGGTCAAGGGGCGCGGGGGATTTCGAGGGACATGCCTCGGGTCTCACAAGCCGCGCGATCTTGGCCCCAAATGCAAAGCGATCGTCGTGATCGGTCAAACCCGCGCGCGAAATCTCTGCTTTGAGCGGGCTATGCGGGGTTCTCTCATCCCCCTTCTCCGCATCAACCCATAAAAATCTTCTCCATCCCCCAACTCGAGTACGGGGAGAGCCCAGGCTCTCCCCGTTTCTTGTCGTGCCCCGATCGAGCCGTCGGTGCGACTTTGGTGGGTTAATTGGGCTTAACCGTCGAATTTGCCCTGGAAGTAACTGCGCCGGCCGCACCAGAGTGGCATGCGCCAGATCGCCTCCCTCTTGCTTCCGCTCTTCGCCCTGCTGCCGCAGCCATCGGCCGCACAGGTGCTGCCCTACGACCTCGATTTCGCCGAGAGCGAGCCCGCGACGGTTCCCGCTGCCGAGCCCGGCAGCGAACGCGCGGTCGACGTGGCGAAGGCGCCGGTTGCCAACAGCGAGGCCGCCTATGGTCCGTTCCGCGTGCTCGACGCCCAGCGCGTCGCGCTCGTCGGCATCACCGACAGCGACTCGGTCGCGCACTTCGAGACCCTCCTGCGTGACAATCCGGGTATCGCAACGATCGAGATGGTCGATTGCCCCGGCACCGGGGACGACCGCGCCAATCTGCGTCTCGGCCGCCTGATCCGCGCCAAGGGCCTGGCCACCCACGTTCCGGCGAACGGCTTCGTGGCTTCGGGGGCGGTCGAGCTCTATCTGGCCGGCCAGCGCCGCTCGGCCGAGAACGGCGCCGAATTCGCCGTGCACTCGTGGGAAGACGACGCCGGCCACGAGCCGAGCGACTTCGCCGCCGACGCCCCGCAGAACCGCGCCTATCTCGACTATTACCAGGCGATGGGGATGAGCGACGACGAAGCGCGTTCGTTCTATGCCATGACCAATTCGGTGCCGTTCTCGAGCGCCAAGTGGCTCTCGGCGCGCGAAATGGACCGCTGGGCGCGGTTCGACGTGCCGGCCGCAGTGCCCGCCACCGCGCCGGCCCAGGTTACCGCGCCGCAATATGCCCGCGCCGCGCGTCCGGCCTCGCTGGGCTTCCGTGCGCGAAACTACGGTCCGTTCCGCGTGCTCGACGATACGCGCGCCGCGATGGTGGGCGTGACCAACGCCGCCACCCCCGCCGCTTTCAACGCCATGCTGCGCGACCATCCGGGCATCGCGACGATCGACATGGTCGAGTGCCCGGGCACCGACGACGATCGCGCCAACCTGCGCCTCGGCCAGATGATCCGTGCCAAGGGCATCGCCACCCACGTCCCCGCCAATGGCTGGGTCGCTTCGGGCGCGGTCGAACTGTTCCTCGCGGGGGTCAAGAAGTCGGCCGAGCCCAGCGCGCGCTTCGCCGTCCACTCGTGGGAAGACGATACCGGCCGGGGGCCGAGCGACTATTCGATGAATGCGCCCAAGAACCGCGCCTATCTCGACTATTATCGGACCATGGGCATGAGCGATGGCGAGGCCCGTGCCTTCTACGCCATGACCAATTCGGTGCCCTTCTCGCGGGCGCGCTGGCTGAGCGCTGCCGAACTCGCGCGCTGGACTCGGATCGAACGCGCCAACCCGGCGCGCGGCCGCTTCGCCCAGGCCGCGATCGGTGGACGCGCCGCCTTCTGAATCGGGCGCGAGCGGAAAAAAGGATGTTCGCCGATCTGTCGGCGCAAAGACCTGATTTTGTCCCTGCGGGGGCCTTGTTTTCGGAGCTTACGACCAACGTCGCATGGAATCCGGCCATTGGGACCTAGCCTTGAGGGGCGGAGTCTCCGATTGGCAATCCGGTGTCGTTGAAAGCGAAGGTCACTCGGTCCGGCTCGGATAGTCAGACATGGTTAACGGCGAATCGCTGTCGCCGAATCAAATCCTGTGCGGAGTTCTCGGAATGGGCGTTGCAGACTACAAGGTTGCAGTACAGGGGGCAGAACAGCAGGGCTTCGCTACTGAATTCCATCAGATGTCGCAGGATCTCCGCAATCCGCTGAACTCGATCAGCGGCTTTGCCGAACTTCTTCTTCTGGACGACGGCCTCAGCCCCGCCAGCGCCGAATACGTCCGCGCTATTCTTTCCGGTAGCCAGGCGCTGACCGACGCCGTGCTGACCTATCTCGACCGCGAGGAAGCGCGTGAGCCCACGCTTGCCATTGCCGCCGCCCACAGCCCCTTCGCCGAAACCAAGGCCGCTTCGCGCCGCGCCATGTTCAAGCGCGCGCGCCACGGAAGCGCGCCGCACAAGCTTCGCAGCGTGGAACGCTGAGCGACCGAAAATGGCTGCCACGGAAGCATCCCGTCCAGAATCGGTTGTCGGCCCCATGGGGCTGCCGCTTACGCTTGCCTCGCTTCCGCCGCGTGACACCAAACGCTGGATCGCCCACCGCAAGGCCGAACTCGTGGCCGCGGTCGACGGCGGCCTGCTGACGATCGAAGAAGTCTGCGAGCGCTACGGCATCGAACTCGAGGAATTCGTCTCCTGGCAGCGCGGTGTCGAACGTCTCGGCATGCGGGGTCTTTGGGTGACTCACTCGCAAAAGCATCGCGACATGTTCGAGCGACGTCAGCGTTACTGAAGAAGAAGCGATTCGAATTGGGACGGTGCCGGATTTCACGCCGCTATCGGCTTGATGCACCCCGCGACTAGGCATAGTCTCCCCCAAAACAAGTTGGGGTGATGCTTGTACATTCACATAGTCGACGATGAACCCCAGCTTCTGGCGTCGCTATCGTTGATCCTGCGCCGCGAAGGCCATGACGTACAAACATTCTCCACTGGTGAAGCCTTTCTCGCAGAAGCCGCGGATCTGCCATCGGGCTGCGTACTGCTCGATCTGCGGTTGCCGGATCTCGACGGGCTCGAAGTGCAGAGCCGGTTGAGCGCGCTCGATACCGACCATGCCGTCGTTCTGCTCACCGGCTTCGGCGAAGTGCCGGATGCGGTTTCGGCGATGCGGGCGGGCGCGATCGACTTCCTCAGCAAGCCCTATCGCCGCGAGAAGCTGCGCGATGCGCTCACGCGAGCGAGCGAGCGCATCGAGGAAAACCGCCACCAGCGTGCCGAGCGCGAGAAGCTGGGCGCTGTGCATTCGCTGTCGGAGCGCGAACTCGAGGTGCTGCGGGCCCTCGCCACCGGCAAGCAGAGCAAGGTCGTCGCCTTCGAACTGGGCCTCAGCACGCGGACGATCGACATGCATCGCGCGCGGATCATGAAACGGCTGAACGTCGCCAACATCGGCGCGGCGCTGGTGCTCGCCAAGGAAGCGAAGCTGATCTAACCGCCCGTCAGCGCACGCCGTCCAGCGCCTGACGCAAATGCGCGGCCAGTTCCTTCTTGCGATAGGGCTTGCGCAGGAGCAGCGCGCCGAGTTCTGCCAGCCGCTGCAGATGCTCTTCCGCATGTCCCGAGGTGAACAGCAGCGGCAGTTCGGGCCGGATGGCGCGCGCGCGATGAGCCAGTTCGATGCCATCCATGCCGCCGTCCATGGCAATGTCGGTGAACAGCAGGTCGACCGGCGTGTCGCTGCCCAGCACGGCGAGGGCCGAGTGCCCGTCGAGCACGGCGATCGTCCGATAGCCGAGCGCATCGACCTGCGATGAGACGAACTTGCGCACCATCGAATCGTCCTCGGCGATCAGCACGACTTCGCCGGTACCGCGATCGTCCGCCGTGGCGTGAACCGACGGCGTGCGCGGCAAGGCGTCGGTGGTGGCCGGCAGGTAGAGCCGCACCGTCGTTCCTTCGCCGGGACGCGAGGTGAGTTCGACGTGACCGCCCGACTGGCGCGCGAAGCCGTAGACCATGCTGAGGCCAAGGCCGCTGCCCTGGCCCGGGCCCTTGGTGGTAAAGAAGGGATCGAAGGCCTTTTCCAGGGTCTCTTCGCCCATGCCCACGCCGTTGTCGCCGAGCGCGATGACGACGTAAGGCCCGGGCTGCAGCTCGATGAGCCCGGACTCGTTGCCGACGAGGATGTTTTCCGAAGAGATCTCGATCGTGCCGCCGTCGGGCAGCGCGTCGCGCGCATTGAGCACGAGGTTGAGCAGCGCCATCTCGAGCTGTGCCGGATCGGCGTAGACCGATCGGCTCGAGAACCGCGCGGGCAGCTTGAGCTCGATGCCGTCGGGCACGGCCCGGCGCAGCAGCGGGAGCAGCCCGTCGATCAGTTCACCGATCTTGATTGCGCGCGGGATCAGCGACTGCTTGCGTGCAAACGTCAGCAGGCGTCCGGTGAGGTCGGCGGCGCGTTCGCCGGTGGAGAGGATCAGCCCGGCGAGCTCTCCCAGGTCGCCTTCGCCGAGCTCGAGCGCCAGGGCTTCGCTGTTGCCGATGATGACGGTCAGCAGATTGTTGAAGTCATGCGCGATGCCGCCGGTGAGCTGGCCGAGGGCTTCGAGCCGCTGGCGCTGCGAGAGCTGCTGCTGCAGGTCGATGCGTTCGGTGATGTCCTCGATCATCACCAGGTGGCGCGGGTTCTCGCCATCGGGCGTGTCGAAGCGCGTGGCGGTCAGGCTGGTCGGAACGACCGAGCCGTCGGGCCGCAGATAGCCCTTTTCGCACGAGTAACTGGGGACTTCCCCGTTCAGGAAGGGGGTCACCCCCTCGATGCACTTCTCGAGTTCGGCGAGCGGGGTGATATCCTGCCAGCTCAGCCGTTGCAGTGCAGCCAGATCGCGATCGAGGATCTCCTGGAACTTCGCATTGGCATCGAGGAACAGCCCCGTCACCGAGTCGACCAGCGCAATGCCTAGGGGCGCTCGCTCGAAGATCGCGCGCGCGCGCCATTCGGACAGGCGCAGGCTGTTGCGAAAGCGTGTCGCGGCGCGCTCGGCCTCGAGCGCATCGAGCGCGAGGCCGAACTGAGCACCCATGTCCTGCAGCAGCGTCTTGGTCGTCTCGTCGAAGAACGCGGGTTCGTCGGTGTAGAGCGTGAGCACGTTGACGATCCGGCCCTTCTGGTAGATCGGGATCGCGGCCGCGCCCTTGAGGCCCGAGTTCGCCGCGCGGTCGTGCCAGACCGCCGTGCTGGCATCGGTCACGACGTCGTCGATCCACACCGCGCCCGGGCCGCGATAGGCGGTGCCCGTCGGGCCGCGCCCGAACGGATGTTCGGCGCTGGTCATGATGACGAAGTGCTTGATGTCGTGCGCTTCGGGGTCGCGGCTGAAGCTGGTGATGGGCTCGATGAGGCGGCCATCGGGCGAGGGGCGCCCGACCCAGGCCATGTCGATCTCACCGCGTTCGACCAGGATGCGGCAAATGTCGCTCGACAACTCGTCGATCGACTTGCGTCGGGCGATCGCGAGATTGCAGGCGGCGATCGCCTCGAGCAGCTTGCCGTGGCGACGCGCCAGGATCGCCGCGCGCTTGGCGACGTCGATGTCGAGGTTGGTGCCGACGATCCGTAGCGGGCGACCGTCCTCGTCGCGCTCGCAGGCCATGCCCCGGGCAATGACCCACTTGTAGCGGCCATCCTTGCACTTGATCCGGTGTTCGAACTCGTAGTGGGGGGTGAGGCCGGCGAGATGATCGACAATCAGCTTGTCGACCACGGCATGATCGTCCGGGTGAACCCAATCACGCCACTGGCCCACGGCCGGACCGTCCTCGCCGTCGCCGAAGCCGCGCATTTCCTTCCAGATCCGGGAATAGTAGATGCGACCGGCAACGACGTCCCAATCCCAGACGCCCATACCTGCGGCGTCTAGCGCGGTGCGCCAGCGATCTTCCCCGTCCAGCATAACACTGCTGCCCCCATGACCCTTGATCATCCCGTAAGCCAAAGAATTCAGCAATATGGGGATTCTACCGTAGCCCCGCTCACCTGGTTCCGTGCCTTCGGTGCTCGGCCAGATCGATTGTCGTCGGAATCGACCTGATCTCAGTTTTCCACAGAAAACCATTTGCGATCAAGCTGATACCGGAAATGCCAAGAAAAACTGGCGGTTCGTGAGAAGGTCGCGTCGGATTTTTTCGGCGAAACGTGCCGCAGATGCGGTAGTTCTCCGATATCGCTTATCTTGCGCAGATGCGTATTTGGAACCCCGTCAGGGGGTTTCACGCATGTCGAAGGTCCAGTCGGTCAAGTCTGAGTTCGTGCCACAGGTTCGCGCCGTTTGTCTGGCGAACTATGTCGAGGTGGTGAGCCAACTGGGTGTCGATCCCTATGCACTGCTGCGCAAGGCGCGCATCCGTCCCGAAGATCTCGGCGATCCCGATTCGCGACTGGCAGCCAGCGCCGTGGTCCGCCTGGCCGAAGACACGGTGCGCGAAACCCGTTGCGATGCGCTTGCCCTGTTGATGGTCGAGCCGCGCAACTTCGCCTCGCTGGGTCCGATCAGCCTGCTCCTGCAGCATCGCGGCACGTTGCGCGGCGCCGTCGAATCGCTGGTCAAGCACCAGCGCCTGCTGGGCGATCTCATGGATTACGCGCTCGACGTCGATGGCGACATGGCCACGATCCGCGGTGATATCCTGCCGGGCTACGGTTCGCGTCAGACGGTCGAGTTCGCGATCGGCCTCCTGTTCCAGACGCTGCGCGATCTGTCGAACGGACGCTGGCAGCCCGAATGCATCCACTTCCGCCATTCGGCGCCCGCCGACCTGCGCGTCCACAAGCGCTTCTACCAGTGCCCGGTGCAGTTCGACAGCGACTTCGATGGCATCACCTGCGCTGCGGAGACGCTGGAGATCGGTAACCGCGCGGCCAACGAAGTCATGGCGCGTCATGCCGAGCAGTGCCTCGAGCTCTACGCCGGCCCGCGCCCGGTCGCGACCGTCGCAGAACAGGTGCGCCGCGCCATCTTCGCCACGATCAGCCGCGGCATCGTGACCATGGATAGCGTCGCCGACAAACTGAGCCTGCATCCGCGCATGCTCCAGCGCCTCCTGGAAAAGGAGGGCGCGACCTTCGCCGGACTGCTCAACGAGATCCGTCGCGAGCTCGCGATTCGCTATCTCGGTACCTCGAACCACTCGGTGACCGACGTCGGTCTGCTGCTCGGCTATTCGACACTGAGCTCGTTCTCGCGCTGGTTCACCATCGAGTTCGGCAAGTCGCCCGCCGTCTGGCGCGCGGGCGAGCGTGGCCTGCCGCTGTTCGAGGGCGACTATCGCGTACAGCCCGCCAAGTTCGAAGCCATCGACCCGATCTGCGCCTGAATCTCGCCGTGGCCGCCTTGCGTCGCTACCGGCAGGCCTGACTTGTCTGGCGTGAAAAACGCGCCTATTCGGAAATCCTGGTATTGCATTGACTGACTGACTTGGGTGGCGTCCCAAGTTGAAACTGTACAGTCGTCAAGCTGCTATTGATCACCCGCACAACAGCGTTAGAAGTGGGTTCGCGCAATTCGAACTCTTGCTTTGAAAGCTGCGCGATCGGGTTTCGCCAGGAAAAAGATTTTATGCCAGACCGTGCCGGTTGTTCGGCAAGCCAGATGTCGGCGGCTGCAATTCGTGACGGTCTGAGGGAACTGACGGCCAACCTGATGCGCATCGCGCGAGGGGCCGGTCGGCCCGAACTCGTGCTCGAGCAGACGCTGGCGCTCGTCGGCTTCTTCGAAGCCCATCGCGCGGCCGCGGGAGAAGACCTGGCTGCTGCGCAGGTGGCCGAGGCCCTTCGCCTGACCGAGATACCCGAGGACGAAGAGGCCGTGTGGACCGACTGGGATCGCGCCGTCCGGGCGATGGTCGAGGGTTCGCTCCAGGTCGCGGCCGCTGAAATGATGGCGCAACACGCGCAGGCCGCGGCCGGGCGCAAGGAGCTGTTCGCCGGCTATCGCAACATCGAGAAGCTGCATTCGCGCCAATTGCGCCGCCTGATCCGGCGTTAGGGTGCGGGCGGCAGGCTCGCGGCCGGCACGGCCGGCGCTTTCTCGCGCGTCGCGATCCAGCAGCCGATCACGATCAGCACGGTGCCCGCGACGGTAGCGGGCGTGACCGCCTCGTCGAACCACAGCCAGCCCATCAGCGCCGCCCAGATGAACGCCGTATATTCCAGCGGGACCAGCGCCTGGGCCTCGGCGCGCGCATAGCCCCAGCTCAGCAGCATCAGCGCGATCGCCGCGAGCACCGCCGCGCCGGTCACGTCGCGCAGCGCGAGCGCACTCGGCACGATCGCGAACCACGGCGCGGCGAATACGAGGATCAGGCCGATGAACACGTTCTGGAACAGGGCCACATCGACCGGCCGGGCGATCTGCGCCTGCTGGCGCTGGAGGATCAGGTTCCAGGCATAGAACACGGCCGAAAGCAGCACGGCCAGAATGCCGGGTCCAGCCTCGCCGAATCCGCCGCCCTCGCCGAAGCGCGCGGCCGCGATGACCGCCACCCCGGCAAGACCGAGCAGCGAGGCGAGGATCGCGCGCGAGCGGATCGTCTCGCCGAGCAGGACCGCGGCGAGATAGAGCGCGACCAGCGGCGAGATGAACGACAGCGCCATGCCCTCGGCCATCGGCAGCCGTACGAGGCCCCAGAAGAACAGCAGCGCCATCGCCGCGACCACCGCCGAGCGCAGCGCGTGGACCCTGAGCACCGCGACGGCCGGCCAGCGGCCCTTGGCGAGCAGCCAGACCGGGATCATCAGCGAGGTGCCGATCCCCGCGCGGAACAGCAGCGCGTTGTAGACGCCGGCCTCGATCGAAGCGCTCTTCATCAGCGCATCCATCGTGCTGAAGGTCGCGATGCCCGCGGTGACCGATAGGAACGGCATCAGGCTGGGCGCGCGCGTCATGGCGCGTCGCTTAGAGCATCATTGCGGCCGGTTGAAACCCCGCGGGCGAATCAATTGCTCTTGGGTACCGAGAACGAGCCCGAGACGCGACCGCCGCGGCTGGTCGTGCCGCCGACCGCCGAGGACGAGCCGCCGGCGCGGCCGTCGACGCTCGACACGCCGCTGTTGAGGTCCATCACCAGCCGGCCGCCGTTGAGCGTATCGGAACCCCGACGCAGCGCGACATTGCCCGCCATGGTGATGATCCGGCGGTTGAAGTCGTAGACCGCGACGTCACCGCGGGCGCTCTCGCTGCCCCGCGTCACCGTGACGCCGCCGGTGGCGTCAAGCCGCTGGATCTTGAGCGAATCGGTGTCGGTATAGGCGACCGTGGAGCGCGAGGCGCGCACGCGCAGGTCACCCTGGGTGATGTCGACATTGCCCGAGAGCACGACGCGCTTGGCCTTGTCCTGCAGCTCGATGCGATCGGCCGCATAGTTGACCGGCGCATTGCTGTTGTGCCCGGTGATACCCTGGGCGCCGATCTGCTGCAGCCCGACCAGCGCCGCGCCACTGACGAGGAAGGTGCCGAGCGCGATGCGGAGAGACGAGCCGAAACGCGACATCACTTGGGCATCCTCATCTTGCCGGGAACCATGTTCAACCGGGCATTGCCTTCGAGCGTCACCGTGCGCGCGCCGAGATCGCCGACTATCTTGTCCGCCGCGAAAGTGCCAGCCGGAACCAGCCCCGAAACCCCGCCCGCGCCGGCGATGCGCCGCGTCTTGAGATCGATAGCGACGTTCTGGGTAATCATGCGATAGCCGTCGGCGGCGGAGAAGTTGACCGGTCCGGGCACGGCGACCTGGCTCGTGTCGAAGTTGTAGACCCCGCCCGGCGCGACCAGTTCGGCCGGACCGTCGGTCAGCTGCAGCCGTGCGACCAGGTCGGTCATCTCGAGCTCGCGCGACGTGGCGGAGGGCTGAACCGCGCTGCCCGCGGTGAGCTGGAACGGCCGACCCTGGTTGTCCTCGCCGCGGTACATCGCCTTGTCGACGTGGATGCGCTCGGGCGTGACCGCGACCTTGTTGCGGTCGAGCAGGAAGCTGATCTCGCCGCGCGGGCTCAGCGGCACCAGGATCATCACCGCGGCGACCAGGCCGATGCCGGCAGGCAGCGCGCGCGCGAGGAACTTGACCAGCCGATCGTGCGACCCGCCAGGCAGCGCGAAGTGGTGCCGCTTGTCGCGGATGAGGTCCGCTTGCGCCGTCATTCGTGGCTGAAGATGTCGTGCTCTGGCCAGCCGGCCAGGTCGAGCCGGGCGCGTGCGGGCAGGAAGTCGAAGCAGGCCTGGGCCATTTCGGTGCGGTGTTCGCGCGCCAGCTTCTCGACGAAGATCGCGTGCATCGCGTGCAGGTAGCGCACGTCCGAGGCGGCATATTCGCGCTGCGCGTCGGAGAGTTCGGCGCCACCCCAGTCGCTCGACTGCTGCTGCTTGGAGATTTCCTTGCCGAGCAGCTCGCGGACGAGGTCCTTGAGGCCGTGGCGGTCGGTATAGGTGCGGGTCAGCTTGCTGGCGATCTTGGTGCAGAAGACGGGGGCGGCGGTGACGCCGAGATAATGTTCGATGGCGGCGAGGTCGAAGCGGGCGAAGTGATAGAGCTTGAGCCGCGCCGGATCGGCGAGCACGGCCTTGAGGTTGGGCGCGGCGAAGGCGCTGCCGGGGTTGAAGCGGACGAGGTGCTCGTCGCCGTGGCCATCGGATATCTGGACGACGCAGAGGCGATCACGCGGCGTGATCAGCCCCATGGTCTCGGTGTCGACGGCGACGGGCCCCGGCGCAAGCACGCCTTCGGGGAGATCTTCTTCGTGGAAATGGACAGCCATAGGGCAAGCGGCTTAGGCCTATCTGCTCCGGAATCAAAGGGGTCTAAGGACAAAGCGATGGCAGGCGAGGCGGTTCCCGAGACGTGGCGCGCGGCGATCGAGCCGGTGCTGGCCCTGCCGGCCTCGCGCAAGCTCGGCGGTTTCCTCTCGGCCGAGGAGGCCGCGGGCAAGCGCATCTACCCGCCGCGCGGGCAGCGGCTGCGCGCGCTCGAGCTGACCCCGCTCGACCAGGTCAGGGTCGTGATCCTGGGTCAGGACCCCTACCACGGTGCCGGCCAGGCCCACGGGCTGTGCTTCTCGGTGCAGGACGGCGTGCGGGTGCCGCCGAGCCTGGTCAACATCTACAAGGAGATCGCCAGCGACCTCGGGCTGGAGCGGCCTGCGCACGGCAATCTCGAGAAATGGGCGCGGCAGGGCGTGCTCCTGCTCAACAATGCGCTGACGGTCGAGGAAGGCCGCGCCGGTTCGCACCAGAACATGGGCTGGGAAGCGATCACCGATGCTGCGGTCGCCGCGGTCGCCGCGCGCGAAGAGCCGACCGTGTTCCTGCTCTGGGGCAGTCACGCGCGCAACAAGGCGGCGCGCGTGCCGGGGCTCCAGCAGGGGCCGCACCTGGTCCTGACCGCGCCGCATCCGAGCCCGCTCTCGGCGCATTCGGGCTGGTTCGGCAGCCGCCATTTCAGCCAGGCCAACGCCTTCCTGGAGCAACATGGCCGCGGGGCGATCGACTGGAGCCTCTAGCGCGCGGAAGCTTGCAGCTTCGCGGCGTACAGGACAGCGATCTCGTCCGCTCCGGTGGCGTTTCGTCTGGCGCTCGGCGCCACCGATGATAGGCTCAACGTCTGGCAGGGACAGGCGCAGGAGATCGCGATGAGAACCATGACGACACTTGCATTGGCGGCCTTGGCCCTGCTCGGGCTCGACGGCACCGCCTCGGCCCAGGACAAGCCGGCCCAACCGCGCGCTTGCGCCTTTCCGATCCAGCACGCGGCAACACCTGCCGCGCCCGCAACCTTCCAGCCGGGCCGGCAGCCAGCGATGAAGCTTCGCGCGGTCGATCTCAAGGTCAACGCCTGCTCGGTCCTGCTGGCCGCCAACGGCACGGTGTTCGAGGCGCCCGCCAGAGCCGAGGGGCCGGCGACGATCTCGCCCGCGCGCTGACGGGTACAGCTTTCGCAACCAGCCGAATGCTTGCGGTCAGAAGCCGCCGCCGCCGCGCCAATTGCCCGCGTCGCAGCGTCCGGTGAAATTGGTCGCGGCGCGGATGGCGATGCGGCCCGAGCGTCTGTCGATGTCGATGCGCGGCTTGTTGAGGCCGTTCATGCGATACTGTCCGGTGATCCGATCGGGCGTCACGACCAGATTTTCGATCGTCCACCAGCCATTGTCTCCGCCCGAATGGATCGGGGAGATCAGCTTGCCCTCCGGACGGATGCGGCCACGGCCGTGCCAGATTTCGATCTGCAGATCGGAGGCGAAGCCTTCGCGGCCCAGGGTCGTGCCGAACTGCGGTACGAAACGGTGCGAGCGCGAGTTGTAGGCGTAGCCCGATTGATACTGCGCGGCCGGCGCGCTGCCCCCGCCAAAGCAGACGAGCGTGATCGACGGGCCATAGCGGTCGCCATAGCCCGGGTCGGCCGCGGGCGGTCGATTGTCCGGATAGGACGGCAAGGTGGTCGCGGTCTGTCGGCAGTTCGCGTCCGGAACGCTCTGGATGGCCTCGTAGCGCCCGTTCGACGTGGCGACCTGCACACACTGCCGGGCGCGCTCCTTCCACCAGAACGACCACTTCGTATCGCGCACCGTGTTGGTCGTGACGAAGATGTAACCGCGCGCTTCGAGCTGCGTTTCGCCGCCCGCCGCGCGTGCACCGACCAGATCCGAGAGCTCGGGCACCGATTGCGCGAGCGCGGGTGCCGCCAGGGACATCGCTGCCCCCACGATGGCTAGGCGACTGATGAGCATGGCGAGGGGGACCTCCGATTTCGCGTTGCGAGCCACCTATATCGGTCGTCCGCCGCCTTCGTCCACAGGCCCAAGCCAGCAGAGTGTGCAGTTCTTCGACCTGGTACACCTGTCCCTCTGCCGAGGGACCCCCACGGGCGAGACTAGAACCGCTGTCCGCCGTCCACCCGAATAGTCGTGCCGTTCAGAAAGTCGTTCTCGACCACCTGCTGTGCGAGCATCGCGTATTCGTCGGGATCTCCCATCCGTTTCGGGTTGAGAACTAGCGGCCCGAAGGTTTCCTGGGCTTTCTCCGTCCCCATGCGATCGTAAGCAAAGGTGAGGAATGTGCCGGGAGCGATCGCCATCGAGCGAATGCCCATGGGCGCAAGGTCCCGAGCGAGATTGAGCGCCATGGCAATGATGCCACCCTTGGCGGCTCCATAGGGAACTTGACCGGGCTGTCCCTCGAAGCCCGCAATCGACGCGGTATTGATGATCACGCCGCGCTGGTTTGAGGCGAGCGGCTCGTTTTTGGCCATCGCCTCTGCCGCGATCGAACTCACGCAATAGGCGCTCGAGAGGAAGACGCTTAGAAAGTGATTGAAATGGGCCATGCCGACCCTGTTGCCCTCGCGATCTATGGTTCGTCCGCCTTTGCCAGGAGGCGGTGGGCCGCCATGCGCAACGATCGCGGCCCGCAAGGGTGCAAGTGCAACTGCGGTTTCGACAGCCTGCGCGATGGATGCTTCGTCCATGATGTCGGTGCGGACGTAGGTTGCGCCATTCCCGATTTCGGACGCAAGGGCATTGCCGCGATCATCGGCGACATCCGCAAGAACCACCTTCGCGCCAAGCTTGGCGAGCCGCCTGGCGGTCGCTCCTCCAAAGCCGCCGGCGCCGCCGGTGATGAGCACGGATCCGTTCGAAATATCCACTGTATCCTCCTCTTTTGAGGGTTTCAGAACCCACGCGGGATGGCTTCGTCCAATCCCCTATTGGTCGGCAATGGCGGCTGCGATCGCCTTGCCGCAGGCCAGCGTGTCCGCGGTGCCGCCCAAATCGGCCGTGCGCCCCTGCGGCATGGCCAGCACCGTCTCGATGGCACGAACGATCGAAGCTGCGGCTTCGTGCTCACCGAGATGATCCAACATCATCGCTGCCGACCAGATTTGCCCGACGGGATTGGCAACGCCTTTTCCGGCAATGTCGGGGGCCGATCCATGCACCGGCTCGAACAGCGAAGGATGCGAGCGATCCGGATTGATGTTGCCGGAGGGCGCGATCCCGATCGTCCCGGTGCACGCCGGCCCGAGGTCCGAAAGGATGTCGCCGAAGAGATTGGAGGCGACAACCACATCGAAACGCTGCGGGTTGAGGACGAACTGCGCGGTCAGAATGTCGATGTGGTACTTGTCGTGGCTGACCGTCGGATAGTCTTTCCCGATCTCGTCCACGCGCTGATCCCAGAAGGGCATGGTGATCGCGATACCATTGGACTTGGTAGCCGAGGTCAGATGCTGCCGCGGCCTTCTACCCGCTAGCTCGAATGCATAACGCAGCACCCTGTCCACGCCGAACCGGGTCATCACGGTTTCCTGGATGACAATTTCGCGTTCGGTACCGGGGAACATGTGGCCGCCGACCGAACTGTACTCGCCCTCGGTGTTCTCACGGACGATCCAGAAATCGATGTCACCCGGCTTTCGGCCAGCGAGGGGCGATGGAACTCCGGGCATCAGCCGCACGGGGCGCAGGTTGACGTATTGATCGTATTCGCGCCGGAACTGGAGCAGCGATCCCCATAGAGAAACGTGATCCGGCACGGTCTCGGGCCATCCGACCGCGCCGAACAGAATGGCGTCCGGACGACCGATACGCGCCTTCCAGTCCTCGGGCATCATTCGCCCATGGGCGGCGTAGTAGTCGCAGCTGGCAAAATCATGCCATTGCTGGACCACCGTGAAGCCGAACCGGGCGGCCGCGACGTCGAGCGCGCGCAGGGCTTCGGGCATGACCTCTTTGCCGATTCCGTCCCCCGGGATGACCGCGATGGTATGGCTTCGTTTCTCGTTCATGGGACACCTGGCAATTCGAGACCCGGCGAACTGTCCGGGGTGCATAGCCTTTGCAGTTCCGCCGAGATGCCGACCAGCAGGCGCTCGTCTTCGGGTTGATTGCCTGGCGTCAGAAAGCGGGTCTGGATCAGATAGCCGACGACGATCGCGTTCATGCGCACGGCGCGCAAATGGCCGTCCGGCGGGCCCAGCCATTCGGCAAGTGGCGCGATGACCCGACCTTCGGTGAGGCGCGCGGCAATCGCGCTTGCGTCGCTATCGCCGGCAGCCAGAATGCTCATCAGCAGCCCCTGAATGTTGAGGTCGGGTTTGCTGAGGATCCGATGAATGTAGTCGCCGAACGTCGCGCGTCCGCTCCATTCCTGCCTGGGAGCAAGCGCATCGAGGAGGGCCGCTTCGAAGAGCTGCAACTTGTTTCCGAAATGCCGATCTATCAGCGATGTCGCGACGCCGGCGGCGACCGCGATCTCCCGGACGCCGACCTGCGCGTATCCACGGGTCGAGAAGGCCGTTCGTGCGGCCTCGAGTATCGCCGCCCTGCTCCGCGCGGGGTTTCGCGTGCGGGCCTCGGTCACCGATCGAGAAACCGCATCTTGAACCCCGTCTCGCGCTTCGCAAGCTGCGCTGCCCGGTCGATCGGGTCTATTTCGGCAACGCCACGCGGAAGGACTTTGTCCAGATCATCGAACTTGACGAGTTGCGCGGTCAATGTCGGCATTTCCGATGGAGCGTCGCGGTCGAACGCTTGCCACCGATGGCCGAAGATTGTCTCTCGCAGGCCGTTGGTATCGAGCCAGTTGTGCACGCCAGGGTCCCTATGGGCGACGACATAGGTGAAACGCCCGTCGTCATCAGGTGCCATCTGCATCATGTTCAGGCTGCTGGTGCGAGACCAGTAGTTCAGCGACATGTGGAAATTGTCGGTCAGCATGACGTTGCGGAACCCTGCGCCTGCCGCGGTCGTGGTGACGACAAAAGCCTCGTCGGGAGCCAGGTCCAGATTGCCTTTGGTGCCCCATTGCGTCGCCATGCCTCCGAAGGCACCTGACGATAGCGGCGCTCGCACTTCGTTGGGGCGCTGACCCGAGCCCGACCGCGTGCAGTAATAGGTGTAGTAGAGCCCTTCGAGCAGGTTCTTGGCGGCCCTCTGCGCCAAGGCTGACTCGTCCATCGGCGCACGGCCGGCAGCGTCGATCCGCCTTACCACCAGCGCATTGGCAGACTGATCGATCCAATCGCCAAGTGCGTCGCGAATGAGAATGTGATCGGCACCTGGACGGGTCTGCAAATGATTGCGTCGTTCTCCGGCCGGACTTTCGTCGATGGTGATCGTGAAGCTGCCATCGCTTGCGATTTCCATGTCGAGGCTGTCGAGCAAACCCTGCGTCACCGGTGCGGCATTGCTGTCACCCATCAAGGCGTAGTTCACCGTCGGCCCCAGCGAGCAGGTCTTGCGTCCCTGAACTTCATAGCGGACGCCGTGCTCGACCGGGATCAGCCGGTAGATGAAATCGGGACTGTCGCCCGCCCAGCGCGAGCCCGGCACATCGCGTCCGAACCAGTGATGGGCCGGCGCCATGAACCGCGCGACGCGGGGATGGGCGGCATCGCCGTTCGCCGCGCGCATCGCATAGTGAAAGACGTACTCGTCGATCATATTGTCGAAGCGGTCCATCTGGTCGCGTGCCGGCCAGGCGACCGCGTTTCGCCACAGCATGGTCGCCACATCACGCGCACGTTCCAGCGTGGGGCTTCGGAGCAGGCGCAGAGCCATAGCCTCGATGTCGCGCTGGTCTTCGGTGGCCAGGGGATTGGTCGTCATGCCATTGTCCTTCAAACGAGGCCGAAACGTCGGCTGTAGTCGCTGAACAGATCCTCGACCCATGCCTTGTCGAGGCCAAACGCTTCGTAGCTGTAGGGATAGCGACCGAACCGATCGGCGGCGTTCTCGGGATCCGCTAGCCAATTCTCCACCTTCGTCTCGAACTCGGTGCTCACGGACAGGCCGCGCCGGTCGTAGACCTTACGCACCGCAGCCATCGGATCGGTTGCGATATCCCGGAACGAGAGATGGAGAATGCGCGGGTCGTCGATGCGGTCGTTGGCCATGAGGCGGTCGACCGATGCCTTCAGCGCCTCGACGTGCGCCTTGGCCTGACTGGACCAGTCGCTCGGATACCCGCGGATGGTATCGAAAATGGCGGCGCGTAAGGCGATGTTCGAGGCATAGATTTCTCCCAGCGGCCGGTGCGGCCAGACGAGCAGCGCGTCCGGATAGGCGTCAAGGATCGCATCCAGGTGCATCTGGCCACTCGGTCCCTTGCAGACCCACCGATTGAAGCCCGTGTTCCACTGGAGATGTTGGAGGAACTCCCGATGGAACTTGAAGGCGTCGTCCTGACCGCTGGTCGGAACGGCCATCACATCGAGGGTCGGGATGCGGTAGAAGTGATAAGGGTAGACGTTGCGGAAATCGAGCGTGATGACTTCCTCGTCCTCGATCAGCTGATGGGCACCCTTGTCGATGTAGGGATGCATGGGGCGTTGCGCGGGGCAAAAATCCATCCAGGCTTCGACCTGGCGCTGCGCGTAAGCGATGCGTTCCGAGACGACCGGTCCGGTGCCCGGCGGCGGTGAAGGCGCATACATGTGCCACGATTTGGGCGATTGCGCTTCGGGATCCTCGGCGAGCAGCGAGTGCAGCAGCGTGGTGCCGGACCTGGCGAAGCCGATGATGAAAATGGGACGCTCGATATTCTCTTGCGCAATGGCCGGATACCGCTGCCGATCGAGTGCCAGTTTGAGCCGCGTAGCGAACAGGCGAACGATTTGCTGCGTCATTCCGCGCAATTCATCCGAGCTGTAGGGACCGCGCTCGTTGACCCATTCGACGAGCCAGCGCACGCGCCGGGTCAGACCCTCATCCGCCAGCCCGAACCCGCCGCTCTCCCGTTCCGCGAGCAGGAGGACATCATCAAATGAAAGATCTTCTTTCGTTGATCGTGGCATCTCGCTCTCCAGAGGACCTTATTTCCGGTCGACTCATTTTAGTGGACTACGGTCCACTTATGGTGCGCGGGTCGTATCTGTCAATGGTGGTGGCGGACGCGACAGAGGGTCGGCAGGAAAGCATTCCGCCGAGATTGGCTTGTTGTCGGGTGGAGTGGGCAGTGCATCTCAGGCGTAAGCCGTTGACGGCCAAAGGCTGCAAGTCCGCTCCTTGCGGTGATCCCTTGAACTCGCCGTCCTGTTCATATGCCGACCAGCGCTATCGCGGTGAACGGTTCTCGAGAAGGATGGCATCGTCGGTCGAGGGAACGATTTCGATGTTTTGACGTTCACGCGACTGAAGTGTCTCGAAACAGGGGCGCTCCACCGGGGGCATTATGGCGGGCTTGCTACAGATTAATCCGATCGAATCGCTCGGTGCCGCCCGCGCGGAACCCACGGCAGAGATCGCAGATATCGACTTGCTGCACAGCATATGCGTGGAACTGATCGGCGAGCAGGATCGTGCGCTGCTATATGGCAAGATCGTCGACGCCGCCGTGACGATCACCGGATCGCAGTTCGGAACGATGCAATTGCTCTGCCCGCCCGGAGATTCCTCGGGCCATGGTGGCGAACTCAACCTCCTGTGCTCTCGCGGCCTTCCGCCGGAAGCCGTCGGCTTCTGGGAATGGGTCAGCCCCGCCGCACACAGCAGTTGCACCGCGGCACTCAAGTCCGGTCAGCGCGCCATAATTGCCGATTTCGAGGAATGGGATGAAATCGCGGGGACCGAAGACCTCTTGGCCTTTCGCCGGACGGGCATCCGATCTGCGCAGACGACGCCGCTGCTCTCGCGCGAAGGCAAGTTGCTCGGGATGATCTCGACGCATTGGGCCAAGCCGCATCGGCCTTCCGATCGCGACTTGCGCTTGCTCGACATCCTGGCGCGTCAAGCGGCCGATCTTCTGGAACGTACGATAGCCGAAGAAGCGTTGCGCGCACGCGAACAGGAACTGGCCCGGAGTTGCTCTGCCCTCCAGGAAAGCGAAAATCTGCAGAAGATGCTGACGGGTGAACTGAGTCATCGCGTCAAGAACATGCTTGCGACGGTCCAGGCGATCGCATCGCAGACCTTGCGGAATTGCAATGACCCTGCGGATTTCGTCGAGAGCTTCGGTGGACGGATCCAGTCGATGTCGCGCGTGCATTCGCAGCTCAGCACCAACGAGTGGAAGGGAACGCAGCTCAAGGAGATCGTGAGCGACCAGATGCAGCTTGGTCCCGTCGATGAAGCCCAGGTCTCCGCGTCAGGTCCGCCGGTCGAGCTCGATGCCGCGGTGGTGCCGCAGCTCGCGATGATCCTGCACGAACTTGGGACTAACTCCCTGAAATATGGTGCTTTGTCGAAGATCGACGGCGCGGTGACGATCGACTGGTTGGTCAGCGGGCAAACCCTGAAAATGCGCTGGATAGAACAGGGCGGCCCGACGGTCGGCGCACCGATCCGTCGGGGCTTCGGGACTCGATTGATAGAGGCGAGCGCGCGCGGCGTGGGCGGCGATGCCCGGATGTCGATTGCGGCTGAAGGCGTGCGTTGGCATATCAATGTTCCGCTTCCCGAGGCGCAGGGCGAGAGCGGAGATGCTGCGCTGCCGGTTGACAGGCCGCCGGTCGATCACAATCCAGCCGGCCGGAATGCGCCCGAACGTTCGAAGCGCCTTCTGGGCAAGCGCATCCTGGTGGTCGAGGACGAGCCGCTGCTCGCGCTGGACATCGCCGGGCGGCTGGAGGATGCCGGGGCGTTCGTTCTTGGTCCGGCTGGAAATTCGGCCGCGGCGTTGAGTCTGATCGAGCAATACAGGTTCCACGCGGCCTTGCTGGACGCCAATCTGGGCGGCCATCCGGTCGACGAGATCGCCGCGGCACTGGCCCGCAACGGCATACCTTTCGCTTTCGTCAGTGGCTATGGAAGGGCTTCGCTGCCTAAGTCTTTCGACGATGCCGAGTTGCTGGCGAAACCGTTCGATGCCGGTCAGCTCGTGGAGATCACGGGTAAACTTGTCGCCTAGGCGGTGCGCCCGAAGTTGGCTGTTCACGCCGACATGGCGGGCATAGCGCGGCTGCATTTTCCGCACCTGAAAGTGGCCCGCGTTGCACGGGCGTGCCATGTGCATGCTGTCCTCGAAAGCAGGAAGCAGTCCGTCGAAGGGGCCCGCGCGATCGTTTCCGCCGGCGCGCCGAGCGGGCCGCTGCCGCCCGAGTGCATATCCCGGTTGAACTCTGAGCGAGAAACCGTTTGATTCCGAATCGGGTCAATTCGATCGGAGCGTTGTGGAACACGAAGTCTTGAGGAACCTCTCCGGGAGACAGCGAGAGTTGCTGGAACTCGTTGCGGAGGGCTGTGTCAAATCCAAGGCACTTGCGAACAAGACCGGGATTGCCGCCGGGACGGTCGACAACCAGTTGCAGCAGGCGGCGAAAACCCTCGGCGTCGTCGGCAGGCATGCGGCTGCCGAGCGCTACAGCGCGCTCAAGGAAAATTCTCACGATCCTTCTCACGTGAGAATTTCTCCTCTTCCAACACCCTGGGAAATCACGCCATCTCGAAAGGCCGGCGCTGTTCGGCGCGGACTGAAGGGGGTCGGTCGCTTCTTCCTCGGTCCCGCGCTGGGTGGTGAAGAGTTCAGGCTCCGATGGGACCAGATAACGCTGC
Organism: Novosphingobium anseongense; assembly: GCF_037482895.1. Classification (NCBI taxonomy): domain Bacteria; kingdom Pseudomonadati; phylum Pseudomonadota; class Alphaproteobacteria; order Sphingomonadales; family Sphingomonadaceae; genus Novosphingobium; species Novosphingobium anseongense. The sequence continues at coordinate 94,438 of NZ_JBBHJZ010000002.1, read as the reverse complement.
GCATCATGTGGGTGGCGGTGGTTTGCCTGACGACCTTCCTGGCACTGGTGCTGTTCGTTCTGGGCATCATCAAGACGTTCGACTGACTGCAATCACACCACCGCCGATCCTCTGGATTGCGGAGAAGGGGAAGCCATGCTCAAATTTCAGGAGGCCGCCGTGCACGTCATCGGCGGGGACATCCGAACGACGCTCGACACCATGGATCAGGCCTTCGCCTCGCATCTGCGACTGGCGGCCGAAGCCGTCGACGCCATGCGGGGATCGGGGATGCCGGTCTCGCAATCGCAGCGCCTGATGACGATACTGCACGAAGGTCAGTCGGCCGGACTTGCCTGGCGCCAGAACATGCAGGCGACCATCGGCCTGATGCAGTCCTTTCAGCGTCGCAGCAACCAGGCCGAGACGGCGGCGGGCTGTCCCGAGGGTTGGGACGACATCGGTTTCTTCACGACGGGCTCGATCACGAGCGCGGAGGTCGCGAGAGCCGCGACGGTCGAGGCGTCCTAGTCCGGAACGGAAGCATCGCGAATTGACGCGGTGCGACCGGCTCGATCTCATCTCGGCATGATCATAGGTCTCCTGTACTGGATCGTCGCGGCGGCTTGTTGGGCCTATGCCCTGGCCTATGGCGGCAAGCCCGTCCGCTGGGCATTCGCCTGCTTCGTGATCGCCATGCTGGGTACCACGGCCGCGACACCCGGCTCGGGTTTTGCCGGTGTCGTCGGCCTGGTGAAGGTCGAAGCCTGGAGCAGGATGAATCCCGTGCTCCTGGCCACCGATACGCTTTATTTTCTGGGATTGTACGCCGCTGCGCTGTCGTGTCGGAGGCACTGGCTGATTTGGTCCGCCGGTCTCCAGTTCATCTGCGTGGCGACACATTTCGGCCCCCTGCTGGATCCAGGCACCAACGCGAAGCTCTACCGCGGCCTGGAGACCGTGTGGTCGATACCGATGCTCGCGACGATGGTCGTCGGCATCTTCAAGGATCGGAGGTACGAACGCCGTGTCGTTTCCACATACCCGCCCTCTTGGCGCGGGCCAGCCTGACCCTGGCGAAATCCAGACGAGGCTCCGGGATCTGCAGGCGCAGGTCTGGGAACTGGTTCGCCAGGTAGCCTTCCTCGCCGAAGCATGCGCAAACCCGCTCGAAGTCACGGCTTCGGCGTTTGAGCCTCAGCCGCCGCCGCTTGGTGTGGTGGCTGAAGACGGCAGCGTGAACCTCGTTCGCAACGCGGGGCCGCCGTTGCCCGATCCCCGGCTGCTGCGGCGCATCGTCCGCAATCGCCAGACGCGTGCCAAGTTCTTCGGCAGCCTGCCATTCGCGGATCCGGCCTGGGACATTCTGCTGGACCTCGCCGCGGCGCGTATTGAACATCAGCCCGTCTGCGTCACGTCGCTGTGCATCGCTTCGGGTGTCCCGCCGACGACTGCGCTTCGATGGATCAAGGTCCTGACCAATGCCGGTCTGTTGACGCGTGTGAACGATGAGACCGACCGGCGGCGTACGTTCATAGCGCTTTCCGATCGCGCGGCCGACGCCATGGCTCGCTACTTCGCGCAGATCGGCGAGGGCGGAGCGCAGTTGATCTAACGAGTCGAGAGGGCGCCTCGGTCGAAACCAAGGCGCCCTTCTTGTATGAAAAACTAGGAGAAGTCGCGGGGCAGACCGAGGAGAGAGAGCGTCCGAACCCGCACGACGGTTCTAGGAGAAATATAGTTAACAGATCGTTGTCGGAGGTCGAATTTTCGACCCGGCTGCGCCGCGCGCCTAGGCTTGGTTGTCGAGGCGCGCGATGATCTCGATCCACGTCACGCGAGCAAGTCAGGCCTGTTGCCGCGCGGCCGCGTCGGGCGCCCGGATCGGTTCCTCGCCTACCAGGGTGAAGCGGTGGAGCAGACGGCCCGAGGCGGGATCGAACGGCCGGGCCCTGTGCAGCGTCCCGGTGTTGTTCCAGATCACCAGATCGTCGGCGCGCCACGCGTGGCGGTAGACATAGCGCGGCTGGTTCATATGGCACCGCAGCCGACACAGGAGGTCGTAGCTGTCGGCCGGGTGCATGCCCTCGACCCAAGCGACCGCAACTCCCAGCATCAGCGACTTAAGCCCCGTCGCATGCTGCCAGACCAACGGCTGGCGCGCAGGCGGTCGGCGGCGCCAGCCGGCGATCTGCTCGTCGCTCGCCCGAGGATTGGCCGAGAGTCCCGAAGTCGTCGCCGTGTGGAACACGTGGAGGCGATCGACCAGGTGGCGATCGGCTTCGTCGAGACCCTCGTAGGCCGCATAGGCGTTGAGAAACTCGGTCTCGCCGCCCTCGTGCGCCAGCCGGACCGGTCGAAACGATCCGCCGAAGCAGGGGACGGTCTGATCGTGATGGCCATCCATGTGCCAGAACAGCGTGCTGGCGAAATAGGCCGCATATTCGGGGCTCACCTGCTCGTCGACCGTGACCTGCTGAAGTTCTTCTCCCGTGCCGTCCGTCTGGATGGTCCCGAGCGAGGCGGTGATCGTCCGTTGCTCGCCGCGATCGATGTCAAGATCGCGAAAGACGAGGACGCCGCGCGCAACGAGAAGTTTTCTCAGATCGCTCGCATGCCGCCCTTCGAGCAGATCTGCGCGGTCGATCATGACCTCGGATCCGATCAGCGGGGTGAGATCGCGTGTCTTCATGTCGGTCCTCTCGCTTGTTGTCCGGAACCAATCCTTACAGGTCAGGTGCCGTGCTGCCGCCATCGCCGGGCCGAGACCTGCGGCGCGCCAGCCAGGCTAACCCCGTCAGACCGGCGACGATAGCCATCGGCAGGCCGACCAGCCAAAAGCGATCGTCGGGTGAGAGATCCCAGGGAAGGGCATGGCAGCTCGAGGCGCTCGGCGCGTAGCCGCAGGCAAGGCTCGTGAGATAGAGGTACGCCAGGACTGCGCCGCCGGCAACGAACGCCGCAGCGGTGAGCAGGAGGGCGGACACGATGCGCATGGTCTTGACCCTTATCCGTTCGGTTGCGGCGATCGCTGTGCGCGCACCGGCTTCTTCGCTTTCCGCTACCAGGTATCGAGCGATCCGGTCCGGTCGGCTTTGGCCGGCGAGGCCGCATCGAGACCGCGGCGGAGCCAGGCGCGCGTCTCGGCCGGGTCGATCACCGCGTCGAGTTCGAAGTAGCTCGCGACGAAGCTCGCCTTGCCCTTCTCGTAGCGTTTGGCGACGCGGTCCGCGAAGAAGGCCTGTCGCTGGACGGGGTCTTCGATGGCTTCGAGCTCTCGCCGGTAGCCGAGTTGGACGCTGCCTTCGAGCCCCATGCCGCCGAGCTCCGCGGTCGGCCAGGCGACGGTGAAGAACGGTGCCTGGAAATAGCCGCCTGTAGCGGCCGCGCCGCCAAGGCCATAAGCCTTCCTCAGCACTATGGCGAAGAGCGGCGTGGTGAGCGCGGCCCCTGCCGCGAAGAGTCGCGCCGAATGGCGCACGAGCCCGGTCGCTTCGGCTTGGGGACCGACCATGATGCCCGGCGTATCGACGAGGCTGACGACGGGCAGGCCGAAGGCGTCGCAGAGCCTCAGGAACCGGGCGGCCTTGTCGGAGGCCGGGCTGTCGATGGCGCCAGCGTTGAACGCCGGGTTGTTGGCGATGATGCCGACCGGACGCCCCTCGATGCGCGCGAGGCCCGTCACATAGGCCGTTCCGAAATCCGCTCTGAGCTCGAGCCAGGTGTCCTTGTCGGCGATGAGCTTGGCAACCTCTCGCACGTCGTAGACGCGCAGGCGATTTTCCGGGACGGCGCCGCGCAGCAGCCGTGGATCGTGCGCGTCCCAATCGGGCAGAGTACCCTGGAAATAGGAGAGGTATTGCTGGGCGACCGCAACCGCCGCGGCCTCGTCCGCGACCGCCACGTCGACGACGCCGCTGCGCGTCTGGACTTCGATCGGGCCGACTTCCTCGGGCGTGAAGGATCCCAGCCCGGCGGCTTCGATCAGGGCCGGGCCTGCCATGCCGATCGTGCTATCCCGCGTCGCGATGATGACGTCTGCGAGCCCCGCGAGCGCGGCATTGGCGGCAAAACAGCGGCCCGAGACGATCGCGACCGTCGGCACCTTGCCGCAGAGCTTCGCCATCTTGAAGAAGCTCGGCGAATTGAGCCCCGTGATCGTCACCGGATCCTCGCGGGGGCGCCCGCCGCCGCCTTCGGCGAAGAGCACGAGCGGCAGGCGGCGCTCGGCCGCCAGGTCGAACAGACGGTCGGCCTTCTTGTGGTTCATGTGGCCGACCGTGCCGGCGAGCACCGTCGCATCGTAGGCGCCGACCGCAACCGTGCTCGCACCGGCGCCATGGATGCCGGCGTTGACCGTGCCAATGCCCGCCACGAAGCCGTCGGCCGGACTGTTCTCGAGAAGTTCGTCGTCCGAATAGCGCGCATGTCGATAGGAAACGGCGAGCTGGCCATATTCGGCGAATGACCCTGCATCGACCAGGTCGGCGACGTTCTCGCGCGCCGTGCGCTGACCGCGGCTGCGCCGCCGCTCGACGGCGGCGGGGCGCTGGTCGTCGAGCGTGCGCGCCTGACGTTCCCGAACCGCGGCGAGATCGGCGCGGATCGCGTCGGGATCGATCGGCGCGGCGATTTCCTCGTCGGCCTCGGCTCCGGCGTCGGGTGCCAGCACAAGGATTGCCGCGCCCTCACCGACCTGGCTGCCGGCGTGTCGCAGGACTGCGCGTACCGTGCCGCCGGTCGTCGCGCGGAGTACGTGTTCCATCTTCATCGCCTCGAGGACCGCGAGCTCGGCGCCGGGAGCGACGGTGTCGCCCTCGGCCACCGCGAGCGATGCGATCACGCCTGTCATGGGCGCCTGGAGCACGACGGTGCCGTCGGTTGGGATGAAGGTATCTGCCGCGGGTTGCTCGGCAGCGTCGACGGCGAGTGCCGGAGGGACCGCGTTGCCGGCGGCGTCCGGCAGGGCCGCCAGGAGCTCGTCGAGGTGCTCGGCAATGAAGCGCGTGGTCAATGCGTTGTCGGCGACCTCGGGCCGCGCGAGAAGGGCCTGGAGAAACGGGATGTTGGTGGCGGGCCCGTCGATGCGGAATTCTGCGAGCGCGCGGCGTGCGCGTACGATCGCGCCGGTATGTCCGAGCGGCGACGTGACGACGAGCTTCGCCAGCAAGGTGTCGAAACCGGCGGTAGGCACATGTCCGAGTCCGCCCGAGCCGTCGACGCGCACGCCAGGGCCGCCGGGCACGTCGTAACCGGTGATCGCGTCGAGGCTCGGGCGCGGCAGACCATCGGCGCCGATCGTCTCGGTGTTGATGCGCAACTGTACCGCCGATCCGCGGGGCGTTCCTATCGCGTCTTGCGTGAGGCCAAGCTCGGCGAGGCTCGCACCGGCGGCGAGCGCAAGCTGGATCGCGACGAGGTCGTGGCCCATGACTTCCTCGGTCACCGTATGCTCGACCTGGAGTCGCGGGTTCGCCTCGATGAAGGCAAAAGCGCCCGTGTCACGCTCGACGAGGAATTCGAAAGTGCCGATCCCCCGATAGCCGCATGCTGCCGCCATCTTGCAGGCGGCGTCGAGCAGACGCGTCCGCAGGTCGGGATCGAGGCCCGGCGCCGGCGCGAGCTCGACGAGCTTCTGGTAGCCCCGCTGGAGCGTGCATTCGCGCTCGCCGAAATGCACCACCTGGGCTCCGTCGCCGGCGATCTGGACCTCAATGTGCCGCGCTCGGGCGATCAGCCTTTCGGCATAGACGGCCTCGACACCGAATGCGCGCAGGGCTTCGGAACGGCTACGCGCATAGGCCTCGGCGAGGTCCTCGGCGCGCTCGACCGCCCGAATGCCCCGCCCGCCGCCGCCGGAGACGGCCTTCAACACGATCTGCCCGTGCTCGGCGAAAAACTCGTTGGCCTCTTCGAGCGAGACCGGGCCCGCCGTTCCGGCGACGATCGGGACACCCGATTGCTCGGCGAGAGCCCGCGCCCGGGTCTTGTCGCCGAAGAGCGCGAGTTGCTCTGCCGGCAGACCGACGAAGGCGAGGCCCGCCTCGGCGCAGGCGCGCGCCAGGGCTGGATTCTCGCTGAGGAAACCATAGCCCGGATGGACCGCGTCGCAGAGGTTCGCGCGCGCGGCCGCGACGATCGCAGCGATGTCGAGATAGGCCGCTGGACCCTGGCCAGGGAGCGCTTGCACGGCCGTCGCGGCGCTGGGCCAGGGTTCGTCCTGCGCGTGGACGAGAACGGTTTCGATGCCGAGTTCGCGTGCGGTGCGCGCGATGCGCAGGGCGATCTCGCCACGGTTGGCGATCAGGAGCTTGGCGAACAGGGGACCCTCCATCGGCTTGCGGCCGCGAATGCGGTCCATCGAGCAAGTCTGCGAAGAGTGCAACGGTATGGCTAGGGGACCGGCCGAGCTCATTCGGCGCGACCGGTCCAAGCCAGGCTCAGGGGACGATGACGAAGTCGGGATGGGCGACGGCGAACACCGCATCGCGATCGGCTGCGGGCGGATAGATCCACACGCGATTGATCTCCTGCTTGAGCGCCTTCGCTTCCGCCCGCGTGAGCCGCACCTGACGATCCCAGCCCTCGGTGTAGAGCGCACCCCAGTCGCCCAGATCGACGCAGGTCACATATTTGGGCTGACTGTAGGGATGAAGCGCGCTCCCGGCGAGTTCGGCGGCGGCATTGTGCCCCGCGACCCGACCCAGGCTGAGCGCATGCTGGCAGGACATGGCAGCGACATTGCCCAGTTCGTCGGTTGCCGCCCGGACCGTGTCGCCCGTCACGAAGATGCCGCTGGCCGCGGGCGCGCGAAGGTAGCTGTCGCCGATCACTCGGCCGATCTCGTCCTTTTCGCCGGGGATCTGAGCTGCGAGCGCGTTGGCGCGCATGCCGGCCGTCCACATGGCGGTTTTCGTCTCGATCCGCTCACCGGACGACAAAGTCACGCTGGTCGCGTCGATGGCCGTCACGCGCACTCCCGTGCGCACCTCGACCCCGGCGAAGGCGAGGGCTTCGGCGAAATAGGGCGCTGCCTCATCCCCCAGCGACCCGCCGGGCTTGTCGGCGGTGTCGATCAGGATGACCCGAAAGGCCGCATCCTCGCCCAGGGCTGCCCGCAGCCGGATCGGCATCTCGGTGGCAGCCTCGAGACCCGTCAGGCCGCCGCCGGCGACGACGACGGTATTGCGAGCGTCGCTCTCCGGCTGGCGGATCAACCCCTTCAGGTGGGCGTCGAGAGCTTGTGCACTGTCGAACTGGTCGGCGTCGAACGCGTATTCGGCAAGGCCCGGCACATTTGGCCGGAACAGCTGGCTCCCCGTCGCGAGGACGAACCTGTCATAAGCGATGGCCTCGTGTCCGCCAGCGATGAGCGCCACCGTCAATGTGCGTGCATCCGTATCGATCGTTTCGACAAGGCCAGGCACATGCTTGACCCCGACGGCAGCGAACAGTTCCTGCAGATCGGGATTCATGTTGTCGAGTTCTGCTTCGTAGAGGCGTGGGCGGATCACGAGGTTGGGGGTCGGCGAAACGACGATCACTTCGATCTCGCCCTGCTTTTCAGCCAATGCGATGGTCCGCGCGGCCGAAAGGGCGGACCACAACCCGGCGAAACCCGAACCCGCGACGACGATCTTCTGCGGCATATGCTTTCCTCCGACGCCGTTCGTCGGCGTTCGTTGCCTAGACGACCTGGAAACAGGGTATGTGACATCGCAACCCGACAAAATGGCGTTGGCGCAAAATCAGTCGGCGATGACGCGACATAGCGGTCGTAACGCCGGCCCGTGCGGTCCTTGACCGTTGGCTACTGTACCTGCGTGACGGGGGGCTTCGCCGCCGCTAGGCGACTGAAGAGCCTCGCGAGGGCGGCGCCGATTTCGCGTTGCGAGCAACCTATTTCGGTTGCCCGCGCCTAGAAGACGTACACGTTGCCTGTCGAAAACGTGTCGAGGCCGGCGAGCCCGGTCGTACCGGCCAGCTTGACGAGCACATCGTCGGCGTCGCTCGCGTTCGACCGCTCGGCGAAGACATAGCTGTCGCCGAGATAGCGGAAGGCCAAGGTCTCGTTGTCGGCTACCGTGGCGGCGCGGGCGGCCGCGAGTGCCTCGGCAAGGCTGGAGGGAGCGGTGCCGAAGGTCAGCAGGCCGTCCTTGACCGCATAGCCGGCCCCTGTCCGATCGGCCGCCTGGACGGCACCGGTCAGGACGATCGTGTCGGCGCCTTGGGGCTGCGCTGCGTCCTCGCCCGCCCCGCGGCGCAGGTTCGAGATCGTGGCGCCGTTCGCGGCGGTGAGCAGGTCGGCACCATTGCCGAGCGCGACGGAGCCGCCGTCGAAAGCGGTGATCGTGCTCGAGGGCTTGAGCTGTTTGAGGTCGAAGCTCACGCCGCCCAGGCTGCCCGAGGCATCGAGCAGGCGCAGGCCGGTGGTTTCGGCACCGGCACCGTCGCGCACCGACAGGCTGAGGTCCGTGAGCGTGTTCAGCGTCAGGCGATCGACACCCTGGCCGGGAATGACGATCAGCTTGAGCGCCTCCGGAAGCGAAACCGGCGCCGCCGTCGTGTTGAACTTGCCGGCGACCACGGTCACGCTGTCGAGCAGGCCGACGGCGGTGGCGCTTTTCACCGTGATCGCTCCGTTCGCTGCGATGGTGTCGAGCGCGATGGCGGCCGAACGCGCGGTGTCGGTCGTCGTGACGGTGACGCCGCCGCTCAGGTCGAGGTCGCGGAAGCCCGCGGTGACGCCTTCGGCCAGGTTGGTGACGTTTGCCGCGGCCTTTTCCTGCCAGAGCTGGCGCAGGCCCTGGTATTTGGAGGCGTCTGTCAGCCCCGCGGCGGGCGGGCCGCTGTTCCGAATGGTGATGACTTCCATGTTTCGCACGGTCGCATCCTGGGGGTAGTCCCGGTTGGCCGTCGCGGTGGCCTGGATGATGAACTGGTCATAAAATTCGCCGCCGACGATCTGGTCGCCCGCCGTGAAGGTGGTCACGGCGTTGCCCGAAGAATCGATCGGTACGTGAGGGATTCCGGTTTCGTCGTCGGGTCCGAACTTGTCGACACCCGTGGTGAGTGGCCTTCCTTGTCCTGGAAAAGCGCCGCCGATCGTTATCGTCACCGGTGCGGTCGTCGGTACGGTTACGCCGCCGAGCGTCATGCCTGCTGCGGTGACCTTCGCGCTGAACCAGCCAAAGCTGCTATCGTCGAAAAAACCGATCTGGGTGCCGTCAGCGTCACCTTGTACCGCTATCCGCGCCACGACGACGGCGCCCGCATAAACGACCAGCTGGTTGCCCTGTTGCTGGTAGGCGTAGACATTGGAATCGGCGAGGAACCGTACGCGATCGACGTTCTGGTCGATCGTCACCCCGGTCACCGTGGGCATATAGGAGATCGCCTCTGCGCCGGCCGTGCCGAACACGCGGCCGCCAAACGTCACGCGCAGAAGATTGTCGTTTTCCGAAAGATAGAGATCCGCCATGCCGCCCCGAACTATATGCCCGGGGCTCGACAGCATGGCGGACTCGACGCCGCAAGCGGAATGACTGCCAAAATGGACTATTCGGCAGGCCGATCAGCGGCTTGGGCGCGCGCCTCGGTTACTTCTTCACCAGTTCCACGCGCCGGTTCTTCGCGCGGCCGTCTTCGCTGGCGTTGTCGGCGATCGGCTTGGTCTGACCGTAGCCCTTCGGGGTCAAACGGTTCATCGTGATGCCCTGGGCCATCAGCGCGCCGACCACGGCGCTGGCGCGGCCTTCGGACAGGGTCAGGTTGTGCGCGGGCGTGCCGGCATTGTCGGTATGGCCCTGGACCTCGAGCTTGAGGCCCGGATTGGTCGTCAGCAGCTTGACGATCTCGCCCACGGTCGCCGCCGAGTCCGGCTTCATCGCGGTCTTGTCGGTGTCGAAGTTGATGTAGAGCGCGACGTGGCCGTCCTTGTCGAGCGCGGCCTTCATCTCCTCGGCGGCGAGCAGCCGCGCGGTCAGTTCGAGCGGCTTGGTCTCCATCACGGTCAGCCAGTAGCCCTTCGAATCGTCCCAGGGCTGGTAGACCTCGACCCAGATCTGGCGATCGGGCGTGCGCACCATGTAGACGCCCATCTTGTCGTACTGGAGCAGGTGCTCGCCGCGATAGCGCTGGTCGGCGAACTTGAGCTTGAGGTTCTCCATCACCTCGCCCGAGCCCTCCCAGACGGTGACGCCGCCGAGGCCCTTGACCAGCGCCTCGTAGGTCTTCTGGATCTGGAACCACGAGGCGGCGGTGCCGAGGCCGCGGGTGACATAGGCGCGGCCCTCGACCGGGATCAGTTTCTTGCCGTCGAAGAATTCGAAGCGCTCGTACTTGACGTCTTCGAGCCAGGCCTTGGCCGAATTGCCGGGGCTGTTCTCCTCGGTCATCCGCGTATAGCCGTCCATCAGGCTGAAATAGGGCCAGGCGCCCGGCGGGTTCTGGCCCTGCGGCGCGGCGGCGGGGTCGAAGCCGCCGACCGCAGGCGCCGCCGCGGCCGCAGCCGGGGGAGCGGCGCTCGGCGTGGCGCTCGCGCTGGCCGCCGCGGCGGCGCTCTCCTCGCCGCCGCCTTTCGAGCAAGCGCCGAGTGCGGCGATGGAGACGATGGCGAAAGCGCTGAGCAGCGGGCGGTCGATCTTCATGGCCGCAAGAAGTAACGCCCTAATAACGCTTGGGAAGTGTGAAAAATCGCCAAGACAAGGTGAGAAACATCACACCTGTGCGGGGCGTTCGATTCGCGGAAGGAACAAACACAGCAGACCCAGCACCGGCATGAAGGCGACCCAGTGATAGACCGTCTCGATGCCGACCTTGTCCGCCGCCCAGCCGAGCGCCGCGGCGCCGATGCCGCCGACGCCGAAGGCGAAGCCGAAGAACAGGCCCGAGACCGTGCCGACATTGTCGGGCATCAACTCCTGCGCGAAGACGATGATCGCCGGAAAGGCCGAGGCCAGGATCAGGCCGATGACCATGGCCAGCGGCGTCGTCCAGGCGAGGCTCGCGTGGGGCAGCAGCAGCGCGAAGGGCAGGGCGCCGAGGATCGAGAACCACAGCACGTAGGTGCGCCCGAAGCGATCGCCGAGCGGCCCGCCCGCGACCGTGCCGGCGGCGACGGCGGCGAGGAACAGGAACAGCTGGAACTGCGCCTGGGCGACCGAGAGGTGGAACTTCTCGATCAGGTAGAAGGTGTAGAAGCTCGTCAGGCTGGCGAGGTAGATGTACTTCGAGAAGACCAGGCCCAGCAGCACGGCGATGCCCAGCCGCGCCTTGCCCTGCGGCAGCGGCGCCGTCTTGCGCGCCTTCTTTCCGGCTTGCAGCCGCGCGAGGCCATGGTGCTTGTACCAGCGGCTGACGTTCCACAGGATCGCCGCCGACAACAGCGAGAGCAGCGCGAACGCGGCGAGGCTGGTCTGGCCCCAGCGCACGACCACCAGCGCGGCGGCGAGCGGCCCCAGCGCCGAGCCAGCATTGCCGCCGACCTGGAACAGCGACTGCGCGAAGCCCGGCCGAGAACCGCTGGCCATGCGCGCCACGCGCGAGCTCTCGGGGTGGAAGATCGACGAGCCCATGCCGAGCAGCGCGGCGCCGAGCAGCACCAGCCAGTAGACGTGCGCGATCGACAGCACGGCAAGCCCGGCCATCGAGAACAGGGTGCCGATCGGCAGGGCCAGCGGTGCCGGCTTGCGGTCGGCGACGAGGCCGATGATCGGCTGCAGGATCGAGGCGGTGATCTGGTAGACCAGGGTGATCAGGCCGATCTGGCCGAAGCTCAGCGACAGCTCCTTGGCGAGCCCCGGATAGATTGCCGGCAGCAGCGACTGCATCATGTCGTTGATCAGATGGCAGAGGCTGATCGCCACGATGATGCCGAGCACGGTCTTGCTGGCGTCGGGCGCGGCAGGGGCGGTAGGACTGATCGTGGCCATGCGGGCATCTCCTTGGAACGCGCTCTTAGCAGCTTCCCCTATGTCCCGCTTCCGCCTATCGGTCATTCATACTTGAGTTTGGGACAAGTCCGGGCCTTCCGACGATGCTGAACGATCCCAATGTCGAAGTCGCGCGCGCCGTGGTCGGAGTCGGCAACGACTATCCGCCCTCGTTCGAGCTGGCGCTGCACACGCATCGGCGCGGGCAGTTCCTTCATGCGACCACGGGCGTCCTGGCGGTCTCGACGCCGCAGGGCGCCTGGGTTTCGCCGCCGCAGCGCGCGGTGTGGATTCCGCCGGGCACGCCGCATGCCGTGCGCATGATCGGTCCCGTCTCGACCCGCAGCGTGATGATCGATCCGGCGATCGGCCAGTTCGATCGCTGCTGCCGCGTCGTCGGCGTCTCGCCGCTGCTCAGCGCGCTGCTCGCCGAGGCCTGCGAGACCGCGCTCGAATACGACGAGGCGGGACGCGACGGTCTGGTCATGCGGCTGATCGTCGCCGAGATCGAACGCGCGCCGGTGATCCCGCTGGCCGTGCCGTTCCCTTCGGCGCCGGCCCTGGCCATGCGCTGCCATGCCTTCCTCGAGGCGCCGAGCGTCAAGAGCGGGGTCGACGAATGGGCCGATGCGCTCCACCTCAACCGCCGCAGCTTCACCCGCCTGTTCCGCCGCGAGACGGGGATGAGCTTCGCCGAATGGCGCCAGCAGGCCTGCCTCGCCATGGCGCTGCAGCGGCTGGTCGCGGGCGCCTCGGTCACGGAGATCGCGCTCGATCTCGGCTACGACAGCCCGGCGAGCTTCTCGACGATGTTCCGCCGCGTGCTCGGCGTGCCGCCGAGCCGGTACAGCGTCTAGGCCATGCCCTTGCCGACCGTGGCGCGCACCGGGATACCTTCGGGTTCGAAATCGTCGAGGCAGAACACGTTCACGCCGACGAAGTCGGGGGTCACGCGCTTGCGGTGGAACGGATAGATCCCGCAGGTCCGGCAGAAGAAGTGTCGCGCGGTGCGGGTATGGAACCGGTATTCCTGCAGGTTCTCGGCGCCGGCGAGAAGCTCGAACGCGCTTTCGTGGACCTTGACCATCAGCGCGTTCTTGCGCCGGCAGATCGAGCAGTCGCAGGTGGTCAGCTCGGGGAAATCGGTGGTGATCGCGAAGCGCACGGCGCCGCAGTGGCAGGAGCCCTCGTGGCGGGCGAGCGGCCGGCTCATGCTGCGGCCAGCCGCGGCTGCGCGGCGAACCAGGGCTCGAGCCGCGCGAGCGCATCCTCGACCAGCGCGGTCGAGACGGCGAAGCTGAAGCGCATGAAGCGGTTGCCGTGGACCGGGTCGAAGTCGATCCCCGGCGCCGTGGCGACGCCGGTCTCCTCGAGCATGCGCCGGCAGAAGGCCAGGCTGTCCTGCGTCAGGTGGCCGACGTCGGCATAGACGTAGAAGGCGCCGTCGGGCGGAGCGATGTGGCTGAGGCCGAGCCGGGCGACGCCGTCGAGCATCAGTTCGCGGTTGCGCGCATAGGTCGCGACATGGCCTTCGAGCTCGTCGCGGCAGTCTATCGCCGCGAGGCCGGCGTGCTGCGCGAGGCTCGGCGGGGTCAGGAACAGGTTGCCCATTCGCGCGCGCGCCGGCTCGACGAGCGCGGGCGGCACGACCAGCCAGCCGAGCCGCCAGCCGGCCATCGAGAAGTATTTGGAGAACGAGTTGATGACGAGCGCCTCGGGCGCGACCGCCAGCGTCGAGCGCACGGGGCCGACGTAGGAAATGCCGTGGTAGATTTCGTCCGAGACGATGGCGATGCCGCGCTGCGCGCAGACTTCGGCGATGCGCGCGAGTTCGTCGGGTTCGATCACCGTGCCCGTCGGATTGGCCGGGCTGGCGATGATCACGCCCTGCGGCGCGGGTTCGACCGCGGCGAGCGCGGCGGCGGTGAGCTGGAAGCGCTCGGCCTCGCCGCAGTCGAGCTCGACCGGCTCCATGTGCAGCGCCTTGAGCGTGTTGCGATAGGCGACGTAGCCGGGGCGGGCGAGGGCGACGCGAGCGCCCGGCGCGAACAGCGTCGACAACGCGAGCACCAGCGCGGGCGAGGCGCCGCAGGTGAGGATCACTTGGTTCGGCGCGATCGTGACGCCGTGCTCCTCGGCATAGAGCCGAGCGATCCGTTCCTTGAGCTGAGGGTTCTCCCAATAGCCCATCGGGTCGGCGTCGAGCACCTCGTGCGCGATGGCGATCGCCGCGGCGGGCGCGCCGGTCGAGGGCTGGCCATATTCCATGTGGATCACCGAGCGGCCCTGGCTCGCGAGCTGGTAGGCGAGTTCGCCGATGGCGATGGCGTGGAAGGGATCGATCGCGGCGGTCATGCGGGGCGTTTCGCATGGGGCGCGGGCGGGCGCAATCTAGACCAGCGGCAGCGCGCGAGACCCGCGGTGGTGGAGCAGCGCGTCGAGCAGCTCGAGCGCGCGTGCCAGGCGATCGCGGCCGAGACTGCCGCCGATCGAGACACGGATGCCGCGCGCGGTCTCGGCGCGGTCGGCGGCGAAGGTCTCGCTGGCGACCGCCGAGAGCCCCGCCGGCGCGAGCGCGGCGGCGAGTTCGGCCGGGGCGATGTCACCGGCGAGCGGGATCCACAGGTGATAGCCTTCGGGATCGGCGCGATAGGAGCCCGCGGGCAGCAGTTCGGCAACGATCGCCTGGCGCGCGACACATTCGGCGCGGACCTCGCCGACGAGCTGGCTCCAGGTGCCGTCGCGCAGCCATTGGCTCGCCGCGGCGACGTTGAGCGGCGGCGCCATCACCGTGGTCTCGTGGACGTCGGCCGCGAGCCGCCAGGCATCGCGCAGCGAGGGGGCGCGCAGATAGGCGACGCGCAGCGCCGGCGAGACGATCTTCGACAGGCTGGCGACGTGCCAGGTGCGCTCGGGCGCGAGGCTGGCGAGCGGCGGCAGCGGATCGGCGCCGAGCCGGCCATAGGCGTCGTCCTCGATGATCTTGATGTCGTGGCGACGCGCCACCGCGACGATCGCCTGGCGGCGCGCGAGGTCCATCGTCGCCGTGGTCGGGTTGTCGTTGCTCGGCACCAGATAGACCGCGCGCACCGTGCCATCGGTGCAGGCACGGTCGAGCGCCTCGGGATCGATGCCCTGGTCGTCGCCGGGAAGCGGCACGATCTGCAGCCCGAGCCGTCGTGCGATCGCCAGCCAGCCCGGATAGACGAAGCGTCCCGTGCAGACCGCGTCGCCGGGCTCCAGGGCGGCGTTGGCGATCGCGTGGAGCGCCGTTTGCGCGCCGCTGACGACGAGCACGGTATCCTCCTCGGCGGGAATGCCGCGTTCGGCCAGCCAGTCGGCGCCGGCCTGGCGATCTAGCGGCGCGCCGCCGCCGGGCTGGTATTGCAGGCGCATGGCCGCAGTCGGGCCGGCGAGCACCTCGCGCAAGGCTTCGGCATAGCGTTCGGGCAGGCTCGAGCGCAGCGGCAGCGGCGGCAGGTTCATGCCCGTATCGAACGGCGCGACCTGCTCGGTCGCCAGCACGCCACCGGCCTCGCGCACGAAGGAGCCGCGGCGGCCGTCGGCGTCGATCAGGCCCAGCCGCCGCGCTTCGGCATAGGCGCGCGTCACCGTGCCGAGGTCGATCCGCAGCGCTTCGGCAAGCTCGCGCTGCGGCGGCAGCCGGTCGCCGGGGCGCAGGGTTCCGGCTGCGATGTCGCGACCCAGCGCAGCGCTGATCGAAAGGTATTTCGGCCCGGCCGAGCCGGTGATTTCAGGCAGCCACATATTGTATGCCTATATGCATTGATTTTGTATCCATACAAACTATATGGGCCGGGTCGACGCGGCGCAAGGGCCGAGTCGGCAACCCCCTCTGCAAAAGGTGTGGAATGTCGGAACCGGTTCTCGAAGGTCGCGCGAAGTTCGACTGGATCGTCCACTGCGGCTGGAAGGGTCTTTGCCCGCGCTGCGGCGAGGGCAAGATGTTCAGCCGCTTCCTCAAGCTGGCCGAGACCTGTCCGAACTGCGGGCTCGACTACCGGTTCGCCGCGCCCGACGACGGCCCGGCCTTCTTCTCGCTTTGCATCATCGCCTTCCCGCTGATCTTTTTCGTGGTCTGGCTGCAGGTGGCTTTCGATCCGCCGTTCTGGGTGCACCTGGTGACCTCGTTCCCGCTGCTCGCCTTCGGCTGCATCTTCCCGCTGCAGCCGATCAAGGGCTGGCTGGTCGCCTCGCAATACGTCAACAAGGCGCAGGAAGCGGGGACCGAGCATCTCTGGGCGCAGCTCCATGGCCGCGCCGCGGAAAAGGCCCCCCTGGACAGGGCTGATGACTGATCCGGTGATCGAACAGGCGCGCGAACTCGCCGCGGCTTTCCTCGACGGCATGCGCCGCCAGGACCTGGCGCTGATGATCCGTGCGGGCGAGGGCGACGACTTCCCCGAAGTGATCACCGCCGCCGCGCTGCTCGAAGGCCTTGGCGCGCGCAACCTGCACCAGGAGCAGGCGCTCAAGGCCTATGCCGATCGCGAGTTCTGGGACGACGACCTGCCCGGCGGCTCGCTCGCTTCGCACGACAAGGGCGCGATGGCGCGCAACGTGCTGGCCGGGCGCGAGCCGTTCTACAACTGCGAGTAGCTTCGGCTCAATCCAGCCTCACCCTCAGGTGGTTGACGCCGCGTGCGACCAGGCCGCCGATCATCTTGGTCGGCTCGCCGCTGTCGTCGAGCCGCATGTTCGGGAAGCGGTCGAGGAGCGCGTTGATCGCCGCGGTCATCTCCGCGCCGGCGACGAAGCGGCCGAGGCAGGTGTGCGGGCCGGCGGCGAAGCCGACGTGGCGCTTGGCCGGGCGGTGGAGGTCGTAGAGGTCGGGATTCTCCCAACGCTCGGGATCGCGGTTGGCGGCGCCGAGGCAGCAGTCGATGATCGCGCCTTCGGGGATCGCCATGCCTTCGAGCACGGTGTCGCGCGTCGCCATGCGGTAGAACAGCGGATCGGTGCAGTTCCAGCGCACCGATTCCTCGATCGCCTGCTCCATCAAGGAGCGGTCGGCGCGCAGGTCCTCGAGCTGGTCGCGGTTGCTGAGCAGCGCGAACAGCGTGATGCCGAGCTGGCGGAAGGTCGTGCCGCCGCCGGCGAGCAGCAGCAGGCGCGAGAATGACAGGATCGCCTCGTCGGGCAGCTGCGAGGCCTTGCCCTCGGCATCGGTGAAAGGCGCGTCGATCATGCGCGAGATCAGGTCGTCGCGGCGCTCCTGGCGGCGCGCGGCGATCGCGCCGAGCAGGACCGTGCGCACCTTCTCGTGCGCGACCTTGCGCGCCGCTTCGGGCAGCATCGGCGCCATCGAGGTCAGCAGGTTGTCGCGGAACTCGAGTGCCTCGTCGGAGGACAGACCATAGGCGGCGGTGACCGTGTGCATCGGCAGGCGGCCGCAGAGCTGCGGGACGAGATCGACCGCCTGCTGACCCTCGATCCCGTCGAGCAGGATCTGGACGAAAGGCTCGATCCACTTCTCGGTCCACCAGCCCATCGCCTGATCGCGCGTCATCATCGGCTGGACCGCGGCGCGGTGGCGCGCGTGTTCCTGTCCGATCATCGTCAGCACCGTGTGCCCGATGTTGAGCATCACGCTCTCCTGCTCCTGGTAGTGGGCGGAGGAGAACTTGGCGGCGTCGACCAGCGCCTTGGAGCAGGCATCGAACGAGAGTGCGGTGAAATGCTGGCGCTGCGGCGAGGTGTGGTCGGGCTGGCCGGTCAGTTCCAGCGACAGGCTGCCCTTGAACACGGGGCCCTGCGCGCGCAGCCGCGCGAAGTCGGGATAGGGATCCTCGAGCATGACGCCGCCCGAGTGCTCGATCTCCTTCTCGACGTTGAACATCTCCTTGTAGCGCGGATCGTCGCGCGTCAGCGCAGAGTCGGTGGTCATTTCTGCTGTGTCCCTTGCTGGCGCGGGAAGCCTTTCACGGCCGCTCCGCCCTCTCCCGTGATATCGCTTGGATCATAGTGAGATCGCGATGGCGACACAATATTCGAAATACGAAACTGTCCCGACGATGTGCGAGAACAAAATGGGTCCACATCGGCTGCAATGGCGCGTTCCTCCAGCGTTTTCAGTGCTATGCAGCGCGCGGGGACACTGGGGAGCGCTGGCATGGTCATCGATTTCTTGCGGGCAAAGCGTTTGCGCGAAGGCCGCGCATCGCAGCTTGCACAGGAGATCGGCGCCACGCTCTCGCCCGACATGGTCCTGCCCGAGCCGCTGCTGCAACTGTTCGACTGGATCGAGGGCCACGGTTTCTACGAAGGGACCAAGTCGGGGCGCGTCGGCTATCTCTATCCGCACCGCGAACTCTACCGGACCTGGACCGATGGCGAGCGCCCCGGCGGCACCTTCATCACCTTCGGCGCGCAGGACAGCGACGACCTAAAATACTGCTTCAATTCGCTGAATCCGGAGATCGTCGCGCGCCTCTGCGTGTTCTCGAACACCAATGGCGACGGATCGCGGATCGGCTTCTGGCTCGACGACGAGGGTGCGCAGAAGATCGTCCTGCTCGGGTCGGGCTCGGGCTGCGCGACCGTCTGCGTCCTCGCGGACGATCCGGTCGATTTCCTGAGGCTCGTGGCGATCGGCTATGACGCGCTCGACGGCGGGGACTTCGCCGCGCTGCCCAATGCCGATCCCGACTATGTCGTCCATCCCAACCTCGCCTTCCGCGGCTGGGTCGAACGGACTTTCGCGGTGTCGATCCCCGAGCGCGGCAGTGAGATCGTGCCCCACGCCGACGCGATGGACGCGGAGAGCTCGGCCGATCCGTTCTGGCAATGGGTTCGGCGCGTGGCGGCTTCACCCCCCGCCTTCGAGGAATAGCGCCACCCAGTCACGGGCCGGGGCTCCCCATTTGGGAATATCCGTCGCGGGTCTCGCGTGCTGTCTGGCCTGGTTCGCTCGCGCCGCAAGAGGCTGTGAGTCTCGAGGCATTGGGAGAGGATCGTCATGGATTTGCAGCTCACGGGCCGCCGCGTGCTCGTCACCGGCAGCAGCAGCGGTATCGGCGCGGCCGTCGCGCGAATGCTCGCCGAAGAAGGCGCCAAGGTCGTGGTTCACGGCCGTGACCGCGCGCGCGCCGAGGCCGTCGCGGCCGAGATCGGCGCCGCGGGCGTGGCGATCGGCGAACTCAGCACCGACGCGGCCTGCAAGGCGGTCCATGCCGAAGCCGTCGCCGCACTCGGCGGCAACATCGAGATCCTGATCAACAACGCCGGCGGCAATTCCGAGGGCAATTCCACCAAGCCGCCGCACCAGATCGATCCCGACCACTTCCTGTCGAACTTCAACGCCAATGCCCTTGCGGCGATCCGCCTGACCAACCTCTCGATCCCCGAGATGGAAGCGGCGAAGTTCGGCCGCGTGATCAACGTCTCGAGCGCGGTCGCGGTCCAGCCGAACAACATGGGGGCCGATTATTCGGCGGCGAAGGCGGCGATGAACAACTTCACCGTCAGCCTGGCCGGCGCGCTCAAGGGTGCGGGCATCACGGTCAACACCGTCTCGCCGGGTATCGTCATGGTCGACGGCCTGTTGCGCATGGGCCGCGACCGGCTCGGCAATCCCGAAGCGAGCTTCGAGGAAGTGACCGAACTGCTCGTCAATGCCGGCGTGTTCACCCTGCCGCCTGCGGGTCGGCTCGGCATTCCCGAAGACCTCGCGATCATTATCTGCACGCTGGCCAGCCCGCGCTCGGGCTATGTCACCGGCGCGAACTATCGCGTCGACGGCGGCCAGATCCGTTCGCTGAATTGAAAGGGCGCATCATGTCGCAGAAGAAATATCGCGTCATCCAGTGGGCGACAGGCACGGTCGGCTCGGCCGCGCTCAAGCACTTCATCACCAATCCCGCGATCGAGCTGGTCGGCGTCTACGTCACCAATCCCGACAAGGCGGGCAAGGACGCCGGCGATCTCGTCGGCCTGCCCCCGACCGGCGTGCTCGCGAGCGACGATTTCGAGGCGATGATCGCGCTCGAGGCCGACTGCGTGCTCTATGCGCCCGCTCAAGGCCCCAGCCTGATCGACACGGCCTGTCGCCTGCTCGCCACGGGCAAGAACGTGGTCTCGCCGGCGGGGCCGTTCCTGCCCAACACGTGGTTCCCCGACGTGGCCGAGCGGATCGAGGCGGCCTGTCGTGAGGGCAACAGTTCGTTCCACGGCTGCGGCGTCCATCCGGGCTTCTCGGGCGACATCCTGCCGCTGACCCTGGCGCGGCTGATGAGCCATGTCGACAAGGTCGAGGTCACCGAGATCATCGACAAGGTCCGCAACCCGATGATCTACACCGAGATGGCCGGCTTCGGGCTCGACCCGCAGGAACTCTTGGCCAACCCGCGCCGTTCGCCCGAGACCTACAAGGCGTTCTATTCGTCGATGGACATGCTGGCCAAAGGCCTCGGCAAAGCGATCGAGAAGGTCACCGTCAAGTTCGAGGTCGCCAAGGCCAGGCACGACATCAAGCACCTCTACGGCGAGGTCAAGGAAGGCACGGTCGGCGGCCAGCATTACGAGTGGACCGCCTGGGCCGATGGCAAGCCGCTGATCGTCTACAACTTCTTCTGGCAGCTCGGCGACAGCGCCGAGGCGCTGGACCCGCTCTGGGAAGAGGGCGAGTCCTGCTACCGCGTGCGCATGCACGGCGAGCCGCCGATGGAAGTGAAGCTCATGGGCATGCCAGAGGCCGACGGCCGCCGCCCGTTTCACGGCCTGCCCTGGACCGGTATCGTCGGCGCTACCGCGGTCCCCGCGGTCTGCGATGCGGCGCCCGGCGTGGTCAGTCACATCGATCTCGGCGTGGTGCAACTGCCGGGGATCGCGGGCTAAGGGTCAGCACTTTGTCCCCGTCGCTCCCCCGCGGGGCGACGGGCGCCTGCGCGGGTTCAGATCGCTTCGAGCGCGGTGAGCAGGTCGATGAAGTCGTCCTTGCGGATCAGGCGTTCGAACTGGAAGCCGGCGCGCTCGGCCGATGCCCAGACGAGGTGCGCCTCGATCCATCCGATCACGGGCAAGCGCATGGCCACGCGATCGCCCTTGCGGAGCATCGGCACGTCCGTCGCCATGAAGCCCGAGGCCGAGATGTTGTTGATCGACAAGCCGATCTCGCCGAGGCGGGGGTGCTGCGCGACCACGTGATGATCCAGCGAGTGCCGCGCTGCCTTGCGCGCATCGATGGCGGAGAGACATGCCTGCAAACCGGAATTCCTTCTGCGGATGAGGGCTTACTTTAGCGCCAACCGCCCCGCCGTCCGGTTAAGAGGCGTTAGGGTACGCCTCTGCTTTTCTTAGACATTGGTCGACACGCGCGGTGAAGGCCGATTCATGGGCGATGGAAATGCCGCCTCTTCGACCGGGATCGGACACGGCCATGGCCCGGGGCTGCCCGCGCCGACGGTCCGGCGCCCTGTCGAGGCGGCGAGATCCCCTATGGATCGGCGGATGCAAGTTGCGATAGGGAAGGGCGATGCCAGGTCTTATCGCCCCGCCGAACGCCCCCACGCCAGGACGCGAAAAATCAGCATTCGCCACGCTGGAGGCCAATCCCGACGCGGGCTTCATGTTGAACGCGCCGCATCCGAACGCGCCGCTGGTGATCACGTTCGCCTTCGTTTCCTGGGATAGCTTGCCGGCATTCGATTTCGTCCGCCGGGTGAACAAATTGAGCGTCGCGACGAACCGCCCGATCAATTGCCTGTACCTGCGCGACAGCGCCAACCTGTGGTATCAACATGGCATTGCCGGGCTGGGACGCGACGTCCACGAGACCGCCAACCGGCTGCGCGAGGTGATACATGCCGTGCGGCCGAGCTCCGTCAGCATCGTCGGGCAATCCATGGGTGGCTATGCGGCCGTGCTGTACGGCGCGCTTCTCGGCGTGGATCGCGTGCTTGCCTTCGGTCCCTTGTCCTACCTGCGCCCGGACTGGGCGCGGCGCGATGGCGACCTGCGCTGGATCAGCGTGATGGACAAGCTGGAGCGGTATCCGCCCGCACCGTGCTACGACGATCTGCCGGCCCTGCTGTCCAGCTTGAGCACGATACCCGAGATTCAGCTCGTTTACGGAACCGGCGCCGAGGACGATGGCACCGCCAATCTCGATGCGCTCCATTCCAGCAGATTCCGGCAGGTAGCGGGGGTTCGCGTCACCGACATTGCCGAAGCGCCGCATGCGGTGGTCAAATGGCTGATCGATCAGGGCCGCATCGATGACATGCTCGCCGCGGCTCTGCTCCCCGAACCGGGGCCCGTCGCGCGCTTCCGGGCACCGCTGCCATCGCCGATGGGAACGAGCCAGTATCTATCGTTTGACGACGAATGGCGCGGCTGGATCGCAGAGAACCTGGTGCATGGCGTCGAACCCGGCGACCTGCTGTTCGAATTGGCGGCGCAGGGCTTCCACCTTGCGGAGGCGCAGCGCGAAATCGACAAGGCTCTGCGCAGTCCCTATCTGGCGCCCGCGCTGCGCTTGAAGGCCTTGGCATCATCGCCGGCATAGACCTGACCGCCGCGACGGCAACGCCGCCGCCCGTCGTCAAACGGGATCAGGAAAACAGCTGCGCCGAAAGCTGCGCGGTGCGGGCTCGGCGGTTTGCTATCGCCAGGTCGGCGCTGGACATCCGCCAGGCGACCGCGTTGCCGCTTTTCCGCGCGGGCTCGTAGCCGGCCAGCGAGGCCAGGGTGAACCACTTGTGCGCCTCGAGCAGTTCGTCGCGCGAGCAGGTTCCCGATGCGAGGGCTATGCCGAGATCGAAGCAGGCGCCGGCGTTGCCCTGCAGCGCCTCGGCCATTCTGCTTTCGATCAGGAGTCGTGCGTTCGGATTGCTGCGAGCCATGGTGGTCTCCACTGTCCTTGTGCCTATGCCGTGAAACATAGTTAACCGCGCGATTCGGCGCCATTGGCCGATGGTCGAAGCGGTACCCGACATTGGTCGCAAAACGGCGGTTTTCGGCGCGGTTCGGCGAGCGCGCCGGCCAACGAAAAAGGGCGCGCCTTGCGGCAGGCCCCTCTCGGTCTTCGGCAGGAAGCGATCAGCGCGGGAGCTGGCTCGCGCCCATCAGCGCCTCGTCGACCGCGCGGGCGGCCTGGCGGCCTTCGCGGATCGCCCAGACGACCAGGCTCTGGCCACGGCGCATGTCGCCGCAGGCGAAGATCTTGGGATCGCTGGTCTGGTAGTCCTGGACGTTGGCAGCGACATTGCCGCGGCCGTCGAGCGCGACGCCGGTCTGTTCGACCAGTCCCTGCTTCTTCGGGCCGACGAAGCCCATGGCGAGCAGGATCAGCTCGGCCTCGAGCACGAACTCGCTGCCTTCGATCTCCTTCATCGCGCCGTCGACCCACTCGACGCGGACGCATTCGAGGCCGCGCACGTCGTTGTCGCCGACCACGCGCTTGGTCAGGATCGCCCAGTCGCGGTCGACGCCTTCCTCGTGGCTCGACGAGGTGCGCAGCTTGAGCGGCCAGTTCGGCCAGCTGAGCGCCTTGGCTTCCTTCTCGGGCGGCTTGGGCATGATCTCGATCTGGGTGACGCTCTTGGCGCCCTGGCGGATCGAGGTGCCGACGCAGTCCGAACCGGTATCGCCGCCGCCGATCACGACGACGTTCTTGCCCGTGGCGAACAGCGAGCCGCGCGGCGCGGCGCGCATCTCGTCATCGCCGGCATTGCGCTTGTTCTGCTGGGTCAGGAATTCCATCGCCAGGCGCACGCCGGGCAGTTCGGCGCCCGGAATCTCGAGCTTGCGCGCATCTTCGGCGCCGCCCGCGAGGACGATCGCATCGAAGTTCTCCTTGAGCGACGCCACCGAGATGGTCACACCGACCTCGACCGAGGTGCGGAACTGGACGCCTTCGGCCTCCATCTGCACCGCGCGGCGGTTGATCAGGTGCTTTTCCATCTTGAAGTCGGGGATGCCGTAGCGAAGCAGGCCGCCGATGCGGTCGTTCTTCTCGAACACGGTGACCGAATGGCCGGCGCGCGCGAGCTGCTGCGCCGCGGCCATGCCGGCGGGGCCGGCGCCGACGACGGCGACGGTCTTGCCCGTGCGCTTCTCGGGCACCTGCGGCGTGATCCAGCCTTCCTGCCAGCCGCGATCGACGATCGCGCACTCGATCGACTTGATGGTCACGGCCTGGTCGACGATGTTCAGCGTGCAGGCGGCCTCGCAGGGCGCGGGGCAGATGCGGCCGGTGAACTCGGGGAAGTTGTTGGTCGAGTGCAGGACCTCGAGCGCGTTCTTCCAATCGCCCTCGTAGGTCAGGTGGTTCCAGTCCGGGATGATGTTGTTCACCGGACAGCCGTTGTGACAGTAGGGAATGCCGCAGTTCATGCAGCGCGAGGCCTGCGCGCGGAGATCGCTCTCCGGCATCGGCACGACGAATTCCTTGTAGTTCTTGATGCGGTCTTCGACCGGACCATACTTGCGGTCCGAGCGGTCAAGCTCGAGGAAGCCGGTTTCCTTGCCCATTTGCCTAATCTTCCCTGATCTTATTCAGCGGCGACCGAAGCGGCTTCGAGCCGCTCGGCTTCCATCTGCTTGAGCGCACGTGCGTAGTCGCGCGGCATCACCTTGACGAACTGCCCCAGCGCATTGTCCCAGTCGTCGAGCAGCGCGCGGGCGCGCTTCGAGCCGGTGTGGAGGTGGTGCCGTTCGAGCAGAACGCGCAGGCGTTCGGCGTCGTGGCGCAGCATGTCGCCCATGCCGTTGTCGTGGACGCCGTTGGTCCGCTGCTGCGGCCGGCCGGCGCCGTCTTCCTCGTCGCGTTCGGCCGAGATGGGCAGCACGTCGACCTGCGCGAGATTGCACAGGTCGGCGAACAGACCGTCGGGGTTGTAGACATAGGCCACGCCGCCCGACATGCCCGCGGCGAAGTTGCGCCCGGTCTTGCCGAGCACCACCACGGTGCCACCGGTCATGTATTCGCAGCCGTGATCGCCGCAGCCCTCGACCACCGCGATGGCGCCCGAGTTGCGCACGGCGAAACGCTCGCCGCCGACGCCGTTGAAATAGGCCTCGCCCGCGATCGCGCCGAACAGCACGGTGTTGCCGACGATGATGTTCTCGGTCGGCTCGCGGTTCACGTGGCCCGGCTGGCGCACGATCACGCGGCCGCCCGACAGGCCCTTGCCGACATAGTCGTTGCCGTCGCCGGTCAGGTCGAGCGTGACGCCGTGCGCGAGGAAGGCGCCGAAGCTCTGGCCTGCGACGCCGGTCAGCTTCACGTTGATCGTGTTGTCGGGCAGGCCGGCATGACCATAGCGCTTGGCGACCTCGCCCGAGAGCATGGCGCCGACCGTGCGGTTGACGTTGATCACCGGGCGCTCGATGCGCACGGCTTCCTTCTTGTCGAGCGCATCGGCCGCGGCGGCGATCAGGTCGTTGTCGAGCGCGTTCTCGAGCCCGTGATCCTGCGTCTCGGTCCAGTTGAGCGACGGGCCTTCACCCAGCGGCGCCTGGAAAAGCAGCTTGGTCAGGTCGATGCCTTCGGCCTTCCAGTGCGACACGGCCTTGCGCGCGTCGAGCCGGTCGACGCGGCCGGTCATCTCGGCGATCGTCTTGAAGCCCATCTCGGCCATGATCGAACGCAGCTCTTCGGCGACGAAGAAGAAGTAGTTGATCACATGCTCGGGCTCGCCGGTGAAGCGCGCGCGCAGCACCGGGTCCTGGGTGGCGACGCCGACCGGGCAGGTGTTGAGGTGGCACTTGCGCATCATGATGCAGCCCGCGGCGATCAGCGGCGCCGTGGCGAAGCCGATCTCGTCCGCACCGAGCAGCAGTGCGATGGCCACGTCACGACCCGTGCGGATGCCTCCGTCGGCCTGCACCGCGACACGGCTGCGCAGGTTGTTGAGCAGCAGGGTCTGCTGGGTTTCGGCGAGGCCGATTTCCCAGGGCGAACCCGCGTGGGTCAGCGAGGTCAGCGGCGAAGCGCCGGTGCCGCCCTCGTAGCCCGAGATCGTGATGTGATCCGCCTTGCACTTGCTGACGCCGGCGGCGACCGTGCCGACGCCGACCTCGGAGACGAGCTTGACCGACACGCGGCTGGTCGGATTGACGTTCTTCAGGTCGTGGATCAGCTGGGCGAGATCCTCGATCGAGTAGATGTCATGGTGCGGCGGCGGCGAAATCAGGCCGACACCAGGGGTCGAATGGCGCGTGGCACCGATGGTCTTGTCGACCTTGTCGCCGGGCAGCTGGCCGCCCTCGCCGGGCTTCGCGCCCTGCGCCATCTTGATCTGGATGTCGTCGGCATTGACCAGGTATTCGGCGGTCACGCCGAAGCGGCCCGAGGCGACCTGCTTGATCGATGAGCGCATCGAATCGCCGTTGGGCAGCGGCAGGAAGCGCTTGGGATCCTCGCCGCCTTCGCCGGTGTTCGACTTGCCGCCGATGCGGTTCATCGCCAGCGCGAGGGTGGTGTGCGCCTCCCACGAGATGGAGCCGTAGCTCATCGCGCCGGTGGCGAAGCGCTTGACGATCTCGCTCGCGGGTTCGACCTCGGCGAGGTCGATAGCCTTGTCGGCCTTCTTGAGATCCATCAGGCCGCGGATCGTCAGCATACGCTCGGACTGGTCGTTGATCGACTGCGCGAACTCGAGATACTTCTCGGGCAGGTTGCCGCGCACCGCGTGCTGGAGGCTGGCGATGTTGGACGAGGTCCAGGCATGCTCTTCGCCGCGCAGGCGCAGGCCATACATGCCGCCGACGTCGAGCATGTTCTTGTAGATCGGGTTGTCGCCATAGGCCGCCGCGTGACGGCGTACGGTCTCCTCGGCCACCTGAACCAGGCCGACACCCTCGATGGTCGTCGCGGTGCCGGTGAAATAGGCTTCGATGAACGGGGTCGACAGGCCGACGGCGTCGAAGATCTGCGCGCCGCAATAGGACTGGTAGGTCGAGATGCCCATCTTGGACATGACCTTGAGCACACCCTTGCCGATGGCCTTGATGTAGTTCTTCTCGACCTGCTTGGGCTCGAGGTTGGGCAGCTTGCGGCTGCGGATGTCCTCGAGCGTTTCGAAGGCGACGTAAGGGTTGATCGCCTCGGCGCCATAGCCCGCGAGCGCGCAGAAGTGGTGCACTTCGCGCGCTTCGCCGGTCTCGACCACGAGGCCGGTCTGCATGCGCAGGCCCTGGCGGACGAGGTGGCTGTGCACCGCGGCCGTCGCCAGCAGCGCCGGCATGGCGATGCGGTCGGGACCCTGGGCGCGGTCCGACAGGATCAGGATGTTCTTGTCGGCCAGCACGGCTTCGGTGGCCGACCAGCACATTTCCTTGATCGCCTGCTCGAGGCCCGCGGCCCCGGCCTTGGCGTCCCAGGTCATGTCGATCGTCTGCGTGCGGAAGGCGCCGTCGAGCGCCGCTTCGATCGAGCGGATGCGCGCGACGTCTTCGTTGGTCAGGATCGGCTGGTCGATCTCGAGCCGCTTGTGCGTGCCGGCGTCGTGGCCGAGCAGGTTCGGACGCGGACCGATCATCGAGACCAGGCTCATGACCAGCTCCTCGCGGATCGGGTCGATCGGCGGGTTGGTGACCTGCGCGAAGTTCTGCTTGAAGTAGTCGTAAAGCAGGCGCGAGCGGCCCGACAGCACCGCGATCGGCGTGTCGGTGCCCATCGATCCGATCGGATCGTCACCGTTGGCGGCCATCGGCTCGAGGAACTTGTTGGTGTCCTCCTGCGTGTAGCCGAAGGCCTGCTGGCGATCGAGCAGGCTCGTCGTTTCGACGGGCAGCGCGGCGAGCTCGGGCTCGACGACCTCGAGGTCCTTGAGCTTGTACTGGGCCGAAGCCAGCCACTCCTCGTAGGGCTCGGCGCCCGAGAGCTGGGCCTTGATTTCCTCGTCCTCGATGATGCGACCTTCCTCGAAGTCGATCAGCAGCATCTTGCCGGGCTGGAGGCGCCACTTGCGGACGATGTTGTCTTCCTTGATCGGCAGCACGCCCGATTCCGACGCCATGACGACGAGATCGTCGTCGGTGACGAGGAAGCGCGCGGGGCGCAGACCGTTGCGGTCGAGCGTCGCACCGATCTGGCGGCCGTCGGTGAAGGCGACGGCGGCGGGGCCGTCCCAGGGTTCCATCAGCGCGGCGTGGTATTCGTAGAACGCGCGGCGCTTGCTATCCATGATCGGATTGCCGGCCCAGGCCTCGGGGATCAGCATCATCATCGCGTGGACGAGGCTGTAGCCGCCCGCGAGCAGCAGCTCGAGCGCGTTGTCGAGGCAGGCGGTGTCCGACTGGCCGTGCGGGATCAGCGGCCACATCTTGTCGAGATCGGGGCCGAGCAGCTCCGATTCCATCGTGCGGCGGCGCGCGTTCATCCAGTTGACGTTGCCGCGCACCGTGTTGATCTCGCCGTTGTGGGCGATGAAGCGGTAGGGGTGCGCGAGCTTCCAGCTGGGGAAGGTGTTGGTCGAGAAGCGCTGGTGCACGAGGCCGAGCGCCGAGACGCAGTCCGGGTTGCGCAGGTCGTCGTAGAACGAGCCGACCTGGGTCGCCAGCAGCAGGCCCTTGTAGACGATCGTCCGGCTCGAGAAGCTCGGCATGTAGAGTTCGGACAGGCCGGGCAGGTTGTGCTTTTCTTCGAGCGCCTCGAGCGGGTTCTGCGCCTGCTTGCGGATCGCCAGGATCTTGCGCTCGAAGGCGTCCTGATCGGCGATGTTGTCGCCGCGGCCTATGAAGCACTGGCGGATCACGGGCATCGAGGCGATCACGGCCTTGCCCAGACCGTCGAGCGTGGTCGGCACGTCGCGCCAGCCGATCAGGGTCTGGCCTTCCTTGGCGATGAACTGTTCGAAGTGCTCGATCGCGAAGTTCCGAGCGGCCTCGTCCTGCGGCAGGAAGCACATGGCCACGGCATAGTCGCCGGCGGCGGGCAGGGTCAGGCCTTCGCCGTCCGCCCACTTGCGGAACAGCAGATCGGGCATCTGGATCAGGATGCCGGCGCCGTCACCCAGCAGCGGGTCGGCGCCGACGGCGCCGCGGTGGTCGATATTTTTGAGAATCTCCAGCGCCTGGCTAACGATCGCATGGGTTTTGGCGCCCTTGATGTGGGCAACGAAGCCCACGCCGCAAGCGTCGTGTTCATTACGCGAATCGTAGAGCCCTTGGGGCTGAGGAAAACCCATCGATAAACCCATCCTGTCATTGGCCGGCCCCGCTGTGCGGGAACCGGTCGGCAAGCGCGACTCACCCCACCGGAAACCGGCGTAGGGAGTGCGAGCGCGCCCCATGACAATATGATGGTATTTTTGCAACCGCGAAGAGATTGCCGGGGTTTTCCGCGCGTGTGCCGGTCGTGGACTGGCGCAATAAAACTGCGGAAAGTGCTTCGATCCTTGCGGTTCAGCCGCCGCGCGTGCCGCTCATCCGCTGGAGTTGGGCGAGGGCGTGACGCAAGGCCATTTCGGTTTCCTGCGGTGCGACCAGCGGCGTCGGCGCGCTGGGTGCCGGACGGGCGTTGCGACGGTCGGTGAAGTCGGGGAAATGCACGACCGGGCCGGACTCGGCGGTCCTGGTTTCCTCGGCTTCCGACAGAGCCTCGCGCCGCTGGAGCGCGATGGCGAGTCGTTCGATCAGTTCGACGTGCGAGAGCTCGGCGAGATCGGCGGCGGCGATCCGCTCGGCGGCGGTCGGTTCGCGCGATTCGGGCTCGGCGAAGAAGGGTTCGGTGACCAGCGGGGCGATGTCGACGATCGCGGGTTCGGCCTCGATCGTCACTTCGGCGGCGGCGACTTCGATCGCTTCGGTGCGTTCCGTCGCCGGGGCGATCGGTTCAGGCAGTTCGGCTACTTCGGGTTCGGACGTGAGCTCGGGTACGGCGGCGAGTGGTGCCGCGATCGGCTCCGCGGCGAGGCTGGCGGGATCGAGCACGGGCTTGGGCTTCGTCTTCGCGACCTTGGGCGGATCGACATCGGCCACCTTGAACACCTGCGGCGCGCGGCGTTCGGCGGGTTCGGCGACGCGCTTGGCCAGGAACCAGCCGATCGCCGCGCCGAGGATGCCGAAGGCCAGCGAGACCGCCAGCCGCGCCTTGATGCCCAGCGGCGGGGCGGCGGCGGCGATCATCGTGTCGATGCCCGTGGCGATGACGAAGCGTTCGAGCAGGCCGGTGCTCAGCGCCAGGCTGCCGACGCCGAGCAGGGCGGCGAACCACAGCGCGACGATCGCCGGGAACAAGGGATGGCGCGTGATCGGTTCAGGCTTGGCAGCCTGTTTGCGGTCGCGCGGCGTGCTGTTCGGCTCGGCCAAGATCGTCTGCCCCTGTTCCCTATGCGCTGCCGCTCAAGCGGCGTGCAGCTCGGATTGCGGCTGTTTGCCTAGCACGCGATGGTAAACGTCTTGATAACGTTCCACATTGCGCGCCCAATCGTGTCGCGTTTCGACATGGGTGCGGCCGGCGGCGCGATAGGCGTCCCAGCGACCGCGTTCGGCGAGCAACTGCGCGAGGGCTTCGGCGCAGGCGGAAGGGTCGTCGGGGGTGAACAGCCGGCCGGTCACGCCGTCGGTGATCAGCTCGCGGTGGCCGCCGACGTCCGAAGCGGCAACGAGCTTGCCCTGGGCCATGGCCTCGAGCGGCTTGAGCGGGGTGACGAGGTCGGTCAGGCGGCTCTTCTTGCGCGGATAGGCCATGACGTCGGTCAGCGCGTAGTAGCGCTCGACCGCGTGGTGCGGGACGCGGCCGACGAAGCGGATCGCCCGAGCCGCGGGCGAGGCGAGGGCCTGGGCCTTGAGTGCTGCCTCGCGCGGGCCGCCGCCGACGAGCAGCAGGCGCGCGTCGGGCTGTTTGGCGATCAGTGCGGGCATCGCCGCGATCAGGTCGTCGATGCCTTCGTAGTCGTAGAAGCTGCCGATGAAGCCGATCACCGGGCCGTCTCCGAGGCCGAGCTCTTCCGCAAGCGCCGGATCGCGCGCGATCGGCGAGCCGAACAGCGCCAGGTCGACGCCGTTGGGCATGATCGCGATGCGCGTCGCGTCGTGGCCGCGGGCGATCAGGTCGTCGCGCAGGCCGTCGCAGATCGTCACCACGGCGTCGACGTTCGACACGACGTGATTTTCGAGCGCGCGCGTCAGGCGATACTTGGCCGAACCCTCGCGGCCCGCGCCGTTGCCGACCGCTGCGTCCTCCCAGAAGGCGCGGATTTCGTAGACCACGGGAATGCCCAGACGCTGGCCCGCGCGCCGCGCGGCCTCACCGCCGAGCGCGGGCGAATGGGCGTGGAGCAGGTCGGGGCGCCATTCGCCGCAGAGCCTTTCGATCGCCGCCGAGAGCCGTGCGATCTCGCGCCACTCGCGCAGCCCCGGTGGGCCGCTCGTTTCACCCGGCGTGCGGTGGAACAGCAGGCCGTCGGCCTCTTCGAGCGGACGCTGGTCGATCTCGGCCTCGGGCCCGGCCATGGCGCGCAGCTCGGCCGCATGCCGCAGGCCCGTGATGCCGCGCACGTCGAAGCCCATGGCCTGCTGCGCCTTGAGGATCGCGCGCGTGCGGAAGGTATAGCCGCTGTGCAGCGGCAGCGAGTGGTCGAGGACGTGCAACACGCGGGTCATGCCGGCTTTCCTAGGCGATTAACGCTTAACGGCCCGTCAACCGCGTGCTGCTAGGCAGGCGGCGATGATCGACCTGTTCGGCATTATCCTGACGCATGGCCTGCTGGCGCTCGCCGCCTGGCGGCTGTTGAGTCGCGCCGATCTCGATTGCGATCCCGGCACCGAGAAGGAGCCGCGCAAGCGGCCCGGAATGCGCGCGCCGCGTGACTGACTACACCTTCTTCCTGTTCTTCGTCGGCTTCGTCGCGCTCGGCTTCAAGCGGCCGTTCCTCTGGGTTCTTTGCTACTGTTACGTCGACATCGTCTCGCCGCAGAAGGGCTCGTGGCACCTGCTCGCCTCGCTGCCGGTCTCGCTGATCGTCTTCGCCGCGGCCGTGGGCGGGTGGCTGCTCGTCGACGACAAACGCGATTCGCGCTTCACCTACCGCCAGGGGATTCTCTGCGCTCTGCTGGTCTATTGCGGCATCACGACCCTGCTGGCCGATTTCCCGGTCGAGGCGCTGGGCAAGTGGTCGTGGGTGTGGAAGGCGCTGCTTTGGGCGATCATCCTGCCGCTGACCCTGCGCACCAGGCTGCGGATCGAGGCGACGGCACTGGTCCTGGTGCTGTCGCTGGGGGCGATCATCATACCCGGCGCGATCAAGACCGTGCTCGGCGGCGGCGGCTACGGCACGCTGCGCCTGCTGGTTGACGACAACACCGGCCTGTTTGAAGGCAGCACGATCTCCTTGGCGGCGATCGCCGTCATTCCGCTGATCTGGTGGCTCGCGCGGTTCGGCACGATCTTTCCGAAGCACTGGACCGTCACGCTGTTCGCCGTGGCCCTGACCGGCGCCTGTATCCTCATGCCGGTGGGCACGCAGGCGCGTACCGGCCTGGTCTGCCTGGCCGTGATGGGGGTTCTCGTGCTGCGCACGGTCAAGCATCGGTTCCTCTACATGGCGCTCGGCTCGATCGCGCTGATGGTTGCCGTTCCTTTCCTGCCCAAGAGCTTCACCGATCGCATGAACACGATCGAGAATCACAAGGCCGATCAGTCTGCCAGCACCCGTCTCGCGGTCTGGGGCTGGACCTGGAACTATGCCAAGGATCATCCGGGCGGCGGCGGCTTCGAGGTCTATCTGGCCAACAAGGTGCGCTACCGGCTGAAGAGCGATCCCGCGAGCGACGGCAATTCGAGCGAACCGGCCTATATCGAGGAAGCCGGCCGCGCCTTCCATTCGAGCTATTTCGAGATGCTGGGCGAACAGGGCTGGCCGGGGCTGATGTTGTGGCTCTGGCTGCACGCTTCCGGGCTCTGGCAGATGGAGCGGATCCGCCGCAAATGGCGCAAGCGTACCGGCCCCGACGAGCTATGGGTCGCGCCGCTGGCCAATGCGCTGATGCTCGGCCACGTGGTCTACATGGTCGGCGCTCTGTTCGTCGGGATCGCCTATCAGCCCTTCATCCTGATGCTGGTCGGCCTGCAATGCGGCTTCTGGAGCTATCTGAAGCGCATCGACCAGCCGGCGCGCCGGCCGATGGGCCAGGCACGCCATCCGCGGCCGCTGGCAGGCGGGGAACCGCTCGGCGTCTGAAGGCGGTTTAGCGGTCGCTTTCCCTGCGCGTTCGGGCTACCGCCTCTGCCGCATGAAGGGTCGGATCCGCGATAACAGGCAGGCGCCGTACAGGAATGGCCGGGAGAACGCCGATGCGCGGCGCTGAATCGACGGCACCTGCGCATCTCGATGCCCTGACCGGCATCCGCGGTATCGCCGCTTGGCTGGTGGTGTTCTACCACATGCGCTTCTCGCTGCTGACCCTGCTGCCGATCGATGCGATCAAGGTGCTCGCGCGCGGCTATCTCGCGGTCGACCTGTTCTTCATCCTCTCGGGCTTCGTGCTCTGGTACAATTACGCGCCGCGGCTGCGCGACGGCGGCCTGATCGAGGCCGGGCGCTTCCTCTGGCGGCGGATCGCGCGAATCTGGCCGCTGCACATCGTCCTGCTCGGTCTGTTCGTGATCTACGCCCTGGCCCTGCTGGCGCTGGGCCGCGATGCCTCGTTCTATCCTTTCGCCGAACTGCCGCTGCATGTCCTGCTCATGCAGAACTGGGGCTTCACCGAGGCGCTGCGCTGGAACGACCCGTCGTGGTCGATCAGCACGGAGATGGCGGCCTACCTGGTCTTCCCCCTGATCGTCCTGGCGGCCAAGTGGGAACGCATGCCCACCGCCGTGCTCGTGGCGATCGGCCTCGGCCTCGCCGCAGCGATCCCGCTCTATTTCTGGTCGCACGGCCAGACCTCCATCGGCGCCGACATCTCGCAATTCGGCTTGGGGCGCTGCCTGTTCGAATTCTCGCTGGGCAACGTCATGTGCCTGCTCTGGCTGCGCTGGCGCGGGCAGCGCCATGCCGCGCTCGCCGCGCTGTTCGCGGGTACCGTCTTCCTGGGCGTGGCCGTGGCGCTGCGCCTGCCCGAGACCGTGCTCGTCCCGATCCCCTTCGTCGCCGGTCTGCTGGCGCTGGCGCTCGGCCGCGGACCGATCGTCCGCCTGCTCGGCATGCCGGTCATGCGCTATCTGGGCGAGATCAGCTATGCCACCTACCTCGCGCACACCTTTCTGTTCCTGGTGTTCAGGCCGATGCTGGCCGACGCGCAGGGGCAGCTTGGCTGGCTTCCTTTCCTGACCTTCGTCGCGATCCTGCTGGCGGCTTCGGCAGGGTTCTACCATCTGCTCGAGAAACCGGCCCAGCGCTGGTTCAACCGCCATCCGCCGCGCTTGCGGTTGCGCGCGAACGAGGTGCCTGCCGAATAGGACCTTGCGTTGCGCGCCGCCTGCGCCATGCTGTCTTCCGACCTTGGAACAGGGAGTGACGCGTGAAGCTCGAGGAACTGCAGGCAAAAGTGGGCGAGGTGATCGGCACGTCGGATTGGCTTCTGGTCGACCAGGCCCGCATCGACGCTTTCGCCGATACCACCGAGGACCATCAGTTCATCCACGTCGATCCCGAAGCGGCCAAGGCGACGCCCTTCGGCCAGACGATCGCGCACGGCTTCCTCACCGTCTCGCTGCTCGCGCCGATGATGGCGCGGATGGACAAGCCCGAGGTGCAGATGAGCGTCAACTACGGCTTCAACAAGCTGCGGTTCCTCACCCCGGTCAAGTCGGGCAAGCGCATTCGCGGGCATTTCAAATTGCTCGAACTGATCGAGAAGCGTCCGGGCCAGTGGCTGCAGACGGTCGAGGCGACGGTCGAGATCGAGGGCGAGGCCAAGCCCGCGCTGATCGCCGAATGGCTGTTCCAGCACTTCGTATAATTGCCGCGCGGCCGTCGCTCCGGCACGGCTGACAGAGAAGCACAGAGGAGACCTGACATGCGCGACGCCGTCATCGTAGCCGCAGCCCGCACGCCGATCGGCCGCGCCTACAAGGGCGCCTTCAACGCCACGGCCGCGCCCACGCTCGGCGCGCTGTCGATCGAGGCCGCGGTTGCGCGTGCCGGCATCGAGGGCGGCGAGGTCGAGGACGTCGTCTGGGGCGCCGCGCTCCAGCAGGGCGGCCAGGCGCTCAACATCGGTCGGCTCGCCGCATTGCGCGCCGGCCTGCCGGTGACCGTCGCGGGGATGAGCGTCGATCGCCAGTGCGGTTCGGGCCTGATCGCGCTCGCCACGGCCTCGAAGCAGGTGGTGCTAGACCGCATGGACGTGGTGATCGCGGGCGGCCAGGATTCGATCTCGACGGTCCAGACCAAGGACTTCCGCGTCGAGTTCGACCGCGATCTCATCCGCTTGCGCGAGGCGGCCTACATGCCGATGCTGCAGACCGCCGAGGTCGTCGCCCAGCGCTATGGCATCGCGCGCGAGGCGATGGACGAATATGCGCTGCAGTCGCAGCAGCGCACCGCTGCGGCTCAGGCTGCGGGTGCCTTCGATGCCGAGATCGTGGCGACCACGACGACGATGAGCGTCACCGACAAGGCCACCGGCGAGACGTCGAAGAAGGAGGTCACGCTCACCAAGGACGAGGGCAACCGCCCCGAGACCACGCTCGAAGGACTGGCGGGGTTGAACACCGTGATCCCCGGCGGCACGACCACCGCGGGCAATGCCAGCCAGCTCTCGGACGGTTCGGCCGCGCTGGTGGTGATGGACTCCGCGCTCGCGGCGAAGAAGGGCCTGGCCCCGCTCGGCCGCTTCGTCGGCCTCGCCGTTGCCGGCACCGAACCCGACGAGATGGGCATCGGCCCGGTCTTCGCCGTGCCCAAGCTGCTCCAGCGCTTCGACGTGAAGATGGACGACGTCGGCCTGTGGGAGCTCAACGAGGCTTTCGCGGTGCAGGTGCTCTATTGCCGCGACAAGCTCGGCATCCCCAACGAACTGCTCAACGTCAACGGTGGCTCGATCGCGATCGGCCATCCTTACGGCATGACGGGCGCGCGCTGCGCGATGCATGCGCTGATCGAGGGCAAGCGCCGCGGCGCGAAATACGTGGTGGTAACGATGTGCATCGGCGGCGGCATGGGGGCCGCCGGACTGCTCGAGGTGCTTTAGGTAAAGCCCCTTACAGAAGCTTACCCGCGATGCGCTTTCCCGCAGCCTGCTTTCGCCTCGTCGAAAAGAAAGTCGTTACGCGAGGCTAAACATTGGCAACGCGTTTACGGCAAATTAACCTTTAATGTTCATAGGTCCTATGGTTAATGGATCACATGGCCCTTCACCCAAGGGTCACGTTTTATTTTGTCGGGCCAAAA
Source organism: Novosphingobium anseongense (assembly GCF_037482895.1). Taxonomy (NCBI): domain Bacteria; kingdom Pseudomonadati; phylum Pseudomonadota; class Alphaproteobacteria; order Sphingomonadales; family Sphingomonadaceae; genus Novosphingobium; species Novosphingobium anseongense. Next base: position 58,221 of record NZ_JBBHJZ010000002.1, on the reverse strand, counting down.
CAAGGGGTTTCGCATGCGAGTGCTGCTGATCGAGGACGAGCCCACCACTGCACGGGCGATCGAGCTTATGCTGAGCGCCGAGGGCTTCAACGTCTATTCGACGGACCTGGGCGAGGAAGGCCTCGATCTGGGCAAGCTCTATGACTATGACATCATCCTGCTCGACCTGAACCTGCCCGACATGCACGGGTACGACGTTCTGAAGAAGCTTCGCGTCGCCAAGGTGCAGACGCCGGTGCTGATCCTGTCGGGCATTTCGGAGATGGATTCGAAGGTGCGCAGCTTCGGCTTCGGCGCCGACGACTACGTCACCAAGCCGTTCCATCGCGAAGAGCTCGTCGCCCGCATCCATGCGGTCGTCCGTCGCTCGAAGGGTCACTCGCAGTCGGTCATTCGCACCGGCAAGCTGATCGTGAACCTGGATGCCAAGACCGTCGAGGTCGATGGCGCCCGCGTGCACCTGACCGGCAAGGAATATGCGATGCTCGAGCTGCTCTCGCTGCGCAAGGGCACGACGCTCACCAAGGAAATGTTCCTCAACCACCTCTACGGCGGCATGGACGAGCCCGAGCTCAAGATCATCGACGTGTTCATCTGCAAGCTGCGCAAGAAGCTGGCCCACGCCTGCGGCGGCGCCAACTACATCGAGACCGTCTGGGGCCGCGGCTATGTCCTGCGCGATCCCGATGAGCGCCAAGAGGCCGCCTGATCTCGTACGAAAACAAGTTTCTCCTCGACTAACACTCTCTCTCCGGTCGAAGAGCGGCCCGTTGCCCCAGGCAGCGGGCTGTTTTCGTTTTGGCGGCCCATGTGCCATGCAGCGCGGATGGAATTCGATCCCGCCAAGCTGCCGCCGGCCGGCCCGCGCCCCTGGTACGCGCATCTCTACGTCCAGGTCCTGATCGCGATCGCGCTGGGCGTGTCGATCGGCCATTTCGCGCCGGCGACGGGCGAGGCGCTCAAGCCGCTCGGCGACATGTTCATCAAGCTGGTCAAGATGGTGATCGCGCCGGTGATCTTCCTGACGATCGTCACCGGCATCGCCGGCATGCGCGATCTCGGCGCGGTCGGGCGCGTGGCGGCCAAGGCCTTCGCCTATTTCCTGTTCTTCTCGACCCTGGCGCTGGTGGTCGGCCTGATCGTCGCCAATGTCGTGCGGCCGGGCGAAGGGCTGAACATCGATCCCGCCACGCTCGACGCGGGCAAGGTCGCGCAATATTCGGCCAAGGCGCACGCGACCAGCCTGGTCGGTTTCGTCTCGGCGATGATCCCCGATACGCTGGTTTCGGCGCTGACCGGTGACAACGTGCTCCAGGTGCTCGTCGTCGCGATCCTCTTCGGCATTGCGCTGGCCTCGATCGGCGATCGCGGCCAGCGCGTGCTCGACCTGCTCGAGGACGTCTCGCTGGTCGTGTTCAAGCTCGTCGGCCTGGTCATGCGCGCGGCGCCGATCGGCGCTTTCGGCGCCATGGCCTTCACCATCGGCAAGTACGGCGTCGGCAGTCTCGCCAATCTCGCGGCGCTGCTGGCGACCTTCTACCTGACCTCGCTGCTCTTCGTGCTCGTCGTGCTCGGCGCCGTCGCGCGGCTCGCGGGCTTCTCGATCCTGCGGCTGATCGCCTATCTCAAGGGCGAGCTGCTGCTCGTGCTCGGCACCTCCTCGTCCGAAAGCGCGCTGCCCGCGCTGATCGAGAAGATGGAGCGCGCCGGTTGCCCCAAGGCGATCGTGGGCCTGGTCGTGCCGACGGGCTATTCGTTCAATCTCGACGGCACCAACATCTACATGACCCTGGCCGCGCTGTTCATCGCCCAGGCCTGCAACGTCGAGCTGAGCATCGGCCAGCAGCTTTTGCTGCTGTCGGTGGCGATGCTCTCGTCGAAGGGCGCGGCGGGGGTGACCGGCGCGGGCTTCATCACCCTGGCGGCGACGCTGTCGATCGTGCCCTCGGTCCCCGTCGCGGGCATGGCGCTGATCCTGGGCGTCGATCGCTTCATGTCCGAATGCCGCAGCCTGACCAATTTCATCGGCAACGCCGTGGCGACCGTGGTGGTCTCGCGCTGGGAAGGCACGCTCGATCGTGCCCAGCTGGACGCGGCGCTCGGCGGCACGAGCGCGGCAGAGCGGGCGGCTGCCGCCTAGGACAAGCGGGGCGGCTTTACCGCGGCCGGAAGCCCACGCTACGCTCGGCGCATGTCACAGCAAGCACCCGACTGGCTGGCCCGCGCGCTGGCCCAGCCCGGCACCGATCGCACGGTCGAGGTCGCCGGCTGTCCGATCCACTATCTCGAATGGGGCACGCGCGGCCGGCCGGGGCTCCTGTTCGTGCCCGCCAGCGCCGGCCATGCCCATTGGTACGATCACGTCGCGCCGCTCTTCGCCGACCAGTTCCACGTCGTCGCGATCGACCTTGCCGGCTGTGGCGATTCGGGGCGGCGCGAGGCCTATACGACCGCGCAGATCGCCGCGGAGATCTTCGGCGTCTGCGCCGACGCGGGCATGCTCGAGGCTGCGGTCCCGCCGACGATCGTCGGGCATAGCGCCGGCGCGCAGTTCGCGATGCGCGCGGCGATCGCGCACGATGCGGCGCTGCTCGGCGTCGTCACGATCGACGGGCTGCGCTATGCCCGCCTCGAGAAGGACCATGCGGTCAAGGTGCTCGACGGCGAACGTGCGCCGCCGCGGCCGCCGCGGGTCTATGCCGATCTCGACGAGGCGCTGGGGCGCTTTCGTCTGATGCCGCCGCCGCTGGCACCGATCGCGGCCGATGCCGTGATCGCGCATATCGCGCGTCACTCGTTTCGAGCCGTCGAGGGCGGCTGGGCCGCCAAGTACGACGCCGCGCAGGGTTCGACGATCGGCCTCGCGCTCGATCTCGTCGATGCACTCGAGGACCTGCGCTGCCGCTCTGCGGCGATCTTCAGCGAGCATACCCATCTCGCCGACGAGACCGCCGCGGACGTGATCGGCGCGGCCTCCGGCGGGCGGACCGTGGTCTTCACGATCCCCGGCACGACGCATTACCCGATGATCGACAGTCCCTTCGCCTTCGTCGCCGCGGTCAAGGGCGTCGTCCTCTCGTGGATCGCGGAGCACCGCGCCGCCTGATCGGTACGAGTCGTTGACCCGCGCGCGCTTTTCCGCCACGCGCCCGCCTCATGACCGCGAACAAGCCCGGCGATCCGACCACGCTCAACCGTCTCTACGGGCGCTCCCAGGGGCGGCCCCTGCGCAAGTTCCAGCAGGAGCTGGTCGACACCCTGCTGCCGCGCATCGCCGTGCCGACGGAGGGCGAGGTCACGGCCGAGCGGCTGTTCGGCCACGACTGCCCGCTGCATTTCGAGATCGGCTTCGGCGGCGGGGAGCACATGGCCTATCGCGCCGACATGCTGCCCGACCATGGCTTCATCGGCGCCGAGCCCTTCCTCAACGGCGTGGCCCAGGCGTTGGCTCACGTCGACGGCGACGGCGGCAAGAACACGCCGCTCGGCAACGTGCGCATCCAGCACGGCGACGCGCTCGAAGTGCTGAGCCGCATTCCCGATGGCGCGCTCTCGTTCATCTACCTTCTGCACCCCGATCCCTGGCCCAAGGCGCGTCACGCCAAGCGGCGGATGATGAACGACGGCCCGGTCGACATGTTCGCGGCCAAGCTCAAGCCAGGCGGCGAGCTGCGCTTCGGCACCGATCACGCGATCTACCTGCGCCACGCGCTGATGGTCATGCGCCGGCATGGCGACCAGTTCGAATGGCTCTGCGACAAGCCGTCCGATTTCCAGAACCGACCCGGCGGTTGGCCCGAAACGCGCTATGAACACAAGGCGCGCACGGTCTATGGTCACGAGGTCTGGTACTTCCGCTATCGGCGGCGTTAGCCCGGGGCCGTCGCGACGCACCGACAAAGAATTTCTTTTCCCTGTCGGGCTCTAACTCAATCTACTGAGTCGACATTACGATTCGCGGGGCATCGATGGACCTTGGCTTTCTGGATATCGATACCCTGCTGCCGTTCATGGCGATCGGGTTCGCGGCGCAGCTCGTTGATGGGGCGCTGGGTATGGCCTTTGGGGTCATCTCGAACACGCTGATGGTCGGCGTGCTCGGCGTCCCGCCAGCCCTGGCCTCGCAGCGCGTCCATCTGGTCGAGTGCTTCACCACGGCGACCTCGGGTATCAGCCACCTGCTCCACGGCAATATCGACAAGCGCCTGTTCTTCAAGCTGCTGATCCCGGGCATCGTCGGCGGCGTGCTCGGTGCCTATGTGCTGAGCTCGATCGACGCGGGCGTGATCAAGCCGTTCATCCTGGCCTACCTGTCGGGCATCGGCCTCTACATCCTGTGGCGCGGGCTGTTCTATCCGCCCAAGGTCAAGGATCCGAAGGTGATCGCGCCGCTGGGTCTGGTCGGCGGTTTCCTCGACGCCGCGGGCGGCGGCGGCTGGGGACCGGTGGTCACCTCGAACCTGCTGATCCAGGGCGCCGATCCGCGCAAGGTCGTGGGTACGGTGAACTCGGTCGAGTTCTTCCTGACACTGACCGTCTCGGCGGTGTTCATCTATCATCTGGGGGTCGCCGACCTCGCCGGCGCGACCCTGGGCCTGCTGATCGGCGGCCTGCTGGCCTCGCCGCTCGGCGCCTGGGCGGCCAAGCACCTGCCGGCCAAGCAGATGCTGATCCTCGTCGGCTTCGTGCTGTCGCTGACGAGCGCCTACGGCGTCTATCGCGCGCTGATCTGAGGCGGGAGCTGGCGGGGCGGTCGTGCTGCCCCGCGGACCAGTCGCGAGGCAGCCTTCGACCGAAGGTGGAGCGCCTTCGCCAAAGTTGGGTTGCTGCCGTCGGAAACCTGCCCGAACAACCCCCCGGTGCGACCCGGTCCAGTGGTCCGCGACGACAGCGATCGAGCCGCTATGCCGCCTGGCGCCGCCTGTAAATCACCCGGAAGCGCTGTTGCTACCAAGGTCTAAGGCGCGGCCGCGATTAGGATGTCAGGCTGGCGCGAGAGCGGCCCGGCGGCGGTCCAGCAGGCTCAGGAGGTGACGGCGCAGCGGCACGTCGATTCGCGTGTTGAGCCACCAGGCCGCGGCGATCAGCAGCACCCAGAGGTAGGCGGGCGATCCGCCCAGCTCGTTGCAGGTCTGCACGATGACGCCGTGAATGCAGTAAAGCGGATAGGATAGACCGCCGACCTGTTCGAACAGCCGCGTGCGCGGCGCTTCCCAGATCGTGGCGAGCCAAAGGATGAGCGGCAGTGCCACGAAGACGCTGGCGAGGTTCCAGAGCGTCTGGCCACCGCTCACCTGCAGGGTGACGAGCACCAGGGCGACGGGTAGCAACCAGGCCAGCCGGGTCTCGCGCCGCTGTACGGCGAAACGGACGTGCAGCCGGTGCATGGCGACGCCGAGCGAGAAGGAGAACAAGGTCCGCGCGAGGCCGAAGCCGATCGTCGGCCAGAAGGCGCCGAGCTCGGCAAGCGAATGGTGCAGGGCGCCGGCCAGGAAAATCGCGCCGCTGGCCAGGATGACGGCCACGAGGCCACGCCAGCCGAGCCGGACGATGACGAGCGCGAAGAGAAGATTGGCCAGGAGCTCGAGCGCCAGGGACCACATCGGGCCATTGCCCGGATACAGCGGCATCAGGCCGGGAGAGCGGACAGCCATCCCCTCGAAACTGGGTAGCAGCAGTAGCGATTCGAAATAGCGGCCTGAAAGGAAAACGCCGATCGCCGCGCCGACGAAGGCCATCGGATAGACCCGCACGAGCCGTAGCAGCGCGAACTCGCGCAGCGGCATGCCATCGCGCAGGCGCTGCTCGTAGGCATGAGCGATAACGAAGCCGCTGAGCGCGAAGAACAGATCGACGGCGAGATAGCCGCCCGGCACCCGGATCGGCGAGAAGGGGCCCAGGTGGTAGAACAGCACGAGGATCGCGGCGAAACCGCGGAGCCCGTCGAGAGTGTTGAAGCGCATTCGCTTGTCCGTCTGATCCGCCAAAGGCCGCGATAGACGTTTATGGTTAACGAAACCCTGCCGCCCGCCGGTAAGGGCGGGCGGAACGGCCGCGGGTCAGCCGGTGATGCCCGCTGCGGCCAGCACGGCCAGGGTCAGCACGTCGGGGGCGATCGCGGTCATCGGGGCGATCTGGACGGGCTTCTCCATGCCGATCAGCATCGGGCCGATCGTGGTGTTGCCGCCGAGCTCGCGCAGCAGCTTGGCCGAGATGTTGGCCGACTGCAGCCCCGGCATGACCAGCACGTTGGCAGGCGCCGACAGGCGGCTGAACGGATAGTTCTTCATGATGTTGGGGTTGAGCGCCGCATCGGGGGCGAGGTCGCCCTCGTACTCGAAGCCCGGGTCGCGCGCGTCGAGGATCGCCACGGCGTCGCGGATGTTGTCGAGCCAGCGCCCTGCCGGATTGCCGAAGGTCGAGAACGAGAGGAAGGCGACGCGCGGCTCGTGGCCGAGGCGGCGCGCGACGGCGGCGGTCTCGGTGGCGATGTGCGCGAGGTCCTCGGCCGAGGGCCGCTCGTTGATCGTCGTGTCGGCGATGAACACCGTGTTGTTCTTGGCGATCGTCAGATGGATGCCGAAAGGCAACGCGCCGGGCTTCGGATCGAGCACCTGGCGAACTTCCTTGATCGACTGCGAGAACGGCCGCGTCACGCCCGAGATCATCGCATCGCCGTGGCCCAGCGCAACCAGCAGCGAGGCGAAGACGTTGCGGTCCTGATTGACCATGCGCTTGATGTCGCGCTCCAGGAAGCCGCGGCGCTGCAGGCGATTGTAGAGATAGTCGACCATGGCCGGCACGTGCGGCGAAGTGGTCGAATTGTGGATTTCGAAGGTCTCGGGATTGCTGATGCCCAGCTCGAGCAGCTTGTCGGTCACCGCCTGGGTGCGGCCGACGAGCACGGGCGTGCCATATTCGAAATCGCGGAACTGGATCGCCGCGCGCAGCACGACGTCTTCCTCGGCCTCGGCGAAGACCACGCGCTTGGGATTGGCCTTGGCCTGGGCATAGACGTTGGTCAGCACCGAGGTCGTCGGGTTGAGCCGCGCCTTGAGGCTGTGGCGATAGGCCTCGAAGTCCTCGATCGGCAATTGCGCCACGCCCGAATCCATCGCCGCCTTGGCCACGGCCGAGGAGACGACTTCCATAAGCCGGGGATCGAACGGCGCGGGGATGATGTAGTCGCGGCCGAACTGATGGGTCTGGCCATAGGCCGCGGCGACTTCCTCGGGCACTTGCTGGCGCGCCAGTTCGGCGATGGCCACGGCCGCGGCGATCTTCATCTCCTCGTTGATCGCGGTCGCACGCACGTCGAGCGCGCCGCGGAAGATGAAGGGGAAGCCCAGCACGTTGTTGACCTGGTTCGGATAGTCCGAACGGCCCGTGGCGACGATCGCGTCGGGGCGCACGGCCTTGGCGTCGGGCGGGGTGATCTCCGGATCGGGGTTGGCCATGGCGAAGATGATCGGCTCGGCCGCCATCGTCTTGACCATGTCCTGCGTGATCGCGCCCTTGGCCGAAAGTCCCAGGACGATGTCGGCGCCCTTGATGGCTTCGGCCAGCGTGCGCTTGTCGGTTTCGATCGCGTGGGCCGACTTGAACTGGTCGATGCCTTCGCGGCCCTTGTAGATCACGCCCTTGGTGTCGCAGACCGTGACGTTCTCGTGGCGCACGCCCATCGACTTGATCAGCGCGGTACAGGCCAGCGCCGAAGCGCCGGCGCCGTTGACCACGACCTTGACGTCCTTGAAGTCACGGCCCGTGATGAAGCAGGCATTGACCAGGCCCGCGGCGGCGATGATCGCCGTGCCGTGCTGGTCGTCGTGCATCACCGGGATCTTCATCCGCTCGCGCAGGGTCTGTTCGATGATGAAGCATTCGGGCGCCTTGATGTCCTCGAGGTTGATGCCGCCGAAGCTCGGCTCCATCATCGCGATCGCCTCGATCAGCGCGTTCGTGTCCTCGCTGGCCAGCTCGATGTCGATCGAATCGACGTCGGCGAAGCGCTTGAACAGCACGGCCTTGCCTTCCATCACCGGCTTCGACGCCAGCGCGCCGAGGTTGCCCATGCCGAGAATGGCCGTGCCGTTCGAGATCACCGCGACGAGGTTGCCCTTGGCGGTGTAGTCGTAGGCCGTGGCGGGATCGTCGTAGATCGCCTGGACGGGCACGGCGACGCCCGGGGAATAGGCCAGCGACAGGTCGCGCTGGGTCGCCATCGGCTTGGAGGCGATGATCTCGATCTTACCGGGGCGGATCGTCTTGTGATAGAACAGCGCTTCGCGCTCGGTAAAACGGACGTTGCTTTCGTCGGCCAATGGAATTCTCCCCGCTGTCGGGCCATGCCCTAACCAATGTTAAGCCCCGGCGATAGGGGGTTGCGCGTTTCGCTTCGGTAATAATCGAAAATTATTTACCGCTCGCGAAGCAGTGATGTTGCGCGGCCATTTTGGGGGAAAGCCGGGCGCACCGCCATTCCGAATCGCCGGCCTGGGCGCTACCGCAGCACCATGTCCGCGCCCGTGACCCCGATGATGGCCCAGTACCTCGCGCTCAAGGCGCAGGCCGAGGACTGCTTGCTGTTCTATCGCATGGGCGACTTCTTCGAGCTGTTCTTCGACGATGCGCGGACCGCGGCGCAGGTGCTCGACATCGCGCTGACCAGCCGCGGCGAGCATGGCGGCGCGCCGATCCCGATGTGCGGCGTGCCCGTGCATTCGGCCGAGGGCTATCTCGCGCGGCTGATCAAGGCCGGCTGCCGCGTCGCCATCGCCGAACAGGTCGAGACGCCCGAGGAAGCCAAGAAGCGCGGCGGCTCGAAGGCGCTGGTCGCGCGCGACATCGTCCGCTTCGTCACGGCCGGCACCCTGACCGAGGAGGCCCTGCTCGAACCGCGTCGCGCCAACGTGCTCGCCGCGGTCTGCGAGGTGCGCGGGCTCGTCGGCGTGGCGACCTGCGACATCTCGACCGGGCGCATGGAGCTCGAGGAATGCGCGCCCGACCGGCTCGGCGCGGCGCTGGCGCGTGTCGGCGCGAGCGAGGTCGTCGTGCCCGAGGGCTTCACCGCCAATGAAAACGGGGGCGTCCCGATCGACGCGATCCCGCGGCCGTCGCGCGATTTCGGCAGCGATCAGGGCGAGGTACGGCTCAAGGACGTCCACGGCGTCGCCACGCTCGACGGCTTCGGCAGCTTCACGCGGGCGATGCTCGGCGCGGCCGGTGGCCTCGTCGCCTATCTCGACCATGTCGGTCGCGGCACTTTGCCCTTGCTGCTGCCGCCGGCGGTGCGATCGGGCGAGGCCCATCTGGCGATGGACGAGGCGACGCGCGCCAGCCTCGAGATCCTCCAGTCGAGCCAGGGCGGGCGGCGCGGCAGCCTGATCGATGCGATCGACCGCTGCGTCACCGGTGCGGGTGCGCGCCAGCTGTCGGAAGACCTGTCGGCGCCGCTGACCGACCTCGCCGTGATCTCCGAGCGGCTCGAGCTCGTGCAATGGCTCCATGGCAATGCCCTGCTGCGCGGCGATCTGCGCTCGGTGCTCCGCGCGCTGCCCGATGTCGGCCGCGCGCTCGGTCGCGTCGTCGCGGGGCGCGGCTCGCCGCGCGACCTGGGCCAATTGCGCGACGGGCTGACCGAGGCGCGGCGCGTGCGCGATCACCTGCTCAAGCTCGGCGACCGGCCGGCGCTGCTCGACCGGCTGCTGCCGAGCCTCGGCGGCCACGGCGCGCTGACCGATCTCTATGCGCGCGCGCTGGTGCCGTCGCCGCCGACCGAGCGCGGGCAGGGCGGCTATATCGCCGAGGGCTACGACGCCGCGCTCGACGCGCTGCGCGACACCTCGGGTCACGCGCGCCGCGCGATCGCCGCGCTCGAGGCCAAGTACCGCGACCAGACCGGCGTGGCCGCGCTCAAGATCAAGCACAACGGCGTGCTCGGCTACTTCATCGAGGTCCCTGCCAAGCATGGCGACGCGCTGATGAAGCCCGACTCTGGCTTCACCCACCGCCAGACCATGGCCGGCGCCGTGCGCTTCAACGCCCTGGCGCTGCACGAGGAGGCGAGCCGTATCGCCGAGGCGGGTGGCCATTCGCTCGCCGCCGAGGAAGCCCATTTCGAGGAACTGGTCGCCGCCGCGATCCAGGCGCGCCACGCCATCGCCGCCACGGCCGAGGCCCTGGCGCGGATCGACGTCTCGACCGGCCAGGCCGAGCGCGCGGCCGAGGGCGGCTGGACGCGGCCCGAGATCGTCGATCATCCCTGCATCGAGATCGCCGGCGGCCGGCACCCGGTGGTCGAGACGGCGCTGGCGCTCAAGGGCGAGCGCTTCGTCGCCAACGACTGCCGCCTCGCGCCCGACGACCGGCTCTGGCTGATCGGCGGCCCGAACATGGGCGGTAAGTCGACCTTCCTGCGCCAGAACGCGCTGATCGTGCTGCTCGCCCAGGCCGGCGGCTTCGTGCCCGCGGCTACGGCGAAGATCGGCCTGGTCGACCGCCTGTTCAGCCGCGTGGGCGCCTCGGATAACCTCGCGCGCGGGCGTTCGACCTTCATGGTCGAGATGGTCGAGACCGCGGCGATCCTCGCCCAGGCGACCGAGCGCTCCTTCGTGATCCTCGACGAGGTCGGCCGCGGCACCTCGACCTACGACGGTCTGGCGCTGGCCTGGGCCGTGGTCGAAGCCGTGCACGAGACCAACCGCTGCCGCTGCCTCTTCGCGACGCATTACCACGAGCTGTCGCGGCTCGCCGAAAGCTGCGATGCGCTGTCGCTCCACCACGTCCGCGCGCGCGAGTGGAAGGGCGATCTCGTGCTGCTGCACGAACTCGCCGAAGGGCCGGCCGATCGGTCGTACGGCCTCGCCGTCGCGCGGCTCGCGGGTGTCTCGCCGGCGGTGTTGTCACGCGCCAAGACCGTGCTCGACAGGCTCGAGAAGGGTCGCGCCGAGACGGGCGGGCTCGCCGCGGGTCTCGGCGATCTGCCGCTCTTCGCCGCGGCCTTCGAAGCCGATTCGGAAAAGCTCGACACGATCCGCGAGCGCCTCAACGGGCTCGACGTCGATGCCCTGTCGCCGCGCGAGGCGCTCGACCTGCTCTATGACCTGAAGCGCGAGGCCGGCACCGATCATTAACCGCGCGGCGCTATGCTGCGCGCATGTTCGGACCGCGCATAACCACCGTCTTCCGTAGCAAGTGGCGTGCCCTCTGGTTCGCCGCGAGCGTGCTTCTCGGCGTCTGGTTCTCGGTGCCCAAACAGGGCGAGAAGACCGATCCGGCGCAGCAGCAGGCGATCGAAGCGGTGGCCGGGCTCGTCGGTCAAGGCCAGCCCGCACCGGCCGAGAAGCACGTCAATCCGTGGGCCAAGGACAAGCCCTAAGCGCCGGGCGCCTCAGTCCTCCTCGCCGGACTCCCCGAGCCCGTCTTCCTCGTCATCGTCGTTGCGTTCGCCGCGGAAGGCGTCGTTGTCGATGCGGCCGCTGGAGACCATCTGCTCCATCTTGTCGACGAGGTCCTGGGCGTCGTCGCTGTCGTCGCCGGACGAGACCTTCTCGCTGTCTTCGCTGGGGAATTCGCCGGACCCGCGGCCCAGGGCTTCGTCGGCCAGCGTCTGCGCTTGGCTGTCCGCGTCTTCCTGCTCCGAGTTCTGGTTCTCGGGCGCCAGGCCTTCGGTCTGCTGGTCCTCCCCATCAAAACTTTTGGGGCCGTCGAACTTGCGCGGGTTTTCGGTCATGGCAGTCTCCTTCGCCCGCTCAACGAGCCGGCGAAGGGACAGGTTCCCCGATCAGCGCGTCGGGACGGGGACGTCGCCGGTATAGTCGTAGAAGCCGCGGCCGACCTTGCGGCCGATCCAGCCGGCTTCGACGTATTTCACCAGCAGCGGCGCCGGGCGGTACTTGCTGTCGCCGGTAGTCGAGTAGAGCACCTTGATGATCTCGAACAGCGTGTCGAGGCCGACGAAGTCGGCCAGGGTCAGCGGGCCCATCGGGTGGTTGAGGCCGATGCGGCAGCCCTTGTCGATGTCCTCGATCGAACCCATGCCCGCGCCCAGGACGAAGATCGCCTCGTTGAGCATGGGGCAGAGGATGCGGTTGACCACGAAGCCCGGCTCGTCGCCGGCGAGGACGACTTCCTTCTTGATCGACTCGGCGAAGGCGCGCGCCTTGGCGGTCGTCTCGGCCGAGGTCGGCAGGCCCGGAATGATCTCGAGCAGGCCCATGACCGGCACCGGGTTGAAGAAGTGCATGCCGATGAAGCGCGAGGGATCGGGCACGCGCGCGGCCATGCGGGTGATCGGGATCGAGCTGGTGTTCGAGGCGAGGATCGCGTCGCTCTTCAGCACCGAGACGACCTGTTCGAAGATCTTGTGCTTGATCTCTTCGCGCTCGGTCGCGGCTTCGATGACGATGTCGGCCTCGCCCAGCGGGGCATATTCGCCGACCGGCGTGATGCGCGAAAGCACCGTCTTGGCTTCGGCGGCGTCGAGCTTGCCGCGGCCGACCAGCTTGTCGAGCGTCTTGGCGATGGTGGCCTTGCCCTTTTCCGCGATCTCCAGGGAGATGTCGGTCAGCAGCACCCGATGGCCAAATTGCGCGGAAGTCTGGGCGATGCCCTGACCCATCATGCCCGCACCGATCACGCCAACGATAGACATATTCCGTTCCTTCTTCGCACCCGCAGCAATTGCGCGGGGATTTAGCGCGAGCGAAGGGCCTTGGCTAGCTCTCCATTAAGCGGGCGATTAACGATTCTGGCCGGGCACCCACAGGACGTCGCCCGAGCCGGCAGCGTTGATTGCCCGAGCGAGCACGAACAGGAAGTCGGACAGCCGGTTCACATAGGCAAGCGCGGCCGGATTGGTCGGCGCCTCGGCCGCGAGCGCGGTCATCGCCCGCTCGGCCCGGCGCGTGGCGGCGCGGGCGACATGGACACGCGCGGCGGCTTCGCTGCCGCCGGGCAGGATGAAGCTGGTGAGCGGCGCGAGATCCTCGTTGAGTGCGTCGATCGCCGTTTCCAGCCAGGTGGCCTGGGTCGGCACGATCCGCAGCTTCATGGCCGAAGGCGTGAAGTCGCCGCCCGGAGTCGCGAGGTCGGCGCCCAGGTCGAACAGGTCGTTCTGGATGCGCGTCAGCGTTTCGGCGTGCGGGCTGCCCGGCAGCGCGCAGACCGCGAGGCCGATCGCGCTGTTGGCTTCGTCGACCGCGCCGATCGCGTCCATCCGCGCGGCATGCTTGGGGAGGCGCGAGCCGTCGACCAGCCCCGTCGTCCCGGCATCGCCGGTGCGCGTGTAGATCTTGTTGAGCTTGACCAAAGGTTTAGCGCGCGACGGCCATCAGGATCACGACGATCGCGATCGCGGCGCCCTGATACTTGATGCGCGCCCACATCATCTTGTTCTGCTTGAGCTGGAGCAGATGCGCGCCTTCGGGATCGACGTCGGCGTCGAGCGCCTGGCGGAAGGCGTTGAGGCCCTTGAGCAGGCTGAACAGGGTCAGGCCCATGAGGATGATCAGCGCGGGGATGAGGATGTAGATCATGACGCCTCATTTAGGCTTTGTGACAACGAAATGCCAGCGGGGAAGCGATGCGCGCGCAGGGCTTGGGCCAGCGACGCGCCGTCTTCGCCCGCATGGCGGCGATCGGCCAGCGAGGGCGATCCGCGGCGCTTGGCGAGCTTGCGCCCGTCGGGCTCGACCAGCAGGCCGTGGTGATGCCAGACGGGCACGGGCAGATCGAGCAGCGCCTGGAGCAGCCGGTGTATGTGGCTCGCGGCGAAGAGGTCGGCGCCGCGCGTGACCAGGGTCACGCCGTCGGTGGCGTCGTCGAGCGTCGCGGCGAGGTGGTAGCTGGCCGGCGCTTCCTTGCGCAGCAGGACGACGTCGCCGAACACCTCGGGCGTGGCGACCTGCGGCCCGGCGCGTTCGTCGACCCAGGCGAGCGGACCGGCGAGCGCGGCCGCCTTCGCCACGTCGAGCCGCCAGGCGGCGCCCCCAAGATCCCCGGCGGGATCGACCTCGCGATGCCGGCAGGTGCCCGGATAGATCGCGCCGTCGGGGCCTTGCGCGGTCGCCGCCGCGGCGATCTCGGCGCGCGTGCAGCGGCACGGATAGAGCAGGCCCAGCGTCTTGAGCCGCTCGCCCGCCGCGGCATAGGACGCGAGCCGCGCCGACTGGCGCACGACTTCGCCATCCCAGGCGAGACCCAGCCAGGCGAGGTCGGCGAGGTGCTCCTCGGCCAATTCAGGCCGGCTGCGCGTGCCGTCGATGTCCTCGACCCGCAACAGGAACTCCCCGCCCCGCGCGCGCGCCAGATCGTGTGCGACCACGGCGGCATAGGCGTGGCCGACATGCAGCGAGCCGTTGGGGCTGGGGGCGAAGCGCGTGCGCATGCGGTCGCCCTAGCAGGCGTCGAAGAAGGAAGGAATTTTCTCGCACGAAGACACGAATATCAGGCGGCGGCCGAAGGCTTCTGCGTCGCAACGCTATTGCCGGTCATGAGGCCGGGGGATGAGGGCGGCTTTGCCGCGGCCACGACCTCATCGCGTCTTCGTGGCTGCGCGCGAGGCTCATTTTCCTTCTTTACCTCCCACCTGTGGATTCTCGCGCAGCAGCCTTGACGGCAAATTCGGCGAGGCTCAGAAAACACCCATGCGTTGCCATCAAATCGCAACAGCGGCCTGCGACAGGAGGCCATGCTCAAGTCGGAGCTGATAGAGCGCGCGGCCCGGTTCCGCAGCGCGGGGGATGATCCCTCCCGGCATTTGTCCGACTGTCCGGCGCTCGTGCTCAACGCCGATTACACCCCGCTCTCCTACTATCCGCTCAGTCTCTGGCCCTGGCAGACCGCGATCAAGGCGATCTTCCTCGAGCGCGTCGACATCGTCGCCTCCTACGAACGCGTGGTCCACTCGCCGTCCTGGTCGATGCAGGTGCCCTCGGTCATCGCGTTGCGCCAGTTCGTCAAGCCGAGCGAGTTCCCCGCTTTCACGCGCTTCAACCTGTTCCTGCGCGATCGTTTCGCCTGCCAGTATTGCGGCAGCCCGCAGCACCTGACTTTCGACCACGTCGTCCCGCGCCGCCTCGGCGGGCAGACGAGCTGGGAAAACGTCGCGACGGCCTGCGCGCCCTGCAACATGCGCAAGGGCGGGCGCACCCCGCGGCAGGCGCGGATGCCCTTGCTGATCGAGCCGATCCGCCCGACCAACTGGCAATTGCAGGAGCGCGGCCGCGGTTTTCCGCCGAATTACCTGCACGAGAGCTGGCGCGACTGGCTCTATTGGGACGTCGAGCTCGAGGCTTAGTTCGGGCGTTTTTCTTTCGCTCTAAGGCCCTGCGCCGAGGGCGATCCTAGGCTCCGATTAACCTGTCTTCGCTATGACCCGATCGCATGGGTCGGGCATTGTCGCATTGGGGTTGGCGCGCGGGAGCGCTCGCATGGGCGGCTGCGCTCGCCTGGCTGCCGTCGGTGGCATCGGCCGGCAGCCGGACGTCCGATTTCGCGGCGCTCGACATGCTCGAAACCCCCAACGAAATCCAGGCGGACATGGACCGTGAGGCTGCGCCGCTGCGCCTGTCGACGCGCGCCCTGCGCACCTACCGGCCGATCCCGGTCGAGCGCGCCGCCGCGAGTTGGACCTTCGGCGAGGCGGTGGCGCCTGCGATCGGCGGTGGCTGGCGCGAGGATGCCACGCTCGTCCGCTTCGAGTTGACGGGCAAGCGTCGGCTAGGCCGACACGTCTTCGCCGCGACGATCGGCGGGGTCGAACTCGGCAAAGTGCCGACCGCACCGACCGCGACCGCGAGCCTCGCGCAGTTCCGCCAGCCGACACCGCTTTCGGGCGAAGTCATCGACTATGTCCAGCCGCGCTATGGTCATCCGCTGCTCGATTTCGCGCCCGGCGCCTTCAAGCGCCCCGGCTTCTACGGCAAGCTCGCCTGGACCGCGCCCGTGCCGGTCCGCGCAGAACTCATGCATTTCGACAGCAGTGCCGATCCTGCGGTCGCCGGCGGGAATCGCGAATGGGGCCGACGCACGACCTTCGACGCGCTCGGCCTGGTCGCCGACGTCGGTCGCGGCTGGGAGTTGCGCGCGCAGGCGCTGGCCGGGCGCACGCGTCTGGGAGAGCGCATGGGCGGCGACGACTGGATCGATATGCGCTTCCGCGCCGCCTACGGCATGGTCACGCGCCGCCTCGCGCACACCGCCCTGTCGGCGCGCGTCGATCTCTACAAGACGCGCAACGCGGGCAGCGCCGGCCTTGCCGACGACGAGGCCGGCTGGGCCGTGACTCTTGCCGCGCGGCGCCAGATCGGCCCGCAGCTCGCCGCGCTCGTCGAAGTGCTCCACGCCGAGAGCGACGGTCAGGCCTGGCTGCGCCCGGCCAGCGCCTTCGCGGGCCACCGCAGCCAGGTGATGATGGCGATGCGCGCGCACTGGTGAGCCGCCGATCTTCTGCCCCACGCAAAACGCCCCTCGCGAGGAGGAGCGTTCCGGCGTGACGACCCCGCGGGTCGGCTAAGCTTGGTTGTCGGTCAGCCGGCTTCCTGACCGAAATCGTTGTCGCCGCGTTCGCGCAGACGGATCTTGTCGCCTTCGATGCCGGCGACCTGGCTCAACGAGACGTAGTGGTGTTCGCCGTCGCTCGAATCCGAGCGCGCGAGCTTGATGCGATCGCCATCGACGTGATCGACCGTGCCGACGTGCTGGCCGGCATCGTCGATCACTTCCTGATGCTCGCGGATCTGGTCGGCGAAGCGGTCGTTGCCGCCGCCGCCCGACTGCTGGCCGCCGGTCTGGTCGAACTGCTGCTGCTGGCCGCTGCTGCGCGCGGCGTCCGAATCGCCGAGCGGGCTGACGCCGCTCTGGCTCTGCTGCGGCTGGCGGTTCTGCTGGTCCTGCTGGTTGCGGTTGTCTGCCATCGATCTTCTCCGGAATGGGCCGCGAGGCGGGGGATGCCTCTCGGCGAGGGGGTACTCGGGCAACCCTGCGGCGGGGCATTCCGTTCCAGGCATTCGGCTCGCTTCGATCGCGATGAGACGGGCCGCAGATGCTCAGGCGACGAACCGTGCGGCGGCCTCGAGCAGCGCCTCGGTCAGCGCCTCGGGCGCGCAGAGGAAAGGCGAGTGATCGGCGGTCAGGGTCAGCACCGGATCGCAGGGCGCCGCCGCCTGCATGGCGCGCTGCTTGGCGAGCGAGACCGTCGCATCCTCGCTGCATTCGATGAAGGCGCGCGGCACCTTGCCCCAGCGCTCCCAGGTCACCGTCGCGGGCTCGTGCATCACGCCGAGCGGTTCGGGGTGGAGCCGCGCCAGCGCCCAGGCGGCATCCGCGTCGCTGCAGCCCGAATAGAACTGCGCCTTGGCGATCGCGGCGAGCGCTTCGGGCGCCAGCGGCGGCGCGTCGGGATCGGGGCGGTGGCCGGTGACCTCGGCCAGGCTCTGCCCGGGCGGGACGATCAGCGCGGTGACGTAGACCAGCCCGGCGATGCGATCGGGCGCGCGCTCGGCCGCCTCGCCGATGACGAGCCCGCCGCGGCTGTGCCCGACGAGCACCACCGGCCCTGGCGCGGCGCGGACGGTCTCGGCGACGAAGTCGCCCCAGTTGGCCAGGGTGACGCGTTCGACCGAGATCGTCTGGTTGGTGCCCATGCCCGGCAGGTCGGGCGCGATCACGCTGTGGCCGGCGGCTTCGAGCCGCGGGACGATCCGGTCCCAGGTCCAGCGCCCGTGCATGGCGCCGGGGATCAGCACGAAGCTTGCCATGGCCTCTCTCCTCTTCTGTTATCGCCAGCGAAGCGAGCAGGCGGCGGGAAGCCTGTCAATCGGTGAGGAACAACATGGGTCAGCCGCTGACGTTCTACGGCATGTCGAGCCCCAACGCGCGCAAGGTCGCGATCCTGCTCGAGGAAATCGGCCTGCCCTATCGCACCGAGCATGTCGCGGTGTTCCGCGGGCGCCAGTTCGACGAGAGCTTCCTCGCGCTCAGTCCGATGGCCAAGGTGCCGGTGATCGTCGATCCCGACGGCCCCGCGGGCGCGCAGCCGATCTTCGAATCGGGGGCGATCCTGATCTATCTCGCCGAGACCTATGCGCCGCAGTTCTATCCCGCCGCAGGCCCGGCGCGGTGGGCGGTGCTGCAATGGCTGATGCTGCAGATGAGCCAGGTCGGCCCGGTCTTCGGCCAGCATTCGCACTACCGGCTGCTGGAGGGGCAGGACTACGCCGCGGGGCGCGCGCGGCGGGGCATGGCGCAGATCTTCGCGGCGCTCGAACGCCGGCTCGGCGAGGCGCAGTGGCTCGGCGGCGGGGCCTATTCGATCGCCGATATGGCGACCTATCCCTGGGCCAAGCGGCTCAAGCGCTACGGCCTCGACCCCGCCGAATATCCGAACCTGACCGCTTGGCGCGCGGCGATCGAGGCGCGGCCGGCGATCGCGCGCGCGCACCGCGTCATCGCCGCCTGGGCCCAGCAGGACACCGCCGACCGTGCCGCCGCGACGATGCAAGAAAATGAAATGTTTCAGGGGCTTCACATTCGCGCGCCGAGCGCGCAGGCTGCTGCTGCACATAACGGCCAGATCGAATCCGAACGGGAAAGGAAGGGACATGGCTGACCAGAAAGGGGCTGACCTGAGCAGGCGGCGCGTCGTCACGGGTCTCGACGCGCTGGGCCGCAGCACCGTCCTCTTCGACGGCCCGATTCCGCATCACGACGATTCGGCCGCGGCGGTCGTCTGGCGCACCCATGGCCACCCGGCCGACAACAGCGGCGCTGCCGATACGGTCGCGCCCTACGACACGGCGATGCTGCACAATCCGGGTTCGAACTTCGTGATCTGCCAGTTCCGCCCGCACACGCCCGAGATCATGCACGCGACCAACACGATCGACTATCTGGTGATCCTCTCGGGCCGGGTGATCCTCGTGCTCGAGGAGAGCGAGATCGAACTCGGTGCGGGCGACTGCGTGGTCGATCGCGGCGTGCTCCACGGCTGGCGCAACCCGCACGACGAGCCCTGCGTCGCGGTGGTGGTCAACCTGCCCGCCTATCCGGTAGGGAAGGGCCGGACGATATAGGCGATAAGGGGCAGGGCCGATGCGGCGGGTGGTTACCGGGCTCAATGCCGAGGGCAGGTCTTGCGTCGTGTTCGACGGCGAGGTGCCGCGCCACCAGCCCGCGGCCAACCTGATCTGGCGCAACAGCCTGCCCGCCGACAACAGCGGCGCGGCCGACGCCGCCGTGCCCTACGGCATGGATCTGCTTCACGACGGCGGGGTCAATTTCATCCTGACCGAACTGCCGCCCGGCCTGCCCGGCAGCGCTTTCCTGCACGCCACCGACACGATCGACTACCTCGTGATAATCGCCGGCGAGGTCGTGCTGGCGCTCGAGACCGGCGAGCTCACCCTGCGCGCCGGCGACCTGATCGTCGACCGCGGCGTGATCCACGGCTGGCGCAACGACGGCACCGAAACCGCGGTCTTCGCCTCGGTCACGGTGCCGGCCCTCCCTGTAGGCAAGGGGCGAACGGTCTAGATCCGTTCCTCTTCGACGGGCTTGTCTTCCTTCTTGCCGATGACTTCCTCGCGCTCGCTCGGCTCGGGCTGGCTGCCGTCGGCCTTGGGCGGGGCGCCGTCGACATTGGTCCAGCGGCCGTCGGGGGTCGAGGCCGTGCCCGTGACGTTGCGCGAGTCCTCGGGTTCGTATTCGCCCATGGCATATCTCCTTGGCTAAAGGCCGCGCGGCGGCCATCCTACCTGTAACCACAGGCAGAGCGGCGCGGTTCCGCGCGTCGCCGCAACGGGAAAGGCGTCCGTCCTAAATGTCCGAGAAACTCGTCCTCCACGGCATGCAGAGCCCCAATGTCGTCAAGGTGATCCTGATGCTCGAGGAATGCGGGCTCGACTACGAGCTCAGGCACACCGCGGTCTTCGCCCAGGCGCAGTTCGAGCCCGAATTCCTCGCGCTCAACCCGCTCGGCAAGGTGCCCGTGCTCGAGGACCCCAAGCTCGGCCAAAATGGAAAGATGGGGGCTTTGTTCGAATCGGGCGCGATCCTGCTCTGGCTGGCCGAGCGCGAGGGCAAGTTCCTGCCGACCGCGCAGCCGCAGCGCGCCGAGGTCATGCAGTGGCTGATGGTGCAGATGGCGAACTACGGCCCGATGCTCGGCCAGGTGAACCACTTCAACATCGCCCCGCCCGAGACCGCGCCTTACGCCAAGGCGCGATACGCCGCCGTCGCCGCGAAGCTCAACCGCCTGCTCGACGAGCGCCTGCAGAGCCGCGAGTGGATCGCCGGCGACGCCTATTCGATCGCCGACATGGCGACCCAGCCCTGGGCCTGGTACGTCGAGCGCCACGGCTTCGACCCGGCCGACTATCCGGCGCTGATCGCCTGGCGCGAGAAGATCGCCGCGCGCCCGGCCAGCCAGCGCGCGATGGCGCGCGTCGCCGAAGCCTTCGACGAAGTCGCCAACGCCACGCGCAAGCAGGCCTCGCGCGCCGATCTCGACCGCTTCTTCGGTCGCACCGAGACCGTGCCCGAGACCGATTTCACCGCCGTCCAGCAGATGTAGCGAATGCGCCTTCGCAGGTGTTGATAACCGCCACATCCTGTGGCGAGCGGCCGCGCGAAACACTATGTAGGGTGTTCGGCCGCAGTCCCGCGGGTGCCGGTTCACGCCGGAACGCCTGGAGAACAGGGGCCGAATCGCTTACAGACACAGCCGTCCGATCCGAAAGGTCGCTCCAGATGCCTCTTCTCGAAGCCCGCAAGACCTACAAGCCCTTCGAATATCCCTGGGCCTACGAGTTCTGGAAGCGGCAGCAGCAGATCCACTGGATGCCCGAGGAAGTGCCGCTCGGCGAGGACTGCCGCGACTGGGCGCAGAAGATCAGCGACCACGAGCGCAACCTGCTGACGCAGATCTTCCGCTTCTTCACCCAGGCCGACGTCGAGGTGCAGGACTGCTACCACGAGAAATACGCGCGGGTGTTCAAGCCGACCGAGATCAAGATGATGCTCGCGGCCTTCTCCAACATGGAGACCGTGCACATCGCCGCCTATTCGCACCTGCTCGACACGATCGGCATGCCGGAGAGCGAGTACGGCATGTTCCTCGAATACGAGGAGCTCAAGGCCAAGCACGACTACCTGCAGACCTTCGGCGTCGACAACGACGAGGACATCGCGCGCACGCTCGCCATGTTCGGCGGCTTCACCGAAGGGCTCCAGCTCTTCGCGAGCTTCGCGATGCTGATGAACTTCCCGCGCTTCAACAAGATGAAGGGCATGGGCCAGATCGTCTCGTGGTCGGTCCGCGACGAGAGCCTCCACTGCGAGGGCATCATCAAGCTGTTCCACACCTTCACCAAGGAACGCGGCTGCCTGACCAAGGCGGTCAAGGAAGATATCATCGACTGCTGCCAGAAGACCGTGCGGCTCGAGGACGCCTTCATCGATCTCGCCTTCGAGCAGGGCCCGGTCCCCGGCATGAGCGCCAAGGAGATCAAGCGCTACATCCGCTACATCGCCGACTGGCGCCTGGGCCAGCTCGGCCTGCCCGAGATCTACATGATCGAGGAGCACCCGCTGCCCTGGCTGACGCCGCTGCTCAACGGCGTCGAGCACGCCAACTTCTTCGAGACGCGCGCGACCGAATATTCGAAGGGCGCGACCAAGGGCGACTGGCAGACCGTCTGGTCGAGCTTCGACCAGCGCCGCAAGGCCAAGGGCTCGGATGCCGCCAACGAGACGGGCGAGGTCGAAGGGCCGGACATGTTCGCCAAGGCGGGGATCGCGGCGGAGTGAGATCTGGAAAATTTTGAATGCTGTCGCTGATTTACCTGACGTTAAATCGGGGAGCTTGTTAAAGTTTCGGTGTGGGGTGGGAAATGGCTTGGGCTGTTCCGGAGAATGAACGTTCCATAGTTACAAGGCTGGAAAGAGTTTATTGGAGGGCGCGCGAGGAGGGATTTCTGAGTATCTAGACTCGCTTGGCGTTATCAACAATTGGCGCGCTTCTCACGCATTTCCTCTCAATACCTTCCAAATGAATTTGCGTCGTAAGGGGCGTGCGTTGGATGATGAATGTTTGATTGCTCAAAGAATTAAGAGACTATCCTCTATTGAGCACAAACTTTCTCGTTTCCCCAGTATGAAGCTGTCGCAAATGCAGGACATCGGAGGGTGTCGTGCAATTCTTAAAGATGTAAAACTTGTAAATGCGCTTGTCAGTGACTTTAAATCTAGCGATATTAAGCATAAGCTTTCATCCGAAGATGATTATATTATAAGTCCAAAAACATCTGGGTATAGAGGAATCCATTTAGTCTATAGGTATTTTTCTGATAGAAAAGAAACCTATAATGATCTGAAAATAGAACTTCAGATAAGGTCGCAACTTCAGCATGCTTGGGCGACATCAGTTGAGGTGGTGGGGACTTTGATTCGTCAGGCCTTGAAGTCCAGTCAAGGCGAAGATGACTGGCTTCAATTTTTTCGTTTAATGGGATCTGCAATTGCAATTGAAGAGGGGTGCGGACCTGTTCCGAATACCCCTAAAAGCGAGATGGCGCTTTCTCGCGAAATTAGAAAGTTGGCTCGAACGTTGAGGCCTATCCAGCGACTAGATAATTATAGTAAAATGATTCAAGTTGTTGAAAAATCTGCGAAAAGAGCAAGATATTACCTGCTGGAATTGCGCCCCGACGCAGGACGCCTCAGTGTTACGGGGTATATGGAGGCGGCCAGCAAGGCGGCGTCCGATGACTATCTAAAAGTGGAAAGATCACTTAGCGCAGATGATGGAGACGAGGCGGTTTTGGTGTCGGTCGACTCCATTGATGCTCTCAGAAAGACGTACCCAAACTACTTTTTGGACACCACTGTATTCACGAATGCTGTTCGTCGTTGGGTTGGGCCTTAGGTGTTGTAGGTCGCGTTGTCGTTCTGGTATAATCTATTCACTGTGATGGCCACGATCAACTTCATCACCTTCGCCGCCTTCGGCATCGACAAGACGCTGGCCGAGGCACAGCGCCGTCGGGTGCGGGAATCGACCTTGCTGTGGTTCGCCGCGCTCGGCGGGACGCCGGGCGCCTATGTCGGCCGGGCCCTGTTTCGCCACAAGACGCGCAAGCAGCCGTTCTCCCGCCGGCTCCACGCCGTGGCCGCGTTTCAGCTCCTGCTGCTGGCCGGTGCCCTCGCCTGGGCCGTGACGCGATGAGCCGCGATCGGCGCGGCTAGGCCGCAGGCTACCGCCATTTTCCTACAGGCCGCGCCTCTGTCATGGTCGCCCCATGCCCGCCCGCCGCCGCCTCAGCCCCGCCTATCACTGGACCGACGAGAAGACGGTCGCCTTCATCGAGGCCCTGGCCGCGACCGCCTCGGTCTCCGCGGCGGCCGCGAAAGTGGGGATGAGCCGGCAATCGGCCTATCGCCTGCGCGCGCGGCTCGATCCGGAGTTCGCGGCGATCTGGGATGGCGTGGCGGTGCTGGCGCGTCGCCTGCACACCGCGCGCCGCAGAAGGTGACACGGCGCGGGCTTGCCCCCCTGTCACTTTTGTCACCTATGTCACTTTCGTCGCCTTGCGCGCGGCCCTAGCAAGGATCCGGCCCCCATGTTCCACGGCAACCTCCCGCTCGACATCGCCGAAGGCCTGCGCACCCTGCGCAGCCGCATCGAGGCCGCGGCGATCCCGCCCTCGAAGCTCGACGAGACGCTCAACGTCGCCACCTGGAACGTGCGCGAATTCGGCACCAAGCGGCGCAGTGCGGCGGCGATCCACTACATCGCCGAGGTGATCGGCCAGTTCGATCTCGTCGGCCTGGTCGAGCTCAACGAGAACCTGCAGGACCTGCAGCGCATCCTGCCGATCCTCGGGCCCTATTGGGACGTCGTCTATTCGGACGCGATCCGCGACTACGGCGGCAACTGGGAGCGGATCTGCTACCTGTTCGACAAGCGCGCCTGCACCTTCAACGGCATGGCCGCCCAGGCCTTCCCGCCGCGGGTCAAGAAGGGCGCCGAATACCTGCCCGAGACCTCGTGGTGGCGGCTGCCCTATGTCGCCGCGTTCAAGGCGGGCAATTTCGACTTCCTCGCCTTCACCACCCACGTCCGCTGGGGCAAGAGCGAGGCCGAGCATGGCGTCGAGATCCAGGGGCTGGCCAACTGGCTCGAGGCCAAGATCAAGAGCAAGTTCAGCGAGGACCAGGACGTCCTCGTCATGGGCGATTTCAACATTCCCGCGCGCGACCACCCGACCTTCAAGGCGCTGACCTCGACCGGGCTCAAGCTGCCACGCGCGCTGCTCCACGACGATTTCGGCACCAACCTCGCGCGCGACAAGCGCTACGACCAGATTCTCCACTTCGCCCGCTTCGACGAGAGCTTCACCGACAAGGGCGGCGTGCTCGACTTCTACAAGGGCGATCACAAGCCGCTGTTCCCCGACCTGACCAAGG
Organism: Novosphingobium anseongense; assembly: GCF_037482895.1. NCBI lineage: Bacteria > Pseudomonadati > Pseudomonadota > Alphaproteobacteria > Sphingomonadales > Sphingomonadaceae > Novosphingobium > Novosphingobium anseongense. Next base: position 33,756 of record NZ_JBBHJZ010000002.1, on the reverse strand, counting down.
ACCAGTTCACCTACCAGATGTCCGACCACCTGCCGCTGTGGATCCAGATCAACACCGACATCGACGGCGCCGTGCTCGACCAGCTGATCCAGCGCAAGCGCGGGGGCTAGCGGGCCGGCGGGGGCGTCGCTGACGCGCCGAGTTTGGACGGTTTCGGACCAATCACGGGGGTTCCCGGATTGTGCGCGCGGAGCGATGCGGCATGCTTCCCCGGTCAGTGGGAGTGCAGCCGATGGGCGAAGGGACCACCAGGGATAGCATCGAAAAGGTCCGCATGGTCTGCGGCCAATGCGGCTCGGACGAGGTCACGCGCGATGCCTGGGCGGCCTGGGATGCCGAGGCGCAGCAATGGGCGCTGCGCGCGACCTTCGACTACGCCTTCTGCCACCACTGCATGACCGACGCGAAGATCGAGGAGGTGCCATGCTGAACCTGACTCCCATGCTGCCGCCCGCGCTGGCCCTGGCCGCGCTCCTGTCGACCCCGCCCGCCGCCGCCGCCGAGCCGCGCGCCGAGCCCGACGCAACCGTCGACGTCCGCACCGACGACCGGCGGATGAACGCCGCCAAGGCCAAGGCGCGGCGGACCCTGCCCAGCTTCCTCGCCGTGCTCGCCGCGCCGCCGGCGGGCGCGCGCGACCTCAGCTTCAAGTACCCGCTCGAGGGCTGGGAGCATATCTGGGTCGAGCAGGTCGTGCGCCGCGGCGAGAGCCTGACCGGGCGGCTCGCCAACAATCCGCAGGCGCGCGGCTATCGCCTGGGCCAGCGGGTCACCGTGCCGCTGAGCGCGGTCAGCGACTGGGCCTACCGCGACGGGGCCGGCGTGATGCAGGGCCACTTCACCACGCGGGCCTTGCTCTCGCAGCTCGCCCCCGACGAGGCGCGCCAGATCCGCGAAGCCTTCGGTTGGGCCACCCCGCGCCGACGCCTGTCGGCCGCCAAGCCGCCGCCCTGATCGCCGGCGCGGGGCATGCAGGGGCCGCAACGGGGCCGCGCGCCAGGGCAAGGTCGCTGCCCGGCGCCGCGGACGGCGGGGCAATGGGGATGGGCGCTCCGCCGGGATCGCTCCCTCGCTGCGGCCTCTGCGTGCCCCGCGCGGAGCCTATGGGCCCCGAGCGCCGCGCAGCGATTGCCTGGACGGGCAAGGGCGGGCATGGTCGGCACCGGCGGCGGGGAGGCCGCTGGAAACAAGGGGGAAATGCCGGATGCTCACCAACCAGGTCTCGATCTTCGTGCCGATGCTCGTCATCGTCGCGCTGACCTTCGCCGCCTTCCTCAAGATGGGCGCTGCGCGCGGCGCGGCGGTCAAGGGCGGCCACGATCCCAACTACTACAAGGCGCATCTGGGCACGCCCGAGCCCGAGCCGACCGTCGCCGCGGTGCGCCACTACGGCAACCTGTTCGAGCTGCCGACCCTGTTCTACGCCGCCTGCCTGACCGCTTTCGTGCTCGGCGTGGTCTCGACCTGGGTGCTGGTCTTCGCCTGGGGCTACGTCGCCGCGCGCGTGGTGCAGAGCGCGGTCCACGTGACCTACAACAACCCGGGCCACCGCGGCGGCGCCTTCGTGCTCGGCGTGCTGTTCATGCTCGCGCTGTGGGTGACGCTGGGCGTCGCGATCCTGGGCAAGCTCTGAACGCGGAAACGGCCTCGCGTCCGCACGCGAGGCCGTCGGTCCGGAGCTAAGGCTCGGTCAGTGCGTCAGCGGCGCCGGTCGCGGATGCATGAAGGCGAAGCGCTTCACCTGGCCGGTGATCAGGTGCTTGGCGAAGATCCGCCGCATCACTGCGCCGCCGTCGGGCGTGACCGCGACGACATGGGTGCCGCCCGAGGCGAGCGTCTCGATCGCGCTGATCTCGACCTCGGCCTTCGCGCAGAGCGCGACGACTTCGGCCTCGGGAAGCTGGACGTTCATGGCCCGGCTCACAGTGCCGCACTCCGCACGAGCGGCGTGCCGAAGGCACCGAGCCGCTGCTGGAGCTGGCCGATGCGCGAGGCGATGCCGTCGGCCAGGCCGCCGAGGCGGTGGCGCTCGGCGCAGTCGGGCGCGCTGTGAACGCGCATCACGGCGATCTGATGGCGGAAGAAGAGTTCGTTGAGGTCCACGGCTGGGCTCCCGGAGCGTAAGCGGGAGCGCGATGGTCTCTCGGCCGCGAGCGCCTACGAGGTCGAATGCGCGCGGTAACCTCGATATGGGGGCGAACTGCCCGAAAAGCAAGGCATTCCCCGGCGCGTCGCGGCGCGCCGGGGCAGGGGGATCAGCGGTAGTTGCCGGCCAGAGCGATCTCGGCGACGGGCTTGCGCGGGCTCGGCACTTCGCCGCCGCGCAGGCCTTCGGGGAGCCGCTCGGGCGCATCGCGGCGACCGATCGCGACCGCGGCTTCGAGCCGGATGTCGTCGGGCAGGCCGAGCTCGGCGCGCGCCTTGTCGAACTCGAGGCCGGTCATGCCGTGGGCATGATAGCCGAGCAGGCTCGCCTGCAGCGCCATCTGCGCCCAGGCCGCGCCGGCATCGAACGAGTGGCTGTAGAAGTCGGCGTGATCGTCCCCAGAGGCGTTGGCGTCCTTGCGGTGCTTGGTGTCCGAGACGATGAACACGAGCGCGCCCGCGTCCTTGGCCCACGACTGGTTGAACGGGATCAGCAGCGACAGGAAGCGGTCCCAGTTGGCATCGCCGCGGCGCGCGTAGAGGAACTTCCACGGCTGGTAGTTGAAGGCCGAAGGCGCGAGGCCGGCGGCGCCGAAGATCGCTTCGAGATCCTCGTCGGGGATCGCGCTCTCGTCGAAGGCGCGCGGCGACCAGCGGTCGACGAAGACCTGGTGGACCTTGGGATGGGCGGTGCGGGTGGTCATGGCGGAACTCCTGAAATTGAGCAGGGGGTGGCCCCTCCCCGCGGGGGAGGGAAAGGGGAGGGGCCGGGGGGGCTTCGTTAGGCCGCGTCGACGAGGACGATCTCACTGTCCTCGAGCGCGGTCAGCGTGATGCTCTCGACGCCGGTGACGGCAACGCCGTCGCGGGCATTCGCCTCGACATCGTTCACGCGGATCTTGCCCGTGGCGGGGACGAGATAGGCGTGGCGGTCGGCGGTCAGCGGGTAGGTGACGCTGTCGCCGGCCCTGATCGTCGCGCCGACGACGCGGGCGTTGCTGCGGATCGGCAGCGCGCCGTCGTCGCCCGCGATGCCCGAGGCGAGCGTGACGAACTTGCCGGCGCGGTCGTCCTTGGGGAAGGGCTGCGCACCCCAGCTCGGCTCGCCGCCGCGACCGTCGGGCAGGACCCAGATCTGGAACAAGGTCGTCTCCTCGTCCTCGAGGTTGTATTCGGCATGCTGGATGCCGCTGCCCGCGCTCATCACCTGGACGTCGCCCGCTTCGGTGCGGCCTTCGTTGCCGAGGCTGTCCTTGTGGGTGATCGCGCCCTTGCGGACATAGGTGATGATTTCCATGTCGCTGTGCGGGTGCGGCGGGAAGCCGGACTTCGGGGCGATGGTATCGTCGTTCCACACGCGCAGCCGGCCCCAGTTGGTGCGGGCGGGCTCGTGGTAGCCGCCGAACGAGAAGTGGTGGTGCGCGTCGAGCCAGCCGTGGTTGGCGGCGCCGAGGCTGGCGAAGGGGCGGAGTTCGATCATCTGCTGTCTCCTGAAGGAGTGAACCTGTTGAGGTGGAGATAGGCCTTGTCGTCCCTCGGAAGAATTGGGATAAAATCGGCCAAGATGTTCCAGAAAGTCGAATAGATGGATGTCGGCCAGCCTAGCCTCGATCAACTCCGCGTTTTCCTGACCGTCGCCGAGGAGGGCAGCTTCAACCGCGCGGCGCAGCGCCTCGGGCGGGCGATCTCGGTGGTCTCCTATGCGATCGGCCAGCTCGAGGGGCAGCTCGGCGTCTCGCTGTTCTCCCGCGAAGGCTCGCGCAAGCCGCAGCTCACGCCCGAGGGCCAGGCGCTGTTGGCCGAGGCGCGCGCCGTGGCGAACGACGTCGACGCGCTCGTCGCCAAGGTCCGCAGCCTGCAGCAGGGGCTCGAGTCCGAGCTGTCCCTGGCGGTCGACGTCATGGTGCCCGGCGATGCGATCGCGCGGATCCTGCGCGAGTTCCAGCGCATGTTCCCGACCGTGCCGCTGCGGCTCCACGTCGAGGCGCTCGGGGCGGTGGCGGCGCTGGTGATCGACGGGCAGGCCGATATCGCCATCGGCGGCCCGGTCGCGGCCGACTGCCCCGAGGTCGAGCGCCAGGCTATCGGCTCGGTCGAACTGATCCCCGTCGCCGCGCCGAGCCATGCCCTGGCGCAGATGCAGACGATCCCGCCGGGCGAGACGCGCAAGCATTTCCAGCTGGTGCTGACCGATCGTTCGCCGCTGACCGCGGGACGCGACTTCTCGGTGCTGAGCCCGCATTCGTGGCGGCTCGCCGACCTTGGCGCCAAGCACGTCCTGCTGCGCGAGGGGCTCGGCTGGGGCAACATGCCGCGTCACATGATTCTCGACGATCTGGCCAAGGGCGCGCTGGTCCATCTCGACGTGCCCGAGGGCCCGCGGTTCGACTTCCAGCTCAGCGCGCTGTGGCGCCGCGATCGCGTGCCGGGACCGGCGGCCTTCTGGATGCTCTCGGCCTTTCAGGATGCGCGTCTCGGCCAACCCTAGGGCACGCTTCGGCGAAACGTTCCTCGGCTCGTCGCTTCAAGCCTTCTCCCCGGCGCGTGGCGCTTGTGCCCCTGTCGGGCGCCGTGAAGGTCGTTCCGGGGGCAAGATGCAAGTTGGGACGGGTTCGCGCACAAATGTCGCTATTCAATAGGTTTTCTTTTTCGCCCTGCGATCTCGCGATCGATCTGGGCACCGCCAACACCGTCGTCTACGTCAAGGATGAGGGCGTGATCCTGGCCGAGCCTTCGGTCGTCGCGATCCAGACCATCAACGGCATCCCCAAGGTCATTGCCGTGGGCGCCGACGCCAAACTGATGCTCGGCAAGACCCCCGACAACATCAAGGCCATCCGTCCGCTGCGCAACGGCGTCATCTCCGACCTCGAAGTCGCCGAGCAGATGATCAAGCACTTCATCCAGAAGGCGCAGGGCGGACGCGGGCGTATGCGCTCGGGGCCCGAGATCGTCATCTGCGTGCCCTCGGGCTCGACCCAGGTCGAACGCCGCGCGATCCGCGATGCGGCTTCGAACGCCGGCGCGCGCAAGGTCTGGCTGATCGACGAGCCGATGGCTGCGGCGATCGGTGCCGACCTGCCCGTGACCCATCCGATCGGCTCGATGGTGGTCGACATCGGCGGCGGCACGACCGAAGTCGGGGTGATATCGATCGGCGGCATGACGCTGAGCACATCGGTCCGCGTCGGCGGCGACAAGATGGACGAGGCGATCTCCTCGCATGTGCGCCGTACGCACAACCTGATGATCGGCGAGGCCACGGCCGAGCGCGTGAAGAAGGAGATCGGCACGGCACGGATCGGCAAGTCGAAGCCTGCGATCAAGACCTTCATCAAGGGCCGCGATGTCGCCCGCGGCGTGCCGCGGGAGATCGAGATCAACCAGGCCGAAGTGCTCGAGGCCCTGGCTGAACCGCTCGGTGCGATCATCGAGATCGTGCGCACCGCGCTCGAAAGCACCGCGCCCGAGATCGCCGCCGACATCATCGACGCGGGCATCATCATGACCGGCGGCGGCTCCTTGCTCGCCGAGATCGACACGGTGCTTTCGAAGGAGACCGGGCTGCCGGTGCGCGTGGCCGAGAACCCGCTCGACTGCGTCGCGCTCGGCGCGGGCCGTGCGCTCGAGGATTCCTCTTACCACTGCGTTCTGCACGCGGCCTGATCTTCGGCTCGCGGAGCACCGTCGCGCGCGAACCTCCAGAACGGGGGTGATCCGCGTTGACGGTGCTGACTGCTTTGCCCATGCCGTCGGATCACTGATAGAAAACAGCGCGGAGTCGCCGGACGTCAGGGAGGTCGATGTCAGGAGACGGACATGGACGAAACCACGCCGCTGGGCAGCTGGCTGGACCGGATCGACCAGATCGCGCGCGAGCATCCCGATGTCACCGCGCTCATCATGGCGGGCAAGTCGCCGGCGAGCGGCCACCGCGAAGTTCTCACCTGGCGGGATATTGCCTGGCGCTCGGCGGGCGTGGCGCGCCTTTTCGCCGAACGCGGGGTGACGCTGGGCTGCACGGTCGCGATCCAGCTGCCCAATTCGGTGCCCTTCGTCCTCGCCGCGCTCGCGGCCTGGCGGCTGGGGGCCACAGTCGCACCGATCCGCTGGGACCTGACCGCGGGCGAACGCGCGCAGCTCGTGGCGATGGCGCATCCGGCGTTGATCGTCACCGAGGCGGGTATCGGCGAGGACGAGATCGCCGCAGCCGCGATCGCCCAGGCCGCGCCGGTCGATCCCGCGAGCCTGCCCTGCTCGCTGATCGCCGCGCCGGCCTGGATGACCGCGTCGGAGGCTCTGAGCACCGCGCCGACCTTGATCGCCCCGAAGGTCACCACCGCGCTCGGCAGCGCCAGCGGCATGGGTCTGGTCGGCGGCCGTTCGAGCTTTGCCGACAACACGCACCACCGCCATCCGGTGCATCTCGTCTGCACGCCGCTCTATCACATGCAGGGTTTCGCGCTGCTGTTCCGCGCGCTGACCGAGGACTTCCGCGTCATCGTCATGGAGCGCTTCGAGCCCGAGCAGTTCCTCGACCTCGTCGAGCGTGAGCGGGTGAATTTCGTCGCGCTGGTGCCGGCGATCACGGTGCGTTTGCTCAAGAGCCCGACGATCCAGGATCGCGACCTGACCTCCATCGAGAACGTGATCCTCGGCGCCGGCGCCACACCCGACTGGGCGATCCGCGCGCTGATCGAACTGACCAGCCCCGAGACGATCAAGCTCGGCTACGGCATGTCCGAAGGCGTCGCCGCCGCCTTTCTGCGTGGCGACGAATGGCTGCAGCATCCGGGCAGCGTCGGCAGGCCGAGCGGGGTCGAGACCCTGGTGGTCGATGCCGAAGGCCATACCGTGCCGCCGGGCGAGGAGGGCGAGCTGTTCTTCCGGCCGCTCGGCGGCACCGGCGACAGCTTCAAATATGTCGCCGAGGACGAGACCCATCGGCTTCCCGGCGGCTGGACCTCGAGCGGCGACCACGGCCGCGTCGATCTCGACGGCTATCTCTACATCACCGATCGTGGCGACGATGCCTTGGCCAGCGGTGGCAATGTCTTTGTCAGCGAGGTCGAGGCGGCGTTGCTCCAGCACTCGGACGTTGCCGACGTCGCAGTGATCGGACTGCCCGATCCCGAGTGGAACCGCCGCGTCCACGCGATCGTCCAACTCCGGCCGGGGGTCGACGCTGCCGGCATGGACACCGCACTACGCGCCCACGCCAAGCAGCATCTGGCCGCGCACAAGGCGCCCCAGAGCTACGAATACGTGGCGGAATTGGCATCTGCCGAGGCCGATCGCGAGCGGGCGGGCGCGAAGGAGGCACGGTGACGCGCAACACCGCGGATTGCACCGCACCGATGGCGCTGCTGCTGGGCCGCCTCTAGCCGACCGTCTGGGCTATGCGATCGTCGCGCAGCTTGCCGCGGCGAACCTTTCCGGCCTCGTCGCGCAGGGGCTGTCCGGTGAACTCCACCGCCCGCGGCAGCTTGTAGGCGACCAGGCGCTCGGCCGCGAAAGCGATCAGCGCTTCGGCGTCGGCATTCGCGGCGTCCTCCAGTCGCACCACCGCATGGACGCGCGCGCCGAGATCGTCGTCGGGCAGGCCGATGACCACGGCTTCGGCGACGGCCGGATGCTCGAGCAGCGCGCCCTCGACTTCGGCCGGATAGACGTTGTGCCCGCCGGAAACGATCAGGTCGGTGCGCCGGTCGGCGATGTAGAGATAGCCGTCGTCGTCGACCCAGCCATGATCTCCGAGCGATTCGAAGCCATCGTCGAGCCGCCGCGGTTCGGCACCGACGTAAGCGTAGCTCGGCGCGCCCGCGCCGGCCTTGCGCATGAAGATCTCGCCGATCTCACCCGCTGGCAATCGTGCACCGTCCTCGCCGCGGATCAGCAGTTCGCCACCCGCGGGCCGGCCGACCGAGCCTCGGTGCGCGAGCCATTCGCTGCCGTTCAACTGGGTCGTGCAGAAGCCTTCGGTGCCGCCGTACATCTCCCAGATCCGCTCTGGACCGAGCCAGTCGATCCAGAACCGCTTGAGCGAAGCGGGGATCGGCGCCGCCGTGTGCCAGACCGTCTCGAGCGAGGACAGGTCGTGCGCGAGCCTGGCTTCCTCGGGAAGGCGCGCAATCCGCTGCATCATTGTCGGTACGAGGCTGACCCATTGCACGCGATACCGCTCGACCAGCGCGAGGAATTCGGTCGCATCGAACTTCGCCATGCCGACGACCGAGGTGCCGTGCATCAGCATCATGTGGGTCATCGCGAAAGGGAAGTTGTGATAGAGCGGCGCGGGATTCAGCATGACCCCGTCGGCGGGCATGGCGAGGCCGCGGAAGCCGTCGTCCATCCGCGAGCTTAGCGCGTCGACGATCAGCTTGGGACGCCCCGTCGATCCGCCCGAGGTCATCGCCTTCCAGTGCGGCGCTTCTTTGCTGGCCAGCGGCGAACCATCGGCATGGTCTCGGCCGAAATGCTCGGGCAGGGCGCCCAGTGCGGCCTGGAGCGCGGGATCGGCTGCGACCACCGCGCGCGGCTCTGCCAGCGCGACGATCGCCTCGAGCTCGGTCGCGGGCAGGCGGGGGGAAACCACGGTCGGCGTCGCGCCGAGCTTCCAGAGCGCGAAAGTCCATTCGTACAGGGCATTGGCGTTGGGCAGCGCGAGAACCACACGATCGCCCTGCGATACGCCCTGGCCGGTCAGCGCATGGGCGCGGCGCAGCGCGCGCTCGGCGAGTTCGCCCCAAGACAGCACTGCGTCGCCATGGCGCAAGGCCCAGCGGTCGGTGCCGAGGCGCGCGGCATTGCGTGCGGGCACGTCTCCGAGCAGGACTTCGGCCACCTTTCAGCCCTCTGTCTTGGATGCAGCCAGCGCGGCTTCGAGATGCCGGCGCACCGATTCGGGCAGCTTGGTCACGTCGATCGGAAAGCCGTGGAGCAGCATGTTCTGCAGGTGGCCGATCTGGTGGTTGGCGAAAGCGGCCTTCATCGCCGCGCCGCGGCCCATCGCATCCTGCGCGGTGTTGATCGAATCCTTGATGAGCTTGAGCGTGAAACGATCGGTCCGCGCGATCTCCTCGGCGAGCGCCAGCGCGCGATCCTGGAGGTCGGCGCGCGGCACCACCTCGTTGACCATGCCCGCGGCGGCGGCGGCATGGGCCGACAGCCAACCGCCGGTGAACAGGAACTGCTTGGCGCGGCGCACGCCGAGCTCGAAGGGATGGTTGAAGAATTCGACCCCGGGCACGCCCATGTCCGAGCCCGTGTTGTCACGGAAGCGCGCGTCGTCGGCTGCGACGATGATGTCGGCCATCCACATCAGCATGAGCCCGCCCGAGATGACGCTGCCCTGGACCGCGGCGATCACCGGCTTGGGTGCATTGCGCCAGCGCTCGGTGATCTCGAGATAGACCTCGCGCTCGCGCGCATACATGCCTTCCCAGCCCGGCCCGCCATACTGGCCCCAGAGCGTGACGCGCTCCGCTTCGGCCGCGGCTGGGGCTTCGGACATCGACAGGTCGTGTCCGGCGCTGAAATGATCGCCCTCGGCCGCGAGGACGATGACGCTGATCGAATCGTCCTGGCAGGCGCGGCGCATCGCCGCATCGAGCTGGTAGGTCATCACCGTGCCCTGGGCATTGCGCTTGTCCGCCCGGTCGAGAACGATGCGCGCCACCTTCGGGAACGGCGTTTCGTAACGGATCTGCGGCCCATCTGCGATTCTGGCGGCGGTATCGGCCATGGTTCTCTCCGTGCGGCTCTGGATCGGCCCCTTGCGTCCGCGCGACCATATCGGTGACGGCCCGCGCGGCAAGAATGATCTCGCGAATGAAAAACAGGCAAAACGGCCCTTGCGCCCGAGGCAGGTGCTGGCTAAAGGCCTGCCCCTGCCGAAGGCAATGTCCGGGGGCACGCCGCTTTAGCTCAGCCGGTAGAGCACATCATTCGTAATGATGGGGTCAGGTGTTCGAGTCACCTAAGCGGCACCACCTGTCCGTTCGCCAGATACCGCGAACGGTTGAGAAAACCCCGGAAATTCGCTAGATTTAGCCCAGGCCTGACCGCCTGGGTTCACTCCCATTCGCCCGCATTCGGATGAAATGGGGGCCGGCGTGGGGGCCTTTCGGTAGCGCCGAAAACGGAGGCCCCCAATGTCACTGACCGACACCGCGATTCGCACGCTCAAGCCGCGAGAAAAGCCCTACAAGGCGGCCGACGAAAAAGGCCTCTATCTTCTCGTGACTCCGGCCGGGGGGCGGCTTTGGAAGCTGAAATTCCGGACCTTGGCCGGAACCGAGAAGAAGCTATCGTTAGGGACATATCCTGAAATCAGCCTGCGGGAGGCGCGCGGTCGCCGTGATGAAGCTCGCAAGCAGCTTGCCAACGGGATCGATCCGGCTGAGCAGAAGCGCCAGGATATCCGGGCAGCGAAGATCAGCGCCGCCAATACCTTCAGTGCTGTCGCAGAGGCCTTCATCGCCAAGAACGAACGCGAGGGTCTGGCGGCTAACACCATCATCAAACGCCGCTGGTTCGTGAAGATCCTTCAAAAGTCGCTCGGCAATCGCCCCATCTCCGAGATCAAGCCATACGATGTCCTCGAAGCCGTCCGGCCTTTCGAGGCTGCGAAGAACGATGAGAAGGCGCACCGAGCTCTGCAATTCGTCGGCAGCGTTTGCCGTTTCGCAGTGGCCAATCAGCTCGCGCTCGTCGACCCTACGCGTGATTTGCGCGGCGCGCTCGCGCGGCCGAAGCCCAAGCACTTGGCGGCTATTCTCGATCCCGACAAGGTCGGCGAACTGCTACGCGCGATGGACGGCTACGAAGGGCAGGGGCTGTCGATTACCCGAATCGCGCTGCAACTATCTCCTTACGTGTTTGTGCGGCCGGGTGAGCTTCGCCGCGCGGAATGGCGGGAGCTCGATTTCGACAGGGCCATCTGGCGAATCCCGGCTGAAAAGATGAAAGCGCGGCAGGAGCACGTCGTCCCGCTCTCGAAGCAAGCAATACGGCTGTTCAAGGTGGCGCAGAAGCTCACGGGCGGGGGCAATTACGTTTTCCCTTCTATCCGCACGTCCACTAAATCCATGTCGGAAAACACCGTCAATGCAGCGCTCCGGCGACTAGGCTTCTCCGGTAATGAGATGACAGCCCACGGATTTCGGGCGATGGCGAGCACTCTGCTGAACGAATCTGGAAAATGGTCTGCCGATGCGATCGAACGCGCTTTGGCGCACAAAGATCGCGACAGCGTACGATCCGCGTACCATCGCGGTGCGCATTGGAGCGAGCGCGTCGAGATGGCGCAGTGGTGGGCGGACTACCTCGACGGCTTGAAAGCGAACGTCGCCGTCGCGGCCTAGCAGCAGATCCTGCAAACCACGGCATAAGGCTCCTCGACCATCTTGACCGGCAGCTTCTCAGCCATGTGCTGGCCATAACGGCGCCTACGGCTTCGAGATGCTTCGCAATTCCCGCATCTCCGAACCAGAAGAACCTTCACTCTTTCGGGAGGCGGCGCCCTAGCTCAAATCCGAGCATACCCGGGGCTGTAAAATCATCGCGAAAGTAAGGCTGCGGCTTCGCGGACTGGATCGTTGCGGAAGCTTTCGGGTTGTTGACAGTCATCCAGGCTAACTGCACTGGCGCGAGGCATTCTTCTCGAATGTCGCGCTGCTACTAACACGACCCGTTGACAGCGCGAACCTCAAAGCCCTCGCTTCGGCGGGGGTTCTCTTTTTTGGGGTCAAACAGGCCCGTCAGCTTTTCGCGCGCTTGCGCTCCAAAAAAGAAGGGTGCCTGGCTGGAGATGCAGGCACCCTCGAGCAGGGAGCTGGCCACACGGGATCAAAGGCGTGACCTGCTTGCAGCAGCGGTCGTAGCGCCCCGTGGTTAACAAACCGCTATTGCGACGCGCGATGGCTGTCGCGAGTATAGCGCTCCGCGAACTTGGACCTTCGGTGTTTCGTCCGTGGAGGTGCGGGCCCGGTCACGGCTGACGCCGAGCCCGCGATCCGCCCCTAGAGGCATCATCGTTAATACCGGGTTGCCGATCGCTTTCGCAATTTGGCGATCCCGGCGGCTAACCCATTTTGAAACAGCGCAAAAATATGCCGTTCAGCCGTTTCATAGCATGCGTTAAAAAGACTTCGGGAAATGTCGAGGTCGTAGTGGAATCATTCGTTTTTGTTGAGGGCTCATCAGCCGATGGGATCTTGCGCTATCACGTTCGCCTGCTGAAACATGGCGCGGTCAGTGATTTAAGTGAGCATAGCACCTTTGCCGAAGCCCAGGAGGCCGCGAACCGCATCAACTCTGAAATGGACGATAAGGCGGCGGGCGAAGACGACGCGTAGCGGCCAGTTGCGTTGCTAGCCGGCGACGCCATAGACGTTGCCATCCTCCTTGGGGATGCCCAGCACATCGAGGAGGCGGTTGCAGGATCCGATCAGCTCAATAGGCGACTCGATCGGGAAGTCGACATGGCCATCTTTCAGAGCCACCTCATCGTCCTCCTGGTCGCGGATCTGACAAGGCGGGGGAGCTTGGTCAGTTTTCCTATCTGCGCGAACTGGCGCATCCTCAATCGGTGTCATCGCCCTCGTTGTCGCCGACAGCCGCTCCAATCGTCGCCGTCCGTATTGCAGGATCACCGGCATTTGCCAAAAGAATGTCCGGCTCGCGCATCGTCTTCAGTACCGCGACCGCCATCGCCAGGTAGTTGAACCATTCAGCGTCAATCTCGTCGGCGACCGAAGTCTCAGCCTTCGGCGTTGATGCTTAGGTGCTCTGCGGCGATGACCCGGGCAATCCGCTTTACGGCCGTCAGTTCGGATACGGGCATCGGCTAGGCCTTCATCGCCTTGGCGGCGGCGTCCAGGGCTTCGCGGCTATTGCCGTGCTGTTTGATCAGCTTCTCAGCCAGCTCGATCGATATGTCGTGCGTGTCAGCGAAGTGGCGAACTTCGTACGGCTCGCCCCGCGCAATGAATTTCCGGTCGCGGCCCTGCTTGGTTTTGTCGTCAGACATTGTGCGCTCCTTCATCCATCCAACAGAGCAGCAATCGAGCAGTTCCGGGATCGCCTGACTCTTCACGGCGGTCCCGACGACCTCTCCACACATGCAACCGGAAACACCAGAGCGAGAAAGCCGTTTCGACATGGCTGCGCGAAGACGATGTGCTCGGCGAACCGACTTCACCGATCGGCCCGGCGAGCTATTTCCCGCGGTCCAGAAGACCGCACGCCAAAGGCTTGATGGTGACGCTTAGGTCTAATGCGACCGAATGGCGGCCCTGTGGACATTCAGATCACCATGCCCAGGCTCTTAGACGTGGGCGCGCTCGATATGGTACTATATCCGTCGCATGACCCCCGCGGGTCCGCATGGGCGGCGTCAGCCGTCGCGAGGGATTGGCACGTGCTCTATCGAGAACCCAATTCGTTACTCAAAGAGTAGGAGTGTCTTGCAGGGTCCACTCCGCTCGCGGGCCGCTCCGCTCCCACACTTCATAGGGTGGCGTCTTTGCCCGTAGCAGGTGGATGTCCCCCAAGTCAGAGGCGGCCCAATTCTGGTGCCCCCCTTTGCGGGCTTTCACCCAAATCTCATTCAGTTCGACTTGAGTCACGGCGTGCCCTCCCCCCGAGTCGCGCCCCTAATCATTCTCTCATTCTGCTGCTTGAACAACGCCTTTCCGCTGAAGCGGGCCTCAAAATTGAGGAAGCCCTCGCGCTTGAGCGCGTTGCGAATTTTCCCAACTCGTTCGGCAGTTGCCTTCGCGAGTCAGTTTAAATGCGGGGCGAATGGATCATGGTAAGGACGTGCATCCTTAGTCAACGGGATCTCAGGCCAGGCGTACCGCGTAGGATGCGAGCCTTGAAAACGGCTACGACCAAGCGTGCGACAGAAGCGTCGAGAGCCTCCAGCATTAACGCCTTGATAACCATAATCGTCAATTCTAACGCCATGAAACTCAACGCGAAATCTGATCCCAGTGCCTCGCAATCAGTTTCCGCGAGCATTCTCGTCGTAGAGGACGATTTGCTCAACGGCTTCCTGATAGAGGAGACCCTCCATCTTGCCGGTCACCGCGTGTTAGGGCCAGCAAAGACCGTTCCCCGTGCCCTGGCCCTCCTGGAAAGCTGCCAAGTCGATGCGGCAATCCTGGATCTGCAAATCCAGGATCAGACTTCGCTCCTCGTTGCGCGGCGGCTCGATGACCTCGGGATACCTTGGGCCTTTACCACCGGCCACTCTAGCGCGGAAATTCCCGCCCAGTTCGAGCATATCCCGGTGCTCAAGAAGCCGTTTTCGATTAACAACCTTCTAGAGCTAACGTCTGATGCTTTAGGCCGCCGTCGCGGGTTCAGTTGACTCAGTAATTTCCGGTCTTTCCGGTCTTTCCGGGCCGAACGGCACGGCGAGCCTGTGATCCATTCATCTGATTCGGATGGCCCTACGACGTGACCGATGACCAGCGGGTGGAAGGCCATTCCGGCTTAGAACGTTGGAAGCCGTATTTCCCCGAAACTAAAGCTGACGCTGACTGTTGCTCTGCCGCCCGGCGTAATTTCCACTTGCTCGAGCGATAGATAATGCCCGGCGGAAGAGGGGGAAAAAGCAAGAGCGAGGGCTAAGGGGGGCAGGGCGCCTTTCTCCTGCTCGGGCAATTGCTGGTACTTCGCGCCTACGGAAGACCACCAGAACTGGTCCTGCGCTTCTCGAACAGATCCAGCGCTAGCGAGCGGAAGGTGGGAGGTCATTTGCCTTTCCTCGGCCAACACGCGACCCAACCCGATCCCTGCTCTCGAACTTGCCAGCTCTTGGTCACTAACCGCGTCAACGAAGGCTGGAGGAGCCACGAGAGGAATCTCCGGAACGCCCCATTTCAGAGCCATAATCAGGGTGAATGACATGGGCATTTTGGCAGCCTTCCAAGAGCGGAGGCGCACGAATACCTTGAACAATTTAACATCTTGCTGCGGGGAGGGACGAGGTGGCCGTGCCCACGGATATCGGCGCTGCAACAAGCGTCGGCACGGCCGCCAGGTCTGTAGTCCCGGGCTCGACCTCGGGTTCGCGTTACCCGCGATATACGTCTCAGGTCAGTGGGCTCGGCCGCGCGCAAACTTGATACGATATTGAAAAGCCATAACTTCATCTGTTGCCGCCCGAAGAATTCCCAGGCAGGTTCGATCCTTGAACCAGGAGCTACTCATGCGCATCACGATGATCGGATCCGGTTATGTTGGGCTCGTTTCAGGAGCCTGCTTCTCGGATTTTGGTCACGACGTGACCTGCGTCGACAAGGACGAGGCCAGGATCGCAGCCTTGAACGCGGGCGAGGTGCCCATCTTTGAACCGCGACTCGATCATCTCGTCGCCGGCAACGTCAAGGCCAAGCGCCTGTCCTTCACCACCGACCTGGCCGCCGCGGTGCGACAGGCCGATGCCGTATTCATCGCCGTGGGCACGCCATCGCGTCGTGGCGACGGCTATGCAGACCTCTCCTATGCCTATGGCGCCGCGCAGGAGATCGCAGAGGCGCTCGACGGCTTCACCGTCATCGTCAACAAGTCCACCGTACCCGTCGGCACCGGCGACGAGGTTGAACGCATCATCCGCGAGACAAATCCCAAGGCCGAATTCGCGGTGATCTCGAACCCCGAATTCCTGCGCGAGGGCGCCGCCATCGCCGACTTCAAGCACCCCGACCGGATCGTCATCGGCGGCGAGGACGAGCGCGGGCTCGAGGTCATGCGCGAGATCTACCGACCGCTGTTCCTCGGCGGCAAGTCGCCGCTGGTCGAGATGAGCCGTCGCGGCGCGGAACTGACCAAGTATGCGGGCAACGCCTTCCTTGCGACAAAGATCACCTTCATCAACGAGATCGCGGATCTCTGCGAGAAGGTCGGCGCCGACGTGCGCGAGATCGCGCGCGGCATCGGCCTCGACAACCGCATCGGCTCGAAGTTCCTCAACGCCGGCCCCGGCTATGGCGGCTCGTGTTTCCCCAAGGATACGATCGCCCTGCTCAAGACCGCGCAGGACTTCGAAGCGCCGCAGCGCATCGTCGAAGCCGTCGTCGCGGTGAACGACAACCGCAAGCGCGCGATGGGCCGCAAGGTCATAGCCGCGGCGGGCGGCGACGTGCGCGGCAAGCGCGTCGCGATCCTGGGGCTGACCTTCAAGCCCAACACCGACGACATGCGCGATTCGCCGTCGATCGCGATCATCCGCGCGCTGCAGGATGCCGGTGCGACGATTGCCGCCTGCGATCCAGAAGGCGTGGATCAGGCGCGCAAGGTGCTCGACGACGTGATCTTCACCGACGATCCGTGGGAAGCGATCGAAGGCGCGGTTGCTACGGTGATCGTTACGGAATGGAACGCTTACCGTGCGCTTGATCTCAAGCGAATGAAAGCGCTGCAGGAAAAGCCTGTTCTGGTTGATTTACGCAACGTCTACGATCGCAGCGCAGCCGAGGCAGCGGGAATGAATTATCACGCCATCGGCAGGTGATATCCGCGAAGCCTCGCGCCCAGCTGACATCCTGTTGGAATTCGCACTTTCCCTCAAGCTTGGTCTGGGACACAGCGATAGGCTCACAGTACGGGTTGCATAGCAAACTCCGGCGTCTCGAAATGGGATGTTGATGGGATGGCCTCGTGTTGTAGAAGCTGCTGGACGATCACCGCTTCGTCCATGGTCCCCGATAGCTCAGCGGTAGAGCATTCGACTGTTAATCGAATGGCCGTAGGTTCGAATCCTACTCGGGGAGCCAGCGCATTACCCAAGCCTGCCTCGGCCCACTGAGCGGGCCTTTGCTGTCTTCTCTCAGGCGGTGAGCGCGGAAGTGGGGCCGTGGCACTTCTCTTCGATTTTGCTGCTCGCTTTGGCATCCCCGCTGCGGCGATCACGGGTAATGCGTGCGCCGCAGGAGCTCTCCGCATGTGCGGCCAGCGGCCACGTCGGAATTGCAATACGCAATTTTACCGTAACCCGCTGAAACCATTTCCGATTGGCGGCGTTTTGGAACCGGAATGCGCGCGCATCACCTCCAAATTTCTGTGCTTGGTTCAAGATCTTGATCTGAATCAATATATCGGAATTGGATAAGTTGCAGCATTGCTGTCTAAGTATAAAGTTCAGCGGTGGTTAATTTGTCCAAGATTAACGAGATGTTCTTCAATGAACTGTGAGGTTCACCCCTAGTTGGTTATTCGTTTTGGGGATGCGTCACCAGGGGCTGTGTCAAAATGAGCCTGGCGACTTGATCTGGCAGAAACTAACTAGTGCGCGATTAGCAATGTGTGATAAATCAGTGACGACGAGTCGTTGGGCATGTGCGCCAAGTCGATCGTCGAAGGGGGCTAGCGAGACTCGATGCAGGGCGAGCGGATTTTGGTTACCGGGGGCGCCGGTTTCATCGGTCGTGCAGTTGTTCGCGAACTTACTGCGCGCGGCTGCAGGGTTAGGGTGCTCGATTCTCTCATCGACCAAGTTCATTCAGGTCAAGGCTGGCCCGATCTTGAAAGTGACGATCGTGTTCTCGCCGATATTCGCGATGCGGATGCGCTACGCGCTGCATTGGCGGGCGTAGACCGGGTTGTGCATCTCGCTGCTGAGGTCGGCGTCGGTCAGAGCATGTATGCGATCGAGCGCTACACGTCGGTGAACGACCTCGGCACAGCCGTGCTCATGGAGGTCCTGTCGCAGCAGCCGGTTCAACGTATCGTGACTGCATCCTCGATGAGCATATATGGCGAAGGCCTTTACATCGACGTCGACGGCGCGGTGCAGGAGGATGTCGTTCGAGACGGTGCTGCTCTCGCCCTTGGGCAATGGGATCCGGTCGACTCGCATGGACGGCCCTTAAAGCCACTTCCGACACCCGAGACGAAGCGTCCAAACCTCGCATCAGTTTATGCCATAGGCAAATATGTCCAGGAAAAGCTGACGATGACGGTCGCGCCCGCCTACGGGATGACGGCATCGTCTTTGCGCTTGTGGAACGTGTTTGGCCCGGGACAGGCCCTATCAAACCCTTACACGGGCGTGCTTGCGATTTTCGCGTCGCGGATCGCAAGCGGACAGCCGCCCTTGGTTTTTGAGGATGGCGAACAGCTTCGCGACTTTGTCCACGTTGACGATGTTGCTCGGGCTTTCGTGTTGGCCCTTGAAGGGAAAACGGAATGCGATGGCGTGTTCAACGTCTCGAGCGGCCAGCCTCGTACGGTGAACTCCGTTGCAAAGGCTCTTGCGACGGCAATGGGGTCCAGCATCGAACCAGAATTGGTTGGCAAAGGTCGTGTCGGAGACATCCGCCACTGTATTGCCGATGTGACGAAGTCCAGCGATGTCCTGGGTTTCAATCCTAAAGAAGATTTTTCCGCTCGTTTGGTCGATTTGGCTGAATGGGTGGTTACGCAAAATATAAATGACCGGGTCAGCGAAGCCAAAAATGAACTCGAGTTGCGCGGATTGGTGACATAACCAGTCCCGCCTGAAAATAGAGGGAATGTATGACCGCCATTCTGAGGAAGGGCCGCGCGCTTGTAGCGGGCGGCGCCGGGTTTCTTGGTTCTCATCTCTGTGAAGCTCTTCTCGAGCAGGGGATGGAAGTCATTTGTGTCGACAATTTCATGTCTGGCCATCTCGCCAACTTAGAGGGCGCGCTGACACATCCCAAGTTCAGCTATCTTGAGGCTGATGTTTCCGCCCCATTGCCCGCTGAGGTAATGGAGCGACATTTCGATGAGATTTATAATCTCGCTTGTCCTGCTTCGCCTCCCATTTATCAGCGCGACCCAGAGCACACTCTTCTTACTAGCGTTCTTGGCACACACCAGTTGTTGCAACTGGCCGAGCGCACCGGTGCCCGCTTCCTGCTTACGTCGACGAGTGAGATCTACGGCGAACCGCTTGAGCATCCGCAGCGCGAGACCTATCGCGGCAATGTGAACCCTATCGGGCCACGCGCTTGCTATGACGAAGGCAAGCGGGCCGCGGAAACCCTGGCATTCGATTTCGAGAGGATGGGCCGTGTGCAGGTCCGTGTGGTTCGGATCTTCAATACCTATGGTCCGCGTCTGGCACCCGACGACGGCCGTGTGGTCTCGAACCTCATCAAGCAAATCCAGGGCGGTGGAAGTCTCACCATCTATGGCGATGGGCTCCAGACCCGGTCCTTTTGCTTCGTGGCTGATATGATCGCAGGGTTGATCACCATGATGCGATATGAGGGGGAGCAGCCGGGACCGATCAACCTTGGTAACCCGGAAGAGGTAAGCATCCTCGAGCTGGCCCAGAGGATCTCGCAGCTCACGGGCGTTCCGATCGACCTGGAATTCCTGCCGCGGCCTTGTGATGATCCCCATCGTCGTCGACCCGATATCACAAAGGCTAAAACCGTGCTGGGTTGGCAGCCCACGGTCAGCCTTGACCAAGGGCTGGCTTCCACGATCTCTTGGTTTAAAACAGGCAGCGACGCTGATCCGCTGGTGACCTCAGGTTTGGAGGTCCTCCAATGATCGAGATGCAAGGTAGATCGTTCCGCCCGCCGTTCGTAGAACGATCCATGGCGCCTTCGGGCTGGACGGCATCGGTATCGGCGCCGGTTGACCTCGACGACGGTGTCCAGGCGCCTCTCCAGGCTTACGCCGATGGATTGCGCGTTCGCTTTGGCGCGACCGCAGTCGCATTCGTCTGGCACGATGAACTTGCCGGGGCGAAATGTATTGCCACGAGTGGCGTCTTGTCGGTTTCGAAGGTGATGCGCTCGCTTTCGGCTAGATCCTGGGCCCGCGGCGAGAAGCCGCAGCCGCGTTGGCAGTGGAGTCGCTTGCCTGATTGCACCGATGATTGGCTGCAGATCGAGTTTCCGCTCGCGAGTGGGAGTGTGACCGTCGTCGGTTCGGTTGCTGACGACCTTTACGGCCGGGAGCGACTGGAGCTGGCGTTGCCGGAGCTGGTAGAAGAGGCGGCCCCCTTTTTCCACCTGTGCGAGGTCACCCTCAGAAGCCAGGCGTCCGCAGGCCGACTACGGGCGGCGGCGAATCTGTCCGCGGTCGGAATCGTGATTGTCGACGCTTATGCGAACGTATTGTTTGCAAACGATGCCGCGGAACGGATCTGTGATGAGAGTAGGGCGCTGCGTCTCACCGATGACGTCATCCGTGCAACAGCCCTAAGCGACAGTCTGCGCCTCCAAGCGGCAATCGAGCATGTCGTTTCCGGGCGGGACTCAAGCACCCTAGAGGCGCCGGTCATCGCGCTAAACCGAGCACGCGGACGCCCTGTCATGTTGTCTGTGAACCCGATGGGGTCTTCGGCGCTGCAAAATGACCAGGCCGCGGCTATCCTGTGCATATTCGATCCGGAATGTAATTTTGCCTCGTCGATCAAGCCCGCATGCGAGTTTCATCGTCTCTCAGCGATGGAAAGCAGGGTGGCCGAGTTGATGGTGAAAGGTCACAGCATCACGGAAGCGGCCGACCGGCTGGGAATCAAAGAGTACACCGCCCGCTCTTACCTCAAGCAAATTTTCCAAAAGACTGGGACGAATCGCCAGGGCGAACTTGTCGCCCTCCTGCTTCGCGCATCCGTTCAGACTGTCCCGCAACGGAACATGCGATTGGTCGACTAAATTTCGAAACCGCCATTTGAGGGTGGCGAATCCTGCCATGCGGGGGAAGCGGAATCGAAAGAGGTTTATTATTAGTTAATGGTGCCCGAGTGGCGCCACACATGTGGGGGCTGATCCGCGCAGTGTGTGCAAACCCAGGAGAGTTTGAGATGAAGATTCAATTCCTTAAGGCTTGCTCAGTCGCTGCGCTCGCAATCGCGATGCCCTCCATCGCCCACGCTGATGTTAGCGCCGGGCAGAACGGAGCGCAGGGCGGCTCGAGCGCCACGTCCGACTCGAACAACAACAACTCGCAGCAAAACGATAGCTCGGACAATTCCAACCAGGGCAGCAGCAACCTGTCGGGCAACGTTGTCAATTCGAACAACAGCACCCCGATCAACGCCACGGACAATTCGAACCAGGGCAATAACTCGGGCAACAACAATTCGCAGAACTACAACGTGCCGGTTGATGTCGCGCTGACCGACAGCCTCAACGACAATTCGAACCAGGGCAATGGCAGCAACAATGCCACTGCGACGGACACCAACAACGACAAGTCGATCAACACCGATGTCGCGCTGACCGACAGCCTGAACAACAATTCGAACCAGGGCAACGACCAGTCCGACAATTCGAACCAGGGCAACGGCAGCAACAACGACCAGTCGCAGAACACCGACCTGGCCGTTGGCATCACCGACAGCTTCAAGGATCAGTCGAACACCAACAGCGGTAACGACAATTCGAACAGCTCGACGAACAACAGCAACAACGATCAGTCGCAGAATACTGATCTTGCTGTTGCCGATGTGGCAAACAACAAGTCGACCAACAACAGCAACAACGACCAGTCGCAGAAGAACGACAACTCGTCGGGCGCTTCGGGCGGCCGCGTTGCTGCTAACAACGGTGGCCAAGCTACGGACGAGTCGACCAACGTTGATGTCGCAATCAGCGACAGCCTCAACAACTCGTCGACCAACGGCAGCAACAACGACAACTCGGAGCAGAACGACAACCGTCAGAACACGGAGTTCGCTCTCTCGGTTGCTGACAGCTTCAACGACAACTCGGACTCGTCGGGCGTCAGCAACGGTGCCGCCCGCACGCAGAATGCGTTCGGTAACAATGCCGTCGTCGCCACCAGCACGCTCGCAAGCCTGGTGACCGGCGTCAACGTGACGTTCAACGGTTCGTCCAGCGCTTCGGACGGTACCACTGACAACTCGCTCTCGGTTGGCGGTAACGCGTTCCAGGCGTTCGCCGGCGTTCAGGCTCTCAACCAGAACACGGGTGTCGGTGCTTCGCAGAACGCAAACGTTTCGATCGCCGCTCGCACGGGCGACGTGAACTTCTAATGTAGTGAGGCCGGCACCTTTAAAGTGCCGGCCTTTCTTTTTTCGGTTGGGAATGCTCATGCACGCTCTTCGCCTCAGGGCGCTTACTAGTGCCGCGCTCACGCTTGCGACGCCTCAACTGGCGATGGCCAATCCTGCTGACGGTTTTAATGGCCTCTCCTTGGAATATGGCGCGTCTGCCGCCGAACTCGACGCCGCGGCTCACGATGTTCTGAACCTCGACGTCGGCTTGCGCGATCCCTCACCGTTCGGGGAGTCCGCGATTGATGACGGCGCACTGCATCGGATCGCTGGACGCGAAGATCTGAATCAGCTGTCTTACGCTGAGCAGGTTGCCGGTGTGACCAAGAATTCGATTGGCGACAACTCGACCACAGGTAGCGCTCAGATCTCGGACAACGCTTTCCAGAACCTGTCGGGGCTTTCGATCCTGAACGTCAACACGGGTAATAACGTGGCCATCAATGCCGCAATGAACGTCAATATTTCTTTCAACGCGCAGCCTTGAGACGCGATGTGCGCGGCCTTCTGCTAGTCGCGCTTGCAGGCGCACTGGCCGGCTGTGCAACCGGCCCTCGGGATCAGGTCCGCTTCTTCGTAAGCGCAGCGCCGGTAGGCGACTATTCTGTTGCCCTGCGCAGCGTGGAAGACATGCGTTTCACCGGCATCGTGCGGCAGCGTTTTGACTTCAGCTGCGGTTCTGCCGCGCTGGCAACGCTCCTCCGCTACCATTACAATTTCAACGTTCGTGAAGATAACGCCTTTCGGGGTATGTGGGCTCGGGGCGACCAGGCGCAGATCCGCAGGTTAGGCTTCTCGCTCCTCGATATGAAGAGCTGGCTCGCGAGCCGCGGTCTCCAGGCCGATGGCTACAAGGTTTCCTTGGAGGACGTCGAGAAGACCGGGCTGCCGGGTATCGCGCTCATATCCATAAAAAATTATCGTCACTTCGTGGTCGTAAAAGGCATCCGTGGGGACGAGGTCCTGGTCGGTGACCCATCTTCGGGTCTCACCGCCATGCCGCGCAAGGAATTCCTAACGGTCTGGAACGGCGTGTACTTTATCTTGAACGACGAGCAGCTGCAGGCAAAGACCCGGTTTAACCGGAACGGGGAGTGGGTCTCCTTTGCTCGAGCGCCGGTCGGGCGGCCATTCTCCGAGCCGCTCAGCCTTCAGGCGCTTTCATTAACCGCTCCTTTTTATGGTGACATCTCATGAGCTGGTTGATGCCTCTTTTGCTTTCGCAGGCGATGGCGACGCCCTTTTCGGCTTTTCCCGTTGCGGACGAGGAATTGGCGCAGATGCGAGGTGGCTTTAGCCTACCAAACGGCATCGACGTCGCTCTCGCGGTTCAGACCCAAACGACCATAGACGGTGCGATTGTTCTAAGAACGGTCTTCCAGGCGAGCGAAGGACCTGCTTCCTTTGCTGCCTACGTTCCGGCAGCTGGTCAGAACGCTGCGGATGCCAACGTTTCGCAAAAGGCTCAAACATCGAGTACCACTCCGGTGGCCATAGAATTCGACAACCGGAACGGCTTTCGATTTTCTCCTGGCGTACCCCTGCCTGTGGTCGGTTCGGGGAGCCAGAGCGAAAAGATCGCGGAGGGCACGCCTGCAGGCTTTTCAGAGATCGGGGCAAATGGTCCGACCGTCACAAGCGCGGGTGTTGTGACGTTGTCAAAGATTGGCTCGTCCTATACCGCCACGCTGGATGACACGATGCTTCGGGTGACGCACCTCGCGGGACAAGCGTTTGGCAGCATCGTAGCGAATTCTGCAGATAACAAGGCTATCGACGTCGAGACCACAATCGACTTAAATCTCTCCGGGGCTAGCCCCGATGTCTTGGGATCGGCTATGTTTCGCGTTGAGAACACTGCCCTAGATGCGCTGAGGTCTCGTAATCAATGAAGTTGAGCAGCCGGTTGCGCCTGAGTTTTGGGTCGACAGTTAGTGCTATCGGGCTCGTCATCACTACCCCCGCGCTCGCGCAGGTCGAGCCAGCAGCGAGTACGTCCGTGCAAGGGCAACTCGATGCTGCGATGGCTTTGATACGTGAACAATCGAGGCGAATTGACAGCCAAGCTGCCGAGATTGCGGCTCTGCGAGCGAGGCTTGACGCCAATGGTGTACCACCTGTCGCTGGCGCTCGTACTGCGAATGGCGGTTCGCCAACGAGCGTAGGGGCGACGGCCGCACCTGTCGCACCCAATCGGACGTCTCCAGCCGCCGGGGCGCTCGCGCAGCAATCCTCAATCACACCTCTCGAAAGAGTCGGACAGGCACCTGAGGACTCTGATCGCCCCCTTGAGATCGCCGTCCTGGACAGCCAGGGAAGCGTGGTCTCTAGGAAAGGTCAGCTGACGGGCGAAGTTCAGTTCGATTATGCGCGCTCCGATCGCAGCCGCGCGGTGTTTCGCGGTATCGAGCTAATCGAATCCATTCTGGTAGGCGTATTCGATATCAACGAAAGCCGGCAGGACGTGCTGACGGCTTCTGGTTCGCTACGCTATGGACTTACGAAACGGCTAGAGGTCGGCGTCCGGGTGCCGTATGTCTACCGGTCTGACACGTCGATCGTCACCCCGATTGCGGGAAGCACCAACGATGACGCGGCTGCCACGATCGATTCCTCGGTCAAAGGCAACGGGATCGGCGACATCGAGGTCAGTGCCCGATATCAGATCCGGGATGGCAAGAATGGCTCGCCCTACCTCATCGCTAATCTGCAAGGTATCCTCCCGACCGGTCGAGATCCCTTTTCGATCCCCCGCGACTCGCTTGGTCGTGCGACGGCTGCTGCGACGGGGTCTGGTTTCTACGGAATAGCTCCGAGCATAACAGCGATCCTCCCTAGTGATCCCGTAGTCCTCTTTGGCACCCTCGGATACACGTTCAATCTCGGGAAGGCCGTCAACACACGGCTTCCTCCGGTCATCATCAGCTACGTGGATCCTGGAGACTCGATTTCCCTATCCGCTGGCATTGGTATCGCCTTCAATCAGCGGGCGACGCTCAATATCGGGTATGCCCACAGCTGGGCGTTCGGGACCAAGACCCGTACTCGGCTCATCGACCCGACGCCCGAATGGCCTGGCGAACGTCAGACCACGTCGCGCCAACTTCAGATTGGACGCCTTCTTTTCGGCGTGACTTATAGAGTTTCAGACAGAGCAAGCCTCAACTGGTCGGTCGAAGCTGGGGCGACCGAGGATGCAACGGATGTGCGCACGTCGTTGCGTATTCCGCTGGTCTTGCTGTCTGGTGGATAATACACAAAGGGGGCGCTGCGCGTGTCGGATTCGCTACTGACGACCATATTGGTCGTTCTATTTATCGCCTCCCAGGTCCTGTACCTCTGCTCATTCTTCGTTGAGGGTTACTTCTACACTCGCCCAGTGAATTGGGTCGACGAAGAAGAAGCGATTCCGCCGGGAGAGACGCTTCCCTACATCGTCCTGCTCTACCCGGTCCTGCGCGAGCTTGAGACAACGATGCGCACGACCTTCAAAGCTCTTGCGAAACTTGACTATCCGGCGGACCGCTTTGAGATCGTCGCAATCCCAAACCATGACGACGCGTCCACGATCGACTCGTTGGAGCGCCTGTCGGAGGAGTTTACATTCCTCAAGGTCATGCCGATTCCCCCGACGAGCGATCCGAGTTGGGAGGTCGTGTGGGCACAGTGGGAATCGAACCCGAAAGCCTATTGGTGGCATGCGGGCAACAGAGCGAAGCAGCGCGATCTTCCCGCAAAGAAGACTCGTCAGATGATATACGCCTTCTACCAGATTGCGGATCGCCGCGGTGGTGGCGAAGATTTCCTACTTAACTACATCGACGCTGACAGCGCGCCGGCACCGAACCATTTCCTCTCCGGTGCGCGTGGCATCCGCCATTATGACGTGCTGCAGTCGACCAACGTCGCCGGCAATCTCAACTCCAGCCTCGCGGCTAGCTTTCACGCTTTCGACCATATGATCTGGGATGGCCGAAAGTACGCCCACATGACCGCAAACGGTCGTCACCCCTTTTGGGTGTTGGGTAAGGGGTTGTTCTTCAAAGGCTCCGATCTTGTCGCGCTGGGGGGCTTTAACCCTTGGACCGCCATCGAAGATCCGGAAGTCGGCATGCGTTTCTGGAAAAATGGCCGCCGACTGGGTATGATTGCGACGCCCTTGATTGAAGAGGTGCCCGAGACATTCGGTCACGGCATCACCCAGCGAAAGCGTTGGGTGGCGGGCTTCTTCCAAAGCTTGACGACGCCCCTCAAGGCCATGGATTTCACCTTCACCGAGAAGTTGCGCGCTTGGTTGAACTTCGCGCCGTGCCTCTCACTGGCCTTCAATATCGTCGGTTTGCCTGTCGGCATCTGGGCCTTGGTGACTTGGATTAATGGCACCGGTCCTTTGCCCGAATGGACCTACGTACTGGCCGGGATCAATATGGCGATCTACGTGATAATGATGGGATCGCAGTACTGGCTCACCTGGAAACGCACGAAGCTGGTCCTCGATCGTAAGCGCGACCGCCTGTATTATATCCTGCGCGTCAATCCGCTCTTCATCTGGATCTGGTGGTTCATCTGGTTGGTGCCGCTTTGGATCGGATGGGGTATGTATCGCCGAGATCACGGCCTGACCTGGGAGCGCACCGAGAAGATCGACGCGAATGCAGAACTGGTTCGTCGCAGGCTTGGCGAGACGTCGCGGAGTTCGCCTCCGGGCAGGGCGGTATGAACGACGTCAAGATCGGCCGGGTTCAAGGCCAAATCGAGATTAGGAGTAGAATGATGGGGGTTTGGTCGCGGCCGCTCGCGCTGATCGTTGCATGTTGTATCGCGCCTGGGGTTGCCCATGCCCAGGCGTTCACCCAGCCAGCTGGCCAAGGTCGCGTCATCACAAGCGTGATCCACACGAAGAGCGACAAGATCTTCGATGACAACGGCGCCGCAACAGATGTTCCGGACATCAGCAAGACGGAGATTTATCTTCAGGGCGAGTACGGCGTGACCGACGACCTCACTGTGCTGCTGACCCCGAGCTTCCGGTTTATCTCCGTGGAGGGTGGGGCGGATAGCGCCAACCTCGGGTACACGGATATCGGCGCTCGCTACCGCGTTTTAAATGACGATAATGTCGTTCTTTCCTTGCAGGGGAAGGTCAGGATTCCAGGCCAAACGCAGCGCAACTCTTTGGCACAGATCGGGCAGACTGATGCGGAGTACGATTTTCGCGGACAGTTGGCCTATACCTTTGGCCAGGGTAGCTTCGTGTCCGTGGAATCGGGGTATCGCGTGCGGGCCGGCGAGCCCCCCAACGAATTCCACGTCGACGCCACTGTCGGTATCAGAGCGTCAGAGAAATTTCTGATCACTGCCAACAGCTTCAACGTTATTTCCGATGGCCGGGGAAGCGGCATTTTTTCTTCGCCGCACCGGTATCATAACCTCTTTCTTGGAGGCGCATATGACGTCTCGTCGCATGTAACGCTGCAACTGGGTGTCACCGGTACGATCGATGGTCGTAATGCGCTGCGAGAGCGCGGCGCCTTCGCAAGCGTCTGGACGCGGTTCTAACCGAGCTCGGGTCAGGCTCGGGCTGGTTGGCCCGCCTGACCTGCCTTTGCGATCGCCGCTTGAATGACCTGATTCATCGGTTTCGGCGTCAGGTTGGCATCGTACGGAAGACCGCGGTTGATCGCAGCACTGTCAATGACACCGTCTGCCATCGCAGCTTCAGTTTCAGGCGACTTTTCCTGAAGCCAGCTGTGACGATCGCTCATCGACCAGGTCACGACGCTTGTCATCTTCGGCTGGTCGAGCGCCACGTCAAGAAAGGACGCGGTAAGATCCGCCACGCGGCGATCCCGCTCGTCGAGCGACAGGCTTCGATCATCTTCAAGGACATCGAGTTCGGTGACAGCCACCTCGACTTCGAGACTAACGAGATCGCTGAGAAACCTCGACATCCGCTTCTGCGGGATGTTGCCTTTGGCAAGCTCGAGGTGTCCCTGGATACCGACCATGTGCAAGGGCGCGCCTTGGGTCTTCAATTTTTCCACTAGCCGCAGCAAAGCGTTCCGGCGGCTTTCGTCGCCGGGATTGTCGTGCTCGATGCTGAACTCATTTATCATGAGCTTGGCATCAGGATCGAGCACGTGCGCGGTTTCCAAGGCGCGGCGGATATAGTCGTTGCCGTAGGCGCGCTGCATCGAGTTGCGGCGAATGCCCCGGTGTCCATCTTCGGTGTCGATCATCTCATTGACGACGATCCATTCGCGCATTTTCCCGCGATAGCGCGGCAAAAGCGATGCGAAATGTCGCTCGACGGTCGACCAGCTACGATCACGCGTCATTTCATCGCGCGCCCATTGCGGTGTCATCTGTTCCCAAAGCAAGGAATGACCGCGAACCATCATGTCATGCTTGCGCGCGAAAGCGGTGATCAGATCGAGATTGCCATACCATGGCTCTCCCCGGTTCCATTCCACGGCGCTCCATTGTCCATGATATTCGGGGACGAGGAGACTGCAGTCGCGTCGGATCGTGCGCTCGAGGTTGTCCCTGGCAACAAGCTGCTCGGGACGCACCGCGGTACCCAGTCGCACAGCTGTCGACTTCAGCTCAGCCTTTGAAGGCGACATGGCGATGCCTCGGCCCTCGGGAATGAACGCCATCGCCGTCATCCCAGCCAAGATGTCGCGGCGGGCTATCAATGCGGTCATCAAGCTCGTTCCACGCCGAAGGTTGGAGCGTGGAAAGATCGCACGGTTGGGTTAAGCGGTTGGTCATCACCGCTGGTAAACGGGCCGCTAAGGAATTGGGCGCAGCGCCGTCTTTAAGAGGCTCGATCGCCATCTAAGCCTGCCGTTGGGAAAGGGCGTCTAGGATTGCCGAATGCATCGGTTTCCGCCGCATATCAGTGTCGAACGGGAGCCCACGATTTCCGGCCGGAACGTCGAGCCAAGAGTATCGATCAGAGAGGCCCCAACAGGTGATGGAACCGACAGCACGGTTCTGAAGGGCAACGCTCAGGAAACTGCGCGTCGCTTCCGCAACCGCGCGATCGCGCTCTGCCACAGATCCATCGGAATCCTTTTCTTTCACGTCGAGTTCGCTGATGCGGACCTGCAAGCCCATCGCACCCAATTCGTCGAGGAACCGAGCAAACACGGCAGGATCGAAGTGGTGATGCTGCGATAGGTCAAGATGCGCCTGCACGCCCACGCAATCTAACGGGATGCCGTCGCGTCGTAGCTCGGCCAAGAGTTGCACGAGGCCGCGCCGCTTTCGCTCGTGTTCGGGCGTATTGTACTCGATGCCGTATTCATTGATGCACAGGACTGCCCTAGGCGCATGCCGACGGGCCGACACCAGGGCGCGCCGTATGTAATCGGGTCCGAAGGCATGCAGAAATGCTGACTGCCGCAGGCCATCTGGCTGTTCAGCCGGGCCGATGGGCTCGTTGATGACGTCCCAGCTTTCGACGCCGGAATACCGCCGGGCCATCGCCGCCACGAACCGCTCGATGCTGTCCCAGTCATCCTGCAGGCGCCCCGCCTTCATGGCCCAGTCTGGGATACTTCGGTGCCAAAGCAACGCGTGACCGTGAAGGCGCTTCTGGTGCGCATGCGCGAAATTGGCGACGGCATCCGCGTCCTGAAACTCGAATTGGCCCTCATGTCGCTCGACGTGCGACCATTTCATTTCAAGCTCAGCGGTCAGGGATCCGGTTTCGCGGAGAATCGCTTCGCATAGCGCCGCATCGCGAAGGTGCGCCGCGCTGACCGCAGCTCCGAAAAGCATTCGGCGTGAGCCCGCGACATCCTGCAAGAATGATCCCGCACCGACACGTGATGGCACGGGAACGGCCAGCGCTGCCAGTCCTACAAGGGCGTCGCGACGGCGCCATCGGTGCTGATAGCAATCGCGCGAGCTCTGAAGTTTCTTTGTGCTCAAAATAGATGATCCGCCGTGCCCGCCACGCCGATACTCGCGGATTTGGCGACGACCTACAAGGGATCGAGCTGAAAGGGCGGCGATGCAGATCAGCACCTGGGCATGCGAGGAGAAGGCAGCATCTCTTCTCCTCGCAAGCGTCGTCAGAGCCAGGTCGTCGAGGTTATTTCGATAGGCGACACCACCACCGGCACCAGATTGGCCAACGCGACGTGATGCAAAATCACTTCGCCGCCATTGTTGAACGTGATCTTGAGATCCGCTGAGCCGTCGCGATCGAAGTCCGAGACTTTCGTCGATTTTACCGTCGTTCCCGGATTGACCATCAGAGTGTCAACACCGACCTGGAAATCGAGAATTTCGTCTTTGCCGCCGTTCCATAGGAACGTGTCCGCCCCAGCGCCGCCGACGAGAATGTCATTGCCAGCATCACCAGCGAGTCGATCGTTGCCGGCCCCACCCTCGAGGCGATCGTTGCCAGCGCCGCCGAGCAAGATGTCATTGCCATCATCGCCGAACAGTTCGTCTTTCCCAGCCTCGCCGATCAGGCGGTCAGCCCCGCCACCGCCGCGCAGAGTGTCGTTACCTGCACGGCCTTCGATGGTCTCGTTTGCAGAGGTTCCCTTAAGATCGTCCGCGCGGCCGGTTCCGATCAAAGATTTCGACGCAACGCTTGTGCCCTCAAGGGTCACACGTGCCACGGCTGAACTCGTGCCACCTTCGGCATTGGTAACGGTGTAGCGGAAGCTGTCCGATGCCGTTTCGCCAACCTTCAGCCCCACGCTGGCGGCCGAACTCGAATAGGCTAGCGCCTTTGTCACGGGGTCGAAGGTGATCTGACCCAGGGTACCCGTCGTGTCGACGCCCGTAATCTTGAGACCGGTTCCGCCCGTGTCGTTGCTCAGCAGCTGGGTGTAAAGGTTGGCGAACGATGCGTCCGCTTTGACCTTAACGCTGTCATCACGGGCCACAGGCTGGATGGCTGGAGCAGGCGGAGTGACAGGCGTCGTCGGAACGGTCGGAGGCACAGGCTGCGTGCCCGTGGAAGAGCCCGGGACTGCCGGCACCGAGGGCGTTGTTCCGCCCGACACCGGAGCCGGAACATATACGCCGTCCTTTAGTGACAAAAGACCGTTGTCGAAGAATCGAACGAATTCCACGTCTTTCAGCACGGCATTTTGGTGAAGGCCGGCGTTCTCGGACAGCGAGGTGCGGCCGTCCGAAAGTTGTTTAACGACGTAATCCGAAAAGGATCCCAGGACGTTCACAACGTCGACGCCCGCGCCGCCATCGACCGCAATCGGCGATTTGGCAGTCCCAACATCATTGCGCGCTACCGCGTCATTCCAAGGCGCCGCGTCGAACACTGTATAACCGCCATTCCACTGGCTTACCGTGCCGCCGGCCCCACCGACCGGCAGGGCTTGCGCAAACGATCCGCCCGAAGAGGGCAAATATGTTGCGTTCTGTAGTTCGACGCCATTGACGGTCACCGAGTGGAAGAAGGTCGAGGAGCTGACTCCGGACACCGAAGCAGCGCTGGCGAAGCCTACTTTGAGCTCATTGATGGAGGTGAGAGTCGGAACGCTAAACGTGTAGGTCTGGGTCGTCGTAAAGTGAATGCCCTGCGGCGTCACATATCCGCTGTCGATGGGCTTGAGCGCCACTTGGCCGAAGTCCTGGCCATTGATGATCACGTTGATGACGGGCGCGGAGCCACTGAGAAGCGCACCGGTCAGCTTGATGGTCACTTCGGTTTCGAGCGTTGTCTCGAGCGACGCGCGCTTGCCGCTTTCGGCGATCCGGGCATTCTCTGCCGGATCGTACAGATACAAAGTATCGTCCGTCAGGCCGCTGGCCATATTGCGTTGGCCTGCCGCGATTATCGTCTCTCCGCCGAACCATGACGAAATGACCTGCTCAGCGGGCTTTCCAAAGAAGTTGTAGCTGCGCGAACCGTAGTCGTTTCCGAGGTCGGCAGGATCGTTGTTGAAAACATAGACTCCCTTCAGCCAACTGGGGGGATTGGTCGCCCACGTCGTGAAGAACGACTGCCACCAATCTGCCTGTTCGCCGAAATCGACAGCTGCCTTCGTGCCGATCGTGCCATCGGTGGTGGTCACGCGGTCGCTAGTACCGTCGAAGCTTGCCGCGCCGGTCTCGGTGAAGACGACCGGCTTGCCGACCACTTTGGCCATCTGGTCGAGGAAGGCGACGTAGTCCTGCTTGTTGCCGTAGACCGTAAAATTCCGCCAGGCGGCGTTGAGATCGGCCACGGTCGGATCATTCTTGGCAGCAAGGCTCGGGTAGACGTCGAACCCTGCGAAATCGAGCTTATCCCAAAAGCCGATCTGCGTGATCTCGTTGGAGCTGGAATTTGCCATCACGGGCGCCAGCGCCGCATAGGTCAGCTGGCCGCTGTAGACCTCGCGGATCGAGGCGATGATGTCGTTCCAGTATGAGGTATACTGCGGCTTCGTGGCGGCGACCATTTCGTTGCCGATCGAGAGCGCCGAGGCTCCGCTCTTTTCGGCGAGTTTGGCCCATTCAAGGATATGGGTCTTGTAGCTTGCGAAAAACGCCTTTGGGTCCTGGATCTGAAGATCCGGGTTCACCAGGTTGATCCAGGACGCAGCCGTGTAGCGAGCAAAGGCCGGGTCATTGGTGACGAGCTGGGGCTTCAGCGTTACCTCAAGGCCTGCTTCTTTGGCGATTTTAACCGCCGAAGCGACGTCCTCCATGCGAGCGGTCTGGTTAAACCCGTTCTCAATGACGCTGGTGATCTTGCTGCTTTTGAGGTCGACGTACGAAACGTTGCCCAGAACGACCGTGTTCGCGCCGCTTGCCGCTACGAGGCCGACATAGGTTTTCACGTCGTCATCGGCATAGCCGTCGATGCTGAAGGTTGAGAGGCTGATGCCTTGTACGTCGAAGGATGGGTGGTTCACGTGCGGCCTCGCTCTGAAATGGTGAGGCCCGAATGAAGCGAAATGCTGAAATAGGAGTGTCGAATCCGTGGTTAACGCTGATTAACGGCGTCTACATCGCGAAGAGACCCCGGGGACCTCGTCGAATTTCGCACAAGATCGAAGTTGAAGATTTGGTCCGTTCAGGAATGACATAGGAAAATAAATATCTAGTAACTCGATGGTTGGTTGCGATGAGACTGAATTTTTGTAGCGAGATATCGTCATAAAGGTATGGCATTGGCTAAAAGTTTAGCGACATTATTCGATGCTGGAATGACGATATATTGCATCAGATGAATCGTATATTTTTTTATATAGACTGCATAAAATTAGATATAAATTTCTGATGAAAAAAGCATGACGGTTTTTATTTAGTGAACTTAAAGAATGTGACTTCAGTGGCAACTGAAGAGATTTATGTCTATAAGGATGTAGGCAATTTAATAACAAGCGAGCTGTGTAAGGCATTCCGCGAGGGCCTCTTAGACTGCGGTAGAATTTATGCTTGTATAATCTGATGCGCAATGTGCTATCGTTAACCAAAACGATAAACTGTACTATGTTTGGTTTAGGAGATTGGGTGCTTTAATTTAATGAATCAGCCAGGGCTTGTCTCGTTCTGAAACATGGGTCGAGGAGGCTCATTGCGTCGCTCATGCGAAACGGCTAACCGCAAATGGCGACGGA